>NZ_JBFUFZ010000001.1:0-1387126 GCF_056403175.1 Mesorhizobium sp. P3_A10 | reverse complement strand
CGGGACACCGGTCAGTACATGGCCGCCCAGCGACACTGTCGTCAGGCCGTCCGGCGACGTGAATCCGATCGTACCCGAGGTCGTTTCCGAGGTCGCAGGCTCGTTCGAGCCGGAAGGCTCGCCGGCGCGCGCCGGCAGGCCAGCCTCATAGACCGTCGTGTCGTCGCCGCCCGCTACCGGGATCGATACGGTCGGCGTTCCATCGCCGATCGAAATCGTCAGCGTGGTGTGCGAGGTGTCGCCGTCGCCATCCTTGATCGTGTAGGTGAAGACGTCGTTGACGCCACCGGGCGTGCCGGCATCGCGAACGTAGCTGTAGGTGCCGTCGGCAGCGAGCGTCAGCTTGCCGTAGGTGCCCTGGATTTCGACGCCGAGCGTGGCTGCATTGTCGACAGCGGCATTGGTGTTACCAGCCTCGACGCCAACCACTGTCGCGCCGTCGGCGCCCTTGGTGTCGGCAACGCCGTCCGTGGTGTTCGCGTCGATCGCGTCCGTACCGCCGACAAGCACATTGCCCGTCGCGGGGCCGAACTGGCCCGCGGCGATGCTGTCCGTGTCGGCAACCGCCGTCGGAACGTCGTCGACGATGGCGACGGCAAAGGTGGTGCTGGCCGAATCGCCGTCGACATCCGTAACTGTGATGCTGAAATTGTCCGGAACCGTGTCGTTGGGATTGAACCCGTCCCCCTGAAGGGGATGAGTGACCGATTCGGTCACCGTGTAGTTGTATTCGATAGCACCCGTGGTCGGATTGTAGGAGACAATCGTCAAATAGCCGAAATCGCCCGCAATCTGCTGGCCGACGCCGGTAACGGTGACGCCGTTGATGACGATCGACCCGATACCATCCGGTGCGTCGATGCTGATCGTTCCGACGCCAGAGGTTTCAGCGTTACTCGGCGCATCGCTGCCGGGTGATTGTGACGGGCCGCCGTCGATACCGGTTTCGCTGGCCGCCTGGTCCGGGGTGAGCAAGGACGTGGCCACCACGGAAACCGGCCTGTCGACGACAGACGGAAACAGCTCGCGCCGATCCAGAAGCCCAAATTGCAGAGCCGTCGGGGGCAACAGTGCCGACAGGTCAAACCCGTCGCCTATGCCACCGGGGGGAACCGAGAAATCTGCGCCTGCACTTGGGTTCGAACCACCCGGGCCGGCCGATATCGAACCATCGGCACCGAAGGCGACATCGACATGACTTGCTTCAAGCGCTGCCAGCAAGGCAACGCGAGGAACCTCGACGTCACCGATGATGAAGGTCGGCACGTTGAGCGCGCCATCCTTGATAACGATCACCGAGCCGTCAGCCTGTTCGAGCACGAGGTTGTGGCCGTCGACCTTGATGTTGTCGATCGAGACGTTGGCCGGAAGCTTTACCACGTTGCTGGCGTCGGCCACGTATTCGTGGGGCGCAGCTGCAGCCGGGGCCTTCGCCTCCGCAGGTGCATCCTGCTTGACGGGCGCACCGCTGCCGACGTCAACCGGTACGGGCTCGGCAGGTGCCGGCTGCGCGGCCTGCGCTACCTGCATCCCTGCCTGCGCCGGGGAGCCGCCATGTTCATGGGGAGCAGAGTGCTCATCCCAAGAATTCGAGACGGTGTCCAATTCGTTACTGTTCGTCATAGCCAAACCCCTCCAGCATTTCCCGGAAAGAGACAGTGACGGCCCCTGCTTTGCAACTATCCCGCCATACCTTTCATATATTCCGATATGCGCATCTCAGCATTTTTTACGCATGGTAAACCCCGAACGCATAACCAGATATACATTGACTGAGCCGTGGCCCGCTTGATGCCCGGCAGTCGATTTGAGCCGGTAGACATAAGTATAAATTTGAATAAAATTTTATGCAAAATAGATTATCCTGTTTTCGAGAAATTTATCCACCTTCATTTCCAGTAATTTGAGACAAGGTTGGTAGCGTCCACAGTCAAAGGTGGGCGTTATGAAAAAAGAAAAATCTGCTCGGGGGATAACCGGGCTCAAGCTGCTTCTGCTGGCGATGGGCATCGCAAGCCTGCCGCAGCCATCATCCGCGAGCGCCATCGCAGCTGACGTCGGCCGTACCGATGCACTGCTGGCGGCGGTCGAAACCCCGTCTAGCCTCGGCGGCGTTTCGCTAGCTCGACCGCAACCTTGGCAGCCTGTTTCAGCCTACAGGATCGGCATGGTCTTCGGCAGCTATGGTCCTGTTGCTGCTTATGAAAAGCGTGGTCCCTCGATCGCGCAGGGCGACGCCGGGATCGACCCGATCCAAACGGCGGCGATCATTCCCGGCGTGTTCGGTTCGGTTGCCCTGTCGATGCGCAATTTCCCGGTTTCAGCGCGCTGGGCGCCCGTCTACAAGGCAATTGTCGAGTGCACCGCGGCCAGCGCATGCGAGCGCAAGAACAGCACCTTTGCCGGGATCGTCGAGGCCGCCCGAGACAAGCGTTTCATCGACAAGCTGTCGTTCGTCAACTCAAGTATAAACCGCGCGATCGCCTACAAGAAGGACAGCGTGGTTTACGGCAAGCTCGACTACTGGGCCAAACCCTCGGAAATCCTCGAGCGGCGGGCAGGGGACTGCGAGGATTTCGCCATCCTCAAGATGGCCGCGCTGCTGCATGCAGGCATCCCGGCGCAGAGCATGTCGCTGGTTGTCTTGCAGGATCGCAAGCGCGGTTTCTTTCATGCCGTGCTGTCGGTCAGCACCGGCAGCGGCGTCTTCATTCTCGACAGCCTGAGCAATGTTGTTTCGCGCGACAGCGATCTGCCGAGCTACGTGCCGCTGTATTCGTTCAGCACCGACCGGGCGTGGATCCATGGCGCAAAGACCGGCTCTGCGCAAATCGCCGATATCAAGGGCGGCCTTTCGACGGTCGCGCCGGGCGAAGGTCTGCAGCAGTAAGTATGCCTTCAGGCTGTCTTCTCTAACCGCCGAAGACGAACGCCATCAGCAGTTCCGGCTCGACCACCGGCGCCCGCACCGCGTTCAGTTGGCCTCGGTAGCGGCGATCGCCGGCGCCGATGACGAAACCGGTGGCGACCGGGGTCTCGCCATTGGCATCGAGCCTGACGAATATGTCGGCGACATTGAGGTCCAGCGCCAGCTTGAGGTCGTGGCGCGCGTCCTCGTTCGGCGCCACCGGCAATTGACGACGTACTAGTTGCTGGAACGGCGCATTGAACGTCAGGATCTTCTTTGACGATGACAGGGCAAAGGCCGGTGAGGGACAGGCGACCAGAATGGCGTTGATGGTCTTGATCGACGCCAGCCTCTGTAGGGTGAGGTTCTCGTCGGCCAGCCCACGCATGCAGGCCACGCGGATTGCCGATGTCAGGTTTCCGGTGTTGGCGTGGCTCTCGGCGATCTCTTCGATCAGCATGCCGATCGTGCATTTGCGGTTTTCGGCCATTTGCTTCAGCGAGGTCCAGAACGCCCGCTCCAGACGAATGCCGCGGCGCGTGCCGCCGCGCGCCACAACCCGGAACTCCAGCCCGAAATCCTCTGCCGCCAGCGGTGGCAGCAGCCGGTCGCGATCGGCAGGAGGGGAGATCGCGCTACCGCTCACTCATCGCCTCCTCACGCGCCTTGTTGATCGGCTTCATAAGGTAGGTGAGGATCGTCTTGCGGCCAGTCTTGATGTCAACCGAGCAGATCATGCCGGGGATGATCGAATAGGTCTTGCCGTCGCGTGTCAGTGTCGATTTGTCGGTGGCGACGCGCACCTGATAGTAGGGTTCGCCGGTCTTCTGGTCGACCAGGCTGTCGGCGGTGATGTTCGAGACCTTGCCTTCGATGCCGCCGAAGATCGAGAAGTCATAGGCGGTCACCTTGATCAGCGCGTCCTGGCCCGGCCGGATGAAAGCGACGTCTCGCGGTGAAACCCGTGCTTCGACCAGCAGGGTCTCGGAGGTCGGCACGATACCAGCGACGACCGCGCCGGGCTGGACGAAGGCGCCGACCGTGTTGATGTCGAGCGTGTTGACGATACCGTCGACAGGCGAACGGATGTCGGTGCGCGCCACCTTGTCGGTGGCGCCGCGTATGGTCTCGTCCACCACCGAGAGGTCGGCGAGCGCCTCTGTCAGATCGCTCAGCGCTTCCTGTTGCAGCTGCAAGCCGAGTTCATCGACCTGAAGCTGGGCTTCCGTGATGGCCGACTTGGCTTTCTTGATGGTTTCTCCGGCGAGTGCCAGCTGGCCATTGAGCTCGGTCTGCTCGCGCTCGACGCGGAGCTGCTCGGTTCGCGCCATCAGGCCTTTCTTGACCATCGCTTCGACCAGCTTCGCCTCCTGGTCGCTGACGGCCAGATTCTTCGTCAGGCGATCGGCATTGGCGTTGGCCTCGTCCAGTTCCTTCTCGCGCTGATCGAGGCGCGACTTGAGAACCGAAAGCTTGACTTCGAAGTTGTCGCGGCGCGCGATGAGCAGCTTCTGCTCGTTGTCGCAGATTTCCGGCGCCACCTTCTGGATCTCGGACGGGCAGGGAAACGCGCCCTCGAGAGCGCCGGTCTGTTCGAATTTGAGTCGTGCAATGCGCGTCTGCAGCGCCCGCGCCTTGGCCTGCTGCTCGCCGAGGCTTGAGGTGTTGAAGGTGTTGTCGAGGCGAATGATGAGGTCGTTCTTCTTGACGATTTGCCCGATCGTCACAGCGATTTCCTGAACAACGCCGGGCTCGCTGGCCTGGATGATCTGGGTCTTCGACGCCGGTATGATCTTGCCGTCGCCGCGCGCGATTTCATCGACCTCGGCAAAGGACGCCCAGGCGACCGAACTCGCAAAAAGCGCTCCGATGATGAATATCGACGCCGACGCGAAAAGCGGCGGGCGGTCTTCCCTGGCAAGCATTCTTACGCCCCAACGTATTGAATGTATTCAACAAGTCTGTTCTGTCAGGCGCTTGTTTTCTGCAGCGCCTGTATCACTTGGTCTTTCGGTCCATCGGCGACGATCTTGCCCTGCTCGATGACAATCAGGCGGTCAGCCAACTCTAGCATGCTGAAGCGGTGCGTCGAAACGATCAGTGTCGTGCTGCGATCGAAGGCCACTTTAAGCTGCTTGATCAGCTGGCGCTCGGAAGCCAGATCCATCGAGCCGGACGGTTCGTCCAGGAAGACGATTTTCGGTTTGGTCAGCAACAGACGGGCAATTGCCATTGTCTGCCGCTGGCCGCCCGAGAGATTGGTGCCGCGCTCGCCGACATTCATGTCATAGCCGCGCGGATGGCGGGAGACGAAATCGTCGACGCCGGCAGCCTTGGCCGCTTCGACGATCTGTTCATCGGTTGCCTCCGGGCACGCCATCAGGAGATTTTCCTTGATGGTGCCGGAAAACAGATCGTTGGCCTGCGCGACGATACCGACCGCCGCACGAACCTCCGATGGGTGGTATTGGCGGATGTCGATCCCGTCCAGCAGCAGCTCGCCGGAGGTCGGCAGAAAGAGCCTGCCGATCAGCCGCCCCATCGTCGTCTTTCCCGAGCCTATGCGACCGATGATGCCGATCCGCTCACCGGGCTTCACCGAGAAGTTCACGCCGGTCAGAACTTCGTTTTCGGAACCCGGATAGACAAAACCGACATTCCTGAACGCCATCGCTCCATTGCGAATGGGGCGGTTGACGAAACCAACCGTGTCCGGCCGATCCTCCGGCTGCGCCATGATCGAATTGACAATTCGCAAGGAGAGCATTGCCTGACGAAGTCTGGACAAGGTGATCGCGATCTGCCCGAGCGGAGCCACCGCCCGGCCCGCCAGCATGACGGTGCCGATGATGGCGCCGGTGGAGACATGGCCTTCCGAAAAGGCATAGGCGCCGGCCACGATCAAGGCGACGGTCACCAGCTGCTGGATGGCCTGCGTTATGTTGCCGGCGGCAGCCGAAAGCTGCTTTATCTTTTCGGACGTGTTGGATGCGTTCTTGGAATGCTCGGCCCACTTTCGCAGAAGGTACGCCTCTGCCCGCAGCGACTTGATCGTCTCCAGCGTGGAGATGGACTCCACCAGCAGGGCCTGGCGTTGCGAAGCTTCGTTCATGGACGCGGCAACGCGTTTGCCGATACGCCGTTGCGTGATCAGCCCGACGATCACGGAGGCGACAAAGGCAAGGGCAGGTATGATGACCAGCCAGCCGCCTATCGCATAGATGACAAGAAGAAAGACGAACACGAATGCCGTGTCGATGAAGACGCTGATGGTGTTCGACGTGAAGAACTCGCGTACGAACTCGTACTGCGTCACCCGATTTGCATATTCGCCGGTTGAGCCGGGGCGTGCCGACAGAGACGAGTTCAGCACTTTCTCGAACAGCATGTAGGAGATGCGAAGATCAGCCTTGCGCCCGGCATAGTCGATAAGCGATGCCCTGGCTGTCTTCAAAAGCAGGTCGAACAGAATGACCGCGCCGATCCCGATCGACAGCACCCAGAGCGTCGAAATCGCCTTGTTGGGCAAGATCCTGTCGTAGACATTCATGGTGAAGATCGGCGAGGCGAGGGCCAACACATTGATGAAGACCGCCGACAGGACGACCTTCGAATAGGTGCGCCAGAACGGCGCCATCGTTCCCGTCAGCCAATGTCGCCGTTCGATCTTGGCCGCCGAACCGACGTTCATCCCCTCGACCGCGTTGGCGTAGGTTATCGAGAAGGAAACGCCGCCGCTTATATAGCTTCCGGCAAGCTCGGATTTGCTGATGGATGTGCGGCCGTCTTCCTGGGAAGCGGTCGTAAATCCACCGTCCGCTGTCTCGGCAAGCAGAGCAACCGGCAATTGGCTGACGCGAAATAGAATGGCGGGGAGGTCTATGCGTCCGCGAAGAAAATCGCGATGGCTGAACTCGGTGATTTCGAGGCCGATGCGCTCGGCAAGATGCCGGATGGCATCGATCTCAATTTGCGTGTCCGACAGCGGCACACCGGCAAACAGCACGGTCTCCGCGCTCGGCCTGCCGAGATATCCGGCGACAGCCGAAAAGCAGGCCTTGAAGGCCTCTTTTGGGGACAGGATTTTGGGTTGTGGGTTCACGATCTGCCCGCGGGACTATCGTTCGACCTTGGGCCCTCCTACTTCTTTCTTACCGGCGCGAGGATGTCAAAAGGCAGATCGTTCTTTTGCTCCGACGGCGTGCGTGCATAGGTTTCGGTGTCGGCCGTTTCCGGTGCATTGAACTCTGCCTTGGCGTAGGCGGTGGCCTGTTTAGCCGGATGAAGGCCCATGGTGTTCAGCAACTGTCCGGTTGCCGCCAGCAGTCGGTACTGGGCGAACAGCGATGCGTAGGACGCGGTGTCGGCAAGCGTCGCTGTGTTGAACCGGGTGTTCTGCGCATCGAGCACGTCGAGCAGCGAGCGCTGTCCGACCTTGAACTGCTCGCGATAGGACGCCACCAGCCTTTCGTTGGCGGCAGCCTGAAGCTTCAGTGTCTTGGCTAGGTCGGCCTGCCGGAAGCGTCGATCCCATGAAGTACGGACGGCTTCCTCGATCTCGCGCAGGACCTGGTGCAGGACAAGGCGCTGCTCGCTGGTGCGGCGGATTTGTTCTTGCTCGTTGGCCTTGTCGATGCCGCCGCGATAAAGGTTCCAGCGCAGCACGACCCTTGCCTGAAGGTCGCTCGTGTCGCCCTCACTGCCATCGATGTCGGATCCTGCCCGGGCGACACCTTCGGCGGTGATCGAGGGCCCGAATTTTGCCCGTGCGGCATCCACGAGGGAAGCTGCGGCGTCGATATCGCTGTTGGCCATATGCACGCGCGGATTGTTCTGTCGTGCCAGCCCGATTGCTTCATCAAGCGATCTCGGCAGCGCGGCGGACACATCGCCCGGCCTCGAGGCGCTGGTCAGCGGCTTTCCGACAGTCTTGAAGAACCGGATCTTTGCTGCCTCTAGTTCCTCGGTGGCTTCCTGCAAACGGGCTTTGGCGGCGAAGAGCCGCTCCTCAGCCTGCTGACGATCGGCCTCGTTCAGCGCGCCGCCGGCAATGCCTTGCTGGATGTCGCCGAGAATTCCCTGATGGAATCCGAGGTTCTTCTTCGCCTCGGCGACGATCGAGGCCTGCAACATGGCTTCGAGGTAATCCTGGACAACCGAGAGTCCAATGAATTCGGACCGTTCCAGAACCCGGAACGAGGCGCCGTCGACGCGCGAGGCCTGGCGGTTTAGTTCGGCGCGCCTCGCACCGCTGTCGTAGAGGGTCTGCGTAACCGTGAGGTCGGTTTCAGCTGGATAGAGCGTGTCGTTCTCGATGGAAAGAGAGCGCCTGTTCGGATTGTCGAGGCGGCGAGCCCCCGCTGACGCTTCCAGGTCGACGCTGGGCAGATAAAGCCCTTTCGCCTGGCGCAACTCGAATTCGATTGCTTCGCGGTTTTCGATTGCCTGGCCAATCTCGGGATTGGACTCCACCGCAACGGCCATAGCCTCTTTAAGAGTGAGCGCATGGGCACTCCCGCAGCTCAATATGGCAACCGTCGTCAGCAGGCCAAGGCGCTTGCATATGGCCGACATAGTTGTCGTGTTCATCTTATTCCACCCCAACGTTTTCCCGCTGCGCCCTTTTTCAGACGCTACAACCCAAGCGTGATTGTCCACAAATTCACGAAAGATGTCAGTACCTATTGATTTTAGAGGCCGCTAAAAAGGTGGATTCAAGCAATAAGGTTGCGGAATGTAGCAAAAATGGCACAGAACCAATACCCGCTGCGGTTTCTGGCAAAAGCCATCAGAATTCGAACAGGGCAAACGAAAACATCCGCGAACAGGGCTACAAGGCGATCCTATAAGCGAGTCTCCCGAAATAGCCTGACTATTTCTGGGTGTATATTGCTTCGCAAGCGCGACCGGCAGCAGCTTGGTGGCGGCTGCAGGTAAGCTTTAGCCTGTTTCCCAGGCGCCTGGAAGCTGGAACGGTCACTGCGGTTGAGCGCCGCCGACCGGGTACGGGTGTTCAAGCCTTGCGAGGTCGCGCCGCTTTTGGGCGAGCTTCCTCAAGCTGCCGGTTGCATAGCCGCCCTCAGCAGCATGCCAAACAGGTCGCGTGGCTCATCCGGATCGGCGAGCAAGTCGAGTTCCTCATATAGGCCGGTCGCTTGTAGCTGGTCGCGCACATATCGTAGCGCCGAAAAATCCTCGATGGCAAAGCCGACCGAGTCGAACAGCGTGATCTGCTTGGCGTTTCGGCGGCCTTGCGCCTTGGCGGCGATCACTTCCCAGAGCTCGGTCACCGGATGGTTGGGATCCAGCTGCTGGATCTCGCCCTCGATGCGTGTCTGCGGCGGGAACTCGACGAAAATGTCGGAGCGCAGCAAGATGTCCTTGTGCAGTTCGGTCTTGCCAGGGCAATCGCCGCCGACGGCGTTGATGTGGACGCCGGAGCCGACCATGTTGTCGGTGAGTATGGTGGCGCACTGCTTGTCGGCGGTAACAGTCGTGATAATCCCGGCACCTTCGACCGCTTCCTGCCCGGTTTCGCAGATGGTGATGTCAAAACCCATGCCGGCCAGGTTCTTCGCGCACTTCAGCGAGGCTGACCGGTCGATGTCGTAGAGCCTGAGCCGGTCGACGCCGGTCAACGCCTTGAAGGCGATGGCCTGGAATTCCGACTGGGCACCGTTGCCGATGATGGCCATGGTGCGGGTGCCGCTCGGCGCCAGATATTTGGCCGCGACCGCCGATGTGGCGGCGGTGCGCAGCGCGGTCAGGATGGTCATTTCGGTGAGCAACATCGGGTAGCCGCTGCCGACATCGGCGAGCACGCCGAAAGCGGTCACCGTCTGCAAACCCTGGCGCATGTTCTTGGGATGGCCGTTGACGTATTTGAAGCCGTACATCTTGCCGTCGCTGGTCGGCATCAGCTCGATGACGCCATCATGGCTGTGCGAGGCGATGCGCGGCGTCTTGTCGAAAAGCTCCCAGCGTCGGAAGTCTTCCTCGATGTAGCCGGCGAGTTCGGTCAGGAAGCGCTCGACGCCGATGGCGATCACCAGCTTCATCATGCGGTCGACGCTGACGAAGGGGACGATGTTCAGCTTTGCCGTGGTCATGATCAAAAGCTCCCGGAATGGCTGCGGGTCGGACGGTCCATGATGCGGCGGCCCATCAGGCTGGCGGTGAGGTCAACCATCAGTGTCGCGGTGCGGCCACGCTCGTCCAGAAAGGGGTTCAACTCGACCAGGTCCAGGCTGGAGACGAGGCCGCTGTCGGACAGCATCTCCATCACCAAATGCGCCTCGCGGAACGTCGCGCCGCCGGGAACCGTGGTGCCGACCGCCGGTGCGATCGACGGGTCGAGGAAGTCGACGTCGAGACTGACATGCAGCAGCCCGCCTTCCGCTGCTACGCGCGCCAGGAAGGCGCGTAGCAGCGGCGCGATGCCATGCTCGTCGATGGCGCGCATGTCGTGCACGGTCACGCCCGCCTGGTTAAGCGCCCTGCGCTCGGCCGGGTCGACACTGCGCAGGCCCATGGTGCAGATGCGCCTGGGATCGACCGCTGCCGGCAGATCCGGGAAATAGCCGCTAAAGCCCGGCTGGCCGCTGGCGTAGGCGAGCGGAACACCGTGCAGATTGCCGCTGGCGGTGGAGTCGAGCGTGTGAAAGTCGGGATGGGCGTCGAGCCACAGCACGAACAGCGGGCGCCCGGTTTCAGCGGCGCGGCGGGCGAGGCCCGACACGGTCCCGGCTGAGATCGAATGGTCGCCGCCAAGAAAGATCGGCATGGCATTCTCGCTCGCCGCGTAGGCGGCTTCGGCAATGGCGGATGTCCACGCCGATACCTCGGGCAGGGCCTTCAGCGCCAGGTTGCCGTGCGAAATGCGCCTCGCCGGCATCGCCTGGACGGCGCCCATATCCTCGACAGCGTGACCGAGGCCGGACAGCACTTCAGCCAGTCCGGCAGTCCTCAGGGCACTCGGCCCCATTTCGCATCCCATTCTGCCGGCGCCGTCCTGCACTGGCGCCCCGACGATTTTGCAACGCATCGTTTTCCCGCGGTTCAAGTCCTGATAGCCGCGAGAAGATCATGGCGAGCCGGCGATATGAACAGGGAGAATTGGCAATCCGAAAAGCATTATCTATCATAATGGCAGCAGAACTGATCAAAATGGTAGATTCGATGGATGCGTTGGACGAACGGCTGGTGACCTTGCTGCGCCATGACGCGCGGCGCAGCGTGTCGGATCTCGCCGTCGATCTCGGCGTCTCTCGCGCCACGGTTCGGGCACGTATGGAGCGGCTGGAACGGTCCGGCGACATCATCGGCTACACGGTGGTGTTGCGCGCCGACGCCGTCGATCAGCGCATCCGCGGCATCATGCTCATCGAGATCGAGGGCCATGCCGCCGACCGCGTGGTCCGGGCGCTGGGTGGCTTCCCGGAAGTCTCGACCATCCACACCACCAATGGCCGCTGGGATCTGGTGGTCGAGCTCGGGACCGCCTCGCTGACCGATTTCGATGCAGTGCTGCGGCGCATCCGGCTTATAGCCGGCATTACGGGCAGCGAAACCAGTCTACTCCTGGCGACGCCACGCACGACGCGAGCGCGACTTACCTAGTCTCTTGTGGGCAGAAGGATCACGGTTAAGTCGCCTTGGTGCCGTGGGGCAGTTGCACAAGCAGAGACATTTGTCAGCAGTCAATGGGATCTCGTTGCAGGGCACCTCTGCGAACCGCTGCGCTGGTGTTATGGTACGCCGGAACTCATCAGACGGTAAGGATCTGAGGCATGTCCGGAGTCACCCGCCGCACACTTCTTGTGTTCGCCGCCGTTGCGTCTGTCGTTGAACCAACGTCTGCTGAAGGGGAGGGCACGTCACGCGAGTTGCAGGCTCTGATCGCAACCCATGAGGCCGCCTATGCGGCGCTCCATCGAGTTGTCCATCAAGCGGGCAGCAGCCAGCACGATCGCAAGATGGCAGACCGAATCGAAGAGCAAGCCTTGCTGGCCATCTGCTCCTATCCTGCGACCAGCCGAGGCGACCGCCAGGTCAAGGCCGAGTACCTACTGACTGTTGAGGCGCGGGGCGAGCTCGACCTCGAACAGCACATGCAGGCCATCTTGCACTCCATGGGGTAGATGGCGGAGAGAGCGGGATTCGAACCCGCGTTACGGTCTCCCGTAAACACACTTTCCAGGCGTGCGCCTTCAACCACTCGGCCACCTCTCCGTCTTAGCATTTCGCGCCGGCCGGTTTCGCCGCGCGGGTTGGGCAAATGCATCACCCTTTGGGAACTCCGGCCGGAAACTCCGCGCCGTGGGCGCCGTCAACCAGCGAACACCCTTTCCCCGCCCCTGAGCCGTCAAAGCAACAGGTGCGGGGCTCATCTAGTCGATCCGGCGTCGAATGCCAAGCCATAACGGGCATTCTATTCTCCTTGCCGGGATTGGTGTCTTTTGCCATGCCGCGCCCCGACGCCTCTCGTGGCGGCGGCAACCGAATAATGTGCACAGGCGGGGCCGCAAAGCCTGCCGTGCTTGACTTCGTCGCTGGCCGCCTGTCGAGTGATCGCGAGGCTTTGCGGGGGCACCGGCCGAACATGACATCGACAAACCAACAGCCAGCCAGGCGGCCAGACAGCGGGCTTTCCTATATCCCGCCGGCATGGCTCGTCTTCATCATGGCCTGGTCGGCCTACAGCCTGATTTCCGCATGGCGGGTGATTGGCGACTATGACCTGCCGGACAGCGTTCTCTATCTCATCTATGGCGGCCTGGCCGCCAGCATCATCACCATCCTGTGGGGACTTTATCTGCTTGGCCTCGCCTTTAACCGCTCGGCGCGGTTCCCGCGCCATTTCACCATCTGGCAGGTCGCCACCATCCTGTGGCTGCTGGCCAGGCAGGCCTATATGCTGGTCGTGCCCGATTTCGCCTTCTCAGGCCAAGGGCTGGCCGTCACCGGGGCCGAGATCGCCGTCGGTCTGCTCTGCATCTATCTGTTGCGCCGCGGCGCAGGCGCCGAGACGACCTATGCCAATCCCGAAAGCGAAAGCCCGCCAGTGCTGGTCTCGATCGTCGCCGCCTTGCTCGGCATCATCCTCGGCGCCGCAATCGGCGCTGGCGTCGGTTTTGCCGCAGGCGCGCTGATTGCCGAAACCACCGACATGAGCTGCTTCGAGGGCGCCTGCGGCTACTTTGCCGTGTTCATCGGGCTGGCCGGGCTGGTTGTCGGGGCGATCGCCGGCGGCGTGTTTGCCGTCTGGTGGGTGCACAGGCGAAAGCGGAAGGCAGCAGCGTAGCTTTCAAATTCGCGTGTCACGATTGCGGTCAAAGCACGCAAGGGCTATCTCCCGCTACAGACTTTGGCAGGTCTAGGGGGAAATCCTCGGGGGAGGGTCTGGATGTTTCGCTTCATCTTTCGTCTCGCGGCAATGATATCGCTTTCGGTGTCCGTCATCATGGCGGTGCTGGATGCGACGCGATCTGTAGCGGCTTCGGCGGTGGTGATGACCCCGCTCAACACCAGCTGGCTTGCCGTCTCGTCCGACACGCGCAGCGCCTTCGAGAGCTTTATTCGCGACAAGGTCAATCCGATGCTGTGGGACAGCGCCATCGCCTGGGTGCTCAACCAGCCCGGTTTTGCGGTGTTCGCGATTGCTGCCTTCATCCTTTATGCGATCGGCTACAGGCGGCAGCGGCGGGGCGGCCAGTTCGCTCCGAACTGATGATCTGTCGGCGATGAGTTTCCAGCGTCCCCAAGCCTAAGAGAAAGGGAGACTGCGCATGTTTTTTCTCAGCGATATGCTGAACAAGAAACTCAACCTGCCGAAGCCCTCCGAGGCGCTGCCGGGCCGTATCAGGGCGATCGCCACGGCCTCCAGGCATTTCGTCTCGAAGCGGCCGCTGAAGGGACCCTATCCCGAGGGGCTGGAGACGGCGCTGTTCGGGCTCGGCTGCTACTGGGGCGCGGAGCGCCTGTTCTGGCAGCGCGAAGGGGTCTGGGTCACGGCGGTCGGCTTCGCCGGCGGCGTCACCCCCAACCCGACCTATCAGGAAACCTGCACCGGCCTCACCGGCCATGCCGAAGTGGTGCTCGTGGTTTATGATCCGAAGATCGTGTCCTATGCGGAGCTTTTGAAGCTGTTCTGGGAAAGCCACGACCCGACGCAAGGCATGCGCCAGGGCAACGATGTCGGCACCACCTATCGCTCGGCGATCTACACGTTTGGTGACGCGCAACACCAGGCGGCGATCGCGTCACGCGACGCTTACGAAGCCGCCTTGCGTGGCGCCGGCCGTGGCAAGATCACCACCGAGATCGCGGCAGCGCCCGAATTCTATTTCGCCGAGCAGGACCACCAGCAATATCTGGCGAAGAACCCTTACGGTTATTGCAACCTCAAGGGCACCGGCGTCGCTTGCGCCATTCCGGCCGCCGCCTCCGCTTAGGCCTTTGGCGAAAGGAATTGGTTGTGGCGCCGTGTCCCGGCGCCACGCTTTTCCAAAAGGTCAAAATTCCGCGTGAATTTTGTTTCGGGCCGTGCCAGATTGGCCCTGAGCGGGAGGGAATACACTCCTGCCTGACGTCGCATGCCTGCCGGTGAACCGGGCCGGTATGCGGTGCGTAACGGAAAAAATAACCGACAGGGTGTGGATCACATGAAACGTATCGTTCTCGGCCTTCTGGCCGCAACTGCAATGGTTCTTCCGGCTTTCGCCGCGGATGTCCAGCCGGCCATCCTCTACGATCTCGGCGGCAAGTTCGACAAATCCTTCAACGAGGCTGCCTTTCACGGCGCCGAAAAGTTCAAGACCGAAACCGGCAACGCCTATGTCGAGTTCGAGGTGTCCAACGCTTCGCAGCGCGAGCAGGCCCTGCGCCGCTTCGCCGAGGACGGCCGCAACCCGATCGTCATGGCCGGCTTTGCCTGGGAGGATGCGCTCAAGGCGGTCGCGAAGGAATATCCTGACCTCAACTTCGCCATCATCGACGATGCCGTCGATCTGCCCAATGTCCGCTCGCTTGTCTTCAAGGAGAATGAAGGCTCCTATCTCGTCGGCATCATGGCGGCGATGGCCTCGAAGTCCAAGAAGGTCAGCTTCATCGGCGGCATGGACATTCCCCTGATCCGCAAGTTCGAATGCGGCTATGTCGGCGGCGCCAAGTCGGCGGGTGCGACCGAAGTCATCCAGAACATGACCGGTGACACCCCGGCGGCGTGGAACGATCCGACCAAGGGCGGCGAGATCGCCAAGACGCAGATCGACCAGGGCTCCGACGTGGTCTATGCCGCGGCCGGTGGCACCGGCGTTGGCGTGCTGCAGGCGGCGGCGGATGCCGGCAAGCTCGGCATCGGCGTTGATTCCAACCAGAACGGCCTGCAGCCCGGCAAGGTGCTGACCTCGATGCTGAAGCGCGTCGACGTTGCCGTCTACACCGCTTTCATGGACGGCAAGAACGGCACCTTCAAGGGCGGTGTGCAAAATCTCGGCCTCAAGGAGGGCGGCGTCGACTACGCCATGGACGACAACAACAAGGCGCTGGTCACCGACGAGATGAAAGCCGCCGTCGAAAAGGCCAAGGCCGACATCATCGCCGGCACGGTCCAGGTGCACGACTACACCACCGACAACGCCTGCCCGTATTGATCGGCAGCGATCACCAAGGTTTCGGACCGCCGGGTGAAAACCCGGCGGTTTTGTTTTGGGCAAGTTTTGTCGCGTGAGGCATCAGGCATCGCCGCGTAGCGCCTGCCTAAAACTTTCCCAGGAGGTAACCCAGCGCGAAGGCCGCAATCAGCCCGATGGCGATGACGGTTCCACGCTGGCCTCCGAGCGCGTGCAGGCCGACGCCGTACGGTCGCTGGTTGAGACCCTGTATCACCGCCGGCGGTCTCATATCGCTGCTGTCGAGGCTGGACAGGCGCATCTGTGGCAGTTCGGCGATGCGTTGGGTGATCAGTTGCCAGCGATTGTCGGGCTCCGCGCCGGTTGCCTCAGTGCGGTCGAAGACATGCATGCGTTCGGCAATCCGCAACACGGCGTCGCGAAAGGCGGGATCGATCTCCAGATCGCGCTCGGCGCGCTCGCGGTCCCGGTCGTTCATCAGGCCAAGCACGTAGTCGCCGGCCCGGGCGATGCGATCGCTTTCACCGGCCATCACTTGCTCCCCCTCAGGCCATTCACCAATGCGGCGGCTTGGTCACCGGCACATCGGATGCAGACTGTTCCTCCAGCGCCAGAAACCGTTCGCTCAGTGCATCGAGCTTGCGCTGCATGCGCTCGATCACCTTCCACTGCTCGGCGATCTGGCCGGACAGTTCGTCGATGGTCTTCTCCTGCTCGGTGGCGCGGATTTCCAGCGTCGTCAGCCGGTCGGCAGGCATGATCATTTCTAAAAATCCCTGGTCTTGGCTCACGCAACCCCAAAAGCTGCGAGTTTCGAATTCGCCATATTAGCGAATGTGAAGATCGAGGCCATGTTCGAAATTGACAAGCACGCAGGGATTTGTCGAGAGTGAACACCGCTTCGGCCGATTGGCAGGGGCGGGGCATCATGCTAGGCGTTTTGACCAAGCGATAAAAAAATAAGAGTGGGACAGGCTGCATGGCGCAAGCCGCAATCGAGCTTATCGGCATCAACAAGAGTTTTGGCGCCGTGCGCGCCAACCGCGACATCAATCTGGAGATCGTCCGCGGCACCATCCACGGTATCGTTGGCGAGAACGGCGCCGGCAAGTCGACGCTGATGTCGATTCTCTATGGCTTCTACCAGGCCGACAGCGGCGAGATCCATGTCGGCGGCAAGCCGGCGTCGATCAAGACGCCCAACGACGCCATCGCGCTCGGCATTGGCATGGTGCACCAGCATTTCATGCTGGTTGACAATTTCTCCGTGCTGGAAAACGTCATTCTCGGCGCCGAAAGCGATGCACTGCTGAAGAAGAGTATCGCCAAGGCGCGCTCTGAACTGGAGCGTCTCGAGCGCGAATACGGGCTCGAAGTTGATCCCGATGCGATCATCGAGGAATTGCCGGTCGGCCTGCAGCAGCGGGTCGAAATCCTCAAGGCGCTTTATCGCGGCGCCGAAATCCTGATCCTCGACGAGCCAACGGGTGTGCTGACGCCAGCCGAGGCCGACCACCTGTTCCGCATTCTCAAGCAGTTGAAGGAGCAGGGAAAAACGGTGGTGTTGATCACCCACAAATTGCGCGAAATCATGGCCATCACTGACAGCGTCTCGGTCATGCGCCAGGGCACGATGGTGGCGACGCGCGAGACAGCCAAGACCACGGTCGAGGAACTGGCCGAGCTGATGGTCGGGCGGCGCGTGCTGCTTCGGGTCGAGAAGGGGGAGGCCGAGGCCGGCGGCGTCAAGCTGGCGGTCAAGAACCTGACGGTGAAGGATTCACGCGGCGTCACCATGGTCGACGACATCTCCTTCGACATTCGCGCCGGCGAGATCGTCGGCATTGCCGGCGTTGCCGGCAATGGCCAATCCGAACTGCTCGAGGCGATTTCGGGCATCAGGCGCGCCGTCTCCGGTTCAGTGATGCTCGACGGCAAGCCGATAGACCTGACCGGGGCCGCCGATCCCGGCGAGTTGCGCGACCGTGGGCTGGCCCATGTGCCGGAAGATCGCCATCATGTCGGGTTGGTGCTGGCCTTCGAGGAGAACGAAAATTCCATCCTCGGCTATCACGACGACCCCCGCTACCTCAAAGGACCGTTCCTCAACATCGACGCCATCATGGCCGATGCCAGGGACAAGATCGAGAAATACGACATCCGTCCCGGCAATCCGCGCCTGAAGACAGCGAACTTCTCCGGCGGCAACCAGCAGAAGATCGTGCTGGCGCGGGAAATGGAACAAGACCCGGGTGTTCTCATCGTCGGCCAGCCGACGCGCGGCGTCGACGTCGGCGCCATCGAATTCATCCACAAGCGGCTGATTGCCATGCGCGACCAAGGCAAGGCGGTGCTGGTGGTATCGGTCGAACTCGACGAAATCCGATCGCTGTCCGACCGCATCCTGGTGATGTTTGCCGGCCGTATCGTCGGCGAGCGCGGCCCGGAGGCGACCGAAGGCGAGCTTGGCCTGCTGATGGCGGGTGTCGAGCACCAGGAGGCAGCAGAATGAGCACGCCTTACGCCAAGCTGCCGGCCTGGGCTGACTATGGGCTGATCCCGCTGATCAATTTGTCGGTCGCCTTCATCGTTGCCGGCTTCGTCGTCATGTTGGTGGGCGAAAACCCGTTCCGCGCCGCCGTCATCCTGGTCGAAGGCGCCTTCGGCAAGGGAACCGGCATTGCCTTCACCCTGTTCTACGCCACCACTTTCATCTTCACCGGCCTGTCTGTTGCGGTGGCCGCGCATTGCGGCCTGTTCAACATCGGCACCGAGGGCCAAGCCTACATTGCCGGCCTCGGCGTCGCCGTGGTCTGCCTGACCTTCGACAGCGTGCTGCCATGGTGGCTGACCTTTCCGCTGGCAATCATCGCCGGAGCTGCGGTTGGCGCGCTATGGGCTTTGATCCCGGCCTATCTGCAGGCCAAGCGCGGTTCGCACATCGTCATCACCACTATCATGTTCAACTTCATCGCCGCGTCGATCATGGTCTATCTCCTGGTCGGGCTGTTGAAGCCGGCAGCCTCGCAGGCGCCGCAGACCCGCAACTTCCTCGCCGGCGCCGAACTCCCCAAGCTCAACTGGATCATCGAACTGTTCGGCGCCAAAATCCGCTCGGCGCCCTTCAACATCTGCTTCCTGCTGGCGCTGGTGATGGCCTTCCTGGTCTGGCTGCTGATCTGGCGCACCAAGCTCGGCTACGAGATGCGCACCTATGGCCACAGCCCGAAGGCAGCGCGCTATGCCGGCATTTCAGAGACCCGCATCATCATCATCGCGATGATGATCTCGGGCGCGCTGGCCGGCATGATGACGCTCAATCCGGTGATGGGCGACCAGCACAATGTGGCGATCGACTTCGTCTCCGGCGCCGGCTTTGTCGGCATCGCCGTGGCGCTGATGGGCCGCCTGCATCCGGTCGGCATCGTGCTGGCAGCGATCCTGTTCGGCATGCTCTACCAGGGCGGCGCCGAACTCGCCTTCGAGATGCCGGCGATCAGCCGCGACATGATCGTCATCATCCAGGGTCTGGTTATCCTGTTTGCGGGTGCGCTGGAGCATATGTTCCGGCCTTATGTCCAGGCACTGTTCGCCTCGTTCAGCCCGAGATCCGTCGGCATCGAAGCGGTCAAAGGGAAGGGCGCCTGAGATGGATGTGTTCATGGCCATCGTGCAGATCTTCGACTCGACGATACGCCTGTCGGTGCCGCTGCTGCTTGCCTGTCTCGCCGGCCTCTATTCGGAACGCGCCGGCGTCTTCGACATCGGGCTGGAAGGCAAGATGCTGGTCGGCGCCTTTGCCGGTGCCGCTGCTGCCTCGGTCTTCCATTCCGCCCTTCTCGGCCTCGGCATGGCCATCATGATCTCGGTCGCTTTTGCCATGATTCACGGCTTTGCCTCGATCACCCATCGTGGCAACCAGATCGTCTCCGGCGTTGCGATCAATTTCATTGCCGCGGGTTCGACCATCATCCTCGGCCAAGCCTGGTTCCAGCAAGGCGGGCGCACACCAGCGCTGCAGCCGGGCGAGCGCTTCGAGGCCATCACCTTGCCCGGCGCCGACGCTGTCCGCGACGTGCCGATCCTCGGACCGATCTATGCCGAGCTTCTGTCCGGCCACTCCATCCTGGTCTATCTCGCATTCGCGATGGTGCCGTTTACCTGGTGGGTGCTGTTTCGCACCCGCTTCGGCCTGCGCCTGCGCGCGGTCGGCGAGAACCCGGCGGCCGTCGACACCGCCGGTATCTCTGTCGCCTGGCTGCGCTACCGGGCGCTGATCTGCACCGGTATATTGACCGGCATTGCCGGCGCCTATCTGTCGATGGTGCAGAATGGCGGCTTCGTGAAGGACATGACTGCCGGCAAGGGCTATATCGCGTTGGCGGCGCTGATCTTTGCCAAGTGGAGGCCGGTCAATGCCATGTTCGCCTGCCTTCTGTTCGGCTTCCTCGATGCCGCGGCGATCCGCCTGCAAGGCACGCCACTGCCGCTGATCGGCAAGGTGCCGGTACAGTTCATGCAGGCTCTGCCCTATATCCTCACCGTCATCCTGCTTGCTGGCTTCATCGGCAAGGCCATCCCGCCGCGCGCCGGCGGTGTGCCCTACGTCAAGGAACGCTGAATTTAATGTCGCATGATCTGTTCGAAGCGGCGCAAGCCGCCATGGCCAAGGCCTATGCGCCGTATTCGAAATTCCCGGTCGGGGCTGCATTGCGCACCGAGGACGGCCGGGTTTTCGTTGGCGCCAATGTCGAGAACGCGTCCTTTCCGGAAGGCTGGTGCGCCGAAACCACGGCGCTTGGCCACTACATCATGGGTGGCGGCGGCAAGATCACCGAGATCGCGGTGATCGCCGAGCGCATAGGCAAATGCTCGCCCTGTGGCGGCTGCCGGCAAAGGCTGGCGGAATTCTGTCAGCCGGAAACAAAACTCTATCTGTGCGACAATGCCGGCGTGGTCGAGACCGTGACCATGGGCGATATGCTGCCCTATGGCTTTCGGGGCGACATTTTGAAATGAAGAACTGTTGAAATGAAGAGCTGGCTGAAATGAAGGAAGCGCTGGATCATCTCGTCGAAAGGTTGGATGGGTTGGCGCCCACCACCGCACTGGTGCTGGGCTCGGGCCTTGGCGGTCTTGTCGACCAGGTCGAGGATGCGGTGCGCATCTCCTATGCGGATTTGCCCGGCTTTCCCAGAAGTGGCGTCACCGGCCATGCCGGCGAGGTGGTGGCGGGGCTTTTCGCCGGTACGCCGGTGCTGATGCTGTCGGGCCGCGCTCATTACTACGAGCACGGCAACGCGGCGGCGATGCGGCCGGCGCTGGAAGTGCTGGCGGGCATCGGCATCACCAAGCTGATCCTCACCAATGCCGCCGGTTCGGTCGATCCGGAGATGGGGCCGGGCTCGGTGATGCTGATCACCGACCACATCAATTTCTCAGGCTCCAATCCATTGATCGGCGAGCCGAGCGACCGTCGTTTCGTTGGTCTTACCGAAGCCTATGATGCCGGCATTCGCTCGGCGATCGAGAAAGCGGCGAAGGCGACGGGCACGGCGCTGCACAAGGGCGTCTATATGTGGTTTTCCGGACCGTGCTTCGAGACGCCGGCGGAAATCCGCATGGCGCGCATCATGGGCGCCAATGCGGTCGGCATGTCGACCGTGCCGGAGGTCATTCTCGCCCGCTTCCTCGGCCTGCGTGTCGCCGCCTGCTCGGTGGTCACCAACCTCGCCGCAGGGATGACCGGGGCGGAGCTTTCGCATCAGGAAACCAAGGACATGGCGCCGATCGGCGGCGCGCGGCTGGCGACAATCCTCCGGCGTGTGTTCGAGGATGGGCTGCCGGAGAGTAAGGTCTCGGCCTGATGCTTCCGCAAGAGATTATTCGCCGCAAGCGCGACGGCCAGAAGCTGTCGACGCAGGAGATTGACGGCTTCATCGCAGGCCTGACATCCGGCACCGTCTCGGACGGCCAGGTCGGCGCCTTCGCCATGGCGGTGTTCTTCAACGGCATGAGCCGCGACGAGGCAGTGGCGCTGACGCTTGCCATGCGCGATTCCGGCGATGTGCTCGACTGGTCGGACCTGCCGGGACCGGTCACCGACAAGCATTCGACCGGCGGCGTCGGCGACAATGTCTCGCTGATGCTGGCGCCGATCGTCGCCGCCTGCGGCGCCTATGTGCCGATGATCTCGGGCCGGGGCCTCGGCCATACCGGCGGCACGCTGGACAAGATGGACGCCATCCCCGGCTATATCAGCCAGCCGGATATTGCGCGCTTCCGCAAGACGGTGCTCGAGACCGGCTGCGCCATCATCGGCCAGACCGCCGATCTGGCGCCGGCCGATCGCAGGCTTTATGCGATCCGCGATATCTCGGGAACGGTCGAATCAGTGCCGCTGATCACCGCCTCGATCCTGTCGAAGAAACTCGCCGCCGGCCTGCAGTCGCTGGTGCTCGACGTCAAGGTCGGCAATGGCGCCTTCATGGAGAAGTCGCGCGACGCAACGGCGCTGGCGAACAGCCTGGTCGAAGTCGCCAATGGCGCCGGCCTGAAGGCCTCGGCGCTGATCACCGGCATGAACGAGCCGCTGGCGTCGGCGGCCGGCAATGCGGTCGAGGTGCGCAATGCGGTGGATTTCCTCACCGGCCGGGTCCGTGACAAGCGGCTGGAGGATGTGACGCTGGCGCTGGCGGCAGAAATGCTGCAGTCGGCCGGCCTGGTGACGTCCAACCAGGACGGCATGCGGCGCGCCGCCGAGACGCTCGCCGGAGGCCGCGCCGCCGCTATTTTCGCGCGCATGGTGGCCGCGCTTGGCGGTCCCGCCGACTTCGTCGAGAAGCCGGAAAAATATCTACCGAAGGCGGCAACGGAATTCGCGGTCAAGGCGACCGCCAACGGCTTTGTCACTGGCATTGCCACCCGCGACATCGGGCTAGCGGTCGTCGGCCTCGGTGGCGGGCGCACGCGGCCGGACGACAGGATCGACCATGCCGTAGGCATCACCAGGCTGTTGCCGGTGGGTGCGGAGGTGCGGGTCGGTGAGGCGCTGGCGCTGGTCCATGCCCGCACGGAGGCGGATGCGGAGGCGGCGGCCGCCGCCGTGCTTTCGGCCTATGTGGTCGGAACTTCGAAGCCGGCGGCGGACAAGAGCGTGATCCGGCGGATCCTGCCGCGCGGGTAGGCAGAGGCGGGAAGGTTCTCTCTTACTGGACGAGCAGCAGCGTGCCGTCTTCGACCTGGTATTTTTCCAGCCGCTGCAGAAAGCTCATGCCGATCAGGTTGGTGTGCAGCGCCCGGTCGTCGAGCACGACGGCCTGCATGTCCTCGACCGTGATCTTGCCGATCTGCAGGCGATCGATGCTCACCACGGCAGCCCTGATGACGCCGTTGGCGGTGTTGACCTGTTGGTTGAAATCCGCCTGGTTCAGCGAAATGCCGATCCTGCGCGCCGTCGACGTGTTGATGGCGACCAGCGTGGCGCCGGTGTCGATCAGGCCGTCGACCTGACGACCGTTGAGCTTGAACGAGGTGGTGAAATGCCCGCGCGCGTCCGCGGCGATCAGAACCTTGCGGCCGAACGGTTGTGGCACTGGCGGCTTGTCAGGGGCCGCGGCCAGCTTCAGTTGCGGATCAGCCGCCGGTTCGGCCTCAGCCGCCGATTTCGGCGTACTGTCGAACATTTGCGGATTCGATTGATAGGCGAACGGGATCAGTACCGATGTCGCGGCAAGCACGCAAAAGATGAGAACTGTGCGCAGCATGGGTCGGCCTTTGTGAGCGCCGACCCTAATCCCGACATGGTGTTTGCGGCTTTAACGCGCGCGCCGAAACCGCGCCATTGCGTAAACGACCGGTAAACGGCCGTGATGACTATTTCGTCCCGTACATGCGGTCGCCGGCGTCGCCGAGGCCGGGCATGATGTAGCCTTTCTCGTTGAGCTGGCGGTCGATCGAAGCGGTGAAGACCGGGACATCGGGATGCGCCTTGGTGAAGCGCTCGATGCCTTCAGGCGCCGCCAACAGGCAGAGGAAGCGGATGTTGGTGGCGCCGCGTCCCTTCAGCTTGTCGATGGCCGCGATCGCCGAATTGGCGGTGGCCAGCATCGGATCGACGACGATCACCAGCCGGTCGGCGAGATCGCTCGGCGCCTTGAAGAAATATTCGACCGCTTCCAGCGTCTCGTGGTCGCGGTAGAGGCCGATATGGGCGACGCGCGCCGCCGGCACCAGATCGAGCAGGCCTTCGAGCAGGCCGTTGCCGGCGCGCAGCACCGAGGCGAAGACCAGCTTCTTGCCCTCCAGCGTCGGCGCCTCCATGGTTTCGATCGGCGTTTCGATGGTGGTCGTGGTCAGTTCGAGGTTGCGGGTGACCTCATAGCCGAGCAGCAGCGAGATCTCGCGCAGCAGCCGCCGGAAGCCGGCCGTCGAGGTCTCCTTCTTGCGCATAATGGTCAGCTTGTGCTGGACAAGCGGGTGGTCGACGACGGTGACGCCCTGCATGGTGTTCTCCTAAATGCGTGTCGCCCAAAAGTGTGCGCATAGATCCATTCGGACGCGCTGCGCTTCCGGCTGCTGGAATGACCCTAGCGACAATGCGCCGGCCAAGGAACCGCCTGGCCAGCACCGACCACAGTTTTGTCGGGAGAAATCAGCGCGCGACGCCGTTGAGCTTGGCGAGCAGTGCGGTCTTGGTCTTGCGATCGACGAAGGCTGCCTCTATTGCCGTCCGGGTGACCGCGGCGAGCGCCTTGTCGTCCATCGCAAAATGCTCGGCGGCGATGGCGTATTCGCGCTTCAGCGACGTCCAGAAATAAGGCGGGTCGTCGGAGTTGAGCGTCACCTTGCAGCCCGCCGCTTTCAGTGCCGGAAAGGGGTGGTCGGCGAAGCTGTCGAAAACCTTGAGCGCAATGTTGGAGCCGGGGCAGCATTCGAGCACGACGCCTTCGTCGGCGATGCGCCGGACAAGGTCGGCATTCTCGATGGCGCGCACGCCGTGGCCGATGCGGGACGGGCGGATGTGGTCGAGTGCCGCCTGGACGCTCTCCCAGCCCATCAGTTCGCCGGCATGGATGGTGATGCCGAGCCCGGCCTCGCGGGCGATCTCGAAGGCCCTGACATAGTCCTCGAAGTCGCCCATGCGCTCGTCGCCGGCGACGCCGAAGCCGGTCACCAGCGGATGCCCGCAGCGGGCCGCGAAGCGCGCCGCCTGCTCGATCGATTCGACGCCGACATGGCGCACGCCGGTGACGATCATGCGGCCCTCTATGCCGGTCTTGGCCTTGGCCCGCGCCATGCCTTCGCCGAGCGCGTCGGTATAGGCTTTGGGCGACAGGCCGGCTTTTTTGGCGTGGTCCGGCGAGGTGAACACCTCGGAATAGATGGCGCCATCACGGGCGAGGCTGGTCAAATAGTGATCGGCCAGCCGGGCATAGTCCTCTTCCGTGCGGAACAGGTCGGCGGAAAAATCATAGGCGGCGAGGAACGAGGTGAAATCGTGCCAGACGAAGGAGCCGTTCTGGATATAGGGCGAGGTGTCCTTGCCGTATTTCTGCGCCTGGCTGATGACGAGTTCGGGCGCAGCCGCCCCTTCGATGTGGCAGTGCAGTTCTGCTTTCAAAGGCATTCAATCATCCCGTCAGGTCAATCCAGGTCGTGGCCACATAGGCATGATGCCACGACAGGGAAGCGCGGCCGAACACCGCGCCTTAAACAATAGCGCCCGCACCATCGATCGGCTATGGTCCCGCCGGTTTTATGACGGATCACAATAATGTCAGTTGAGAGAACCACGGCCGCGGGCGGCATGGAAACCTCCTATGGTTTCAAGCGTGTAGGGGCTGACGACAAGCAGTCCCTGGTCAACGACGTTTTCCACAAGGTAGCCAACCGCTACGATCTGATGAACGATCTGATGTCGGCTGGACTGCACCGGCTGTGGAAGGACGCCATGGTGACATGGCTTAATCCGCCGAAACGGCCAGGCTGGAAGGTGCTCGATGTTGCCGGCGGCACCGGCGACGTCGCCTTCCGCATCGTCGAGGCGAGCCACCGCAATGCCCATGCCACCATCCTCGACATCAACGGCTCGATGCTCTCGGTCGGCCGTGACCGGGCCGAGAAAAAGGGCCTGTCCGACAACACCGATTTCGTCGAGGCCAATGCCGAGGAATTGCCTTTCGCCGACGCCACCTTCGACGCCTATACGATCGCCTTCGGCATTCGCAACGTGCCGCGCATCGATGTGGCGCTCAGTGAAGCGTTCCGCGTGCTGAAGCCCGGCGGGCGTTTGCTCTGCCTCGAGTTTTCCGAGGTCGACATGCCGCTGCTCGACAAGGCCTATGAGGCCTGGTCGTTCAACGCCATTCCCAGGATCGGCAAGGCGGTCACCGGCGACGGCGAGCCCTATTCCTACCTGGTCGAATCGATCCGCAAATTTCCCAACCAGCAGAATTTTGCTGCCATGATTGCCCGCGCGGGCTTCGATCGCGTCTCCTTCCGCAACTATTCGGCCGGCATCGCCGCCCTGCATTCGGGCTGGAAGCTTTGAGGCTGGTCCGTATTCTTCACGTTCGATGTGCCCTGCGCCGGTTTAGAAAGCCGGCAGGGCAAGTGCTGCCATGAGCACCGTCGGCGCGGCTTTTCGGCTCGCACGGGCCGGCTGGGTGCTGGTTCGCGAGGGTGTCGTCGCCGCCTTGCCGGGCGACGAGCTGTCCGGTCTGCCGAAATTCGGCTGGCGCATGGCGCGGCTGTTCACCCGCCGCCGTGCGCTTGCCTATGAGCGCGGCGACCGGCTGGCCAAGGCGGTCGTCCGGCTCGGTCCGTCCTACGTCAAGCTCGGCCAGTTCCTGGCGACGCGGCCTGATGTCGTCGGCAATGACATGGCGCTCGATCTCGCCATGTTGCAGGACAAGATGCACACGTTCCCGCAGGCCGAGGCGGTGGCCGCGATCGAAGCCTCGCTCGGGCGCAAGATCGGCGAGCTTTACGTCCGCTTTGGCGATGCCGTCGCTGCCGCCTCGATCGCCCAGGTCCACACAGCTGAAACCGTGCAGAACGGTGTCGCGACCCAGGTGGCGGTAAAAGTCATCCGGCCGGGCGTGCGCCGCCGCTTCTTCCACGATCTCGAAAGCTATTTCCTCGCCGCCCGCCTGCAGGAAAAGTACATCCCGTCGTCGCGCCGCCTGCGGCCGGTCGAGGTGACCGAGACGCTGGCGCAGACCACCAAGATCGAGATGGACTTGCGGCTCGAAGCGGCGGCGCTTTCCGAACTCGGCGAAAACACCAGGGACGATCCCGGCTTTCGCGTGCCGTCCGTCGACTGGGAGCGCACCGGCCGCGACGTGCTGACCATGGAGTGGGTCGACGGCATCAAGATGAACGACGTTGCCGGCCTCGCGGCCTTCGGCCACGATCTGAAAACCATCGCCGGCAACCTGATCCAGTCGTTCCTGCGCCATACGCTGCGCGACGGCTTCTTCCATGCCGACATGCATCCGGGAAACCTGTTCGTCGAGGCCAACGGCACCATCGTCGCCGTCGATCTCGGCATTGCCGGCCGGCTCGGCAAGAAGGAGCGCCGGTTCCTCGCCGAAATCCTCTACGGCTTCATCACCCGCGACTATCTGCGCGTTGCCGAGGTGCATTTCGAGGCCGGCTATGTGCCGCGCCAGCACAATGTCGCGGCCTTCGCGCAGGCGATCCGCGCCATCGGCGAGCCGATCCATGGCCAGCCGGCCGAAACCATCTCGATGGCCAAGCTTTTGACGCTTTTGTTCGAGGTCACCGAACTCTTCGACATGGCGACGCGGCCCGAATTGATCCTGCTGCAGAAGACCATGGTGGTGGTCGAAGGCGTCGCCCGCACGCTCGACCCGGCCTTCAACATGTGGAAGACGGCCGAGCCGGTGGTCGGCGACTGGATCGCCGGCAATCTTGGGCCGCGCGGCATTCTGGTCGACGCGCGCGACGGCGCCAAGGCGATGCTGGCGCTGGCTCGCCAGGCGCCGGAACTCGCCGCCCGCACCGAGCGGCTGTCGCGCGAGATCGACCTGATGGCCGAGCACGGGCTGCGCTTCGACGAAGCGACATCGCGCGCCATCGGCAAGGCCGAAGCGCGTTACACCCGCTCCGGCCGGCTGGCGCTGTGGGTGATCGCGCTAACGCTTGTTTATATCGCGTGGAAAATCTTGTGATTGCAGACCGGCGATAGCATTGCTATCATTGCATTCGTGACGACCTGACGAGTGCAATCACATGGCCAGCATCACCATCCGCAACCTCGATGATGACGTGAAGGATCTGCTGCGGCAACTGGCGGCGGAGAATGGCTGCTCGATGGAAGAGCAGGCGCGGCTGATGATCCGGGCGGCGGTTGAAGGTCGGGCAGGGCAGGCCGACCGCATCGACCAGATCGAGAAGACGCTGCGCGCGCTGGCAGGACCAGACCAACAAGCGACTTCTGCCGTCGCTGTTTCGGGTAAGTCGTCGCCGCGTGGCTCTTTGTCAGGCAAGCGCATTCTGCTGATCATCGGTGGTGGTATCGCGGCCTACAAGGCGCTCGACCTGATCCGGCGGCTGCGCGAGCGCGGGGCGGCGGTGCGCGTGGTGATGACGGCGGCAGCGCAGGAGTTCGTGACCACGCTGTCGGTTGGCGCGCTTTCGGCCGACCATGTCTTCACCGAACTGTTCGACCGCAATGACGAGCACGATGTCGGCCATATCAGGCTGTCGCGCGAAGCCGACCTTTTGGTGGTGGCGCCGGCCACCGCCGATCTGATGGCCAAGCTCGCCAACGGTCATGCCAACGATCTAGCCTCCACCGTTATGCTCGCCACCGACAAGAAGGTGCTGATGGCGCCGGCGATGAACCCGAAAATGTGGTCGCATGCCGCGACGCGCCGCAACCGCGCGACGTTGGCCAAGGACGGCATCGCTTTCGTCGGCCCGGCCAAGGGCGAGATGGCGGAAAGCAACGAGGCCGGCGAGGGTCGCATGGCCGAGCCGCTGGAGATTGTTGCGGCGATCGAGGCGCTGCTCGACAGCAAGCCGAAGCCGCTCTCCGGCCGCCGGATCATCGTCACCTCGGGGCCGACGCATGAGCCGATCGATCCGGTGCGCTACATCGCCAACCGCTCGTCGGGCAAGCAGGGCCATGCGATTGCGGCGGCGCTGGCGAGGCTGGGCGCTGACGTCCAGCTGGTCTCGGGTCCGGTCAGCGTTGCCGATCCGGCCGGCGTTGCGACGACGCATGTCGAGACTGCGGCCGAGATGAAAGCGGCGGTCGAGCAGTTGCTGCCGGCGGACGCCGCGGTGTTCGTCGCCGCCGTCGCCGACTGGCGAACCGCCAATTCGGCCGGCGAGAAGATCAAGAAGGTGGCGGGCGAAGGGCCGCCGGCGCTGCAGATGGTTGAAAACCCCGACATTCTCGCTGGCGTCGGCCATCACCAGAAGCGCCCCGGACTGGTCGTCGGCTTCGCCGCCGAAACGCAGGACCTGATTGCCAATGCCGAGGCTAAGCTGAAGAAGAAGGGCGCGGATTTCATCGTCGCCAACGATGTCTCGCATGACAGCGGCATCGGCTCTTCCGGCGTCATGGGCGGCGATCGCAACCGGGTGCGGATCGTGTCGAAGACCGGCGTCGAGGAATGGCCCGAGATGAGCAAGGACGAGGTGGCGGCGCGGCTCGCCGCGCTCATCGCCGAACGGCTGAAGACGATCGTTGTCTGAGCGGCCTCCGGCCGCCGCCGGGCTCACTCCGCCGCGATGCCTGGTGCATCCGCGGCAAGCGAGGCCTCGATCGACTCCGCAATGATCCGCAGGCCGAGATCCAGTTCCTGTTCGGAGATGGTCAGCGGCGGGGCGAGGCGGAAGACGCCGCCCATGCCGGGAAGCTTGACGATGTTCATGCTGAGCCCGCGCCGGAACGCTTCCGCCGCAATCGCGGCGCCGAGCTGGTAATCGGGCTCCTTGTCGTCCTTGACGATCTCGACGCCAAGCAAGAGACCGCGACCGCGGATGTCGCCGACGCATTCATGGCGCTGCTTCAGCCGCGACAGCCCGTCGAAAAGGCGCGCGCCCATATGCCGGGCCTGGTCGACAAGTTTTTCCTCCTCGACGACATCGAGCACGGCGAGGCCGATGGCAGCAGGCAGCGGGTCGGAGACATGAGTGGTGTAGAACAGAAAACCTCTTTCGTGCGCTGCGTCTTCAATCTCAGCGGTGGTCATCACGGCCGACAGCGGCAGGCCGGCGCCGATGGTCTTGGACAGAGTGAGAATATCAGGTGTGACGCCGTCCCTCTGGAAGGCGAACATATCGCCGGTACGGCCGATGCCGGTCTGCGCTTCGTCGAGGATGAGCAGCATGCCGCGCTCGCGGCATTTTTGCTGCAATGCCGCCAGATAGCCCAGCGGCAGTTCCAATATGCCGCCGCTCGACAGGATCGGCTCGGCAACAAAGGCCGCCAGGCTTCCCGTCGACTGGCTGTCGACGAGGTCGAAGGCATCGTCGAGTTCGGTGCGCCAGTCCAGCGAGCCATCGGCGTGCTTGAAGCGCGGCCGAAAACTGTTGGGGGCAGGGATGGCCAGCGATCCGACCGTCGCCGGTCCGTAGCCCTTGCGGCCGGCGCTGTAGGTCGCTGAGGCGGCAGCACCCGTCATGCCGTGCCAGCTCTTGAAGAAGGCAACGATTTCGTGCTTGCCGGTCACCAGCTTTGCCATGCGGATTGCGGCTTCATTGGATTCCGCACCGGTCGAAAGCAGCATGACCCGGTCGAGCCCCGGCGCCAACGCCGCGAGCCTTTCGGCAAGCTCGACAACCGGTCGCGACAGCATGCCGCTGAAAAGGTGCGCTACCTCAGCGACCTGGCGGGTCACCGTCGAAACGATCCTGGGATGAGAATGCCCAAGCAGCGCGCTCATCTGCCCTGAGGTGAAGTCGAGGATCGGCCTGTCGTCGGCATCGTAGACGTAGGAGCCTGCGGCGCGCTCGATGATGGCGGGTTCGAAGCTGCCGCCATAGCGTATCAAATGCTTCTGCGCCGCCGCCCAGAATTCTCGATCCGCGTTTTTCGACATGCCGCAACTCCATCAAACCGTTGAAGAGGAAAAAATAGCGGATGGCGAGGGTGCAGTAAAATTGATAGTAATCAGATTCCGATATCAATGGAATTGATATGCAAGCTCCGCTCGATCTCAAGCTCCTGGCGACATTCGTGCGTGCGGCGCATTCGGGAACGCTGAGCGCGGTGGCCATACAGGTCGGGCGCACGCAGTCGGCCGTGACCATGCAGGTGCAGCGGCTCGAGGAGGCGCTTGGACAAAGTCTGTTTCATCGCAGCGGCAGCGGCGTGCGGCTCACCGGCAGCGGCGAGCGCTTCCTCGCCTATGCCGAGCGCATTCTCAAAATCCATGATGAGGCGATCTCGGCGCTATCCGAGAAAGGCGTGCATGGCTCGATCATTTTCGGAAGCCCCGAGGACTATCTGAGCGCCTTCTTTCCCGCGCTGCTGAAGAGTTTTGGAACGACGTATCCCGATGTCGAGATCAAGGTTGTCTCGGCGCCGACGGTCGAATTGCGGACGCTTCTCAACGCACGCCAGATCGACCTGGCACTGGTTTCGAATGCGCACGATGCGCAAGGCGTCGTGCGCACGGAACGGCTGGTCTGGGTCGGCAGCAAGCCGGCGCTCGACCTCTATGATTTCGGTGACACCGTGCCGCTGGCAATGGCCGCGTCGAATGCCATCGATCACAAGGCGGCCTGCGAGGCGATGGCCCGGGCTGGGCTGCGCTACAAGATCGCCTATGCGAGCAACAGCCTCGCCGGCTTGATTGCGGTCGCCCGGTCAGGCCTGGCGATCAGCGTGATGACGCAGGAGGCGGTGCCATCCGACCTGCATATTCTGGGCGCGCCGCTGCCTCAGCTGCCGCGCCTTGGCATTCTGATCGCCTTTGCCGAGACCGAGCGATCTCCGGCGGTCGAGGCATTCGCCAATCACATCCGCAGCGTTCTTCCATCGCTTTGAGAAGCAGGCCGGCCGGGAGGCGACCGGCCAATCTCGGCAATGGCCTCAGCCTGTCGCCAATTGCGGCCGGCTTGCCGTCAAAGCCATCCTCAACGCCGCCAGGCAGCCAATAATGCCGAGCGGCACGAAGGCCAGGAACAGCCAGCCGGCGACGCTGGCCGCGGCGTCGCGGTTCAGCCCGGCGGAGAAGCCGCTGGCATTGGCGATGATGCCGGCCATGGCGGCGCCGACGGCGTAGCCGATGCGCTGCATGGTCGGCACGGCGGCCGAGGCAATCGTCTGCTCGCCCTCGCGGGCGGAGGCGACGATGATGCGCGTCAGGAAAGGCCAGGACACGCCGAAACCGCCGCCTTGCAGCAGGGCGCAGACGAGGATCAGCGGGATCGATCCAGTCGGAATGGCGTAGGCGAAACCGGCGAGGCCGGCCGCAATCATCAGCGCGCCGATGACGAGGATCTGCCGTTCACGCTCCAGCGGCGCATTGGCGACGGCGATCGACAGGATCGACCAGGCGATCGATTCGGCGGCGATGATGTAACCGGTGGTAAGGATCGGAACACCGTGCAGCGTTGTGAGCAGCAGCGGCCCGTAGATGGAAAATGAGACGGTCGCCACCGAGAAGGCGGCAACCATGGTCATGCCGCTGCCGACCGGCGAGCGCCACGAAAACAGGCCCGACGGGAACAGCCGCGAGCGCGGCTTCATGGCGTCGACGACCACGAACAGCGCCAGGCCGGCGAGGCCGAGGACGAGCAGCAGCGAGGAGCGCAGCAAGGCGACGTCGACGCCGGCGGTGGCGATCAAGATGACGGCGATCGCGAGACAGCCAAGTGCGGCATAAGGGAAGGGTGGCGAGGTGCCGGCGGCGGCTTGCGGCTTTGTCGCTTCCGGTGTGTTGAGCACGATGAAACTCGCCAGCGCCATGGCGATGCCGCCCAGCACGAAGACGCCGAAGGCCCAGCGCCAGGACAACAGCTCGACCATGATCGCGCCGAGCATCGGGCCGCTGAAGGCGGCAACGCCCCAGATTGCCGACATGATGCCGAAAAGCTGCGGCCAGATGTTGCGATTGAACAGCCGTTCGACCGAGACGAAAGCCAGCGATACCAGCGCGCCGCCGCCCAGCCCCTCGACCAGGCGGCCGGCGAGAAACACCGGCATGGAGGGCGCGGTGGCGCAGATCAGCGCGCCGGCGGCATAGAGCAGAGCGGCGACCGTGACGTTGGAGCGCAGCGCGACATAGCTGACCATGCGGCCGGCTGCCGCGCCAGCGACGATGGCGCCGAGCTCATAGACCGCCAGCGACCAGCCGACGAACTGCACGCCGGCGAGATCGCCGACCATGGCAGGCATCACTGTCGCCACCATCGTTTCGTTGGTGGCGTGCAGCAGGATGCCGAGGCTGATGAAGCAGAAGCGCGCCAGGTCGCCGCTCGCCCACAGCGCGCGCCAGTCGACTTTGTTGCTGGTGATTTCAGTCATCATTTCCACCCTGCCTTTGCATATCTCGATGCGGGCGCATGGCACCAGAAGCCAGTGGGGTTTTCCGGCGGGGCCATGCGTGCGGTTTCAGTCAGGGCAGGCTTGTAAAACCTCAACCGTGGTTGAGTTCAAGCGACTTTTTTCGCCCTCACTTCGTCATCCTCGGGTCTGCGCCGCGTCGCTACGCTCCTTGCTTCGCCCGTGGATGACGAAGCGATGGGCGCGCCCTCATCCGACCGTTCAGTTCTCGGTGCTGCGCAGCTGGAACTGGCTGACGCCGATGGCGATGTTCATGCCGGTCTGCGTCTGCAGGCTGAGCGGCTGCAGCGTGAAGGCCTGCGAGGAGCCGCCGACCAGCAGATTGGCGCCGGCGCCGACCGCCGCCGTCACTTCGGCGCTGGCGCCGACATAGTCACCGGCCAACGCGCCAGGCGCGTAGATGTTTTTCAGCGGCGTCAGCACCAGCCACTGCATCACCGACTGCTTGGTCGTGCCGATGTCGAGACCGTATTTGTTGACGACGCCGAAATAGGCTTCCGGCGCGAAGGTCTTGTCGGCCGGGGTGAAGGTGCAGCTCAGATCCTTGCTCGAGCCGAAGATGAAACCGGTGCCGCCGCCGATGGCGCAATCGAGCGTGCCGAGTTCGATGCCCTGGTCCTGCGCCCGACCAGGACAGGCGAACGTCATTGCGGCCACTATCGCCGCGGCAAATGTTGCAGTTTTCGCCAGAGGCCCCCCTCTTGAGCGCGCTTATCGGCCTAAAGTGGTTTCTTGCGGCGCTTCAAGTAAACCAATGCGGCGACTGCTGCAAAGAACACGACGACGGCCAGGATGTACAGCGCTTCCGTCGAGCCATCGCCACCGTCCGGCGAAACGCCAAACCATCTTTCGATGAAATCCATACCTGTCTCCTCTCGGCTCTAGAATCGGTTGGGCTCAATGAAGGTCCGGAGGCCGATCGGGATCGCGGGCCGGTGTGCAGCCATCGAGCGCCGGATGGACAGTCCATTGATGTTCAGGGCGTTTCTGGTTGTCGTCCACCGCTTGCTGTTCCGGGGTCAGCGGGTGGACGCCCGGGTCGACGACACGCGGGATCTCGGCCAGCAGATCGCACCAATGCTCCATGTAGGCCTTGAACTGCACTGGGTCCTTGGGCACGGACTGCGGTCCGACCTTTTGGACGACGCGCGTCGCATGCATCTCGTTCCAGCCGTCATGGCCGCCGTCATAGACCCAGCGCCCACGCGCCACCACCCAGTCGTCGGCGCCGATGGTCCCGCCGCCGACCAGCGCGTCGGCGGCGTCACCGTCATCGGCTAGGGCCCACGCCGCCGCGGCCGCGAGAAGTGCCAGAGGCGCCAATATGGCTTGCAGGATCTTGCACAGCGCGCCGAAGATGAAGTTCTTCTTGCACCATGATCCGCCAAGGCTGAAGGCGTCCAGCGCCTTCAGCACGTCATGCGCCCGCGAGCCTTCGAATTCGCAGTGCAGGACCGGAACGTCGAACTTGGTGGTGTCGTTGCCCCAGCCGTTCTTGACCAGGAAATCGGCATAGGCGTCCTTGTCCTCGCCGGCCCCCCAGCCATAGTCGCGCCCGACGATTTCGGTCCATGCCTTGTAGGCGTTGTACATCGGATTGTAGACGACGGTTCGCTGATAGGGCGAGAACTTGAGCTGCGGCACCTGCTCGGCAATGAGGTCGCCTTGCGGCTGTGACGGGTCGGTCGCGGCAAGGAGCGGCTTTTTGTCGACGGGGTAGTCGTGACCGTCGGGGTCCAGCATGATCTTGTTTCGCGCCGACCAGCATTCGCTCACGCTGAGCGGCGCGAGCAGGACATTCATGGCGTAGTCATTGTCGATGTCTTCGATCGGGTTCTTGTCCTGTCCGACATCCTCGGTGTCGATGATCTGACCGACGGCGCAGATCTGATTGCCGCCGTCACCGCATTTGCAGGCGTGGCTTTCGTCTCGGTAGAGGCAGACGAGCTTGCCGTTGACCATCCAGTCCACCACCACCCTCAGGGCGGAGACGATCGCTGCCAGGACGATCGGCGCGACGACGAGGCCGCCGGTGAACAAGGCCAGGAGGCCTGCGGCAATGGCGCCGCCAAGCAGCGCGTTCAGCACCGCAAGCCCCATCATTTCGGCCTTGGTGGTGAAATTGTTGGCTTCGACGCAAGAGGTGTATTGAGGTCCCTGTTTCATGGCAGCACCTCAATTGTGGACATAAAGCGTGACGCCACCGACGAGATCGCCGCCGGCAACGCCGTTTATGTTGATGGCCTGCATCGGCACGAAGGCGTCGGTTGCCGTGATTTTCACGGTCACCATTTTCTCCTCGCCGGCGCGCAATTCGAGGTGCTCGGCACCGTGGAAGTCGATCAGCCATCCCTCGGGAACCGGATGGGCGCCTCGCCGGTGCGGAGCGAGACGGCCTTGCCCGACATCGCGGGAAGGCCTTTGGGTCTCGGCGGGCTTGCAGGCAGGCAGTGCCGGAATGGAATAGGCGTCGGCGGTGAGCGCGATCTTGCGATCGTCGGCCGAAATGTTGCGCAGCGGGAAGGTAAAGGTGGCGTCGGGCGAATTGAGTTTTTTCACGTCGACGTTCTTCTGGCCGAGATTGTTCAGCGGGTTGGCGTCATCGTCCCAGACGATCTCGGCCTGCAGGCAGTAGTGGCCGGCGGACGCCGGCGTCATCCAGCCAATTTTCGCCAAGGCGGGTGAATGCGAAGAGCCCTTCACGCCCAGATTGATATGCGTTTCGCCGATGTAGTTGCGCACCGTGCCGATCCCGAAAGACAGGTAGTAGAAGCGGACCAGGAGATTGACGGCAGGCGCCTCGAGCGAGTTGTTCCAGATGCGAGCCTGGACGGTGTAGGCTGTCGACGGCTTCAGCTTGTGCGAGGGCACCGGTGCCGGGGATGGCGACGGATCGGCCGGGTCGAAAAGATCGATATCGGGATTGTCCCAGGTGATGGCGAGGCCGAGCGACATCAGCCAGCTCTGCGAATACAGAAACGGATCAGGTCGCTTGTAGATCGTTCCCGGAAGCTTCACGCCTTTCGACGGCGGGTGGCCTTCGGACCCTTGTCCCTTGGGATCGGCGGTCGCCTTCCAGCAGATCTTGGCGATGATGCCAAGCAGGATTCGCATGCCGGCGATGGCGCCGAGCACCGCCAGCAGTGCCAGATAGGCCAGGAAAAGCCAGCGGCCTAAGAGGAACAGAAGCAGCAGAAGCAGAAAGGCGAGCGCCAGCAACCAGGCAGGACGGTAGCGTATCCGGCAAAGCCATGACCACACGCTCGACATCGGGGCTTCCTCTCATTCTGGCAGTGCTGCAGTCCTCATTTTCATGCTTTCGAGATCACGGCCGTATTCACGGCGCATCAACCGGACCAAAACTGTCTTCGCCCGATGCCGCGCCACCACGCGCGAGGCGACCGACACGCTTGTGCCGGTGGCCAGGAAAATCAGGCACGCTGTCAGCAGATGAGCCCAGCCGAAGGGATACGTGCTGTCCTGCCGCGTCACCAGAACGATGCAAAGATAGACGGATGCGGCAATCAACGCCGCGCGCGAAGCGGCATCGCATCCGCAAACATCGAAGTCTTGCGAAAGTTGGCCGCCGATCAGCCGGCACGTGCGTTCATCGAGGCCGGCCAAGCCGGGCTCGATCACGATGCGTGCCGGTCTGAAGTGCAAATCGAACGTGTGGGTACGGAGCAGGGCCAGATCAGCATATTGGCGGACAACATAGATTTCTCGGCGGTCAACACCGGCGTGTGCGCCGGAACCCCGAGGCCACCAGGCCCGCAGCCGCTCGAAAATCCGCATCCCAGCCTCGCGACAAATCTACTGCTTGCAGCAAGAAATCTTCGACTGGTGGAAATCAAACAGGAGAGGACTAAAAGGCATCACTCCTGTTCACCCTTCCTAACAAGGGCGAGCAACAATACTAGCACTATACCGGGAAGACGGCCAGTCGGGGCCGCGGCCGTTTCGCTGATCGCCAAAACGGACGGCCTGTCTCACAGGCCGTCCGCAACCGATCGAGTACTTGCTTACTTGAACGAGTGGATCAGCTCCAGCGAGGTCACGGCAACCGCCACATTGACGCCGGTCTGCGCCTGCACGCTGAGCGGCTCCAGCACAAAGGCGCCGTCCAGGCCGCCGACGAGAAGGTTGGCGCCGCCGCCGGTCACCACGCTGGCCTCGGCGTTGACGCCGTAGTAATGGCCGGCAAGGTCGCCCTCGTCATGGCTGCGGGTGGCGGCCAGAACCGCCCACACCAGCTGGCCCTGATGCGTCTGGCCGAGATCGACGCCGAGCTTGGAGATCATCCCCGTGTATTTCTCGGACGGTCCATGGTGGTAGGGGCGGAAGGTGCAGTCGACGCCCTTGTTCGACGTGATGACGTAGCCGACGCCACCGTCGATGGTGCAATCGAGCGTGCCGAGTTGAAGCTTGCCCGCGCCGGCGGGAGCGACGAAAGCGGTGCTGGCGAGTGCCGCGGCACAGATGATTTTCTTGATCATGGTCAGTCCTTTCGAAAATTGCCTTCAACAACGGTTGAATGACCCGGAGCGTTCCGCCGAAAACTTGGCGCGATCAAGGCAAGGGTTAACGCTTTGCCCTCGCTGGTTAACATGAGGTGACAGTGTGCTGGTCGGAGCGCTCTAGTGGCGCCACAGACGCCCAAGTGCTGACCAGGCCTTGTCCAGGGGGCCTTGGTCCGGCAGGTCGATCAGCACCGTGCCATGGAAATCCTGGGGATAGCGCCGGTAGAAGTCGATATCGTTGACGACCTGCCGTCCAGGAATGGCGCGGCGCATATCCGGATGCGGCTTCAGCGGCGAGTCGGCCAGCTGACTTGATTGCTGCGCGGCGCGCTTTGCGGCGAGCCGGATCAGGACTAGAACACTGTTGAAAAAAAGCCGTCGCTGGTGACGGCAGGCGTCGCGCCGGCTGGTATCAGCCGGCGGCGGCGCTGGAAGTGCGCGACAGGCCGTCCTTGGCCGGCTGGTAGGTCGGGTCGAGATGGACCGCCTCGCGATAGGCCTTCGACGCCTTGACCTTGTCGCCGCGCCGCTCATAGACCAGCGCCTGGTTGGCCCAGGCCTCGGCATTCTTGCCATCGAGTTTGATGGCCATGTTGAAGTCGGCGAAGGCGTTGTCCTCGTCGTTCATGGCGAGGTAGGAGAGGCCGCGGCCGTTGTAGGGTTCGGCAGCGTCCGGCGCCAGCGAGATGGCGGTGGAGAAATCCTCGATGGCGAAAGCGTGCTGGCCCTGGCTCTGATAGATCAGGCCGCGATTGTGGTAGGCGCGCGCATCGGTCGTGTCGAGCTGGATCGCCTTCTGGAAATCGTTGAAGGCGTCCTGGGTCTTGCCGGCCTTGCGATAGAGATTGCCGCGGCCGATATAGGCGGCGTCATAATTCGAATTGATCTGGATCGAGCGGTTGTAGTCGGCAAGGGCCGCTGCCTGATTGCCTAGGAAGCGCTGGATGAGCGCGCGGTTCGAATAGGCCTGGTAGAAATTCGGATTGAGCTGAATGGCGGTGTCGAAGTCGTTCAGCGCCGCCTGATACTGGCCGCCGCGGCCATAGGCCGAGCCGCGCACATTGTAGCCTTCCGGATCCTGGGGGCTGCGCTGGATCACAGCCGACAGCGAAGAAATGTTCTCGCTCGAGCCCTGTGCCTTGTCGATGTTGTTGAATTCGCCGGTCGGGGCCGTCTGGCAGCCAGCAAGCGCCAACCCGGAAATCAGGGCTGCCGTCAGGGCGAAACCGCGCAATGCAGTCCTGCGCTTTACGCTGATTGCGTTCATGTCTGCCCTGTCCTCACTTCAGTCGCGTCGCTCGGTCCGGGTCCCCCCTCCGGGCCGGGTCACACGTCAAAACAAAAAGGTGGCGGCGATTCCGCATCGCGCCACCTTGGATATCCTTCAAAAAGGACGAAAAATTGGCGTCAGAACCGCGGCGGACGCGGAGCGCCACCAGGACCGCCGGCAGCACCAGCCGCCACGGGGCGCGGCGTCATCGGCAGCAGACCTTCGCGCTGGGCACGCTTGCGGGCCAGCTTGCGGGCGCGGCGCACGGCCTCAGCCTTTTCACGGGCGCGCTTCTCGGAAGGCTTCTCGTAATGTCCGCGCATCTTCATTTCGCGGAAAATGCCTTCGCGCTGCATCTTTTTCTTGAGCGCGCGAAGCGCCTGATCAACATTGTTGTCGCGGACGAGTACCTGCACGGGCAATCCTGTCTTTCGGGTTTGATATCAACAGGCAAGGGGCCATAGCCACTAGCCTCCGCGGCGGTTTACACCACGAATTGTGGCGGCTGATAGCAGAATCAGGCCGCGCTGTCCACAGCCGAAATGCATGTCAGCGGCCAAAGCGGCGCTGGTTGCCATGATAAGCCGTCAACCTAGGCCGTAGCCAGGTGAAGCTCTTCGAAACCCTCGAAGAATTCGCCGTAGTCGCAGGTAATTTCCTCGCCCGCCGCGATGTCGCGGGTCGCGGTGGCTCCGCCATACTGCGAAAAATCCGTGTTCGGCCTGTCGGCATGGTTCATGAAGCGCCCATTGTCGACCTCATAGACCATGAAGCCGGGCCGGTCGGGGCTTGGATAGGCATATCTGTCGAGCAATTCCCTCAGATGCGAGGGTGCCGCCTCATATTTCTCCATCGGGATCAGCCGGTCGAAATCCGGATCGAGCCGCCAGATCGACGCCCCCTTGCTGATCGGGTCGGCGGCGAACACGCCGACGCCTTCGATTGCACTCGCCGCAACATAGGTTCTGATCAGCAGCATGGTTCCCGCCCGTCTTCGAACAGAAGTCTTCGAAGACAGACGGAATCGCCAAATCGCGCCGAAAAAGCAAGGCCGGTTTTGAGACATTGTGGCCCGCGCGCGGGCGCGCCGGCCACAAAATGCATCACGTCCGGTTGATCGAGACGCCGCCATCGGCAAACAGCGCCGTTCCGGTGGTGAAGCTCGACGCGTCCGAAGCCAGATAGAGCGCCGAGCGGGCGATCTCTTCCGGCCGCGCGATGCGCTTCAGCGCATGCAGGCCTTCGACGAAAGCCAGCACCTCGGGACCGGCATCCGGCGCGTTGGTGATGCTGGCCGGCGTGTCGGTGCCGCCCGGCATCAATGCGTTGACCCGCACGCCCTTGGGGCCATATTCGGCGGCCAGCACCTGCGTCAGTCCGATCAGTCCAGCCTTGCTCGCGGCATAGCTGGTCATGCCCGGCATGCCGACCGTGTGGCCGACAAAGGTCGAGGTGAAGATCAGCGAGCCGCCGCCGCGTTCGACCATTGCCGGCACCTGATACTTCGCGCCGAGGAATGCGCTGGTCAAATTGGTGTCGAGCGCCTCTTGCCAGCCTTTGAGTGACAATTCCGAGATGGGACCCATGGCGCCGACCGAGCCGACATTGTTGAAGGCGATATCGAGCCCACCGAACCTGCCGACCGCCAGTTCGACGAGGGCTTTTGCATAGGCCTCCTCGGTGACGTCGCCAGCAAGGGCGATTGCGGTGCCGTCGGCGTCTTCGATTTCAGCGACGAGGGCATCAAGTTCCGCCTGGCGGCGGGCAGCGACGATGATCCTGGCGCCTTCCTCGGCAAAGAGTTTTGCCGTGGCGCGGCCGATGCCGGAACTGGCGCCGGTGATGATGGCGACCTTGTTGGCGAGTGCGAGCATTTTTCTGCATCCTTTTGTTCGCGCCAGCTTCGCCGGCAATTGGACGCTTTGGTCGCAGACAGGGGCGGCGCGAGCCACCCGATACCTGCGAAGGCGGTCAACACGAGCTATTGCTTCAGCAGCCAGCTGAGGCGATCGAGCGAAAACGCGTAGCTGATGACAATCAGCAAGGCGACGACGATGCCCGTGGTCACGTAGCCGGCCGCATAGAATCCGGCTGCGCCGCCGAACAGGATGACGAGTTCAAGCACCAGCCGCACCGCGCCGGGAACCGGCACCGGTGCGCGCCCCGAGCGGCTTGGATCGTTGAGCACGGCAAAGGTTCCCCAGAGCGCGGCCGCGATAAGTGGCACGGCCAAGGCGAGGAGCCAGCGCCACCACCCACCGGAAAAACTCCAGCCTGCCATGCCGAGGCCGAGCAAAGCGGCAAGCTCCAGCAAGAAGCGCAATGTCAGATTCCACCAGGCGTTACCCAATCGTCCTCCGAATCCCTGAACCGGAGGGATAGTGGCGAAAGGCGGTCCGATCGGCCAGCCCCGGATGCGTCATTTTGGTCGCGGCGCAAAACGGCAAGCGCCGTCGCAAACAGCGCAAGGGTGGCAGCGCTGTTTCGCTAGTGATACACCTCGCGCGCCGGAGCCTGAACGAATGCCCGGCGGCAATCCGCGAGACCTTTGGCGCGAGGCTGGAACGTGAAAAAATATTCGGTATTCGCCATCGCCCGCGAGGCCATGCGCGGCCACAAGGGCTGGGAGGAACAGTGGTCCTCGCCGGAGCCGAAGAAGGAATACGACGTCATCATCGTCGGCGCCGGCGGCCATGGGCTGGCGACGGCCTATTATCTCGCCACGGTGCACGGCATCACCAATGTCGCGGTGCTGGAAAAGGGCTGGCTCGGCGGCGGCAACACTGGCCGCAACACCACCATCATCCGCTCCAACTATCTCTATGACGAGAGCGCCGGCATCTACGATCACGCGCTGAAGCTGTGGGACGGGCTCAGCCAGGAGCTCAACTACAACGTCATGTATTCGCCGCGCGGCGTCATGATGCTGGCCCATAATGTGCACGACATCCAGGTGCTGAAGCGCCATGTCCATGCCAACCGGCTGAACGGCATCGACAATGAATGGTTATCGCCGGAAGCGGCGAAGGAATTTTGCCCGCCGCTCAACATCTCCAAGGACGCCCGCTATCCCGTCGTCGGTGCGGCGCTGCAGCGCCGCGGCGGCACGGCGCGGCACGATGCGGTTGCCTGGGGCTATGCGCGCGGCGCTTCGGCGCGTGGCGTCCACATCATCCAGAACTGCGAAGTCACCGGGGTAAAGCGGGCGCTGAACGGCGCGGTCATGGGCGTCGATACGACGCGCGGCTTCATCGGCGCCAAGAAGGTTGGCGTGGTCGCGGCCGGCCATTCCTCAGTGATCATGAACATGGCCGGCGTGCGCATGCCGCTGGAGAGCTATCCGCTGCAGGCACTGGTGTCGGAGCCGGTCAAGCCGGTGTTCCCATGCGTGGTGATGTCGAACACGGTGCACGCCTATATCTCGCAGTCCGACAAGGGCGAACTGGTGATCGGCGCCGGCACCGACCAGTATGTCTCCTATTCGCAGACCGGCGGCCTGCACATTCTCCAGCATACGCTCGACGCCATCTGCGAGATGTTCCCGATGTTCACGCGCATGAAGATGCTGCGCTCGTGGGGCGGCATCGTCGACGTGACGCCCGACCGTTCGCCGATCCTGGCCAAGACGCCGGTGTCAGGCCTCTATGTCAATTGCGGCTGGGGCACGGGCGGCTTCAAGGCGACGCCAGGGTCGGGCCATGTCTTTGCCCACACCATAGCCAACGACAGTCCGCACCCGATCAACGCGCCTTTCACCATCGAGCGCTTTCGCAGCGGCCGCCTCATCGACGAGGCGGCGGCGGCGGCGGTGGCGCACTGAGCACCGCAATGACGCGCAAGACCCACACCCTGCTTTTCGGATTGGCCCTTCTCGGGGTCACCGTGTTGTTTGCGCTGTTGGTGGTTCGGGAGATTTTGGTTCGATTGGTTGGGTACGAGGCCAATGGGGTCGATCCCGTCATGTTGGCCGTGTTTGCAATAGTCGCAGTGCCGACCTTTGGCTGCGTGGTGGTGTTTATCTTGCCGAAATTTTTCGCGAACATGTATCTGAACGACATCTATACGAGACCTTTCTCTGGGCCCAGAAAGCAGGTGGATGTCGATCGAGCCAGAGCGAATTTGCAGTCGCTAGGATTGCTCCTTGAAGACGGCCCTTCCGAAGAAAATGTTGCGACCAAGCGTGGCAAGCATGACGGCTCTGCGCACGGTGCGTCGATCAAATCCAAGAAAGTTGACTGATGCTTCTCATCCGCTGCCCCTATTGCGAGGAAGAGCGTCCGGAGCTCGAGTTCCGCAACGCCGGCGAGGCGCATATTGCGCGTTCGGCCAACATGGCCGGCGAGAGCGATGACGATTTCGAAAAGTTCTTCTTCATCCGCTCCAACCCCAAGGGCATCATCTATGAGCGCTGGCGGCACATGCATGGCTGCGCGCGGTTCTTCAACGCCGTGCGCGACACCGTCACCGACAAGTTCCTGATGACCTACAAGGCCGGCGAACCGAAGCCGTCAAAACTGCCGGGAGTTGCCAAATGAGCGGCGCGTTCCGCATTCCCGGCGCCGGGCGTTTGAAGCAGGCCAAGACCGCCCGCTTCAGCTTCGACGGCCAGTCCTACATCGGCATCGAAGGCGACACGCTGGCTTCGGCGCTGCTTGCCAATGGCGTCCATCTGGTGGGACGTTCGTTCAAGTACCACCGGCCGCGCGGCTTCCTGTCCGCCGGCGCGGAAGAGCCGAACGCGCTGGTCGAGATCAAGCGCGATGCCGCGCGCAAAGCGCCGAACATTCGCGCCACCGTGCAGGAGCTCTATGAGGGGCTCGACGCGAGCTCGCAGAACCGCTGGCCGTCGCTGGCCTTTGACGTTGGCGCGGTCAACGACATTGCCTCGCCGCTGTTTTCGGCCGGCTTCTACTACAAGACCTTCATGTGGCCGAAGGCGGCCTGGAAGAACCTCTACGAGCCGAAGATCCGGGCCGCGGCTGGTCTCGGTGTCGCCCCCGACAAACCGGATCCCGACCACTACTCCGCCCGCTTCGCCCATTGCGATGTGCTGGTGCTGGGCGGCGGTGCTGCCGGCATTGCCGCAGCACTCGCCGCGGCCGAGACCGGTGCGCGCGTCCTTCTTGCCGACGAGCAGGCGGATTTCGGTGGCAGCCTGCGTTTCGAATCCGGCGCCAAGATCGATGGCCAGGATGGCTATGCCTGGGCGCAAGCCACGGTGGCCAAACTGAGGGCGATGGACAATGTCCGCGTGCTGTCGCGCACAACCGCCTTTGGCTACTACGCGCAGAATTTCGTCGGCCTGGTCGAACGGGTCAGCGACCATCTGCAAAGCCCCGGCCGCGACCTGCCGCGCGAGCGGCTGTGGCAGGTTCGCGCCAGACGCGTTGTGCTGGCCACCGGCGCCATCGAGCGCCACATGGTGTTTGCCGACAATGACCGTCCCGGCATCATGCTGGCGTCCGCCGCACGCACCTATCTCAACCATTACGGCGTCGCGGTCGGCAAAAATGTCGGCGTCTACACGGCCAATGATTCGGCTTACGCGGCGGCGATCGACCTGAAGAAGGCCGGCGTCAATGTGGCGGCTATCGTCGACCTGCGCGACAACCCGACCGGACCGGTGATCGACGCGGCGAGGGCGCTCGGCATCGAGGTCAATTTTGGCCGCGCGGTGATCCGCGCCGGCGGCAAATTGCGCGTGTCGTCGATGACCGTGCAGCCGAAGAATGGCGGCGGCGAGCGCACCATTCCGGTCGATGCGATCCTGATGTCGGCCGGCTGGACGCCGTCGGTGCATCTGTTCTCGCAGTCACGCGGCAAGGTTGCCTTCAACGACGAAACCAAGCGCTTCGTGCCGGGCACATATGCGCAGGACTGCGTCTCGGTTGGCGCCTGCAACGGCACTGACGGGCTGTCGGCGACGATCGACGGGGCCTATGCGGCCGGCGCCAATGCGGCGAAGGACGCCGGCGCCAAGGCGGCCAAGGGTACCAAGCCGAAGGTCGATGCCTCGGAGAGCTGGTCGCGCGGCATGCTGGGTGCTGCACCCGGCGCCGGGCCTGATACGACGGTCAAGGCTTTCGTCGATTTCCAGAACGACGTCACCGCCAAGGATATCCGCCAGGCGGTGCATGAAGGCATGCGCTCGATCGAGCACGTCAAGCGCTTCACCACCAACGGCATGGCGACCGACCAGGGTAAGACTTCCAACATGCACGGGCTGGCGATTGCCGCCGAGACGCTGGGCAAGCCGATCCCGCAGGTTGGCCTGACGACGTTCAGGGCGCCCTACACGCCAGTGACGTTCGGCGCCATCATCGGCCACGCGCGGGGTCCGCTGTTCGATCCAACCCGCAAGACGGCAATCCATCCGTGGGCGGCAGCCCAGGGCGCGGTGTTCGAGGACGTCGGCCAGTGGAAGCGCGCCTGGTATTTCCCCAAGGGCGGCGAGGATATGCATGCGGCCGTCGATCGCGAATGTGTCGCGGTGCGCAAGACCGCCGGCCTGTTCGATGCCTCGACGCTGGGCAAGATCGAAGTGGTCGGGCCGGATGCGGCCAAGTTCATGGAGCTGCTCTACACCAATCCGTGGGAGAAGCTCGAGCCCGGCCGCTGCCGCTATGGCATCATGCTGCGCGAAGACGGTTTCATCTATGATGACGGCGTCGTCGGCAGGCTGGCGCCCGACCGTTTCCATGTGACGACGACGACCGGCGGTGCGCCGCGCGTCATGAACCACATGGAGGATTATCTCCAGACCGAATTCCCGGATCTCAATGTCTGGCTGACCTCGATCACAGAACAGTGGGCGGTCATCGCTGTGCAAGGGCCGAAGTCGCGCGACATCATCGCGCCGCTGGTCGAAGGCATCGACATGTCGGACGAGGCGCTGCCGCATATGTCGGTGCGCGAAGGCAAGATTTGCGGCGTGCCGACGCGGCTGTTTCGCATGTCGTTCACCGGCGAGCGCGGTTTTGAGGTCAACGTGCCGGCCGACTATGGCCAGGCGGTCTGGGAAGCGCTGTGGGCCGAGGGCCAGAAGCATGGCGCGGCCGCCTACGGCACCGAGTCGATGCACGTGCTGCGCGCCGAAAAGGGCTACATCATCGTCGGCCAGGATACTGACGGCACGGTGACGCCGAATGACGCCGGGCTCGACTGGGCGGTGGGCAAGAAGAAGGCCGATTTCGTCGGCATTCGCGGCATGGCGCGGCCGGACCTTGTGGCCAAGGGCCGCAAGCAGCTTGTCGGCTTGAAGACCAAGGACCCGAAAGTGGTGCTGGAAGAAGGCGCGCAGATCGTCGAGGATCCGAAGCAGGCGATCCCGATGAAAATGATCGGCCACGTCACCTCCAGCTACTGGTCGGAAAATTGCGGCCGCTCGATCGCGCTGGCGCTGGTTGCCGGCGGCCGCGACCGGATGGGCGACACGCTCTATGTGCCGATGCCGAACGGGGTGATCGAGGTGGAGGTCACCGGCATGGTGTTCTTCGACGAGACGGGAGGGCGCCTCAATGGCTAAGGCTGCTGCGAAGACGACATCCACTGCCACGGCTTCGGTTGAACGCCGTGCCGCGCTCGCCGGTCAGGAGCTTTCCGCCACTGGTGTCAAACTGGCAATCCTGCCGCCGGCGGAGCGCATTTCGCTGCGCGCGCCGGAGGCTTCGGTTGCAGCATTGTCAAAGGCGCTCGGCGTGACCGTGCCGCAGAAGCCAAAAACCTCCGCAACAAAGGCCGGGCGTACGGCTTTGTGGCTCGGTCCTGACGAATGGCTTGTCATCGACGAGGGTGGAAAAGACCCGCTCGCTGATTGCGCCAAGGTTAGCGCGCTGCATTCGGCGGTCGGCATCTCGCATCGCAATATCGCCATATCGGTCACCGGCCCGGCCGCTGCCACGACCGTCAACGCCGGCTGTCCGCAGGATCTGTCGCTGGAGGCTTTTCCGGTGGGCGCGTGCTCGCGCACCATTCTGGGCAAGGTCGAGATCGTGCTGCTGCGCACCGCCGCCGATGCCTTCCGGGTCGAATGCTGGCGTTCCTTCTCCGATTATGTCTTTACTTTCCTGTCGGAGGCGGCAGTCGACGCGGCGGCGTAGAGCAATCCTTTTCGGCTTGCTCCGGGAACGCCTGCCGCGCTGGATCGTTCTGCGTCAGCACGTCGAGGGAGAATGCCGATGCCGTCGAAATCCGCGCCGAAGTCACCGGTCAAGAAGACGCCGGCCGTCCGCTCGCTCGAACATGAGCAGCATCATGAGGTGAGTGCCGAAGAGGAACTCGAGGAAGGTCTCGAGGATACGTTTCCGGCCAGCGATCCGGTGTCGATCACCGCAACGTCCATTTCCGGTGCGCCAGCAAGACCTGGCAAGGCCAAGGTCGTGGCGGGAATGAAGAAACCCAAGAAATAAGTCCCACCGGGCTGCAGCGGAGCGGGCCGAAGCGGTTGTGAAAACGGGCGGCCAGGAGATCCTGCCGCCCTTTGTCGTTGTGCCGTTCGTGGTCGGGCTACCGGGTCGGCTCAGAACGAGCTGGGCACGATCCACGGGTTGATCTCGATGCCGAGCCTCGGGCCCTTGCTGTCGGCCTTGGCGTCGGACTTTTCGACCGAGCCGGTCGCGCTGCAATCGAGCTTCACATTGGTCTTGGTGTCGACGCAGACAGCAGCGGGCACATGCTTGCTCGGCTGGCTCGTGCCGGCGAAAGCGGCGCCCGAGAATGCCATTACTGCGGCGAGAGTGAGGATTGTCTTTTTCATCGTCAGTCTCCGTTTTCGACCGTTGAATTTCTTCCGTACATGTACGGTGTTACGTACAGATACGCCTGCCGATCGCGAAGTTCAAGCCAAAATCGTACGCGTACGGTAAACTTTTTGTTAACCAAGAAACTCGCCCTCGGTTTGGCTGGGAAGGTTGGCGAGGAAATAGGGAGACGAAAGGCCGTTCAGCAGTTGACGGGCGTCTCGGTCAGCGGCGGCACGTTTTGCGTGCTGAGCGTGGCCAGCGTGAAATCGCACATCCGCTTCACGAAAGCCTGCGGATCGCCAAAGGGGTAAAACGGAAAGGTGATCAGCAGCGAGATCGTACCGTGGCCGACTGCCCACAGCATGGTGGCGATGGCGCGCGGGTCGCCTTGCAACTTGCCGGCGGCGACGCAGGCCTCGACCCTCGAGATCAGCACCTTCATCGCCGGGTTGCCTTCTTCCATGTCCTCATAGCTCCTGCCTTCCGGCAGCTTGGTCTTTTCGGTCATGAACACGGTGCGGTATTCGTTGGGATTGCCGAGCCCAAAGGCGGCGTACTCGGTCATCACAGCCTGCAATGCCTCGATCGGATCGTCGGAGGGATGCTCTTCAATGCGCCGGGCAAGGGTCTCGAACGCATCTTCGGCCAGCGCGAACAGAATGTCCTGCTTGTCGGCGAAGTAGGAATAGACAGACATCGGCGCATAGCCGACCCGCTTGGCCAGCTTGCGGATGGTCAGGCCCTCATAGCCTTCTTCCTGAACGAGCTTGTGGGCTGCGGCAACCAGTTCGGAACGCAGTTCGGCTTTTTGTTTCTCGCGGCGTTTCTGGACGCTCAGCGGCAATGTCTGGTGCCTTTGGTTGGTTGGTGCCTGGCTAAATTATATACGCTGTACGAAAACGGACAAGAGAACGGGAAGTTCCCAAACGGCATGCATCAGATTGCGCCGACGCCGCCATCCACGGCGAGCGCATGGCCGGTCATGAAGGAATTGGCGGGGTCGGCGGCAAACAGGATGGCGGTGACGATCTCGTCGACTTCGCCGACCCGCTTCATCGGCACGCCGCGCGTCAACTCGGCCAGCGCCTCGGCTTCCGGCGCGCCGGAGAGGCGCACGAAGCCGTCGACCATTGCCGTTCTTGTGTGGGCCGGGCAGATGGCGTTGATGCGCACGCCCTTGGTGGCGTATTCGGCGGCCGCCGATTTGGTCAGGCCGACGACGCCATGCTTGGCGGCGGCATAGACCGAGAGTTTCGGGGCGCCGACCAGCCCGGCGACCGAAGCGATGTTGACGATGGCGCCGCCTTTGCCGGTCGCCTTGAACTGTTGTTCCATTTGCGGGATCTGGTGCTTCATCGCGTAGAAGACGCCAAGCAGGTCGATCTCCAGCACGCGGCGCGCCTCATCCGAGGCCACTTGCGGCAAGCGCACGAAGGTCTGGACGATGCCGGCATTGTTGACGGCGATATCCAGTCTGCCGAATTTTTCGACCGCCAGTGCCACCAGAGCTTCCGACACCGCTTCGTCGGCGATGTTGCCGGCCAGGTGCGCCGTCTCCGTATCGAGCGAGGCAGCGAGGCTTTCCAGCGCCGCGTGGTCGATATCGGAAAGGACCAGCCGCGCGCCTCCGGCGGCAAAGCCCTTGGCCGCACCGCGGCCGAGCCCGCCGGCGGCACCGGTGATCAGCACCGTCGCTCCGTCAAAACGGCCCATCACGTTTCCTCGTCGATCAGTTTCACCGCAAGACCGGCGAGCAGCCTGACCGCTTGCGCATAGGTTTTGGCCTTTTCCGGATTGGAGGCGTTGCCGTCCAGCGCGCGTTTGTAGACGCCCTGGCAGATGGCAGCCAGCCGGAAGAAGGAGAAGGCGAGGAAGAAGCTCCAGTTGCCGATGCCGGAGAGGCCGCGGCGTTGGCAGTAGGCGGCGACATAGGCTTCTTCGGAGGGCAGGCCGAGCGCGGCACGGTCGATGCCGCCAAGGCCGCGAAAGCCTGAGGCATGTGGCAGGCGCCACTGCATACACTGATAGGCGACGTCGGCGAAGGGGTGGCCGGATGTCGACAGTTCCCAGTCGAGCACCGCCAGCACTTTCGGCTCACTGGATGCGAAGATCATGTTGTCCAACCGGTAGTCGCCATGCACCAACGAGACGCGACCGTCGTCGGCAGGCATGTGGGTCTCCAGCCAGGCGATCAGCCGATCCATGTCGGCAACGTCTCCGGTTTCGGCGGCGCGGTACTGGCTGGTCCAGCGCGTCAGCTGCCGCTCGAAATAACTCCCCGGCCGGCCGAAATCGCCGAGCCCGGCTGCCTCGACATCGACATCGTGCAAGGCGGCAAGCGTTGCGTTCATGACATCGTAGATGGCGGCGCGCTCATCATTGCTTGAGGTTTCCGGCAGCGCCGGGTCCCAGAAGATGCGGCCATCGACGAAGGCCATCACATAGAACATGCGGCCGATCGGCGAGTCTTCGCTGGAAAGGTGCAGCATGTCGGGCACGGGTACCGCTGTGCCGGCAAGCGCCTTCATCACCCGGAATTCGCGATCGACCTGATGCGCGGATTTCAGCAACTGGCCCGGCGGCTTGGCGCGCAGCACATAGCGGCCACTTGCCGCCGTCAGCAGGTAGGTCGGGTTCGACTGTCCGGATTTGAACTTTTCGATGGAACGAAGCCCGGCAAAATCCGGAATTTCCGCCTCGAGATAAGGCGCAAGCGCTGCCTGGTCGAGCGCGTTCGGGTCGCTCATGCGGTCTCGGGTTGACGCTCGATCAGCGTCAGCGTCAGCCAGCGCGCCGTCAGTGCCGGCTTCTTCGAACCCTCGATCTCGATGGTCACGTCATGCGCCGTCTGCACCCAGCCCGACGGCCGGACCTTGACGTCGGCCAGTACGAAGCGTGTGCGAATGCGCGCGCCGGTCTTTACCGGCGCCAGGAAGCGCAGCGAATCGAAGCCGTGGTTGACGCCCATCTTGCCGTTTTCGAGCGGCGGCATGGTCTCGAAGGTCATGGCGGACAACAGCGACAGAGACAGGAAGCCATGCGCGATGGTGCCGCCGAATGGCGTCTCGCGCATGGCCCGCTCGGGATCGCAATGGATGAACTGGTGGTCGTCGGTGGCGTCGGCGAACTGGTCGATCATGCGTTGCGAGACCACCCGCCACGGCGACACGCCGACTTCCTTGCCGACACTGGCCAGAAGCACATCGAGACTGATCGGTTCCACTGCGATGTCCTCCACTTCAGCCGCCGGCGTTCCGGTCGGTTGTATCATTCCTTGAACAGCGTCAGCCCATGCTGCACCGACTGCCCGCCATCGATCGGCAGGATGGCGCCGGTGACATAGCTGCCAGCACGGCTGCACAAATAGAGGGTTGCGCCGGCAATGTCATCCGGTGTGCCGATACGGCCGATCGGAACATGGCTGCCGACATGTTTGGCCTGTTCCTCGCTGCCGGTGGCGAAAGCGGTCATCCGGCTCTGGAAAGGGCCGGGGGCGAAGGCGTTGACGGTGATGCGGCGGGCGGCGAACTCGATCGCCAGCGTGCGCGTCAGGTGGTGAACGGCCGCCTTGGAGGCGGTGTAGGAATAGGCGTCGTCGGCCAGCGGCTGGGTGCCCATCACCGAACCGAGATTGATCACCCGGGCCGGATCGGCATCGCTGGCGGCGGCATCGAGCAGCGGCAACAGCTCGCGCGTCAGATGGAAGACGGCGGTGACGTTGACGCCGAACACTTTTGCCCAGGCCGGGTAGGGAAACGTCTCCAGCGGCGCGCCCCATGAAACGCCGGCATTGTTGACCAGGATGTGCAGCCGTTCGGTTCGCGCCTTGACCTCGGCAACGAGGGCAGCGATGCCAGCCTCGCTGGAGACGTCGCCGGCAAAGCCCTCCGCCCGGCCGGCCGCGCCCAGCCCATTCAATTCTTCGGCGACCTTGATGCAATCCTCGCCCTTGCGCGAGGCGATCATCACGGTGGCGCCGGCTTTGACGAGTGCTGTTGCCGCCATGCGGCCGATGCCGGTCGCGGCCCCGGTGACCAGCGCGGTCTTGCCGGCGACCGAAAACAGCTCGTCCAGATAGCTCATTGCAGTTCCTCCGCTCCTCTCCCCTCGCGGTCCGGGGCGAAAGGGCTCGCGTTGACAAGGCTACCCGAAGTACGGTCATCCTTGCCACGGGTAAAGTGCCCAGATGCGTGAAAGGGTTGGTGACCGATGGCGGAGATGAATCTCGGCATGACCGAGCGGCTGAAGCCGATCCACGCGCGCGTCACGGCGATGGTTCGCGACGAAATCATGCCGCTTGGCGAGGAATTTTTGGCCGAAATCGGCAGGGATGGTGACCGCTGGGTCTACACCGCGCGCCAGACCGAAATCCTCGAAGGGCTGAAGAAGACCGCGAAAGAGCGCGGCCTGTGGAATTTCTGGCTGACCGGTTCGGACCGTGGCTACGGCCTCTCCACAGTCGAATACGCCTACCTCGCCGAAGAGATGGGCAAGGCCCATCTTGGCGCCGAGACCTTCAACTGCTCGGCGCCCGACACCGGCAATATGGAGGTGCTGGAACGCTACGGCTCAGTGGACCACAAGAAGGAGTGGCTTGAGCCGCTGCTCGAGGGAAAGATTCGCTCGGCCTATCTGATGACCGAGCCGGATGTCGCCTCTTCCGACGCCACCAACATCGCCATGTGCTGCGAGCGGCAGGGCGACGACTATGTGCTCAATGGCGAGAAATGGTGGGCGTCTGGCGCCGGCGATCCGCGCTGCGCCATCTATATCGTCATGGTGCGGACCGGTGGTGACGGCGAGCCGCAGCACCGCCGGCATTCGATGATCCTGGTGCCTTCCGACGCAAAGGGCGTCACCAAGGTTCGGGCGATGCAGGTCTATGGCGACGACGATGCGCCGCACGGCCACATGCATCTCCGCTTCGACAATGTGCGGGTGCCGGCATCGAGCCTGATCCTCGGCGAGGGCAGGGGGTTTGAGATCGCGCAAGGGCGGCTCGGGCCGGGCCGCATCCACCACTGCATGCGCGCCATCGGCCAGGCCGAGATGGCGCTGGAGATGCTGTGCCAGCGCTCCGTGCGCCGCGAGGCGTTCGGGCAGAAGCTGGCGAAGCTCGGGGCCAATTTCGATATCATCGCCGAATGCCGCATGGAGATCGAGATGGCGCGGCTGCTTTGCCTCAAGGCGGCGTGGATGATCGACCAGGGCGATGCGCGGGCCGCCGCGCCCTGGATCAGCCAGATCAAGGTGATCGCGCCGCGCGTCGCGCTCAGGGTTACCGACGAGGCGGTGCAGATGTTCGGCGCGCAGGGCATCAGCCAGGACACGCCGCTGGCACGTTCATGGACGCATCTCAGGACGCTGCGGCTGGCCGATGGGCCGGACGCCGTGCATCGCCGGCAGGTGGCGCGAACGGAGCTGAAGAGGTACACGCAGGAAAAGGTCTGAGCGACGGCTCGGGCCGGCCGCGTTGCGGTCTTTCTGCCGGCAATCAAGGAGTATCCCGATGGCAACCCCGTCTGAAATGAAAGCGCTGCTGCTGGTGGGCGACGGCTACACCAAGACGCCGAGCGGCAGCGTGCTGGAGGCTATGGAGCCTTATCTCGAGCAAGGCACGGTCGCGGTACCGACGCCCGGACCGAGCCAGGTGCTGATCAAGGTCAGCCTCGCCTCGATCAATCCGTCCGACGTCGCCTTCATCAAGGGCCAGTACGGCCAGCCGCGCGTCAAGGGCCGGCCGGCCGGCTTCGAGGGTGTCGGAACCGTGGCCGCGAGCGGCGACGAGCCCTATGCCGCGAGCCTTGCCGGCAAGCGCATCGCCTTCGCCACCGGCCTGTCGAACTGGGGTGCCTGGGCCGACTATGCAATCGCGGAAGCCGCGGCCTGCATTCCGCTTCTCGACACGGTGAAGGACGAGGACGGCGCAGCGATGATCGTCAACCCGATCACCGCGATCGCCATGTTCGACATCGTCAAGCAGGAGGGCGAGAAGGCCTTCATCATGACCGCCGGCGCCAGCCAGCTGTGCAAACTGATCGCAGGCCTTGCCAAGGAGGAGGGCTACAGGCCGATCGTCACCGTGCGGCGCGACGAGCAGATCCCGCCGCTGAAGGAGATCGGCGCGGCGCATGTCCTGAACGAGAAGGCGGCGGATTTCGAGGCGACGCTGCGCGAGGTTATCAAGGCCGAGCAGCCGCGCATCTTCCTCGACGCGGTGACCGGACCCCTGGCCTCGACCATCTTCAGTGCCATGCCGAAGCGCTCGCGCTGGATCATCTACGGGCGGCTCGATCCCGACATGACAATCATCCGCGAGCCCGGCCAGCTGATTTTCCAGCACAAGCATATCGAGGGCTTCTGGTTGAGCGAATGGATGCGCCAGTTCCGCGACCGCCGCGGACCGGCCATCCTGGAGGCGCAGAAGCGGTTTTCCGACGGTCGCTGGTCGACCGACGTGACGGCGGTGGTGCCGCTGGGCGAGGCGATGGCGAAAGTTCCGGCAGAACTGGCCAAGCCCAATGGCAAGGTGTTCATCAAGCCGTAGACAATTGCCCGGCCTCTATCTCAGGCTTTCCAGTTCGCGGATGCGTTTGGCGCCATCGGCTTCAAGCTGTCTGGTGACGGCGCCGATCAGCGTTTCGACAACGACAAAAAGGGCTGCGGACGAGTCCCAGGCCGACGGTACGGCGGTGCGCCCGGCGATGACATGGCGGGCGAAGCGGGCGATCGGCGACAGCCACTGGTCGGTGAACAGCACGATCTGCACGCCACGCTGGTGCGCCATCTCGGCAAAGCGGACCAGGCTGTCCTGGTAGCGCCTGATGTCGAAGATCACAAGCACGTCGCGCTTGCCCATATCGATCAGCCTGTCGCGCCAGATGCTTTCCTGTCCGGCGAGGTGAAAAACATTGGGCTGGACGATGGCGAGGTGAGCGGCCATGTAGCGCGCCAGCGGATCGGTGAAGCGGCCGCCGATCAGGAAGGTCTTGCCGCGCCGGTCGACAAGCTTGGCGACGATGTCGGCAAGCTGCTTGTCGGACAGGTGCCTGAACGTCTCGCGCATATTGTCGAGCGTCGCCTCCAGCATCGGCGATACGGCACCGCCGCCCGGCGACGGTGGATTGAGTGTCCGTGTTGCCGGCGATTGCAATTGTGCCGCCAGTTCGTCCTGCAGCGCCGACTGGAACTCCGGATAGTTCTGGAAGCCGAGCCGGGCGACGAAACGCAGGATCGTCGGCGAGGACACGCCGGCGGTGGCCGAGAATTCGGCGACTGTCTTCAGGCCGATCAGCGGATAGTTGGCAATCAGCGTTTGCGCGGCGCGCCGTTCGCTTGCCGGCATCGTGCCGATGCGGTCCGAGATCAGTTCGGCAATGCTGGAAATCATGTTTTCCCCCGCCCTTGGCCCGGTCGAAACCGCTTTCTCGAAATCGCGTTTGACAAAGCCGGACAAACTGTATGAAATCATCCATAGGGACGCAATGAGGCAAAATACGTAACATACGATACAGCGCTCCCCAGGGGACGGCAGACTATGGAGACAGCACGGCCCGCCAGCCTTGCATCGTCAAATTCCGTCAGGGTGACGAACCCGGGCGGATCAAGCCCATTCGTGCTGACCTGCGACCACGCCTCCAATTTCCTGCCACCGGAATTCGGAACGCTCGGCCTTCCAGCCGAGGACCTTTCCCGTCACATCGCCTGGGATCCCGGCGCGCTGCCTGTCGCCCAGCGCATGGCCGATGCGCTCGATGCGACGCTGGTCGAAACGCGTATTTCGCGCCTTGTCATCGACTGCAACCGCCCGCTCGACGCACCCGACCTGGTGCCGCCAGTCAGCGAAACCACCGCAATACCCGGCAATACCGGTCTCTCGGAAAAGCAGCGCGCCCAGCGCATCGACTTGTCGTGGCGGCCCTTCCATAACGCGGTCGCAGACATCGTCGACGCAAGATTGGCGCGTGGCCAGGAAACGCGGCTGGTTTCGGTGCATTCCTTCACCCCGGTCTACAAGGGCAAAAGCCGGCCCTGGCACATCGGCATCATCCATGACGAGGATCGCCGGCTGGCGTTGCCGCTGATTGCCGCACTCAAGCGGCTCGCCGGCGTCACCGTCGGCGTCAACGAGCCTTATTCGCCGGCCGACCGGGTCTATTTCACACTGGAGCGCCACGCGCGCTCGCGCGGCCTCGCCTGCGCTATGATCGAAATCCGCAATGACGAAATCTCCGGCGAGACCGGGCAGCGGAAATGGGCGGATCTGCTCACAGGCATTTTTCTAGATCTGGAGCCCGAGGAGGCCAAGGGTTCCCGACGGCATGCAATGGGAAAGTCAGTTCAATCGGCCAGCTAGAAACAACAGGGGACGAAAATGGCAGGACCGGATAAATCAGACGCTGAAAGGTCGGAGGACGTAAAAACCCTCCATAGCATGGGCTATGCCCAGGAACTGGCACGCCGCATGAGCGGCTTCTCCAACTTTGCAATTTCCTTTTCGATCATTTGCATTCTGGCGGGTGGCATCACGTCCTTTCCGCTGGCCATGGCTACAGGCAGTGGCTTCGAGGCGACTGTGGGCTGGATCATTGGCGGCGTCTTTGCGCTTGTGGTGGCTGCGTCCCTTGGCCAGATTGGCTCGGCCTATCCGACGGCCGGGGGTCTCTACCACTGGTCGTCCATTCTTGGCGGGCGGGGCTGGGGCTGGGCCACGGCCTGGATCAATCTGCTCGGCCTGATCTTCGTCGTCGCCTCGGTCAATGTCGGTGTCTATGCACTCTTCAAGGACCTCGTCTGGGCCGGCGTGTTCGGTCACGACGTATCCGCCTGGGGGTATCAGGAGCAGGTGATCGGCGTTGTGATCATTACGGTCGCGCAGGCGCTGATCAACCATTTCGGCATCAAGCTCACCACCTTGCTGACGGATTTCTCGGGCTACCTCATTCTGGTCGTCGCAGTGGTGTTGACGGCGATGTTCCTGATCTGGGGCGCGAGCTGGGATTTCTCGCGGCTCACAACCTTCGTCAACAACACCGGTGATGCCGGCGCCGGTTATGTTCCTACTGCACGGACGGCGCTCGTCGCGTTCCTGATCGGCCTGCTCTACCCACTCTATACGATCACCGGCTTCGATGCCTCCGCCCACACTTCGGAGGAGACCCACAATGCCCGCGTGGCGGTGCCGCGCGGCATGATCCATTCGGTTCTCTGGTCACTGGTCTTCGGCTTGGTCATGGCCGTATCGTTCGTGCTGGCCAGCCCGGATCTGGCGGCTACAGCCAAGGATGGCGCCAATGCGTGGTTCAATCTCTTCAACAATCTGCCGGCACCATTCCTGCTGAAGAGCATCATTGCCATCGCCATCGTGCTGGCGAACTTCATCTGTGCGCTGGCAGGGCTCACGTCGACTTCGCGTATGATCTTTGCCTTTGCGCGTGACGGCGGCCTGCCCGGCTCGTCGGTGTGGAAGACCGTGAGCCCGACATGGCGTACGCCGGTGGCGGCGATCTGGCTCGGGGCGGTGCTCGCAGTCGCAGCGACATTGTACTCGCCGGCTTTTGCCGCATTGGCCGCCGGCTGTGCACTGTTCCTCTATGTGTCCTACGCCATGCCAGTGGCGGCCGGCCTGCTTGCGGAGGGCAAGAGCTGGACCGAATTCGGTCCATTCCGTCTCGGCATCTGGTCCAAGCCGTTCGCCATCATCACGGTGCTTGGTGTTCTGGTGCTGATGTATGCCGGCATCCAGCCGCCGTTCGACATCCTGATCAACTATGCCATCGGCCTGATCATCCTGCTCGCGGTTCTGTGGTTCGGCATCGAATCGCGCCGCTTCAAGGGCCCGCCGATCGGCGCCGACATTGCTCGCCGCGCGGCGGAGATCGCGGCCGCAGAAAAAGCCGTCGGCCAGACGGTGTAACGCAAACACACAATCGCCCGATCGGCCGAGGTCGATCGGGCGTCTAACAAAAATCAGGGGAATTCCAACATGACAACACCGGGTTATTCAGACGTTGACAAGGCGGAGGACGTAAAGGCCCTCCACAGCATGGGCTACGCCCAGGAACTGGAGCGGCGGCTGAGCCGCTTTTCGAATTTCGCCGTTTCCTTCTCGATCATCTGCATCCTGTCCGGCGGTATCAACTCGCTGGCGCAGGCAACGTCGGGAGCCGGCGGCATCGGCATCGGTATTGGCTGGCTAGTCGGCTGCTTCGTCTCGCTGACCTTCGCGGTCGCCATGTCGCAGATCAGCTCGGCCTATCCGACGGCCGGCGGCCTCTATCACTGGGGTTCGATCCTCGGCAATCGCGGCACCGGCTGGGTGACGGCATGGCTCAATCTGCTTGGCCTGATCACCGTGCTCGGCGCCATCAATGTCGGCACCTGGACGTTCTTCATTGGCGCGTTTGGACCGGCGCTCGGAATTGAAGGCTCGCTGCTCAACCAGATGATCTTCCTGGTCATCATCACCGGCGCCCAGGCATTGATCAACCATCTCGGCATCAAGCTGACTGCAAAACTGACCGACTTTTCGGGCTACCTGATCTTCTTTGGCTCGATCCTGATCGCGGTTGTCTGCCTGGCCTCCGCCGAGACCTGGGATTTCAGCCGTCTCTTCACGTTCAAGAACTATTCCGGCGAGGCCGGCGCCAGTGTCTGGCCGTCAGTGTCGAACGCCTGGGTGTTCGCGCTCGGCCTGCTGCTGCCGATCTACACGATCACGGGTTACGACGCTTCGGCGCACACCTCCGAGGAAACCATCAAGGCGGCCAGTTCCGTGCCGCGCGCAATGGTGATGTCGGTGATCTGGTCGGCAGTCTTCGGCTATTTGTTCCTCGCAGCCTTCATCCTGATGATCCCGAACATGGACGATGCCGCCAAGCAGGGCTGGAACGTGTTCTTCTGGGCTTTCGACCAGCGTGTCGGCACGGGGCTCAAGGAGTTCGTCTACCTCGTGGTGTTCATTGCCCAGCTGCTGTGCGGCCTCGCAACCGTCACCTCGGCCTCGCGCATGATCTTCGCCTTCTCGCGTGACGGCGGCCTGCCAGGCTCCTCGGCACTCGCCAAGGTCAGCCCGACCTATCGCACGCCGGTGGCGGCGATCTGGACGGCGTCGGTGTTGTCGGTGCTGTTCGTCTGGGGCTCGACGCTGGTTTCGGTTGCCGGCACCTCGGCATACACCATCGTCGTGTCCTGCACCGTCATCTTCCTGTTCCTGTCCTTTACCGTGCCGATCGCACTCGGCATGCTGGCCTGGGGCACGCCGAAGTGGGACAAGATGGGCCCGTGGAACATGGGCCGCGCCATCTTCATGCTGTTCGGCGTTCTCTCGATCCTGTCGATGATCCTGATCTTCATCCTCGGCATCCAGCCGCCGAACGACTGGGCGCTGTACATCACCGTCGGTTTCTTCATCCTGACGGCGATCGTGTGGTTTGCCTTCGAGCGCAACCGCTTCCAGGGCCCGCCGCTGGGCGACATCATCGCGGCACGCCAGGCGGCGATCAAAGCGGCGGAACAGGCGGTCGGCGAAACCGGCCACTGACGTCAACCATCACGGCCATGGCCGGCCTCGCGCCGGCCATGGTCTCGTTTATCCCTTTCAAACGACCAAGCGCTGGAGTGCCAAAAGAATGGCCGGAAATTTCTCGTTCGATCAATTGAAGAAAGCGGTCTCCAGCGGTGAGATCGACACGGTGCTGGCCTGCATCGTCGACCTGCAGGGCCGGCTCGCGGGAAAACGTTTCCTGGCGCAGTATTTCGTCGACTCCGCCCATGACGGGACACATGGCTGCAACTATCTGCTGGCGGCCGACATCGATATGGAGCCGGTTCCGGGCTACAAGGCGGCGAGCTGGTCGAAGGGCTATGGCGACTTCGTCATGAAGCCGGATCTGGCGACATTGCGGCGCATTCCGTGGCTGGAAAAGACAGCGCTGGTGATCTGCGACGTGCTCGACCATCACACGCATGACGACCTGCCGCATTCGCCACGCGCTATCCTAAGGAAACAGGTCAAGCGGCTCAAGGAGCGCGGCTATATCGGCTATTTCGCTTCGGAGCTTGAATTCTATCTGTTCAACGAGACCTACGATTCAGCCCGCAAGAAACATTGGCAGGGCCTCGACACCGCCTCGCCCTATATCGGCGACTACCAGATCGGCATCACCACCAAGGAAGAAGGCGTCATGCGCCGGCTTCGCAACGAGATGGATGCCGCCGGCATTCCGATCGAGAACTCCAAGGGCGAATGGGGGCCGGGCCAGGAAGAGATCAACGTGCGCTATGCTGAGGCGCTCGACATGGCCGACCGCCACGTCATCCTGAAGAATGGCGCCAAGGAGATTGCCGAGTCCGAGGGCAAGTCGATTTCCTTCATGTCGAAGTACAATTACGGGCTGGCCGGCAATTCCAGCCATATCCACAATTCGCTGTGGAGCGCCGACGGCAAGACGCCTTTGTTCTTTGACAAGAAGGCCGACTGGACACTGTCGACACTCGGCCAGCAATGGGCAGCCGGCCAGCTCAAATACGCCAAGGAATTCACCTGGTTCCTGGCGCCCTACATCAACTCCTACAAGCGCTTCCAGGCCGGCACTTTCGCGCCGACCAAGATCATGTGGAGCGAGGACAACCGCACCGCCGGCTTCCGCCTGTGCGGCGAGGGCACCAAGGGCATCCGCATGGAGTGCCGCATCGGTGGCGCGGATCTCAATCCCTATCTCGCTTTCGCAGCGCTGATCGCCGCTGGCCTTGCCGGCATCGATGAGAAGCTGGAACTGCAAAAGCCCTTCGTCGGCGATGCCTATCAGGCGTCGCGCCTGCCGGAGATCCCGAAGACGCTGCGCGACGCCACCGAGACGCTGGCCAAGTCGAAGATGCTCAAGCAGGCACTCGGCGAGGACGTGCTCGAACACTATGTCCACACCGCGAAGTGGGAGCAGTTCGAATACGACCGCCGGATTACGGATTGGGAACTGCACAGGGGCTTCGAGCGGTACTAAGCTGGCCCCGAACGCCCTTGCCCTCTCGCCGTGAACACCGGGGCGCGGACGCTGGAGCTTCGCTCTTCTCCCCGTCCCTATACGGGGAGAAGGTGCCGGCAGGCGGATGAAGGGCCAAACCATATGATTTTCGATTGCTACAAAGTGCGAGGACTTAAAGAATGACCGAAACGGTCAAACTCAAATCACCCATCGATGGTTCGATCTACGCCGAACGGCCGATCGCCACCGACCAGGCCATCAACGCCGCGGTCGAGCGGGCCAAGGCAGCGCAGGAGAAATGGGCGCTGACCCCGATCGTCGAGCGCGGCAAGTACATGCTGGCCATGCTTGAAGCGCTGGTCGCGATGACCGACGAGATCGTGCCGGAGATCGCCTGGCAGATGGGCCGCCCGGTGCGCTATGGCGGAGAGTTCGGCGGCGTCAAGGAACGCACCAACTACATGGTCGAGATCGCCGAAGCCGCTCTCAAGCCGGTCCTGGCCTCCAACCCGAAGGACGGCTTCCGCCGCTATGTGAAGAAGGTGCCACTCGGCGTCGTCATGGTGATCGCGCCGTGGAACTATCCGTATCTGACCGCGGTCAACACCATTGTGCCGGCATTGATGGCTGGCAGCGCCGTCATCCTCAAGCATGCGGCGCAGACGCTCTTGGTCGGCGAACGGTTTCAGCAGGCTTTCGACAAGGCCGGTCTGCCCAAGGGGCTGTTCCAGAACATCGTGCTGAACCACAGCCAGACCGAAAGGCTGCTCGGCTCGGGCAAGATCGACCATGTCAATTTCACCGGCTCGGTCGGCGGCGGCCGCGCCATCGAGAAGGCCGCGGCCGGCACGTTCATGAGCCTCGGCCTCGAGCTTGGCGGCAAGGACCCGGCCTATGTGCTGCCCGACGCCAAGTTGGACCACGCGGTTGCCAATCTGGTCGACGGCGCCTTCTTCAATTCCGGCCAGTGCTGCTGCGGCATCGAGCGCGTCTATGTGCACGAGAAGGTCTATGACGAGTTTGTCGAAGGCTTCATCGCCGAGACGAAGAACTATGTCGTCGGCAACCCGCTCGACCAGGCAACCACGATGGGGCCGATGGCGCAGGCACGCTTTGCCGATCTGATCCGCGAGCAGAAGGCCGAGGCGCTGCGCAAAGGCGCCAAGGCGCATGTCAACATGAAGGTGGCCAACGACCAGGCAGGCTCGCCCTATCTGGCGCCGGAGGTGCTGACGCAAGTCGACCACCAGATGAGCGTCATGCGCGAGGAAAGTTTCGGGCCCATCGTCGGCATCATGAAGGTGCGCAATGACGAGGAGGCGATCGCGCTGATGAACGACAGCCCCTACGGGCTGACGGCCTCGATCTGGACCCGCGATACCGACCATGCGGCGGCGATCGGCGACCGCGTCGAAACCGGCACCGTGTTCATGAACCGCTGCGACTATCTCGATCCGGCGCTGGTCTGGACCGGCGTCAAGGACACCGGCAAAGGAGCGGCCCTGTCGGCCATCGGCTACGACAATCTGACCCGGCCGAAGTCGTTCCACCTGCGTGAAACCATCTGATTTTTTCGAAAGACAAAAATGTCCAAGCTGATCTCGAAATGGAATTTCCCCACCACCGTCCGCTTCGGCGCCGGGCGCATCAAGGAACTGCCCGACGTGCTGGCGGCAACCGGCATCAAGCGGCCGCTGTTCGTCACCGATCCGGGCCTGGCGAAGCTGCCGGTCGTCGCTTCGACCTTGAAAATCCTCGACGACGCCAAGGTGCCCTATGGGGTGTTTTCCGAAGTGAGGCCGAACCCGGTGGAGTCCAACCTCACCGCCGGCATCGCCGTGTTCAAGAAGGGCAAGCACGACGGCGTCATCGCTTTCGGCGGCGGCTCGGCCCTCGATCTCGGCAAGCTGATCGCCTTCCAAGCCGGGCAGACACTGCCGGTCTGGGATTTCGAGGATGTCGGCGACTGGTGGACGCGCGCCAATTCGGATGCGATCGCGCCGATCATCGCGGTGCCGACCACAGCCGGCACCGGCTCCGAGGTCGGCCGCGCCGGTGTCATCACCAACGAAGCGACCCACACCAAGAAGGTGATCTTCCACCCGAAGCTTTTGCCGGCGATCGTCATTGCCGACCCTGAACTGTCGGTCGGCATGCCGGGCTTCATCACCGCCGGCACCGGCATGGACGCGCTTGCCCACTGCCTCGAAGCCTATTGTGCGCCGGGCTATCATCCGATGGCTGACGGCATTGCCGTGGAAGGTGTGCGGCTGGTCTTCGAGAACCTGCCGAAAGCCTATGCCAACGGCAAGGATCTGGTGGCGCGCGCCCACATGATGAGTGCGGCCGCCATGGGCGCCACCGCCTTCCAGAAGGGGCTGGGCGCCATCCATTCGCTGTCGCATCCGATCGGCGCGCTCTACGACACCCACCATGGCATGACCAATGCCGTGTTCATGCCCTATGTGCTGGCCTTCAACCGGGACTCGATTGAAGAGCGGATCGCCCGGCTCGCGGCCTATTGCGGCATCAAGGGCGGGTTCGACGGCTTCGCCAAGGCGGTCATCAAACTGCGCAAGGAGTTGAAGGTGCCGCATGCGCTGCCCGGCCTGATCAAGGGGCTCGACATGGACAAGAAGCGCAAGGGCTTGATCGCCGATATGGCGGTGGTCGATCCGACCGCCGGCGGCAACCCGGTCAAGCTGACCAAGAAGGCGGCGCTGACGCTGCTGGAAAACGCCATCGCCGGCACCGTCTGAGGCGGATTTGGTGCTGGAAAGTGAATTGGAAAACGAGGGGAAAGGAAAGGGGAAGGGGCGAAAGGCAGGCAGAAACTAGTTAGCCGGAAAAATAATCGCGAGGCGATTGCTACCACCGGTTAAAAAGAGTTTACTTTTTCGTACTGCGGGTGCCGGTTTCACAATGCTTTCATCTGGCTGTCACATGAAAACGATACCGCATCGCAGGCGTCCAACGGCGTCAGTTCAACGGAGAGAACACATGTTCAAATTCACGGGGAAAGTGCTTTCCCTCTCGGCCGCGACCCTTTTTGCGTCGTCGGCGATTTCGTCCGCAGCTTCGCTGGACGATCTCGTCAAGGCCGCCAAGGCGGAAGGCCAGCTCACGACCATCGCCCTGCCGCATGACTGGTGCGGCTATGGCGCCGTCATCGACGGCTTCAAGGCGAAATATCCTGAGATCACCATCAACGAACTCAACCCCGATGCCGGCTCCGGCGACGAGGTTGAGGCGATCAAGGCCAACAAGGACAACAAGGGCCCGCAGGCGCCTGACGTCATCGACGTTGGCTTGTCCTTCGGTCCGACCGCCAAGGCCGACGGCCTGATCCAGCCCTACAAAGTGTCGACCTGGGACTCGATCCCCGACTCGGCCAAGGATGCCGATGGGTTCTGGACCGGCGACTATTACGGCGTGCTGTCCTTCCTGGTGAACAAGGACCTTGTCAAGGAATCGCCGGCCGACTGGGCTGACCTGCTGAAGCCGGAATTCGCCAACACCGTGGCGCTTGCCGGCGACCCGCGCGCCTCGAACCAGGCCATCCAGGCCGTCTACGCCGCTGGCCTTTCCGGCGGCGCTGCTGCCGGCGAAGCTGCCGGCACCGCTGGCCTTGACTTCTTCAAGAAGCTCAATGCCGCCGGCAATTTCGTGCCGGTCATCGGCAAGCCGGCGACCCTGGCTCAAGGCCAGACGCCGATCCTGGTGACCTGGGATTACAATGCACTTGCCGGCCGCGACACGCTGAAGGGCAATCCGCCCGTCGACGTCGTCGTGCCGAAGACCGGTGTCGTTGCCGGCGTCTACGTGCAGGCGATCAGTGCTTTCGCACCGCATCCGAACGCTGCCAAGCTCTGGCTGGAGTATCTCTACTCCGACGAGGGCCAGATCGGCTGGCTGAAGGGCTATTGCCACCCGATCCGCTTCAACGATCTTGCCAAGAACGGCAAGCTCCCGGCGGACGTGATGGCCAAGCTGCCGCCGGCCGAGGCTTACACCGCTGCGGTGTTCCCGACGCTCGACGAGCAGGGCAAGGCGAAGGAAGCCGTCACCAAGAACTGGGATGCCGTCGTCGGCGCCAACGTCAAGTAAGGCTTCAAGCCAACCGGGCGGCCTCGCGGCCGCCCGGTGTTCATCGGAGACGGTAGCCGGCGCATGACAGATCTCTCGCTTTCCGATCACGCAGTTGCCGGGAAGGCCGCACCCCCCAGCGAGGCGCGCGCATTGCGACTGCCGACGCAATGGCTCGGCGTTGCGCCATTCTTTATCTTCGCCATCATGTTCCTGATCTTGCCCACGCTCTATCTGATGCTGGGCGCATTCCAGAACGATGCCGGCGAATTCACGTTCGAAAACATAGCGGCACTGGCGCAGCCATCGATTGTCGCCGCCTACTGGATCTCGCTCAAGGTCAGCCTTTCCTCGGCGCTGATCGGCGCCTTTGCGGGTCTCGCCATCGCCATAGCCATCGTGCGCGGCGGCCTGCCGGAGTGGATACGCTCGGCAACGCTAACCTTTTCCGGCGTTGCTTCCAATTTCGCGGGCGTACCGCTGGCCTTCGCCTTCCTCGCGACACTTGGACGGCTCGGTCTCGCCACGGTGCTCCTCAACACCGTATTCGGCCTCAACATCTATGCACACGGCTTCAACATCCTGTCGTTCTGGGGCCTGACGCTGACTTATGTCTATTTCCAGATCCCGCTGATGGTGGTCATCATCACGCCGGCGATCGACGGCTTGAAGAAGGAATGGGGCGAGGCCGCCGCGACGCTCGGCGCCACCCAGGCGCAATACTGGCGCATGGTGGTCATCCCGGTGATCTGGCCGAGCTTCCTCGGCACGGTCATCCTGCTCTTCGCCAATGCCTTCGGCGCCATCGCCACCGCTTATGCGCTGACCGGCTCCTCACTCAACATCGTGCCGATCCTGCTCTATGCGCAGATCCGCGGCGACGTGCTGCACAATGCTCATCTCGGCTATGCGATCGCCTTCGGCATGATCGTCATCACCGGGCTGGCCAATGTCTTCTACATCTGGTTCCGGACGCGTTCGGAGAGGTGGCTGAAATGAAGTCCGGCAAATTCTGGGCCTGGGTCGTCTTTGCGCTTGGCGCGGCCTATTTCTTCATTCCGCTGATCGCGACGGTGGAATTCTCCATGCGCATGCGGCGTGGCGAGTATTCCTTCGACGCCTACAAGATCGTGCTGGGCGACGCCCACTTCCAGGCGACGTTCGGCTATTCCGTGGTTGCCGCCATCTTCACCATCATCCTCGGTGTGCTGATCGTGGTTCCCGCCGCCTACTGGATTCGACTGCGCCTGCCGCAACTGAGGCCGATCGTCGAGTTCATCACGCTGTTGCCGCTGGTCATTCCGGCCATCGTGATCGTCTTCGGCTATATCAGGATGTATGGTTCGAATTCGCCGCTGCCGTTCCTGGCGACCGACATGGGTACCAATGCCTTGCTGGTCATCGGCTATGCGATGCTGGCGCTGCCCTACATGTACCGCGCCGTCGATACCGGCCTTCGCACCATTGACGTCAGGACGCTGACGGAAGCGGCGCAGATCCTTGGCGCCGGTTGGGGCACGATCATTGGTCGAGTGATCCTGCCCAATGTGCTGATCGCGGTGTTGTCGGGCGCCTTCCTCACCTTCGCCATCGTCATTGGCGAATTCACCATGGCCAGCCTGCTCAACCGGCCTGCCTTCGGTCCCTATCTGCAGAACGTCGGCGCCAACCGCGCTTATGAGCCTGCGGCGCTTGCCATCATCGCGTTCGCCATTACCTGGGGCTGCATGTCGCTGATCCAGATCCTGTCCCGCTTTGCGCCGAGATCGGCGAACCGCCCAAACTGATCGACAAAGTACTGATCGAAAGAAAAAGCCATGGCCGAACCATTCCTCTCCATCCAGCATGTGCGAAAATCCTTCGGTGCCACCACCGTGGTCGAAGATTTCAATCTTGATGTCGAGCCGGGCGAATTCGTTTCCTTCCTCGGGCCGTCCGGGTGCGGCAAGACCACCGTTCTGCGCATGGTCGCCGGTTTCGAAGAGCCGTCGGCGGGCAAGATCGTCGTTGCCGGCAAGGACATCACGAGGCTGAAGCCAAACCAGCGCAATGTCGGCATGGTGTTCCAGGCCTATGCGCTGTTCCCCAACCTGACGGTGGCGCAGAACATCGGCTTTGGACTCAAGGTCGCCGGCATGCCCAAGGCGGATATCGACAGACGCGTGGCCGAGATGCTCGATATCATCAAGCTGCCGCAGATGGCCGACCGCTATCCCTACCAGCTCTCCGGCGGCCAGCAGCAGCGCATCGCGCTGGCGCGGGCGATCGCGCCGAAGCCGAAGCTGCTTTTGCTCGACGAGCCGCTGTCGGCGCTCGACGCCAAGGTGCGTGTGTCGCTGCGCGAGGAAATCCGCTCGATCCAGAAGAAGCTCGGCATCACCACCATCTTCGTCACCCATGACCAGGAAGAAGCGCTGTCGATCTCCGACCGCATCGCCGTCATGTATGGCGGCAAGGCCGAGCAGGTTGGCACGCCGTTCGAGATTTACAACCGGCCGGCGACCAAGTTCGTCGCCAACTTCGTCGGCACGCTGAACGTGCTCGAAGGCACTGTCACCGACGCAGCGGCGGGCACGGTGCGCGTCAACAGCGAGGAGGTTCTGCTCAAGGGCAAGCTCAACGGCTCCAAGTCAGGCGACACGCTGTCGCTGGCTTTGCGGCCGGAAGCGATTTCGCTCGGCCGTCAGCCCGGCCGCGATTCCAGCCTTTCGGGCGAAATCTCCGAGGTACATTTCCTCGGCTCAGTGATCCGGGTTCGCGTCGGCATCGGTGGCAGCACGGTGTCGCTAGACACCTTCAACAGCCCTGCTGCTCCGCCGCCGGCTGTCGGCGAAAAGGCTGAGATTTCCTTCTCCTCAAGCGACATGCTGGTGCTGCACTAGCAAAAGCAGCATCCTGCGAGAACTGAGGCGGGCTCCTCAAGCCGGCGCAATGAACGGCTGCATCACTGCCTGAAAGACCGGCAGCGCTTCCATCAGCGCGGCATGGGCTTCCAACGCTGGAAAGTCCGTGATCGAAATCAGGCCGGGATGCGCCTCGCTCAGAAAACGCAGCACGGCGGCAACCGCGATGTCGGCGTGGCCGATGCGGTTGCCGAACCAGTAGGGTCGGGGCCTCGTGGCGCGATCGGCTTCCAGGACCGCCAGGGCGTTTTCTATCTGCGTGCGGCAGCGCCCGACCCAGAGGTCGGAGGCTTTTTCGTGCAGCCGCGTTTCGTAAAACAGGCCGACGGCCTTGTCGCCCAGCCCGGTCGCCAGGGCAGATATTTTGAGGGCCTTATGGCGCGCCGGCTCGGCGGTAGGAAACATTCTGCGTTCGGTCGGAACAAGGCCGTCGAGATAGTCGAGCATCAGGTGGCTCTCGATCAGCACCTCGCCATTGTCCAGCACCAGGGTCGGCACCCGCGTCAGCGGATTGTAGGGCCGGATTTTGTCCGCATCGCTGAAACTCGACCACGGGCGATGCTCGAACGGCAGGCCGTACAAGGTCAACGCAATGCCGACACGGCGGACGAAGGGGGAGTCGTACTGGCCTATGAGGATCATGGCCGAGGCTTACAGGCCGGCCGGCGGTATGCATACAGCCAGGCGAGCAGGCCCCGCTGGACAATCAACAGCATCCTGTGTTCCTGCTAACGAAGCTGCCTAGCCGCTAAGATGATGTCATGGCCCTTTTCGAACTCACCCTTGTCCTGCTGCTGATCGCCGTCGCGCTGACGGCGCTGTCGCGGCGGCTAGAGATTCCCTACCCTTCGCTGCTGGCTCTCGCAGGCGCCGGTCTCGCCTTCGTGCCTGGCGCGCCGACCATCGAGATCGACCCGGAACTGGCGCTGGCGCTGTTCATCGCGCCCGTGCTTCTGGATGCCGCCTACGACACGTCGTTGCGCGATCTCAACCGCTATCGGCTGCCGCTCGTGGCCCTGGCGCTCGGGGCCGTCACATTCACCACGGCGATCGTTGCTTTCGTCGGTTGGAAAATGGCCGGGCTGCCGATCGCGGCGGCCATTGCACTCGGCGCCATCGTCGCGCCGCCGGACGCAGTGGCGGCAAGCGCCGTGCTCGGGCAATTCAAGGTGCCGCACCGCATCACCGCGATCCTGCAGGGCGAGAGCCTGCTCAACGATGCCACCGCGCTCCTTATCTACAGGTTGGCGGTTTCGGCAGCGCTCGGCTCGATCATGCTGAGCAACGCCATTCCGACGATCCTGTTGTCAACGATCGGCAGCCTGGTCGCCGGTTATCTGCTTGGCCGCTTCTCATTGCTGACGCTCACCCGTATCGAGGATGCGGCGAGCAGCACGGTAATACAGTTCGCCGGAACGTTCGGCGTCTGGATCCTGGCCGACAGGCTGGGTCTTTCCGCCATCATCACCATCGTCGTCTATGCCATGACCCTCGCGCGCAGGGCGCCGCGCCGCATGTCGGCAAGGAGGCGCGTTAGCACCTATTCGGTGTGGGAGTCGGCGGTCTTCGTGCTCAACGTGCTGGCCTTCGTGCTGATGGGCCTGCAGGCACGGTCAATCGTCGGCCGGCTTGCCGGGGAAGGGCAGGGCGAAGCCTTCGTCTTCGCCGCAACGGTGTTGGCCGTCGTCATCGTGTCTCGCCTCGTCTGGGTGTTGAGCTATGGCGTGATCGTACGATGGTTTGCCCGCTTCGGCAGTGACGACCAAAGGCGAGACGCGCCGTCGTTTCGCGGCGGTGTGCTTGTGGGCTGGTGCGGCATGCGCGGACTGGTGACGCTGGTGGCCGCAATTGCCTTGCCGGCCAACTTCCCGGGCCGCGATCCGATCGTGCTTGCCGCCTTCGCGGTCGTTCTCGGCACGCTGGTGCTGCAAGGCATGACGCTGAAGCCGCTGCTGCGCTGGCTCGCCTTCGATCCGGACACCACAATCGACCGCGAAGTGGCGCAGGCGCGTGTCGCCATCATGCAAGCCGCGCTCAACGTGTTGAGCGGCAAGACCTCGAATGCCGCTGCTGCCGTGCGCGAGCAATATACGGCCCAGCGCACGATCGCCGAAAACCCTGAAAACGCGCAGGCGGCGACGGAATATGACAGGCTGCGCCTCTATGCCATCAACAGCCAGCGCGATGCGCTTGAGGAACTGCGCCGTAACGGAACCATCGGCGACGAAGCCTATCATCGCCTGGAGGAAGAAATCGACTGGACGGAATTGGCGGCCTCGCCGGCAGGACGGTTCCAGCCGCTGACGACGAATTAGGCTGGCCCAAGCTCCGTCCATTCCGCTGCACATTGCAAGCAAATCGCCGAACGGCTACTGCCATCACGAAAATGAGCCGGATAAGCAATGAAGCTGGTCAGCTACAACATCCAGTACGGGTTCGGCAGCGACGGCCGCTATGACCTTGCGCGCGCGGCACGCGTCGTTGCCGGCGCCGACATTATTGCGCTGCAGGAAGTGGAGCGGCACTGGCAGCGGAGCAACGAGGACGATCAGCCGGAAATCCTGTCGCGCCTGCTGCCCGGCTACCACTGGGTCTACGGCCCGGCCTTCGACATGGACGCCAGCGAGCGGCGCGACGGCCGCCTCGTCAACCGGCGCCGGCAATTCGGCACCATGGTGCTGTCGAAGCTGCCGATCGTCTGGTCACGGCTGCACACGCTGCCGCTGCGCCGCACGCTGAGTCCGCTCAACACCCGCAATGCAGCGCTCGAATGCATGATCCGCACGCCCGCCGGTCCGGTGCGTTTTCTGTCGTTGCATCTCGCCCATATCGCCGCCGAGGAGCGACTGGAGCAGATTGACTATCTGCTCGCCCAACATCGCCGGGCGCCGTCCGACGGCGGCCCATGGAGCGGCGTCGACGACGAGCCGGCGCGCAACTGGAGCAATGGCGAGGCCGAGCCGGAGAACCCGCTGGCGGCGATCTGGATGGGTGATTTCAACATGGAGCCGGACAGCGCCGAATACAGGCGCATCGTCGGCAGCACGCCCTATCATCGCGGCGCCGCCTATCTCGACGGGTTCGTCGATGCAGCAGCAATCGCCAGCGAGCCGACGGCGGACTTCCATACTCATGTGAAGATCATCGACGGCAGGCTGACAACACGCCGGCTCGACCATTGCTTCGTCGGCGGCATGTTTGCCGGGCGGGTGCGCTCGGTCGGTGCCGACATCGGCGAAATCGCCTCGGACCATTTCCCTCTGCGCGTCGACATCGATCTGGAAACGCCACTCGCCATGCAGGGCGGATGAGCCGCCAATGAGCTTGTTCGTCTTCTTCGCGGTGCTTGCCGCAGCCGCCATGCATGCGATCTGGAACGCGCTGGTCAAGGTGCATCTCGACCGCTTCCTGTCGATCACGCTGATGACGCTTGGCATGGGCGCTGCGGCGCTGGTGGTGCTGCCTTTCGTCGAGGTGCCGAAGGCTGAAGTGTGGCCCTACATCATCGCCTCGGTCCTTTTCCACATGGGCTACCGGACCTTCCTGATCGGCGCCTACAAGGCCGGCGACTTCGCCCAGACCTATCCGCTGGCGCGCGGCACCGCGCCGCTGCTGGCAGCCCTTGGCGGCATGTTCGTCGTTGCCGAGGTTCCCGGTCCATTCGCCATAGCCGGCATCGTTCTGTTGTCGGCCGGCACGCTGGTGATGTCGTTTCGCGGCGGCGTGCATCTGGAAAAGTTCAACCTGCGCGCCGTCGGCTTTGCGCTCGGTACCTCGATCTTCATTGCCAGCTATACGCTGTCCGACGGCAGCGGCGCGCGGCTGGCCGCCACGGCGCAGAGCTATGCCGCCTGGCTGTTCATCTGCGATGCCTTTGGCGCGCTGGTGCTGTGCCTCATCTTCCGCGGACGCCAGGCGCTGCCGGTGCTGGCACGGGACTGGAAGGCCGGACTGTTCACCGGCGTGCTCAGCGGTGCGGCCTACTGGATCGTGATGTGGGCGATGACCAAGGCGCCGATCGCCTCTGTGGCATCGCTGCGCGAAACCTCGATCCTGTTCGCCATGATGATCTCGGTGTTCGCGCTCGGCGAGAAGATGACGGGCTGGCGCGGTGCTGCCGCGCTCAGCATCGTCGCCGGCGTCATCGCGCTCAGGATGGGTTGATTTCGAGGTCGAACACCATCAGCCCGTCGGTGCCGCCTTCGAGCGCAGCCACCAGTCTTGCACCGGCGCGCTGATGCGCTTCATGCACCAGATAGGCATCGCGCGCGGCGGCATCGCGAAAGTCGATGGTGAAGCCATGCGTGAAACCGCGTGCGAACGGTTCGGGACTGACATTGGCGCTGAATTCGACCTTGTCCATGCCGTCGATCGCCCAGCGCAGCGCCTCGAGATCGGCGTGGATCGCCGCGAGCTCGGCGGCGTCGACATCTCTACGGAATCTGGCGAAGACACAATGCCTGATCATTCTTCTGCCCCTCAGGTTTACGCAGCACGATTGCCGGAAAACACCGCCGGCGGCAACGGCTCGCGGCCAAGGATGAGGTCGGCGCCCTTTTCACCGACCATGATGGTCGGCGCATTGGTGTTGGAGGAGGGGACGCGCGGCATCACCGAGGCGTCGCAGACGCGCAATCCCTCGATGCCGCGCAACCTGAGGTCCGGCGTCACCACCGCCATCTCGTCATGGCCCATGCGGCAGGTGCCCACAGGATGGTGGTCGGTCTTCGAACTGCGGCAGGCATAGTCGAACAATTCGTCGTCACTGGCGAGCGAGGGGCCCGGCAACACTTCGCGCATCACGTAGGGCTGAAGCGCCTTCTGCCGCATGATCTCGCGCGCCAGCCTTAGACCTTTGATCGACATGGCGCGGTCATAGGGGTCGGACCAGTAGTTCGGATTGATCAGCGGGTGATCGGCCGGATCGCCGCTCTTCAGCCGCACGGTGCCGCGCGAGCGCGGCCGCAGGAAGGCCGAATTGAGGGTTACGCCGGGGTTTTTCAGCTTCTCGACGCCGGCCTCGATGCCGGAACCGAGGCCGAGATGGAACTGGATGTCGGGCGAGGCGGCGGTCGGGTCGGCGTACCAGAAGCCGCCGGTCTCGAACAGGCTGGAGGCCACCGGCCCCTTCTTCAGCAGCAGATACTGCAGGCCGGCCCAGGCCGTGCGGTGCAGCTTGGCGTAGTTGTCATAGGTGTGGTCGCCGGTGCATTCAGCGATGACGAACAAATCGAGATGGTCCTGCATGTTGGAGCCGACGCCGGGCAGGTCGTGCACTGGTGTGACGCCAACTGATTTCAGATGGTCGGCCGGACCGATGCCCGACTGCATCAGAAGTTTTGGCGAGCCGATGGCGCCGGACGAGACGATCACCTCGCGCTCGGCGCGCAGGATTTTTGTCTCGCCGCCTGGTCTGTCGACGATCTCAACACCGATGGCGCGGCCCTTTTCGACAACGATGCGGGTGACCAGCACATCGGTCCTGACGGTCAGGTTCTTGCGGGCGCGGATCGGCTTGAGATAGGCAACGGAGGCGGATGAGCGCCGCGCGTCCTTCTGGGTCAGTTGGTAGTAGCCGACGCCTTCCTGGGTGGCGCCGTTGAAATCCGGATTGAAGGGGATACCCATCTCCTGGCCGGCGCGGAAATAGGCCTCGCAGATCGGCAACGGTGAAATCGGGTTCGACACGCCGAGCGGACCCTGGTCGCCGTGGAAATCGTTGGCGTAGCGCTGGTTGTTCTCGGCGCGCTTGAAGTAGGGCAGCACGTCGCGGTAGCCCCAGCCGGCGAGGCCTTCTTCCTTCTCCCAGGCGTCGTAGTCGCGGGCATTGCCGCGGGTGTAGATCTGGGCGTTGATGGAGGAGCCGCCGCCGACCACCTTGGCCTGCGTGTACCAGAAGACGCGGTCCTTCATGTGCTTTTGCGGCACGGTCGACCAGCCCCAGGAAGCGATGCCCTTGGTCATCTTGGCAAAGCCGGCCGGCATGTGGATGTAAGGATGCCAGTCCTTGCCGCCGGCTTCCAGCAACAGCACCGAACTAGACGGATCTTCGCTCAGCCGGTTGGCCAGAACGCAACCGGCCGGGCCGGCGCCAACGATGATATAGTCGGTCATTGTCTCATCCGTTCACAGCCGCGGCACCGAGAGTGCGCCGTCGACATTGATGATCGAGCCGGTGGAAAAGCCGAGTTTGCCGCCAGCCAGGGTCGCTACCACGGCGCCGATGTCAGTGCCTTCGCCCCAGCGTTTTGCAGGCACCAGCCCACTGTCGATCAGCGCATCGTATTTGGCTGATACACCCGACGTCATGTCGGTGCGGATGATGCCCGGCCGTACCTCGAACACGCCGATGTTTTCCGGGGCGAGCCTGAGCGCCAGGGTCTTCACCCACATCGAGAGCCCGGCTTTCGAGATGCAGTAGTCGGATCGCTCCGGCGAGGCCATTTCGGCGCTAACCGAAGTGATGGTGATGATCGATTTCGGGTGATCGCCGGGAGTGGCCAGCATTGCCTTGGCGACGACCTGGCTGAGGAACACGGTGCCGCGCAGATTGATGCCGAGGGCGCGGTCGAAATTCTCCGGCTTCAGCTCCAGCAGGTCACCGCGCACGACGGCGCCGATGCCGGCATTGTTGACCAGACAGTCGATGCGGCCGAAGACGGTTGTGGCCGTGTCGACAAGGGCTGCATGACCATCGAGGTCGGCGATGTCGCAGCGGGCATAGGCGAATTTCGCGCCACGCCCGATCATGTCGGCGGCAAGCCCCTCTGCGGGTTCTTCGGCGAGGTCGGCAATCAAAATGTCGAAGCCGGCATCGGCCAGCGCCTCGGCGCAGGCGAGGCCAATGCCACGCGCGCCGCCGGTGACGATGACCGCCGGGCGGGTCATGCCGCAAGCTCCGTCTTGCGGATATGGTCCGCCACGCGCAGCGCCTGGGCCGCGATTGACAGCGCCGGGTTCACTGCAGCCGAAGTCGGCAGGAAGCCACCGTCGACGACGAACAGGTTCTGGTGGTCGTAGGCACGGCAGAACGGATCGAGCGGCGAGGTGGCCGGGTCATTGCCCATCTTCACCGTGCCGCACTGGTGCGAGGGCGTGCGCTTGTCGAAGGGGCGCGACAGCACGATCGGGTAACCGCAGGCGCGGAAATTTTGGCGCATCACCTTGGTCAGCCCATCGAGCGACTGCATGTTGGAGCGCCGCCACTGCATGACGATGTCCTTGCCGTCGACCATGATGCGGCTTTCGGGATCGGGCAAATCCTCGCACATCAGGTACCAGTCGACGGCGTGGCCGGCCATGTAATCCAGCGCGAATTTTGGCGCGAGCTTGACGTTGGCCTTCAGCATGTTGCCGTCGATCTTGCCGAGCAGCTGCACATTGCCGAGCGGCTTGCCGCCCTTGCCGTCGGACAGGTAGTAGTCGTTCAGCATCAGCGTCTTCTGGTAGACGGCATCGTTCCTGCGGCGCGGATCGATCGCCAGCATGGCGCTCGAATTGTGGTTCATGAAATTGCGGCCGACCTGGTCGGAACGGTTGGCGAGGCCCTTGCCCGCTCCCGTGCCATTGTTGGGTGAGGGCGAGCGCAGCAGGATGACGGCAGAATTGACCGCACCGGCAGACAGGATCACCAGTTTTGGCGACACCTTCTTCAGCGTGCCGTTCTGCCTGTAGTGAATGGTGGCAATGGTCTTGCCGTCGGCCGAAGCTTCGAGATACTCGACATAGGCGCCGGTTTCGAGCCTAATGTTGGTGTCGGTCAGCGCGGTCGCCAGCGGTCCGGTTTGTGCATCAACCTTGCCCTGGCCGGTGTTGGGAAACGCGTCCCAGCCGGTCTTGCCCTCCTTCAGCCAGGTGTCGATGTCGACGCCGAGCGGCAGCGACGCCGGATGCAGGCCGAGGCTCTTCAGTTCGGCGCGGGCGCGCGCGATCGGCGCTTCGTCCGGCACCGGCTTGAAGGCATAAGGAAGCGAATGGAACGGCTCGGTCGGGTCTTCGCCCAACGTGCCGTGCACGCGAAACAGCTGCTCGGCCTTCGAGTACCAGGGTTCGAATTCGTCATAGGAAAACGGCCAGGCCGGCGAGATGCCGCCGAAGTGCTCCATGGCGGCGAAATCTTCCTTGCGGTAGCGGATCAGCACTGCGCCATAGAATTTCGAGTTGCCGCCGACATAGTAGTAGTTGCCGGGGTTGAAGGCGGCGCCGCCGGCCTCGCGCCACATCTCCCTCGGCCGGTAGTGGCCGTCGACGAAGATCGAACGGGTGTCGCGCGCATGCGGCGTCACCGGCAGCTTCTCGCCGCGCTCCAGCATCAGGATCGACGCGCCGCTGCCGGCAAGGCCGGAGGCGATCGTGGCGCCGCCAATGCCGGAGCCGATGATGACGATGTCGGGATTTGCCATCGTCGTCAGCGAATGCGGTTCTCGGTCGCCGGATCGAAGAACACTGCCTTGGTCAGGTTGAAGGCGAGCGGCGTGCTGGTGCCCGGCTGGATGTTGGCATCGGCGCGCAGCCGCGCCACCACGCCCTTGCCGCCGAGATTGGTGACGGCAAAGGTGTCGGAACCCGCCGGTTCCACCACTTCGATATGACAGTCGGCTGTGGCAATGTTCGACGCATTGCGCTCGGCACCTTCCGGATCGGTCAGCGCTTCCGGGCGGACGCCGAAGATGATCTGCTTGCCCTGGAATGCCGACAGGCCCGCCGGCGCATTGGCCATTGGCAGCGAGATCGGCTCGCGCGCCTCGCGCTGCAGCACCACGGAAAGCGCGTTGCCGCTGGCGCCGATCGTTGCCGGGATCAGGTTCATCGCCGGCGAACCCATGAAGTCGGCGACGAACAGATTGGTCGGGTTGTTATAGATTTCGGCCGGGGTGCCGAACTGCTGCACCTCGCCGTCGCGCATGACAGCGATCTTGGTGGCCAGCGTCATCGCCTCGATCTGGTCGTGGGTGACGTAGACGATGGTGGTTCCGGTCGTGGCGTGCAGGCGCTTGATCTCGATGCGCATGTCGACGCGCAGCTTGGCGTCGAGGTTGGAGAGAGGCTCATCGAACAGGAACAGTTTGGGGTCGCGCACCAGCGCCCGGCCCATGGCGACGCGCTGGCGCTGGCCGCCGGAAAGCTGGCTTGGTTTGCGCTGCAGGAGGTGGCCGATCTGCAGCACTTTGGCCACCTTGTCGATCGCCTTCTGGCGCTCGTCCGCCGGCACGCCACGCATCTCCATGCCGAAAGAGATGTTCCCGGCCACTGTCATGTTCGGGTAGAGCGCGTAGCTCTGGAACACCATGGCGATGTCACGCTTGGACGGATGCAGATCGTTGATCTGGCGGCCGTCGACACGGATTTCGCCCGAGGTGATCGTCTCCAGCCCGGCGATGGTGTTGAGCAGCGTGGACTTGCCACAGCCGGAGGGGCCGACCAGCACCAGGAAGCCGCCTTTTTCCAATTCGACGTCGATCCCTTTCAGGATCTCGACCTGGCCGAAGCGCTTCCTCAATCCATCAATTTCCAGAAAAGCCATCAGATTATCCTTTGACCGCGCCCGCCATCAGGCCACGCACGAAGTAGCGGCCGGCGACGACGTAGACGAGAAGGGTGGGCAGTGCGGCGATCATCGCCGCCGCCATGTTGACGTTGTATTCGACGACGCCGGTCGAGGTGTTGACGACGTTGTTGAGCGCCACCGTCATCGGCATCGAGTCGCCGGTGCCGGCATAGGCGGAGGCGAACAGGAAGTCGTTCCAGATGTTGGTGAACTGGTAGATCACGGTGACGACGAAGATCGGCATCGAGTTCGGCAGCATGATGCGACGGAATATCTGGAAGAAGGAAGCGCCGTCGACCTGTGCAGCCTTGATCAATTCGGTCGGGAACGCCTCGTAGTAATTGCGGAAGAACAGCGTGGTGAAGCCGATGCCGTAGACAACGTGGACGAAGACGAGGTTGACGGTCGAATTGCCGAGACCGAAGCTTGTTCCGACCGAGTTCTGCAGCGTCACGCCGAAGCGGCCGACGCTGCCAAGGATCGTCGCCATCGGCAACAGCACCGACTGGAACGGGATGAAGCAGGCGAACAGCATCAGCCCGAACACCAGCGTTGCGCCACGGAAGCGCCATTTGGTCAGCACGTAGCCGTTCAGCGCGCCGAGCATGGTCGAAATCAACACGGCCGGAACCACCATCTTGATGGAGTTCCAGAAATAACCCTTGATGCCGGCGCAGGTGAGGCCGACGCAGGTCTCGCCCCAGGCCTTGAACCATGGATCGAAGGTCGGCGCCTTGGGCAGCGCCAGCATGTTGCCGTTCTGGATCTCGTCCATTGTCTTGAACGAGGTCACCAGCATGACGAACAGCGGCATCAGGTAGAACAGCGCAAACAGCGCCAGCAGCCCGTAGATGACGACACGGTTGACGATCTTCATGTTGACGCCGCCGGAGGCCTGGCGGGCAGGGGTGGCGACAGCGCTCATCGCGGTTTCTCCCTGAGTTCGGAATAGAGGTAGGGCACGATGATGGCGACGATGGTCATCAGCATGATCACAGCGCTGGCCGAGCCGACGGCCATCTCGTTGCGCTTGAAGGTGTACTCGTACATGAAATTCGACGGCAGCCAGGCCGAGCCGCCCGGCCCGCCGCTGGTCAGCGCCACCACCAGATCGTACGACTTGATGGCGAGGTGGGCGAGCACGATGAAGGCCGACAGGAAGATCGGCCGCAACAGCGGAATGACGATGCGGCGATAAAGCTGGAAGGTGGTGGCGCCATCGATCTGCGCCGCCTTCATGATCTCGCCGTCGATGCCGCGCAGGCCGGCCAGGAACATCGCCATGATGAAGCCGGAGGCCTGCCAGACGCCGGCGATGACCACGGTGTAGATGACGAAATCCTTGTTCTTGATCCAGTCGAAATGGAAGCTCGTCCAACCCCACTGATGCAAGGTTTGTTCAAGGCCGAGGCCGGGATCGAGGAACCATTTCCAGGCGACGCCGGTGACGATGAAGGAGAGCGCCATCGGGTAGAGGTAGATCGGGCGCAGCACGCCTTCGCCGCGGATTTTCTGGTCAAGCAGGATGGCCAGGAACAGGCCGAGCGCCAGGCAGATGAAAATGTAGAGAAAACCGAAAATGCCCATGTTGGTGATCGACGTGTACCAGCTCGATGGCGGGTCGGTGTCGAAGGTCCATCCCCACAGCCGCTGATAGGCGCGCGAACCGGTGATGACATAGGACGGGAAGGTCTTGGAATTGGTGAAGGACAGATAGATCGTCCACAGGATGAAGCCGTAGACGAAGACAATGGTGATGGCGAAGCTCGGCGCCAGCACGATCTTCGGCAGGGCGTCCTGCAGCCGCGAGCGCACGGAGGCGCGCGGCCGGGCATGCTCCGGCGTCAGCTTGATCTGGCTTGTTGCTAGCGTGCTCATGAGCTCCTCCCGTTCTGGGCCGTCCGACCGCGTGGCGGGAAGACGTGCTTACGGGTTTCTGGTCGACGCGAGGGCCGGCCAACCGTGAGATGGAACCTTCCCCGCCGGAGCGGGGAAGGTTTTCATATGCGGCGCTTACTTGGCGTCGTCGATCGCCTTGACCAGTTCGGTCACGGCCTCGTCCGAGGTCTTGATCTGACCATGGACGAACTTCGACACGACGTCCTTATAGGCATTGGCTACCGCCGGAGGCGCGCCATAGCCCTGGGCGAGCGAACCGAACAGCGTGCCGCCATCATTGGCAGCCTTCAGGTCAGCGATGCCCTTCTTGCCGCAAGCGTCGAAGTCGGTGTCCGGAACGTCGGTACGGGCCGGAACCGAACCTTTGACGACGTTGAAGGCCGACTGGAAGCTCTTCGACAGCGTGGCGGTGGCCAACGCGATCTGGGCAGCCTTGCGGTCGTCCGGAACGTTGAACATGCCGAACATGTCGGAGTTGTAGACCACGGAGCCGTCGGTGCCCGGGAAGCGATAGCACAGGAAGTCCGTGCCCGGGGTCTTGTTGGCGGCGTGGAACTCGCCCTTGGCCCAGTCACCCATGACCTGCACCAGGGCATCGCCCTTGATGACCATAGCGGTGGCAAGGTTCCAGTCGCGGCCCGAGAAGTTCGGGTCGACATAGGTGACGAGCTTGGCGAGGTTGTCGAACGACTTCTTCATCGTGTCGGATTTGAGGGACGCGTCGTCGAGGTCGTTGAAGGCCTTCTTGTAGAACTCAGGTCCGCCGGTCGACAGCACGACCGAGTCGAACATGGTGGCTTCCTGCCAGTTCTGACCGCCGAGAGCGAGCGGGATCACGCCTGCCGCCTTGGCCTTGTCGAGCAGGGCAACGAAGTCGTCGAAGGTCTTCGGCTCGGTGCCGCCGATCTTGTCCATGACCGCCTTGTTGATCCACAGCCAGTTGACCGAGTGGACGTTGACCGGAGCCGCGACCCACTTGCCGTCATAGACCGAGAACTTCTGCAGGGCCGCCGGAACCGACTTGTCCCAGCCTTCCTTCTTCGCCGTCTCGGTCAGGTCGCCCATGACGCCGGCAGCGGCATAATCGAGCACGGTATAGCCGAGCATCTGCGACGCGGTCGGGTAGTTGCCGGCCGCGACCATCGCCTTCAGCGCGGTCATGGCAGCGTCGCCGCCGCCGCCGGCCACCGGCACGTCCTTCCAGGCAAAGCCTTCCTTGGCTAGGTCGCCCTTGAGGACGTTGAGAGCAGCCGCTTCGCCGCCCGACGTCCACCAATGCAGCATCTGCACTTCCTTGACGTCCTCGGCATGGGCCGCGAAAGCCAGGCCCGATGCGAGAGCCGTTCCGATAAGCAGTTTGCGCAACATGTACTTCCTCCCTTGTTGCATGCACATAACCGGCGGATGTCCGCCGGGGTCTCCCAACTCAGCCGACCCACCAACCGGTGCGCTGGCCGCGATGAAACTGGATTGTCTTTTCCTCGGTATAGTCCTCGACGGCGCGCTTGCCGAGTTCGCGTCCGAGACCGGATTGCTTGTAGCCTCCGAAAGGCAGCTCGGGATAACCTTCCATGAACGTATTCACCCACACGGTTCCCGAACGCACACCCCGCGCCACCGACATGCAAGTGTCGATGCTGGCGCTCCACACACCCGCCGACAAACCATAGGGCGTGTTGTTGGCGATGTGCAACGCCTTTTCAATCGATCCAAAAGTCAGCACCGAGAGCACCGGTCCGAACACTTCCTCGCGCGCGATAGCCATGTCCTCGGTGACGCCACGGACGATGGTCGGATCGAGATACTGGCCGGCGCTCGAGGCGAGCTGCTTGCCGCCGCTGTAGACCTGGCTGCCATCAACTGCCGCCGCCGCGACATAGCCGGCTACCTTTGCCAGATGGTCGGCGGAAATCATCGCGCCGACCTTGGTGCGGTCGTCGAGCGGATCGCCAACGACCACCTTGGCAGTGAGTGCCTTGACGGCGGCGAGGAAGTCGTCGGCGATCGCCTCATGTACGATCAGCCGGCTGCCAGCATTGCAGCATTCGCCGGCGTTGAAAAAGCCGCCGAAGACAGCCGCGTCGGCGGCCGCCTTGAGGTCTGCGTCGGGGAAGACGATCTGGCCGTTCTTGCCGCCGAGTTCCATCGAGACTTTCTTCAGCGACTGCGCGGCCGCGGCCATGGTCATCTTGCCAACGCGGGTGGAGCCGGTGAAAGACACCATCTCGACCAGCGGATGGCTGACCATCGGCGCGCCGACATCGGCGCCAAGACCGGCGAGAATGTTGACGACGCCCTTCGGCACGCCGGCCTGCAGCAGGATGTCGCCGAGCACGAAGGTCGAGGCCGAGGTCATCTCGCTCGGCTTGACCACGGCCGTGCAGCCGGCGGCCAGCGCGAAAGGCAGTTTCTGGCTGACGATCAGGAAGGGGAAATTCCATGGCGTGATGATCGAGACGACGCCGATAGGCTCGCGCAGCACGACGCCCAACATGGCGTCGCCGAGATTGGCGTAGGATTCGCCGGAGAGCGTACGGGCAAGTGCTGCCGCATAGCGCCAGATGTCGACGGCGCCGCCGATCTCGCCGCGCGCCTGGGCGATCGGCTTGCCGGATTCCAGCGCATCGAGCCGGGCGATTTCTTCCAGCCGCGCCTCGATCAGGTCGGCTGCCTTAAGCAGGATCGCGGCGCGCTCGGCTGCCTTCATGCGCGGCCACGGGCCGGTTTCGAACGCCTTGTGCGCGGCTTGTACCGCAGCGTCCACTTCGGCCTCGCCAGCCTGTGCATAGTGCGAGACGGTGAAGCCATGGCCCGGGCTCTTGCGCTCCAGCGTGCGGCCGTCACGGGCGTCGACATGCTTGCCGTCGATCAGCAGCCGGTAGGTCTTCGGCGCTGCGGATGCCTCGGCGGGCATGGCGATCTTGAGGGGTGCGTTCATCGGGTTTTGTTCTTCTCTAGGATCTTGAAAATGTGGGCTTCTGCTTGGCCTTGAAAGCGTCGACGCCAGCCTTGAGATCGCCGGTCAGGGCGATGAAGCCGCTGGCCAATGCTTCGACAGCTGCAGCGCTCTCTTCGCCTTCGGCCACAGCGATCATCAGCTTGGCAGCTTCCGTCGCCAGCGGGCCGCGCTCGGCGATTTTTTCGGCCCAGGCCTTGGCTTCCGCTTGGCCTTTGCCGGTTTCAACCACTCGGTCGACGATGCTCAGCGCAAGGGCCTCCATCGCCAGAAAAACCTCGCCGCCGAGCGCCATGCGGCGCACGGTCTGGGCACCGAAGCGGCGCACGGCGCGCTGCGTGCCGGACCATCCGGGGACGACGCCGATCGATGTCTCGGGGAAACCCAGTTTCACCTGCGCCTCGGCGACACGGAAGTCGCAAGCCACAGCCAGTTCCAGCCCACCGCCCAACGCATGGCCGGACAGAACGGCGATGGTTGGCTGCCTGAGCCGCGCCAGCCGGTCGAAGACGCGGTGGCCATAGCGCACCCATTGCACCTGAAAATCGGCGGCGCTCATCTGCGCCCAGGCCTCGACATCGCCGCCGGCGCAAAAGCCCTTGCCTTCGCCGCAGAGCAGCATGACGCGCACGCCCTCCGCAGCCTCCGCCTCGTCGAGCGCAGCGTCCAGTGCACGCAGCATCGGGATATCGAGGGCGTTGAATTTCTCCGGCCGGCGCAGCGTGACAATGCCGATGGCGCCGTCCTGCTCGAAGGTGACGAGACGCTCAGCCATGCCCGCCTCCAAGTGAAGCGCCGCCATTGAGCGACAGGCCGATCGGTCCGTCCTGATAGAGTGCGGATGGCGTCACCTTGAGGTCCTTGGCGACGCCAAGCGGAATTTCCGCTTGCGCCAGCACATCGCGCTGGAGATCGATGCCCGGTGCGAGTTCAGTCACCACCAGACCTTCGGGCGTCAGCTTCATCACGCAGCGCTCGGTAACGTAGGTGATGTCCTGACCCTGCGCCACCGCGCGCTTGCCGGAGAAGGAGATGTGCTCGACCTCTGCGACCACCTTCTTGACCTTGCCTTCCGCGTCGATGCGAATGCCGCCATCGGCCAGCGACAGTTTGGCCCCGGCGTTGAAGAAGCCCGAGAAAACAATCTTCTTTGCCCGCGCGGTGATATCGACAAAGCCACCGGCGCCGGCGGTGACATGCGGCCGTGCCGAAAGCTTGGAGACGTTGACCGAGCCGTGGCGGTCGATCTGCAGGAAGGACAAAAGCGAGGCGTCGAAACCGCCGGCCTGGAAATAGATGAATTGGTGCGGCGAGGGCATGAAGGCGTCGGCGTTCGATGAGCAACCGAATTTGAAGTCGAGCAGCGGCACGCCGCCGACGGCACCCTGTTCGATCACCCAGGTGACCTTGCCGTGCTGGCCTTCCTCCAAGAGGATGCGCGGCACGTTGGCGGAGATGCCGAAGCCGATGTTGACGGCCATGCCGTCGCGCAATTCCAGGGCGACGCGGCGCGCGATGACCTTCTGGACGTTCATCTCGGCGTTGCGGAAGCTCGACAACGGCCGGAAGATTTCGCCTGATATGGCCGGGTCGTAGGGCGTCAGGGTCGTCTGCAACTGGTCGGGCGCGACGACGATATGGTCGACCAGCACGCCGGGCACGCGCACGTCATGCGGCTTCAGCGTGCCGTTCTCGACGACACGCTTGACCTGCGCGATGACGACGCCGCCATTGTTGCGGGCGGCAAGCGCCTGCTCAAGACCGCCGAGATAGGCGCCCTCATGCTCATAGGTGAGGTTGCCGCGCTCGTCGGCGGTGGTGGCGCGAATGATCGAGACGTGCGGGACGATCGAACGGAAATAGAGCCATTCCTCGCCGTCGAACTGCTGCACCGAAACGATCGGCTCGCTGGCCGCCGCGTTCATGGCGCAACCCTGATGACGCGGGTCGGCAAAAGTATCGAGTCCGACCTTGGTCAGCACGCCCGGCCGCTTGGCCGCGGCCTCGCGGTGCATGTCGAACAATATGCCGGACGGAACATTGTAGGCGGCGACCGAATTGTCGCCGATCATCTTCCAGATCTGCGGCGGTTCGGACGAGGAGGGGCCCGACGGATAGGAGCCGCACAAAGTGCGCTTCAACAGGCCAGGCTTGGCCAGATGATCGATGCCTTTGATGCCGTACATGTCGCCGGCGGCGATCGGGTGCAGCGTGGTTATGTTCTTCGGATGGCCTTCCGCGCCGAAGCGCTCGCCGATGGCGGCGAGCACCGCATCCGGGCAGCCAAGGCCGCTCGACGACGACACGGACACGACCATGCCGTCCTTGATCAGGCTGGCGGCCTGCGCCGCGGAGACGAGCTTGCTCAAGCGGCACTCCCGAGTTTCGGATCGATCGCGACCGCCTTGCCGGATTTGGCCGACTGCAATGCCGCTTCGGCTGATGTCAGCGACCAGACGCCGTCGTCGCCCGTGGCGGACGGCTGGCCTTCGCCGCGGATCGCGGCATGGAACTGGCGCAGCGAACGGGCATAGAGATCTTCGCGATCGAAGCTCAATTCTTCCTCGCCCTTTGCGGTGCGCAGCAGCACCGTGCCGACCGGCTTCTGCGTCATCACATTGCTGGCGATCAACGAGCCCTCGCTGCCATGCACCTCAAAGCCGGTGCCTGCGAATTTGGTGGTGAAGCCTTCGTGCGACTGGGCGATGACCCCAGACTTGAAACGCCAGATGCACATGGCGCCATCTTCCAGCCCGCCGCCGGCCATGCCCGCGGTCTGCGTGAAGGCGGAAATCTCCGAGGGATCGTCGCCAAGCACAAAGCGCAGCGTGTCGGCATCGTGCACGGTGATGTCGAGCACCACGCCGCCACCAGCCTCCGGCCTGGCGATGCGCCAGCCCTGGAGGTTTTCCGGCAGATAGACGGAGTGGAACACGCGCGCCGCGATCGGCTTGCCGATGCGGCCGGCTGCGATGGCGTCGCGCATCGCCCGATGCGAGCCGGCATTGCGCAGATGATGGTTGGTGCCGAGCACGATTCCGGCGGCTTTCGCGGCTGCGAGCATCTTGCGCGCATCAGTGCTGGTCAGGGCCAGCGGCTTTTCGCACAGCACATGTTTTCCCGCCTTGATGGCGGCCAGCGCCTGTTCGAGATGCAACTCGTTGGTGGTCGAGATGTAGACAGCGTCGATGTCCGATTTCAGCAACCCATCGAGTGTCGAGACGCCGAGCGGAATGCCGTTTTCGCTGGCATAGGACGTGGCGCGCTCCGGGCTGGAGCTCATCACCGCCGCGATCTCGCCACCGGCTTGCGCGCGGATGGCGCCGATCATGAACTGTTTGGCGATCGTGCTGGCGCCGATCAGTCCCCATCTGACGGTCATGCCGCGTCTCCCAGTCCGGCGCGGCGATCGGGACCGCAACTGTCCCTGACCACGAGGTTGACGGCGCCGATATGATCCTCGGCGCGCGTGGTGCGCGACTGGATCATCTTCAGCATGACATGGGCGGCGCGCTCGCCGAGGCCTGCCGTGTCCACCGAAACGCTGGTCAGCGCCGGCATATAGTGCTCGGCCTCGACCACGTCATCGAAGCCGACGACAGCGAAATCCGCGCCGGGCTCGAGCCCGCGCTTACGCAGCGCCAGCATGACGCCAAAGGCGACCGCATCGTTGAAGCACAATGCCGCAGTCGGCGGCTCGGCCAGTGCAAGAGCCGTTTCCAGACATGCAATGCCGCCCCTGCGGTTGGTCTCGCCTTCGACGACCAGCGTATCCGCTGCAGCGATGCCAAGCGCCGCGCAGGCCTCGCGAAAACCCCCGCGACGCTCGTGATAGACCACCAGATCAGACGAGCCGCCGAAGAAGGCCAGCCGGCGATGCCCCTTGCCGATCAGATGGGCGGTGGCGAGATAGGCACCGCGATGATTGTCCGGTGCGATCACCGGGATGCGGCTTTCGGGAAGACGACGCATGGCGAAGACGACGGGAAGGCCCGCCGCCTCGATGCGCCGGAACGCGCCCGGCGTCGTGCCGCGCGCCGGCGACACGATCAGTCCGGCGACACCTTGCTCCATCAGCGACTTCAGCACTTCTTCCTGGCGCACGGGATTTTCAGCCGTGTTGGCGATGAACGGCACGATTCCGGCCGACTGGAAGACGCGCTCCATGCCGACCGCCAGTTCGGCGAAAAAAGGGTTGGTGAGATCGTTGATGACCATGCCGATGACGTTGGAATGAGACTTGCGCAGATTGGCGGCGCCGCGGTTGTAGACATAGCCGACATCCTCGATCGCCTTGCGAACCTTGCTTGCGGTTTCAGGCCGGATCAGCCCGCTGCCCTGCAGCACGAGCGATACCGTCGACTTGGACACGCCCGCTTCGCGAGCGATGTCGAGTATCGTCGACTTGGCCCGGCTGGCCATCCAGATGCATCCTCCCGGCATTATGATCGAATTTATTGGAACGTTCTAATACCGGTCGTGAATTTGAGTCAACGGGAAATTTTCCAAATCTGAAAATTTGACCGGAAAGTGCCTGAGCATGGCCGCCATCAAGGGTTTTCGTGCTGCGTTGCAGCATTTGTGGCGCATCGAACCATGAATCATAAAGGGTCTTGATCTATTGGAACGTTCCATTTATAGGCACGACCAAGGGAGAGATCGATGGACATTTCCTTGCCAGGAGAGGGCGGTCGCAGCGACCGCTACCGCCTCGTCGGTCAGCCGGTGCAACCGGCGATCGGCGCGCGGTTTTCACGCATCGCCTATGCTGCCGCCCACGTCGTTGCCGATCCGTTCGCCATGACCGATCCTTGGGCCAAGCCGGCGGTCGACTGGGAACGCACGATGGCGTTTCGCCATCATCTGTGGCGGCTCGGCTTCCGCATCGCCGAAGCGATGGACACGTCGCAGCGCGGCATGGGTTTCGACTGGTCGAATGCGCGGGAGTTGATCCGCCGCTCGATTGCCGAGGCGCGCACCGTCGACGGCGCCGATCTCGCTTCGGGCGCCGGCACCGACCATCTGGCGCCGGGCGCCGCCCGGACGCTCGACGATGTTATTGCTGCCTATGAGGAACAGTTCGGTTTCATCGAAGGCCTCGGCGGCAAGGCAATCATGATGGCCAGCCGCGCGCTGGCGGCCGTTGCCAAGAGCCCGGACGACTATGCACGTGTGTACGATCGAATCCTGAGCCAGGCCTCCGGCAAGGTCATCCTGCACTGGCTGGGCGACATGTTCGATCCGGCCCTGAAAGGCTACTGGGGCAGCCACGATTTCGACGCCGCGCTCGATACGGTCGTCGCCATCATCGAACGCCATACCGACAAGGTGGAGGGGATAAAAATATCGCTGCTCGATGCCGGCAAGGAGATCGCGCTGCGCAATAAGCTGCCTGACGGCGTCATCATGTTCACCGGCGACGACTTCAACTACCCCGAACTGATTGCCGGCGACGGCGAAAGACACTCGCACGCGCTGCTCGGCATTTTCGACGCCATCGCGCCGGTTGCCACTGCCGCGCTGGCGAAGCTCGCCGAGGGCGACCGCGCCGGCTACGACGCGCTGATGGCGCCGACCGTGCCGCTGTCGCGGAAAATCTTCGAGGCGCCGACCGAATATTACAAGGCCGGCATCGTCTTCATGGCGTGGCTGAACGGCCATCAGGACCACTTTACCATGGTCGGCGGCATGCAATCGGCACGCGGCATCCGCCACTATGCCGATTTGTTCCGGCTTGCCGATCAGGCTGGGTTGCTGGCCGATCCGGAGCTTGCGGTCGCCCGAATGAGAAGCTTCTGCACGGTGGCTGGTATCTGATCACGGCAGCTGACCGCTTCTGGTCCAAGGCCACGGATTTGCCTTGTCCGGGCAAATCTGTATTCGCTATGCGCGATCGGAAGCGGACGAAACACAGCGATGACGGACAAAGTGGCTCTCATTACCGGCGTGACCGGTCAGGACGGAGCCTATCTGGCGCAACTGCTGCTGCAGAAAGGCTATGTCGTCCATGGCGTCAAACGCCGTTCATCCTCGTTCAACACCGAGCGCGTCGACGACATCTATGTCGATCCGCATGAGCGCGGCGCCCGTTTCTTCCTGCACTATGGCGACCTCACCGATGCGACCAATCTGATCCGCCTGGTGCAGGAAACGCAGCCGAGCGAGATCTACAATCTCGGCGCCCAAAGCCATGTCCAGGTGAGTTTCGAGACGCCTGAATACACCGGCAATGCCGATGCGTTGGGAACGCTGAGGCTGCTCGAAGCCATCCGCATTCTCGGCCTGGAAAGGTCGGTGCGCTTTTATCAGGCCTCGACATCGGAACTTTACGGCAAAGCGCAGCAAGTCCCGCAGAGCGAGACCACGCCCTTCCATCCGCGTTCGCCCTATGCCGCCGCCAAGCTTTACGCCTACTGGATCACGGTCAACTATCGCGAGGCCTATGGCATGTTTGCCGCCAACGGCATCCTGTTCAACCACGAGAGCCCGACGCGCGGCGAGACCTTCGTCACCCGCAAGATCACGCGGGCTGTCGCTGCAATCCATCGCGGGCTGCAGGAAACCCTCTATCTCGGCAACATCGATGCCCGGCGCGACTGGGGTCATGCGCGTGACTATGTGGAGGGGATGTGGCGTATCCTGCAGCACACCGAGGCAGACGATTTCGTGCTGGCGACAGGCGAGGCGCATTCCGTGCGCGAATTCGTCGAGCTGGCCTTCGCGGAGACCGGGCGCGCCATTGCCTGGCAAGGCAAGGGTGTTGATGAAGTGGGCGTCGATGCCAGTTCGGGCGCCGCCCTGGTGCGCATCGACCCGCGCTATTTCCGGCCGACCGAGGTCGACCATCTCGTCGGTGACGCCGCCAAGGCCAAGGCCAGGCTGGGCTGGTCGCATACGGTCGGCTTCAGGGATCTGGTGGCGGAAATGGTGCAGGCAGATCTGGCGCGCGCCATTGGCGGCACAGGGCAGAGCGGTCGCTCGGCATAGGATGCGCTGATGGGCGACATGTTTGAACTTCAGGGCAAGCGGGTTTTCGTCGCCGGGCATCGCGGCATGGTCGGCGCGGCGATTGTGCGCCGGCTGGCGTCCGAGGGCTGCGAGGTCCTGACCGTATCTCGTGACCGGCTCGATCTTCTCGATCAGGCCGGTGTGCGGCGCTGGATGGCCGAGCACAGGCCGGATGCCGTGGTGTTGGCTGCCGCCAAGGTCGGCGGCATTCTGGCCAATGACCGGTTCCCGGCGGATTTCCTGCATGAAAATCTCGTCCTGCAGAGCAATGTCATCGACGGCGCCTTTCGCAGCGAGGTGGGCAAACTGCTGTTTCTTGGCTCGTCCTGCATCTACCCGAAGTTCGCGGCGCAACCGATCTCGGAAGATGCTTTGCTGACCGGCCCGCTCGAACCCACCAACGAAGCCTATGCGATCGCCAAGATCGCCGGGCTGAAACTGTGCCAGGCTTATCGGCGCCAACATGGCGTCGACTACATATCGGCAATGCCGGCCAGTCTCTTTGGCCCGGGCGACAATTTCGACCTCTCCAGCAGCCATGTCATACCGGCGCTGATGCGCAAGGCGCATGATGCCAAGCGCGCTGGCGGCAAGACCCTCGAGGTCTGGGGATCGGGCACGCCGATGCGCGAGTTCCTGCATGTCGACGACGCCGCCGACGCGCTAATCTGGCTGCTGAAGACTTATTCCGCCGACAGCCACGTCAATGTCGGCTCGGGGAAGGATATCACCATTGCCGAGCTCGCCCGCACTGTCGCAACCGTCGTCGGCGCCGATGTCGCGATCACCTTCGATCCGACGAAGCCGGACGGGACGCCGCGCAAGCTGATGGATGTGTCGCGCCTGTTTGCGACCGGCTGGAGGCCCGGATACTCGCTTCGCAGTGGATTGGAACAGACATATGAGTGGTTTCTCCGCCACGTGGAAAAGGGCGACGTCCGGCGCGAAACCGCGTGATCCCCTTTCGACGCTGATTGCCGCGACCAGGGACGATGGCTTGGGCGGCCGTCTACTGGCGATGGCGAATGCCAAAACGCTGGCCGACACATTCGGCTATCGCTTCGGCTTCACCTGGAACCGAAAGGCCATCGCCGACAAGGCGTTCCACGTCGTCGATACTGCCGACAAAATTTTTTCGTCCGATTTCATCGAAAGGCATTGGCTGGGCGAAAAGGTCAAGGCGTCCAATTTCGGCATTCTCGACGCGGCCGCCCTTGCCGGGCGCAGTCTTGGAGAGGTCGCGAAAGAGAGGAAGCTGCGCGGTTGGATTTGCGATGATTTTCACATCCTAAGCCACTATCGCGGCGATCCGACGCAACTCGTTGGCCGGTCAGCAACACTGCGCAGCTTCGATTATTCAACGGTGGTGAAAGTGGCCATCGACGCCGCCAATGGCAGCCGGTTTGCCGGTCCGACGGCAGCACTTCACCTGCGCAGCGGCGACATCGTGCACGGCAAGCATCGCGCGAGCCTGGTCTTTGCCGGAAAGGTGATCCCGTCGACGCTGGCCAGGGCGATCGTCTCGCAGCTTTCGTCGATGGGCATGGCGACCCTGCTGATCGGGCAGCACCGTCCGACGCTCGACTATCTCAAGGCCGAAACCGGCGCGGTGCTGAGCAGCGATTTCGGCGCCGACGCATTTGAGGACGAGACCTTGAAATCATTCTTCGAGATGGCGCTGATGGCGCGCTGCCGGCAAATCTATTCGGGAAGCAGCATCTTCGCGCAGATAGCGTCGTTGATGGGCGATGTCCCCCTCATACGCGCGGCTGCCTTGTTCGATGCGCCGCGGGCCGCGAAGATCATCCTCGATGAATTGGAGGATCGCCAGGCGCATTATCATCCGCGCGAAGCCGCCTTCGGCTATCAGGCGGCACTCTTGGCGATGGAAGACAAGATCGCGCCCAAGCAGGCACGTGAGGTCCTGGACAAGGCCTATGCGCTTGATCCGGAAAACGATGCCTATGCCTTGAAGATCGCCTCGGCATATTTTCGCGAGCGCGACTATGCTTCGGGCGAAACTGTCTTGAAATCCGTGATGACCCGGCAGTTTCGGGAACGTCCCAAAATCCCGCTGATGATCATGCGGCTGCTTGGCGACATGCTGTGGCACAGATATCCGTTTGCGGGGGATTTCGAGTTCTTCCTTGCCRCTGCGGAAGCAGGTTATCCCTATGCTGCGGCATGTTCGGCCTGGATACTCCAGCAAACGACGGCGGACCGCGGGCGGGCGCTGGCGATGGCGGACAGCGCGGTAACCGCCTCCCCTGCGGATCCGATCCTGAGGAAGGTCAAGCGGCAGATCCTGCAGGGCAAGAGGCCGGAGTCCGGCCTGATCGCCAAGGCAAGTTGGCGGCTCGCCTGGCTGCGTGGTCTCGGAGCGACGTGAGAGATCAGGGCCGGCGCAATATCCAGAATGGCGGGATTGCGCAGTCCGGATGGAAGATCAGCTTCGTTGCTTCTGCTTGCACGCCTGCAGGCACGGTTTCGTCGAAATGATGCCGCGCCAGATCGTCCAGCAAAGGCCGGATGCGCTCCTGATCGAATGTCTCGCTGGGTATCGTGGCCAGGGTATCGGCATGTGCTGCCACCCAGCGCAGAGCCTTGACCAGCCCCTGTCCGTCCTTCGCCCGGTACTCCCAAAGATCGTCGCCGACCAAGGACAAGATTCGCGCCAGCGCCGTCCATCCCTGCAAGGCAAACATGGCGTAGTGTCTCGGACGAGTGCGTGACAGTTCCTCGGGCAGGCAGCCATCGGCCGCGATCTGGTCCGCGATCCTTTCGCGGGCAAAGAGTCCCGCTTTTGCAAGCGCCGCGCCGTCACCCAGGAATGCCGCGATGGCCGCCCGCTGCAGGTCGAAGAAAAGACCGTGGTTGTTGAGTCGGTAGAATTCAAATTTCGCGGCCGGCGCGGTGTCCAGCCATTCACAGTATGAACAAAGCCAGGCTCTGAAGGCTAGCCTGTCCCGCTCGTCCAGCGCTCCGCTTCGCTCGATCAACCTGACTGCATCGAGAAAGAAGTAGAGATCCCCGAGTTCAATGATGCCGTATCCCCGGCCTTCATTGTTGTCGCGCCCGCATCGCACCTGCGCGTAGCGCATGTTCGGGTTCATTCTCGTCGCAGGGTCCACGAACCATGCACGGATGAGCCGCGCGGCATGACTGGCGTAGCGTACCTCCCCAAGCACGGTCGCCGCCAAGGCAAGCACGGTGCTGTCGTCGAGAACCCGTTGCAGGCGTGTTCGATCGTAGGCCTCGCCGCCTGCTTCATACAATGCGGTGCCGGGGGCATGTTCGCCGTCGCGCCGGACGAAGGGAAGGCCATCCGGCTTTCGCGGATCCGGCCACCAGTATGGGGCCGGCTGGAAATAGTCGTGCGGATCGCCGCTCGGGGCACGGCCACTCTTGTCCATAACGCTGAACGGACCGCGGACGAGCGCTCGCTCCGCGCAGGCACGCAGCTCTTGTTGAACGTGCACGTTTTGCCTTCGCGTGGCGACGAGCATGTCCTCGTCGTAGTAGGCTAGGCATGCGGGATCGAGCCTTTGGGCGTTCGCATTGGCGTCGCAGCGATCGAGCATGCCGACGATCGCCTCGTCGCGCCTGACCAGCCGAGCGCGGAAACCGGCCCGGCCGATTTCCAGATGCGAACGTCCTGAATCCAGGCGCGCAACCCAGCCCGCATTCTGGAAAAGCCCGGCATCCGCTGCAAGGCGCGGGCGCGGGATATCCCATACGTCGTCGCGAAACCGATCCCATAGCCCGGGGATGCCGAGCCGCCACAGCATTTCGATCTTCGGCCGGCGCCCGTAGCCGTATTTTTCGTCGAACAGCTCGGTCGTGTCGCTGCGAAAAATGATTTGCGGCTCTTCGTTCGCCGGCGGCCTGAAAGTCTCGTCGAGCAGAAGCGCGTTGTCGACGATGCGCGCCATCGGCACGACGACGTAGCGAAAATGAGGATTTTCCTCGATCGCCGCCCGGATCTGCTGGAAGGCCGGCAGCGTCAGATAGCAATTGCCGTCCCAGGGCATCAGCCACTTGGCACGCCCGCGGGCAATCTCCAGGGCCGCGTTGCGCGCCCCGTTGTTGTTCATCACATAGAGGTTCTTTCGGTGCCGGACATGCGTTTCGTAACGCGATGCATTCTCTCCACCCGGCCGGTTGTCGGCGTTGGAAAACCTGGATTCGTCCGCCGCCAGCCCGTCGGTGTTCCACGGAATTTGCCGATAGGCATCGAGCTCGAACGGGATCCGATGAAAGCTTTGACCGCGGCTTTTCAACAGGCCGATGATGCGCGCTTCCTCGCCGGGGTCCGTTATCCGGTTGACGATCCAGATCTTCTCACAGTCTGGGAAGTCGGATTCATTGTCCAGAATGAACAGGGCGTTGTCGTATGACTGGCCCTTTCGGTGCCGCGGCTCCAGATCATTGCCGATGATTCGGACAAGCATGAAGCTGTCCTTCGTTTCCGAAATCGGCAGAGCCTTGTAGCCGTCGCGCGCGGCTTTGATGCGGCGCCTGACGACATATCCGTATTCGAGCTTGCGCTTTGCCCAGCCCAAGGCGCCGCCGAGGCTCGACAATGGCGATCTGAAATGCTTCTTCGCCCGCTTGAGTTCGAGATATATCTTTTGCCAGGTGGGTCGGCGCGGCGCTGCCGGACTTGAAGTCATGACTTTGCGCCGGACAGGGCGCATGAACGGCCGCGACCGCAAGCCGTCATGGACCATCCTATTGCCGTCATGCGGGCTGTTCCCTCGAACGTTCAGCTCGGTTCCAGCCTTTAACGCCACAAAGCGCGTGCGTCACGGCTGAAATTCGGCCGGCGGCGGCATTGTCGTGCCCGTCTGCCGGGGAAAGACCCCGCCGACAATTTTTGGGTTCCTTGAACCAATTCGTTTCGGGACGCGACATAGCGCTGCGTCGAAACGCAATCCATCAAGGAGAACGTCCCGTGTTTATTGTTTCAAGAAACGTCTTTCTCGCCGCCATTGCCGTTTCGGTGCTGGCAGGCTGCAAGACCACCACCCCACCGGAATGCGACAACCTGAAGCCGAAAGTTACCTACAACGGCAAATGCTGCGGCATTGGCGATGGGACCTGCAAGGAAGGCAGGAATAGCCCGCCGCAGAGTCATACGCCCAACCCCACACCGCAGTGATCTGATCGCTGCCAGATCGTCCCGGCCAGGCTGGGACGGTCAGCATCCAAATTGCGGGTTCGTGGGCGCCGGCCAGCGCTGCCAACCGGAGTGGCATTTGACCCTGAGCCCGAAAAGGCGAGGCCACGATCGGCGTCGCCGAGGTCAATCAACCTACGGCCACGTGCGGTGCAGACAAAAAGCTGGTGTTGGATGGTGGGCGTGACAGGGATTGAACCTGTGACCCCTGCAATGTCAATGCAGTGCTCTCCCGCTGATCGTCGCTTTCGCTCCTATCGAAAGACTGAATAAATTCAGCTGCTTAACGCAGCCTACGATCTTTCTCAGCTCCACGCAATCCTCCACAGAAAACGACATTTTTCGACTATTCGCTGTGACGGGAGTGTGACAGGAAATTGAGGAATAGCCGGCCCGCCTATCGCCACTGTGATAATAGATCAGTTTGACGGTACACTGTCGGAATCCGAAACTGATGAGAGCGCCCAAAGCGTGGCGAGTTTCTAGATGGATTAGCTCTTGATACACGCCTTTTAAAATGTCTTCCGCAAGCCTTGGCCATCCGAGCATAGGCACAAGCACATCGTATTGGTGAATCAAATGCGCTTCTCCTCCAGGGATCGACGATAGCCTCCCAGTTGGATAGGCTGAAAATATGGACCCGGAGGTTGGTGAGTTGAAAGTCGTTTCCAGAAGCTGGGTGAGTATACTAAATATTGTGGGGAAAGAATTGTGGGGATAGACGGCGCTCTTGACGAGAGATTTTCGACATCCATCTATATTGATGGTTTCCGGTCTCTCAGAAACTTTCATGTTAAGCTTCGCCCAGGTTTAAATGTTTTGGTTGGGCCAAATGGATCTGGCAAGACTAATTTCATTGATTTTTTAGGTTTTTTGGAAGAGATTGCGAGAAGTAGTGCTACAGCAGGTGTATCTAGGTTGGGCGGGATATCAAAGGTATTTAGTCAGGAAATCATAAGAACAACGACTCCATCAGTATACACCAGAATTTGTGGAGTAGCTGAGATTCCCGAGCAGAAGGTTGGCACGCCGGGACAGAAGTTTTTTCGATATGAATACGAACTCGAAATTCGTTTCAGACGTTCTGAGCCTGTGCTCTTTATCTCAAGGGAGAAGATAAAATTCCGAACGCTCTTTGGTCCTGACGATGACATGGTAGCGGATCGAGCTGTTGGCTCCATGTCCGTTGTCAGAAAGTCCGCAAATCCCGATGCGCCACAAGAGTGGGAATTCGGACCTAGATTGGCAGCTCAGAACGGCCGCAACCCGATGAACGTCCCTGTTCGACAATCATACAGGCTCACTCCCATTCAGACTCTGGAGCGGTTTCAGGGCTTGGACCTGGCACCCGACGAAAGTATTTTATCAGCGAGGAGCATGTCGGCAGCGCTCGACGCAATCAGGCTGGCTATAACAAGGGGAAAGTCGTTCAACATTGTTCCAGACAAAGCGCGCGAGCCGGACGATCTTACGCGGCCGACGATTATTGGCCGCGACGGAACAGGTCTATCATCGACGCTCTATAGGCTCACCAAGGCGAAGAACCGAGCAAAGCCAACTTCGTCATTCGATGTAAGGTATAAGCATGGACTCGAAACGGTTGTGGAATGGACCAAGTTAGTGTTTCCGAATTTACAAGACATCGAGGTCGTGCAGGATCCGCATACGGGAAAATTTCTGGGGTATCTCATCGTTGGTGAAGAGAAGGGGCTCCGTCTTCCTCTTCAGTCTGTGAGTGATGGAACCCTTAAGTGGCTCTGTCTTGTTTGCCTGTTAGTTACCAGTGCTCATGCCTATTCGATTGAGGAGCCTGAAAATTACCTCCATCCTAAGATGCAGCAATTCCTAGTGGCCTTGCTCAGAGATACTTATGATTTTGAAGAGCCAAGCTCCGGATATTCGATCGTGTCGACCCACAGTGAGACAATGATAAATCAATTCAGTCCGATGGAGTTGGTTTTGTTCGAGTTCGTCGACGGTGCCACTCGCTGCAAAAGAATTTCTAACCCTGAAACGGTCATGGACGAGATCAACAGGACAGGATTCGGTTTGGGGTACTACTATGCAAACAACACACTCACCTAAGATTCTCGCGTTTGTTGAAGGAGAGATGGAGAGAATATTTATCAACAATAATTTCAGCTATGTAAGACTTGTTCCAGTCCAAAACGGCGACGGCTGGTCTGTCGAACTGATGTGTAAGCAAATAGTTTCGAAGTTTTTGGTTTATGGCGGTAATCCAGACTTGATAATCGTGTGGATCGATCGAGAGGATCGAGAAATATCGTCGGAGGAATTTGGGGAGGCTATCAAAAGTAGTTTGGTTAAAAACGGGGCTATCGCTGAAAGAATATCGCTTATGATATCTGACAGGATGTCGGAAAATATCATGCTGGCCGATGAAGAAGCCATGCGGCTGGAATTCGGCATTGATACCTATAAGTATGATTTCGAAGGTCAAAGAGGGAAAGGTATTATGAGTAAATTAATGAAAGATGCTGGAAACAGATACAAAGAGACCTCGGATGGTGTCAGATTGCTTAAGAAAATTAGGCTTGGTAGAAGCGCTCTTAATAGTCCGAGCGTTAGCAGGTTCTTGAGCGTTATGCAGCTAGATTGTTGGTGGGTGGCGGCGTAAATTCCAGCGCCTATTCGATTCATGATGGGCATGGAATTGCGGAGGGATGTCCGCCAGGCGCCAAGGATCGATCAGCCCGACGCTAATCCTCCTCGGCTCATCGCTTTGAGGGATTTGTTACAGCATCGGTCTAAAGGGCTATGTCGGTCGCTTCTTCGTGCAACGCCGCCAACTCGGCCGACCAAAGCCCCATTCCCTGCATAGCCGACAGCACCTTCCTAAAATTTTGGTCATTTACAACAATCGTTGCGGCGGTAGCCGCGTACTCGGCCTTTTTCTGGCACTCGCGTAGAAGATTCCTTACCGCGCTTACAAGTTTATTCCTACGGATTACCGTTTCTTCAGATAGAAATTTCTCTAGCTTATCCCCGATATCAGATATATTCGCGTGAAGTTGCTCCCCAATTTGAAACCTCTTCGTCGTAGCTCTGTCTGTATCGTTGAGAGAGACGACGTCGATGGTTGTCTCTCCTTTCTCGTCCAAGCCAACCATCCTATAGAAACGCATAGTGACGTGATCCTTCGGCGTATCTTCGTACGGATTGATAATTGGATGCGCCCCCACATTGTGGGTCGATTTACTAGCGTTGCAACGTTTGCAGGCTGGCAGAAGATTGTCCCATCTTACAACCAAGTCTGGAAAGTCATTCTTGTTCAAAAAGTGCTCAACCTCCATATATTTGCTCTCTTCGGTTAGCTTGCACTCGCAATACGCACACTTGCCAAACGATGAAGACAGAAGTGGCCTTACAATTGACTCTCTTTTCCAAACCGACTCGCCGGTATCCTTAAATTTATCTGTGAGCTCTCTCACCTTTTCGTCTGATAGATACGAAGGTATTTCAGCACGTTTCAGAGGAACCATTTTCAGTCTAACCTGATAGAAGCCATTTGGAGACGCAACAATTTTCTTAGCTGGTTTGTTGGGTGTATCATCGCATCTAGTTTTGCAAATGCCTGTTCCGCCTTCTCCAAATTGGAACTGTCAATCGCTGCATTGAATTCTTTCATACTCTCATCAAACTGCTCGGTTCTCGTATCGGACATCCCCATCACATCGGTAAGGACCTCCTCAATCGTCCATCCCTTGAATCCAAATTCAGCACTGGGAACTTGGCGCTGCACTGTATGTCCGTCCGAACCTTCAAGCGCAATTATCTCGTTTGTATCAGCTGCTTGGATAATATGGGGACTATGTGTCGTAGCTATAAACTGGCACTTCGGGAATATTGACTTCAGAACATTCGGAATCCTAGCTTGCCAGTCAGGATGCAGGTGAAGTTCTAGCTCGTCAATAAGTATTACACCATCGAAATCTTCGGCTTTAACGTGAGGATTCTTAAATCTGAATTCTATCTCCTTTATGATGCCAAAAACCACCGATAAAGTAGATTTAAATCCAGACGACAGGTACTCGTAAAATATCTCTCCACGAGGGCTATTAAGCATGATCTCATTCGAATCGGCCAGGATACGGCTAAATTTGTAGTCGCTGTCAAGAATGCCGAAGCTTCTAACTGCTAGTTGGTAGTTAGAAAACTGTTCTTTGGTCAGCGAATCCCCATGCTTTGACCACATATGTCGATTTACAAACCAATTTTTGAACTCGTATGTGTTAATGCCGCTCTTTGCCTCCTCGTACATTACGTGAATTGGGCGTTCAAGGTCTGTTCGGATGGCATCAATCTGCATGTAGTTTAGAGAGCGCGTCACTTTCAGCGAAAGCAGCTTGTTAGAGATTTGTGATAGTCCACTAACCGAGGAGTTCTTGACAGGAGAGAATTCGCTTAAGGAGAATCTGTGATTTGTCTCTGCACCGTCAACATCTACGCTTATGGAGACTGCCCCTTCTGTAGCTTGCGCGTTTCTCTTTAAAATTTGTGACTGCGAGGAAGTAAATGAGTGAGCAACACATTCTAGTATCGTCGTCTTCCCAATGCCATTCGGTCCGCAGAGGACGTTCATGCCGGGAACAAATTTTAGAGACAAGTGCCGTATTCCACCGATGTCGTCTATGATAATGGATTTAATATGCATCGCTCTTTCTGCCGGTACGTTCTACAAGTCGGATCAGGCATGCTGAATATCTACGGTACATCTTTAGAGTCAAGACGCGTGAGCTGATGAGCTTTTCCAACAGAAATCTTATGCTTCTTCGCAATGTTGCGGAAGGACATGCCTTGCAGGCGGTCCTTGGCCAATGTGTTCACATCAATCATCAATGGCGGTCGTCCTAGTTTCTGGCCCCGTTGGACCGATCGCGCCAATCCAGACAGGACACGTTCCCGAACCATTGACCGTTCGAACTCAGCAAATACGCCTGTCATTTGAAACATGGCTTTGCCGGATGGCGTTGTCGTGTCGATTGCCTGTTGATGGAGGTAGAGGTCCACGCCATTCGAATGCAAATCCTCCAGCGCCTGGACCAGTCCGGTTAGGCTCCGGCCAAGGCGAGACACGTCCCAAGCCATCACGACATCAAATTTGGCCCTGACCGCGTCTTTTAGCAAATGATCATAAGCCGGCCGTTTGTCTCGGCCTTTGGCACCACTAATTCCTTGATCCTGGTAAATGGCAGTGATGGCCCACTCCTTGGCGCTGGCTACCCGTTCCAACTCAATTCGCTGGTTCTCGGTCGTCTGCTCTTTGGTGCTTACTCTGAGGTACAACGCTGCTCGTTTCATGCGCGGCTCCTGTGTTCAGAAAACACTCCTTTTATGAACGCCGATTTTGACTCTTTGAAGGCCTTGGAAATCAAAGAGCTACCAAGCCGAATTCAATAGGGGTTTTTTGAACGGTGACTGTACGCACCTTAGCCTTCAGTGGGAGGCGCCTCGGCAGAAGTTATGCCGATATCCGTGTTGCCTGTAACAACCAAAGAGGGTCGGAGATGGCCTTTTCCGCTTTGGGCCGTCCTAATCAGCTTGGGAGGCATCTATCGGAACTTGTGGCGCAAATCTTCACTAATGTACGCTTATTGACAATTAAGTTCTGGCAGGTCTGTCTTTGATGACCGGATGATTATATTCGTCCCCTCACAGACGTCTTTGTCCTTAACTTTCTCGCAGAGGTCGCGGTTAGAAGCAATTTCATTTGCCTCAAAGCCACTAGCTGGTCCCATCTGTGCGTTCATGGCTGTCATTGCACAGGCCATTTCAGTCTCTTGACGAAACACGGCCCCGCCACAGGTGAGGAACTGTTTTATTTCGGTATCCCTCAAAACCATTGCTGATCGCACACAGTACGCCTCATCAGGGTCACGATTGCATTTTTTTATCAGATTTTTAAGCTTGGCAGCCGGTTTGTCATGCGCTTGGGCGTCGAGTTCATCGCAGGCGATATCCCATTCGGTCTTACCTCCCGACTTAGCGATTTGAACGCTGCTTACAATCCATAGGCTGGATAGCCCAATCATAAGGAAACTTTGCATGGGGCGAAACATTTGAGTTTTTCAGCCTCGCTGCTAGTGTACATGGGCAGAGGGGAGATTCTGTCCCTCAAATTTTCGTAAAGGAAGACGCTGTCCTACTAACTCGAACAGAGAATCAATTCTGGATCGACAGAGGGCAGAGTTCGAATGACTTAATCGTAATGGCGGCTTCGGAGCCTAGGCAATCATAGTAGCAAATCTTGTTCATGCCCGACTCTCGTTCACCCGTCTTGAAACACATGACTGCAACCTGCACATTGCCATCGTTGTGTCTGGTTTGGGGAGGCTGCGTAGGTAGGGCAAAAATCAAAGTGGCAAGCAGAAGACTTCCCATTTCATCCTCCAGTGCTATTAGCTAACGCAGATGGCATACACCCGTTGGCCTTCCTTGCGAACTGATATCTATCTCGCCCTTGCGTGAAGTCTCCGACAGAAGACGCCTAGGCGGGCTGCCGCTTGTGAGGGGCACCTTGGAAACTTGACAAAGCTTAAAACTCCAAATGTGTAGACGCTTTGCACCTCCCCCCGAGGTGGCAATCGCTGTCAACATTATGAATCCTTCAACCGACTAGGCCTCCCTGGTGGGGGATACCTATAGGTGACAGGGGCGGGGTCCCCTGTATCGTATATGCTCCCTGCGTAATTTGGGAAAATTCGCGTTTGTCAACTTTCAAGAAAACGCGATCGATGTGGTTCCATGAGCGATGAGATTAAGCTGAATATAGAACAACGTCTAAGCCTATAACTCTTGCACTTGTGCACCTATCTACTGGAATACGGCTTGGGGGTATCTCCCCTCGCGTCAACGAAGGGAGATAATCGATGATACTATATTCTATTCGGCCCCGTTTAGAGAAGTCGACTCGATCCTGTCAAAGAGATCTTCAGGGAGTGGCATGGCTGACCCTGAAGGTAGTTTCCGGCTTCCGATGATCAACTTAGCCTCCCGGCCCTGGCCAGGATTGGTGTTTTCCAGATAACCGTCTTCTATGGCCTTCTTTGTGGTCCTGCTGATCACTGAGGTGTCCCGGCCCAGTCGGTCAGCGATCTGGGTATTGCTGATGCCTAGAATTGCATCCCTGCCATTTTTACCTTCAACCGCCTCGACGACTGCCCGGATGTTATCGGGCACTGATTTGGCGAGGCCCTGCGAAATCGCACTGTTAACTAGCTGGTAGACGAGACGATAATCATCAGCGGTGGCGATCACGGCTCCACCCTCGGCCTGCTTCCGCGTGCAAGAATGCAATAGCGCGCTTGCTGTGATTAGAGAAAGTATGTGAGGAAAATCTCTTTTTACCTTGTCATGGGTAAACGGCAAACGCTTTGCGATGTCTCTTGCGAAAGGAATCTCGACGGACTTCGGTCCGGACTTTATATATTCATATAGAGCAAACCAAGGATCTAAGTTTAACGGCTCAACCTTTTTGGTGCTATTCTCTGCATATGCTAGGAGCGACGCAGCTATCTGATCCGACGACTCATGTATGTTCACCGAAATCATTCTGTTTTCATCTTCTGGATGAATCCCGGTTGCCGTAGTTGTCATAATCAAACCGCAGGGGCCTTCCAGGATCGGTAGTTCTGATCCTTTCAGACCTTTTTCTGTGCTCTCGACGGTGGCATACCGAACCTTTCCTTCGCTAAGCAGCTGGCGCAGAAGGGCTCTTCCCCCTCCCTCCGCCATGCCCGAGGCCTCCCCGATGATCAGGTGTTTGTTCTTCAGGGACAGGTTCCTAAGGTATATGATTGCCTTTTCTGACATGCCCTCGAACTCTTCGAACGCAGCCGGGGGAATGAACTGCTTTCCCATCCGTAGACCAAACGATTTGCCCGAGCCGGAGGGTCCCTTAATCAAGAGTGAGACCGGTCTAGGCAGCATTCCTGTAAGCAAAGTCATGTAAGACAACAACGGAATATGCGCTGGTCCGGCGAAACCCTGCTTTTGAATGTATCCTTCCAATATCAGTGGTATATCGTGAAGTTTAGAAATGTTAGCGCATTGTTCGAGTAATTCTTCTCGTTTCATAATCTCTTTCTTCATATAGTCTCCGATCTAAATAATTGTCATAATTAAAGCGGTCAATGAGGACTCAAAACGTTGACATCAACGGTTCCGCATGACCATTTTATGGGTACAAACTAAAGCAAGCTCAAAGTTCGCCTTAATTGTAAGTATAATTATATCAGTATAACCTATCCATGTCAAGAAAATGATCACGGTTTGTTCTTAGGCGGGAAGTTTCACCATTATAGGTCATGAGTTATTTATTTATGGCAATTTTCTCGACACAGCAGTCATGTTGGCGTGGGCATATCGCATCAGCATTCGTATGTCTCTGTGCCCACTGATTGACGCTACTTCCGGTAAGGATAACCCGATCTCAAAGAACCGGCTGATCGCCTCATGTCGCAGGTCATGAAAGTGGAGGGCTTCAAGGCCAACCCGCTTTGTAAGCCTTACCCACGACAGCCTGAGGGCATTGCCAGTTAGAGGAAAGACTTTTCCTGTCCCCCCTTTTAGTCCTCGCACAAGTGCAGGCCTTCGAGGTGAGTGGAATCGTCCTAGAGTGACCGTTCTTCGTGTCAGGGATGACCACTGAGCGTTGTTCCAGGTTTACGTCGCCCCAATCGATGTTGAGAATTTCACTCCTCCTCATTGCCGTTTCCAACGCAAATAGGATGATAGGGAGGACTAGGAGATTTCTTGTTTTTTCTGCCGCCGAAACGAGAAGATCGAGTTCGCCCTCCCGCAGTCGCCTTTCCCTTCTATTGCCTCTCGCCCTTAGAACGAGATCGGAAAGGGGGTTCGTTTTGATGGGAAGCTCCCACTCCCGTTTGGCAATGGTGAACATGTTGGATAGGGGAGCCAATTGGCGCGCCAACGTTGTGGCTGAGATACTCTGAAGGCGTTTATCCCTGTAGGCTGCAAAGTCGGCTGTTGAGATGGCTGACAGCTTCTTGTTGCATAAAGGGTCACGCAGAAATGCGTTAAGGACGATCGTTTCGACTTCTGCTCCCCGTTTCGCGATGACAACCTCATCCCGATAGCGTTCGACGAGTTGTCCGAGGGAAAGATATCTCAAAGCTTTTGTGTTTGTGGGAAGGTCGTTTCGATCCGCCTTGGCTTCCCAATGCCGTGCCCATTCGGCAGCATCTCCCTTCTTCAGGAATGACCTTGAAATTGTGGGGAATCCCTGGCGTCGGATCTGAACCTGCCATTTGGTCCCGCGCTTCCGAATCGTAGCCATTGCGTCGTATCCGCTGTGACAGAGTTGTGACAGCAGCGAATTCGAACGAAAATCAGGAGAGCTAACAGATCGAATTTCTTTGTGTTTTCAATCTGTTGGATGGTGGGCGTGACAGGGATTGAACCTGTGACCCCTGCAATGTCAATGCAGTGCTCTCCCGCTGAGCTACACGCCCATCCGAAGCCGCGCATACACCATTTTTGATCCAGCGCGTCAATAGCAGGAAAAAGGAAAGAGAGGCTCGCTTTGTCGCGGCGGCAAATGGCCCGCAAAAAACGCTTCAGGCTGCGTGCAGCATCTTTTCGACCTCGTTGACGAGGTCGCGCAGATGGAATGGTTTCGACAGCACCTTGGCGTCTTTCGGCGCCTTGGAATCCGGGTTCAGCGCAACAGCGGCGAAGCCGGTGATGAACATGACCTTGAGGTCGGGGTCGATCTCGGTGGCGCGGCGGGCAAGTTCGATGCCGTCCATCTCGGGCATGACGATGTCGGTCAACAGCAAGGAGAAAGGCTCCTCGCGCAGCCGCTCATAGGCGCTGGCGCCATTGTCGAAATCGCTGACCTGGTAGCCCGCGCGCTCCAGTGCCTTGACGAGGAACCGGCGCATATCGTCGTCGTCTTCAGCCAGAAGAATGCGTGCCATCTTATCCCGTCCGAATCACCCGCCAGACATTGCCGTTGGGCAAGCCTGTTAACCATCCTGTATATGAGGAGGTGACGGTAAAGATCAAGTGAACGAGGAGAAGCCAAATCCGCATTCTACAAAGTGAATTGGGCGCCGAAATGCTGGACATGCGGCGAGCGAGATGGCACTTTCCAATCATGATGCACTGGTGTTTCCGGGTTCGATCAAATTGAAGACGGCAGCCGAGGATTTTTCGGTCGTTCCACCCTTCGAAATCCGATCGGGCGCCGAGCAGCGCGTTCCCTTCCTCTTCAATTCGCCGCATAGCGGCCGCTACTACCCCGACCGCTTCCTGGCCATGGCACGGCTGGATCGAAACGCTATCCGCCGGTCCGAGGATTGCTATGTCGACGAATTGTTCGGCGGCGCCGTGGCGCTTGGCGCGCCGATGCTGGCGGCGAATTTTCCGCGCGCCTATCTCGACGTCAACCGCGAGCCGTGGGAACTCGATCCGCGCATGTTCGCCGAACCGGTGCCGTCCTTCTGCAACATCCGCTCGGCGCGGGTGGCCGGCGGGCTCGGCACCGTGCCCAAGCTGGTCGGGGAGGGGCTCGACATCTATTCCGGCCGCTTGCCGCTGGCGGAGGCGGTGGCGCGCATCGAAACCGTCTACAAACCCTATCACGAGACGCTGAAGCGGCTGTTGACCAGAACCCATGCGCGGTTCGGCTATGCCGTGCTGATCGACTGCCACTCGATGCCCGCGAGCATAAGGGTTGGCGACAATGGGGTGCGGCCTGATTTCATCGTCGGCGACCGGTTCGGCATTTCCGCATCGCCGGCGCTGACCGAGACGGCGATCGGCCTGCTCACCGGCATGGGCTATACCGTCGCCCACAACAAACCCTATGCCGGAGGCTTTATCACCGAGCATTACGGCCGGCCGGCGCGCCATCTCCACGCGCTGCAGATCGAGGTCAATCGCGGTCTTTACATGAACGAGCGGACGTTCCAGAAAACCGCCGGCTTCGATGCCCTTGCCGACGATCTGGCGCGGTTTTCGGCCGACCTGATGGCGATGCCCGATCACCACTTTATCGATCTTCCGCTTGCCGCCGAATAGCACTGCGAGCTGGGCGCGCTCCGCGAGCCATGCCGGGGCGTAAAAAAAGACCGCATCGTTTGCACGACACGGTCGAAGTCTAGGGAGGAAACGCCCAAGGAGGGCATGGACAGGAAAACCTGTCCGAGTACAAAACTATTGTGCGCTGCACAAATGTCAAGCGACCTTCAGGCTTTTTTAATTCACTATGATGTGGAAATTGCGTTTCGATGGCATTTGCGTGACATTTACGCAACAGCTATCGCTGCCCAAAAGTTTAGCACGCCCCTTGTTTTGGCGGGAAACCACCGGCAAATGACATTTCCAAGCATGCTGCAACGCGGGAGAATCAGTTGGACATCAGCATCGACTTCATGCGGCGCATTGCTCATGCCGCCGCCGCCGAGACGTTGCCGCGTTTTCGTGCGCAAGGCGCGGTGGCCAACAAGGAGGCCGGCAGCTTCGACCCGGTGACCGAGGCTGACCGTGAAGCCGAGCGTGTCATCCGGGCGCTGATATCGGCGGAGTATCCCGACCACGGCATTCTTGGCGAAGAGCATGGTAGCGAGAACATCTCCAGCAGGCATGTCTGGGTGATTGATCCGATCGACGGCACGCGCGCCTTCATCTCCGGCCTGCCAGTGTGGGGAACCTTGGTCGGGCTGACGGTCGACGGCGACGCCGTCGCCGGCATGATGGCGCAGCCCTTCACCGGCGAGCTGTTCTACGCCAACGCCTCCGGTTCCCACTATGAGGGGCCGGGTGGACCGCGAAAGCTGGCGACGCGCAAGACGACGGATCTTTCCGCGGCGACGCTGTTCACCACCACGCCGGCGCTGTTCAAGGGCGAGGCACGCAAGCGCTTTGACGCCTTCGAGAAGCAGGTCCAGCTCGTGCGCTACGGCGCCGATTGCTATGCTTTTTCGATGATCGCTTCCGGCAGCGTCGATATCGTCGCCGATCCCGGCTTGAAGCCCTACGATATCGTGGCGTTGATCCCGATCATCGAGAAAGCCGGCGGCGTCGTCACCACTTTCGAGGGCGGACCGGCGGAAAAGGGCGGCGACATCCTGGCCGCGGCGACACCGGAGCTTCACGCGGCGGCGATGGCGGCGCTGCGCGGATAGCGCTTAGCGGTCATTTGTCAGCGCCGATGGATCGAGCGCTGGAATTCCGCCGGTGTACGGCCGTAAACCTGGCGGAACGCGGAACTGAAATGGCTGTGGCTGGAAAAGCCAAGGTCCATGCCCAGAGTGGTGAGGTCGTCATAGCGGCCGAGCAGGTCAAGCGCGCGCGCCAGCCTCAGCCGCAGGTGGTAACGGTACAGCGGCATCGCCTCGACCTGCTGGAACACCTGCGTGAGATAGACCGGAGAGACGCCGACCTCGGCGGCTATTTCGGCCAGCGTCCAGCGTCTCGACAGATCCGAGGACAGGACAAGCTTGGCGCGATCCACCAGCTTCTGCCGCCCCGGACTGGCGCCGGCGCCATGCGAGGTGCGCTCGCCCAAAGCGCGGCGCACCAGCGTCAGGGCGAGCGTTTCGGCTTCGAGCGTCTCGGCGACCTTGCGGCTCAGACTGTGGCGGAGCAAAGCCACCAGCGCCTGCGCGCGCGGATCGATGCGCCGCCGCTGGCGGCGAAACGCCAAAGTGCTGCCGCTGCGCATCTGGTCCTTCGGCGCCAGCTCCCGCAACAAGCTTTCCTCGATGACGAGATCCAGGCAGGCGTCGCCGCCCTCGACCGGATGGCTGATCCGATAGGCTTCGGCCTCGTTGAAAAACAACAGCTGATTGGCTTCGGCGACAGCATCGTTGCGATCGAGATGGCGCACAAAGACGCCACGATAGGGAAACACCAGATGCGTGGCATGCGTGCACTCTTGCGCGCTCTTGTGCCGGCATTCGCCACTGCAGACGATGTCCCGGATCACCGCGGTACCGGTGTCCAGCAGAAGCTGAACCGCGAATTGCGACATGCGTTCTTCCGTCGTTGCCGAACGGGACCCGGTATTGCGGTCCCGTTCGGCACTCTACGCGGTCGACCTGCCCAATCCTGTCAGCAGTCTGTCGAAGAGCCGTCAATTCCAGAAACGGCGCATCGATTCGCAATAGGCCTCGCCGCGTGACAGACCTATGTCCTTGAGCTGTTCGTCGGTCATTTCGAGCAAGGCCAATCGACTCCTGCGCTTCACCATCTGCCGATCGATCCAGTTGGCCACCGCAATGATTTGCGCGGACAAGGACTGCCAGATCGTTCGCCGGTTTGAGGGACGAGCCGCCGCCGGCGTCGCCGCTGCTTGATTGGAGCGCATCGATCAGTCCTCACCCGAAACCGATGCGTCGGCCTCGTTCAGCGCTTGCGCGCATTCCTCACAGCAGACCTCCACCGTTCTGCCGCCGACCTTCACGCGGATGGGGTTGGCATCCAGTTTGCAGTCGCAAGCCGCACAGGTTTTCTCGGTCATGGTGTCATCTCCTTGACGTTCAGTTCGACCTGGAGAGGAGCACTTGCGGACGTCAGCGGCTGTCAAAATCTTTAGCGACTTTGCGCCGTCGCTGCGGGACGTCGCCCATCACCAAGGCGCAGCGGCAAAGCTCCTATGGGATTGCCCAACCCTCCTGACAGGAAGGTGTCAGGAGGGTTTCGCTATGGAGGTGCCATCAGAGGGAGGATTACACATGCCAACGCAATCAACAGCCAGCCGCTCCAATGATGCTCCGGCAGACGGCCGGGCCGATTTCGATTTCTTCTTCGGCCGCTGGGCTGTCAGCCATCGACGGTTGCGCAAGCGGCTCGCCGGCGACACCAATTGGGATGAATTTGGCGGAACATGCGACACGCGGCCGATCCTCGGCGGCCTCGGCAATTTCGACGATAATGTCATCGACTTGCCCGGTGGCAGCTATCGCGCCGCCACGGTCCGGACCTTCGATCCGGCGACGAAGCAATGGTCGATCTGGTGGATCGACGGCCGCAACCCGTTGACCATCGATGTGCCGATGCGCGGCACCTTTACCGACGGCGTCGGCACGTTTCTGTGCGAGGATGTCTTCGAAGGCCATCCGATCCAGGTTCGCTTCCTCTGGTCGCGGATCACAGAAAAATCCGCCCGCTGGGAGCAGGCCTTTTCAGCGGATGGCGGCAAGACATGGGAAACCAACTGGATCATGGACTTCGACCGCCAGGCATGAACGCCGGAGCGCACTTGTCAGTTACGCGTTGTCGTCGGTTCCAGGGATGAAGGCATCGAAGGCGGCGAGCAGCGGCTCGCGGTAGATATCCCGTTCCTGCAGGATTTCATGGCGGGCGCCATCGATCATCAGCAGGGAGCCGAGACGCAAATGTCTGGTGTAGGCCTCCACGGCCCTGGTCGAGACGACCTGGTCGGCGCCGGCGGCGATCACCAGCAAGGGAACCTGGATCCTGGCCATGAAATCCGGGTCGCTGACGATGTCGGTCGCCTCGGCTGCGGCTTTCAGCCAGCGGATCGTCGGGCCGCCAAGCGCGAGTTGCGGATAGGCCTCGTAGATCCCAGTGTTGCGTCGATAGCGCTCCGGGTCCGATGTCACCTTGTTGGTGGCGAACGGTGCTGTTTCCCTCGGTCGCGGACCCCATGCCGCGTAAAGCCGGCCGAGGCCGAGAATACACAAAACGGAGCAGACGCGGCGCACCGTTCTTATCGATACCGGCAGGTCTGGCACGGTGAAGAAAGGCGCGATCATCACCATGCGCCGCACACGGTTCACCATCGAGGGCGCGGCGAGCAGTGCGATCATCGCCCCGGTCGAATGGGCCAGGATGTAGTACGGCCCACGGCAATCGGGCAGCACGATCTCCTCGAAGAACTGCTCCAGATCGCCGGTGTAGTCGTAGAAGCTGCGGACATAACCGCGCTGGCGGTCGCGGATCAGCCGGTCTGAAGCGCCCTGACCGCGCCAGTCGAGCGTGGCAATGCCAAAGCCCCGATCGGCGAGGTTGCGGATGGTCTCGAAATATTTCTCGATGCACTCGTTGCGGCCGGTGAGCAGGACCACGGTGCCTTTCAACGGCCGCGTCACCGCAGGAAACAGGCCGTAGCGGATCCGCTTGCCGTCGCGGGTGGTGAAAAAGCCGCCGGCCGGGTTTTCCGGTGACGGATTGTCGGGAGTCTGGTGGAAGAGGTCCGTCATTCGGCGCTTCGTCTTTTGCTGCCTCGCCTGCCCCTGCGCGGCGTCGCCATGGTGATAGACGGCCATGCGCCAAAAGCAAAGGATTTCCGGGAGATGGGGAGAGCTGGACCTGCCAACGAGCAAGGCCGGAAACCGCTTGCGGCGAGCTTCCGGCCTCTGTCGATCCGGGAGGAAGGGACGTTACACCCGGTTCGGCCCCGTTGCCGCGCCTTGTCGGGCGCCGCTTGTTCTTAAGTCTTGAACACACTCTAGCGCCGGGTAGCTGAACGCGTGCCGAAGCCGCGGTTCATCTGCCGTTCATCAAGGGGACAAAACCGATCGGCAGGCAAAATCTTGAAATGCTTTCGGCCGCTCCCCAAATGTTGGATGCGGTCGCCAATGTCGGGGCCGCTGGTCCAGCCGAAACGCCGCTCGAGGGTTTCGCACCGGCCATACGCAAACCATGTTGCTCAACAGGAGAACACCTCATGCGTCACGTTGATTTTTCCCCACTCTATCGCTCGACCGTCGGTTTCGACCGCCTGTTCACCATGCTCGATTCGCTTGCGCAGCCCGACGGCGCGCAGACCTATCCGCCCTACAACATCGAGCGCACCGGCGAGGATTCCTATCGCATCTCGATGGCGGTTGCCGGCTTCTCGGACGAGGAAATCTCGATCGAAGCCCATCGCAATGTGCTGACCGTCAAGGGTGAGCGCAAGGACGAGGGCACCGGCGAAGGCTCCGAGCTGCTCTATCGCGGTATTGCCTCGAGGGCCTTCGAGCGTCGCTTCCAGCTTGCCGACCACGTCGAAGTCGTCGGCGCTTCACTGAAGAACGGCCTGCTTTTCGTCGACCTCAAGCGCAACATTCCCGAGGAGCTGAAGCCGCGCAAAATCGCGATCACGGCGCCTTCGGCCAAGGCCAAGCAGATCGAGGCCAAGACTGCTGCGTAATGCATCCTGAAATAAGACCGTCTCCTCCCGAGACGAAAGCGGCGCCGAGAGGCGCCGCTTTTTTGTTGCGCCGAAATCTCTGTCACCCAGAACCACGAATTAGGCCACTTGCTATTGGCCGGTTGCGATGACCGCCTCGACATTTTGCCGGTGAACAGGCTCGTACAGTGCGAAGTACTCGACCGCACCGTTGGCGAACATGTCGGCGCCAAAGGTTTTCAAATCCTGCCTCGCCAGATCGGGCTCATGTCGGCAGCGGAGCAGCTTTTGGACATATCCTTGCGTGGCGGCGATAAGGCCTTTGTCGTAACCGCCCGCTTCTATCGCTGCTAGGGAGCCGTGATTGGGCAGGATGCGGTCTATCGGCCAGCCGGCCATGCGTTCGAGATCGACCAGATGTTGCGCCAGCCGATCCGCCTCGCTGACATAGGTGATCGGGTCCTCCAGCGTGTCGCCCGCCAGCAGCAGGCCGCTGCCGGGCATGAACAGCACCGTGCCGTCATGGCTGTGGATCTCGACCTGGCGCAGCTCGACGGCGATCGATCCAACGGTGAGGTCAAGATTGCCTTCGAAGGTCCTGTTCGGCAGCACGAGAGGCTTGATTGGCGGAACGCCGCTTTCGATCTCGGTCCGGTTGTTCGCCAGCGCCGAGGCCGTGAGCGTGTTGGCGATGATCTCGCAATCCTGAAACACCTCATTGCCGGCAATATGATCGTCATGCCAGTGGCTGAGAACGACCCGGATCGAGCTTACGCCCATGGCTTCGAGCGTCTGCCTGACAAAGCGCGCATGGGGCAGCGAAATATGCGTGTCGTAGACAAGCGCCTCCGCGCCATCGACGATCGCATAGGTGCAGATGCCCAGGGCATAGGCGCCGTCGTCGAGCCAGTTCGGCTCGTCCGACCAGGCGCGAACCCCATCGATGCGGCCATCGTAGAAGCCGAGCACGTTTGGCGCCGGACGAAGCAGACGCATGGTTGAGCTGAGGGGTGAGATGGTCATCGGAAAAGCTCAGGCGATCATCTTGCCAAGGTGGTCGACTTCTTCAGTGGTCGTCGCAAAGCTGGCGACGAAGCGGTAGATCGCTTCATTATCGCCGAGGTGGCCGTCGAAGCTTTGCGGCACGCCCCATTCATAGAATTTAGCGCCGGCGCCTTGCATTTTTTCCGCATTGGTGCGGTCGAAAATGGCGAACACTTCATTGGCCTGCGGCAGCCAAGCCAGCCGGCCGGACGGCGCATCCTCGATCGTCGCGGCCAGCCTTGCGGCCATCGCATTGGCGTGGCGCGCCATCCTCAGCCACAGGTCGTCGGTAAAATAGGCCTCGAACTGAGCCGAGATGAGGCGCGCCTTGGAGAAGGTCTGCCCGGCGCGCTGGCGAAGCAGGCGCAAATCGTGCCCGATGTCAGGGTTCAGGACCACGACTGCATCGGCCATCCAGCAGCCGTTCTTGGTGCCGCCAAAGGAGACGATGTCGACTCCGCTTTTCCAGGTTATTTCCGCGGGACTGACCTCCGTCGCGGCAATGGCGTTGGCGAAGCGCGCGCCGTCCATGTGCAGCGGCAGCTTGTGACGGCGCGCGACCTCCGAGACAGCTTTCACGTCGTTGACGGTGTAGACGGTGCCGACCTCGGTCGCCTGGGTGATCGTCACCGCCATCGGCTGGCCGCCAGGGGCGAGGTCTTGCGAGTAGCGTTTGATGGCCCAGTCGAGAGCCTGCGGATTGATGCGCCCCAATGGGCCCGGAACCGGCGACATGCGCGCTCCACCGGTATAAAAACCCGTGGCGCCGAATTCATCGACATTCATATGCGCTTCGGAATGGCAGAAGGCGACCCCGCCGATCCGGTTCAACGATGCCATCGACAGCGCGTTGGCCGCCGTGCCGGTGGCGACGAAGAAGACCGCAACCTCGCGCTCGAAGATCTCGTTGAAGCGCTTGTAGACGGCGCGGTCGAGGTCGCCGTCGCCATAGGCGGTGGCGATACCGGCAGCATGGCGGGTCAGGTTGGCCGAGATATCGGGATGGACGCCCGCCCAGTTGTCGGATGCAAAGAACATTAGGAAAGGTCCATGTTTGGTTGTGAAGTCTGATGGCGAAAAAAGAGCGCGACCATGGCCGCTTCGGGGTTTGACGCGCAAGGGCCAAAGGCCGAAAAAGCGGTAAAGCCAGTGGCGGATCACGAAGGCGTGCGGAAGACCGAAGTTTTCGTTTCGGTCTCACCCCACGTAATTTTCTGTCGCCAAACGCCCAAGATTTTTGTGAATCGGTCTTGTGCGCTCTCAGGATTTCTGTCATAAAAATTTAGGACAGTAGTGCTGTCTTATTTTGTCGCACAAAACAGGCTGGATTGGCGTATCGTTGGGCCTCTCCGGCCGTTGCCGCGAGCGACAGGTAGACAGACTGGCTCTGGCCTGTACGAATACCAGATACGAACCATGCGGAAAGCCGCATGGTTCAGCCCAAGATTTCGCAAGACGTGCCGCAAGGATCAAGGGGGAGCCAAGCGCTTCCCGAGGCAAACCAGCGCCCGAACGGCTGGGAACGGAGGACAGGACGATGACGGACATGACGCTCTCTGCGACGAACGGCCAGGCCGCGCAGACGAAAGCGGCAACCGTCAAAAATACGTCCCTGACCACTATTGGCCGAACCGCCAACGGCTTTGCCGCGCAAGGTCTTTACCACCCGCGCAACGAGCATGATGCCTGCGGCGTCGGCTTCATCGTCAACATGAAGGGCGTGAAGTCGCACCAGATCGTCAAGGACGGCCTCGCCGTGCTCGAAAACCTGACGCATCGCGGCGCCGTCGGCGCCGATCCGCTGGTCGGTGATGGCGCCGGCGTGCTGGTGCAGCTTCCGGACGGTTTCTTCCGCGAAGAGATGGCAGCCCAGGGCATCGAACTGCCGCCGGCCGGTCAGTACGGCGTCGGACACTGGTTCATGCCGCAGGATGCGGCGCTGCGCGCCCATATCGAAGAAATCATCGCCGAATCGGCGCAGTCCGAAGGGCTGCCGCTGCTCGGCTTCCGCGACGTGCCGGTCGACAATGCGTCGCTGTCGAAGGCGCCTGATATCGTGGCGTCCGAGCCGTTCCACCGGCAAGTCTTCATCGGCCGCACGGCCGACATCACCGACGACGAAGAATACGAGGCACGGCTCTATTTGCTGCGCAAGGTGATCTCCGGCCGCATTTACGCGGAGAACGACAACAAGGACATCGGTTCCTACTGCGTGTCGCTGTCGGCGCGCACCATCGTCTACAAGGGCATGTTCCTGGCCTACCAGGTCGGCGCTTACTACAAGGATCTCAAGGACCCGCGCTTCGAGACGGCGCTGATCCTCGTCCACCAGCGCTTCTCGACCAACACCTTCCCATCGTGGAAGCTGGCACATCCCTACCGTATGGTCGCCCACAATGGCGAGATCAACACCGTGCGCGGCAACAACAACTGGATGGCGGCGCGACAGGCATCGGTCGATTCCGAACTGTTCGGCAACAACATCTCGAAGCTGTGGCCGATCTCCTATGAGGGCCAGTCCGATACCGCGTGTTTCGACAACGCGCTCGAGTTCCTGTTCCAGGGCGGCTACAGCCTTAGCCACGCCATGATGATGCTGATCCCTGAGGCTTGGGCCGGCAACAAGCTGATGGATCAAGACCGCAAGGCTTTCTATGAATACCATGCCGCACTGATGGAGCCGTGGGATGGGCCGGCGGCGGTCGTGTTTACCGACGGCCGCCAGATCGGCGCCACGCTCGACCGCAACGGACTGCGCCCGGCACGCTACATCGTCACCGACGATGACCGCGTCATCATGGCCTCGGAAGCCGGCGTGCTGCCGGTGCCGGAAGAGAGGATCGTCAAGAAGTGGCGGCTGCAGCCCGGCCGTATGCTGCTGATCGACCTCGAGAAGGGTCGTATCATCTCCGACGAGGAGCTCAAGTCGGAGATCGCCACCAAGCATCCCTACAAGACCTGGCTCGCCAACACGCAGCTCATCCTCGAAGATTTGAAGCCGGTCGCGCCGCGCGAATTGCGCCGGGACGTCAGCTTGCTCGATCGCCAGCAGGCGTTCGGCTACAGCCAGGAAGACACCAAGCTGTTGATGTCGCCGATGGCGACCACCGGCCAGGAAGCCGTGGGATCGATGGGCACCGACACGCCGATCTCGGCGATGTCGGACAAGTCGAAGCTGCTCTACACCTATTTCAAGCAGAACTTCGCCCAGGTCACCAACCCGCCGATCGACCCGATCCGCGAGGAGCTGGTGATGAGCCTGGTGTCCTTCATCGGGCCGCGGCCCAACATCTTCGACCTGGTCGGCAATTCGCGCCGCAAGCGGTTGGAAGTGCGCCAGCCGATCCTGACCAATGGCGATCTCGAAAAGATTCGCTCCATCGGCCACACCGAGGACCGCTTCGACACCAAGACGATCGACATCACCTATGGTTCGAACGAAGGCGCTGGCGGCATGCAGGGCGCCATCGACCGGCTGTGCGAGCGCTCGGAAGCGGCGGTCGCCGGCGGCTACAACATCATCATCCTGTCCGACCGCCAGGTCGGGCCGGACCGCATCGCCATTCCGGCACTGCTGGCGACAGCCGCGGTGCACCACCACCTGATCCGCAAGGGCTTGCGCACTTCGGTCGGTCTGGTCGTGGAATCCGGCGAGCCGCGCGAAGTGCATCATTTCTGCTGCCTTGCCGGCTACGGCGCCGAGGCGATCAACCCTTACCTTGCCTTCGACACGCTGCTCGACATGCACAAGCGTGGCGAATTGCCGAAGGAGGTCGACGCCTACGAAGTGGTCTCGCGCTATATCAAGTCGATCGGCAAGGGCATCCTCAAGGTGATGTCCAAGATGGGCATCTCGACCTACCAGTCCTATTGCGGCGCGCAGATCTTCGACGCCATCGGGTTGAAGACCGATTTCGTAGAGAAATACTTCACCGGCACCGCGACACTGATCGAGGGCGTCGGACTGGACGAGATCGCGGCCGAGACGCTCAGCCGCCACACCGATGGTTTCGGCAACGACCCGGTGCTGCGCAACAGCCTCGAGGTGGGCGGCGAATACGTGTTCCGCATGCGCGGCGAAGCGCATATCTGGTCGCCCGACGCAGTCGCCACCTTGCAGCACGCCGTGCGTCAGGGCTCGTGGGAAACGTTCAAGGACTATTCCGCCCAGATCGACAGCGAGACGGCGCGGGCGCAGACCATTCGCGGCCTGTTCAAGATCAAGCTCGCGGAAGAAAGCGGCCGCCAGAAGGTCGCGATCGACGAGGTCATGCCGGCGGCCGACATCGTCAAGCGGTTCTCGACCGGGGCGATGTCCTTCGGCTCGATCTCACGCGAGGCGCACACCACGCTGGCGCGCGCCATGAACCAGATCGGCGGCAAGTCGAACACCGGCGAGGGCGGCGAAGAGGCCGACCGCTATCTGCCGCTGCCCGGCGGCGGCAAGAACCCCGAGCGCTCGGCGATCAAGCAGGTCGCCTCCGGGCGCTTCGGCGTGACGGCGGAATATCTCGTCAACTCGGACATGATGCAGATCAAGGTCGCGCAGGGCGCCAAGCCCGGCGAGGGCGGTCAATTGCCCGGCCACAAGGTCGACGCAACCATCGCCAAGGTCAGGCATTCGACACCGGGCGTCGGCTTGATCTCGCCGCCGCCGCATCACGACATCTATTCGATCGAGGATCTGGCGCAGCTGATCTACGATCTGAAGAACGTCAATCCGGCGGCCGACGTGTCGGTCAAGCTGGTCTCGGAAGTTGGTGTCGGCACGGTGGCGGCTGGCGTCGCCAAGGCGCGCGCCGACCACATCACCATCTCCGGCTATGATGGCGGCACCGGTGCGTCGCCGCTGACCTCGCTCAAGCATGCCGGCAGTCCATGGGAAATGGGCCTTGCCGAGACCCACCAGACGCTGGTGCTGAACGGTCTGCGGGCGCGCGTGGCGCTGCAGGTCGATGGCGGCCTGCGCACCGGCCGTGACGTCATCATCGGCGCGCTGCTTGGCGCCGACGAGTTCGGCTTCTCAACCGCGCCGCTGATCGCGGCCGGCTGCATCATGATGCGCAAGTGCCATCTCAACACCTGCCCGGTCGGCGTCGCGACGCAGGACCCGGTGCTGCGCAAGCGCTTCAAGGGCACGCCCGAGCACGTCATCAACTTCTTCTTCTATGTGGCGGAAGAGGTGCGCGGGCTGCTGGCCGAAATGGGCTACACCCATATCGACCAGATCATCGGCGACACCGACCTTCTGGAAAAGCGCGACCTGATCGTGCACTGGAAGGCGCGCGGCCTCGATTTCTCGAAGATGTTCTTCAAGCCCGATGCGCCGCATGCTTCCGTGCACTGGACCGAACGGCAGAAGCATCCGATCGACGACGTGCTCGACCGCAAGCTGATCGAACTGGCCAAGCCCGCGCTCGACAGCAAGCAGCCGGTCAAGATCGAGGTCGACATCCGCAATGTAGACCGTTCGACGGGCGCCATGCTGTCGGGCGAGGTGGCCAAGCGCTTCAAGCACAAGGGCCTGCGCGAGGACACGATCTCGGTGAAGCTGACCGGCACCGCCGGCCAGTCCTTTGGCGCCTTCCTGGCGCGAGGCATTTCGTTCGAGCTCGTTGGCGCGGCCAACGACTATGTCGGCAAGGGCCTGTCGGGCGGGCGCATTGTCATCCGTCCGCCGGAAGAGGCCAAGATCGTCGCGGCTGACTCCATCATCGTCGGCAATACGGTGCTCTATGGCGCAACCGAGGGCGAGGCTTATTTCGCCGGTGTCGCCGGCGAGCGTTTCGCTGTGCGCAACTCGGGTGTCGCCGCCGTCGTCGAAGGCGTTGGCGACCATGGCTGCGAATACATGACCGGCGGCATCGTCGTCGTCATCGGCCAGACCGGCCGCAACTTCGCCGCCGGCATGTCGGGCGGCGTCGCCTATGTGCTGGACGAAGCCGGCGATTTCGCCGAGCGCTGCAACATGGCGATGGTCGAGCTGGAACCTGTTCCCGAGGAAGACGATCTGATGGAGAAGCTGCTCCATCACGGCGGCGACCTCGACCACAAGGGCCGCGTCGACGTCTCCGGCGATATGACCAGCCACGACGAGGAGCGGCTCTACCAGCTGATCTCGAACCATGTGCACTACACGGGTTCGGTCAGGGGTCGCGAGATCCTCGATGACTGGACGACTTTCCGGCCGAAATTCCGGAAAATCATGCCGGTCGAGTACCGCCGTGCGCTGATCGAGATGGAACGCATGCGCATGGGCGTGGCGGCGGAATAGGCTTTGGGAACTGCCGGGAAGCCCAGGCTTCCCGGTCAATACTTTCATCGACAGTTTGACCTCGGGCGCAAGGTTGCCATGGCTGCCTCAAGAGGTTAACGGGTGCGGCGAAACCCGCACCATCTGGACAGCAGGAACTGGACTATGGGTAAGGTAACAGGCTTTCTCGAGATCGACCGGCAGGTGCACAAGTACCAGCCGGCCTCCGACCGCATCCGGCATTTCCGTGAGTTCACGCTGCCGATGTCGGACAAGGAGGTCGAGAAACAGGCCGCGCGCTGCATGGATTGCGGCATTCCGTTTTGTCATGGGCCGACAGGCTGTCCGATCCACAACCAGATCCCGGACTGGAACGACCTCGTCTACAATGGCGACTGGGACAATGCGATCCGCAACCTGCATTCGACCAACAATTTCCCCGAATTTACCGGCCGCATCTGCCCCGCACCTTGCGAGGAAGCCTGTACGCTGAACCTCGAGGACATTCCGGTCGCCATCAAGACGGTCGAGCAGGCGATCGCCGACAAGGCCTATGAAACCGGCCATATCAGGCCCTATCCGCCGGAAAAGAAGACGGGAAAACGCGTCGCCATCATCGGCTCGGGACCAGCCGGCATGGCCGCCGCGCAGCAGCTTGGCCGCGCCGGCCACGACGTCCATGTCTATGAGCGCGAGAGCCGGCCGGGCGGGCTGATGCGCTACGGCATTCCCGATTTCAAGATCGAGAAGCACTATATCGACCGGCGCATCGAGCAGATGCAGGGCGAGGGCGTGACCTTCCATTGCGGCGTCAATGTCGGCGTCGACAAGAAGGTCAGCGAACTGCTCGCCGAATATGATGCGGTGCTCTATTGCGGCGGTTCGGAAACGCCACGCGCTGCCGGCATTCCCGGCGACGATCTCGACGGCGTGCATGATGCGATGCCGTATCTGGTACAGCAGAACAAGCGCGTCGGCGGCGAGCCGATCCAATCGGTGGCGTGGCACGCGGCGCCGATTGTCGCCGGCGGCCAGCACGTCGTCGTCGTCGGCGGCGGTGACACCGCCTCCGACTGCGTCGGCACCGCCTTCCGCCAGGGCGCCGTGCGCGTCACCCAGCTCGACATCCGGCCGCAGCCGCCGGAGAAGGAAGACAAGCTTTCGGTCTGGCCCTACTGGGCAACCAAGATGCGCACCTCGTCGTCGCAGGCCGAAGGTGCGGAGCGCGAATTCCAGGTGGCGACGCTCGAATTCATCGGCGAAGAGGGCCAGCTGACCGGCGTCAAATGCTGTGAGGTCGATGACAAGCGCAAGCCGATCGCCGGCACCGAATTCGTCATCCGTGCCGATCTCGCCTTCATCGCCATCGGCTTTGCCGGGCCGACCACCGTCGGACTGGTGTCGGAATTGGATGGCCAGATGAAGATCGTCACCGACAGCCGCCGTTCGAAAAATGTCGAGGCCAACGATCGCGACTACAAGACCAGCGTCGACAGGCTTTATGCGGCGGGCGATGTGCGTCGCGGCCAGTCGCTGGTTGTCTGGGCGATCCGCGAGGGCCGCCAGGCAGCGCGGTCCATCGACGAGGCGTTGATGGGATCGAGCGTCCTGCCCCGTTAAGGGTTGATCGCCGTCGTTGTCTCGCCTGCGGCCGCCGTCGCCGGCTGGGTCTTGGGCGGCCAGGAAAAATCGTCGGCGCGGCCCGGCGAGGCAGCGGACGCCTTGCCCTCGACGACCAGTTTTTCGCCGGGCAGGTTCACATCCGCCTTTGCCGGTGGCGCTGCACCGAGAAGTTCCGAACCGCCGTCGAGCGCCGGATCGTTGAGCAGCATCGGCACGGTGCGGTCGACCACGATGGGCGCCGCGACCGGCGACGGCACTTCGACGGGGGCGCCAGCCGGCGCGGAGGCCGTAACCGCACCGCCGGGTGCTGTCAGCCCAAGGATCTTCATCAGCGGCTTTTCGGTATAGAAGGCGAGCTTGCGCTTGCCGGCCTTCGACACGTTGATGCCGTCATCGGAGCGCAGGCGCACCGCCTGGCCGTTAATATCGGGCCCGGTGGTGACGAAGGCGCCGTTCTCGTCGACGAACCCGTCCCAGATGTCAACAAACTCACCGCCACCGCTTTCGGCCGCCGAATGATAGATGTCGTTGAAGGCCAGCATGTCGGAAGTCATTTTCGGCACCCGGAAAGCTGGCATGCCAACCCACAGGAAGGGTACCTTGGTCGACGCAATGGCCTTGCCAAGCGCATCGGTCCGGCGCTCATATTCTTTGGTCCAGTTCTCGGATCGCGGCTGTTCGCGCACGTCGTTGACGCGCATCTGCTGGCGGTCGTTGGACCCCAGCATGACGACGACAGCCGCGGGCTTCTCGGTCTCGATCAACGACTTGATCTGTTCGGGCCAGTTGTAGAAATCATCACGCACGAAACCGGAGGAGCCGTTGCTGCGAGCGACGATCCTGACGCCGGGATTTTCGGCAAAGGCAGTATCGAGGCCTTCCGCAAGGCCGCTTGCCATGAAATCGCCGACCACCAGAACGACGCGGGCATCCGGTGTTTTCTCGACAATCGGTATTGCCGGTTCGGCCGGTGGGCGAGGTGCCTTCTTTCTTGCCTTGGGCCGCGGCTTCTGGATGTCAAGCGGCGGCTCTACCCGCTCACTTCTGCGCGGGAACAACAGGTCGCGCAGCGACCAGCCCCGGTTTTGCTGTTCCTGCGCGATTGCCGGCGTGTGAAAGGAGCTGGCGGCGGCGACTGCCAGAACGGCAATGGCCAGAATCAGGATCGGCATGCGACGGACGATGACCCGGATACGCGCGACCGAAACCAATCACCCTCTCCATCCCTGGCGCATGACCCTGAAATCGGGGCCGCGCGGCGGCTCTATTTTTGTCGGAGCCATTTGAGCACTTCCATGCTCGGATACCCGTCCTGGGTCAAGCCGACCTTCGCCTGATAGGTCATGATGGCTGTTTTCGTGCCATCACCGATCTTGCCGTCGAACTTGCCGTCGTAAAGCCCGTGCTGCGAAAGCCGCTTCTGCAGCTCCTGCCTTTCCTCGAAGCTGAGCTTGGTGAAAGGCCGTTTCCAGTCCTGCACGAGACCACTGGAACCGGCGATTTCGTCGGCAAGAAGGCCGACGGCCAACGCATATTTGTCGGCGTTGTTGTAGGCCTTGATCACCGAGAAATTCTTGATCATCAGGAAGGCTGGTCCATCGCGGCCGTCCGGCACCTTCAATGTCGCCTTGTCGGCGACGTTCTTGAACGGCTTGCCATTGGCCCTGACGACGCCGAGTGCCTGCCATTGCGCCAATGTCTTCGCGCCGCCGGGGAGCTTGCCGGCCGGCAGCGTGACCTCGTAGCCCCAGGTCTTGCCGGCCTGCCAGCCATTCTTCTTCAACAGATTGGCGGCGGTTGCCAGCGCATCGGGGATCGAATTCCAGATGTCGCGCTTGCCATTGCCGTCCATGTCGACGGCATAGTGCTGATAGCTGGTCGGGATGAACTGGGTATGGCCCATGGCGCCGGCCCAGGATCCGCTGAGATGGCTTTCATCGATGTCGCCCGTCTGCAGAATCTTCAGCGCGGCGATCAGCTGGGTGCGGGCGAATTTCCCCCGCTTCGGATCGGCATAGGCCAAGGTCGCCAGCGAGCGCACGACATTGCGCATGATGTCGTCGCGCTTGAGGATCTCGCCATAGTTTGATTCCATCGACCAGATGGCGAGCAGGATATCGCGGTCGACACCGAACCGTGCCTCGATGCGGTCGAGCCAAGGCTTCCATTTCTTCGCCATCTGCTGGCCGACGGCGACGGACTGGTCATGGACCCGGTTGTCGAAATAATCCCATGCCGGGGCGGTGAATTCAGGCTGCGTGCGCGCCTTTTCCAGCACCACCGGGTCAATATCCCTGATATCCTTGAACGCCTGGTCATACACGGCGCCGGAAACGCCGCCTTGCACGGCTGTGGCGCGGAAACCGGCGACCCATTGCCGGAACCCGGCATCGGCAAAAGCCGGCCCGGCCGGCATCAGCAAGGCGAGCGAGAGGCTGGCGGCCGTCATGACGCTGGTGAAGAATTTTGCGGCATTGCGAACGGACATCTTTTCCTCCTTCTTTATCTCAGGAAGATCATTCATCGCCGAACCCGGTTAGGATTTAGTTTACCATAGGAGCCGTCGGGAACGAAAAGACGCGTCGATGCTTTACGCACAGCAAGTTTCTCACCAGACCTTCCGTAATCCCCGATTTCGGCGTGAAAATGTCTCGGAGCGGGATTGCAGAGCAGGCCCTCAAACGGATAATTGACAGCATGAAGAGAGTTCGCAAGGCAGTTTTCCCGGTCGCCGGTCTCGGCACGCGGTTCCTCCCGGCCACCAAGGCCATCCCCAAGGAAATGCTGACCGTCGTCGACAGACCGGTCATCCAGTATGTTGTCGATGAGGCGCGCGAGGCCGGCATCGAACATTTCATCTTCGTCACCGGTCGCAACAAGGCGGTTATCGAAGACCATTTCGACGTCCAGTTCGAGCTCTACGACACGCTCGCCCAGCGCGGCAAGGATGACCAACTCGCTCGCCTGCAGCGGCTGCAACCGGCTCCGGGACAGACGAGCTTTACCCGCCAGCAAGTGCCGATGGGGCTTGGCCATGCCGTCTGGTGCGCGCGCGAACTGGTCGGCGACGAGCCTTTCGCGCTGCTGTTGCCCGACATGATCATGCAGTCGGAAAAGAGCTGCATGAAGGAGATGGTCGAGCTCTACCAGGAGACCGGCAACAACATCATCGCCGTGCAGGAATGCGACCCGGCCGAGGCGCACAAATACGGCATCGTCGGCCGCGGCGAGGATACGCATCACGGCTTCCGTATCACCGAGATGGTGGAGAAGCCGAAGACCGGCACCGCACCGTCCAATCTCTACATCAACGGCCGCTACATCCTGCAGCCCGAGATCTTCGGGATTCTCGAAGGTCAGGAAAAGGGCGCCGGCAACGAAATCCAGCTCACCGACGCGATGCTGAAGCTGGAAAAGCAGCAGTCCTTCTACGGCTACCACTATCAAGGCCGCACCTTCGATTGCGGTTCGCCGGAAGGCTTCGTCGAGGCCAATGTCGCCTTCGCGCTGTGGCGTAGCGACATGAACGAGAACATGTCGGGCGTCATCCGCACGCTGCTCGATGAGATAAAACCGTCGGAACGGCGCGGCGCCGCCTAGGGCTTGTCTTACCGTTGCAGCTTCAGGCCGAGGTAGATGCTGTTGGCGGTGTAGTTGCGGCCAGGCAGGTTGCTGGTCAGCTTTTCGGTGCGGGCGCGGCTGGTGAGGCCGACATAGCGGTTCAGCCACCATGTCAGCCCGGCCTCGGCGCTCAGCGTCAGGTCATGCCCGTCGGAGCCGGTGTAGTCGCGCCAGTCGAGGCCGAGTGCGGCGTTGCCGGTCAGGTCGGCGCGAATCTGCCGCTCGCCGGTGAGGCGGCCGGAATAGAGGATGTCGCCGCTTTCGTTGGCGGCTGTGGTGCCGTCGATGGTGGTCTTCCCGGTGAGGCCGATGATGGTGCCGCGTTCCGGCGACCATTTGAGGTCGGCGTTCAGGCTTGCCCCCGCGATCGCCGCCAGGCGATCGTCGTCGATCGCTTCGCGGAGCCAGCCGGCCGAGAATTCCCCAGTCAGTTTCTCGCCCATGTCGAGTTCGACGCCGGCGCGCGCGCCGAGGCGGGTGGATGATCGTTCGAATCCGCCCGAATCGACACGCAGATCATAGGCGCGGCGGCCGACTTCGACCTCGGCAAAAGGTGTAATGGCGGGCGAGATCTCGTAGCCGGTGCGCAAAGTCGCCGTATAGAGGGTGGAGTCGCGATCCTTCTGCGACAACACGGTGCCGTTTGTCAGCTCGGCGTCGCCATAGATGTCGTGAGAGACCGCGCCGGTCAGCGCGAAGCGCAGCTTGCCGACGTCCTTCTCGATGCCCAGGCTGCCGTCGATGGTCTGGCGGATCGGCTGCGATTTGACGCCGGCAATGGCATCGGGTGAGGAGGCGGATTCCGGCGCAATTTCGTAGCCGAGCTTGGCGATGGCCCGCAGTTCATTGTCGAGATCGACGTTCAGGGTGCCTTCGAGGCGGCCGCGCCCTTCATTGATCTTCTTGCCCGAAATGGTGTTGCGGAAGTTGCCGTAGCCGTCGATGACCGCCGAGTTCTCGCGCCAGTCGGAGGCGGCGGAAAAACGCAGCGCCGTTTCGGACAGCACCGCCGACGTCCCGCCGCTGCTGGAATCGGCATTCGACGTTGCCGTCACGCCTTGCTCAAGCGTCGGCCGGAGCAGGAAGGTGCCAACCTTGATGCCGGTTGCCGCGTAGGGATCGTCTTCGGGCTTCTTCTTCAGGCCTTCGATGGCGTCGGTGCGCTCGGCGCCGGGGTCGAGCTTTTGCCGGTCGGCGCTGTCGACGGTGAGGGCACGGCGGTTGGTTGTGTCCTGGTCCGCATCGTCTGCCGCTGTGTCGGTCGACGTGGTTCCGGTCGTGGTTGGGTCTGTGGCCTTGCCGAGCTTCTTCTTGCCGGTTGTCTTGTCCTTGGCCGTGTCTGCATCGGCGGCGCGCAGCTTTGCGGTCGATGGCCGGCGCGGCTTAACCGGGGGCGGATTGTCGCCAAAACTGCCATCTGTGGCCGCCGGCGGATCAAAGATGCTGCCGGTCGGCGGTGTCGCGCCGGTGTCGTCCGGCAAGGCGCCGGCACTTGCCGGCAGATAGGTCGTCGGGGTTGGCGGGTTGGCCTGGGCGGCTGCATCGGCGGGTGTCGCCGGATCCTGAGATCCGGCCGCGCTCAGCTGTCTTACCTTGCGCTGCTGGTCAAACAGGATCGCCGATTCCGAAACCTCGCCGCGCAGCTCGGTCTCCTGGGCGCAAAGCGGTGTTGGCCGCAGCAAAGCGAAAACGCTGGCCGCCAGCAGCAGTGCGCTGATGGCTTTGCCGTTTCGACCTCTTTTGCTTTCAGGCTGGGCCCGCGACATCGTCACCACTGCTTGCGCGGCGCAAGCGCGCCATACTTACCGAACCGTAAATGGGGATGGTTAACGGAGGGTTGAGGCGGCGGCCCAATGACCCTCAAAACGGTGATGTCCTAGGGGGTTCATGCGGTGCGCTTCAAGCACCTTGTTTTCATGCCTGTCGCTGTCGCAAAACCGCTGCACAACCTTGGGTCAAGCCCGAGACCAGGCTTTTGGGCGACAGGCACGAGGTGGCATTTCTGTTGGACAGGCGAGCGCCAAAGCGCTAATCGCATCAGCCATGCATGCGGGATCCCCAGAAAAGAAGCGGCTGGACAAGCAAGCTTCGATAGAATCGGCGCTCAGGACGGTGGCAACCGAGCAGGCCGGTGTGGCGGCTCTGGCCGCCGCGCTCGAAAATGGACTGTCCGAACCATTCGCGCGCGCCGTCGATATCGTGTCGCAGGCCAGAGGCCGCGTCATCGTCACCGGCGTCGGCAAGAGCGGCCATATCGGTTCCAAGATAGCCGCGACGCTCGCCTCGACCGGCACGCCGGCCTTCTTTGTGCATCCCTCCGAAGCCAATCACGGCGACCTCGGCATGATCGCCAGGGATGACGCCATCATCGCCATGTCATGGTCGGGCGAGAGCAAGGAACTCAACGGCATCATCGCCTATTCCAGGCGCTTCTCGATTCCGCTGGTTGCGATCACCGCCGGCGAGACATCGGCGCTGGCGCGCGAGGCGGACGTGGTGCTGTTGCTGCCGCGCGCACCCGAAGCCTGCCCGCACGGCCTGGCGCCGACGACATCGACGCTTTTGCAGCTGGTGATGGGCGATGCACTGGCCATCGCCCTGCTCGAAGCGCGGGGCTTTACCCCGGACCATTTCCGTACCTTCCATCCCGGCGGCCAGCTCGGCGCCAATCTGACGCAGATCCGCGACATCATGCATGTCGGCGACAGGCTGCCGCTCGTGCCTTCGGGCACCGGCATGCGCGAGGCGATCCTCGAATTGTCGAGCAAGGGGTTCGGTTGCGTGGCGATCACGGCCGCGGACGGCGCGCTGATCGGCATCATCACAGACGGCGACATCAGGCGCCATATCGGCAGCAATTTGCTGGAAATGAGTGTCGATCAGGTGATGACAAGGGAGCCGAAGACGGCCCGCCCGGACACACTGGTGGCAACCGCGCTGCAGACGATCAACAACTCAGCCATCACCAGCCTGATGGTTGTCGAGGGCAGGCAGCCGGTCGGGCTCGTCCACCTGCATGATCTGCTGCGCATCGGCGCCGCCTAAGGTGTATTGATATTCAGGTGAGGCCGGTCTGCAAACGCCGGTCTCCTGCGCTTCCGGTGCTCACGTACTTTGAGTACGCTCCGCTCCGGTTCTCGGAAACCATCGTTTTCGACTCGGCCTGACCTGAATCTCAACACACCTTGCGCGTAGGCGCGCCTGAAAACTCAGACGGCCTCGACCGTCAGTTCCAGATCTGTATCGGCCGAACTGACTACACGCACCTGCGTGCCGGCCGGCAGGTCGGGACCGGAGACGCGCCACAGCGTGTCGCCGAGCTTGATGCGGCCGCGACCGTCCTTGATCGGTTCGGCAAGGGTAGCCATTTTGCCGACCATCTGGGCGCCGCGTCGGTTGAGCAACGGCTGGTCGGTCGTGTCATTACGCCCGCCGACCAGCTTCTTGCCGACGAAGGCCGAGACCAGCGACAAAGCGAGGAAGGCGAGAACCTGGATCTCCCAGGTCCAGAAGCCTGCGTCCCAGATCAGCAGTGAGACCACGCCGATCAGCAGCGCGGCGATACCGATCCACAGCATGAAGATGCCTGGCGCGATGACTTCCAGCACCAGCAGGACGAAGCCCAGAACCATCCAGTTCCACGGGCCGAGTTCGGAAATGATGCGGTCGAGCATGGGCGTGTGCTCCTATTTCCTGTTGAGCATGATCTTTTCCGAAAACCGGTGCCCACTTTTCGGGATCATGCTCCCATGATCTCAGTTGTCGCTAGGGCGAACCACCGGAGGGCGGGCAGTCCGCGCGGCGCCGGCTGTGCCTTCGCTGCGAAATACCTCCTTGGCGATCTCGCTTATGCCGCCGAGCGTGCCGATCAGCGCCGAGGCTTCCATCGGCATCAGCACGACCTTGCTGTTGGTGGCCGTGCCGATCTTGCCCATCGCTTCGGTGTATTTCAGCGCGACGAAGTAGTTGAGCGCCTGCACGTCGCCCTTGGAGATGGCTTCCGACACCACCTGCGTGGCGCGGGCTTCGGCCTCGGCCGAACGCTCGCGCGCCTCGGCATCGCGGAAGGCAGCTTCCTTGCGGCCCTCGGCCTCCAGGATCTGCGATTGCTTGAGACCTTCGGCGGCAAGAATCTGCGCGCGCTTGTTACGTTCGGCGGTCATCTGGCGGCCCATCGATTCGATGAGATTGGCCGGCGGGTTGATGTCCTTGATCTCGACGCGGGTGATCTTGATGCCCCACGGGTGCGCCGCCTCGTCGACGACGCGCAGCAGGCGCTCGTTGATGGCGTCGCGGTTCGACAGCAACTCGTCGAGATCCATCGAGCCCATGACGGTACGGATGTTGGTCATCGTCAGGTTGAGGATGGCGTTCTGCAGGCCGGAGACCTGATAGGCCGCCTGCGCTGCGTTGAGGATCTGGTAGAAGGCGATGCCGTCGACACCCACTATGGCGTTGTCGCGGGTGATGATTTCCTGGCTCGGAACGTCGAGCACCTGCTCCATCATGTTCATCTTGGCGCCGATACGGTCGACGATCGGAAAGATGACATTGAGGCCGGGGCTCAGTGTCTTGGTGTAACGGCCAAAGCGCTCCACCGTATAATTGTAGCCTTGCGGGATTGTCCTGATGCCTTTGATAAGGAGTACCAGCACCAGAACGGCAAGCGCACCAATCGCAATACCGAAACCACTGAAGTCCATCTTAATCTCCCTCAGACGCCGGCCATGGCGTTGATTCCATGCAGCCAACTTCACCAAACACTTAGGTGTGTTTCAATAATGTTACAATCTGGTGATCGCTGATTATCTATGTACAGCTGATTGCGGGAGTCGTTGGCTTCAGATCCAACCCGATAGTTCGCGCCGCACCATCGCCTCGATCACCGCCATGCCTTCCGCGCTGTCGTTGAGGCAAGGGATATGGGCGAATTTTTCGCCTCCGGCGTGATGGAAGGTTTCGGCCGCCTCACGGCCGATTTCGTCCAGTGTCTCGATGCAGTCGACGGAGAAACCAGGATTGACGATGGCGATCGACTTCACGCCGTCATGGCCGAGTTTCTCGACCGTCTTGTCGGTGTAGGGCTGCAGCCATTCCTGCGCGCCGAAGCGCGACTGGAAGGTGGTGATCAGCTTCTTGTCGCTCCAGCCGAGCCTTTCGCGCAGCAGGCGCGTCGTCTTCAGGCAATGGCAGTGATAGGGGTCGCCTTTTTCGAAATAAGGCTTTGGGATGCCGTGATAGGAGGCGATGACCACCTCCGGTTCGAAGTCGAGCGCCGCCAGATGCTGTTCGATCGAACGGGCGAGCGCCTCGATATAGACCGGCTCGTCATAGTAGGGCGGCACGCTGCGGATCGCCGGGGCTGCCCGCATCTTCATCAGCGCGCGAAACAGCTGGTCGTTGGCGGTCGCGGTGGTGGTTGCTGAGTATTGCGGGTAGAGCGGGAAGCAAAGGATGCGGTCGCAGCCTTGCTCGACCAGATTTTTGGCAACGCTCGCGGTCGAAGGGTTGCCATAGCGCATCGCCCAGTCGACGACGACATTGGGCAGGTCGCGCAGCGCCTCGGCCAGCTTCTCGCCCTGGGCGCGGGTGAAGGTGCGCAGCGGCGACTCGTTGCGCTCCCGGTTCCAGATCCTGGCGTAGTTGGCGCCGGACTTCTTGGGCCTTGTGGTTAGAACCAGGCCGTAGAGGATCGGATACCAGATCGCCCTGTTGAGTTCGATGACGCGCGGATCGGACAGGAATTCCCTGAGATAGCGCCACATCGGCTTGAAATCGGTGCCGTCGGGCGTGCCGAGATTGACCAGCATGACGCCGATCTTGCCGGTTCTGACCGGCGGATGTCCTGCCGGCAGCGGGCCAAGCGCCTTCGCGGCTTTGGGATCGACAGGCGTGGAAAGCGTCATAAAGATCTCCCGACACCGCGCGAAACCGGCGACGTCGCGGCGAAACTAGCGATGCGGCGCAAGTTTTCAATGCTGCGTCTGGCCGCACCTTACCCTGAAAGCAGAAAACCCGCCCGGTTTCCCGGGCGGGTCTTGCTGGTCGCGGACGCGAAGCGAGGTTACTTCGGCGGAATGGTCAAGGTCGCGCCGAGAGGAAGCCGGCGTGGCTCGTAGCCCTTGTTGGCTTCAGAGATCACCTTCCATTTGGTGCCGTCGCCATAGGCCTGCTTGGCCAGATCCCAATAGGTATCGCCGGCGACGATGACATGGCTGGCTTCGGCAGGAGTGGCGTCGGCCGGCTTTGCCGGCTCGGCCGGAGCTGGTGTCGCCGGTGCCGGGGCAGCCTCGGCTGGCTTGGCCGGTTCGGCAGGCGCCGGTGTCGCCGGTGCGGTTTCCGCCGGGACCGTTGGCGGGGTTGCAGCGATGTCGCTTGAGCCAGCCGGCGGCGCAGGCAGTGCCGGCTCGGCGGGTGCCGGCGCGGCTTCCGCGGGCTTGGCCGGTTCGGCCGGCTTGGCAGGTTCGGCGGCGGGAGCCGCAGGCGCCGCCGCAACCGTGGCGGCGATCTCGGTGATGCGGCCGTCGAGCTTTGGCGTGTAGGGCTTGTGCGCGCCGAGATAGTCGGCGACCACCTGTTCGAGGCCCGGACCATAGTCATAGGCGTTCTTGGCCTTCTCGGCGAAGACCTTGTAGCCGTCGCCGCCCTGGCGGACATAATTGTTGGTGGCGACCAGATAGTCCTTGTCTGGATTGAGCGGGACCCAGGCGCCGCCCTCCATGACCTCGACGGATTTGACGCGACCGGCATTGGGCGCGACCGACTTGTCGAAGGAGTATTTCAGGCCGGCGACCTGCGGGAAGCGTCCGGCGCCATCCTCCAGCTGGCTGAGACCGTTTTCCAGCCCGGCAACCAGATCCTTGCCGGAAATCTGAAAGGTGGCCAGCGTGTTCTGGAACGGCAGCACTGTCAGCACCTCGCCCATGGTGACGGTGCCCTGGTCGATCGAGGCGCGCAGGCCGCCGCCATTCGAGATGACGATCTCGACGCCCTGGCCCTTGACCCGATCGAGGATCGCGTCGGAGACGAGATTGCCCATCTCGCATTCGCGGGCGCGGCAGTTTTCGCGGCTGCCGTCGATCGCCTTGGTCGTCTCGGCGACCTCCTTGTTCTTCAGCGCCTCGATCGGCGCGCCAAGCTCCTTGATGCGGGCAAGCACGGCGGGATCGGGCGTGATCGACTTGTCGAGAAAGATCGGGTCGCCGCTGGCCGATTTGACGACGCCATTGTCATCGAACACGATCTTGAACTCGCCGAGATATTTCGAATAGGACGCCGCCTGGACGACCGGAACCTTGTAGCCGTCCGGATTGTCGACCATCGTCGGGTAGGGGCCTTCCGCCTTCGGGTCGGTGTTGGACAAAAGCGAATGGCTGTGGCCGCCGACGACAATGTCTATGCCCGGTATCTTGGCGATGACGTCGCGCTCGCGCTTGTAGCCGATATGGGTCACCGCGATGATCTTGTTGACGCCCTGCGCCTTCAGCTTCTCGACCTCTGATGTGATCGACTTGACGTCGTCGGCGATGGTGATGTTGGGGCCGGGCGAGGCGAGCTCCGGCGTGTCGTTGGTGACCGCGCCGATGATGCCGATCTTCTGGCCGCCGACCTCAAGCACGATCGACGGCTTGATCTTGCCTGCCGCGCCAGACTTGTCGTTGGGCACGACATTGGCGCTGACGATCGGGAACTTCGCCTTGTCCAGGTAAGGCACCAGCGCGCTCTCGCCATCGTCGAACTCGTGGTTGCCGAGCGTCACCGCGTCGGGCTTGATCTGGTTGAGGAATTCCTCCTCCGCGGTGCCCTTGTAGGTGATGTAGAACAGCGATCCCTGGAAGCTGTCGCCTGCATTGAGCAGCAGCACGTTCTGGCCTTCCAGCTTCTTGCGCTCCTGGGCGATCGCGGTGACCAGCCGGCCGGCGCCGCCAATGCACTCGCCCTTGGTCTCCTCGTCAGCCGAGCAGGTCGACTCATATTTGTTGTTGCCTTCGATGCGGCTGTGCCAATCGTTGAAGTGCAGGATGTTCAACGTGTAGTCGGCAAAGGATGCTCCGGCCGACAGGCCGAGCGTGGATGCCGACAGAGCGGCAATGGCAGCAAACTTCTTCATCTTCGTCTCCCGGATGGCCTGACCAAGGCGTTTAGCGCTGTTGCTTGACTGGAGCATAACAGCCAGCTTTTGGGCCATGTTCACATCGCGGTTCTGGCGATGCAAGAAGAAATCAGGCGAGCGGAACGGGATCGGTTTGCCGACATAAAAAAGGCGGCGGGCATCGTGCCGCCGCCTTTTTGCTAACCCTTGCGGGATCGAGCTCAGCCGCGCCTGGTCAGCACAAAGTTCTGCCCGGCGGCGCTGGTGCAATTGAGCTGATTGATGGAGACCAGCAGGCAGTTGAAGGCTATCGTTTGCTGCCTGATCAACGAGGTGCCGTTGATCTCGACCGAGGTGGGCCCGGTCTTTGAGTAGCTGCCATCGGCAAATTTCTCGCCGGTCTCGGCGGAAACGGTGGTGAACGTTCCGCCATTCAACGTCGACACTGCGTTGCCTTCGGCGTTCAGCCAGGAACCTTCGACCCCCTTAGGGGCAGAGGCGGCCGGTGGCTCGTCGGGGCCGCCGGTCACGCAGGCAGCAAGCATCGTCGCAAGGGCGCCGGCCACGCCCATCGAAAGAACTTTGCGCGCAATGGTCATATGAGAATCCTCTCCTCAGTCCGCATCCCTTCAATCGCCCGATTTCCGGGCGATTGCAAGGCAGTGAGACATGCCTAGAGAACCGCTATCGAACGAGGATGTTGCGGAATTGCCACGGGTCGTTTTTGTCGAGGTCTTCGGGAAACAGGCCAGGGCGGTTATCGAGCGGCGTCCAGTCGGTATAGTAGCCCTTGACCGGTCCGAGATAGGGGCTCTGCACTTCCAGGCAGCGTCTGTAGTCCATCTCGTCGGCCTCGACGATGCCGGCCTGCGGATTTTCCAGCGCCCAGACCATGCCGGCTAGCACTGCCGAGGTGACCTGCATGCCGGTGGCGTTCTGATAGGGCGCCAGCTTGCGGGCGTCGGCCAGCGACAGCTGCGAGCCATACCAGTAGGCATTCTTGTCGTGGCCGTAGAGCAGCACGCCGAGCTCGTCGACACCGTCGACCAGTTCGTTTTCGTCAAGCACGTGATGCACAGGCTGCGCCTTGCCGGCGGCGCCGAACATCTCGTGCAACGACAGCACCGCGTCGTTGCAGGGGTGATAGGCATAATGGCAGGTCGGGCGGTATTGGACCTTGCCTTTTTTGCCGCGCACGGTGAAGAAATCGGCGATCGAAATCGCCTCATTGTGGGTCACCAGGAAGCCGTATTGCGGGCCAGGCGTCGGGCACCATGAGCGCACGCGCGTGTTGGCGCCCGGCTGCTCCAGATAGATCGCCGCCTGCGAACCATGCTTGTGCTCCTTGCCGTTCTTCGGCATCCATTTCTCATGCGTGCCCCAGCCGAGTTCGGCCGGCTGTAGCCCCTCGGAGATGAAGCCTTCGACCGACCATGTGTTCCAGAACACGTTCATCGGCTTCGGCTTCTTGGTGCGCTGGGTGTCGCGCTCGGCAATGTGGATGCCCTTGACGCCGGCCTTCTTCATCAGCTTCGCCCAGCCGTCACGGTCGTCCTGCGCCGGCTCGGAAAACTCGAGGCCGAGATCGCCAGCGAGGTTCAGCAGCGCCTGCTTGACGAACCACGAGACCATGCCCGGATTGGCGCCGCAGGTGGAGATGGCGGTCGCGCCGCCCGGGTTTTCGCGCTTTTCCTCGATCATCGCTTCGCGCAGCGCGTAGTTGGTGCGGCTTGCATTGTCGGCCTTGGCGTCGAAATAGAAGCCGAGCCACGGCTCGACCACCGTGTCGATGTAAAGCACGCCGAGTTTGCGGCAGAGCCGCATCAGGTCGACCGAGCCGGTGTCGACCGACAGGTTGACGCAAAAGCCCTGGCCACCGCCATTGGTGAGCAATGGGGTCAACAGCTTCTTGTAGTTCTTCTCGGTCACGTGTTCCTGGACGAAGGCGATGCCGCGCTCGTCGAGCAGCTTGCGGTCGGTGTCGAGCGGGTCGATGACCGTCACGCGCGACTTGTCGAACTTGAAATGGCGCTCGATCAGCGGCAGCGTTCCCCGTCCGATCGAGCCGAAGCCGATCATCACAACAGGGCCGGTGATCTCACCGTAAACGGGCCAATTTTCAGTCGCCATCTATCGAACACTCCTCAAAAGAACGCTTCACACCGGCCGCCTGGCCGCGGCGCGACAAACCATAGATCATTGTCACAATAAAGGAAAAAGCGGGAAATGGCCGGCTTTCCCCGGCGTCATCGCGCCTATAGGCCGAGCAATTTTGCGAATTCAGGCTTGAAAAGATCGTGGGCCTCGGAGACCGGCAGGGTCAGCACATCGTCGCCGCAGGCCTGGATCGCATGCGGCAGGCCCTGGAGCCCGAAGACCAGGGACTCCTTGTCGCCCTCGCGCCAGAGGCTGGCCGCCAGATATTCGGGGATCAGATCGTCGATGCCGCATTCGGTTTCGAAATCGATCTGGGTCTGATCGGTCGGCTTCTTGCGCCGTTGCGCGACAAAGGCGACGAGTGACGGGCCGGGCTTGCCATCGACCGTATCGGAAAACATATCCTGAAGGCCAAGCAGCACGCCGCGGTGCACGTCCATCACATAGGCGTCCAAATAGTTGGTCGGGTGCGCACCGCCGCAAAACAGGCTGCCGGATTCCCGCCAGCTCATCAATTGCGGGGTAAGCGAGCTGACCTGTGACGACGAGTCTTCGAAGCCGCCGAGCGAACCGTCCTCCATGCTGTCGATCGGGCCGCCCTCGTGAAAGCCGGCATAGCGCAACGCCGCGCAGCTCAACGCGCCGAGGCTGGCGTGCCGGTGCCGATTCTCAAGCAAGGCATTCGCCGCCTCGACCGACGCGCCGCCCGACAGTTCGACGATGCGCGGCGTGGCAAATCTGGTGCGGGGATCGGCGACATATTCATAGGAGGCATCCGGCCAGCCGATCTTGTCGCCAGTCTTCGGGTCTTCAGTTTTGGCGGCAAGAGCCTTGGGGGCAAAATCGAGCCGCAAATAGTCGTAGGGCGATGCTTCCATGGTGATCGGCGCATCGTCGCCAGAGAACTTGCTGTCGGTGAAATCATAGAGATCGAGCGGGCTCGCGGCCGGCGGCTCGGTCTGCTCACGCTCTGCAATCCGGGTCAGCTTCAACGGCCGTGTCTTTTTCCCGTTCCAAGTGCCTTCCAGTGTCTTGCCCTTGTCGGCGGAGGCGAGGCGCCAGATAGCGGCTATTGGCGCGGCCTGGCCCTCTCCGCATTTCTCGGGGCCGCACGCCTCCTTCTCCGCCAATTCGAACCGGCGCCCCTTCAGCGGCCTGGCCTGCAGCGGGATGTCGACACCTTTCGAGCGGTAGAAGTAGCGGCCGGCGAGCGGTCCATCCGGCGCCGACGGGTCGCTGGTGAATTCGACGACGATGTCGGTCTGTCCGACCTTGCCGGCATAGGTCACCGGCTCGGCCAGCGCTGCCGTCGCCATGCCCAAAAGCACACAGGCGAGTGCAACCGGCTTGCTAGGATGATGGATCATTGTTCCCCCGAGCCATGATATCAAGGCTTTGCGCCAGTCTGTCACGGTCGGCGGTCAGGCCCTTATAGTCAAGCTGCGCCTGGTCCAGCGCCTGCAGCTGGGCGGCAAAGGACGCCGCCAGCGTGGCCCTGTCGGGATGCCGCGCCAGCACCTTGAGCGGGTCGAGATGGATGCGGATGGTGAACAGGATGTCGCGCGAAACAGGCAGTTTCCGCAGCGTCTGCCGCTCGACGCGGATGAAGGCATGAGCGTTGACGTCGCCATCGGGAAACCGGGTCGGGCGGTTTGTGGCGCGATCGATGCGCTCGACGTTGGACAGCGGATGATAGAGCGCGGCGTCGGCCTGGATCGACCAGTTGTAGCGCTCGACCGCCTGGCCCTGCAGGCCGTCGAACATGCGGTTGATGAGGTCGGCCGAACGCGTGCCGGGCCCGAAACCCGGCACCGGCGCGTGGATCTGCTGCAGCGGCCTGCCGAATTTTTCAACCAGCGACCATGACGAGGGAAAGCACAACGAGCCGGCGGCCAGCCGCCAGACGCTGTCATCACGACGCATCAGGATCAAATCTTCCTGGACAAGCAAGGAGGCGGCGACAAGCGGAGCGTCGCTGAAACTGGCGGTGGTGCCGCCAGCCAAATTGCCTGCCGCGCCGACCACTTCGATCCCCGTCGCCGTGCGCCTGTAGGTCTCGGGAAATCTTGCCGTGAGATGCGGGCCGAGCAATTCGAGCACTTCACGCTGGGCGTCGCGCGTGCCGGCCTCCTCGACAAAAACCTTGTCGGGAATGTCCGCATAAAGCCGGCGCTTCTCGGCGAGATAGGGCTGGAGGTACTCGTCGACCTCGATCCAGCTGTCGAGGTCGAGCGGCTTCAGCCCGATGGTGAAGAGCTTCGAGGAGCCGTCATAGGGCGTATGGGTGGGCTGGCGGACGCTCATGCCTCGTTATAGGCGTCCAGCGCAGCGGCGGTCATCTTTGCTTGGAATTCAGTAACATCATAGTCGGCGGCGCCCGCCTTGGCGAAAGGATCGGCGGCCAGCCTGGCGTCGAGCACGTCGCGGGGGCCGCGTGCGATGATGACGCCGCCGGTTCTTGGTTTCTTCGGTCCGGAAGCGACAAAGATGCCTTCGGCGTAGCAAGCCCTAAGCCACTCCAAATGTGCGGGCGCCAGCCGGTCGATCTCTGTCAGCGGCACTTTATAGTTCAGCGAAACCACGAACATTCTTTTCTCCCGGACCTCTGTCAGTCTTCTTTCCAGACCATGATCTTTTCCGAAAACCGGCTTCCACTTTTCGGGATCATGGTCCTAGCCGCGCGGGAATCAGGCCGCGCAAGGAATTGCCGACAAAGAGTGCCTTGGCCGACTTCAGATCGTCCAAGGTGTAGATCGCTTCCTGGGCGCGGCCTTCATCCAGCAACGCGCCGCGCAATACGCCAGGCAGCAGGCCGCAGTCGAGGCGGGGCGTCGCCAGCACGCCATCGCCGAAATCGGCGAAGACATTGCTGATGGTGCCCTCGCAGATTTCGCCGCGCTCATTGGCCAGAAGCACTTCGTCGGCCTGGCTGATCAGGTATTCGGCACGGGCCCGCTGATAGGTGTGCCGCCGGCTGGTCTTGTGACGCAGCAGCGTGTCGTTGGAATCCAGCCGCACCCGGGCCAGCTGCAGGCGCCAGACCTTGTCGGCGGCAAGCGGTTCATAGGGCTGGGCAGCGGCCGTCGCCTTGCCGTTGCGCGACAAAACGAGGCGTGTGCGCAGGGCGATGCCTTGTCGGCCGACCGTGTCCATCAGCACCTCGCCGATCTTCTGCGGATCGCAGCCGAAGCCCAGTTCGGCTGCAGAACCATAGAGGCGCGCAAGGTGGCGGTCGAAGCGGAGAAAGCCTGTTCCAGGCTCCCAGCGCATGGTTTCGATCAGTTCGAAGTCGGCGGCGTTCCCGTCGCGAAGCGCGCTTTCAGCAGACACTCCTGGTACTCCTCCTCGGCTGTCGAATCGAAGACGACGCCGCCGCCGACATTGTAGACGGCTTCGCCGTTGGAGAAGAGTGAGATGGTGCGGATCGCCACCGAAAAGCGCATCGTGCCTTCAGGTGCGATCCAGCCGATGGCGCCGCAGTAGACGTCGCGCGGCACGCCTTCCAATTCGTGCAGGATTTCCATGGCGCGAATTTTCGGCGCGCCGGTGATCGAGCCGCAGGGAAACAGCGCCGCAAAGATCTGGCGGATGGTGAGGTTCGGCAGAAGTTTTGCCCGCACGCGGCTGACCATCTGGTGGACGGTCGGATAGCTTTCGATGCGGAACAGCTCCGGCACTTCCAGCGTGCCGACCTCGCTGATCAGCGAGATGTCGTTGCGCAGCAGGTCGACGATCATCCGGTTCTCGGCCTGGTTCTTCTCGTCATTGCGCAAAAACGCTTTCAGCCGCGCATCTTCTGCCTTGGTCGCGCCGCGCGGTGCGGTGCCTTTCATCGGATGAGTCTCGATCATGCCCTCAGTGCCGATCTCGAAGAACAGCTCCGGCGAACGCGACAGAACGATCGGATCGCCGAGCGCGACCAGCGCGCCGTACTTCACCGGCTGGCGTTCGGTCAGCGCGTCGAAGGCGGCAAGTGGATCACCCGACCACTGCGCATGGATCGGAAAGGTCAGATTGCCCTGATAGCAGTCACCCTTGCGGATGTGATTGTGCAGCCGCGCAAAGCGTTCCGCGTAGTCTTTCGATGACCAGTCAGCCCTGGCGTCGAAAATCGGGCCGTTGGTGGCCGGCGCGCCGCGATGCGGCAGGGCCTGTTCCACCGGAGCATCGAAAACACCCAGGCAAACGAGTGGCGCACGACGTCCGCCCGGCAGCAGCGGAACGAGTTTCGGCTCTAGCAGATAGCCGGCCTCGTAGGAGAAATAGCCGGCGAGCCATTTGCCGGCATCCGTTGCTGCCTGCGCGGCCTCCAACGCCGGCAGGAAATCCTCAGCCCTGTTTGCGACGATGACGTCAGCCGGGCGGTCGAAAACGAGCTGACGGCCGCTTTCATCATTGCGGAAAATTGCAGAGGGCAGGGACATGAGGCTCGGATGCTGCAGAGTCGATGGTGCCAGTGATGGCTCTATATGGGGGGGTGACCGCGCGCAATCGAGGGAACGGCGTCTGAAGACGCAAAGGTGGTCACGGCCAAAAGACAAAGGCGGCGTCCGGGGACGCCGCCTTGTTCAAAATGCAGTCTTGTTGCCCGGGCAGCTCGGTCAGGTGTTGTTGGCGGTTCCTGCCGTCGGGAACTGCTTGGCGAATTCCGTCTCGTCGCCGGCGGCCAGAAGCTTCGCCTGCTCGATCCAGTGCTCACGCGCGATACGGCCGTCGAAGTTCAAAACGTCTTCGATCCGCTTGACGTCGTCGGCGGTCCAGCCGGCGATCTGGGCGTAGGTTGTAACGCCAAGGCCCTTGAGCAGTTTCTCGTTGACCGGGCCGATGCCGATCAGGCGGCGCAGATTGTCGGCCTTGCCGGCGGTCGGTGCTGCTGGCGCGGCCTTCTTCGGTGCGGCACTTGCCTTTGGCGCAGCCGCCTTCGTGGCGGCGGCCTTTGGTGCGGCTGCCGTCTTGGCTGCGGCTGGTTTTGCGGCCGCAGGCTTGGCGGCTGCGGGCTTTGCGGGCGCAGGCTTGGCCACTGCTGGTTTGGCTGCTGCAGGTTTGGCCGGGGCGGATTTGGCGGCCGCCGGTGTCGACACCAGGGCTGCCGGCGCCTGGCCAGCTGCCTTTGCCGGGCCGGGCTTGGCGGGTGCCGCTTGCGCTTCGCGCAGCCGGCGCTCGAGATCGGCGCGGGTCTTGCCGCATGCATCCAGTTCGCCGGTCAGGCGGTCGGAATCGGCACGCAGCCTGTCGCGCTCGCTGCGGGTGCGGTCGAGGTCGCCGCGCAGGCTGTCAAGCTCGCCGCGGAGACGGCCCCAGATAAACCAGCCAACCAACAAACCTACAAGGAACGCCAGGACAATGTAGAAGAAGGTCATCGTCTCTCTCCAGTCGTATCCGTCCGCCGCCGCCTCAAGTCGTGACCTTGGCAGACACGATCATCCAATGGTGGTTCTGCGGTTCGCAGAACAGCCGGCTTCTTATCGACTGTCGGTGATCGGCTTCCCGCCCATAGCCAACGGTCGTCGTCGCATTCGCCGAACCGCCATGACCGGCCGAAATCTTGCCGGCCGGAGCCGCGAGCCCGGCTGAGCTTCAGGCGCGACGCTACCATACAGCCTACGGAAAGCTAACGGAAAATTTCCACGCAGAGTTGTTCAAGAACAAATATTTAGAGCAAGAATAGAGCGTCTCAACATGCATTCCGGCTAAACTGTTCTGCCGGACCCGCCAGATGAGATCGCGCGCCAGGGCGCTCAGTTGTCCAGCGCTTCCAGTTCGTCGATCAGTCCGCCGATCACGCCGAGCCCGATCTGCCAGAAGGCGGGGTCGGTGGCGTCGAGGCCGAAGGGCGCCAGAAGCTCCGAATGGTGCTTGGTGCCGCCGGCGCGCAGCATCTCGAAATACTTGTCCTGAAAACCGCGTTCGGCATTCTGGTAGACGGCATACAGCGAGTTCACCAGGCAATCGCCGAAGGCATAGGCATAGACGTAGAAGGGCGAGTGGATGAAGTGCGGGATGTAGGTCCAGAAGACCTCATAGCCTTCGCGCAATTTGATCGCCGGCCCGAGGCTCTCGGCCTGCACTTCGAGCCAGAACTGGCCGAGCTTGTCGGAGGTTAGTTCGCCGTTCTTGCGCTCGGCATGCACCTTGCGCTCGAATTCGTAGAAGGCGATCTGGCGCACGACCGTGTTGATCATGTCCTCGACCTTCTGCGCCAGCATGGCCTTGCGCTCGCGCTTGTCGGTGGTCTGGTCGAGCAGCGAGCGAAAGGTCAGCATCTCGCCGAAGACGGATGCCGTCTCGGCCAGCGTCAGCGGTGTCGAGGCCATCAGCGCTCCCTGGCCACCGGCCAGCACCTGGTGAACGCCGTGGCCGAGTTCGTGCGCCAGCGTCATCACATCGCGCGGTTTGCCCATGTAGTTGAGCAGCACATAGGGATGCGCCGACGGCACCGTCGGATGCGCGAATGCGCCCGGCGACTTGCCCGGCCTGACCGGCGCGTCGATCCAGTTGCGGTCGAAGAACGTTCTGGCGATTTCCGCCATGTCGGGCGAAAAGCGCTGGTAGGCGGACAGCACCGTGTTCTTGGCCTCGTCCCAGCCGATCACCGACTGCGGCGTCTCCGGCAACGGCGCGTTGCGGTCCCAATGGTTCATCACCTCCATGCCGAGCCAGCGCGCCTTCATCGCGTAATAGCGGTGCGACAGGCGCGGATAGGCATCGCGAACGGCCGACGCCAGCGCATCGACCACGCTGCGCTCGACGCGGTTGGCGAGATGGCGTGAATCGGCGATGTCCTCGAAGCCGCGCCAGCGATCGGAAATCTCCTTGTCCTTGGCCAGCGTGTTGGTGATCAGCGTGAAGGTGCGCAAATTCTTGCGGAAGGTTGCGGCCAGCGCCTCGGAAGCCCGGCGGCGCACCTCACTGTCGGCATCCTGCAGGCGGTTCAGCGCCGGCTCGAGCGCCAGTTCCTCGCCGTCGATGTCGAAGCGCAGATCGGTCATCGTCTCGTCGAACAGCCGGTTCCAGGCGCCGCGCCCGGTAATCGACTTTTCGTGGAAAAGCTGCTCGACGCGATCCTCGAGCTGATAGGGCTTGTCCATTCTGAGATCGAGCACCCAGGGCCGGTAGTGGGCGAAGCCCGGGTCGGAGGCAAGCGCGTCCTCGATCGCGGCATCGTCGATCAGGTTCAGTTCGAGCGCGAAAAACAGGAGATGCGCGCTGGCGTCGGTCATCTTCTCCTGGATGTCGCCATAGAGCTTGGCGCGCTGCGGGTCGGCCGTGTTGCCGGCATAGACCAGACCGGCATAGGAGACGATGCGACCGATCAGTTCCTCAAGCGCCTCATAGGCGGCAAGCGCCTCGCCCAACTTGCCTGCGCTGCCGCGCCCGGCCTCGGCGGCCAGCGTGCCTTTCCAGCGGTTCTCGAAGGCGGTGGCGTCGGTGGCGGCCTTGGCTATATCGCGCTTCAACTCGGGCGCTTCCATGCCGGGATAGAGATCGGCGAGGTTCCATTCCGGCAGGTCGCCAAGCTCCGCCGCGCCCTGACCGGACGCGGCCGCCGCCGCAAGCTGCCGACCTGGAACCATGCGCATCAACAATAACCTTCCGGAATCAAGGGGAAAGGACAAGCCGGTCAAATCCTAAGGAATTCATTCACCGGGTTTTTTGAAACCTTATTTAGAACCCTGTGCCAAGATGATCCATAGGGCGGATACAATCGGGCGGGTAATTCAAAACAGTCATGACAGGTTCCATACTCATAGTCGATGACGATCCGGTGCAGCGCAGGCTGCTCGAGGCGGCAGTGACGCGGTTCGGCCACACCGCGATAGTTGCCGATGGTGGCGAAGCCGGTCTCTCGGTCCTCGATGGGCCCAACGCAGGCGATGTGTCGGCGATCATCCTCGATCTTGTCATGCCGGGCCTCGACGGCATCGGCGTGCTGAAGGCCATGCGCCAGCGCGGCATCCATATCCCGGTTATCGTGCAGACCGCCCAGGGTGGCATCGAAACCGTCGTTTCGGCGATGCGCCACGGCGCTTTCGATTTTGTCGTCAAACCGGCCTCTCCCGACAGGCTGCAGATGTCGATCGGCAACGCGCTCAAGGTCGAGGCGGTCGAGGACGAGGTCAAGCGCACGTCGCGACGGCGCGGCGGCCATCTGACCTTCAAGGACATGATCACACACAGCCCGGCGATGGACCGGGTGATCCGTCTCGGCCAGAAAGCGGCGGCGTCCAACATCCCGATCCTGATCGAGGGCGAGTCGGGTGTCGGCAAGGAACTTGTGGCACGTGCCATCCAGGGCAGCGGCGACCGCCGCTCGAAACCCTTCGTCACCGTCAATTGCGGCGCCATTCCCGACAATCTGGTCGAATCGATCCTGTTCGGTCACGAAAAGGGTTCGTTCACCGGCGCCACCGAAAAACACACCGGCAAGTTCGTCGAGGCGCATTCGGGCACGTTGTTCCTCGACGAGATCGGCGACCTGCCGCTCGACGTGCAGGTCAAGCTTCTGCGCGCCGTTCAGGATGGCGAGGTCGATCCGGTCGGCGGCCGTTCGACCGTCAGGGTCGACATCAGGCTGATCTCGGCAACGCACCGCAATCTTTTGCAGCAGGTCAAGGACGGCAAGTTCCGCGAGGACCTGTTTTACCGGCTGAATGTCTATCCGATCTTCGTGCCGCCGCTGCGCGACCGTCGCGACGATATTCCTTATCTGGTCGCGCACTTCATGGAGAAGGTTGCCCCCGTCGATTCGCGCCATCGTCTGCTCGGCATTTCGGACGCCGCGCTCGCCATGCTGCAAGCCTATGACTGGCCGGGAAACATCAGGCAGCTGGAAAACGCCGTGTTCAGGGCCTCGGTGCTCGCCGAAGGCGACATGCTGACCACGGAGGAGTTTCCGCAGATCCGGGCGCAGGTGGACGGCACCGTCAATCTCGATGCGTATGCCGCATTGCCAACGCCCGGCTCGGTCACGGGCAGCCAGCCGCAAGACGATGGCGGTACTGTTGCAGTCGAGCTTGATCCTCCGGCGAGGCTTCAGCCGCGTTTCGGCACGCTGCGGGCGCTGGACGAGCGCGGCAATGTGCGCGCGCTGGCCGATGTCGAGCTCGAAATGATCAAGCTGGCGATCGACCACTATAACGGCCAGATGAGCGAAGTCGCCCGCCGCCTCGGCATTGGCCGCTCGACGCTCTACCGAAAGCTGAAGGAATACGGCATCGACCCGGAAACCGGCCGCGTCGACCGACTCGCATCCTGACAGCGCAAGGCCGGGACCAGTTCCCCGGATCATAATGCGGCCCTGTTTCAGGCGTCAAAGCCGGAATGTGGCAGGCTGGGGCGACACACCACGGTGCTGTTCACGCATTAAGGCTAACGGTAACAGATCGTGTTGCGGTAAAAGGCTGAATCCTGATCTAAACCAGCAGTTTACCAAGAAACCTTGTGGAGCATTTTTGACGGGATATCGCCACGGTGTTACCGCATTTCGGCTTCAATAAGCGATGATTAACCATTAGGATCGATATTCGGATGTGAAAACGACGCATCCGTTTGGGCAAATCCGGGGACAAACGGCAGCCTGCAGGGCCTTTTGATTTGAACAGAGTCGAACGACACACAAACGGGCGGCACTATCACATGAGCGTCTGGCCGAGATGGCTGGCAGCGGTGATTTTTGCTGTTTGTTTCCTTTCAGCAGCGGCGACCGGCGCCAGCGCGGAAACTCGTTCGCTCAAGCTGTATCATCTCCACACGCACGAAAAGGCCGAGATCGTTTACAAACGCAATGGCCGCTATGTCCCCGAGGGGCTCAGGAAGATCAACATCATCCTGCGCGACTGGCGCCGCAACGAGCCGACCAAGATGGATCCGCGCTTGCTGGACCTGGTCTGGGAAGCCTACAGGGAAAGCGGTGCCACCGACTACATCCAGGTCGTCTGCGGCTATCGCTCGCCGGCCACGAATTCGATGCTGCGCAGCCGCAGCCGGGGCGTTGCCGAGAAAAGCCAGCATATGCTTGGCAGGGCCATGGACTTCTACATTCCCGGCGTGCCGCTGAAGAAGCTGCGCAACATCGGTCTCAAGATGCAGGGCGGCGGCGTCGGCTATTATCCGACCTCCGGCTCGCCCTTCGTCCACATGGATGTCGGCAATGTGCGCCACTGGCCCGGCATCAGCCGCCAGGAACTGGTGAGCGTATTCCCCAACGGCAAGACGCTGCATGTGCCGAGCGACGGCAAGCCGCTGCCTGGCTATGCACAGGCGCTCGCCTCCTACAAGGCGCGCAAGGGTTCTGGCGCCCCCGCCATCGAACTGGCAAGTGCCGGTGGCAGCACCAAGAAGTCCGGTGGCTTCCTTGCTGCTTTCTTTGGCGGCGGCGACGACGAAGCCGACGACAGCGCTGATGTCGAAACGGCTTCGGCCGCGCCCGCTCCCAAGTTGAAGAGCGTTAAGCCGGCGGCGACCGCCAGGAACAGCAACCTTCCCGGCATAACCATCGTGGCGCCGCAGGATGCGCAGCGTGCTGAGATTCCGCAGGTTGCCGATGACGCTGCCGATTCGGAGCCGCAGCAGGACACGCCGGCGACGATCATCGCGGCGCTGCCGGCCAAAGAGATTCCGCTGCCTGATTTCGCACCGCGTCCGAAGGCCGATGTCGGCGCGCAGACACCTGAAAATGTTCCGTTCGGCACGGCCGATGCCACCGGCACCACCGAGCAGGCGGTGGCGACGGCGCAAGCGCCGACGAGCGTTCCTTTCGGCATGGCCGATCAATCCACTGTTGCCGATCCGGCGCAGGTCGCGGTCAACAACATCCCGTTGCCGAGCTGGCGCCCCGACCGTACGCTGCCGGCCGATCTCGCGCCGCAGGACAAGGATGTGCTGCTGGCGCTGGCGGATACGGCCTCGCACAACCAGACCGCCACGGATGCCTTCTCGGTGCTGCCGTCGCAGCGTCCGGATGAGGTCAAGGCTGTTCTCGAGCAGGCCGGCGCCACCGACGGCTATCAGGTCGCTTCGCTTGAGCCGCGCTCGGCGTTCAACGACCCGTCGGGTGTCGATGCCGCATCGCCGCGCGACGCGATCGCTGCCCGCCCGGCTGGTTCCGATCCGGCTGCCGCGATCGGCGCCGGTGTCAAGACCACCCGCAAGGAAGCAAGGGCCACCGCCCGCGACCTGAAGCCGGGACCGAAAGCGGTGGTGGTTGCCGCCGCGCCGCAGGCGGCGCGCTGGGCGCTGCACAGCGGCGAGTATGTCGCCACCGTATCGGACTCCACGACGGCGCCGCGCTTTGCCTACAATCTGGTGCGTACGGCGCCGAGCGAGGTCTACACGGCCGGCTTCCAGCAGGACAACCAGATGGCCGATGCCAACCGGTTCACCGGCAACGCCATCAAGTTCCTTTCGGTCGCCCGCTTCCAGACCAAGTAACGGTCTGGCCGAATGACACAAAAGCCGCGCTGGGCAACCGCGCGGCTTTTTGCTTCTCAAGAAACTCTACAAATAGACGCGCCTGCGGATGGTCTTTTCCACACAGCGCTGGCGTCCATTGCGCTGGGATGCTAACCACCAATCCACCATTCTCCCGCTTCGTCTAATGGTAGGACAGCGCCCTTTGAAGGCGTGAATCGTGGTTCGAGCCCATGAGCGGGAACCAGCGTCATCCAATGGATTGTTTTCGCGCCCGCACGGGCTTGGGCCTGCAAGGTCATGCAAGGAAGCAGCGAGCCCCGGTCGGCGAAAGCCGGCCGGATTTTTTGTGCCTGGCGAAAGCGCCTACTTCCCGAGCTTGCTTGCGGCCCGCGCGAGGGCCTCGATCTCATCCCACATGCCGGCCTTGACCAGTTCGTCCGGGGCCACCCAGGAGCCACCGACGCAGATGACGTTGGGCAGGCTCAGATAGTCGGTGGCGTTCTTGGCCGAAATGCCGCCGGTCGGGCAGAATTTCACGTCGGCGAGCGGCGAGGCGAATGCCTTGAGCGAGGCGATGCCGCCCGACTGTTCGGCCGGGAAGAATTTCAGGAAACGCAGTCCAGCTTCCCGCGCCGCCATGACTTCGCCCGGCGTGATGGCGCCGGGCAGCAGCGGAACCTCGCTGTCCTTCGCCGCCGCCAGAAGCTCGCGGGTGATGCCGGGGCTGACGATGAATTTCGAGCCTGCGGCCGCCGCCTCGTCGAATTGCCTGCTATCCAGAATGGTGCCGGCGCCGACGATGGCGCCTTCGACCTCGCCGGCCACCCGCCGGATCGCTTCCAGCGCATCGGCGGTTCTGAGCGTGATCTCGATCGCCGGCAGGCCGCCCCGGGCCAGCGCGCGGGCCAGCGGCACGGCGTCGGCAACATTGGCGATCTTCAGCACCGGGATGACCGGCTGGCCATTGAGGAGCGACAGGAGCTTTTCGGTCTGGGCTGACATTTGTCGTCTCTCCGGCTTCGAACAATTCAACCGATTAGCAGAAGGCCGTTTTTCTGTCCACGAAGGGTAAGCGTGTCGCGATGTCACGCGTGGCCGGCAATGCCGTGAAGAGGGTCGCTGCGTCACCCATGGAAAGACCGGGCGCGCAGGCCTTGCCTTGAATCGGCTTTCGCAAGCGTTTAGTGGCTTGGCGATGACTCTGTCCAATCAACCTTTGCGCGTTGCGGCGCTCTACCGGTTTGCGCGGCTCGATGCCTTCGAGGCGTTGCGTGCGCCGCTCGCCGCCTTCTGCTGCGGACGCGGCATCAAGGGCACGCTGCTTCTGGCGCATGAGGGCATCAACGGCACCGTTGCCGGCAGCGAGGCGGCAATCGCTGAACTGATCGATCATCTGGAAACCATCGAGGGTCTCGCCGGTCTCGAAGTCAAATACAGCAGCGCCGAGGCGATGCCGTTCCACCGCATGAAGGTGCGGCTGAAGCGTGAGATCGTCACCATGGGTGTCGAGGATATCGATCCGGCAAGAAGTGCGGGCACCTATGTCGCGCCGGCGGACTGGAACGCGCTGATCGCGGACCCGGACACGATCGTCATCGACACCCGCAACGCCTATGAGGTGTCGATCGGCACCTTCAAGGGTGCGGTCGATCCGGCAACGGCGAGCTTTCGCGAATTTCCGGCCTGGGTCGAAAAGCATCGGGACGAATTCGATGGCCGCAAGGTGGCGATGTTCTGCACCGGCGGCATACGCTGCGAGAAGGCGACAGCCTATGTGAAGTCGCTCGGCTTCGAGGACGTATTCCACCTCAAGGGTGGCATCCTCAAATATCTCGAAGAGGTGCCGGCCGAGGAAAGCCTCTGGCAAGGCGAGTGCTTCGTCTTCGACGAGCGGGTTTCGGTAGCGCACGGACTTGCCGAAGGTGACGCCGAACTCTGCCGCGCCTGCCGGCATCCGTTGACACGAGAGGATCGCCTGTCGCCGACCTATGCCGCCGGCGTCTCGTGCCCGCATTGCTTCGACGCCCGCTCGGACGAGGATCGCGCCCGCTATGCCGAGCGGCAGCGCCAGGTCGAGCTGGCGCAGGCGCAGGGCAGGGGTCCGCATATCGGCAGCTGACATTGGCGCGGGCTCGGATTGCGTCACCAGGCGACGGAATAGCGGTCGATCACCCACAGCCATGTGCCATCGCTTTGCCGACGGGCGACCTCGGAGGTCACCGTGCCGTCGGGAAGCCGGGTCGACGTCAGCGCCAGGTCGCCGTTGATCACCGCCGGCCGCTGCTCTCCGCGCTGGAATTTTCGCCCGGTGGCGGCAAACGCGACATACAGCGCGCGGATCGCTTGGCGGCCGCGCGTCAATTCAGCCTCGCCGCTATCGATGACGGCATCGGGTTCGAACAGCGCAACCATGCCGTCAATGTCTCCGGCCCATTGCCGGTCAATCAGCAAGCGCTCGAGATCCTGTGGATCGCGTGCGGGTTCATGGCTTGATTCATCGGTCATGCAACGCTCCAGGCAATCCGGTTGGGAGCGTGACACTAGCCGAAGCCGAAGCTGGTTTCGACACGTCGATTTCCGCCGCTTCTGGCAAAGCGCGCGGCTGTCATTGTAATGTCCATATGCGGGGCCTACCTCTCTGACGTTCGAAACCTGCCCGTCTGGCTGGGCAAATTCTGGAGGCATTGATGTTCGATCCCAAGAAGCTCCTCGACGATCTGCTCGGCTCACAAATTCCCGGCACCAGCGGCACCGTCCGCGACAAGGCCGGGCAGGCCGTGCAGATGGCCAAGGACAATCCGCTGGCGGCCGGCGCGCTGGCCGCGGTGCTGCTTGGGACCGGCACGGGACGACAAGTGACGGGCACTGCGATCAAGCTTGGCGGCCTGGCCGCGATCGGCGGCCTCGCCTACAAGGCCTACCAGAACTACAAGGCCGGCAACGCGCCGGCGGAGACGCCGGCCGCTGGCGAGCCGGAACTGCTGCCACCGCCCGCCGATACCGCCTTCCATCCCTCGCAAGCGCCGCAAGGCGAGGATGAATTCACGCTGACGCTGGTGCGGGCGATGATCTCGGCGGCGAAGGCCGACGGCCATGTCGACGACGAAGAACGCCAGAAGATCGCCGGCAAGCTCAGCCTTGCGGGCATCGGTTCGGAAGCGGAAAAGTTCATGATGGCTGAGCTGGAGAGCCCGCTCGACCTCGATACGCTGGTCGCCGGCGCCAAGACCGACGCCCAGAAGCTCGAGCTCTACACCGCGTCGCGCCTCACCATCGATCCCGACACACGCGCCGAACGCGGCTATCTCGACCTGCTGGCCGGCCGGCTCGGCCTGCCGGACGCGCTGGTCGATCATGTCGAGGCGACGGTGTCGGCGGCCAAGGTTCCAGCGCCGACCGGAACCGCGCCCAATCCGCGCTGGTAGGCGGCGCGGGCCGGAGCCGGAAAATGCGCTAACGTCTCGTTAACCTACCAAGCGCATGATTCTAGACAGTCGGATCGGCTTTTCCTCCTCCCAAGCCCGATTCAGATCAGGGGCGGTCGCCAATGACCGCCCTTTTTGTCGGGCACRCGCCCTTCGAGCAGCTTGCCATAGCGCCCATCTTTTGCGATGCCACATGTTCTTCCAGCCATGACCAGGGAGGACGGCGATGACAGCCATCACTAAGAAAACCGCCATCGTCACCGGCGCCGGCACGGGCATCGGCAAGAGCGTCGCCACGGCGCTGCTCAAGGCTGGCTGGAACACAGTGTTCTGCGGCCGCCGCAAGCCGGTTCTGGAAGCCGCGATCGCGGAAGCCGGGCCAACGCAGGCCAAGGCATTGGCGGTGGCCTGCGACATCAGCAAGGCCGACCAGGTCGACGACCTCTTCGAGACGGTGGCGGAGGCTTTCGGGCGCGTCGACCTGCTCTTCAACAATGCCGGCATGGGCTACAAGTCGACACCGATCGACGAGATCCCGGTCGAGGTGTGGAACGACATCGTCGGTGTCAATCTCACCGGCTCGTTCCTGTGCGCGCGTGCCGCCTTCGGCGCCATGCGCAAGCAAAAGCCGATGGGCGGGCGCATCATCAACAACGGCTCGGTGTCGGCCTATGCGCCACGGCCCGGCTCGGTGCCCTACACCGCGACCAAGCATGCCATCACTGGCCTCACCAAGACGCTGGCACTGGACGGCAGGCCCTTTGACATCGCCTGCGGCCAGATCGACATCGGCAATGCGCTGACCGACATGGCGCATGCCATGACCGTCGGCGTGCCGCAGGCCAATGGCAGCATCGCCGTCGAAGCAGTGATGGACGTTCAGCGCGTCGCCGACGCCGTCGTCCACATGGCCAGCCTGCCGCTCGACGCCAATGTGCTGTTCATGACCGTGATGGCGACCAAGATGCCGTTCGTCGGGCGGGGGTGAGCAGCCGGAAGGTCAGTCCTTGCCCTTCGCCAGGAACGCCTCGATCCGCTCCAGCGCGCGCAAAATGTTTTCCTCGGAATTGGCGTAGGAAAGCCTGATGTAGCCCTCGCCGAGAATGCCGAAATCGGGGCCGCCGATCAGCGCCACGCCGGCATCCTCAAGCAGCGCCGAGGCGAGTTTCTTGGCCTTCCAGCCGGTCTTGGACACGTTGGGGAAGGCGTAGAATGCGCCTTTCGGCGTGATGCAGGAGACGCCGGGCAGGGCGTTCAGCCCCTCGACCACGACCCTCCTGCGGTTGTCGAAGGCGCGCATCATGTTATCGACGTCGTCCTGCGGGCCGTCGATGGCGGCGATGCCGGCATATTGGCTCGGCGCGTTGACGCAGGACCAGCAATTGACCGCCAGCTTGCGCACCTTGTCGTAGAGATGCGCACCCTTGTCGCCGTTCGGCCAGATCGACCAGCCCATGCGCCAGCCGGTCATCGCCCAGGTCTTCGACCAGCCATTGAGCACGATCAGCCGGTCGCGGATTTCGGGGAAGGTGAGCAGCGAGCAATGCGTCTCGCCATCGTAGGTCATGACGTCATAAATCTCGTCGGAGAGGATGGCGACATGTGGGTGCGCTTCGAGCCCCTTGACCAGCTTCTCGATCTCGGCGCGCTGCGTCACGCCGCCGGTCGGGTTGGCCGGCGAGTTGAGGATCAGGAGCCTGGTCTTTGGCGTGATCAGCGCCAGCGTTTCTTCGGCCGAGAAGGCAAAGCCGTTCTCCTCACGGATCGGCACGGGAATGGGTGCCGCCCCGGTGAACTCGATCATCGAGCGGTAGATCGGAAAACCGGGATCGGGATAGAGGATCTCAGTGCCCGGTTCGCCGAACATCAGGATCGCCGCGAACATGGTCGGCTTACCGCCGGGCAGGATCATCACATTCTCCGGCGAGACCTCGATGCCGGTGGTGGTCAGCGTGCGCCGCACCACCGCTTCGCGCGTCGCCAGCAGGCCGTTGGCCGGCGTGTAGCCGTGGTGGCCGTCGCGCAGCGCCTTGATCGCCGCCTCGACAATGTGCTGCGGCGTCTTGAAGTCGGGCTGGCCGATGCCGAGATTGACGATATCGCGGCCCTGGTGCGCCAGTGCTGTCGCGCGCGCGAGCACCGCAAAAGCATTTTCCTCGCCGAGACGGTCGAAGGCCGAAATCGTGTGGAGCATTTTTACCGTCCGTGTGGTTCTTTCCCTGGGCGTGCGTTTTTGTGAGCGTCCGGTCACAAATGTCAAACGGATTGGAGTCTTGCGTGTCGGAAAATCTGAAGAATTGGCAGCCTCGCCCGCGTCCCGAACGCAAGATCATCGACGGCCGCTATGCCAGGCTTGAGCCGTTGAGCGCCGCAAAGCATGGCGACGGCCTCTACGAGGCGTCGTCGGTGTCCGATGTCGGCGGCCGTTTCGCCTGGCTGCCCGACTATCCGCCGGAGACCCGTGCCGACTTCCAGCCATGGCTGGACAAGGTCGAAGCCAGCGAGGACCCGCTGTTCTTCACCGTCATCGACAAGGCCAGCGGCAAGGTCGCCGGGCGCCAGACGCTGATGCGCATCGATGCCGCCTATGGCGTCATCGAGATCGGCAACATCTATTGGGGGCCGCTGATTTCGCGAAAAGCCGCAGCGACCGAGGCGCAGTTCCTGTTCATGAAATACATTTTCGACGAGCTTGGTTATCGCCGCTACGAATGGAAGTGCAACAACCGCAACGAGCCGTCGAAGCGCGCTGCCGAGCGGTTCGGCTTCAAGTTCGAGGGCATTTTCCGCCAACACCTTGTGGTCAAGGGTGAAAACCGCGATACCGCGTGGTATTCGATCATCGACAAGGAATGGCCTGATCTGCGCAGCGCCTATGAGGCATGGCTCGATCCGGCCAATTTCGATGGCGACGGTGGGCAGAAGCGACGGCTCGAGGATTTCCGCGCCGAGTTCGGTGCGTAGCGGGAGTTGGATGATGGCGCATAGCCACGACCATGGTGCGCAAGGGCATGACCACAGCCATGGCGCCGGTCATGTGCACGGCTCGACCGACAAGAAACGCGTGCTGATCGCAGCGTGCCTGACCGCCGGCTTCATGGTCGCGGAAGCGCTTGGCGGCCTCCTCACGGGGTCTCTGGCATTGCTGGCGGATGCCGGCCACATGCTTGCCGATGCGATCGCGCTCGGCCTTGCCTGGTATGCGTTTCACCTGGCGGGACGACCGGCGACCGTCCGGCTCACCTATGGCTTTGGCCGGGTCAAAACCCTGGTGGCCTACACCAACGGCATTGCCATCTTCGCCATTGCGCTGTGGATCGTCTACGAGGCCTGGGGCCGCCTGCAAACGCCGGCGCCCGTGCTCGGCGGGCCGATGCTGGTGGTTGCGATCCTCGGCTTGCTGGTCAACATCGGCTCGTTCTTCGTGCTGCATGGCGGAGACCGCGACAGCCTGAACATGCGCGGCGCCATCCTACATGTGCTGGGCGATCTGCTCGGCTCGGCGGCGGCTATTGTTGCGGCGCTGGTCATCCTGGCGACCGGCTGGACGCCGATCGATCCGATCCTGTCGGTGCTGGTCTCGCTGCTGATCCTGTCCACCGCCTGGTCGCTGATGCGCGAAGCCGCCCATGTACTGCTCGAAGGCGTGCCGGCGAGCCTCGATCGCGACCTGATCGCCAGGGATATCCAAGCGAAGGTCAAGGGTGTGCGCGAGGTGCATCACATGCATGTCTGGTCGCTCGACGGTTCAAGCAACATGGCGACATTGCATGCCTGTCTCAACGACGGCGTCGATGCCCACACCGCCGTCAGCGCCATCAAGAAACGGCTTGCCGCCGAGCACGGCATCAGCCATGCCACCGTCGAACCGGAATTCGGCCACTGCGCCGATGACGAACATGACCACGACCATGATCATGCGCATGGTACGGCGCCGCATCACGGCCACTATCACTGATGCAAGGAATCCATGACATGGCAACGAGACTGAATTCCCGCCGCAGCGGGCGCGCGTAGTGGACCGCGACACGCGCAATGCGCTGATCGCGGCAGCGTGGATCATGCTGCTGTTCGGCCTCGCCGCCTATTGGCTGCCAACGGTGATGCTGGCGGTGGGCAGCGTCTCCACCGTCCTGGCCGGCATTGTCGCGGCTATCTTCCTGGTGGCGTTTTTCGCCGTGTTCTGGCTGCGCGCCCGCAGCCAACGCAAAAAGGGTCTTTGACAATGCGCATTCTGATCACCGGCGCGGCAGGCATGGTCGGCCGCAAACTCATCGCCCGGCTGGCAAAGGACGGAACGCTCAACGGCCGCAAGATCACCGCGCTCGACCTGCACGACATCGTGCCGCCGCAGGCGCCGGCGATGGAAGGCGTAAGCGCCGCCATCCATACCGGGGATCTTGCAGCACCCGGCGCGACAGCAAGCCTGGTCGCGTCGCGTCCCGATGTGATCTTCCATCTCGCCGGCATCGTGTCGGGCGAGGCGGAAGCCAATTTCGATCTCGGCTACCGCGTCAATCTCGACGGCACGAGGGCGCTGTTCGATGCCATCCGGCTGGCGCAATTTGCGCCGCGCGTCGTCTTCACCTCGTCCATCGCCGTGTTCGGTGCGCCGTTTCCCGATGTCATCCCGGACGAGTTCCACCCGACGCCGCTGACCTCCTATGGCACCCAGAAGCAGATGAGCGAAGCGCTGCTGGCCGACTATTCCAGGCGCGGCTTCTTCGACGGCATCGGCATCAGGCTGCCGACCATCTGTGTGCGGCCCGGCAAGCCCAACAAGGCGGCTTCCAGTTTCTTCTCCGGCATCATCCGCGAGCCGTTGAGCGGCCAGGAGGCGATCCTGCCGGTGCCGCGTTCGGTGCTGCACACCCATGCCAGCCCGCGCTCGGCGGTGGGCTTCCTGATCCATGCCGCAGGCATCGACGGCAACGCCGTCGGGCCGCGCCGCAATCTGACGATGCCCGGCGTCGCCGTTACCGTTGGTGAGCAGATCGAGGCGCTGGAGCGCATTGCCGGCGCCGCGGTGGTGAAGCTGATCCGCGAGGAGCCCGACGACACGATCTGGGCGATCGTCAAAGGCTGGCCAACACGGTTCGAGGCGCGGCGCTCAAGGGAGCTTGGCTTCAGCGCCGAGAAGAGCTTCGATGACATCATCCGCGCCCATATCGAGGACGAGCTCGGCGGCAAGATAAGTTAGAGGACCGTACCGGTCGCCAGGCTCGCCGACAGCAGCAGCAGTCCGAACAGGAAGACAAAGGCGGCGCCGCCAATCTCGACGATCGAGTGGATGCGGTTGCCCATGCGGCCATCGCCGGCGAAATACACCGCCCAATTCTTAGCCGTCACCGCAATCGTCGCCAGAGCCGAGACGGTGATCGCGGTGCCGAGCGACATCGCCAGCACCGACAGTATGCCGCCGAACCACAGGCCGTTGAGTAGAGCAAAGCTCAGCACGATCAGCGCGCCGGAGCAGGGGCGGATACCGACCGCCGCCACCGCCGACCAGGCGGTGCGCCAGTCGAAGCGGTCGCCGGAAAGCAGCGCCGGGTCGGGCGCGTGCGAATGCCCACAGGTGTCGCAGACCTCGCCCGCCGCATGGGCGTGGCCATGGTCGTGATGATCGCCATGATCGTGGTCATGCTCGCCGTGATCGTGCGCGTGAGAATGATGATCGTGTGTCGTATGGTCGTGATCGTCATGTGCGTGAAGCGCGTGGGAATGCGCTGAATGAGCATGCGCGGAATGCGCGTGGCCGGCATGTGAATGACCAGCATGCGAATGGCCGGCATGCGAATGGCCGGCATGGGCGGCAGAGAGGCTGTAGGCGGGGCTGGCGCCGAACAGGCGCAGGATCGCGGGGCCGGCCTTGCGCCACAGAAGCCAGGCGCCGAACAGGGTGACGAAAACATAGCTCATGATTTCGAGGAACCATGCCGCGTCGGTCATCGAAACGGTGGTGCCGCGCAGGACGAAATAGGCGAGCAGCATGACCACGATCGCGGTCAGACCCTGCAAAAGCGCGGAGACGAAGGACAGCATGATGCCGCGCCGCAGCGCCACTTCGTTGGCCACCATGTAGGACGAGATCACCGCCTTGCCGTGACCGGGGCCGGCGGCGTGGAAAATGCCGTAGGCGAAGGACAGGCCGACGAGCAGCCACAGCTTGCTGCCATCCTGGCGCATCGCCTTCATCGCGGTTGCCAACGCCCGGTAGAATTCCTGCTGGCGCAGATTGATCCACATCAGGATGTGAGCGAACGGTCCGGTGGCGGTGGGGGCCATGCCGTCATTGGTGCCGATGCCGAGCGAGCTCTGGGCGTGGGCGGAGCCGAGGAAATGCGTCATCACGACGGTGACGGCCAAAAGGGCGAGTGCCAAACGCAGGGACGGTTTCGTCACCGGATCTATCCTTCTGGCTGACAGTTCAGCTCAAGCTTGGTGGCAAATATCTTGCTCATGTCGGTGCCTGTCGGATCGTTGAAGAAGGCTTCCGTCAGGGTCTTCTGGTTTTCCTTGATCGCCTCGTCCGGGTCGGGCCGGATGACGGCCTTGGTGCAGTTCGAGGGCAGGCCTTCGACCGTGATGTTGCTATCTTCGGTGAAATCGATCGCCGTGTAGAAGGTCGGATCGTAGACGCCGAAATCGATCTTGCCAGCGAGCTTGATCGGCTCTTTCGGTTCGGATTCGAACAGGATGATCAACTGGTCGTTGTCGAAATTGGCCATCAGGTGCGGCGGCGGCGTCATTGCCACGTCCTTGCCGTTGACGGTGACGAGCTGGAAATAGTTGAACTCGGCCAGCGAGGCATGGACGGTGTCAGCGACATCCTTCAGCTCCTTGTCGTCAAGCTTCAGGTCGGAGTTCTTGTCGAACTCCATCATCACAGTACTCGAAAACAGATCGTCGAAGCGCCAGAGATGACGCAGCGCTTTCACACTTTGGTGATCCTCACTCAGAATGACGTCGAGACGCGCCTCGGCGAAGACGTGCGGATGCACCTCGGCCGGTCCGACCGTGGCAAATGTCGCCGCCGTGGCCGAAGCCAGCATGATTGCTTGCCGTTTGAGGTGCATTCCCGGTCGCGATTCCATCGACTTCAGAGAGTGTGGAGAGGTTACCAGAAACGGGGCGAAATTGGGACCGGTGCCGCGTGTTGCCCAATAGTGCGAAGCGGTTTTGGGATAACGACACGCGCCCAACAAACTCAAAGCGCAACGCGCTTTGACGGCCGTATCAGGTCATGCGGCTTCGCGCGTCTTGAACCACTGCACCAGGAAATCGACAAAAACGCGAACCTTCGCCGGCAGATAACGTCGGTGCGGGTAGACGGCGAAAATACCGCTGCCCGACAGGATGCGGTCGTCCATCACTGTCACCAGCCGGCCGCTTGCGATATCGGGCGCGGCGATGAAATCCGGCAATATGGTGAACCCCAGCCCCGACACGGCGGCAGCTCTTGCCGCCATCGGACTGTTGACCTCGATCGGGCCCGACACCGAGACGCTTACCGCATCGCCATTGTCGCCCTTGAACGGCCAGTTGGTCAGCGAGCGGCCGTTGGTGTCGACGATGCAAGGCACGCGAGCAAGATCCTGCGGCCGCAGCGGCATGCCGTGCTTGGCGATAAGCTCCGGCGAAGCGCACAGCCGCACCGAAAACGGCGCCAGGCGCCTGGCGATCAGCGACGAGTTTTCCAGCCGCGAAATGCGCACCGCAAGATCAAAACCCTCCTCGACCAGATCGACGAAGCGGTCGTCGAGATGGATATCCAGCACAATGTCGGGATGCTGCTTGGCGAAGTCGATCAGCGACTGGCCGATCGGCGCGTCGGCAAAAGTGCGCGGTGCCGAAAGCTTGATCCGGCCGCGCACGTCGCCGGAGGATTCGCGCACCGCATCGGCGAGGCTGTCGACCTCGCGCACGATCTCCGAGGCGCGGCGAAAATAGGTGTGGCCGGCTTCGGTCATCGAGAACTGCCTGGTGGTGCGGTTCAAGAGCAGCGCGCCAAGCTCATCCTCCAGCTCGCGCACATATTTGGACAGCAGCGCCTTGGAGCGACCGATCTTGCGCGCAGCGGCTGAAAAACCTTCGGCCTCGACCACGTCGATGAAGGCGCGCATGCGGGTCAGTGTGTCCATGGGTCAGGTCTTTCGTGCCGCGTCGAGGATTCTACGGCCGAGCCGTATCAGGGCGACGTCGCTGCCGGAAGGGCCGAGCAGCGAAAGGCCGAACGGTGCGCCATCGATCTGGCCCAGCGGCAGCGTGATCTCAGGAAAGCCGGACAGGCCGGAAAGGCACAGCAGATGCTGCGCCCGTTCGCGATACGACTGCAATTGTTCCGGCGCGCCCTGGGCAAGCGGAGCTGCCCCCGGCACCGTCGGCAGGACGAGGAAGCCATGGCTGCCAAGCAGATCGGCGAGTTCGGTGCGGAACGTCAGGCGGCGCGTCGCCTCGGCCTGCGCCGTCTTGATGTCGACCGCCCGGCCGAAGCCGAAGCGTTCTTCGACGCCTGGCCCGAGCTGGCGGTTGCCGCCGGCGATCCAGGCGCCATGCTCGCGCCAGGCCTCGAAGGCCTGCAGCCGGCGAAAGCACCAGTAGAGCTCGTCGGGGAAGGACGCGAACGAGTATTCCATCAGCGTCGGTTCGCCGATGACGGTAGCGGCCAATGCCTTCATCCTGGCATATTCGGCCGCCTCGGCGGGGCCGGCCACGAAGGCATCCAGCCAGCCAATCGAGAGCGGGCGGTTGAGCGGCTGCTGGTGCGGATCGCGGCCGAGCAACAGCTTGCCAACCGTCTCATAGGTTTCGATGTCGTCGGCGAACCAACCGAACGTGTCGAAGCTTGGCGCCAGCTTCATGGCGCCCTCGTGCGAAATGCGGCCATGCGTGGTGCGCAGTCCGATCAGGCCGCAGAAGCTTGCAGGCGCCCTGATCGAGCCGCCTGTGTCGGAGCCGACGGCGATATCGGCAAGCCCACCGGCGACCGCTGCCGCCGATCCCGACGAGGAGCCGCCGGTGACGCGCTCAGGCGCGGCCGGGTTTACCGGAAACGGAAAATGCGCGTTCTGGCCGATCAGCGAGAAGGCTAGCTCGTCGGTCTGCGTCTTGCCGACGAATCGTGCCCCGGCGTCGAGGATCATCTGCACGGCCGCGGCGGTACTGGAGGCGGCGTGGCCATCGACGAACTTGCTCGGATTGCCGCAGCCGGTGCGGTAGCCGGCAACGTCGTAGATGTCCTTGACGGCGAGCCGCAGCCCGGCAAGCGGGCCTAGTTCCGCATTGGCGACAGGCATCTGGCGCAGGTCGAGAAAGGCGTTGAGCGGGCCGTGCGTGCCTGGCATCGTTCGCTATCCGGATACGGTTGCCGCAGCATTGTTCGATGCCGGAAATTTTACAACCTGCGATACGATTTTTATTGATTGTGAAATCTTTCGATCTTATATCGCGCTTGCCCAAAGTCGCACGTGCCTGTGGGTGTCCGCCGATCCTCGAATGGTGAGGGAAATCGGTAAGGTAACTGGAGCCAACCCCTCCAGTCGGTCTAGCGGCCAACCGCCAGCCCGAGGACACCTTGAAGCAACGACGGTGCGGGCCTTTCTGGTTCTCTTCCGGTTGTCCAAAGACCGGGGTTACTAAAGAGGCACACCTTCATTGCCGGCAGTGCGGACGGGTCTCCCATCCAAGCCAAGGCAGACAAAGCGAACCGAGGCCGGGCAAGGCCAAGGTTCATCGCCGCGAGACGGCGTTTCATGGTTCCGGGGTCTCCACCGGCTGGTTCCATGATTTGACGTCCCGCCTTTGTTTGATCCGCGTGTTCGCGAGGCTGACTGCCCGCGTCCCGCAGCCTTATTGCGCGCCGCAAGGCGTTTATGGAGAGACCCCGATGGCCACCCAGCGCATCCTTGACTTCCTCGCCACCCGACGTCCGTCCGGCCCCTGCCTCGTCGTCGACCTCGATGTCGTGCGCGACAATTTCCGCGCCTTCGAAAAGGCGCTGCCCGATTCCAAGATCTACTATGCGGTGAAAGCAAACCCGGCGCCGGAAATCCTGCGCCTCCTTGCTGCGATGGGCTCGTCCTTCGACACCGCTTCCGTTGCCGAAGTCGAGATGGCGATGGACGCCGGTGCGCCGGCGGACCGCATCTCCTTCGGCAACACCATCAAGAAGGAGCGTGACATTGCACGCGCCTACCAGCTCGGCATTCGCCTGTTCGCGGTCGACTGCGTCGAGGAAGTCGACAAGATCGCCCGCGTCGCTCCCGGCGCGCGCGTGTTCTGCCGCGTCCTGACCGATGGCGAAGGTGCTGAATGGCCGCTGTCGCGCAAATTCGGCTGCGTGCCTGACATGGCCGTCGACGTGCTGCGCCATGCCAGGGCGCTCGGCCTCGACGCCTATGGCGTGTCGTTCCACGTCGGCTCGCAGCAGACCGACCTGACGGCGTGGGACCGTGCGCTGGCCGACGCCAAGAAGGTGTTCGCCACGCTCGCCGACGAAGGCATCGTCTTGAAGATGGTCAATATGGGCGGCGGCTTCCCGACGCGCTACCTGAAGGACGTGCCGGTGGCGCAGGCTTACGGCCAGGCGATCTTCTCGGCGCTGCGCAAGCATTTCGGCAATGCGCTTCCCGAGACCATCATCGAGCCGGGCCGTGGCATGGTCGGCAATGCCGGCGTCATCAAGTCGGAAGTCGTGCTGATCTCGAAGAAGGCCGCCAACGACAATGTGCGCTGGGTGTTCCTCGACATCGGCAAGTTCGGCGGTCTGGCCGAGACGATGGATGAGGCGATCCGCTACCCGCTCGTCACCCGCCATGACGGTTCGGAGACAGCGCCTTGCGTGCTCGCCGGCCCGACCTGCGATTCGGCCGACGTGATGTACGAGAAGACGCCGTACCCGCTGCCTCTGTCGCTGACCATCGGCGACGAGGTGCTGATCGAAGGCACCGGCGCCTACACGACCACCTACTCGGCAGTCGCCTTCAACGGCTTTGAGCCTCTCCGATCCTACGTGATCTGACGGCTCGCTAGGAGCCGATCAGATCATCCCAGGTGGGCGCCTGTCGCCCGCTTGGGCTCGCCTGTGGAACAAGCTCCGCTCGTGAAGGATCGCGGAAATGGAAATGCTAAACGAAATCGTGACCGGCTCGCCGGCCTTCATCATCACCGCTGAGGCCGCAGCCGATGTCGCGGCGCGTGAGGCGCTGCTCGATCGCGCCATGGGTCCGATGCGGCGCAAGAAGTCGTCGGAAAAGCTGCGGCGCGGCCGCCGGCCTTCGGAAGGCCTGGCCTTTGTCGCGCGCGACGCGTCGGGCGCGGTTATCGGCACCGTTCGGCTGTGGGATGTGCAGCTGGGCGAGGGCGGTGCGGCGGCGCTTCTGCTCGGCCCGCTCGCCGTCGATCCGGCGCTGAAAGACGCCGGCATCGGCTCGGCGCTGATGCGCCATGCGATCGGCGAAGCAGCGCGCCTCGGTCATGCCGCGATCCTGCTGGTCGGCGATGCGCCCTATTACGGGCGGTTCGGCTTCTCGGCGGCAAAGACCGGCGGGCTCGCCATGCCCGGCCCCTATGAGCGGCACCGCTTGCTGGCGCTGGAACTGGCGGACGGCGCGCTTGAGGGCGCACGGGGCACGCTGAGAGCGGCAGGGCGCAAGCTCAAGGCACAGAGACTGCCGCTCGCCGCCTGATCGGTCGAAAGCAAAACGCCGCCCGACCTTATGAGGGTTCAGGCGGCGTTTTGCTGTTATCCCTAGAGGTCAGCCGAGCACCTGGCTGAGCGCCATGGCGACCGTCATGTCGCCTTCGACCTTTATCTTGCCGGACATGAACGCCATGGTCGGGTTGAGGTCGCCGGCGATCAACGAATCCAGATCGTCGAGCGAAAGCTTTACGGTGCAGTCGGTCGGCGCATCGGTGTTCGAAACGGTCGCGCCGTCGATGACGATGACGCCGTCGCTGCCGGTGTCGAACTTCACCGAATGCTCGAACCCGGCGCTCGCCACGCGCGACCTCATCCTGTCGGCAATCTCCTGAACGCCCATGGCTGTTCTCCTCGTCTCGTTGCGTTTGCTGCGCATTGGCACTTCGCGATTTATGATCGCTGGCGCATATAGCTTCGGGTTGACGTTTACGTCAACGCAGTTTGTCTGCGTCATTTTTCCGATGAGGAAGGGAGCAAGCCATCAGCCTTGTCGGCTCGAATATTTGACGGAGCTTCTCGCGCAGTGAATCCGGCTGGCGGCAGGTCAATGTTCCGCGGCAGGCTTGGGCGTTTCCGCCTCAGCCGGAGCCGGGTCTTTGCGGCGGCGCATGGCGTTGTCGCGGATCTCGTCCTTGGTCAGGAAGTTGACCTGGTCGATCAGCACTTCATGCACCAGTTCGGCGCCGACTCTGGTGTTGATGGTGTCGCGGATGGCGGTGCGGAAGGCGTCGAGGTTGATCGTCTCTTTCTTGGTGAAGTCGATCTGCGGGTTGGAATAGAGATAGGAATAGACCTGATCGGTCATCAGCGCTTCGGCCGGTATCGACAGCTTCTTTATCTCGGCGGGCTCGACCGTGTAGACGAGCTTGGTGAGGAAATAGCCGTCGATTCTGGAATCGCGGATCAGCGGCACCGAGATCATGTCGGTCTTGACGTAGTCGAGACCGCCCAGCATCGGCTTGGGTGTCTCGCCGACGCCGGCCTCGCCGGCCGCCTGGAACGAATAGAACACAGCACCGAGCGTGGCGGCGCAGATCCAGATCGCGGCGGCGATGAATTTGATCACCAGCTGTTCCCAGTTTTGTTCGGGCCTGTTCTGCCCGGACCGGTTCTGTTCATGCCTTGGCCCAGCCGAATTCGCCGGCCGAATAGGTGCCATCGGCTTCGGCGCGCTGAATGGCGTTCTTCAACAGATTGGCGACCTCGTTGACGGCGTTCAGGTGCGCCAGGATCGCCGCCTCGTTCCTTGCCAGCTTCTGGCGCAGCCGCGTCAGGCCCTCGCGGTGCTGCTCGAGGAATTCGGCTTCGCTGCCGCCCTTCATGGCGCGCGTCAGCTCATAGAGGTAGCGGCTCTTGCGGGCGTTCGATGCCTTGAGGTCATAACTGGTGTCGCTGCGGATACCTGCCGTCTCTTCCTCGACCGCTTCCTCGATGCGGCCGATGATGGCGGCGAGATTGCCCGGCCGCGCGAATGGGATCGGCGCTTCGGTGGTGCGCGCCGGCAGGTTGGAAGAGAATTCGGAATAATCGGCCATGATAATCCTGGTCTAGATTTTGAAGTCGGTTTTGATGGTCGTCTCGTCGCCGGTCATCGACCGCGCGACCTTGCGCTGCAGTTCCTGGACCAGCGAGGTGGACAACCGGGTCTGCTGGTCGATCTCGGTCTTCTCAGGTCCGCCCGAAACCGGCCCGACCGGAACGGTGCGCTTGCCGTCCTTGTAATGGTCGGCCAGCATCGACTTGGCGATGCCGATGCCGCCGCGATCGGCCATGACGTCGGCGAGCCTTTCGGCAAGCTGCGATTTCCACATGTCGCCGGCCAGGCCCTTGCCGTAGACGCCTTCGGTGTCCTTGGGCAGCATGTTCTGGATGAAGGTCTGCAGCACCATCGCCTCGAACTTCTTGAACTTCTTGGCCGGGTCGGCGTTCGCTGCGGCCTTGTCAGCCGTGGCGCGCGACAGGATCGAACCGGCATCGATCGACGCCGCGGTGTCGACCGAAAAAGTCCCGGCCACGCCGCCAGCCCGCTTGGTCAACGCCGCGCGAGCCGCCTCGATGCCTTCGGGGTCGACAGCGCGGGCCACATCCATAACGATGTCGCTGGGTGGAGAAATTGCCAAGAAAGTCCGCCTTTTACCGGTTTTCCGTGGCTAGACCATGCCTCAACAAGCTTGTGGCAGGCTTGCGAGGGAGAGGGAGGCGGAATGCAGGCGGTTAATCGAGGCATCTCGAGTCCAAGTGACAGGCATTTGTCGCGCGTATACGCTGCCTGCACGACAATCATCGAGGGAGCCATCGAGGTGAACGCAGACACTGCCAGCCCAAGCTCGCCAAGGCCCCTCGCGGAGATCGCCAGCTACCACGCCCATATCTACTATGGCGGAGCGGCCGAGCGACAGCACGCCGAATGGCTGCGCCTGCGCATCGGCGAACGTTTTCGCGTGCGGCTCGGCAATTGGCGCGACGAGCCGGTCGGCCCGCATGAGCAGGCCATGTACCAGGTCTCCTTCGCCACCGAAATTTTCGCTGCCCTCGTTCCGTGGCTGATGCTGAACCATGGCGGCCTGAGCATCCTCATCCACCCCAACACCACCAACCCCAAACGCGACCATCTGGTTGATCCCCTCTGGATCGGCCGGGCGTTGGGGGTGCATGGGGAGGTGCTTGGCGAGGAGGACGAGGCGGAAGAGGCGCTGGAGGTGAATACGGAGCCGACGCTGGGGGCTTAGGGGCCACCGCGTTCGGCAATGTAGGGCTCGGCCTCGGAATCACATTCCGATACAGTTTAGCTCAGTCGTGCATGACCGGCCGCTTTGCGCCTCATTTCGGACGTGCAGCACCTGTTTGCCTCTGCCTGAAAGCGGACGTCGTCGACAGCGAAGGACACCCGGTCTCGGCTAAGGCTGTTGCCAGTCGTAGACTTTCGCCAACAGTCGTTTCCATCACAGAACATCTGTGATGGAACTGCCGTCATGCGAACTCACACTAGCCGTCGTGGATTTGATCAGCCTGGGCATCATTCCATGATTGACACGGCTTTGATGGCCTACTCGGCGCTTACGACGACCAGCTTGCGATTGACAAACTCCTTGATCCCGGCGTCGCCGAGTTCGCGGCCATAGCCAGACCGCTTGACCCCGCCGAACGGTAGCTCGGGCCGCGACGTTGTCCACATGTTGATAAACACCATGCCTGACTCGATCCGTGAGGCCATTTTGCGCGCACGTTTGATATTTGCCGAAAAGATGCTCCCGCCGAGGCCGAAGTTCGAGTCATTGGCAAGCGCCACCGCCGCATCGTCGTCGTCGACCACGAAAAGCTGTGCGACCGGGCCGAAGAACTCCTGATAGAAGGCGGGGTTGTCCGGGTTCACATCGGTCAGTACCGTCGGTTCGTAAAAGAATCCTGTTTGGTCCGCGCGCTTGCCACCAGTCAGAACGGTCGCGCCGTGCGCAACTGCTTCCTCGACCTGACGGCTGAGCCCGTCCAGCCCTTCACGCGAGGCCATTGGCCCGAGGAGCGTTTGCGGGTCCTTCGGGTCGCCCATGGTTGCCCCGCGCATCGCCCCAACAAAGGCGTCGGTAAAGGCGTCCGCGATCGAGCGCTGGACGATGAAGCGCTTGGCTGCGCTGCAAGTCTGGCCAGCATTGGCCAATCGTCCGATAACGGCACTTTGAACCGCCTTGCCGAGGTCGGCATCGTCAAGAACCACGAACACGTCACTTCCACCCAATTCAAGGGTTGATTTCTTCAGCTTCTCGGAGGCGCGCGCCCCTACCTGGCTGCCGGCCCCTTCGGAGCCAGTAAGAGCGACACCTTGGATCCGGTCATCTGCGATCAGTTCAGAAACCTTCGCTGAAGAGATGTACAGGTTGGTCACGGCGCCTTCGGGTGCACCGGCCTGACGAACCAAATCTGCAAACACGGCAGCGCATTGAGGCACGATACTGGCGTGCTTGTAGATCACGGGATTGCCGACCGCGATCGCCGGCGCGACAACACGGATGAGCTGGTAGATGGGGAAGTTCCATGGCTCTACCGCAAGCAGCACGCCGACAGGATGAAACTCAACCCAGCCTTCACCGACATTGCTGTCGACCGGCTGCGGCTTCAGCATCTCGGTGGCTCGATCAGCATAGTACCGTGCTATATCGGCACATAGATCGGCCTCCATCTGACCTTGGAGCAACGGCTTGCCCATTTCCTCGGCCATCGTGTTGGCGAGCCTGTCGCGGTTCTTGGTGATCAACCCCGCGAGTTTGTCGAGAATCGCAAGGCGGGGCGCGCGATCGCCGGTGGACCAGTCAGACTTGAAAAGAGCGTGTGCCTTGGCCAGCGCCACCTCAACTTCGGCGTCGGTATGTTCGGTGAATTCCTGGACTTTTTGCTCGGTGAAGGGGTTGAGGGATCTGTAAGCCATCGAATTCTCCTTTGGGTGTCGAAATAGACGCATGAGCGCAACGAAGCCTGAGAGCCACACGCGGCGGCTGCTCCGTTCAAGGTCGTTTAAGCACAACTAGGTAAGTCGCGACGGTGCACCCCTCAGGCTCCGACGCTCCTCGTTCAGGGGCGGTAGCGGGGCCCGGGCTGGGAATTGCTGAAGCCAGATGCGAGAATCCCACGCGCCTGCTCGAACGCCTCCCAGGCCGCAATGTCGGGCACTGGCGGGATCGTGATCAGTTCCTTGCGATCAAACCCGACGAGTGCTGCATCCACCAGATCCTCAACTTCCATGACGTTGGGGACCTTGTTGATGTCGCCACCGGCGCGATCGTAGATTTCCGTTCGCGTGGCGGCCGGCAGCACAGCCTGCACATAGACGCCTTTCGAAGCCACCTCGGCCGCAAGGCTCTGCGTCAGGGTCATCACATAGGACTTCGTTGCCGCATAGACGCCGTGCGAGTATTCGGGCAGCAGTGCCAGAACGGACGCGATGTTGACGATCGCGCCATTCCCCCGTGCGACCATGCCGCCGATGACAGCTGATGTGAGCAAGGTAGGGGCGACAACATTGAGCCGGATCAGTTTGTCCATATCTGCGGGGGCGGCAGCTGCGAAATCGCCGCTCAACGCTGCACCGGCATTGTTGATGAGTATGTCGATCGGCGGGTGCGCGCGAAGGCGTTGCAGGACCGGTTCAAGTTGAGCGCTGTCGGTCAGATCAGCAGTGATCACCTCGATACTAACGTCGTACGCCTCACGTAGCTCGGCGGACAGCCCGTTTAGACGGTCGGTCGCCCGAGCGACTAGGACAAGGTCGTGGCCGCGAGCGGCCAGACGGCGCGCATAGGTGGCGCCGATGCCGCTGGAGGCTCCGGTTATAAGTGCGGTACTCATGGTGTTTTCCTAAGTTAGGCTGTCACAGCCGATAACCTGCAGAGAGTGTTGGTGAGCCGTGCATGTCTGTTGGGAGACGGAGATGTTAGCCACGCGCCTTGAGACTAAGCATGGTGTAATGCTCATAGTGGCCGACGCCATTCTTCACGATCGGATCTTCCGATGTGAGGGCAGCGATATCTTGATCGTCGGCGATTTGGTAAAGCGACACCCCGTAGCCTCCCGTATCGTCAATGACGGGGCCGTGGGCGACGATAAGGCCCTGATCGAGTAGCCTGTTTAAGAAAGCGCCATGCTGGCCCATCCATTCACGCTCGGCGGCGGTCAACGTTGTCAGAAAATCGGCACGCGGCGGTATGTATTTGCAGAGGTAGTACTTCATCTTTGTCTCCTGGCAGGATGGCAACGCAAAGCATTTGACGGCCGTGCGATGCCGGATAAAGGGGGATAGCGAGCAGAACGCGCTTCATGATCCTGCGACGCGGGTGCTGTCAGACTTTCTGTGTGCCTTTGATGAAAGCTGCAATCTGGGCAGAGGCCATTTCCGGATATTGGAAATGCGGCGCGTGGCCAGCGCTTGGGGAAGTGATGATGTTCATCGTCGGCAGCTGGCCGTTGAGGGCATACCAATTCTCGACCGGCCCGGAAATGTCGTGATCACCGGCAAGGTGCAGGATCGGAACGTTGCGACGTGACGGGCTGGCAATCTCTTCACCTGTCGGGTGTGCCTGATCCTCGATCATATCAAGTCCTCGCTTTGGCCGTCGCCACACGCTTCATTATTGAGCTTTCGAACATTTTCGGCGCGTAGTTTTGCAGGAAAAGTATCATCCCGATCATCTTCCCCACCGGGTTGCTGAACTTTGGCTCGTTCGTCCCGATAAGCTTGGTGATGGTATGGATGACCGCATCGGGCTCTTCCGCCGCATCGATATCGGACTGCGTCGCAATTTGTACTTGTTTGCGATAGGCATTGTAGTCCGCGATGTTGCCGGCGACTGAAGAGATTGCATTGTGACCGAGGTTGGTTTTGAACCAGACCGGCTCGACCATGCTGACTTTGATGTTAAATTGAGTGAGTTCGAACCGTAGTGACTTGAAATAACCTTCAACGGCATGTTTTGAGGCCGAGTAGTAGGAAAGGTTCGGCGGGCCGATCAAGGCCACGACAGAGCTGACGGTGATGATCTGACCTTTCTTTTGCCTCCGGAAGTAAGGCAAAATGGCATTCGTAACCTTCACCGTGCCCCAGAAATTGGTCTCAAACTGCTGTCTGCCCAGGTCAATAGGGGTCTCTTCGGCTATGCCTGTGAGCATGTAGCCGGCGTTGTTGACCAACACATCAAGTTGCTTGCCATGCTGAAACAACTCGTCGGCGAACGACTGGATGGAGCTGTCATCGTCGATATCCAGACGCATGAGTTTGAAGGGCACCTTTGCCGCATATTTTTCCGGATCACGGCTGGTGCCAATGACATTAAAGCCGCGCTTGTGAAGCGTGTTGGCAAGCATCAAGCCAAAACCTGACGATGCGCCCGTTATCAAAACCGTCTTGCTCATTTCATGTCTCTCTACTGAAGCAGGCCGCACATTTGCCACCGAACTTGGCGATCCGCACTCGCCGAACGCGCCAACTTTCAGCGGAACGCGCCAACCTGACGCTGCAGCCCCTTTGGCGCCATCTGCTATTGTCGTGGCGTGATCCGCTTCATAAAATTGAACTATGAATGATCGAAATAGATCTGCACCGAATGGCCGGCGCGGCGCCGCCTTAGAATACGCGGTTTGGCCGGGCTGGCGTCTGTTGATGCAAGACGCCGGGCTGGCGACGTCCCCTGTGCTGCGGCGCGCGCAGTTGCCTGGCGATTTGTTTGCGCGTGAAAACGTTCGCCTGGACTCGGAGACTTTCTTCAAGCTCTGGGAGGCAATTGGGGCTGAGGCTGAATTCGTTGATCCGGATTTGCCGGCCCCCTTGCGCATTGCCAAGGTGATGTCTTCCGACTGGTTCGATCCAGAACTGTTCGCGGCGTTGTGCAGCGCCAATATGGGCAACGCTCTCGATCGAATTGCGAAGTATGTGCGGCTGATCGCACCCATGGCGATCAAGGTCGAACGCAAAGCGGCTGAAGCCATCGTCACGATCGATTTTCTGGATCACACCAGGCACCCGCCAAGCGTCTTTCTAGCGTTCAAGCTGGTGTTCTTTGTTCAACTGGCGCGGTTGGCGACGCGCAGTCCTGTGCAGCCGTTACGCGTGGGTTGGCCATCGCCGCCGAAGAGTGAATCAGAGTCAGGTCTTTACAGGTCCTACTTCGGTGTGCCCGTGACCAATACGCCACTGGCCACCCTTGTATTCACCACGGCGGACATTGAGCGTCCGTTCCTGACGGAAAACCACTATATGTGGTCGTTCTTCGAACCCGCTTTGCGTCAGCGATTGGCGGATCTGGATCGTACGGCCGGCATGATCGAACGGGTGCGCAGCACGCTACTCGAGACATTGCCGGCCGGTGAGGTATCGATGCAGGTGGTCAGCCGAAAACTCGGGGTCAGCACCCGCACGCTTCAGCGCAGATTGCACCATGAGGGGACGACTTTCCAGGAGACGCTGGACACCTTGCGCGATTCTTTGGCGCGCCACTATTTGCGCACCACGCAAATGTCGAGTGCGGAGATTTCGTTCCTGTTAGGTTTTGAGGATTCCAACTCATTTGCCCGCGCGTTTCATGCATGGACGGGAAAGACGCCGCAAAGGGTGCGAACGGAAATTCGTGGTGACCCGTAACTTGGAATCTGGCGGCAGCCCGGTTTTCTTCACGGGGAAATGTGAGGTGTAGAACGGTCCCATGGACTGCTTCGGTTTGCCCCAGAGATATCGATCACCGTCTTGCTTCAACGTCCGCTATCGTTGTTCCCTTCACCATAAGCGGCCCTACTGCTCCCGGCCCCATCCAAGACGTTCGAGGCCTTGATGCTACGCGATAGCGAAGGCAACTCCTCCGCTCACCCCCCCAGCCAGCCTCGGCAGCAGAAAAATCTCCGCACCCTTTGGCAATTCCTTCGACCACGTATCGCGATAGATCGTCCCGCCGATCGCCACCGCATTCCCGCGATCGTTCAGGGGCTCGAACGCGGGCGAGCCGCGCTCGCGTGTAGGAAGCAGACTGAAGGACCCAAGCGTAAGCATTCGTCGAAGGCCGCAGAATCAAGGCATCAACGTTGTCGTTGAGGTTCGCTGCTCTGACGTCGGTCGGATCGTAGTCCGCGCTACCCCGACCTGCTTGTCGTAACGAGTGCGGGACTCTCCGAATAACCTGTTGTGTAGTATTGCGAATCGCCTTTGAAAATTTGGAGATTCCATTGCTTCGCCGCAGTCTTGTTGCCTTTGTCGCGGTCGCGCTTACCGCTTGCTCCACGTCCTCCATTGATCCGCAGAACAAGGCCTCCATAGGCCTCGTCTACGTGGAGCCTGTGCAGTTATCAAAAGCCACTGTCTTTGCCCCAAATCTAAGTGAGGCAAATGAAAGTTCCGGGAAGGTGCCCGCCACGGTGTCAGAGGCTACTTCTCGCCTTCAGGAGGTCGTGGATACGCGCACCAACCTGCGCGAGCTCATCGAGAGTCAGGCGAAGGAAGACCTCATTGCCAAGGGATATCGCCTAACAGACGCGGCATCAGGCGCCTCCGCCAGGCTGAAGATCAACGTGTACCACGCATTGAGCGTACCAATTGGCGATGGGCGAGGGATTGCAATGACCGTCAGCGCCGAGATGGTTCGTTCATCGGACGGCAAACGGTTAATGTTCGCCGGCGCCAGCCAAATCAAGGATTCTGAAGCGAAGGGAGTTCGCGTGGCACCCTATGCCGATTGGTTCACCAATGATGATTTCGTCGTAGAGCAGTACCGCTTGGTAGCTCGGCTGCTTACTGCTCAGGCCCTTGCGGGCCTGTAGGGGCGTAAAAAACTCGGTGGAGGCGGGCCTGATCGACCGGCCATGCGGGCGAGCGCGATCGCCGGTCTGCCTATCCGCCAGCCAGCCTCGGCAGCAAGAATATCTCCGCCCCCGGCGGCAATTTCTTCGACCACGTATCCCGATAGATCGTTCCGTCGATCGCTACCGCGATGCCGCGGTCGATCCAGGGCTCGAGGCCGGGATACTGTTCAGCCAGCTTCCTGAACAGCTCCCTTATGTCCTTGGCCTCGACCTCGACCTTGCTCTGGCCGCCGGCGAGCTGGCCGAGCGCGCCCCAGAGGGTGACTTCGACCATTCGCTCGACCTCGCTCAGCCTCCCCGTTCCGCCTCGATTGCCGCCAGGATGCGTGGCGGCGACATCGGGATGTGGGTCATGCGCACGCCGGCTGCATTCGACACCGCATTGGCGATCGCCGCCAGCGGCGGCACGATCGAGGTCTCGCCGACGCCGCGCACGCCATAGGGGTGGTTGGGGTTGGGGATCTCGAGGATCTGCGTGTCGATCATCGGCAGGTCCGAGCAGACCGGGATGCGGTAATCGAGGAAGCCGGCGTTTTGCAGCCGGCCGTCCTTGCCGTAAATATACTCCTCGTTGAGCGCCCAGCCGATGCCTTGCGCGGCACCGCCCTGGTACTGGCCCTCGACATAGGTCGGGTGCACCGCCTTGCCGGCATCCTGCAGCACCGTGTAGCGGATAACCCTGGTGAAGCCGGTCTCGGGGTCGACCTCGATGTCGCAGATATGGGTGGCGAAGGAGACGCCGGCGCCGTCGGCGACGAGCTCGCTGTGGCCGGCGATCGGCCCTCCGGTCTTGCCGGACTCCGCCGCGATCTCCTTCAGCGACAGCTTTCCGAGATTGCCGTGCTTCTCGCCCTTGGCAACGGCATGGCCCTTTTCCCAGACCACGTCGTCAACGGCGATGTCCCACATCTGCGCGGCGCGTTCGCGCAGGATTTTTATCGCGTTGCGGGCGGCCGAGATGGTCGCCATGGAGGAGGAGAAGGTGCCGCGGCTGCCGTCGGTCATGTCGTTGTAGCCGAGCGAGGACGTGTCGGCGATCACCGCTTTGAGCTGGGCATAGTCGATGCCGAGCTCTTCGGCCGCTACCAGCGACAGCGACGCGCGCGAACCGCCTACGTCCACCGTTCCGACGGCCAGCGACACCGAGCCGTCCATGCCGATGTTCAGGTCCACGCAGGTCTGGCCACCGAAATTGAACCAGAAACCGCAAGCCATGCCACGGCCCTGGTTCTTGCCCAGCGGCGCCTTCATGTGCGGATGGTTCTTCGCCGCCTCCAGCGTCGGGCCGATGCCGATCGGGCCATAGACCGGGCCGTAGGACGACCTGGTGCCTTCCTGCGCGGCGTTTTTGATGCGGAACTCGACCGGATCCATGCCGAGCTCCTTGGCCAGTTCGTCGACAGCGCTTTCCACCGCGAACGCCGCCATCGGTGCGGAAGGCGCGCGATAGGCCGCGGTCTTCGGCCGGTTGACCAGCACTTCGTAGCCGACGGTCTTGACGTTATCGAGCTTATAGCAGGCGAACGCCGTCATGGCGCCGATCTCGGCCCAGGAGCCGGCATAGGGGCCGCAGGAATAGCGCAGCGTCGCTTCGGCAGCGGTGATGGTGCCGTCCTTGCGGGCGCCGATCTTCACGTCGACCGAGGTGGCGCTGGTCGGGCCCGAGGCGCGGAACACCTCGTCGCGGGTCATGACCAGCTTGACCGGGCGCCCGGCCTTGCGCGACAGGGCGAGTGCCACCGGCTCGGCCCAGACATGGGTCTTGCCGCCGAAACCGCCGCCGATCTCCGACGAGGTGACACGCAGCTTCGAGGCTTCCATGCCAAGCAGTTGGGCGCAGTGCTGGCGGTAGACGAAATGCCCTTGCGTGCAGACCCAGAGGTCGGCGGTGCCGTCGGAACTGACGCTCGCCACGCAGGCATGCGGCTCGATATAGCCCTGGTGCGTCTGCTCGGTCTTGAACGAGCGCTCGACGATGAAATCGGCGTGCCCAAAGCCCTGATGGACATCGCCATGGCCAAACTGGCTGCGCTTGGTGACGTTGGACGGCTTGACCGGCTCTTCCTCGAGGCCTTCGGTGAAGATGGCATCGTTGATGAGAGGCGCCGAGTGCTTCATCGCCTCGTCGACATCGGTGACATGCGGCAAAAGCTCGTAGTCGACCTCGATCAGCTTCAGCGCTTGCCTGGCCGTGCGGGCATCGACCGCGGCGACCGCGGCCACCGCATGGCCGTCATAGAGTGCCTTGGTGCGCGCCATGCAGTTGTCGAGGATGTCGTACATGGCGGCATCGCCATCGGTGAGGTCCGGCAGGTCTTTCGCCGTGATCACCGCCTTGACGCCGGGAAGCTTTTCCGCCTTCGAGGTGTCGATCTTCCTGATTTTCGCATGGGCGTGCGGGCTTCTCAGAACACGCCCGACCAGCTGTCCCGCCATGTTGAAGTCGGCGCCGTAGCGGGCGCGGCCGGTCACCTTGTCGACGCCGTCGGGGCGGATGGGGCGTGTGCCGACGGATGTGAAATTACGCCCGGAATAACGCGGATCGAAATTCATCTCAGGCTCCCTTCATCACGGTGGCCGCGTCCTGGACGGCGCGCACGATCTTGTCATAGCCGGTGCAGCGGCAGAGATTCCCGGCCAGCCCAAAGCGGATTTCCTCTTCGCTCGGGTCGGGGTTTTTCGTCAAAAGGTCCTTGGCCGCGATCAGGAAGCCCGGCGTGCAGATGCCGCATTGCAGGGCCGCATGCTCGAGGAACTTCTGCTGCAACGTGTGCAGCTGGTCGCCATGCGCCATGCCCTCGACGGTTTCGATGCTCCGTCCTTCAGCCTCGGCGCCAAGCACCAGGCATGAGCACACCAGGCGGTCGTCGAGGATGATGCTGCAAGCGCCGCAGTCGCCGGTGCCGCAGCCTTCCTTGGCGCCCGTCAGCCCGAGCCGATCGCGCAGCACGTCGAGCATCGTTTCGTCCGGCTGGCAAAGATACTCGAAATGGTCGCCGTTGATTGTCGTTGAGACTGCTATACCAGCCATCATTTGCCTCCTGCACGTGCATAGGCGGTCGTCGCGGCCCGCTTGGCAAGCACGCCCGCAACCTTACGCCTGAATTCAATGGTACCCCGCTTGTCGTCGATGGGACGGCAAGCCCCGGCGCAGACCTTGGCGAGCCGCTCAAGTGCTGCTTCGTCCAGCTTCCTGCCGATGAGCGCCTCGGCTGCCTCTTCCACCAGAAGCACCGTCACTGCCACGGCGCCCAGCGCCACGCGGGCCGCTTTGACGATGCCCGCCTCATCGATCGTCAGGTTGACGCCGGCACTGACCACCGCGATGTCCATCTCGGTGCGGGGGATGAAACGTAGATAGGCGTCGCCCGAACGCGGCGCGCGCTTGTCGAGCAGGATCGCCTCGATGATCTCGCCCTTGGCGAGCGACGTCTTGCCCGGTCCGATCGGCACGCTGCCCACGGAAATCGTGCGCCTGCCCGCTGGCCCGACAATTGATGCCCGGGCGCCGGCCGCGACCAGCGCCGGCACGCTGTCGGCCGCCGGCGAGGCGTTGCAAAGATTGCCAACGATGGTGCAGCGTCCCTGCACCTGCTTCGAGCCGATCAGCTTGGCCGCTTCGACGACGCCGGGCCATGCCTTCTTCAGGGCCGCGTTCTCGCCCAGCACGGCGCAGGGCACCGCGGCGCCGATGCTGAAACCGTCAGCCGTTTCGCGGATGTCGCTCAGGCCGGCGATGGCCTTGATGTCGACGATCAGGTCGGGTTCGATGAAGCCGCCCTTCATCCTCACCAGGAGGTCGCTGCCCCCCGCGAGGATGGCGGCCGGGCCTATTGCCTTGGCGAGCTCGCCAACGGCATCTTCGATTGAAAGCGGACGTATGTAACGCATCGTCTCCCCTTGGATATCGGAATTTCAGCGACCGTTATAAACTGTCTCCTCATAATGGCCATCCGCTTCCTCTGCTGCGGCGATTGGGCCAGGCGCCGAAAAATCGAGTCCCAAAACAGGCTGGCCTGGCGTACGCCAATGAATGGCGGCAACTGGCTTTGAGATGGCTTTCGGGGAAATTTCTGAAATGGATCAATAGGATAGTCAGAAGCAGAATCCCCGCCGCTACTCCTGCCCGCGCTTCTGCGCGATGAGATCCAGCCGGTCGCGGTCGGAGCGTTCGCGGTCGTCGCGGCGGCGAACGTCCTTGTAGGCGCGCTCGACCATGTTGGTGCGGGCGGTTGCGGTGGCGATCAGGCCGGCCTCCTGCCTGGCGCTTTCCAGGCTCGCTTCCTGGCGCACCACGGCATTGGCGATGCGGCGATGGTAGAGATCGGGAAACAGGCTGGCCAGCGAATCGGCCGCGTCGAAATGCTCGACCAGCTCCTTTGCTTCCGTCTGCGCCTCCGCGGCCGCCGATAGGAACGTGGCATGGCGGGTCTCGTGCAGCGCCTTCAGCTGTTCCTGCACCTTGACCAGTTTCTTTAGGCGATCCTTGCGCGTGCTCATTGTGTCTACCGGGCGAGCGTGAGGTCGACGAAGCCGTTGACGAACAGCGACAGCAAGGTGCCGATGGCAAAGTAGAAGATGATCAGCCCGCCGGCGATGACGAAGGGCAGCGAGATGAAATAGACCGGGATTTGCGGGGTCAGCTTGTTGACGAAGCCGATGGTCAGGTTGACGAGGATGGCATAGGCGACAAAAGGGCTGCCGAGGCGGATGACCAGGAAGAAGGCATCCGACACCGTGTCGGTGACATCGACGAGGGCCGCCTGCGGGTTGAAGAAGATGTTGACCGGGGCGACCGTGTAGGAGGAGACCAGCGCGCGCACGATCTCGTGGTCGAAATCGAAGACGAAAAGCAGCATCAGCGCCGAAAACGAGATGATGGCGGCAAGGGCTGCCTGCGGCTCGGCTTCTTCGATGGCAGGGCCGCCGGAGCCGCCATAGCCGATCATCGTGGCGATGCCGGCGCCCATGAAGCGCAGCGCCTCCATGTAGAGCCTGGTCATCGCGCCGATCAGCCCGCCGATCAGCAGTTCCGAGATGATCATCGGCGCCAGTATCTGCGGGCGCGGATCGACGAAGGGATAGATGCGGTCCCACAGGAAGGTGAGCAGGCCGCCGGTGGCGGCGATGGCGACGAACAGCCTGACCTGAACCGGCACGCGGGCGCTGGACAGGCCGGGCATCAGCATGAAGCAGCTGCCGATGCGGCAGAAGGCGAGGAAGGCGGCGATGACGACGCCTTGCGACAGCGCGGTCACGATATGGTCCCGAGCACCTTGATCTCGACGCCCTTGGCAATTTCGACATGGCTGAGCACCGGCAGCGTGGTGAACAGGCGCTCGATGATCATGCGCACATAGGGGCGCGCGTCGGGAGCTGTGACGAGGACAAAGCGCTCGCCGGCTTCCAGATGCTTGCGGATCGCCTTGGTCGCGTCCTGGCCGAACTCCTCGAGCTGGCGCGGGTCGATGTCGAATTCGCGCACCTCGCCCTTGGCGTCGCGCTTGAGGCTCTGGTGGAAGGCGAGATCCCAGCGGTTGCCGAGGCGCAGCACCTTGAGCACGCCGCCTTCGGAAAGGTCGCCGCAGATCTGCTGGGCCATGCGGATGCGGACATGCTCGACGATCTGCTCGGTGCGGCGCACATGCGGGGCGATCTCGGCGATGGCCTCGATGATCAGGTGCAAATTGCGGATCGAGACGCGTTCGGCGAGCAGCAGCTTCAGCACCGCCTGCAGGCCGGGGTAGGAGATGTGCGAGGTGCAGATCTCGTCGGCCAGCTTGCGATATTCCGGGTCCTGGCGTTCGAGCAGTGCCTTCATGTCCTTGTAGGACAGAAGCTGCGGCAGGTTGTTGCGGATGACCTCGGAGAGATGAGTGAGCAGCACCGACATGTTGTCGGCAAAGGTGTAGTTCTCGCGCTTCAGATCCTCGGCGAAGGTTTCGAGCACCGAGAAGGCGCGCATGCCGAAGGCCGGTTCGCGGATTTCCTCGCCGGGCATGTCGGGCAGGTCACGGGTGCCGAGCAGCACCATGATTTCGCCGACGCGCATCTGGTATTCGGCGACCACGGTGCCATGCACCTTGATCTGGTAGCTCTTCGGCGGGATGCCGAAATCGTCGGCGACGCGCACCTCCGGCACGACGAAGCCATATTGCGTGGCAAACTTCTTGCGCATCTTGGCCATGCGGAAGGCCAGTTCCTGATGCGACACCAGAAGCCGCGTCGACAGCTGCTTGCCGATCAGGAGCTCGATCTCGGCGGTGGCGAGCGAAGCCTTGACCGAGTTCTTTTCCTCCTCGACCTTGGTTGCCTTCTCCTGGTTCTTCAGCGCTTCGGCCTCGGCAAGCACGCGGTTGGCGCGCATCGGGATGATATAGCCGAGGCCAGCCATGCCGCCGGCGAGCGCAAAGAACGGGAACAGCGGCAGGCCGGGCATCAGGCCGAGCAGGACGAGCAGCGATGCCGCGACATAGAGCGCGCGCGGATGGGCGCCGAGCTGGCCGAACACCGCCTGGTTGGTCGAACCGCGGGTGCCGCCCTTGGAGACGAGCAGGCCGGCGGCGAGCGAGACGATCAGCGCCGGGATCTGGGTGACGAGGCCGTCGCCGACCGAGAGCTTGATGAAGACATCGGCGGCTTCGCCCATGCCCATGCCGTGCCTGATATAGCCGATGGCGATGCCGCCGACGATGTTGATGGCGGTGATGATGAGACCGGCGATGGCGTCGCCGCGGACGAATTTCGAAGCGCCGTCCATCGAGCCGAAGAAGGACGATTCCTCTTCCAGTTCGCGCCGGCGCAGCTGCGCCGTCTTGTCGTCGATCATGCCGGCGGACAGGTCGGCGTCGATCGACATCTGCTTGCCGGGGATGGCGTCAAGGGTGAAGCGGGCGCCGACTTCGGCGATACGCGTCGCGCCCTTGGTGATGACGATGAAGTTGACCACGATCAGGATCATGAAGACGATCAGGCCGATGACGAAGTCGCTGGCCATCACCAGCCTGGAGAAACCGGCAATGACATAGCCGGCGGCATGCGTGCCTTCATTGCCATGCGCCAGGATCATGCGCGTGGTGGCGATGTTGAGCGACAGCCTGAGCATGGTGGCGATGAGCAGCACGGTCGGGAACGAGGAGAAATCGAGCGGCCGCTGAATCCACAGCGCCACCATCAGGATCAGCACCGACAGCGCGATCGAGAAGGCAAGGCCGATGTCGATGAGGAAGGCCGGGATCGGCAGAAACAGCACGGCCAGGATGATGACGATGCCGATGGCGAAAAAGACGTCGCGGCCGTTCTTGACCACCGCGCCGGGCTGGATGCTTTCGCTGATCGCCATGTCGTCCCCAGATCACAAGCCTGCCCGCGCGGCAGCCTTTCCACCCTAGCTGGCCAAGCTTGCGCGAAGGTGGGAGACTGCGCCCTTGAAGCAAGAGGGTTCGCATGCTCGTCATCATTGGCACTGTTCGCCTGCCGCCGGAAAAGCTCGAGCAGGCAAGGCCTGTGATGGAGCGGATGGTTTCGGCCAGCCGCACTGAACCCGGCTGCCTCGAATATTCCTATGCGCAGGATGTCTTCGATGCCGGCCTCATCCGGATCACCGAAGTCTGGAGCAGCAGGGCGGCGCTCGACGCCCATTTCGCCGCGCCCCATCTCGCAAGCTGGCGCTCAAGCTGGCCGGCGCTCGGCATCGGCGATCGCAATCTCGTGCTCTATGAGGCAGGCGAGCCCAAGCCGACCTGATTGGCGGCCGTATCGCGGTTGCCATGCGGTATCGCCGGGCGTATCAGCAGGGCCTTCACACCATTCGGATATCGGCGAGCCGCTCCGGTGCCTTCCAGAAACCAACCGCAAGTCTATGCCCGCCGGCTTCGCGCGGTGCTGATCAGGTCGATCCCGCTGCTCGAGGCACGCGGCATCGTCGTCGTCATCCTGGCCGGTGTCGTCGGGGTGATGGCGGCGGTGCTGGTCACCGCGATGAGCCAGATCGTCCAGGACCTGCATGGGCTTTTGTTCGGCGTTCAGCCGGGCGGCCGGCTTTCCGCGATGTTTTCGCTCGCCAACCCGGTGCAGGCGATGGTGCCGGCGATCGGCGGCATCCTGCTTGGGCTGACGGTGATCTGGCTGCGAAGGCGAAAATTCCGCACCCCGGTCGATCCGATCGAGGCCAATGCGCTCTATGGCGGGCGCATGTCGCTCACCGATACGTTCATCATCGCCGGGCAGACGATGATCTCGAGCGGTTTTGGCGCTTCGGTCGGACTGGAGGCCGGCTACACGCAGGTCGGTTCCGGACTGGCGTCGCGGCTGGCGCGTGCCTTCAACCTGCGGCGCAACGATGTCCGCATCCTGGTCGGCTGCGGCGCTGCCGGTGCGATTGCTGCCGCCTTCGACGCGCCGCTGACCGGCGCCTTCTACGGCTTCGAGCTGGTCATCGGCATCTATTCGGTCGCCAATGTCGCGCCGGTGATGACCGCCGCGATCTGCGCTTCGCTGACCGCCGAGCTGTTTGGCGTGGTGCCGTTTCCGCTCGAGCTCTCCGGCCTGCCGGAACTCACCGCCAGCCAATATCTGCCGTTCCTGCTACTCGGCCTGCTCGGCGGCGCGGCCTCCATTGCCATCATGCATCTGGTGAGCCTGATCGAACGCGGTTTCGCCAGGCTGTCGATCGACGCCTCGCTGCGTCCCTTCATCGGCGGCGTCATCGTCGGGCTTTTGGGCCTGATCACGCCGCAGGTGCTGTCCAGCGGCCATGGCGCGCTGCATCGCGAATTCGCGATGAATTACGGGCTCGCTGTCGTGGCCAGCGTCTTTGTGCTGAAGCTGGCGGCCTCGGCGATCTCGCTGGGCTCGGGCTTTCGCGGCGGCTTGTTCTTTGCCTCGCTGTTCCTCGGCGCCTTGCTCGGCAAGATGTTCGCCGGCGTGATGGCTTTTGTCTCGCCGGCGACCGGCATTGACCCATCGGTCGCCGCCGTTGTCGGCATGACGTCGCTGGCCGTCGGCGTCGTTGGCGGTCCACTGACGATGACGTTCCTGGCGCTGGAATCGACCCGCGACCTGACGCTCACCGGCGTGGTGCTGGCGGCGTCGCTGATGGCGGCGATCCTGGTGCGTGAAACCTTCGGCTATTCTTTCTCGACATGGCGCTTCCATTTGCGCGGCGAGACGATCCGCAGCGCCCATGATGTCGGCTGGATGCGCAGCCTGACGGTTGGCTCGATGATGCGAAAGGATGTCCGCACCATCGACGCCTCGACCACGCTTGTGGCTTTTCGCAATGCAGTGCCGCTTGGTTCTGCCCAGCGTGTCATTGCGGTGGATGCCGGGCAGCATTATGCCGGCGTGCTGATCGTCGCCGAATTGCATAGCGTTCAATCCGATGGCGAGATGCCGGTGCTGTCGCTGGCGAGATTCAGGGATGCGGTGCTGGTGCCGAGCATGAACGTTCAATCCGCCGCCGAGACCTTCCAGCGCGCCGGCGCCGAGGAATTGGCGGTGGTCGAGGATTTCGACAATCAGGTCGTCGTCGGGCTTTTGACCGAAGGCCATCTGATGCGGCGCTACGCAGAGGAACTCGACAAGGCGCGCCGCGACCTGTCGGGTGAGGGGTGACAGGCAGTCGGCCGCTTCAGGCTGAGCGCGGCTCGGTGGCGACCTGTCGTTGTTCGTTTCTTCCCTTGTAGAAACTGAATGTGCCGCGACCGCCGCGCTTGCTCTGGTAGAGCGCAAGGTCGGCTTTCCGCAACAGCTCGTCCAGTGACAATCCGTCGTCGGGTGCAACGGAAATTCCAATGCTGGTGCCGATGGAGACCGAACGCCCGCAAACAACGAACGGTTCATGCATGGCGGCAACGAGACGGCGTGCAAGCACACCGGCGTCGGATCGTTTATGGATATCGGTCTGCACGATCGCGAACTCGTCGCCTCCAAGGCGTGCGACCGTGTCGTGATCGCGAACCGAGGCACTCAATCGTCCGGCAACCTGCTTCAGAAGCTCATCTCCTGCCTGATGGCCAAGCTGGTCGTTGACCGGCTTGAACCGATCAAGATCCAGGCACAGGACGGCTATGGTTCCGCTACGCTTCGTCTTGGCGATAGCCTGCTGCAAACGGTCATTGAACAGCGCGCGGTTGGGAAGATCGGTCAGGTGATCGTGGTGCGCCATATGGGCGACGAGTTCCTGGTTGCGACGTTGCTCCGTCACATCCAGGTACGTTGTCACAAATCCTCCTCCGCTGAGCGGAACGCCTCGCACTTCAAGCACGGTGCCATTGGGTCGGGTACGGTGGTAGCTGTGGGGCGTTCGCTGTCTGACCAGCTCAAGGCGCCTTCCGACATGGTCTTCAGTCGACCCAGGGCCATACTCACCTCGCTCGGCATTGAACCGAAACAAATCCTCCATGCTTGGATAGCCATTGCGGAAAAGCTCCGGAGGATAGTCCAGCATGGACTTTTGCTGGTCGTTGCAGAGGACCATCCGCAGGTCGTCGTCAAACAGGGATATGCCACCAGGGAAGTTGTCAACGACTGCCTCCAGAAGCCGAACTCTTTCGCGCAGAAACTGCTCCGATGAACTGACCTTTGCAGGTTCGTTCGATTCGAAATCCATCGGTGCGTGCGACTTGCGCAATGCTGGCATAAGGCTTCTCGTTGCTCCTTGCAGGGGGCTTGCCGTCAAGGTCACGAATACGCCGAGAATCTTTATATCAGGTTTCTCTAAAATTGATGCAGAAGCTGGGGAGCGGCTCAATCCAGCCAGGAAAGCTCTAATGCTCGATCGGGCCCTTCGGCATGACCAGGGCCGTGCCGGCGGTTGTCGGGCGCTCGATCATGCGGCGCACGCGCGGCGGCTCGTCGCCGCTGTGCAGCGCCCTTATGCGCTCGCCGATGACGGCGTCGGCGTGGGTGGTACGCTTGTTGTGGCGGATGTATTCGAGCCAGGTCGGCGTGTGATAGTGCTCGATCCATATTGCGGGATTTTCAAGGTCGCGCGCCAGCGTCCAGTTGCGGGCGCCATCGCGGCGGCGGATGCGGCCGCGTTCGGCCATGACGCCGAGGAATTCCGGCACGTCCTCGTCGCGGATAATGTACTCGATCATGATGGCGATCGGGCCGCTGCGTGGCTTGAGGTCGAGTCCGAGATGCGGCTCCTTGAAGCGATTGAGCGGATCGAGATTGAGCATCGCCTGCTGGGGAAGAGGCAACAGCAGGCCGATTGCGCCGCCGGCCAGCATCGCGACGCTGGCGGCGATCAGTGCGGTTTCGGCGCCATGCGCATCGGCAACGACGCCCCAGACCCAGCTGCCGAGCGCGATGCCGCCGAAGGTCGCCGTCTGGTAGACCGAGAGCACCCGGCCAACCACCCAGCGCGGCGTCGACATCTGCACGGTGACGTTGAAATGCGACAGCGCGTTCACCCAGCAGGCACCGCCGAGGAGCAGTCCGAGCGAGGTCTGCCAGGCATTGTGGCTGATGGCGGCGTTGAAGGCGCAAAGCGCGAAGCCGGCGAAGGCCATGCGCACCATCGTCTCGCTGGACAGCAACTGCCGCAGCCGGACGCTGATCAGCGCGCCGCCGACCGCGCCGATGCCGAAGGCGCCGAGCATGATGCCGTAGGTCAAGGCATCGCCCTTGACGACATCGCGCGCGACCAGCGGCAGCAGCGCCAGCACCGCGCCAGCGCTGAAGCCGAAGGCCGAGCCCCTGACCAGCACCTTGCCGATGTTGGGCGACATGGCGACGTAGCGCAGGCCGGCGCCCATCGCCGCGCCCAGCGTCTCGCGCGGCAGCGTCGACGCCGGCAGTTCCGGCTTCCAGCGGGCCAGCACGATGATGAGGCCGACATAGCTCACTGCGTTGGCGGCAAAAGCCGCCGCGGCGCCGGCTGCGGCGACGATGATGCCGCCGATCGCCGGGCCGACGCTACGCGTCAGGTTGAAGCCGAGCGAGTTGAGCGCGACCGCCGCCGGCAGCTTGGGGCGCGGCACCATATCGCCGACGGAGGCCTGCCAGGATGGGCTGTTGAGCGCCGTGCCGCTGTCGATCAGGAAGGTGAAGGCAAGCAGCGTCCACGGCGTGATCAGACCGAACCATGTGAACAGCGTCAGCAGCACCGAGACGACCAGCATGAAAGTCTGGGCGACCAGCATCACCTTGCGCCGGTTGAAGCTGTCGGCGATGGCACCGGCGACGAGCGCAAACAGCATGATCGGCAGGGTGGTCGAGGCCTGCACCAGCGCGACCTGGTAGGACGATGTGGCGATGGTGGTCATCATCCAGGCAGCGCCGACGCCCTGGATCAGGCCGCCGAAATTCGACACCAGGCTGGCCGACCATACGGCGCGGAAAATACCATGGCTGAACGGCGCCAGCGCCGAAACGCGTTCGCCGGCCGGCTCGTCATCGATCATAAAAGCTGCCTACCTTCACCTGCTGGTTTCGTCCCTGAACCAAGTAGAGCACGGCACCCAAAGGGCGAACGCCTCTTTCGAAAAAGATCATGATCCAACAACAGGATAGCGAAGGCAAAAATACGTCCTGAGGGGACAGTCTTTTGCCCAGCGCAAGGTTCTCATTGGTCCACGTCAGCGGGCGTCCCGGCTGGCGGCATGCAGGGCTTCGGTCAGGTTGCCCGCCGTCTCGCCGCCGGCGTAGAGGCGCAGGAAAAGCTCCATGCCGACAAGCCGCATGCGGGATGATTCATCGCGCGCCGCAAGTTCCACCAGGTCTTCCAGGGAAGACGCCGGCCATTTCATGGCATCCCGCAAGAACCCCTTGCGCAACAAACCCTGGGCGCCGGCGCTAAAGTCGGGAGACATGTCAAAACCGACCTTTTTTGCGTAGACATTCTGGCGTGGGATGTGCTTTTCCGCGACCTTTTTCAAAAGCCACTTCCCGGTCTTGTCGCGATATTTGTGTCGCCTGGGCAGATGGATGGCAAAATCGATCAGCCTGTTCTCGAGGAAAGGGACCCTGAGTTCCACCGAAGCAGCCATGCTGAGCCGGTCATGCCTGTGCAGCAGATCCTGAAGATGCCCGTACAGGTCCTGGAGGCAGCTGCCCAGAAATGCGCGGTCGCTCAGGGGCGTCACCGGCTCCAGCCGGTCGAAGAGCTTCGTTTGCAGAAAGTTCAGTTCCGGCGACAGGGCCCGCAGCATGGCGTTACGATCCGATCCTTTGCCACCACCCATCGAGATCGCGTATGGCGCGCGGCGCAGACGCTTGAATTTCCGATCGAGCGAGCGCTTGGACTGAAACAGCCGCTGCGGCCACGACCATGAACGCCACAGCTTCATGCTCGCCGCCTGCCAATCGTAACCGCCAAAAAGTTCGTCGGCGCCTTCCCCGGTGAGCAGGACCTTGATGCCATCGGCCCGGCACTGTTCGGTAAGCGCAAGCAGCGCGGGCCGGCTGGCGTGCCATCCGTCGCTTTCCAGGTGCCAGACCATTCTCGGCCACAGCTCGAAAAAGCGGTCCTTGTCGAGCGGCACCCTGCGCAAGGGCACGCCGACATGGCGGCCGGTTCGCTCGGCGTTTTCGGCTTCGCTGCGGCCGATGAGGGGATCGACGACATAGCCGTGGATCTCGGGCCGGAAGCGCTTGGCCAGCGCGGTGATCAGGCCGGAGTCGACGCCGCTGCTGCAAGCCGTGGCGACGCTGGTGTCGGCGATGCAGTGTATTTCGATGCTGTCCTCGATCAGCTTCTCCAGCGCCGATATGCGGTCGGGGTCGGATGCCCTGTCATCGTTGATGCGCGCCGTTTCGAGGACATCGAGAACATGCCAGAAACTGCGTTTCTCGACGCCGTCATCGGTGATCTTCCACAGGCCGGCGGGCGGCAAGCGCTCGATCTTGTCGAACAGGCTGAAGCTCGAATCGCGGCTCTGCCAGGCGAGCCGCAAGGTGATTTCACGCGTGTCGATGTCGCCTGCGAACCCTTCGCAGGCAAGGATCGCCTTGTCTTCGGAGGCGAAGATCATGCGGTCGTCCGTCACCGCTACCGACATCGGCTTGATGCCGAGCCGGTCGCGGCAAAGCCACAACGTTTCGTCTCGCAGATCGAAATAAGCGAAGGAGAACATGCCGTCGAACAGTGGCACAGCCTTGTCCGGCCCCCAGTGATGCAGGGCCTGGAGGACCACCTCGGTATCCGACACGGTTCGGAAGACATTGCCTTCGGCCTCGAGGGCCGCGCGCAGCGCCCGGTAATTGTAGACTTCGCCATTGTAGACCAGCACGCCCTGGCCCGATGCGGTCAGCATCGGCTCGCGCGCAGCAGGTGACGGATCGATGATTGTAAGCCGCCGGTGACCCAAAGCGAGCCGGCCGCCGTTCCAGCTGCCATGATCGTCCGGACCGCGATGCACCAGCGCCTGCATCATGCGGGCGACATCGGACAGGTCACGCGCGCCGATCGGACTATGCTTTCGCCAGACGCCGGCTATTCCGCACATGGCCTGCCGGTCGGTCTTGCCTGGTTCATGGCATTCCAAGACATTATCGGGACAAAGGGGCGCCGCAGGCAGAGCAGGTGCGTTGCCGCGAAAGCGCAATCTATCCGGAACCCGGCCGGCTGCAAGCGCGGCCTTGAGCAGCGGCTAGAAGCCGTTTTCGATGCGCTCGAAAATGACGTTGGTGAAAGCCGATATCTGGCTGCCGATAAACGGGCCGGTCAGCGCCACGACCAGCATGATGGCGACGATCTTGGGCACGAAGGTCAGCGTGATTTCCTGGATCTGGGTCAAGGCCTGGATCAGGGCAATGCCGATGCCGACCACCATGGCCACCAGCACCACCGGTGCGGAAGCGGTCAGCACCGTCCACACCGCATACTGGACGATGTCGAGAGCGTCAGCCTCGTTCATGGGATAGCACCCTACCTCGAGATCGGCCTAGCTTGCCGCCTTCACCGAGACGCCCGGGCCAACCGCGATTTCCGTCCCGTTCTGCAGCACCGCGATGAGGCCGCTGCTGGCCAGCCGCACCGACGCTACCGTGCCCGTGGTCTTGCCGTCTGCGGAGGTGATCGAACGGCCGATCAAGGCATCCGCTTGCGACAATGCCGAGGACTGCATGATCTGGTCAAGCTTGGTGTTTGTCTGCACCGATTGCTCGACCTGCGAAAAGGTGGCGAGCTGGGCGACATATTGCGTCGAATCCATCGGCTTCGTCGGATCCTGGTTTTTCATCTCGGCGATCAGCAGCTTCAGGAACGACTGGTAGTCGACCGCCGTCTTCGAGGTTGACTGGGTGGCCTGGTTGGCGCCGGTCGGTATGGTGGTCGTCATGTCCACATTCATCAGTATCGTGCTCCCACAGCCAGCGGGCGCTGCGCACCCGCAACATCGTCATTGCCGCCAAGCGCGCGGCGTTCGAGCGGATAAAGCGCGCGGATCGCCTTCAGCGCCTCGTAGACATGATCCTCGCCGACCATGCGGTCGATCTGCTTCAGCCCGGCGCAGATCTGCTCATCCTCAAAGCTTGCCAGAAGCAGCGGCAGCGAGCGGCGGAACATGTCGCGCGCCTCGACGGCGCCAGAAGGGTTCATCAGCATGACCTGGAGGATGAAATAGAGCTGCTTGAGCGGCGTCGAGGCGTCCTCGGGCTGGATCACATGGCTCTCGAGCAGGAACTGTACGTCGTTCATCAGTTCGACGGTGACCTTGCGATCGACGCGGATGACGGCGCCGTTGATGTAGATCTTCTCGTTGGGTTTCAGCGAGATCTTCAGCGTGTTGGTCATTGAATGCCGTCCCTGATGATCTGGGACACTTCAATCAGCCCCTCGAAATTGTCGGTGCGGCCCTGGCGGATGTCTTCGGTCTCGCGCAGCAGCCACAAGCCGATGGAGATCAGGTTGGCGCGCAGCTCTTTTGGCAGCGCGTTGTCGCTGGAGCCGAGATCGTCGACGAAGGTGGTCCAGATGCGGTTGGTGAAGTGCAGCGCCTCGACCGCCTCCATCGAGCCGTGACCGACAGCGGCCGCCGCCGACAGCATGTCGATCGAGCGGGTCAGCAACTGCCGCTCGCGGTCCTTCGCGTCGGTAACGGAGTCGGTCTGGATGTCGGCGTAGGAGAATTGGTACATCGTTGGGCTCTACCGTTCCATTTGCGAGTTGTCAGGTCAGGTAATTCAACAGGCTGAGTTGCTGCAGGCGCGCCGTCAGCGCGAAAGACGTCTCGATATGCTGCGTAAGATCGGCGACCCGGGTGGCGGCTTCGGCAGGGTCGACACCTTCGAGATCGAGGATGTGCCGCTCGAAAAGATCGACCTGCGTCTTCATGCGGTCGCTGGCGTCGGACACGCGCTTCTGGACAAGACCGGTCTGCGACTGCAACTGGGCGAGCCCGCCGAGTGTGTCGCCGACCAGCGACACGGAACGGGTGACGACCGTATTGCGCGCAGCCTGGCTGATGTTGCCGGACAGCAGGCCGGTGATCATGGCCGACGCCATGGCGAGCTTGCGGATGCTGTCGCTGTTGGCGCTGACCGAGGTCTGGGTGGTGTCGTTGAGCGCGATGCGGCTGGTGATCTGCTGATCGGTGGCACTTGACCAGTTGGTCTGCCAGCCGGGGCCCATGAACTGCGGCACGACATTGCTGGTGATGAAGTTGTCCATCTGTGTGGCGGTGATTGCGGCCGCGGCCGGGGCGTTCTGAGTGAAGCCGAAATAGGCGACGAAGGAGGCGTCGAATGCCGCCTTGGCGGGCGAGCCGGCGGCGGTGAAGTCGTCGATCGGCTTGACGTCGGTGTTGGTGCCGGCGAACAGGTACTCGCCGTTGACGCTGGTGTTGAGGATCGACGTCAGTTGCTGCACCGCCGCATTGCCGGCGTCATGGGTGATGGTGCTGGAGGAATCGCCGGAGGTGGCGGTCAGGGCGGTCAGCAGATTCTGCGCGACGTCGGAGAGCTGGCCAAGCGAATTCTGGGTCGACGAAAGCCGAGCGGTGACCAATGCGTTGGAATCGATGATGACATTCAGCCGGTCGAGATCACGCGAAAAGGTCACGGCCTGAGCGGTGCGCCCGCCAAGCGCCAGGCCTACATCGGCGACCGTGCCCGTCGTCGCCTCTTTCTGGGCTTTGACGAGATCGCTCTGCATGCGCATCTGCGAATAGCGCTGAGCGTTTGACATGGCGGCCGAGGAGACGGATGTCGCTTTCATGGCTTATCCCACGGCATCGAGCAGGGCGGACAGCATGTCGTCGACGGTCTTCATCATGCGGGCCGAGGCTTGGTAGGTGTGTTCGAGGTCGAGCAGCAGCGACATTTCCTGGTCGACGTTGACGCCGGTGTCGTTGGACAGCGCCTCGGCCGTGCGCGTCGCCAGCGCTTCCTTGGTGTCGGCATTGGTCGAGGCCTGCTTGCGCACGCTTTCGAACCAGCCAATGGCATTGGCGGCGTAGTTGGCGACACTGGAAGCGACGGTGATGCCGGCGGACGGATCGAAAGCCATCGGCTTGTCGAGCTTGTCGCCATAGCCGATCAAAAGGTCTGCGTAGGAAGCGCCGCCGCTGGTGTTGGCTACATAGGCAGCGCCATTGGCGCCGCCATCGCGCAGCAGCGTCACATTGCCGCCGACGCTCGGATCCATCGCCGCGTTGACGCTGATCGAGCCGGCAAGGCCGTTGACCAGCGTGCCGGCCGGCGGCACGGCGGGCGCACCCGACCAGGTGAACAGGCCGGCTGCGTCGGGCAGCGCCGGCGCGGTCTCGGCAAAGGCGGTGATGAGCCCGCGCGCGGTCTCGTCGAGCTGGCTCTGCATGGTTGCGGCGACGCCGTCGCGCAATGTGATCAGGCCGGCGATCTTGCCGTCGGCGCTGGCGTTGCCGCCGGAGCCCGCGGAGACCGGTACGTTGTCGATGTAGACCGTGTTGCCGGCGACCCCGGCGGCATAGCCGGGCGATGGTGTGAAGGTCACCGAGCGCGGTATCGTTTCGAACAGCGTCGTGCCGTCCTTGGTGGTGATGACCATGTCGTTGTCGCCGCGCGTGAAGGTCGACACCGGAACGTATTCCGAAATCTTCTTCAGCAGCGCGTCACGCTGGTCGAGCGCATCCGACACATCGCTGCCCGACCGGGTGCCGGAGATGATGGCCTTGTTGGCATCCTGGAACTGGCTGAGCAGCGCGTTGAGATCATCGACCGCAGTCTTAATCTCGCCGTCGGTCTGGGTGCGGAAATCCTGGATCGCCTTGGTGCCGTCGTTCAGCGAACGCGTGACCTGCTTGGCCGCCTCGACGACGCTGGCGCCGAGGTTGGGGTTCGACGGCGAGGTGGCATAGAGTTGCAGCGCCTGCTGCAGATTGCCGATCGCGGTCGACGGTGAGGACGCGTTGTCAACGCCGTTGACGGCAAGGTCCAGCCGGTCCATGCCGCTGGAGAGCGTGCTCTGGCCGCTCCATGCCGACAGCGCGCTGAGGTTCTGGCGAAACAGCAAGGCGTTGGCGGCGCGCTGAATCTCCACCGAGCGCGCGCCGGGCGCCGTGCTGGTGACGACGGCCGTGCGGCGGGCGTAGTCCGGATTGGAGGCATCGGCAACGTTGCGGGAGACGATGCTGGTCTGCTTCGACGTGGTCAGAAGTGCCGACTGGGCGATGCTCAATGCGGAGGTAAGCGACATGCGGGTCTTTCACGGGCTGGCGCCCGTCGTTATCTTTTCAGGTTGACAAGGACGTCCATCAGGTCGGAACCAGTCTGGAAGACTTTCGAATTTGCGGTGTAGCTGCGCTGCGCCGCGATCATGTTGGTCAATTCCTCGGCGATATCGACGTTGGAATTCTCCAACGCGCCGGAGATGATGCTGCCGAGCTTGCCTTCATTGGCGAAGCCTATGCGCACGGTGCCGGAGTCCGTGCTCTGCGCATAGATATTGCCGGGCAGTGCGGTGAGGTTGTCGGCGCTCTGGACGTCGGCCAGCGGGATCTTGAAGAGCGGCTTGGTCGAACCGTCCTGATACTGGGCGTAGATGACGCCGTCTTCGCCGATCTGGATCTTTTCGATGGTGCTGGGAGCGTTGCCGTTGACCTTTGCCTCGGAGACGGTGAAGCCGGTGCCGAGCTGGGTCAGCTTGGACAGATCGAGATCAAGCGACGCGCCGCCCGGTACGGGGATCGTAATTGAGTTGACAGCGCCGGTGAGCTTGCCGGTGGTGGTGTCGAATGTCAGGTTGGCCGCAGCCAGTGCACCACCCGTGTAGGGGAAGGATGTGCCGGGCGTCGCCTTGGACTGGTCGAACACGGAGACCGACCAGGTGCCGGTGCCGGTGTTGGTGAAATAGACGTCGAGCAGCTTCTTGTTGCCGAGATTGTCGTAGGTGACCATCGAGGATTTCGACGTGTACTCTGCCGTCGCGCTGTTGGTCGACGGCAGCGGACCGGCGGGCGGCGTGGCGCCAGCCGGCAGATTGGCGTTGAAGTTGCCCGTGGTGCTCGGCGTTGCCGTCATTTCCTGATCGGAGATCTGGACCGGGACCAGGCCTTCGAAGCCGTTGGCGGTGGCAGCAGGCACGCCATTGGCGTAGCTGTAGGCCATCAGCTGGTAGCCGGCCGCGTTGACCAGCCGACCCTGGGCGTCGGGAACGAAGGCGCCGGCGCGGGTGAGGAAAGGCGTTCCGCTGGGATCCTGGACGACGAAGAAGCCGTTGCCGTTGACCGCCAGGTCGGAGACCGAGGTCGTATACTGCAGCACGCCCTGGGCACTGATCGCCGATCGGATCGTGGTGTTGACGCCGCCGGAATTATAGGCGCCGCCGACCTGCGGCATGATCAGCGTCGAAAACTCGGCGGAGGACCGCTTGTAGCCCGTGGTGTCGGAATTGGCGATGTTGTCGGCTGTCGTCGACAGGCGGTTTGCCTGTGCGTTCATGCCGGACACGCCGGTCCGCATCATTCCGTAAAGGCTCATCGAAACGTCTCCTCAATGCCCATATTGCTGGCTGTGAGGGTACGCTTTCTGTCTTGCGCGAGGCTGGCGGAGGTCGGCATCAATAGACGAGCCGATAGCCGAGGAAGCGCTTGGAATCGATCGGATCGTGGCCGAGCTTTTCACGCAGCTTCTTGCGCAGTTTGCTGATGTGGCTCTCCACCACGTTCTCCTCGACCTCTTCGTCGAAGATGCCGTAGATGGCGTTGAAAACCTGGGTCTTGGTGACGCGGCGGCCGCGGTTGCCCGCCAGATATTCGAGGATGCGGCGCTCGCGGCGCGGCAAGGGCAAAGGCTGGCCGTCGATCTCGGGATCGCGGCCGTCCATGAAGATGCGCATGGCGCCGATCTCGGTGTAGGCCACGTCTTCGTGAGCGCGGCGGCGGATGGCAGTGATGCGGGCCAGGATCTCGCGGATATGAACCGGCTTGCGGATGACGTCGTCGACGCCGCTCTCGAACAGCCGAAGCGTATTTTCGAGCGAGTGCTGTTCGCTGAGCGCAATGACCGGTGCGCCGGTGCGATCGCGGATCTGGCGCGGCGAGATTGCGCCCTCGCGGCAGTCGCCGATAAGGAAGGCTCTGACCGACCTCAGATCGGTGTCTGCCGCCGACGTTACCCACTCGCCGAATTCGCCGGGCGCGAAGCCTGCACAGGCGACGCCCTCACGATCGAAAAGTGAATTGTATCCCTCAGTTACGAGCTCACGCTCGTCAACGATCACGATCATCGGCCCGCCCTCCGAATCAGCTCATCTGCCCCGTGTGAAAAGGCGTATCCGGTGGCGAGATTCGTGAACAACCGTCATTTCTTGTAGCTATTTTCTTGGGAGTTTTTTTGAGGTTCGAAATAAGGGCGGTCGCGCGGCTGCTTCGGTGGCTGCACGCGCCGACGACGATGCGAGCATCGGCAGGGCCGGGCAAAGGCCTACAGCCGTGACCATCGAAGACAGCTATGGGTTGCAGAAGTTTCGGGCGTTCGCAGTCCACTTGCCGAAGCCGGTGGCGACCATGTTGGCGATGACGCGGCAGACATAGATCTTCTGTGCGGGATCGTTGTCGGGACCGGCATGGTAGCGGGCGACGGCCATCGACCACGTCACATGACGGGCATGCAGAGCGGCCAGGAACCGCGCCGCATAGTCGACATTCTGACGCGGATCGAGCATGTCGTCGACGCTGCGGAAATGCGAGGCATGATAGTGGTGGTTGATCTGCATGCAGCCGAGATCGATCAGTGTCTTGCCCTCGCGCCGGGCATTTTCGAACGTCGCCAGCGCCTCGCTGCGGCTCCTGGGAAAGACAGCTTTTCCCTCTATATTCAAGGCGTTGGGTTGCAAGCTGCCCTTGTTGCCGGTCTCGGTCAAGCCGACAGCGTAGAGGATGCCGGCGGGCACGCCATAGCGATCGGCGGCGCGCAGGATCTCCGGTTCGCACGGGTTGGTGGCGGCGCTCGCGACACCGGCAGCGAGGCTAGATAAACATATCGTCGCCAGCACGCTCGCGAGCAGGCGAAGCCGCACGGCCAAATTCGTGTGCGTCATTGCTGTTGTTCCTTCCCGGTTGCTGGCCGCCGGAACCGGCATTGTTGCCGCTTGAGTTGCCGGGTTGAAAGGAGGGCTGATCGCGACCCGAAGACATCGGCAAGGCGCTGCTGGCATCGGTGCGAGTCGCGGCGGGGACTGCTATCGAGGGTTGCAGGATGGTGACCTTGTCGACATCGAAACCGAGACCGCGCAGGGACTTGACGATGGCCTCGCTGTCAGTGGTCAGACGGCGATAGGCCTCATGCGTTTCGGGCTTCAGTTCGATCGACAACTGTTCCCCGGCAAGCCGCATGCTGGCCGTGACGACGCCGAGTTCAGCCGGATGCAGCTCGATCTTCAAAACATGTGTCGGAACGGCAACAGAGCTGGTCATTTGAGAGGTCGTCGAAGGCGTCGAAAGAGCCTGCCGCAAGCCATCCGAAGCGATCGCATCAACCAGAGCCGACGCCGTCTGGCTGATCGGGTTCTGGGCGGGCGCCGGAAAACTCTGCTCGGCGACGATTTCAATGCGTCCGCCGGACGCGTCTTGTTTTCCGGTATCGGAACGCAGGGCGGACTGGATCGCTTCAAGGCCCTTCATCACCGGCGCGGTGCGCTTGGCTTCCGGTGCAGAAATGTCGGCCGCCGGCTGATCCTTCAGCAGGGGCGCCAGATCATCCTGATGCGAGGGTTCGTCGGAAGCAGGTCCGATCCGATCCGTCTGTTGGCGCTCTTTCTGGCCGGATAGACCTGCAGCGACCAGGGCGCCTTCGGAACGCGACAGGGCAGCAAGTGCGTCGGTGTCGACGCCGGACGCGGCGCGGAATTTCTTCGTCGGAGCGGACAGCTGTTCGGCAGGACGAGGCTGGCCGCCGAGCGCCGGATCCGGTGCCCGTTCGTCTGCAGTGGCGATGCGTGCGTCGGTCTTGGCCGATGTCGAGAAATGGCGCATGTCGTGCAGTGCCATCAGCAACGGCAGATGATCCTGAAGTGGCGTTGCGATTGCACCTTGCCCGCTCTCGTCGCTGTCGGCCGAGGCCTTGTCCGAATTGGGATCGTCCTTTGCGGCTTTTGCGGCGGGCAGTTTCGGCGAGGCAGCCTTGCCCGATTCGGTTGGGGCAGGCTCTGCCTTGCCAAGACCGGCCAGGGCGCGCTTGGCCCATCGCGGGCCGTGGGCGCCAGCTTCGGTTGCCTGCGGGTTTTCCGGCGCGGCTGGCTTTTCGTCGTCACGCACCATTTTGCCGAAGCTTGTATCGTCGCTCTTCTCGCCTGTCGCGGACTTCGCCGACGGCGCGCGCGCAGCAGCGAATCCCGGAAGGGCCTGGCCAACACTGGTGGTCATTTCGGGGCGGCTCCAAGCATCTGGTCGATCGTGTCGAGCTGACGCCGCGCCTTGATCATGGCGGCGTCGGTGGGGTCGTTCGGGTCGAGGCCGGCTGCAGGCGCCGACACGGGCAGGACGGAAGCCGCATCGCCGGCAGCGGCGGCGACAGCCGACGCGTCCGGCACCGGCGCGGCAGGTTTGTCGGATGACGCGACGGGTTGTTCGGGCATCGCGCCTTCGACCGGCGGGAGGCCGGTTTCATCGGGCTTTGCCGCGGCAGCGGTTTCGGCTGCCGGCTTCTGTTCGGCGGCGGCTGGCGCAGGCTTTTCGACGGGAAGGGCGGTTGGCGGCGCGATCACTTCGCTGGCGACCGCTTGCGCGGCATCGAGCAAGGCGCGGTCGCCCTCCGAAAGCTTGCTGCGGTCGATCTTGCCCAGCGCGGCGCGCACGTCGTCGATGGTGCCGGACGTTACCGTGGAAAGGCCGGCATAAAGCGAGGCGCGCGGATCGTCGGCGTTGTGGATACCGTCGCGGCCCTGACCGGCTCTGGCCGAGGCGAAGGTGGAAAGATCATTCAGCCCGTCGATCGCGGCGCGGCGGGCGATGCGCAGATAAATCACCTTCTCGCGCTCGGGATCCATCATCGCGGTGATGTCGGCAAGCTTGTCGACGCTCATGGCCATATGCAGCGCAATGACGCCGGAGACGAAGGAGTCCGCGAACTGGCTGGCATAGGGCGAATAGAGATAATCTTCGACGTACTGGGTGGAGGCGAGCGCGAAGCGCGCGCCATCCCCTATGGTGGCGGCAATGCCGACCGAGCGGCGCAATGCCGCCTCTTCGACCAGCGTGCCGGGGCCAAGCAGGCGGGCCTCGTCAAGCAGCTTGAGCGCCTTGGCCGGTTCCTCAGTGGCAAGCAGCGAGCCCTTGACCAGAGCCAGGAATGCCCCGATGTCGCTTGGCAGGGTCATCGGGTCGATCGGCTTCAGCGTTTCGATCGCCTCGGCCGGCCGGCCGTTGAGGTAGCTGATGATGCCCTTAGCGATGGCAAGGCTCTGCGGGTCGGTCTGGGCGCGCGACGCGGCCGCCTCGACAGTGACGGGGTTGCCGCCGCTCATGCCGTAGACCAGCAAGGCGCGCAAATTCTTAGGGTCCTTGAAATCGTCCGCATCTGCCGCACGAAGCCGTGCGTCGGCCATTTCGAGCAGCTTGGCCTGCATCGGCAGTGCGGCATGGTCGCCGGAAGCGATGCGGTCCTGGACCAGCTGCAGCGAGCGCACAAGTTGATATGGTTGCAACGCATCCTGGGCGAAGGCCGCCGGTGCGTGTCCGGCGCTCAGCAGCAACAGGCCGAGGGCGCGGCCGATGATGGCGGCGGGTCTCATCCGTCGGTCGACATCAGGATTTCGATGCGGCGGTTGGCGGCGGCCATCGGGTTGGCAGGATCCTTTGGCTGACGGTCGGCGAAGCCTGCGACCTCGGTGATGCGACGCTCGTCGACGCCGCCGCGGACAAGCATGTAGTAGGCGGAATGGGCGCGTGCCGTGGACAGCCGCCAATTGTCATAGGTGTCGCTGCGAAACGGCCGTGCGTCGGTATGGCCGTTGATGCTGATGGTGCCCTTTTGGCTGTTGACGATGCGGCCGATCTTTTCCATCGCCAGCACCAGTTCGCGGCTCGGCAAGGCCGAGCCGATCTCGAACATGCCGAAATCGAGCTGATCGGTGATCGAGATGACGACGCCCTTGTCGGTGGCCTCGACCGAGACGCCATCATGCAGTTTGTCGCCGGGTTTGAAGGCATCGGCCAGTTGCTGCTTGACCTGCGCCGCGGCCTTGACGGCGGCGGCACTCGGCGCCTTTTCCGTGGTTTCGGGCTTGGCCACTTCTTCCGCCGTTGCGGCTTCGACCTTGGCAGCCTCTTCCGCCTTCGCGGCTTCGGCTTTAGCAGCTTCGGGCTCGGCAGCTTCGGCCTTGGCGATTTCGAGCTTCGCGGCTTCAGCCTTTTTCTCTGCCGCCGTCTTCGGCGCTGCCTTGTCCGGTGCGGATGTCGCCGGCGGCTCGGATGGTGTTTCCGCCACAGGCGGTGCCGGCGGGACGGCTTTCACCTTGGGCACCTGCGTTTGCGCGACCTTGTCGCCGGGCTTGACCGGATCGCCTTCGATCTTTGCGCGTTCGGCACTGGCCTCGGCGGCGGGGGCTGCGACCTGCTGCGACCAGAAATCCGGGGCGAAGGGATCGCGATAGGATTCGCCGCCGGACGCGCCCGTCGCCGGGCCAGCATTCTGCACGCCGCCATCGCCCTTTTGGCTGACGTTCTGCATGACACCGGTGTCGGTGGCGATTTCGGAAAGAACCGCATAGGGATCGGCAAAGAGATGCTGGTCGGACAGATCCGTTTTCGGCGCCGATTGCTTCGGCTGCTGCTTGTCCGCGGAACCGGCGGTGCCGGCGCTATCCTGCCCGGACTTGGCGGTCGTCTTGTCGTTCTGGTCCTGTGCCGCCGGCGCGACCTTGCTGGGGCCATCGCCGAGATCTTCCAGGCCCTTGCGGCTGGCATTGCGGTCGATCAGCTTGACCGGATTGAAGTAGCTGGCGACGGCTGCCTTGGTCTGCTCGTTGGCGGCGTTGATCAGCCACATGACGAGGAAGAAGCACATCATGGCGGTCATGAAATCGGCGAAGGCGATTTTCCAGACACCGCCGTGATGGCCTTCATCATGATCGTGATGATTGCGCTTGACGATGATGATCTCGTGCCTGGCTTCCGCGGCGTCGATAGCGCTCATGACAAGGCCTCGGACAAAGCGGCCGACCATTCGGCGATACGCGTCTCGAAGACGGCCTCGTCGATGGCGACGGTAAGGTCGAAGCCGGGCATTTCGACGAAGGCGAGATTGGCGGCGCGGGGGCCGAGCGCGGTCTTCAACGTTTCGAACAGCGACAGCGGCCCGCGAACACCGATGCGCACCGCTTCGTTGTCGGCGACGGCTTCGCTTATGGTGCGGGCAAGGGCTTCCAGCGAGCGCTTCTGCAAATCGTCGCTGACAATGCCGCCGATGACACGGGCAACGGTGGCGCTGACGAGGCGGATTACTTCCGCCTCCATGGCGTCGACGCCCGTGGCGACGGCGTTGCCGAGATCGCCGCCGAAGCTCTCGAGAAAAATCTTTGCCTCATCGGCATTGGCCTGGCGCTCCGCCTCGAGCGCCGCTTCATGGGCAATGGCAAGGCGCGCCTCAAGCGCGGCCTCGGCGTCGGCAACCGCTTCGGCGATCAGCGCGCCGATATCTGCCTGAGGCGCGGGTGCATCCGGCTTGCGCGGCGGCTCGGTTGCCGCCTGGGGCTGGCCGCTGCGCGGGGCGCGCGAGCCGAAATCCGGCAGAAGGTCAAAGAGCGCTGCTGTGGGCATGGTCTACCCCGCGACTTCCTGAGCCGCCCATTTGCGCAGGATCTGCGCGGTGCGCTCCTCGTTGATGTCGACCATGCGGGCAAGACGCTCCTGTGGTGCCGGCCTGATCTTCTGGCGCAAATCGTCAAGCGGGGTGGAGCTCGGCCGAGAACCCGGCAAGACGCCGACGGGAGCGGAAGGTGCTTCGGAAGCGGCGCTGGCTTCGGGCGTCGGCAGCGAGCGCTGGACATCGTCGAAGCTCGGGCCGGCGAGAGCAGGGGTAGTGGTGGCCCTCGCCGTCAGCGAGGCGGCCATCGGCCTGAGGCCGAAGAAGGCGACCAGGAACACGACGACGATGAATGCACCGGCGTTGATCAGCGTGCCGGCATAGGTCCCGATGGATGCGAGCATGCCGGGTTGCTCGATCGGCTCGCCATCCAGCCCGTCGATGAATTCGACCGCCGAGACGTCGATAATATCGCCGCGCTTGTCGTCGAAGCCGGTGGCCGACACCACCATCTTCTGGATGTCGGCGACGCGCTTGGCAATCTGCTCCGGCGTCGCGTCCTTGCCGAGGATGGTCATCAGCCGCTGCTGGTTGACGACGACGGCAATCGACATCTTGGTGACGGAATAGCCGTTGGAGGTGGTGGCGATCTTCTTGGAGTTGATCTCGTAATTGGTGATCTCCTCCTTGCGGTCGTTCTCGGAGGACGATTGCGGGCCGTCGGTGCTGGCCGCCTGGGTCTCGGGCAGGTTCTGCTCGACGCTGGCCGGCGTCGACGCCTGCTTCTGGCTGTTGTTCTCGTTGGCGCGCACCGACTGCACCGAGCGTTCGACGCGCGACTCCGGATCGAAGATCGTCTCTTCGGTCTGGCGGGTGTCGGTGTTGACGTCGGCCTTGACGCTGGCGCGGAAATTGTCGGGGCCGAGATAGGGCGTCAAGGCGCGGCGGATGTTGTCGCCGATCTGCGCTTCGACGGTCTGCTCGACGCCGAGCGTGCGGGCGGCGCTGGTGTTGGAAGGATCGTCGCCGGCTGCCAGAAGATTGCCGTTGGAATCGAGCACGGTGACCTTGTCGGCCGAAAGACCTGGAACAGCGGCGGCGACGAGATGGCGGATCGACATGGCGCTCTTTTCGGCGTCGATGCCGGAATAGCGGATGACGACCGAGGCGGAAGGCTGTTGTTCGTCGCGGCGGAAATTGGCGCGCTCGGACATGACGATGTGGACACGCGCGGCCTTGATGCCCGAGATCGACTGGATGGTGCGGGCGATCTCGCCTTCAAGCGCGCGCACCCGGGTGATCTGCTGCATGAAGGATGTCAGGCCGAGCGAGCCGACATTGTCGAACAGCTCATAGCCGGCATTGGCGCTGGTCGGCAGACCCTTCTCGGCGAGCAGCATGCGTGCCTGGGCGGTGGTGCCGGCCGGCACCAGCACGGTGGTTCCATCGGGGCCGACGTCGAAGCCGATGCCGGCCTCGCCGAGCACGAGACCGATCTGGTTCACATCGGAGCGTTCGAGCCCGACATAGAGCGTGTCATAGGCCGGGCGGTTGAGATAGACCGAAGCAACGCCGATGACGGTCATCACCAGCGCGGCGATGCCAGCCAGCATGGCGAGGCGTTTGACGCCAAACCCCTGGAGATTCGAGATGATCCTCTGGATCTGTTCCGGCACGGTTCAATCGCTCCCAGCATGACTGTCCGCAGGAACAGTAGACCGCGAAGCTTGTGCGAAGATGATAGGGGCAAACGAAAAGGCCGCGCCCGAGGCGCGGCCTTTCGACGAAATTGCGAGATCAGCCGGAACCTTAGTTCTTGAACAGCGCCAGGATCGACTGCGAGTTGCCGTTGGCGATCGAGAGCGACTGGATACCGAGCTGCTGCTGGACCTGAAGGGCCTGCAGGCGGGTCGATTCCTTGTTCATGTCGGCATCGACCAATGCACCGACGCCCTTGTCGATCGAGTCGCTCAGATTGGAGAGAAAGCTCTTCTGGGTGTCGACGCGCGACTTGGCGGCGCCGAGATAGGCGGCACCGGTGGACAGTTTGGCAAGTGCGGTTTCGACGCTGCCCAGTGCCGTGTCGATTGCCCCGGGCGTGACCTGGGCGGCGCTCGGGTCGAAGAACGCCGCAGCAAGCAGGCCGCCGACGATGCCACCGGTGCCGGCGAGGTCGAGAACCTGCGTATCGGAAGCCTTGACGTCGATCGTGTCGATGGTGACGGTCGTGCCGGTGCGGTTGTAGGACGCAACGATCTTCAGGTCGGACGCGGTCAGGCCGTCGTTCTGCAACAGGTTCGAGCCGGCATAGCTGGCGTTGGTGACAGACGACTTGATCTGCGCCTGGATGGCCTTGATTTCGGTCGCGATCTTCTGCTGGTCGTCCTGGCTGGCGCTGCGGGCGGTGACGAGCTTGGCCTTGATCGAGTCGACCTGGTCCTTGATGTCGGTGATGGCGGTGTAGGCGGTGTCGACTTTGCCGGCGCCGAGGCCGAGCGCGTCCTGGACGGCCGAAAGCGCCTTATTGTCCGAGCGCATGGTGGTGGCGATCGACCAGTAGGCGGCGTTGTCGCTGGCGGTGGCGACGCGGTAGCCGGTCGAAATGCGCGCTTGCGTCGTTTCGAGCGACTTGTTGGTGGCGTTGAGGCTCTGAAGTGCCGTCAACGCCGCAGCGTTCGTCATAATGCTTGCCAAGATACACCCCTTTTAAAAGCAGGCCTGCTCGCGCATGCCTGGTCAACCCTGTTCGACAGGAGGGCATCATGCCAACCGGTCTGTCCATCACACGTATGGTTAACCATGAGTAGCGCGATATGGTTAATGCCTTCTTAAAAGTGACGCGGACAGGCACCAAGCGGCAAGTTTCGGGGCGGTGGGTTACGCACAAAAGAAATCGGGCCGCGCTGGTGGCGCGGCCCGATCTATTGGCTTGCTTCGTGGTGAAGCGGAAGCGATTAGCCGCGGAACAGCGACAGGATCGACTGCGAGTTGCCGTTGGCGATCGACAGCGCCTGGACGCCGAGCTGCTGCTGGACCTGAAGGGCCTGCAGGCGGGTCGATTCCTTATTCATGTCGGCATCGACCAGCGAGCCGACGCCCTTGTCGATCGAGTCGCTCAGGTTGGAGAGGAAGCTCTTCTGAGTGTCGATACGCGACTTGGCGGCGCCGAGCGAGGCAGCACCCGTCGACAGCTTGCCAAGCGCGGTTTCAACGCTGCCCAGTGCCGTGTCGATGGCGCTGTCGGCGATTTGGGCGGCGCTCGGATCGAAGAACGTCGTGGCGAGCAGGCCGCCGACGATGCCACCCGTGCCGGCGATGTCGAGAACCTGCGTGTCGGCAGCCTTGACGTCGATCGTGTCGATGGTGACGGTCGCGCCGGTGCGGTTGTAGGATGCAACGATCTTCAGGTCGGAGGTCGCGGCTGCGTTGTTCTGCAGCAGGTTCGAACCGGCGAAGTTGGCGTTGGTGACAGACGACTTGATCTGCGCCTGGATGGCGTTGATTTCGGTCGCGATCTTCTGCTGGTCTTCCTTGCTGGCGCCGCGAGCGGTGACGAGCTTGGTCTTGATCAGATCGACCTGGTCCTTGACGTCGTTGATGGCGGTGTAGGCGGTGTCGACCTTGCCGGCGCCGAGGCCGAGCGAGTCCTGGACGGCCGAAAGCGCCTTGTTGTCGGATTTCATGGAGGTCGCGATCGACCAGTAAGCGGCGTTATCGCTGGCGGTGGCGACGCGGTAGCCGGTCGAGATGCGCGACTGGGTGGTTTCGAGCTGCTTGTTGGTGTTGTTCAGGCTCTGCAGCGCGGTCAGCGCCGAGGCATTGGTCATGATACTGGACATGGCTACTCGTACCTTGTTTTTACAGGTGTTTTTTTGACATACCGGTATGTCCGGTATGACGGAGCGGCATCATGCCAATGATCGTGAGACCCGATCACCCGCCATCTGCAGGCGAATATGCGGGCAAGTCCCTACCAAACGGCTAAACGGGACGGTTAATCGAAAATATATTGCATAAAATTCGAGCGAGCGCGGCGCGAGCCGGAAACGATCAGTTGAACGATCGCACCAGGCTGCCGACCAAAAGGTTCCAGCCGTCGATCAGGACGAAGAACAGGATCTTGAAAGGCAAGGAGACGACGGTCGGCGGCAGCATCATCATGCCCATGGCCATGGTGATGGTGGCGACGATCAGGTCGATGACCAGGAACGGCAGCACGATCAGGAAGCCGATCTCGAAGCCGCGGCGGATTTCCGAGATCATGAAGGCCGGGACCAGGATGCGCAGGTCGACGGTTTCCTTGGCAACCACCTGGCCGCGCTCGCGGGCGAGATCGGCAAAAAGATCGAAATCCTTGTCGCGCACATTGTGCAGCATGAAGGTGCGGAACGGATCCGAGATCTTCCCGAACGCCTCGGTCTGGCTGATCTGGTTGTCCATCAGCGGCTTGACGCCGGTGTTCCAGGCCTGGTCGAAGGTCGGCGCCATGACATAGAAGGTCATGAACAGCGACAGCGAGATCAGGATCAGATTGGCCGGCGTCGACTGCAGGCCGATGCCGGCGCGCAGGATCGAGAAGGCGATGACGAAGCGGGTAAAACTCGTCACCATGATCAAAAGACCCGGCGCCACCGACAGCACGGTGAGCAGGCCGAACATCTGGATGATGTAGCCGACGGTGGTGCCGTCGGTCTTGCCGATGCCGCCAAGGTCCAGTTGCTGCGCGGCAGCGACAGACGTGGCGGCGATGACGATCGCCGAGGCGATGAGGAACTTTCTCATTCGAGCAGCAATGTCCTGATGAGAACCTGTTTGGCATGGCCGCCGCTGCGGATCGCGGCGCGCTCCTCGAGGTCGGCTTTCAAATGCTGGTAGCCGCTGGCGCCCTCGATCTGGTGCATCTTCAAAGTGCGGACCAGGGCCAGCAGATCCTGATGGATGTCGTCGGAAACCGTCGTCGGTTGCGGCGCGTCATACAGAACCGACGCCTCCAGCCTTATCCAGACGTCGGCGGGCGCCGCCAGATTGGTGGTGATCGGCGCCAGCGCCACAAGCGTTGGCCCGGCGCCCGGCTGCTCGTGCGCGGCGGCGGGCTGCTCGGCATTGGCCTGGTTCTCCGGCGCCGCCGGCACAGTTGCCGGACCCCCGACGCCTTTCAGATAGCCACCCGACAGCCAGCCCATGCCGACGGCAGCGGCCGTCACCGCCAGCAGCATCGCCAACTGGATGACGAGGGACGGTCCCTTTTTGGGTTCGATTTGCTCGACGCTGGCCACGTTGCGGTTCTCCCGATCCTAGAAAGGAAGGACTTGATCGAGGATCTGCTGACCGTAGGCCGGCTGCTGGATCTCGCTGACGCGTCCGCGGCCGCCATAGGAAATGCGCGCCTCGGCGATGCGTTCATAAGAGATCGTGTTCTCGGCGCCGATATCGGACGGCCGCACCATGCCGGCGATGGTGAGCACCCGGAGTTCGGCGTTGACGCGCACTTCCTGTGATCCCTTGATCAGCAGATTGCCGTTGGGCAACACCTCGGTCACGACGGCGGCGACATTGAGTTCCAGGCTCTCCGAGCGCTTGATTTCGCCGTCGGCGTTGGTTTCGGTGTTGGAGCTAAGGGCCGCGTCCCCCTTGCCGCTTGTACTGTTGCCCTCCCAGCCGAGATTGACGTCATAGCCGAGCTTGCGGGCGGCGGTGCGGCTTCTGTCGTTCTGGTTCTTGAAATTGGCCTTGTCATTAAGCTTGATCCTGACGGTCAGGATGTCGCCATCGCGCAGCGCGCGGGGATCGGTGAACAGCCGGCTCTGGCGATCGTCCCACAGCGAAAATTTCTTCACAGGCGCCGGCGGCGCTTCAGGATAGCTGTAGGGAGCGTTGGTGCTGCCGGTGATGCCAGAACCGACCGGCGACAGCGCGGGCTCCCTGCCAACCTCCCTGAGGTCGGACCCGCAGCCGGACAGCGCGGTGACCGCAAGCAGGATGAGCGTTCTGCGGATCATGACGGATCTACCCTTCGGGCGGCGCTGGCCATGATGCCGGTGAGCGCTGCCGCCGCCTTCTGGTCCATTTCGTTGAGAATGATGCTGGCCTTGCGCGGATCGAGTTTCATCAGGATGGCGGCGGCGAGGTCGATATTGACCATTGCCAGGCGCTCGGCAGCCGCATCGGGCTTCATGCCGGCATAGATCTTGACGACGCCGTCCTCGGCGCGCGCCAGAAAGACTTCGCGCCGCTTCAGCCATTGCTCGTATTCGGCCCGCTTGTCGTCCAATGCCTTCATGCGCTGGTCGATGCCGGCCTGCAGTTGCTTCAGTTCCTCCGCCTGCAGCATGTAGCGGCGGTCGCGGGCAGCGTCGGCGATGTTGGAGCAGAAGCGCTCGATCTCGCTTTGATCCGGCGCCTTCTCGCGTGTCAGCTGCTGCGGTGCTGCGGGCGGCTGCCCGCTAGGCAACACCTGTCGAACCGTTTCCTCGGTGCGGGCAGGGCCGCCGGCGAAAAGCGCAAGCGCGCAGGCCGCCAGGACTGCCCTGGCGTTGCGATGGTGTTTTCGTCGAAGAAGATCGATCATCGGCATGGGCCTATTGGAGAACCAGATCGGCCTGCAGGGCGCCGGCCGACTTGATGCCTTGCAGAATGGCAATGATGCCGTCCGGTTTGACGCCGAGACGGTTGAGGCCGGAAACAAGTGTCTGAAGGTCGGGTCCATCAAGCACGGCGACACGGGCGTCGGGCTGGGTGGCCTCGATGGTGGTGAAAGGCTCGACCGCGGTCACACCCTTGGAGAAGGGTTCCGGCTGGACGACCTTCGGCTGCTCGGTGATGCGCACGGTGAGCGTGCCGTGGCTGATGGCGACCCGCGAAATCTTGACTTCGTTGCCGATGACGATGGTGCCGGTGCGCTCGTCGATGACGACGCGGGCCGGCGTGTCCGACTCGACGACCAGGTTCTCGATCTCGGCAAAGAAGCGGGCCGCCGAAACATTCTTCGGACGTCTGATTTGTACCGTGCGGGCATCACGCTCTGCCGCCACGCGCATGCCGAAGCGCTGGGAGGTGTATTCGTTGACGGCGTCGGCGATGCGAACGGCGGTCGAGAAATCGGGATTGCGCAGTTGCAGGGTCAGTGAAGACTGATCTTCGAACTCGGCCTGGACGGCACGTTCGACGATGGCGCCGTTAGGCACCCGTCCGGCGGTCGGCACGCCTTGCGTCAGCTGCTCGGCCTGGCCCTGGGCGGTGAAGCCGGAAACGATCACCGATCCCTGTCCGACGGCATAGATCTCGCCGTCGGCCGCCTTCAGCGGCGTCATCACCAGCGTGCCGCCGGCGAGTGACGTGGCATCGCCCATCGAAGAGACATCGATGTCGATGCGGGCTCCCGACTGGACGTAGGGCGGCATGTTGGCAGTGACGATGACGGCGGCGACGTTCTTGGCCCGCGCGCTGCCGCCCTCGGTGGCGATGCCGAGATTTTCGAGCATGGCGCGGATCGACTGTTCGGTGAAGGGCGAGTTGCGCAGGCTGTCGCCGGATCCGGCGAGACCAATGACCAGACCGTAGCCGACAAGCTGGTTGTCGCGGGAGCTCTGCAGCTGGGCAATGTCCTTGATGCGCGACGCGACCTGGCCGGGCGGCAGCGTGCTTGGGCCATTGGAGACCTTGAACATGCGCGTGGTGGTGGCCGGATCATATTCGGGATCGACAAAGACGCCGCCATCTTTAGCGGCGAGATCGCGCTTTTGCTTGGGCGTAAGCCCGTCGGCCAGCGCCGGCTGGAGGCCGAGCAAAGCTGCAAGCACAAGAGCAAGTCCGCGTTTCATGTAGCGCTGACCCTGATGGAACCGTCGGCCATCACCGTGCCGGAAAAGATCTTGCCGCTGTCGATGTTGCGGACCTTGACGAGATCGCCGGCAGCACCGGGCTGCAGCGTCACGGCCGTGGCCGAAATGGTGAGGCCGCCGGCGATGAAATAGACCTGCACGGCCGCACCCTGTTCGACCAGCCAGGCGTCGCGGATGGCGGCGACCGGAATGTAGCGGCCGGGCAGCAGCGTGCGCTTGGCGACCTTGCCGTCGAGCTCGTCGGCGGTGGTGGCGACGGCATCCGGCTTGTGCTTGCCTGCGATGAGCGTCACCTGCTTCAGGGCGCCCGGTTCGATGGTCTCGCCGGGATAGATGACCCGGTTGGGGATCAGCACGACGTCGCCGGCGGCCTGGTTGCTGGCGATCTGGTTGGCCGACTGATTTGTGGTCTGGTTTGCAGTCTCCTGGGCAACAGCCGGCATGCCGCCGGCTACCAGCGCGAGGAGCAGCGCGGCGCGGCGGAATGCGGAGCGGGAGACCGGCTTGAACATCGTTTGTTACCTGATGTTCTTGGAGACGACCGAGGCCATGTCGTCTGCGGCCTGGATGACCTTGGAGTTCATCTCGTAGGCACGCTGGGCCGAGATCAGCTCGGTGATTTCCTTGACCGGATCGACGTTGGACGCCTCGAGATAGCCTTGCTGGACGGTGGCGACGCCGGGGTCGCCGGGCACGCCGACATTGGCCGGACCCGAAGCCGCCGTCTCCTGGAAAAGATTGTCGCCGAGCGGCGCGAGACCAGCTTCATTGGCGAAGTTGGCGAGCTGCAGCTGGCCGAGCAGCTGGAGGTTGGCCTGGCCATCGATGCGGGCAAACACCTGGCCGGTCTTGTTGACGATGACTTCGAGAGCATCGGTCGGCACGGTGATGGCCGGGATGACGTTGGCGCCGTCGACGGTCACCAGCTGGCCGGTGGCATTGGTGTTGAAGGCGCCGGCGCGGCTGTAGAGCGTGCCGCCATCGGCGCCCTCGATCTGGAACCAGCCCCTGCCGGTGAGCGCCAGGTCGAAGCTGTTGCCGGTGCTGGTCAGCTCGCCCTGGGTGTGCACGTTGCGCACTGCCGTGGTCTTGACGCCGAGGCCGATCGAGACGCCTTCGGGCACCAGTGACGAATTGGAGCGATTGGGTACGCCTTGCGTGCGGTCGACCTGATAGAGCAGGTCGGAAAATTCGGCGCGCGCGCGCTTGTAGCCCGTGGTGTTGATGTTGGCGATGTTGTTGGCGATGACTTCCAGATTGGTCTGCTGGGCATTCATGCCGGTGGCGGCGATGGCGAGTGCTTTCATAGCGAGGTTCCTCAGATGCCCATGCGGCTGACTTCGAGATATGCGGAAACGACCTTGTCGCGGATGGCGACGGCGGTCTGCAGCGCTTGCTGGGCGCTCATCACGGCATCGACGACCTGGCGGGTGTCGGCATCGCCCTTGAGCGCCTGCAGCGATACCTGCTCGGCATTTTGCATGGTGCCGACCGTCTTCGACGCGGCCTGGCTCAGCGCTTCGGCGAAGGTGGTGCCGATGTCGCTGCCGGCCAGCGGTGCTGCACCGCCCTGAAACAGGCTGGTCGCCGCATCGGTGCCGCCGATTTCAGGCTTGAGTTGAAGTGCGCCGATGCCGCCAATGCCGCCGATCATTTACTGGTTCCTCATCAGGTCTATGGTCATGGAAATAAGATCGCGTGCCTGCTTGATGACCTGCAAATTGGCCTCGTAGGAGCGGTTGGCCTCGCTCATGTCGGCCATCTCGATCAGCACATTGACGTTGGGCATCTTGACGTAGCCCTTGTCGTCGGCGGCTTCGTTGCCGGGCTGGAATTCGACAGGGAAGGCCGCCGGATCGCGGTCGATCGAACTGACCTCGACCAGCGAGCCGCCGGAAGACCGGTCGAGCTGCGAGACAAAGCTGATGGTCTTGCGGCGATACGGATCGGCGCCGGGTGTGTCACCCGTCGACTGGGCATTGGCGAGGTTTTCCGAGACGACACGCAAACGTTCCGACTGGGCACCGAGACCGGATGCTGCGACTTTGAGGGCTGCGGTCAATGCGTCCATGGTCAGCTCTTCACAGCCATCATCATCATGGAATGGAATGCCTTGACGATCGCGGTGTTGAGTTCGAAGGAGCGGCGGACTTCGCCGGCTTTCATCAACTCGTTTTCCAGCACCACCGTGTTCTTCGACGGCATGATCGAACCTGTGGTTTCCTCAGGCTTGACCGTGAAGCCGGCATTGGTCGCCGCGCTGCCGAGATGACCGGCCTGGGTGGCATTCAACGATACTGCCGTGCGGTCGAGGACCTTCTCGAAGGGCTCGACATCGCCGGCGGTGTAGCCCGGCGTGTTGACGTTGGCGATGTTGCTGGCAATCGCGGACTGGCGCACGGCCAGCCACTGCGACTGCTTGGCGGCGAGATCGAAAAGGTTGACGGGATCCATGGGAAATCTCCGGGCAGGTTCCAGAGACTAGGCCGCCAGTCTTGCGCGGGCCTTGCGCGCGGCCGAACACCGCGCGGCAGGGGCTGCTACTTGGAGAGTTCGATCACCTGGTCGGTGCTGGTGACCAGAACCCATTTGCCGCCGCGTTGCTCGATCGACGTGACGAGGCTGGAATCCGGCAGTTTTGAGCCGCGCTGGACGATCCACAGGCCGGCATCGTCCTCGATCATGGCGCGGCCGTTGGCGACATGGACCACGCGGAATTTGCCGACGTCGGCCGGGAAGGGCTGTTCGTCGACACCTGGAGGATTGACGGTGGTGTCCTGCAGCGTGCCGGTGGCAAACAGATCGACATCAGGAGGGACATCCTTAGCCGTCAGCGGCGCGCCGGCATTTTCCATTTCCGAGCCGCCGGCGGTGCGTCCGGCATTGGTGCCGCTGCCGCCGAACTTGATGGCCTGGACGCCGAACTGGTCCTGGTTGAAGAAGATGTACCAGGGAAACAGCGCGCAAATCAGGCCGAGCGTGATGCCGAGCGCGGCGAAGACGAAATCACTGCGCCGGTCATCCTTCTTTTTCAACCTGGGAAACTGCGGCTTTGGCGGCTGCGGCCATTCGGTGGCGGGAAAAAGCCCGTCGAGAAGCGAGTCACGACTGGCGGCGATCGCGTCGGCAAGCTCGGCATGCGGTGCCTTGGGCAGCGGGGGCTTGGCGAAAGCGGGAGCAGGTCTGGCCACCTGCGGGAAGGCAGGCTTGCTGACATCGCGCAATGCAGGTTCGACTGTCCTGAGCGATGCTGGCTTGGCTTCGTCGGTCGATGCGGGCGCTGCGATTTTGCGCGAGGCAGACTTGGCCGCCTTGCGCGCCGCCACCTTGGCTGCTTTGCGCAACGCCACCTTGGACGCACTGCTCGATATGAGTTTCGCGCTACCCAATGCAAGCTTGGACACACCGCGCAGGGCAGCCTTGGGTGCACCGACCAAGGCAAGTCTGAACGCGCTGGGTGTGGATGGCTCACCCATGCCGGGCAAGGCAAGGCTGGCTGCGTTCGGCAAGGCAGAGTCAGGCGAGCCGAGCAAGGCAGGCTCGGGCACCCTGGGCAACATAGGCTGGGGCAACGCAGGTTGGGCCACTCTCGGCAAGAATGGCTTGGCTGCCCTGGCCAGAACAGCCTCGGTCTTGGCTGCCTTGGCGCGATCAGCCCTTGCCTTGGCGAATTTTGCTTCGGCGGCCCGCGCGTCGTCCGCCGCCGCGGCGTCGGCAATCATCTCGCGCAAAAGGCGCTCGGTGTACTGAAGCTCAGTCTCCTGCATCGGCACTTTGCTTGCCTTTCAGATGGCGGGCGAGGTCGGAGAACGGGTCGGTCGAGGCGCGATCCCTGGGCGACTGCGTCAATGCTTCGTAAATCAGCGGCACCTGGCGCACCGCGATGTCGAGTTCGGCATCGGCGCCGCCCTGATAGGCGCCAAGCAGGCGAATGTCGCGCGTGTCCTCGAAGCGGGAGATCATCGACTTCAGCTTGGTCACCAGCATGCGCTGCTCGGCGCTCCATGCCTTGTCGGCAAGGCGGGAGATCGACGACAGCGGATTGACCGGCGGATAGCGTCCCTGCTCGGCGATGGCCCGGTCGAGCACGACATGGCCATCGAGGATACCGCGCACCGAATCGGCAACCGGGTCGTTATGGTCGTCGCCGTCGACCAGCACCGAAATGATGGCAGTGATCGAGCCCTGGCCTTTGATTCCCGGGCCCTCGACGCCTGGTCCGGCGCGTTCAAGCAGTTTGGGCAGGTCGGTGAAGACGGAAGCCGGATAGCCGCGCGCCACCGGCGGTTCGCCGGTTCCTGTCGCTACTTCGCGCAGCGCATGGGCAAAACGGGTGATCGAATCCAGCACCAGAAGCACACGGTGGCCCTGGTCGCGAAAATGCTCGGCGACGCGCATGGCGGTGTCCGGCGCGCGCCGGCGCATCATGGCGCTCTCGTCGCTGGTGGCAACGACAGCGACGGTCTTGGCCATGCTTTCGGCGCCGATCGTATCCTCGAGGAATTCGCGCACCTCACGGCCACGTTCGCCGATCAGTGCCACCACGACGGTGTCGAAGGCGTCAGCGCCGGCCAGCATGGCGAGCAGGGTCGACTTGCCGACGCCGGAGCCGGCAAAGACGCCGAGGCGCTGGCCAAAGCAAAGCGGGGTGAAGATGTCGATGACGCGCACACCTGTCATGAACGAGGTGCCGACGCGCTGCCGTGACATGGCGCCTGGTGTCGTGCCATCGCCGCTTGCCGCCACGTCATTCCTGATCAGGGCCGGACCGCCGTCGATGACGCGGGTGAGCGCGTCGATGGCGCGCCCGCGCCAAGAGGCATGCGGCGTCACCGTGAGCGGACCGCGGCGAAACACGGCGTCGCCGATGCCGGCATCGGCGCTGCGTTCGAAGGGCGCGACGATGACCTCGTCGCGGCCGATCTTGACGATCTCGCCACGGCGCGTGCCGGCATGGCTGCGCTGTTCGACGAGATCGCCCAGCCTGGCGACTTCTGAAAGGCCGCGCACCTTGTAGTGGGTGGGCGAGACTTCGGCGACGCGGCCGCCGCGCCGCAGCAATGTCTCCGTGTCATCGAAACGGCGCCAGATCCGCTCCAGCGCGGCAAGCCGGTCTTCAGGCTCCGCTTCAGGCAGCTTTTCGAGCGCGCGTATCGATGGGCCGGTCGACATGCCGCTACTTGGAGCCGAGCGTCTTGATGGCGTCGTCGGTGGAAGCATCGGTCTGGCGCATCAGCGCCGCCGTGTTCTCGAAGGCGCGCTGAACCATGATCAGACGCGTCATTTCCAGCACCGGATTGACGTTGGATTCCTCGAGGAAGCCCTGGGCGACGCCGATGTCGGAGCGGTCGGTGACCGGCTCGGGCGTGCGCGCCGGAACGATGCCCGAATTGCCGTAGCGGACGAAATTCTGCCCTGGGTCGAAATCGTAGAGGCCGATGGCGCCGACAAGCTTGTCGCCTTGCCGTAGTGAACCGTCGGCGCCTGCCTTGGGCGGGCCATCGCGCGGATCGAGCTGGATCGGCGCGCCGCCGGAATCAAGCACCGGATGGCCCTCGATCGACATCAGTTCGCCGTTCTCGTTCATCGAAAAACGCCCGTCGCGAGTCATCACGGTGCCCGCAGGGGTGTCGATGGCGAACCAGGCGTCGCCCTGGATGGCGAAGTCGAAGGGATTGCCGGTCTCGGTCATCGCGCCATGCGCGCCGGAAAGATAGGTGTTGCCCGTCGATGCGAAGGACACTGACTTCGGCCCGGTGCCGGAGACGACATCTTCGAACTTCACGCCCGTGGCGCGAAAGCCGATGGTCGAGGCGTTGGCGACATTGTCGGCGATGGTGTCGAGGCGGCGCTCGAGCGCGATCTGCGATGAAAGGGCGACGTAGAGGCTGTCCTGCATGATACTCTCAGAATTTCAGTTTCTGCATGGCCATCATCAGATCGGTCGAGATGCCGGCAGAGGTCGGTTGGGCAAACAGCACACCGACCGATGTCGATGCGGTCGAGGTCGGATGGTTGATTTCCCACAGGCTGGTGAATCGGGTCAGGAATTTCTCGAGCTTGGCCGGGTCGGTGAAATCGGTGAGGTCGAGCTTCTGCTCGAAGGCCTGTGCCTGCTTGTCGATGTCGGCGGTGGCGAAGGAATCGGGCAGGCCGAGCGCGGTGCGCACGACGCTGGACAGGGCTGTGTCGGCCAGCACGTCGTACCAGCTGGTAATGGTCGACGCCTTGCGCTCGAAATAGAGCGCCAGCCGCACGCCCTCATTGTCCTTGCCGGCGTCTTCCTCCAGTGTCTGGCGCATGTATTTGTCGACGACCGGCTGCTGCGACGGACTGCGGGTCGTTGCCGCTTCTCCATAAGCCTCGAAATTCAGCGAGGTGGCGAGCCGGGCGTAGGCCTTGTTGCTGAGCTTGTTGGCGACGCTGTTGGGATCGCTGACGCCGCCCTCCAGCACGTCGCGGACCAGGTTCTTGTTGGTGGTTGCCGGATCGAGACCGCTGGCGGAGAGCGCATAATTGTACAGCCGGCTGTCGGCCATCAGGTCGTCGACGGACTTCACCTTGGTGATGTTGGCGAGATAGTAGCTGGTCTCGGCCTGGATGTAGTCGGCGTTCGGCTTGATCAGGCCAAGCCCGGACTCGATCGTGTAAAGCTTCGGCGTGGTCTTCAGCACGGCGTCGCGCGTGGTCGTCTGGTCGCCATACTGGGCAAAGTCGAAGGCGCCCACGAAGTTGGCGTAGCTTTTGTCGGCCAGGAGGTTGGCGGGGCTCAACGGATCGGTGACGCCGCCATTGACCATCGTGCGGATCTGCTTCGCCGTCTGGGTCGATGCATCCAGCCCGTACGCAGCCATGGCGAAGGTCAGCAGGCGCTTGTCCTTCAGGAGATCCTCGATCGATTTTACCTTGGAGATGTTGGCCGCGTAGTAGTCGGCCTCGCCCTTGATGTATTGCGCGCTCGGTTTGACCAGCACCAATCCGGTTCCGCCCATGACAGCCTTCGGAACCGCCTGCTGGACGGCATCGCGCGCCGTTGCCTGGTCGCCATATTGGGCGAAGTCGAAGGCAGCGACGAAGGCGGCATAGCCCTTGTTGGTCGAGGTGTTTGCCGGACTGTTCGGATCGGTGACGCCGCCTTCCAGCATTGCCCGGACGGTCGCAGGCGGTTCGCTGTCGGCATCGAGGCCGAATGCGGCCAACGCATAGGTGAGCAGGCGATCGTTGCCCATCAGGTCGTCGATCGATTTTACGTTGGAGATGTTGGAGATATAGTACGAGGTCTCGCCCTTGTAGTAGCTGAAGCCGTTCTTCGAGACACCGGCCGCGACCTGGACACTGAAATTGTTGGCTACACCTTGCTGCGCCGGGTTGTAGCTCGTGGCATTCTCCCCCAGCGCCGCGAAGTTGAAGGCTTTCACGAACTCGGCATAGCGCTTGTCGCTCAGTTTGTTGGCGAAGCTGTCGGAGTCGGACACGCCTTCCTTCAGGGCCTTGACCATGAAGGCCTTTGCGTAAGCCATGTCGCCAAGGCCGAAGGCCTTCATGGCATAGGTGAACAGGCGGGTGTTCTTGACGAAATCGTCGATCGTTTTCACGCTGCCGATGTTGGCCAGATAGTAGTCGGTGTCGCGCTTGGTGATCGGCTGCGCCTCGACGCGGTCGATCGCCTTGGGAATGTCCCTGGCGATGAGCTGGTAGCTGGTAAAAGTGCTCAACACGACATGCCTCCGGTCGCAGCTTCAGAAGCAGAGTATGCCGACTTCCTTGCGCGAGGCTGAATCGGTTCGCGATGCGCGATTCAAGCCTCACACAAGGCACGAGGGCTATCCGTTGATCTGGACGTTGAAATGCGGAAGGACCTTTTGTGGGCATTCTGATCGGACTAGTGGTGACGCTCGGCTGCGTTCTCGGCGGCTTCATGGCCATGGGCGGCCATCTTCATGTGCTGATGCAGCCATGGGAAGCGGTGGTCATCTGCGGCGCGGCTCTCGGCACCTTCCTCGTCGCCAATCCGATGAAGACCGTCAAGGACACCGGCAAAGGCATTCTGGAAGCCTTCAAACAGGCAGTGCCGAAGGAGCGGGACTATCTCGAAACGCTCGGCGTGCTGCACAGCCTGATGCGCGAATTGCGCTCCAAGTCGCGCAGTGAGGTCGAGGCGCATATCGACAATCCCGAGGAATCGGCGATCTTCCAGGCCTTCCCGACCGTGCTCAAGAACCACGATCTGACGCATTTCATCTGCGACTACTGCCGCATCATCATCATCGGCAACGCGCGCTCGCATGAGATCGAGGCGCTGATGGACGAGGAAATCCAAACCATCAAATCCGACAAGATGAAGGCCTATCATGCGCTCGTGGCGGTGGGCGACGGCCTGCCGGCGCTTGGCATCGTTGCCGCCGTGCTCGGCGTGGTCAAGGCGATGGGCGCGCTCGACCAGTCGCCGGAAATCCTCGGCGGCCTGATCGGCGCCGCGCTCGTCGGCACCTTCCTCGGCATCTTCCTGTCCTATGCGGTGGTCGGGCCTGTCGCCACCAAGATCAAGACGGTGCGCGAGAAGAAGAACCGCCTCTACATCATCGTCAAGCAAACGCTGCTGGCCTACATGAACGGGGCGCTGCCGCAGGTGGCGATCGAGTTCGGCCGCAAGACCATTTCTTCGTATGAACGGCCGACGATCGACGCGGTCGAGCAGAGCACGATGAATACCGCGTCCGCCGAGAAGAAAGCCGCCTGAGCCATGCGCGACACCAGACAAGGCCGCGCGCCGTCATGACCAGCCCAGGCAGCCCGTCACAAACTCGTTCTCTGATCATCGAGCGTCTGGTCGGCGACAGCGGCGAGGCCGCTCACGTCATCGGTACCGGCCGGTCGATGGGCGAACGCGCTCTGCCGCTGCTGCAAAAAGCTCTGGCCGGCGAGCTTGGTGCTCCGGTCACCGTCGACCTGCGGGCGGTCGAAGTGAGCCGCGTCCCCGATGCGCGCGCACACGCCGGCGAGACGTTTGCCCTCACCATCATTGCCTCGCCAACATCCTCCGATGCGATGACGCTGGTCATCGATTCGCCGGCGATCGCGGTCATGGTCTGCGCGCTGTTCGGTGGCGATCCGGATCAGGCTGTGTCACCCATCGAGCGCGATCTGTCGCAGATCGAGACGGATGTGGCGACGATGGTGTTCCAGGAGGTTGCGCAGGCGCTCAACGGATCGGGCCGCCGTTCGCTCGAATTGCGGCTGCCGGTGCCGCGGGCGATGTCCGGCATGGAGGCGAAGCGCCGCGTGCTGCGCGATGGTGCCGCCGTTCGCATCGTCTTCGGCATCTCGACGCCGACTGACACCGGTACGGTCACGGTGATGATCCCGCAGCGAATTCTTTTGGCGACGCGCGGCATCGCGGCCAATGGCAATGAGGCCGACAGCGCGAATTCCGACTGGCGGGCACGTTTTTCGGAAGAGGTGATGCGCTCGACGGTGACGCTCGAAGCGACCATGCCGCTGGCCCGGCTAACACTTGGCGACCTCGCCGATTTCGAACCGGGCCAGGTGATCGAATTCGAGGAGACCGCGCAGTCGCAAGCGCGGCTGAGCGCGCGCGACAAGACGCTGTTCATTTGCGAGTTCGGCAAGTTGGGACAGAATTACACCGTCCGGATCCGGCACCCTTACGACGCCGGACAGGACTTCATCGATGGGCTTATGCCAGGCTGACGCCGGGAGAGCCTGAGCTTTTTTGGAGACGACGTATGGCCAAGACCAAGGTGGAAGCCGAACCCGATCAGCCGGACGAACAGCTCGACCGTGCCATCGAGGAATTGCGCGGTGTTCTCCAGGAAGAGGAAAAGCGGCCTGATGCCGCCTTCCGGTCAGCCTCCGGCGCCAATTCGAATGTCATTATGACGATACCCGTCGATGTGCAGATCATTCTTGGCAGCACAGAGATGCCGGTGTCCGAGCTGATGGCGCTGCAGAAGGGCTCGACGGTGGCGCTGAACCGCCGCATCGGCGAGCCGGTCGACGTGGTGGTCAATGGCCGCAAGATAGCACGCGGCGAAATCACCGTGCTGGAGAGCGATCCATCGCGCTTCGGCATCAGGCTGACTGAAATCATCGCAGCGGCAAAAGGCGCTTAAAGCATGAACGACGCGCGGCAGTGGAGGCGGACGGCATGACAACGCTGATGACATTGACGCGCCCGCAAAAGGCCGCCGCCATCCTGGTGGCGATGGGCAAGCCTTCGGCCAGCCGATTGCTGAAATTCTTCAAGCAGGAAGAACTGAAAGCGCTGATCGAGGGTGCCCGTCTGCTGCGCACCATTCCGCAAAGCGATCTCGAACGCATCGTTGCCGAATTCGAAGCCGAATTCACAGAAGGCGCGGGATTGCTCGATTCCGCCGACCGGATGGACACCATCCTCAATGAATCGCTGTCGCCGGAAGAAATGAGCGCCATCATGGGCGACAAACGGTTCGAGGTCGCGCCGGAAGGGCCGCCGCCGATCTGGCCTGAGCTGGAAAAGCTCGAACCGGAGCGCCTCGGTACTTTCCTTGCCGGCGAACATGCGCAGACCGCGGCCATGGTGCTGGCGAAGCTTTCGCCGCAAGCGGCGGCGAATGTGCTGTTGACCATGACCAAGCCGATGCGCAGCGAGATCATCAAGCGCATGGTGACATTGGCGACCGTTCCGGAGGCGGCTACGAGGATCGTCGAGAACCAGCTGCGCAACAGCATACTGGCGCAGACCTCGACCAAGGACACATCGGCCGGACAGGCGCGCGTCGCCAGCCTGCTCAACGAGATGGACAAGCCGCAACTCGACGAAGTCATGCAGGATCTGGAAGAAGCCGGTACGCCCGATCTTAGCGGCGTCAGGTCGCGGCTGTTTGCCTTCGACGATTTGCCGCTGCTCACCCAGAAGGCGCGGGTGCTGCTGTTCGACGGGCTGTCGACCGAACTGGTCACGCTGGCCTTGCGCGGCGCGCCGCCCGGATTGACCGAAGCGGTGCTGTCGGCAATCGGCGCGCGGTCGCGGCGCATGATCGAAGCCGAGCTCGGGCAAGGCTCGGAAGGGATCGCCCTTGCCGACATCATGGCGGCACGCAAGACGGTCTCGGTGACGACAATCCGGCTTTCGCGCGAGGGAGCGTTCGAGCTTCCCTCGTCGCAGCAGAGCGAAGCGGCCTGACATTCTATCTTTTTTCGCAATTCCGGACCGGAAAACCGCTCACACTTTTCCTGGAATTGCTCAAAGCGGCTGACACCAAATGGCTGACGCGGTCGACAAAGACTCGAAAACCGAAGACGCGACCGAAAAGAAGATCCGCGACACCGTCGAACAGGGCAAGCTGCCCCATTCCAGGGAAACCGCAATCCTTGCCTCCTTCGTCGCCATCCTGGTGTTCACCGTTTTCTACGCCAAGGACGCCATAGTCGATCTCGGCACGTTCCTGTCGATGTTCCTGGAGAAGCCGGAAGCCTGGCCGATGGAAACCGAGACCGACGTCATCGCGCTCTACAAGACCGTGATCATGGAGGTCGGCCGCGCCGTCGTCAGCCTGCTGGTGTTGCTGGTCGTGGCCGGTGTCGGGGCCTCGGTGTTCCAGAACATGCCGCAATTCGTCGGCGAGCGGATCAGGCCGCAATTGTCGCGCATCTCGATAGCCAAGGGTTGGAGCCGGATGTTCGGCGTTCAGGGCTGGGTCGAGTTCCTGAAATCGCTGGGCAAGCTTGGCTTTGCCATCGCCGTACTTGTCTTCACGCTGTCGGAAGACCACCGCAAGCTGTTGACGGGCATGATCACCAACCCAGTCGCTTTCGGTCTCGTCATCAGGGGTATTGCCGTCGATATCCTGGTGGCGATCGTCTTCGTCATGGGGCTGATCGCGGCCGTCGACATCGTCTGGTCGCGCTTCCACTGGAAGCAGGATCTGCGCATGAGCAAGCAGGAGGTCAAGGACGAGATGAAGCAGTCGGAGGGCGACCCGATCATCAAGTCGCGGCTGCGGTCGCTGGCGCGCGACCGTGCGCGCAAGCGGATGATGACGGCGGTGCCGCGCGCGACGCTGATCATCGCCAACCCGACACACTTTTCGATCGCGCTCAAATATGTCCGCGACGAGGATGCGGCCCCCGTGGTGTTGGCCAAGGGCCAGGATCTGGTGGCGGTGAAGATTCGGGAGATTGCCAGGGAGCACAACATCCCGATCTTCGAGGACGTGGCGCTCGCCCGCTCCATGTACAAGCAAGTTTCGGTTGATAGCGTGATCCCGTCGCAATTCTACCAGGCCGTCGCCGAACTGGTGCGGATCATCTACTCGAAAAAGGCTGAGCGCAGACTGACCTCATGAACCGACAGGCACACGCAAATTCCCGCGAGATCATCGTCGCCAACGCCATCGAGCAGGTGGTGGACGAGTTGCGGCTGATCGATGTCGCCGACTACATCGCCTTCATCCGGCTGGAGCATTTCGCCTGCCTGTCGGATCTGGTGGATTCGGCCGTCGAGCTGTTCTTCCAGCCGGGGACATTGCGGCTCGGCCATGGCGGCGAGGCGCATGTCGACTGGAGCGGCAGCCCGCGCATCGTGCTCGATCTGGAACTCAGACCACCCGGCGTCACCGTTTATTTCCAGCTGACGCTGAGCGAGCACAAGGCTTCGGTGGTGGTCAACTACGTGTCGTTCGAGAAGCCGGGCGAGGATCCTGAGCGCAACACGGCCTTGCTCGAGGCGGTGATCGAGCAGGCGCGGATCCGCAGGACCGAACCGCTGGCCTTTGGCTGATTGCCCTATTCAATCAGCCCGAGCCGCAGCGCCTTGGCGACCGCCTGGTTGCGGTTGACCGCATTGAGCTTCTGCGTCGACTGCGTCAGATACTGATTGGCGGTGTGGACCGACAGTTTCAGCAGCCGTGCGATCTCTTCGCTGGTGTTGCCGTTGGCGGTCAACTTCAGGCATTCGAGCTCGCGCTTGGAGATCGAACGCATCCTGCCGGCATCGCTCGGACGGATGCGGGCGACTGCTGCAAACAGCGAGAAACAGCGGGCGTGGATCTCGTACAGCGCGTCTTCCGGCAAGGCCATTTGCGACCCCAGGAAAACCACCAGCCCGCAATGGCCGCGATCGGCATGGACGGGAAAGGCGATGCCGTTGGTGCCCGGCGCCAGCGCCGCCATGCGCTCCGACCAGGCAAGGTTCACGAATGTCTCTTCCGAGCCGGGCATGCCGTCATCCGCCCACCAGCGCGGCGCCGTCGAGGTGCGGGTGTGGCGCACGATCTCCTCGCCATTGGCGCCGGAGATGAATTTCGTCGCGACGGCGGTGCCGGGATAATCGGAATCGAAGCCCGCCACGAGACGCGCCCGTTCCGGCGACGGACTGACGAAGAACAGGCCGAAGGCTGCGGCATTGACGTCGACGGCGATCCAGCGGCAGCGGCGCACGGCATCCGGAATGGTGACGGCCTGATGCGTTTCGGAGCCGAGCGAGAAGGCACCGAACGGATTGCGCTGCTCGCTGAAAAGGGCCTCCGCCGCCTCCTTGATTTGCGTGTGTTTCAAATGATGCCGCTCCTGATCGCCGTGGCGATGGCCATCGCGCGGTTCGAGGCCGCGAATTTCTGTATGGCGTGGGTGAGGTAGCTGTTCACGGTGTTCGAGGAGACGCCAAGGATGACCGCGACCTCGTCGGTGGTCTTGCCCTCAGACACCCAGAACAGGCATTCGCGCTCGCGGTCGGACAGTGGATCCTGCATGGCGGCGGCGGCGATCAATTGCGGGATGCTGGAAAGCGCATAGCAGCACTTCAACTGCGCCTTCATCAGCGCCGGCTGGTCGATTTTGCCGGCCGCGGCGGCAGAGAACAGCGCGAACAGGCGCTGGCGGCCGACATTGAGCCGCAGCGAATAGACTTCAGCATGGCCAAGCACGTCGAGAAGGCGGGCTTCTTCGCCGGTGAGCAGCCCGCCGGCGTCGGGTGCCTGGGCTGCCACCAGCGGTTTCGGGCGGATGCCGGGCGCTGCCGTCAACGCGCCTTGGGCAAGGCCGGCGATCAGCCGCTTGCCGATCAGTTCGATGGCGTCGAAGATCCAGTTGGAAGAAACGATGCGCGCGTCGTTGCGGTCCTGGTCGTGGACGATGGCGACGAGCATGTAGCTGTCGGCGCCGATATCGGCAGCAAGCTGCATGAAAAAGGAGGTGAGATCGCCGCGGGACGCGAGGCGCGAACCTAATGTGTCGGATTGCAGAAGCGCGGCGGGACTGCTCATTTGCTGCTTTGGTTGGATGTCATGGCCGGAATCTATTCTTTAGCCCGGAGGCTGGAGTCACCAGCAGCCGAACTTGGATACGCATTACGTTTACGAAGCACACGCACGGCACGGGGTCGCGCCCGATCGAACCGAATCCTTCTAGGGAACGCGAAGCCGTCCGCGTCTGGCGCCGGAAAAACTCCGGAACGTGAGACTTTGGGTGGTTGCCGCGCCCCCCAGGACCGGCTGATTCGGGTCTAATCTACCCGCACTCGAATCCGACATCAAACGCGATTTGACAAAATCGAATCCGATGGACTCGGGCGCGACTCAGAGGCCGGCTTTCGGGGCCTTCGACAGACCTTCGGCCACAGGTTTCGACACGAAAAAGCCAGACCTTGTTGCAAGCGTGCCGTATCGGCGGCCGATCGATTCCGATAGGTTGCAGCGGTTGGAAGGGATGGGCATCCCTTTCGATCGATTTAGGGGCGATATTGGCGGCGCGTGTCTCGCGGCCGCCAAAATGGGGTTTGATCATGGTGCGGATTTTCCTCGCATTCACGGTGGCGGTTGCGCTGTGGAGCGGCGCTTGGGCGGCGGAGCCGGCGAAGGCCGAGCCTGTCGTTACCTATGCGCTCGGCAACGGGCTGCAGGTGGTGCTGGTGCCGGATCATCGCGCACCCAAGGTGGTGATGAACCTGCGCTATCGCGTCGGCTCGATGAACGAACCGGCCGGTCGCTCGGGCTTTGCGCATCTGTTCGAGCATTTGATGTTTTCCGGCACGCCGGCATGGCCGAACGTGTTCGGCGCGCATGCCGCGCTCGGCAATGAGATCAACGCCTGGACCACCGAGGACGGCACGGTCTTCTATGTCGACGGGCTGTCGTCGTCGCTGCCGATGATCCTGTCGCTGGAAGCCGACCGCATGGCCAATCTCGGCCGTTCCGTGACGCAGGCCAAGCTCGACCTGCAGCGCTCCGTGGTCAAGAACGAGATGCGCCAGAACGTGCTCGACAAAGCCGGCGCCTCCGGCTGGGAAGCTTTCTGGTCGGGCCTGTTTCCGAAGCCGCATCCCTACAGCCGCATGGTCATCGGTTCGGTGGCCGATCTCGATGCCGCGACGCTCGACGATGTCAGAGGCTTCTTCAACAGCTACTATCTGCCCAACAATGCGGTGCTGGTTCTGGTCGGCGACCTCAAGGTCGATGAGACCAAGGCGCTGATCGAAGACACGTTCGGCCGGATACCGCGTGGCGCCGATGTGGCGCGGCCGGCGGTGCCCGAACCGACGCAAGCCAGGCTAAAACTGGTGCTCGAGGATCGTGTGCCGAGCCCGGTCGTGGTGGTCGGCTTCAGCGGTCCGGTGGCGCAATCGTCGGACAATGGCGCGCTCAGCATTGCAGCGGAACTGCTCGGCAATGGCGACTACGGCTTCCTGCGCAACCGGCTGGTGGCGCAGAAGGGTATCGCCACCTATGCCAGCGCTGGCTGGACGGGCGGGCTGCTCGGCGGCCGCTTCACGCTTGAGGCGGGTGCCGCGGGAGGTGTCGCCCCCGAGGCGCTCGAAGCCGAGATGAAGGCCGCTTTCGCCGATTTCCTGAAGACGCCGCTCGATCCGGCGGACGTGGAACGCGCGCGCAGCAACCTTTTGCTCGGCGCCCGCCTCGGCACCGAGTCGTTGAAGGATCGCGCCGGCACTGTCTCCTACAACGCCGATATTCTTGGCGATGCGCAGAGCGCGCTGGAGGACGATCCAAGGATCAAGAACGCCAGCGTTGCCGATATCGAAGCGACGATCAAGCGGCTGCTGAAGCCGGAAGACGCCAGCGTTCTGGTGCTGAAGCCCGGTCCGCGCGGCGGCTACCCGGACGCTTTGATCGGATCGTCCGGCACACCGCAGCCGTTTACCGCGCCAGAGCGCGTGGCGATCGACATTCCCAAGCACCCGGCCGGCAACGCACCTTCGGCGGTGCTGCCGGAAAAAGAGACGGCGACGCTCTCCAACGGCATCAAGCTTGTCCACTACACCATGCCTGAAGCGCCGATGGTCTATCTCGCGGCGAGCGCCGAAGGCGGCTGGAACAGCGTGCCGGAAGGCAAGGAAGGGCTGCTCGAACTTGCTGCCAGCATGGCGACGCGCGGTGCCGGCGAGCGCGGCTCCGCCGACTTCGCCAAGGCCACCAGCGATATCGGTGCCAGCATCGGTTCCCAGGCGGGCACCCTGACCACCGCGATGACGCTCGGCGTCCAGCCCGAGAAACTGGATCAAGGCATCGGCCTGCTTGCCGACGCGGTGCTGAAGCCGCGTTTCGACAAGGCCGACTGGACCATTCTGACGGCGCAGACGGCCGACTGGCTCAATGGCCGCGAAGCGGATCTGCCGGGTGTGGCAGGCCGCGCCGCGAAGGCGGCACTCATTCCGCAAGTGCCAGGCAAGGCGGCGATCGACTGGTCGGCAAAGGCGCTGGCGTCGATCTCGCTGGATGACGCCAAGGCTGCCTTCAAGGCCGTGTTCACGCCGAAATCCGTGACCTTCTACAGCGTCGGCCCGGTGCCGGTGGAGACAGTGGCCGCCAGCCTTGAAAAGGCGTTCGGCGCATGGTCAAGCGATGCTGCCGGCTATGCGGCTGAGGCCTCGCCGGCGGCGCATTTCAATGGCGGCCAAAAGGTGCTGCTGGTGCCGGAACCTGGCGCCAGCCAGTCGGCACTGTTCGTGGCGCGGCCGGCACCCGGCAGCGACGAAAGCGAGCGTGCCGAATCAACGGCGGTCGCCAATCTGCTCGGTGACGATTTTTCGAGCCGGCTGAACTCTGTGATCCGTGAGGAGAAGGGCTATTCCTACGGCGTCTCCAGCTACCTGCTCAGCCCGATGAAAGCCGGATCCGGACTGGTGGTGGCAACCACGGTCGAGCGCGCCAACACAGGCCCGGCGATCACCGAAATCCTGAAGGGCTTTGCCGGGCTGAAGACGTTGCCGGTGGCGCAGGACGAGGTCGACCGCACGGTCACCGTCTACCGCCGGGCGCTGGCCGGATCGGCCGAAACTTCGGCCGGACTCTTCAACTCGCTGATCGGCGCTGTCGGCAGCGGCTCGACGCTGGAGGACCAGCAGGGCCGCATGACGGCGCGCACCAGGCTTACGCTCGAAGCCGTGCAGAAACAGGCGCTGGCCCTGTCCTCGCTCGAGCCTTCGCTGATCGTGGTGGCGGGCGACCCGGATGTGGTGATGCCGCAGCTTGCAGCGATCGGCCTCAAGGACGTCGAGATCGTCCAGCGGCAAGATGAGCAAACCGCCATGCGCGCACTCGATCTGCTCAGCGGCAATCAACAGGCGCCACTGACCGCCTCGCCATGGCGGCTCGGCGACGGCGGCACGACACGGGCGGTGCATTCCTGTGAGAACGGCAAGGATTGCGGCGCGCGTATTCACGCCGACTGATGAGTTTAAAGCGCGCGGCTGTCCGGTCGCGTGGAAAATTTTGGCAATAGCGGTTTCGGGGGAAACGATGAGCGATTCATTTCGGGAAGTAACATCCGTCTCGTGGTTCGGGCGGATCAAGCGTGCGGTTGGCGGGGTCATCTTTGGCCTGCTGCTGGTCGTGCTGATGGTGATCGGGCTGTTCTGGAACGAGGGCCGCGCGGTGCAGACGGCGCGCTCGCTGGCCGAGGGATCGGGTGCGGTCGTCTCGGTCGGCGCCGACAGCGTCGATGCCGCCAATGACGGCAAGCTCGTGCATGTCAGCGGCCCGGTGACGGCGAGCGACGGCCTTGCCGATCCGGATTTCGGCATTGCGGCGCAAGGGCTGCGCCTGTCGCGCACCGCCGAGATGTACCAGTGGAAGGAAGAATCCAAGTCCGAAACGGAGAAGAAGCTGGGCGGCGGCGAGGAGACGGTGACGACCTACAGCTATTCCAAGGTGTGGGACGACAGCCAGATCGATTCATCGGATTTCAAGAAGCCGGATGGCCACCAGAATCCGCCGATGGAAATCCACAGCAAGACCTTCCAGATTCCGGACGGCAAGCTTGTCGCGTTCGATCTCGATACGCCGGTGCTCGACCGCATCGAGGGCGACAAGGACTATTCGCTTGCGTCCAGCCAGGCGGCCGCGATCAAGGCCGCTTACACCGGCACAAAGCCGATCAACGTCGTCGACGGCAAGATCTATCTCGGCGCCGACACGACATCGCCGGCACTGGGCGACTATCGCATCGGCTATGAGCTGGCGCCGCTTGGCGTGATCAGCATTGTTGCGCGCCAGGCCGGCAGCCGGTTCCAGCCCTACCAGACGGTCGCCGGCGACGAACTGCTGATGGTCGATACAGGCGATGTGCCGGCGGCAAAGATGTTCGCCCACGCGGTCTCTGAGAACACTATCATCACCTGGCTGCTGCGGGCCGTCGGTCTGCTGCTGCTGACGATCGGCTTCGCCCTGTTTCTCAGCCCGATCGGCGTCATCCTCGACGTCATTCCCTTCCTCGGCAGCATCGCGCGGATGGGAACCGGCATCATCGCCTTCTTCCTGGCGATCCTGGTCGGGACGACGACCATCGCCATTGCCTGGTTCTGGTACCGGCCGGTGCTGGCGGCAGGCATTCTGGCGGCGGGCGTCATTGCAGCGGCCGCGGTCTATTATCTCGGCCGGTCGCGCAAACCGGCCGCGCCGGCTGCGGCGCCGAGCGTCGGCGCCACCAGCTGAAATCGTCGGTTTTGTAAACGATTGGGGGCGGCTATGGCCGCCCTTTTTGTTACCGGTCCTCGAAGCCGGTCAGCACGCCGACGGCGTTGATGCCGATCTCTTCGACGGCATAGCCGCCTTCCATGACGAACAACGTCGGCAGGCCGAGTTTTGCTATGCGGCGGCCGATCTTGGGATAGTCGGAGCTTTTCAGCTTGAACTGGCTGATCGGGTCCTTCTCGAAGGTGTCGACGCCGAGCGAGACGATGACTATATCGGGGGCGTAGGCGGCAAGTTTGGTGCAGGCATCGTCGAGCGAGGCGCTCCAGGCGTCCCAACCGGTGCCGAACGGCATCGGATAGTTGATGTTGAAGCCTTCGCCGGCGCCCGCGCCGCGCTCGTCGGCATGGCCGAGGAAGAACGGATATTCGGTCAGGGGATCACCATGCAGGTTGATGACCTGGACGTCGGCGCGGCCGTAGAAGATTTCCTGCGTTCCGTTGCCATGGTGATAGTCGACATCGAGGATCGAGATCCGTTTGGCACCCTGGTCAAGGAACCATTGCGTGGCGACGGCGGCGTTGTTGATGAAGCAATAGCCGCCCATGAAGCCGGCGCCGGCGTGATGGCCTGGCGGACGGCAGAGCGCGAAGGCCGATGTCTCACCGCCCTTGACCAAAGCGGCCGCGGTCAGCGCGACGTCATAAGACGACTTGATCGCGGCCCAGGTGCCTTCGACGAAGGTGGCGCCGGCGTCGAAGGAATAGTAGCCGAGCAGGGCGTCGATGCGCTGCGGCGGCACGTCGCCGCGCAGGCCGCGCGTCGGCCAGGTGAAGGGCATCGCCGTGCCCTTGTGCCCCTCAGCCGTCCAGCGCGGCCAGACGGTCGGCAGGAAATCGATGTAATCGGCCTTGTGAATGCGTTTGGCGGCGGTGAGATCATGTTCGACCGGTCCGATGATAGGCCCCAGTTTCTCGCTCTCGACCCGCGCTCTGATGAACTCGGCCCGCGACGGCTTTTCGAAACCCGGCACGATGGCCGATGTGACCAGTTCCATCTGGCCGGAATGGCCGGCGTGAAGCGGCGAATAGACAGTCTTCATAAAATTCCTCTCGAAGTGCGAACTTATCCAAGATTGAGATAGGGGCTCACCAGAGCGAGCCACATGGTTTCGACATCGTCCTCAATGAGGTCGAACGTCCGGCGATCCTTTTTCAGCCCGACAAGCCGGCAGACGTGCCCGACCTCCATCATCACCACGCCGAGCCGGCTGGCGATCTTGTCTTCAAGCGCCGGGTTCACATGCTGCAGCCATGCGGCGTAGAGGGCGATGATCTGGTCGTCATATTCGTTCTGGATCGGCCTGAGGTCGGCATTGCCGGAGATAGCCTCGATCACCGGCATCAGGCTGGCGTTGTCGAGATAGAGCCTGGACGTGTCGACGAAGAGTTCGCGCACTTCCTGCCGAAACTCTTCGCGGTTGGTGGGCGCAGCGACCTTGATGCGCTTTTCGATGACCTCGGGAAAGGATGACAGCCAGCGCCGGGCGAGGTCGAGCAGAATGGCTTCCTTGTTGGGGAAGTATTGGTAGACCGAACCGACAGACAGGCCGGCGCGCTGCGCAATGGCCAGCGTCGTCGGCGTCTTGGTTCCTTGCTCACGCGTCAGGGTTAGCGCCGCGTCCAAAATCCTGTCGACCACCTTGCTCGACCGTTCCTGTCGCGGTTGCTTGCGCGGTTCGAGCGCCATCCTGGTTTCGCGGCTGAGATTGCGCTTCACGTCCCCGATGCCCTCGTTCCCCCGTCCCAAGCGCCGGATGCTGTCCACAATACATTCGAAATTCGGCACGTTGACAAACGCGAATAATTAGTCGCATTCTTTTATCCACGCTGTTTTCAGAGATCACAAGGGGAATTTCAAAACAGCGCACTGGCATCAGTTTTCGTCCGATCGCACCTCCGGAAGAGTGGTGCGTCGCTGGACGGTGTTGTCGGTCTCAGTCAGTCGTCAAAAGCGCGGAGTCGCGATGTCTGTCACGGGTGCGGGTACTGATCTGATCGTCATCAATGGTCGCGTGCAGACCATGGACGATGACAATCCCGCCGCCGAGGCCGTTGCCGTCAAGGACGGCGCCATTATCGCCATAGGCAGCCGCGCTGCCATCGAACAACTCAAGGGATCAGCCACCAAGGTTATCGACGCCAAGGGCGGTTCGGTGATCCCGGGTTTCATTGAAGCCCATATGCATCTGTTCTCGGGAGGAGCCGAGCTCGCGCATCTTCAGCTTGGCGGTATCCATGGCTTCGAGGCGCTGCAACAGGCGATCCGCGACTATGCATCGACGAAAGCCGACGCAAAAATGCTGGTCGGCCAAGGCGTCGACTACACCGTGCTCGGCGACGAGCGGGTTACGCGCCACCACCTCGACGCCATTTTGCCCGATCGCCCGTTCTGCATGGCGGCGCCCGATCATCACACCATGTGGACCAACACCAAAGCGCTGGAAATGGCCGGCATCCTGCACGGACGCACGCTTGGTCCAGGCAACGAGATCGTCATGGGCGATGATGGCCTTGCCGCCGGCGAGTTGCGCGAGGGCGAAGCCTTCGGCCCGGTGCTCGACCTTGCCGGCGAAGGCCGGGTAAGGCTGGGGCTGGCGACCGGCGGCGAGCCGAATCCGATGCCGAGTGCAGCCGAGCGCGCCGCCGACCGCGACATTATGCGGCGCGGGCTTGCCTGGTGCGCGCGCCACGGCATCACCTCGATCCAGAACATGGACGGCAATCTCTACCAGCTCGAGCTGCTGGCCGAGATCGACGCCGAGGAAGGCTTGCCCTGCCGCGTCAAAATACCGTTCCACTACAAGAACTTCATGACCCTCGACATGCTCGACAAGGCGTCTGTCATGGCCGAGCGCTATCATAGCGAGTGGCTGTCGTCGGGCATGGTCAAGGTGTTTTACGACGGCGTGCTCGATTCCTGGACGGCGGTGATGGTCGAGCCCTATGCGGACCGCCCGGACTGGGTGGGCGAGCCGCTTTTCACGCCGCAGCAGTTCATCGATCTGGCGGTGGCCGTCGACAAACGCGGGCTGCAGATCGCCGTGCACTCGATCGGCGATGGCGCGGTGCGCGCGGTGCTTGACGGTTATGAGGCGGCGCAAAAGGCCAATGGCAAGCGCGACAGCCGCCACCGTGTCGAACATATCGAGGTGGTCACGGCCGCCGATGTGCCGCGGTTTGCCGAACTCGGCGTCATCGCTTCGATGCAGCCGCCGCACCCACCGGGCGCCATGGATTTTCCGCTGGAGCCGACCGTGTCGCGCATCGGGCCGGCCCGCTGGCCGCTGAGCTACGCCTGGCGGACGCTGAAGGATGCCGGCGCGCGCGTCGCTTTCGCCTCGGACTGGCCGGTGGCGGCGATCGATCCGATCCTGGGCATTCAGGCGGCAGTGCTGCGCAAACCATGGGCAGCAAGCGATCCCGACCAGAGCTTCTCGCTGCGGGAATCGCTTGCAGGCTACACGGTGGAAGGCGCCTATGCCGAGTTCGCCGAACATCGCAAAGGCATGTTGAAACAAGGCCATATGGCCGATCTGGTGGTGTTGTCGGCCGATATCGAGGCGATCGCGCCGGAGGCGCTGCATAAGGTGCGGCCGGTGACGACAATCTGCGGCGGCAAGGTGACCTATCAGGCATGACGGTGGCATGGAGCTTGCTTTCTGAATCGACATTCAACTGTGTAGTTGCCAAGCCGACCGGCATGTGGTGACAATCGAACAACAACGAGACCTGCCGCCAAGAGCAGGCTTTTTCAGTGGGGTACTGCGTGCCGGAACAACCGGGTAGAAATGCGATCGAAGTGCGTGGCGTGCGCAAGGTGTTCGGCTCCGGCGAGAGCCAGGTCGCCGCTCTCGACACCGTCTCTGTGTCGATCCGCGAGAACGAATTCTTCACGCTGCTAGGGCCTTCGGGCTGCGGAAAGACGACGCTGCTCAGGCTGATCGCCGGCTTCGACTTTCCAAGCGCCGGCGAGATCCTGCTCTATGGCGACGACATCGCGCTGCTGCCGCCGTTCAAGCGGCCGGTCAACACCGTGTTCCAGTCCTATGCGCTGTTTCCGCATATGACGGTGGCGCAGAATATCGGCTTTGGCCTGGAAATGCTGGGCAAGCCGAAGGCCGAGATCAAGGCCCGCGTCGACGAGATGCTGAAGCTGGTGAAGATGGAGGCGCTGGCGTCGCGCCGCACCAGCCAGATTTCCGGCGGCCAGCAGCAGCGCGTGGCGCTGGCGCGCGCACTCGCACCACAGCCGAAGGTGCTGCTGCTCGACGAGCCGTTGTCGGCGCTCGACTACAAATTGCGCAAGGAAATGCAGATCGAGCTGAAACGGCTGCAGCACGAGACCGGCATCACCTTCATCTTCGTCACCCATGACCAGGAAGAAGCGCTGACCATGTCGGATCGCATCGCGGTGATGTCGTCGGGCAAGATCCTGCAGGTCGGGTCACCCTGGGATATCTACGACAAGCCGGCGGAACGGTTCGTCGCCGACTTCATCGGCGAGACCAATTTCCTGACCGCGGCCATCACCGGCATGGGCAATGGCAAGGCACGGGCGACGTTCAAATCCGGCGCGACGATCGACGCGACCGTGGCCGAAGGCTTTCAGCCGAAGGACAACGCCACCCTGGTGGTGCGGCCCGAGCATGCCAAGCTGACCAAGGGCAAGGGCGACCTGTCGGGGACGGTCGAAAACATCGTCTATTTCGGCACCGACACGCATATCCATGTCCATCTGGACAGCGGCGAGGCCTTCACCGTGCGCCAGCAGAACACGCGCAGCGCAGGTTGCGGCTTCGAGCGTGGCGACAAGGTCGGCATTTCGATCGGCAATGATGCCGCGCAAGTGCTGAGGGACTGATGGCAAGCGCGGAGGAAGTCGCCAAGGCGGCCGCGCGGCGCGACGTTCGCGATCGTTGGCTGTTGTCGGCGCCGGCACTGTTGATCATCCTTCTGGCGGCGACCGGTCCGTTGCTGATCGTGCTGGTCTATTCGTTTTTGACGCCAGGTTCCTACGGCGACGTCAAATGGCAATTCTCGCCGGAGGCCTGGCTGTCGGTGTTCATGGAACGCGACATCTTCGATGACACGCTTTCGGTCGCCGCCGCTCACGTCACCATTTTCTGGCGCTCCATCAAACTGGCGATCGTAACGACGATCGCAACCTTGGCGCTGGGTTTCCCGACCGCCTATTTCATGGCGACGCGCAGCGAAAAGACCCGCGATCTCTGGCTGTTCCTGATCACCATACCGTTCTGGACCAACCTTCTGATCCGCACCTTCGCCGTGCTGCAGATCATCCGCAACGAAGGCATCGTCAACACGGTGCTGCTCAAGCTCGGCATCATTTCGGCGCCGATCCAGATCCTCTTCACCGACACGGCGATCCTGATCGGCATGGCCTATGTCTATCTGCCGCTGATGGTGCTGCCGATCTACGCCAGCATGGAGAAGCTCGATTTTCGCCTGGTCGAGGCAGGGTATGATCTCTACGCGACACGCTTCAAGGTGCTGCGGAAGATCATTTTCCCACTGGTTAAACCCGGCGTCATCGCCGGCTCGATCCTGGTCTTCATCCCGGCGCTCGGCGCCTATGTGACGCCGAGCGTGCTTGGCGGCGGCAAGAACATGATGCTGTCCAACCTGATCGAATTGCAGTTCGGGCAGGGCCGCAACTGGCCGCTCGGCTCGGCGCTGTCGATCGCCGTCATGGTCATCGTCATGGTTGCCCTGCTTGCCTATGTGCGCAATGCCGGCAGATCCGAGGTGCGGCATGGCTAACACCTTTTCCATCAAGCACCAGCCGGGATTCACCGCGATCGCCGCGACCTGCTTCGTCGTGCTCTATCTGCCGATCGTGGTGCTGGTCATCTATGCGTTCAATGCGGCGACATCGACCTCCGAGTGGGGTGGGTTTTCGCTCAAATGGTTCCAGTCGGCGTGGCAGAACACGCAAGTGATCGATGCGACGGTGCGGTCGTTCCAGATCGCCGCCATTGCCGCGACGCTTGCGACCGTTGCCGCCACCATGGCGGCGCTGGCCACGACCCGCACCGCGGCCTATCCGGGCCTGACCTTCAAATATGCGGCGATCAACCAGCCGCTGATGGTGCCCGAGATCGTCACCGGCGTGGCCCTGCTGATCTTCTTCTCGCGCGTCAAGGTTTTTACCGGCTATTCCGGCCTCGGCTACCTGATCGCCGCGCATACGGCGTTCTGTATCCCCTTCGCGTATCTGCCGATCCGCGCGCGACTGGAGAATATGGATCTGACGCTGGAGCGGGCCGCAGCCGATCTCTATGCGACGCGGTGGCGGACGTTCCGGCGCATCACGCTGCCGCTGCTGTGGCCCGGCATATTGGCCGGGCTGATGCTGGCTTTCGTCATCTCGCTCGACGACGTTGTCATCACCGAGTTCGTCAAATCGGGTGGCCAGGACACGCTGCCGACCTACATGCTCGGCCAGATAAGGCGGGGGATAACCCCTGAGATAAACGCGATTTCGACCGTGTTCCTGCTCTTGTCGGTCGCCATCGTGACGTTGTTTTTCTTGATCAGCAGGAAACGGGACTGAATCTGAAAATGGGAGCTAAGACCATGAACTGGAAGACAACGGCGACCGCCATCGGGCTGGCGCTGCTCGCAACGACGAGCCTGGCTCGCGCCGACGGCGAACTGAACATCTACAATTGGGGCAACTACACCAGCCCCGACGTGATCAAGAAGTTCGAAGCCAAGTACAACATCAAGGTCACCATCACCGATTATGATTCAAACGACACGGCGCTGGCCAAGGTGCGCCAGGGCGGTACCGGCTTCGACATCGCGGTGCCGTCGCAGACCTACGTGCCGATCTGGATCAAGGAAGGCCTCGTGCTCGAGACCGATCCGGGCAAGATGGAGAATTTCAAGAACGTGGCGCCCGAATGGGCCAATCCGGAATTCGACCCGGGCCGCAAATATTCGGTGCCGTGGGCGCTCGGCACGGTCGGCGTCGTCGTCAACACCGATGTCTACAAGGGACCGGCGGACAGCTGGGGCATCATCTTCAACACGCCCGACGAGCTCAAGGGCAAGGTCAATGTCGTTCCCGAGATGAACGACGTGATCTTCGCGGCGATCAAATATGTCGGCGGTCAGCAGTGCACCACCGACAAGGAAGTGCTGAAGAAGGTGCGTGACACGCTTGTCGCGGCCAAGCCGAACTGGATCGCCATGGAGTACAACACCATCGAGAAGATGGGCGCCGGCGATTTCAAGGCGACCAGCGACTGGAATGGCTCGGCGCTGCGCCAGCGGCTGGCCAACCCGGCCATCCACTACAACTACCCGAAGGAAGGCTTTGGCCTGTGGAGCGACAATGTGGTCGTCCTCAAGGAAGCCAAGAATGTCGAGAATGCCAAGCTGTTCCAGAACTTCATCATGGATCCTGAGAACGCCGCCGGCCTGTCGGCTTTCCACCGCTACGCCAATGCCATCACCGGCTCCGACAAATACATGCCGGCCGACATGAAGGATGCGCCAGAAGTGGTCATTCCGGCGGCCGACAAGCCGCATGCCGAGCTGCAACAGATGTGCGCGCCGGAAATCCAGGAACTCTACACCAAGATCTGGACCGAACTGCAGAAGTAGCCGCCTCAAAAACGGACCCGGCGGCAGCCACCGCCGGGTCCGTTTTTTCGTCAGGACATGAAATCATGGACTCTTACCGCAACAGCGATCCGGCGCCGCCGATCATGCAGGGCTCGCCGCCGCAGATGGTTCTGCCGAAGCTCGACTGGGACAGAGGCCCGTGGAATCGCTGGGCGTTCCAGCACATTCGTGAATTCCTGCCGACCGCAGAGGTGTGGCGCGGCAACGGCCACCGGCACCGGTTCGAGCGGGCAGAAGTCGATCTCGATGCGCTGCCGGTGGTGGACAGCACAGGCGCATCGACGACATTGGCCGGGCTGCTCGACGAAACCTACACGGACGGGTTCCTCGTGCTCAAGGACGGCAAGGTCGCCTATGAGCGCTATTTCAATGGCATGACCGACCGCTCGCTGCATCTGTCGCAGTCGATGGCGAAGTCGGTGACATCATCGGTGTTCGGCATATTGGTCGGGCGCGGCCTGATCGATCCGGCGCTGCCGGTGACGACCTATCTGCCGGAACTGGCTGCGACCGGCTGGGCCGGCGCCAGCGTGCAGCATGTGCTGGACATGACCAGCGGCGTGCGCTTTTCCGAGGAATACACCGACCCATATTCCAACATCGGCCAGGTCGATGTCGCCTGCGGCTGGAAGCCGGTGCCGCCGGGCAGCGATCCGGACTTCCGCTGGCCGTCGCATATGTTCGAGCTGATCCTGGGGCTGAAGGAGCAGAGCCGGCCGCACGGCGCTGCATTCGAGTACCGCTCGATCGAGACCGATGTGCTCGCCTTCATCATGGAGCGGGTGACCGGCAAGCGGCTGCCGCAGCTGGTTTCGGAAGAGATCTGGCAAAAGCTCGGCGCGGATGAAAGCGCCTGCTTCACCGTCGACAGCACCGGCTATGCGGTGGCCGACGGCGGCTTCAACGCGACGCTGCGCGACTATGGCCGCTTCGGCCAGCTGATCCTGGACAATGGCGGCGGCGTGGTGCCGGCCGAGTGGATCGGGGCGGCGCGCAACGGCCGGCATGGACCAGATTTCAACCCCAGCCTGCCGGAAGGCAGCTACCGCAACCAGTTCTGGATCGAGGACCCGCGCTCGCGCGCGCTGATGTGCCGAGGCGTGTTCGGGCAAATGATCCACATCGACTGGGACACCAGAATGGTGGTGGTGAAGCTTTCGACCTATCCGGATTTCACCAACATCGCCTATTCGGTGGCGACGCTGAAGGCCGTGCACGCGATCGCTGCCGCGCTAGGCTGAACGTCCAAGACGCAAAAACCCAGAAGGAAATGCCATGACCGGCAAGACCGCGTTCGAGACCCAATATGGCTTTGCCCGCAATGAGGTGCTGCTCGGCAACTGGCGGGAGGCTCCTTACAGCCGGTGGTCGTTCCAGAACCTCGGCGAACTCGTGCCGACCGTACCTGTGGCGGCGGCGCCGGGTGGTGGCGAGACGCCGCCTCAGGATCTTGGCGGCTTGCTCGGCGAAAAGATCGCCTTGCCGAATGGCGCGGAGACTGCTGCGGCGTTTCTGGCGCGTTCCGACACCGACGCGCTGACCATTATGAAAGCCGGCAAGGTCGTCGGCGATTGGTTCGCGCCGCACATGGATTTCGGCGCCCGCCACATCATCTTTTCGATCAGCAAGTCGGTCACCGCCATCATCGCCGGCATATTGGAAGGCGAGGGGATTTTCGATCCGGAAGCCCCTGTCACGCACTACATTCCGGAAGCCGCCGGTTCGGCCTATGGCGATGCCAGCGTGCGCCATGTGCTCGATATGACCGTCAGCCTCGATTTCGAGGAGGCCTATCTCGACCCAGAAAGTGCCTTTGCCCGCTACCGCCGCGCCACGCTGTGGAATCCGGGCGGCGGTACGGAAAGCCTGCGCGAATTCATCCTGACGCTGCAGCGTCTTGCCGAGCCGCATGGCCAGACCTTTCGCTACCGTTCGCCCAATTCCGACCTGCTCGGCATCCTGCTCGAACGCGCGTCGGGCCAGCGCTTTGCCGATTTGATGCGCGAGAAACTCTGGCTGCCGCTCGGCGCTGTCAGCGAAGCCTCGATCGGCGTCGACATGGAGGGCACGGCGCGCACCGCCGGCGGCATTTCGGTGACGCCGCGCGACCTGGCGCGGGTCGGCGAGATGATGCGGCAAGGCGGCACGGCCAATGGCCGCCGCATCGTGTCGGAAGCCTGGGTGCGCGATACGGTTGCCACCGGTGGCAGCCTCGATGCCTGGCAGCGCGGCACCATGGCGTTCCTGTTTCCTGAGGGACGCTACCGCAACAAATGGTACCAGACAGGTGCGACAAGCGGTGCCTTCTGCGGCATCGGCATCCATGGCCAATGGCTCTACGTCAATCCGCAAGCGGAAGTGGTGATTGCAAAGATGTCGTCGCAACCCGAGCCGGTCGACGATCCGCTGGATGTCGAGGTCGTCGCCTTTCTGGAGGCACTGAGCCGGCTGGTTTAAGCACGCCCGGACACCCGAGCTGCGGCACGCTTTCCTGTGGACCTTTCTGGGGGTTGAAAACGCCGCGGTTGGCGTGGCGATGCGCAGCGCCTATGGTCGCCGCTCTTTTCGACTGGCTACAGGAACGACATGGCATCCGACATCAAGCGCATCGCAGCCCTCATCGCCGCCGAAATTGCTTCACGGCCTGAACAGGCCGCAGCGGCGATCGAATTGCTCGACGAGGGTGCAACGGTGCCGTTCGTGGCGCGCTATCGCAAGGAAGTCACCGGCGGGCTGGACGACACGCAGCTGCGCCTGCTGGCCGAGCGGTTGGCCTATCTGCGCGAACTCGAGGCGCGCCGCGACACTATTCTCGGTTCGATCCGCGAGCAGGGCAAGCTGACGGCCGAACTGGAGGCCAAGATCGCAGCAACAACGACCAAGGCCGAACTGGAAGACATCTATCTGCCCTACAAGCCGAAGCGCAGGACCAAGGCCGAGATCGCGCGCGAGCGCGGGCTGGGGCCGCTGGCGGAAGCCATTCTCGCTGATCGTGCGCTGGTGCCGACCGAACTGGCACTGGCCTATCTCACAGAAGAGGTGGCGGATGCCAAGGCGGCGCTCGACGGCGCGCGCGACATCCTGTCGGAACAATTCGCCGAGAATGCCGATCTGGTCGGCAAACTCAGGACCTATATGAAGGAACGCGCCTTCATGCGAGCCAGGGTGGTCGACGGCAAGCAGGAGGCCGGCGCGAAATTCTCCGACTATTTTGACCATGTGGAGCGCTGGGCCACGGTGCCAAGCCATCGTGCTTTGGCCATGCTGCGCGGCCGCAACGAGGAGGTTCTGTCGCTCGACATCGAGGTCGATGCCGACGATGCCTCGCCGGTAAAGCCGGTCGAGCGGATGATCGCCAACGCCTATGCCATCGGCGGCAGCCTGCCGGGCGATCGCTGGCTGATGGAGGTTGCCGGCTGGACCTGGCGCATAAAACTGTCGCTGCACCTGACGCTCGATTTGATGCGCGATCTGCGCGAGCGGGCCGAGGAAGAGGCGATTCATGTCTTCGCCCGCAACCTCAAGGATTTGCTGCTCGCAGCGCCGGCCGGCTCGCGCGCCACGATGGGGCTCGACCCCGGCATCCGCACCGGCGTCAAGGTGGCGGTGGTGGACGGCACCGGCAAGGTGCTGACGACGACCACCGTCTATCCGTTTCCGCCCAGGAACGATGTGCGCGGCACGCAAGCCGAACTGGCGAAGCTCATCCGCCTGCACAAGGTCGAGCTGATTTCGATCGGCAACGGCACCGGCAGCCGCGAGACCGAAAAGCTGGTTGCCGACATGCTGTCCGAGATGCCTGCCGATGCCGGGCCAAAGCCGCTCAAGGTAATCGTCAGCGAAGCCGGCGCCTCGGTCTATTCGGCTTCAGCGACAGCGGCAGCTGAATTTCCCGGCCTCGACGTGTCGCTGCGCGGCGCGGTGTCGATCGCCAGGCGCCTGCAGGATCCGTTGGCCGAACTGGTCAAGATCGAGCCCAAGTCGATCGGCGTCGGCCAGTACCAGCACGATGTCGACCAGTACCGGCTCGGCCGCTCGCTGGAAGCGGTGGTCGAGGACGCGGTCAATGCGGTCGGCGTCGACCTCAACACCGCGTCGGCGCCGCTGCTGGCGCGGGTTTCGGGCCTTGGCGCGTCGCTCGCCGAAGCCATCGTCGCGCATCGCGATGCGACCGGGCCGTTCGCCAGCCGAAAGGACCTACTCAAGGTGGCGCGGCTCGGACCTCGCGCGTTCGAACAATCCGCCGGCTTTTTGCGAATTGCCAATGGGACCGAGCCGCTCGATGCCTCGTCCGTGCATCCGGAAGCTTATGGCGTGGCCAAGAAGATCGTCGCCGCCTGCGGCCGCGACGTCCGTTCGCTGATGGGTGACAGTGCGGCTCTCAAGGCGCTCGATCCGCGCGTCTTCGTCGATGAGCGCTTTGGCCTGCCGACGGTGCGCGACATCCTGGCCGAACTGGAAAAGCCCGGCCGCGATCCGCGTCCCGGTTTCAAGACGGCGACCTTCGCCGATGGCATCGACGACATCAAGGATCTGAAGCCCGGCATGCAGCTGGAAGGCACAGTCACCAATGTCGCCGCCTTCGGTGCCTTCGTCGATATCGGCGTGCACCAGGACGGGCTGGTGCATGTCTCGCAACTGGCCGATCGTTTCGTCAAGGATGCGCACGAGGTGGTGAAGGCCGGTGACGTGGTCAAGGTGCGCGTCGTCGAGGTCGACATCAAGCGCAAGCGCATCGCGCTGTCGATGCGCAAGGACGGCGACGGCGGCGCATCGCGTGGAGGGCCGCGCGACAATGGCAACAAACCGGCGCCGCGCTCCCCAGCACCGCAGCGCCAGCCGGAAAAGCCGGCGCAGCAAGGTGCGTTCGGCGCTGCATTGGCGGATGCGCTGAAGCGGAAGTAGCTACCACGCCAGAACAGCCGGCTCCTTTTCAACCTGCCCCAGCAGCCAGTCGCGAAAACTGGCGACCGGTGGATGGCCGCGCTTGTCGTGCGGCACGACCAGGTAATAGGCGCTGCGGCTTTGCATCGACTGGCCCGGCGCCGGCACCAACTGGCCGCGCTGCAACTCGCCAGCGATCAGGATCTGCGGCAGCAGCGCCACGCCGAGCCCGGCCATGCAGGCCTGCGCGGCGGTGCCGAACTGTTCGAACTGCATGCCCGGCCCGGTCGGCGCGCTCAGGCCCTGATGCTCGAACCATTCAGTCCAGGCGCCGGGGCGCGTCGCCATGTGCAGCAGCGGCAGGCGGCCGAGATCGGCCGGCGCGGCGATGGCGCGCCCGGCCAGGAATTCGGGCGAGACCACCGGCGCCACCGTCTCGCGCACCAGCAGCGTCGAGTCGGCTTCCGGCCAGTCGGGCAAGCCATAGTGGATGGCGGCATCCAGCCGCTCGCGGGCAAAGTCGAAGCGGCCGACGCGGGTGACGAAATTGATCGTGATATCGGGATTGTTTTCGACGAAATCGGGGATCATCGGCATCAGCCAGCGCGTGCCGAAGGTCGGCAAGATGGCAAGGTTCAGGATGCCGCTATGCCGATTGCTCATCAATCCAAGCGCGGCGTCGCGCAATTGGCCAAGCGCTGAGCGCACCGCATCGGCATAGATTTCGCCGGGCGTCGACAGCCGGACATTGCGGCTGTCGCGCTCGAACAGCCGGCGACCGAATTGTTCCTCCAAAAGCCCGATCTGCCGGCTAATGGCGCCCTGAGTGAGATCAAGCTCCTGGGCGGCGGCGGTAAAACTGCCGAGACGGGCCACCGCCTCGAAGGCGGCAAGGGCGCTGGTGCTTGGCAAAAGGCGGCGTTGGACATTCATCATCCATTACTAACCCTCATTGATCAGTGAAGCAATTTCGTTTGATTTTTTCCAGCTGCGGGCGGATAAGCCGGTCACTCCAAGATTTTTTGTTATGCATGTCGTTGTCCCAAAACCGCTCAACACTTTTGGGCGACATGCATCAATCCGAGGACAGAGCCATGGCCGCCGACAAGAACGCGTTCGTCTGGGAAGATCCTTTCCTGATCGAGAACCAGCTTTCGGAAGACGAGCGCATGGTGCGCGACGGCGCCGCGGCGTTTGCCGCCGATAAATTGGCGCCGAGGATCGAGGAAGCCTATCTCGAGGAAAAGACCGACGCCGGCATCTTTCGCGAAATGGGCGAGGCCGGCCTGCTCGGTATCACCATCCCTGAGGAATATGGCGGGCTCGGCGCCAACTATGTCACCTACGGACTGGTGGCGCGGGAGGTCGAGCGCGTCGATTCTGGCTACCGCTCGATGATGTCAGTGCAGTCGTCGCTGGTGATGTATCCGATCCATGCCTATGGCTCGGAGGCACAGCGCAAGAAATACCTGCCGAAGCTCGCCAGCGGCGAATGGATCGGCTGTTTCGGCCTGACCGAGCCGGATGCCGGCTCCGATCCCGGCGGCATGAAGACGCGGGCCGAGAAGACGGCGAACGGCTACAAGATCTCCGGCTCGAAGATGTGGATTTCCAACGCGCCGATCGCTGACGTGTTCGTCGTCTGGGCGAAGTTGAAGGGCGAGAATGGCAAGGACGAGATCCGCGGTTTCGTTCTGGAGAAAGGCATGAAAGGCCTGTCGGCGCCGAAGATCGGCGGCAAGCTCTCGCTGCGCGCATCGATCACCGGCGAAGTGGTGATGGAAGGCGTCGAGGTCGGCGAAGACGCACTGCTGCCCAACGCCAAGGGCCTCGCCGGTCCGTTCGGCTGCCTCAACCGCGCCCGCTACGGCATTTCCTGGGGCGCGATGGGTGCGGCGGAAGATTGCTGGCGGCGGGCGCGCCAATATGGCCTCGACCGCAAGCAGTTCGGCAAGCCGCTGGCCGGCACGCAGCTTTACCAGAAGAAACTCGCCGACATGCAGACCGAGATTGCGCTGGCGCTGCAGGCGTCCTTGCGGGTCGGGCGGCTGATGGATGAAGGCAAGATGGCGCCGGAGATGATCTCGATCGTCAAGCGCAACAATTGCGGCAAGGCGCTCGATATTGCCCGCCAGGCCCGGGACATGCATGGCGGCAACGGCATCCAGATCGGCTACCACGTCATGCGCCATGCGCAGAACCTGGAGACGGTCAACACCTATGAGGGCACGCATGACGTGCACGCGCTGATCCTCGGAAGGGCGCAGACCGGGTTGCAAGCGTTTTTCTAAGCCCTGCAACAGGCGCGCCTGGGCTCAAGACCCATAGGCGGAAGTTGCTGGTTGCCGCGATTGCGATGGTGCTCATCACGCGCTGGCGCAACGGCCGTATCCCTGAGCCTGCCGAACACGCGTTCGATGCGGCACGACGATAGCCGCTGGCGTCGCAAGCAGCGTGTGGCCTGGAGCTCAGGCCGCTTCTCGTCCCCTGAAACAACGGACTTCCCTAGCTGGCCACCCTTCGGATGGCTTTCGGATGCGTAGCATTGATCACGACCACGTCCTTTGCCTCGGTCATCGCGGCGAGGGCGGAAAAATTTGCCGTTTGACATGCAGGTATTTACCTGCATATTATAGTCTCAACAACGAGCGAGACTGATGGACGCTGACAAGGTTTTCAAAGCGCTGGGCGACCCGACACGCAGAAGGCTGCTCGACCTTCTCCATGAGAAGAACGGGCAGACACTCGGCCAGCTTTGCGAAAACCTGGATATGGCAAGGCAATCGGCCACCCAGCACATCGACCTGTTGGAGGCGGCCAATCTGGTGAGCACGGTCAAGCGCGGCCGCGAAAAGCTGCACTTCATCAACCCGGTGCCGCTGCACGACATCTACGAGCGCTGGGTGCGGAAATTCGAACAGCAGCGGCTCAGCCTGCTGCACGATTTGAAAAAAGAGATCGAAGGAGACGACCAATGACCAAGGAAACGACCAGCTTCGTCTACGTGACCTATATTCGCTCGACGCCGCAAAAGGTGTTCGAAGCCATCACCAAACCAGACGTAGCAAGGCGCTATTGGGGCCACGAGAACGTCTCCGACTGGCAGCCCGGATCGAAATGGGAACATGTCCGCGCCAATGATGAGCGCACCGTCCAGATCGTCGGTGAGGTGGTCGAGGTCTCGCCGCCAACCCGTCTCGTCATCACCTGGGCGAGCCCATCGCAGGCCGCCGATCCGGCAGCCTACAGTCGTGTCACATTCGGCATCGAGGAGTATGACAACAACATGGTCCGGCTGAGCGTCACCCATGACGAACTCGAAGCCGGCAGCGGCATGGCGAAAGGCATCAGCCAGGGTTGGCCGGTTGTGCTGTCCAGCCTGAAATCTCTGCTGGAAACCGGCAGCGGCATCGACGTTTTCGCCAAGCCGAAATCGGCCTGATCCCTTGCCGATCAACACATCCGCCAGCGGAGAATGACAATGACCAAGCGATTTAGCGGCGGATGTGCGTGTGGCGCGATCCGTTATGAAACCAGCAGCGAACCCATCTTCGAGAACCACTGCCAATGCCTCGATTGCCAGAAACGCAGCGGCACGGGGCATGGCTCCTACCTGACCTTCGGCCGGCGCGCCGACATGGCAATCAACGGCGAGGCGAAAACCTGGCGGATAAAAGGCGACAGCGGCAACGAAAAAATCCACGCCTTCTGCCCGACCTGCGGAACGCCGGTCTACCTCACATTCGTCGCCATGCCGGAGCTGATAGCGGTCCACGCGACCAGCCTTGACGACCCGGGCCAGTTCCAGCCGAAAGTGCTCACATACGGCATTCGCGGGCATGGTTGGGACACGATCGACCCCTCATTGCAGGCATTCGAGCGCATGCCGACCGGATGAATTCCGCCGGAGCAATGCGAACCCGCCGACGATGTCGGTGGGTTCGCCAAGGGCTCGAAGCGCCGTCACGTGCTGCAGGATCAACGGCTCCCCGAGCCTAAATTAGGTGCACCGGAACATCTCTGCTTGGAGAATGGGCGTCATTTGTGTCAGGGTTCGGCGAAATCGTTGAAACGCCGACTTTCGAGGCCCCATGGCAATTCTGGCAGCCATCTACCACCTGACCCACTACAAATATGACCGCCCGGTCGTTCTTGGCCCTCAGGTCATCAGGTTGCAGCCGGCGCCGCATTCCCGCACCAAGGTTTTGAGCCATTCGCTGAAGGTCGAGCCGGCAAACCACTTCGTCAATCTGCAGCAGGACCCTTACGGCAATTTCCTCGCCCGTTTCGTCTTTCCGGAGCCGGTGACGGAACTGAAGATCGAAGTCGACCTCGTTGCCGACATGACGGTCTACAATCCGTTCGATTTTTTCGTCGAGCCGTCGGCCGAGATATTTCCGTTCGAGTACCCGGAAGAGATACGCGACGATCTCACCATCTACCGCACGCCTGAGCCGGCCGGGCCACTGCTGTCGGCGTTCCTGAAGACCATCGACCGCGGCGCGACCAACACCGTCAATTTCGTTGTCGACCTCAATGCGCGGCTGCAGCGCGAGATCGCCTATATCGTGCGCATGGAGACCGGCGTGTTCTCGCCGGAGGAAACGCTGGCCGCGAAAAAAGGCTCGTGCCGGGATTCGAGCTGGCTGCTGGTGCAGATCCTGCGCAATCTCGGCATCGCCGCGCGTTTCGTCTCCGGCTATCTGATCCAGTTGAAGCCCGATCTGGTGGCGCTCGATGGCCCAGCCGGGACCGCCGTCGACTTCACCGATCTGCACGCCTGGTGCGAGGTCTATCTGCCGGGCGCCGGCTGGATTGGTTTCGATCCGACCTCCGGCCTGCTCACGGGCGAAAGCCATGTGCCGCTGGCGGCGACGCCGCATTTCCGCAACGCCGCGCCGATTTCCGGCATGGCGAGCTTTGCCAATGTCGAGTTCGGCTTCGACATGCGGGTCGACCGCATCGCCGAGCATCCGCGCATCACCAAGCCGTTCTCGGACGAAAGCTGGCAGGCGCTCGATGCGCTCGGCAACAAGGTCGATGCAGCACTTGCGGCCGGTGATGTCAGGCTGACCATGGGCGGCGAGCCGACCTTCGTGTCGATCGACGACTTCGAGTCGGCGGAGTGGAATACCGCCGCCGTCGGCCCGACCAAGCGGGAGAAGGCCGACGCGCTGATCCGGAAACTGCGCGAACGCTTCGCGCCCGGCGGCTTTCTCCACTACGGCCAGGGCAAGTGGTATCCGGGCGAAAGCCTGCCGCGCTGGACGTTCTCGCTCTACTGGCGCACCGACGGGCAGCCGGTGTGGAGCGATCCGTCGCTGATCGCGCGCGAAAAGAGTTCTGCGGATATCGGGCCGAAGCAGGCCGAAAGCCTGTTGACGGCGATCGCCGGTGAACTCGGCATCGAAAAGACCATGGTCAGCGAAGCCTATGAGGATCCGGCGGAGTGGCTGCTCAAGGAAGGCAAGCTGCCCGACAATGTAGATCCCTCCAATTCCAAGCTCGAGGACCCGGAAGAACGCAGCCGCATGGCGAAAGTGTTCGAACGTGGGCTGACCAAGCCATCGGGCTATGTGCTTCCGGTGCAACGCTGGAACAGCCAGGCGTCGGGACCGCGCTGGCGCTCGGAAAAATGGAAGACGCGGCGCGGCCGGCTGTTCCTGGTGCCCGGCGATTCACCGGTCGGTTATCGCTTGCCGCTGGGCACGCTGCCTTATGTGCCGCCGGCGCAGTTTCCCTACATCGTGCCTGTCGATCCGTCGCTGCCGCGCGGACCGCTGCCCGCACGCGAAGCGATTTTGCCCACCGCTGCTCCGGCCGAACTGGAAGGCGCCGACGAAATGGCGCGTCGTCAGCAAGCGGTGTCGTTCACGGCTGCGACCGGCCAGCAGGACCGGGTCGAGCAGGAGATCACCGAGATCGGCGGCGCGGTGCGCACCGCACTTTCGGTGGAGCCGCGTGAGGGACGGCTTTGCGTGTTCATGCCGCCGGTCGAGGCGCTGGAGGACTATCTCGAACTGGTCGCGGCAGCGGAGAACGCGGCTAAGGCGATCGGCCTGCCGGTGCATATCGAAGGCTACGGCCCGCCGCACGACCCGCGCCTCAACGTCATCCGCGTCGCGCCCGATCCCGGCGTCATCGAGGTCAACATCCATCCCGCTTCCAACTGGCAGGATTGTGTGGCGACGACCACGGCGATCTACGAGGAGGCGCGGCAGACGCGGCTCGGCGCCGACAAATTCATGATCGACGGCCGCCATACCGGCACCGGTGGCGGCAACCATGTCGTCGTCGGCGGTGCGACGCCGAATGACAGTCCGTTCTTGCGCCGACCAGACCTGTTGAAAAGCCTGGTGCTGCAATGGCAGCGGCATCCGTCGCTGTCCTATCTGTTCTCCGGCCTGTTCATCGGCCCGACCAGCCAGGCGCCGCGCTTCGACGAAGCGCGTCATGACTCGCTCTACGAGCTTGAGATCGCGATGGCGCAGGTGCCGCATCCCGACCAAGGCCAGGCACCCTTGCCATGGCTGGTCGACCGGCTGTTCCGCAACCTGTTGACCGACGTCACCGGCAACACGCATCGTTCGGAAATCTGCATCGACAAACTGTTTTCGCCGGACGGTCCGACCGGCCGTCTCGGCCTGGTCGAGTTTCGCGGCTTCGAGATGCCACCCAATGCGCGCATGAGCCTGGCGCAGCAATTGCTTGTTAGGGCCATTATTGCCCGCGCTTGGAAGAACCCGCTCGATGGCCGCTTCGTTCGCTGGGGCACGTCGTTGCACGACCGTTTCATGCTGCCGCATCATGTCTGGGCCGATTTCCTCGACGTGCTCGACGACCTCAAGCTGAACGGCTTTGAATTCCGCCCCGAATGGTTCGACGCGCAGCTTGAATTCCGTTTCCCGTTCTGCGGCGAGGTCCAGTATGCCGGCATCAAGCTGGAACTGCGGCAGGCGCTGGAGCCATGGCATGTGATGGGCGAGCAAGGCGCGATCGGCGGTACCGTGCGCTTCGTCGATTCCTCTGTCGAGCGGCTGCAGGTCAAGACCGAAGGGTTGAACCCGGAGCGTCACGCCATCGTCTGCAACGGCCGCATCGTGCCGATGAAGGTGACCGACAACCGCGAGGTCGCGGTGGCGGGCGTCCGCTTCAAGGCCTGGCAGCCATCGTCCGGCCTGCATCCGGCGCTGCCGGTCAACACGCCCTTGGTCTTCGATATCTATGACCGCTGGTCGGGCAGGGCGGTTGGCGGCTGCGTCTATCATGTCGCGCATCCCGGCGGGCGCAGCTACGACACCTTCCCGGTCAATGGCAACGAAGCGGAAGCAAGAAGGCTCGCGCGCTTCGAGCCGCGCGGCCACACACCGTCCGGTTACGTGCTGCGCAATGAAGAAGCCGCTGAAGACTTTCCGATGACCCTTGACCTGCGCCGCCCGGCCAGACTCTGATCAGCGATGGCAAAGGGGAATCACAAGAGGGTCCGCGGCAAGCCGCAAACCCACAGTCTGCTGGAACACTACCAGCCGATTGACGGCGTCGTCGACGAGATGGTCGACGCCTCTGGCAATCCCCGCCCGGCCTGGAAGAACTTCATCGAGGCGCTGGAGGAACTCGGACCGGAAAAGCTCGCACAGCGCTTCGCCCGCGCCGACCAGTATCTGCGCGACGCCGGTGTCTATTACCGCGTCTACGACAAGGCCGGCGCCAACGAGCGCGAGTGGCCGCTGGCGCATATTCCGCTGCTGATCGAGGACAAGGAATGGGCCGACATCAGCGCCGGCCTCGTCCAGCGGGCCGAGCTGTTCGAAGAAACCATCGCCGACATTTACGGGCCGAACCGGCTGATCGAGAAAGGTATCCTGCCGGCGGGACTGATCGCGGCCAGCCCGGAATATTTGCGGCCGGTCGTCGGCACCCGGCCGGCAGGCGGCCATTTCCTGCATTTCTGTGCCTTCGAACTCGGCCGTGGCCCGGACGGCCAGTGGTGGGTGCTGGGCGACCGCACGCAGGCGCCCTCGGGCGCCGGCTTTGCGCTGGAGAACCGCGTCGCCACCACGCGCGCGCTGTCCGACATCTATGGCGAGATGCATGTGCATCGCCTTGCCGGCTTCTTCCGCCGCTTCCGCGACGCACTGATCGGCATGGCCAAGGAAACCGACGGCCGCGTCGCCATCCTGACGCCGGGGCCGCTCAACGAAACCTATTACGAACATGCCTATATCGCCCGCTATCTCGGCATCATGCTGCTTGAAGGCGAGGATTTGACGGTCTCCGGCGGCCGATTGATGGTGCGCACCGTTTCCGGCCTGAAGCCGGTGAGCGTGCTGTGGCGCCGGCTCGACGCCGCCTTTGCCGACCCGCTTGAATTGCGCTCGGACTCGCAGATCGGCACGCCGGGCCTGGTCGAGGCGATCCGCCGGGGTGCGGTGTCGACGGTCAATGCGCTGGGCTCCGGCCTGATGGAAACGCGGGCGCTGCTCGCCTTCCTGCCGAAGATTTCGCGTGCATTGCGAGGCGAGGAGCTTTTGCTGCCAAGCGTCGCCACCTGGTGGTGCGGGCAGGAGACGGAGCGCGCGCATGTGCTCGCCAATCTCGACCGCATGGTGATCGGGCCAGCGCTGTCGACGCGGCTAGCCTTCGAGGATGACGACCAGACCAAGCTCGGTTCGGCGCTGTCGGCAGAAGAGCGCGCGGAACTGGTGGCGCGCATCGAACGCGCCGGCGGCGATTTCGTCGGCCAGGAAGCGGTGACGCTTTCCACCACGCCGGTTTATGTCGGCGGCTGGTTGGAACCGCGCCCGGCAAGCCTGCGCGTCTACCTGGCGCGAACGCCGGAAGGCTGGACGGTGATGCCCGGCGGCTTTGCCCGCGTCGGTTTTTCGCTCGATCCGACGGCCATCGCCATGCAGCGCGGGGGCCAGGCGGCGGATGTCTGGGTGGTCAGCGACAAACCGGTGGAGCGCGAGACGCTGCTGCCGCAGGAGCATGACAGTTTTACCCGCAGCATGCCGGGCAGCCTGCCCAGCCGCGCGGCGGAAAACCTGACCTGGCTCGGCCGCTACATCGAGCGCTCGGAAGACACGGTGCGCATCCTGCGCGCCTATCACGTGCGTCTGGCCGAGACCTCAGACCCCGACATGCCGCTGCTGGCCGATATCAGGGACTATCTCGAGCCCTTCGGCATCGACGTCGACTCGGCAATCCCTTCCGGCCTGATCGGCACGCTGGACAGCGCCGTCTACAGCGCCGGGCAGATCCGCGACCGGTTTTCGCCCGATGGCTGGCTGGCGCTGAAGGATCTGTCGAAGACCGTCCATCAGTTCGCGACGACGGTGGCGCCTGGCGACGACGCGACCCGGGCGATGACGGTCCTGCTGCGCAAGCTCGCCGGCTTTTCCGGCCTGCTGCATGAGAATATGTACCGTTTCACCGGCTGGCGTTTCCTGGAGATCGGCCGGCGGCTGGAACGCGGCATCCAGATCGCCCGTACGCTGGCTCGGCTGACCAATCCCAAGGCGCCGGACGGCGCGCTCGACATGATGCTGGAGATCGGCGACAGCGTCATGACCCACCGCCGGCAGTATCCGGTACAGGCGGGCCGGCGCACGGTGATCGACCTTCTGGTGCTCGATCCGCTCAACCCGCGCTCCATTCTGTTCCAGCTCGAAAGGCTGAAGGCCGAAATCGGGCTGTTGCCCTCCGCCTTCGGTGAGGGGTATATGTCGCCAGCGGCAAAGGAAATCCTGCAGCTCAACACGGCAATTGCCGTCATGGAGCCATCAGAGATGTCGGCGGAGGTGCTCGACGATCTCGCCACTGAGATCGGCAACCTCTACAGCAGCCTCGCCAAAGCGTATTTTGGTTAGCATGCTGTACGATATCAGGCTTCATCTCAGCTACGACTATGATGCGGCGGCCGGCGGCGGTCGACATCAGGTGCGTGTATTGCCGCCGACCATTGCTGGCGTACAGCGCGTGGTCGCCGCCTCGCTTTCGTTTGTGCCGACCCCGTCGGAACGCACGGATTTTGCCGATTTCTTCGGCAACAATGTCACCGCGATCGCCTTTCGCGATGTCCATGACGGGCTCGACATCAGGATGAGTGCGCGCGTGTCGGTGTCGCGTCCCGAGCCTGGGCTCGATGTGTCGCCCGATCTGCAGCGGTTGCGAGAAGAACTCGGCGCCGTGCGGTCGCTCGCCCCGGATGCACCGCACCACTTTCTCGCCGCCAGCGATCATGTCGGCATCGATGCGGCGATCACCACCTATGCCCGGAAGAGCCTTGGCGGTTCGATCACCGCCGCGGCCATGGATCTGTGCAACCGCATTCGCCGCGATTTCACCTATGACGGCAAGGCAACCACCGTTCGGACCAAGGCCAGCGACGCTTTCACGCTGAAGCGCGGTGTCTGCCAGGATTTTTCGCACATCATGATCGCCGGCCTGCGTGGCCTCGGCATTCCCGCCGGCTATGTCAGTGGCTTCCTGCGCACCATCCCGCCAAAGGGCAAGCCACGGCTCGAAGGCGCCGACGCCATGCATGCCTGGGTCAAGGTGTGGTGCGGACGTGATGCCGGCTGGCAGGAGTTCGACCCCACCAATGGCATGCGGGCAAGCAACGACCACATCACCGTCGGCTATGGCCGCGACTACTCGGATGTGGCGCCGATCGTCGGCGTCTTGAAAACCACCGGCGGGCAGGTCGGCGACCAGGCGGTGGATGTCATTCCGGTGGTGCTCGAGAAGGCCTGACGGCAGCGAGGGTGCGGGGCCACGCCCAGGCGGGCAAAGACTGCTTCTCAAACACGGATGCGGCGGCTATCCTGAGCGTATTTAAGGGGAACCGCCTGCACATGTGAAATGCGCCGGCGTGGAGCTATCTTTGAAAGCAGTCAGCGTCGTCATTCCGGCCCATAATGCGGCGGCAACCATCGCAGGCACGCTGGCCTCACTTCGTTCCGAGACCGACCTTATCGGCGAGGTGCTGCTGGTCGACGATTCGTCGTCGGACGGCACCGCAGTTGTCGCGCGGGACGCAGCTTTGCAAATGTCATTGCCGTTGCGTGTGCTCAAGGGCAGCTGCGGTGACGCCGGCGGCGCCCGCAATCTGGCGCTGGCGCAGGCGCGATCTCCCTGGATATACATGATCGATGCCGACGACCTGCATCTGGAGGGCGGATTGCGGTCCCTGCTTTTGCGGGCGAATGCCCAGCCATCGGCCGAAATGGTGGTCGGAGCCTATCGCCGACGAACCGCTGGCAAGGACAGGCAGGTCAAGGTTCCGAGCGGCTATACGTCCACCAACATCGCCAATGCTTCGGCCTATCTGAAAGGTCATATCCGCTCGATTGCCGTGGGCAGCGTGCTGGTGTCGCGCAGCGTGATCGGAGACACCAGGTTCCCGACCGGGCTCGCCTATGACGAAGACACATTGTTCTGGGCACGGCTGATGAGCAGGGCCTCGCTTGCCGTCATTTCACGACCTGTGATGATTTACGTCGTGTCGGCGGAGCGCTCCGACGACCGTTTCACGATCAAGCCGGCGCAACGTTTCCTCGACTGGCACCTCGCACTGCGCAAACTCACCGACTGCGGCATTCCGAAGTCGACTCTGAAGGTCAGGGAAGGCCTGGTCGCGCTCAAGATCGCCCGCGTCCACTACGCGCGTGGCGACCTGGAGACCGCGGCGCGGTTCCTGACCTTAGCCAGGGCGGCGCCGAAAGGTGCCTCGGATTGCTGGCGCTGCATGCGCTACCAATTCAAGCTTGCGGTGCGCCGCCGCTTTTTCCCTCCGCAAGCCCAGTTGCAACGTGCCTGATACGGGCCCGCCGAAGCTTGCCGTCATTGTCATTGGCTACCGCGCGCCGGGTCGAATCGTCGAGGCGGTAGTGTCTTTGCTTGATCAGAAGATGCCGCTTGAAATCGTCGTGGTTAACTCAGGGGGAGGGCAAGTGTCGACGCTGCTGTCTGGCGCCGGGGTCAAGGCGCCGGTGATCGAGGTCAGTCGAAGGCTGTTTGTCGGTGCAGCCCGAAATGTTGGCATCGCGGCGACGCGAGCGCCTTTCGTTGCCTTTCTTGCAGACGATTGTCTCGCCAGTCCCGGCTGGGCCGCGGCACGGATGCAGCGGCATCTGGCCGGCGACCGCGCCGTGGCGAGCGCCATGGTGAACAGCCATCCGCGCAATCTGATTGCCTGTGCGGCACATCTGGTCATGTTCATGCGGCGGCTTCCCGGTCTGCCGGCGGATCGTGCGCTGCGTTACGGCGTATCGTTCGATCGCCGGCTGTTCGATGAATATGGCTTGTTCGATGAAACGATGCCCGTTGCCGAAGACACAGAATTTTTGGGGCGGCTGCCGCAGGAACTGCAGCCGGTTTGGGAGCCGGGGGTGCAAACGGTTCATCGCAACGAAACCCGGCTGTTCGGCTTGCTCGCCGATCAGTACAGGCGCGGCTATCGCCGCGGCGATTACCTTGCGGCGCCCAGCCGCAACACCCCGTTTCGTTTTTTCCGCGACACCTTTCGCGACCGGCGCAATGTTCGCGAATTGGCAAAGATCGGCCTCTCCGGATCGGATCTGACCTTTGCGATGCGGTCGATGCCAATTGTCTGGTTTGCCCTGCTCGTGATGTCCGTGGGCGTCTATGCCGGCGCGCGAAATCGCGTGAAAGCGGCGCCAAGAAAATGATAACCAGCCAAATCAAACCTCGACGCTGGCGACGGAGCCGCCTGTTCTGGACGCGGCAGAGAACGATCGCAGTTTTCAGCTATCGCTATGACGCGCATCTGGTTGCCGACCTGATCGCCAACATCGATCCGGTCGTCGATGGCTGGATTGCCTATGACGATCGTGGGGCGATCGGCGTGTTCAGCAGCGAGCCGCAGCGGCGGCGGATATTGCTCGAAGCAGCGAAAAACGCCGCCGCCGACTGGATCCTGGCTATTGATCCCGATGAGCGGATGGAACACGGTGCTGCGGAGCGGATTGGACAATTGACGGGTGATTACAGGCGCATGGCCTGGGGGTTCCGGTTCTGCGAATTGTATTCGCCGACCGAGTACCGGGTTGATGGCCTGTGGGGCGAGAAGGTCCAGCACCGTCTGTTCAGAGCTTACGATCCGGCGAACTACCGGCCAGAGGATCTGCATGGGCTCTGGTATCCTCCTGATCTCGGTTTCAAGGCCCGCAAAAGCGGGCTCAACCTCTATCATCTGAAAATGATCGAGCCGAAACGGCGGATCGCCCGCCGCAATCTCTACGACCACCTCGATCCGAAGGGCCTCCTGCAGGATGTGGGCTATGACTACCTAGCCGACGAGGCAGGGGCCGTGTTCGAACAGATTCCGCCCGGGCGCGACTATAGCCCGCTTCACGTCGATGATGGCGGCCTCTGGATGGCCGACGTGTCGGTGGATACGAAAGCCTAGCCTGGAACTTGTTTCAGTCAGGAGGCTCTTTTTTGAGATGGCTCAAGGCGGGGCTGGTTTGACGCTAGGTCAGCCGCATTTTTTTATCGACGCCATGTCGGGATCGGTCCTACTGTTTCGTCCTTTGACAGAGAAAAGGACGTCCCATGCTCTATGCTATCCTCTGCTACGCCTCCGAAGATGTCGTCTGCTCCTGGAGCAAGGCGCAGGACGATGAGGTCATGGCCAATCTTCTCGACGTCCAGGAAAAATATGCCAAAGCCGGCCGGCTTGGCCCGGTGGCGCGGCTGCTGCCGACCACGGCGGCGACAACGCTGAGAAGGGTCAAGGGCGAGTCCGTCGTCATCGACGGCCCGTTTGCCGAGACCAAGGAACAGTTCCTCGGCTTCTACACGCTCGAATGCGCCGATCTCGACGAGGCCGTCGAGTTCGCGCGCGAGCTTTCCGAGGTCAACCCCAGCGGCGGCTCCTACGAGATCCGGCCGGTTTCCATTTTCAATCCCGCCAGGGTTCCCGCATGACCGAACTCGCCTGGATCAGCACGGCGATCAGCACTGCCCGTCCGCAGGCGATGGGCGCGCTGCTGCGCTACTTCCGCGATCTCGATGCGGCGGAAGAAGCTTTCCAGGACGCTTGCCTGAGAGCGCTGAACAATTGGCCGAAAAATGGCCCGCCGCGCGATCCGGCAGCTTGGCTGATCTTTGTCGGCCGCAACAGCGGCATCGATGCGGTACGCAAGCGCGCCAAACAGGCGCCGCTGCCGGAGGAGGACCAGATTTCCGACCTCGAGGATGCCGAGAGCGATATCGCCGAGCGGCTGGACGGGGCGCATTACCGCGACGACATCTTGCGGCTGTTGTTCATCTGTTGCCATCTCGACCTGCCGGCGACGCAACAGATTGCGGTCGCATTGCGCATCGTCTCCGGTCTGACCGTCAAGCAGATAGCTCGCGCCTTTCTCGTTGGCGAAAGCGCCATGGAGCAGCGCATCACCCGAGCCAAGGCGCGCATTGCCGACGCCGGCGTGCCGTTCGAGACACCGGGCGCGGTCGAGCGCTCGGAGCGGCTCGCCGCTGTTGCCGCCATGGTCTATCTGATCTTCAACGAAGGCTATTCGACCAACAGCGGCGAGGCGCCGGCGCGCGCGCCGCTCTGCGAAGAGGCGATCCGGCTGGCCCGCCTGCTGCTCAGGCTGTTCCAGACCGAGCCGGAGATCATGGGGCTGACGGCGCTGTTGCTGCTCCAGCATGCGCGAGCGCCGGCCCGTTTCGATGAAAACGGCGAGATCGTGCTGCTCGAGGATCAGGATCGCAGCCTGTGGACCCGAAAGATGATCGATGAGGGTCTGGCGCTGGTCGACAAGGCATTGCGCCACCAGAAGCCCGGTCCCTACCAGGTGCAGGCGGCGGTGGCCGCGCTGCATGCGCGGGCGGAACGGGCCGAGGATACCGACTGGGTTGAAATCGACCTGCTCTACAGCCTGCTCGAACAGATGCAGCCGTCGCCGGTGATCACCCTCAATCGCGCTGTCGCCGTCGCCAAGGTGCGCGGCCCGGAAGCGGCGCTTGCCATGATCGAGCCGCTGGAATCCAGGCTTTCCGGCTATTTCCACTTCTTTGGCCTCAAGGGCGGCCTCTTGATGCAGCTTGGCCGTAGCGAGGAGGCGCGTGTCGCCTTCGATCGCGCCATCGCGCTGGCCAACACGGCTGCGGAAGCCGCCCATATCCGCATGCATATCGACCGCCTGATGAAGGACGGTACGGCGTCGGGCGCCGCCAAGGCCGCGCTCTGATCCGGCTGGTTCAATGGTCTGGGCTCGGCTTGGACCATGCCGGGGTGGCGATTTTTCCCTGAAACAGGTAATGGCACGCCATGACAGCGCCTCCTGTGCCCGATGGCACCGAGAAGGCATGACGCATGGCTTGAGCCGCCAGCCAATAAGCGGCGGACTCTGAAAGGGACAAAAATGACGATAGCGAAGGAAACGACTGAGCTTCTGGCGAAACTGGGCGTCGCCAAGGGCGCGCTTGTCGGCGGCGATCTCATCGTGCGCAGCCCGGTGACGGGCGAGCAGATCGCGGCGCTGAAGACGATCTCACCAGCCGATGCGACAAAGACCATCGAAGCTGCCCATAAGGCGTTCCAGAGCTGGCGGATGGTGCCGGGTCCGAGGCGCGGCGAACTTGTGCGGCTGCTCGGCGAGGAACTGCGCGCGCACAAGGCCGAGCTTGGCCGGCTGGTGTCGATCGAGGTCGGCAAGATCCCATCCGAGGGCCTCGGCGAAGTGCAAGAAATGATCGACATCTGCGATTTCGCCGTCGGCCTTTCCCGGCAATTGTACGGCCTGACCATCGCCACCGAGCGTCCCGGCCATCGGATGATGGAAACCTGGCATCCGCTGGGCGTCGTCGGCGTCATCTCGGCCTTCAACTTCCCGGTTGCGGTGTGGTCGTGGAACACCGCTCTGGCACTGGTCTGCGGCGACGCCGTGGTGTGGAAGCCGTCGGAAAAGACGCCGCTGACGGCGCTGGCCTGCGAGGCGATTTTTGCGCGCGCGGTCAAGCGCTTCGGCACAGACGCGCCGGAAGGGCTGGCGCCGGTGCTGATCGGCGATCGCGCCGTTGGCGAGATCCTGGTCGATCATCCGAAGGTGGCGCTGGTTTCGGCCACCGGTTCGACCCGCATGGGCCGGGATGTCGGCCCGCGGCTGGCCAAGCGCTTTGCCCGCGCCGTGCTGGAACTCGGCGGCAACAATGCCGGCATCGTCTGCCCGACGGCCGATCTCGATATGGCGCTGCGCGCCATCGCCTTCGGCGCCATGGGCACGGCGGGACAGCGCTGCACGACGCTGCGGCGCCTGTTCGTGCATGACAGCGTCTATGATGCTTTGCTGCCGCGGCTGAAGAAGGCCTATGAGAGCGTCTCGGTCGGCAATCCGCTGGAAACCTCGTCGCTGGTCGGTCCGCTGATCGACAAGGCAGCCTTCGATGCCATGCAGAAGGCGCTGAAGGAAGCCACCGCGCACGGCGGCAAGCTGACCGGCGGCTCACGGGTCGAGAACGGCCATCCCGATGCCTATTATGTGCATCCGGCGCTGGTTGAGATGCCGAAGCAGGTGGCTCCTGTCACCGAAGAAACCTTCGCGCCGATCCTCTATGTGATGAAGTATTCGGACTTCGACGCCGTGCTCGACGAGCACAATGCGGTCGGCGCCGGGCTCTCGTCGTCGATCTTCACCCGCGACCTGCAGGAATCCGAGCGATTCCTCGGCGTCGACGGTTCGGACTGCGGCATCGCCAACGTCAATATCGGCACGTCAGGCGCCGAGATCGGTGGCGCGTTCGGCGGCGAGAAGGAGACGGGCGGCGGCCGCGAATCTGGCTCTGACGCCTGGAAGGCCTATATGCGGCGCGCCACCAACACGGTGAACTATTCCAAGGCGCTGCCGCTGGCGCAGGGCGTGTCCTTCGACATCGACTGAGGAATTTCGTTGGAAATAGGATACGGGCAATGCCGTCAGGCGTTGCCCGTTTCTGTTTCTACTGCGCCGCGGCGAAAGCCTTGCCGGTCGTGGGGTCGAAGAGGCGCAAGGTCTCTTCATCGAAGGCGAATGCGCATGTTTCGCCCTTGTCGACGCGGGCGCGTGGCGGCAGGCAAGCCGTCAGCCTTTGCGTGCCGATCCGGGCGGTGGTGACCAGTTCCGGGCCGGTCAGCTCGACGACGTCGATTTCGACCGGCAATGGCAGTTCCGTTGCCGCGCCGGTGGCGAGGCGAAGCGCCTCGGGCCTGATCCCGACAATGACCTGTGCGCCATCCTTTGCCGCGGTTCTGAAACGGGCGGGCAAGGGCAATCGCACAGTTGAACCGGCAATGGCCAGCGTTCCATTCTCGACCGTGGCCTGCAGCATGTTCATCGACGGCGCGCCGACGAAACCGGCGACATAGAGCGTCGCCGGGTGGTTGTAGATGTCCTCTGGCGTGCCGAGCTGTTCGATCCTGCCGTCGCGCATGACGGCAATCCGCGTCGCCAGCGTCATTGCCTCGATCTGGTCGTGGGTAACATAGACGACGGTGGTCTGCAGCAGCTGGTGCAGGCGCTTGAGCTCGGTGCGCATTTCCAGCCGCAGTTTCGCATCGAGATTGGACAGCGGCTCGTCGAACAGAAAAACCTGCGGCTTGCGCACCAGCGCCCGGCCGATGGCGACGCGCTGGCGCTGGCCGCCGGAAAGCTGGCTCGGCTTGCGGTCGAGCAGGGCTTCGATCTGCAGCAGTTTTGCGGCTTCCCGCACCGTCTTGTCGCGCTCGGCGGTTGGCACCTTGCGCATCTCCAGACCGAAGCCGATGTTGCGATGAACGGTCAGGTTCGGATAGAGCGCGTAGGACTGGAAGACCATGGCGATGTCGCGGTTCTTGGGATGGACGCCAAGCACCGAGCGGCCGCCGATCAGCACATCGCCGCTGGTCGCCTCGGCCAGTCCGGCGATGATGTTGAGCAGCGTCGACTTTCCGCAGCCCGACGAGCCGAGCAGCACCAGGAACTCGCCGCTTTCCAACGCAATGTCGATGCCTTTCAGCGTTTCGACGGCGCCATAGTTCTTGCGGATGTTGTGGATCTCAAGCGCGCTCATGGACGACGTCCTCGAATTGCATGGACCCGCCATAGTTGCGGGGCAGAGTGGAAATCGCACGAGACGCCACATGCGTGGCGGCCGACAGGCAGGAGCTAAGGGGCTGGTCCTGCGCCAATGCGGCGAGAAAGGCAGCGTTGAAGACGTCGCCGGCGCCGATCGTGTCGACGACTTTCACATTCGGCGCCGCCGCCTCGACCAGAGAGCCGTCGGGGCCGATGGCGAGCGCGCCGTCCGGGCCGCGCTTGACGACGACGGTGGCGCCTTTCTTCATGCTGAACCGGATCTCGCGTGCGGCGTCGACCGGGCTTTCCAGCCCTGCCAGGGTTAGCGTCTCGACCTCGTTGAAAAGTGCGAGATCGCAGCGTGACAGCCACCCGCGCGCCGCCGCGCAGTTTGCCGCCGTCCAGCCAGCCATCGGCCAGCCGGTGTCGAGCGCCACCGCAATGTCGTGCGCGTCGGCCCAGTCGAAAAACGCGTCGTAGGCGCCGGTGAGATCATCGGTGAGGAAGGAGCCGCACAACAGCGCGTAGCCGCCGGAGAGCCGCTTGCCGTCGAGAACGGCGAAGACATCGGTGAGGCTGAAACGCGGCAAGTGTCCGCGCGTGGTGAAGAAGGTGCGCTCGCCGTCGGGGTGGGTCATGCCGACGGACAGCGTCGTGCCTTCCGGGCGCACCGGCCATTTCTGCGCCCGGCTGCCGAAGGCCTCGCGCAGCCAGCGGCCGAACTGGTCGTCGCCGACATTGGCGGCAATTTCGAAGTCGACACCCAGCGCTTCCCAGGCGAGGCCGCTGTTTCCCGCCTGTCCGCCGACGCGCAACTCGTCATGGTCGACGACGGTTTCCGTTCCCGCCGCCGGCCATGGCGCGACCGGGCCGACAATCAGGTCGACATTGACGTTGCCGATCACTGCCAGCGGCCGCATCATTCGCTCCGGGTGATCTTGGTAGAACGAACCGGCGTGCCGGCATTGTCGACGCGGGCATCGGCAAAGGCGATCATCAGCCGCTGCGCCACCGGCAGCATGGCAAAGATCGCCGCCAGGCCGGAAGCTGGTTTGAACGACAGCGTGACGGCGCCGGTGACCGGCGTTTGCCCTGAGGAATCGAAGATGACGAGTGGTGCGCCGGCTTCCACGACGGAGACGGCCATGGCGGTGACCAGCTCCGACGTTGGGTCGTTGCCGCGAAACAGGATGACGCCGGTCAGCGGGCCGAGCATTTCCATCGGACCATGGCGGAGCTGGCCGCCTTCGAGGGAAAAGCACGGCAATCGCGACAGTTCGGTGAGGCCGAGCGCCAAAGCTTCGGCGAGACCTTGCAGCCGGCGACCGGAGGTGACGACGGTGGTCACCGTGCCCAGCGCGGCAAGTGCGTCATGGATGTCGACTGTTTCTGGAGCGTCGAGCGCGGCGAGTGCTGCGACGGGGTCATCGCCGAGCGCGGCCAGAATGGCCACATGCAAGGCAAAGGTCACAGTCAGGCTGCGGGTCGCGGCGAAGGCCAGCTCGCTGCCGCCTGCGCCAACCAGGCAGGGCACCGTTCGGGCGAGGAACGAGGCGCTCTCCAGCGTCAGGCCGAACGTGTCGGAAACAGCGCCGGCTTCGGCGAACCAGCGCACGACTTCGGCGCTTTCGCCCGACTGAGAGGTGACGAGCACGGTCCTGCCTGCGAGCGGCAGCGGCTGGCCAAGCTGCTCGGACAGCGGCAAGGCGATGGCGTCGATGCCATGCGCGCGATAGAGCGGCTCGACGGCGCGCCCGACCGCGTGCGAGCCGCCCATGCCGAGCAGAAGCAGCCGGCCGCTCCGTCGTATCGAGGCAGCGATCTTTGTCGCCATCACCGCGTTGTCTTGGAACGACGCGATCGCATCGCTGTGCTGGCGCGCCATTTCACGGTCGATCGCAGCGAGCCCGAACGGGCGGTCTTTTTGTACAGTCATGGTCATCCTTTGACGCCGCCGCTGGTCAGGCCGGAAATCAGCGCGCGTTGCATGACCAGGCCGATCAGCACTGGCGGCAAGGCGGCTAGAACGCCGGCTGTCGCGATCAGGCCGTAGTCGGAGACACGGCCGCCGGCGAGATCGGCGATGGCGACGGTCAGCGTCTTGGCGCGCTGGTCCGAGGTGAAGAGCAAGGCGTAAAAGAACTCGTCCCAGGCCAGCAGCACGGCAAACAGCGCTGACGTCGCCATCACAGGTGCTGCCAGCGGCAGGGTGATGATGCGCAGCGTCTGGAACAGTCCGGCGCCATCGATCATCGCCGCCGCCTCGATTTCGCGCGGGATCGAGTCGAAGCCCGCCTTCATCAGCCAGGTGGTGAACGGCGCCAGGATGGTCAGGTAGACCAGCGCCAGGCCGAAGACATTGTTGAGCAGGCCGAGATGCGAGAGACCCATATAGAGCGGCACGGCAAGTGCCACCGGCGGCAGCATGTAGGTGGCGATGACCATCGACAGCGACCAGCCGATCGACGGCGTGCGCGAGACGGCCCAGCCGGCGGGAATGGCCAGCAGGAGGGCAGCAATGGTCGCTATGCCGGCGATCTCCAGGCTGTTGCGCAGCGATGCGGTGAAGGCGGCGCCGGCGCTGTTCTCGCCCGTCGACAGCAATTGCTGGTAGCGCGAGAAGTCGGCGCTTTGCGGCCACCAGCGCAGCGGCTTGGCGGCAAGGTCGGCGGCCGGCGAGATGCTCATGATGAACAGCCAGGCAATGGGGGCGAGAATCACCACGGCAAGCAGCAGCGCGCATGCGTAGATGAAGACGGTGAAAGCGGGGCTCCTGCGTTCCATCAGGTGGCGCTCCCGGCGGTCTTCCTCACCAGAGCTGCGTAGGCAACGGCCAGCACGGTGACGAGCAAGGTGACAATCAGCGCCAGCGAGGCACCGGAGCCGGCGCGCTGGAAGGAAAAGGCCTCCTGGTAGACGAGGATCGACAGCGTGCGCGTGCTGTTGGCGGGGCCGCCGCGGGTCATCACCCAGATGATGTCGAAGACCTTGAAGGCCTCGATAGTGCGCAGCACCAGCGCCACCATCAGCGGTCCGGCGAGATAGGGCAGGATGACGAAGCGGAAGCGGGCAAAAGGTCCGGCGCCGTCGACCAGCGAGGCGGCGGTGATGTCGCGCGGCACCGCTTGCAGGGCGGCCAGCGCGATCAGCGCCACCAGCGGAAAGTTCTTCCAGCAGTCGGCGACGATCAGCGCCGCCAGCGCCGTGCCGGGCTCGCCGAGCCAGGAGCGGTAGGCATCGATGAGATGCAGCTGAGTCAACGCCGCGTTCAGTGCACCGTATTCCGGATTGTAGATCAGCCGCCACAGCGTGGCGTTGACCACGGTCGGCAGCGCCCAGGGCAGGATCATCAGCGCCCGCAAAAAGGCGCGGCCGCGAAACTCCTGGTTCAGCAGCAGTGCCGCCAGCACCCCGATTACCATTTCGATGGCGACGGAGGCGACGGCAAACCAGGTCGTGGTGACCAGCGTGCGCGAGAAATTCGAGCTCGACAGCATCTTGGTGTAGTTGTCGATGCCGACGAACGAGCCCTCTGTGCCGACCAGTTTGGCGTCGGTGAAGGACAGGCCGACAGTGTCGACAAGCGGCCAGCCGATGACGGCGACCATGACCACGAGCAGCGGCAGCATCAGCAGCCACGCACGGGTCGTCATCCAGGTGCCCGACATCGGAGCAGCCTCTCTTCATTCATCGCGATTTGACAGATAGCACGGGCGGCCTTTCGCCGCCCGCGCTCAACGAACAGCTGGGCTCAAAGACCGCTGTTTTCGGCAGCCGTCTTCAGCGCGTCTTCCGGCGAGGCCGAACCGAGCAGCGATTCCTGGATCGCCTGCTGCAAAGCGGTCGACATCTCCTGGTATTTCGGCGTGGTCGGGCGCGGATACATGGCGGCAAGTCCGACCTTGGCCGTGGCGATCAGTTCTTCCTGGCCCTTGGTAACCGCCGGGTCCTCATAGGACGAGGCCCAGATCGGCAGCGAGAGCTTGGCATACTGGTTCTGCGTCGCCTGCGAGGTCATGAACTCGATGTACTTCCAGGCTTCGTCCGGGTGCTTGGAGACCGCGGTGACGCCGAGGCCCATCGAACCGTTGACGGCCGAAACCTCGCTCTTGCCGGCAATGCCCGGCGCCGGCACGACGCCGACCTTGCCCGCGACCTTGCTGTCCTTCGGGTCGTTGGCCATGTTGTACATGTAGGTCCAGTTGAGCGCGAAGGCGGCGTCGCCGTTCTCGAACACCTTGCGCACATCCTCTTCGAGGAACTCCTTGGAGTTCGGATTGGTGACGCCGGACTTGTAGCTGGCGACCATGTATTTCAGCGCGTCGAGCCCGCCGCCGTTCTGGAAGTCCGGCTTGCCGTCCTTGAGGAAATCGCCGCCATAGGCGCTGACCAGCATGGCGTAGTCGCAGATCACGGCTTCGGCCTGCGACCAGCTCCAGGCGATGGGCGTGGCGAGAAGTCCCTTGTCCTTGATGATCTTGGCCTGCTCGCTCAACTCGTCCCAGGTCTTGGGCGGGGTCTTGATGCCGGCCTTCTCGAGGATTTCCTTGTTATAGAACAGGTATTTGGTGTCGAGGATCCAGGGCATGCCATAATATTTGCCGTCATACTGGACGGTGGTCCAGGCGCCGGGCAGCACGCCTTTCTTCATGTCTTCGGTAATCTTGGACGACTCGTCGACCAGCACCTTGTTGGTGGCATACTCGGCCGGCCAGATGACGTCGAAGAGCACGACGTCGTAGCCGCCGCCCGACCCTTGCGCCAGCACGGTCTTGTCGTGGAGGCCTTCATAGGGGACGAATTCGAGATTGACCTTGATGTCCGGATTGGCCTTGGTGAAGGCGTCCGTCATGGCGCGGACATCGGCTTCGCTGTAGGCGGCCTGCGCCATGAACAGCGCATTCAGCGATGTCTCGGCGAAAGCGTGAGGAACCAGCAATCCTTCAGCGAAGACTGCGCCCAAAAGTGTCTTACCGATCGATTTCAACATTTTCATCTCCCATTTTCAGCGTTGGCGAGTTGGTGGTGCCGGCGTTGCACCGCCTTCTCGAACTGATGTCGCGTGACCTTTTGTTTGTCCGAGCGATCGGTGGCGATAGGCATTCAGCCTTGGCCATCTTTTTCTGGAGCGCCCGGTTTCACCATTAAGTCAATTCGCTTGACTTAATTAGTCGATCAATAGTTTATTGGAGTCAAGAGGGAAACGCCGGTGAACGACATCAGCCCGATCCGCGCCAAAAGCGGCACCAACCAGGAAGGCACCAGCGCGCACAACCGCCGTGTCATGATCGAGGCGCTGCGGCTCAACGGTGCGCTTTCGCGCGCCGACCTGGCGCGGGCGACGCAGCTGACCAAACAGGCGGTGTCGAACATCATCGAGGATCTCGAACGCGACGGCCTGGTCATTGCGCTGGACACGGTGCGCAAGGGCAGGGGGCAACCCTCGACCCCCTACAGGCTGGTTCCGGAGGGCGCCTTCGCCATCGGGCTGCAGATCGACCGGCATGTGACGCGGGCGGTTGCCGTCGATCTGGTCGGCAGCGTGCTGGCGCGTGCCGAAGCAAATTTGCCGGTCGATGAGCCCTCACAAGGCGTCAAAATCATTCTCGGCCTGATCGACGGCGTCAGGCGCCAGCTGGCCGGTATTTCCAGCCAGTCCGAAAGCCGGCTCGTCGGCCTCGGCGTCGCCATGCCCGGGCCGTTCGGGGTGAAGAATTCCGACGACAAATGGATGATGCCGGCCTGGCAGAAATTTCCGCTGCTGGAAACCCTTGCCGCAGGCACCGGCTTGAATGTCGGGCTGCAGAACGACGCCGCCGCCTGTGCGACGGCAGAGCGTATCGTCGGCGCCGCGCATGGTGTTGACCATGCGGTTTGCCTTTATGTCGGCTACGGCATCGGCGCCGGCCTTATCCTGAACGGCGAACTGTACAGCGGCGGCAACGGCAATGCCGGCGAGATCGGCATGGCGCTGTTGTCGCCGGCTGGTCCGGGCTCGACGCCGCTCGAGCACCGCGCCTCGCTCGCCTCGCTTTACCAGCACCTCGACATGAACCTCGCCGACGAAGGTCTCTATGAGCGGATGAACGCACTGGCCACAGCCGACGATCCCAAGATCATGGCCTGGATCGAGGGTGCCGCGCATGATCTGCGCTGGAGCGTGCATCTCATCGAAACGATCTTCGACCCGCAGACCGTCATCCTGACCAGCGGTGCGCCGGAAGCGCTGGCCCGCCGCCTGCTGGAGGCGATGCATCCACTGCTGCCGTCGATCGCCGACCGGCCCGGCCGGCTGTTGCCACGCCTGCAACTTGGCATCACCGATCCCTGGTCGATCGCGCTCGGTGCCGCGGCCGAACCGATCAGCCGCGCCTTCGACCCGCGGTTTTCGGCGATCCTGAAGACACGCTCCGGCGGTTCCTGAAATCGATCTTCAGGCGCCCTTCGATGGCGGAAAACACGCTGCGAAGGCGGCGTCCATAATGGCGAGTTTGACGGCCTGGGCGCTCATGTACTCCTGATAGAAACTGTTCGAGATCCACATGACGGAATTGCCACGCTGGCCGAGCCAGCCGAGGCTGCCGAGCCCTTCGGCATCGCGCAATTTGCGTGCAAGATGGGTGCGCGAGAGCTTGAGCCAGTTGGCGAAGTCGCCGATCGACACCACGCCGGTCGGGATCCGGTCCAGCCCGGCGTGGTCGGGATCGACGCCGGAGATCAGCCAGTCCATGACGACGCCGCCATTGTTGAGCCAGGTGAACAACGAGAAGGTCTGTTTTGGCTCACGCACCGGACTCGACGACACCAGGCCGTCGGCCACCAGCGGCTGCACCCTTGCGAGCGCATCGGGTCGTTGGAGGAAATTCGCAAGCCGGCTGGCGCCGTCCAGACTGTCCAGCGTCTGCAGATGGGCAAGAAGCCAGCCGGTCACCGCCTCCAGCGAGGCCGCCGCGGGCCGCAGAGGGCGGATGCGCCCGTCCTCGCTGTTTTCCAGATACTCGATGAAATCATAGTGCAGCATCTCACGGATGAAGGCATCGGCCGTGTTGCGGCTGGCGACGGCGTGCTGGCCGACGACGTCAAGAAAGCGCGACGTCGTCAATTGCTTGCGATAGTCGCTGGGGTCGCGCCTGAAATGCATGGCAAGGCCGAGATGCGCCATCAGCCACCGTTGCTGCGTGGCAAACACCGAAGAGCGGCGCGGGTCGGCTCTGAAGGCTTTGACCATCGCCAGTGCCTGTGCCTGGACACAGCGGTGCAATGCCGGGTGGCCGGCAATGTCTTCCAAGGTCAGCATATCCTCCCCCGTGCGCCGCTACAGCCTCTCGGCTGCGAAGAAGAAAATCACATTTTCAGTCTTCGCGGCTTGTGTCCAGACGCCCCAATCAGGACCACACAACGGATCGATCACGGCGATGTTATGCAGTCGGTTGCTACGCCTCTGCTGTCGGAAAACACGCCTGGAAAGCAGCCTCGACAATGGCGAGTTTGGCGGCCTGGACCGTCATGTACTCCTGGTAAAACTGGTTCGACACCCACATGACCGAATGGCCGGGCTGGCCCAGCCAGCCAATACTGCCGAGCGCCTCGGCATCGCGCAATTTGCGCGCCAGATGGGTTCGCGACAGCTTGAGCCAGTCGGCAAACTCCGCGATCGAAACGACGCTGGTCGGGATACGATCGAGGCCAGCATGATCGGGATCGATGCCGGACATCAGCCTGTCCATGACGATGCCGCCATTGTTGAGCCAGATGAACAGCGAAAAGGTCTGTTTGGGTTCGCGCACGGGACTGGAGGAAAGCAGGCCGTCCGCCACCAGCGGCTGCAATTTGGCAATCATTTCGGGTCGTTCGAGGAACATGGCCAGCCGGCTGCCGCCATCAAGACTGTCCAGCGTGCGCAGATGGGTGGTGACCCAGCCGGCAAATGCCTTGAGCGTGCCCGCCGTCACCTCGAACGGGTGGGCACGACCGTCCTCGGTCTTCGGCAGGTACTCAATGATGTGGTAGTGCAACATCTCCTTGATGAAAGCGTCGGCGGTGTTGCGGCTGGCCACCGAATTCCGGCGGATGGCCTCCATGAAACGCGTCGCCGTCAGTTCGGTGTGATGGTTGCGCCGGAAATGCAGGGCAAGGCCGACATGGGCCATCAGCCAACGCTGCTGCGTGGCGAACACCGAAGCAAGGCGCGGCGTCGCTTCATAAATCTGGAGCAAGGCCAGCGACTGCGCCCGGACACCACGATGCAATGCCGGATGGCCGGCAATATCTTCCAAATTCAGCGCCGTCCTCCTCGCTCCGACCCAGCCCCCGGCCCGCGAAGACAAAGATTACATTTTCAGCCTTCACCCTTCGTGTCCAGCGTCGCGATCCGACCGATAGTCCTAACTCGATCGCGCCCGGCGGCTGCGGCGTTTTGCCAACTGCTTGCAAGCGAAGAGCCCACCCCGTCGCTCGACACCGGCGAGTGAGCCAAGCGTCAGATTTCGAGCGCTTCCCGCAGGGCCGGACCACCCCTGACGCGAAGGTCGAGATCGGCTTCGATGTGGTCGATGTGGTGCAGCATCAGCGCGCTGGCGCGTTCGGCATTGCCGTTTTCAAGGGCGTCGAGGATCTGCATGTGCTCATTGTGGCCGCAGCTCGAAATGCCGGAGCGACCATAGAGAGCGATCACCAGCGAGGAGCGCGCCACCAGTTCTTCCATGAAGCGCTGCAGGATGACGTTTCCCGCCACCGAGGCCAGCAGCAGGTGAAAATCGCCTGACGCCTTGATTTCGGAGCGTCTGGCGGTCGGTCCGCGCTCGGCAATGAAGCGGCCCTCTTCCTCGAGCTGAGCCTTGAACGCAAGGACATGCTCCGGCGTGATGCGCCCGGCGGCTGCAATGGCGATGCCGGGTTCGATGAGCCGGCGTGAGGCAAAGACCTGGCGCGCCTCTTCCGGCGACGGATTGGCGACGAAGGCGCCACGGTTGCGCTCGGTGCGCACCAGGCCTTCGAAGGACAGCATCTGCAGGGCCGCGCGGGCGACAGTGCGCGACACATCGAACAGAGTGCCGACCTCGCCTTCCGACAATTTGGTTCCGGGCGCCAGCCGGCGGTCGACGATCGCGTCGCGCAGCTGGTCGCGGATCGCCTGGGCGCGATCCTCATTGGCGTTGTCGATAGCGGGGAAAGTCTGGTCGGCAATGTTCATGGCGGCGCACCCTCGCGCCTTTCTATCCTGAATCGGGGCGCGCGGACGAGAGCCAAAGTGAACACGATCCAAGAAAAGATTGCATACGATTTTTGCTCAGATCGAAAACAATCGCCCATAATTTGTGCACTGCACAAGCGTGCTGTTTCGACGGGCAGTCGGCTTCGGCGCTGATTTTCCCAAGGATTCAAATGCTTGAGGGAGGCGACCGGCGACTGGCACGCATGATGCTTTGGTTCATCCGACCAAAGGGGAAGCTGGATGTCCAAAGCCGCCGAAATCGACATCGTGTCCGTTTCGAAAGTCTATGGCGCAACAACCGCCGTCGAAGACATCAGCCTGAAGATCCCGGCCGGCACCTATTGCTGCCTGCTTGGTCCCTCCGGCTGCGGCAAGACCTCGACGCTGCGCATGATCGCCGGGCACGAGAGCATTTCCAGCGGCGACGTGCGGCTCGGCAATGTGGTGGTCACCGATCTGCCGCCAGCCAAGCGTGGCACCGCCATGATGTTCCAGTCCTATGCGCTGTTTCCGCATCTCGACCTCATCGACAATGTCGCGTTCAGCCTCAAGATGAAGGGCGTCGGCAAGGAGGAGCGCCGCGCCAAGGCGCTCGACATGCTGAAGCTGATGCAGATGGAAGCCTATGCCGGCCGCCGCCCGGCGCAGCTTTCAGGCGGCCAGCAGCAGCGTGTCGCTCTGGCCCGCGCGCTGATCACCGACCCGGAGGCGCTGTTGCTCGACGAGCCGCTGTCGGCGCTCGATCCGTTCCTGAAAATCCGCATGCGGGCCGAGTTGAAGAAACTGCAGGCGTCGCTCGGCATCACCTTCGTCCATGTCACCCACAGCCAGGAAGAGGCGATGGCGCTGGCCGATCTGATCGTGGTGATGAATGACGGCCGCATCGAGCAGGCAGCACCGCCGCGCGATGTCTTCGAGCGGCCGGCCACCGCCTTCGTCGCCCGCTTCATGGGCGACCACAACGTCATCTCCGGCCGCGTCAGCGGTGAGCGCAACGGCATGGTCGTCTTCGATGTGCCGGGCGGCGTCTCGCTGGCGGCCAGCGGACAGGGCAGGCAGATCGGCGAGCCGATCGATATCGCCATTCGCACCGATCATGTGCGGATCGGCGAGCCGCCGGCCAGTGGGCTCGGCTTCACCGGCATCGTCTCCAACATCGAGTACCGCGGCTCGACCGTGAAGCTCTCGGTCAACGGCGCCGGCATCGAGGATTTCACCGTCATCGTCGACGACACCAGCTTCTTCGCCAAGCCGGTAGCCGTCGGCGATGCGGTGCCAATCGCCTGGGACGCAGCGGACGCGATCGTCCTCGGCCGTCTCGATTCCTGAAACCAGCATAACCAAACCAGAAAAAGGGAACAGAAAATGACCAACACCACCGACACCAAGAAGACAGGAATTTCGCGGCGCTCGCTGCTCAAGACAGGGGCTGCCGCCGTCGGCTTTGCCGCCGGCTCCGGCGCCATCACGGGCTTCCCGACGATCTGGGCGCAGTCCAACATTACTCTGCGCCAGTTCGGCACCGGCGTGTCGAACCTCAACGCCATCGCCGACAAGTGCAAGGCCGATCTCGGCATCACGCTGGAAATGACCGCGACCGATTCCGACGCCGCCGCCCAGCGCGCGGTGACGCAGCCGGACAGCTACGACATTGCCGACATCGAATACTGGATCTGCAAGAAGGTGTTCCCGAGCGGCGTGCTGCAGCCGATGGATGTCAGCAAGCTGAAATATTATGACGAGCTGGTGCCGCTGTTCAAAACCGGCAAGCTGACGCCGGACAGCGTCATTGCCCAGGGCACAGCGCCGCACACGGTCGGCTATGTCGAGGCGCAGGACTCGAAGACCTTCGCCAAGGCGCCGACCAACTGGTTCACCATGGTGCCGACCATCTACAACGCCGATACGCTGGGCATCCGTCCCGACCTCGTCGGCCGCGACATCACCACCTGGGCCGACATCATGGACCCGGCCTTCAAGGGCAAGACCGCGATCCTCAACATCCCGTCGATCGGCATCATGGATGCGGCCATGATCATGGAAGCCACCGGCAACATCAAATATGCCGACAAGGGCAACATGACCAAGGAGGAGATCGACAAGACCATCGACTTCCTGATCAAGGCCAAGCAGGCCGGCCAGTTCCGCGCCTTCTGGAAGTCGTTCGACGAGAGCGTCAACCTGATGGCATCGGGAGAAGTGGTGATCCAGTCGATGTGGTCGCCGGCGGTGGCCGCCGTCCGCTCCAAGGGCATCGCCTGCCGCTTCCAGCCGCTCAAGGAAGGCTATCGCTCGTGGGGCGGCGGCCTGGGCCTCGCCGCCCACCTCAAGGGCGCCGAACTCGACGCTGCCTATGAATACATCAACTGGTACACGTCCGGCTGGGTCGGCGGCTATCTCAACCGGCAGGGCTACTACTCCGCCAACATGGTCTCGGCCAAGAAGTTCATGTCCGAGGACGAGTGGGGCTACTGGATCGAGGGCAAGCCGGCCAAGGGCGAGATCAAGGCGCCGGACGGCACCGTTATGGAAAAGGCCGGCGCCGTGCGCGACGGCGGCTCGTTCGAAGAGCGCATGGGCAAGGTCGCGTGCTGGAACTCGGTGATGGACGAGGATCGCTACATGGTTAAGCGCTGGAACGAGTTCATCGCGGCGTAGGCGGACGCGTTCACTGTGATGTTGCGATCCTTCGCGCCCCCCTCTGTCCTGCCGGACATCTCCCCCACGAGGGGGGAGATTGGCAGCGTCATGGCGGCTCTCCCTTGACAACGTTGGAGATTGGCGAAGGTCGTTATGAGAGTTCAATCTCCCCCCTCGTGGGGGAGATGTCCGGCAGGACAGAGGGGGGTGCGAAGGATTGCGAGCCATCGCGATCACGCGGAGGATTTTCCAGATGACCGTGGCCCTCGAATCCCCTGCAATCGCCGCTGCCAAGCCCGCCAGACGCCGCCGCGTTTCCCTTGGCGCCATCACGCCCTACCTCCAATCAGCGCCGCTGGCGCTCATCCTCGGCGCGTTCCTGCTGCTGCCCATCATCATGATCGTTGTCGTCTCCTTCTGGGACTACGACTTCGCGGCGATGTATCCGGATTTGCTGACCACCAACTATTCCGACGTGCTCGGCTCCTGGGTGACCTGGAAGACCTACCTCAACACGCTGAAATTCGCTGCCATCGTCTGGGTGCTGACGCTCGCCATCGGTTTCTGGGTGGCCTATTTCCTCGCCTTCCACATCCGCACCACGGCCATGCAGATGGTGCTGTTCCTGGTCTGCACGGTGCCGTTCCTGACCTCCAACATCATCCGCATGATCTCGTGGATCCCGGTGCTCGGCCGCAACGGGCTGATCAACTCGACGCTGGTGCATATGGGCCTGGTGCCGAAGCCGATCGAGTGGCTGCTCTATTCCGAGTTCGCCGTCGTGCTGGCCATGGTGCATCTCTACACGCTGTTCATGGTGACGCCGATCTTCAACACGCTGATGCGCATCGACCGCTCGCTGTTCGAGGCCGCGCGCGATGCCGGCGCTTCCGGCTGGCAGGTGCTGTGGAACGTCATCATTCCGCTGGCCAAGCCGGGCATGGCGATCGGCACGATCTTCGTCGTCACGCTTGTCATGGCCGACTTCTCCACCGTGCAGGTCATGTCGGGCGGCCAGAGCGCCTCGGTGGCGCTGATGATGAAGAACCAGATGTCGCTGCTGCAATATCCGGCCGCGGCCGCCAATGCGGTCGTGCTGCTGGTGCTGGTGCTGTTGATGGTTGCCGGCATCCTGCGCATCGTCGACATCCGCAAGGAGCTCTGACGTGAGCCACGAAAAGCGCAGCCTGGAATTCTATGTGCTGGCGGCGTTCTTCGCCCTCTTCGTGCTGTTTCTCTACGGCCCGCTGTCGGCGATCCTGATCCTGTCCTTCCAGGGTGAGAATGGCGGGCTGACGTTTCCGCTCAACGGCGTCTCGCTGCACTGGTTCGCCAATCTGTTCGAGCGCCAGGCGGTTGGCGATTTCGGCGGCAGCTTCAAGCGCTCGCTGATGCTGGGGGTGATGGTGATGATCGTCACCGTGGTCGTGTCGCTGCTCGCCGGCCTTGCCTTCCGTCAAAAATTTCGCGGCGCCACCGCTTTGTTCTACCTCGCCGTCGCCAGCCTTGTGGTGCCGTCGATCATCATCTCGCTCGGCATCGGCGTCGTCTTCCAGCAGATCGGCTTTCGCCCGGCCTGGTACACGTCGGCCTTCGGCGCCCATCTGACCTGGACCTTGCCGTTCGGCGTGCTGATCATGTTCGCCGTCTTCAACCGGTTTTCGCCGGCCTATGAGGAAGCCGCGCGCGATCTTGGCGCCACGTCCTGGCAGACCTTCGCTTATGTCGTGCTGCCGATGATTGCGCCCAGCCTGATCGGCGTCGGCCTGTTCGGCTTCACGCTGTCCTATGACGAGTTCGCGCGCACGCTGATGACGTCGGGCACCTTCAACACACTGCCGCTGGAAATCTACGGCATGACCACCAACGTTACGACGCCGGTGCTCTATGCGCTGGGCACGGTGACCACGGTGTTCTCCTTCCTGGTGATCCTGGCGACGCTTGGCGCCATCCTCTATGTCGGCCGCCGCCGGGCAAGGGCTTGAGAACCGCAGTGCAGATCCTCGTCGTCAATCCGAACACCACCACCAGCATGACCGAAACCATCGCGGCGGCGGCGCGGTCGGTCGCCGGCGCCGCGACGGAGATCGTCGCCGTCACCTCGTCGATGGGGCCGGTGTCGATCGAAGGTTATTATGACGAGGCGCTTGCCGTGCCCGGCCTGCTGGTCGAGATCGCCGCCGGCGAGCGCGCTGGTGCGCAGGCTGCGATCATCGCCTGTTTCGATGACACCGGCCTCGACGCGGCGCGCGCCATGGCCAACATTCCGGTGATCGGCATTTGCGAGGCGGCGCTCAGCATCGCCTCGTTTATCGCCCAGCGCTTTACCGTGGTGACGACGACCACGCGGTCATGGGTTCCCGTCGAGGCGCTGGTGCAGCGTTACGGCATGGCCGGGCGAGCCCGCGTACGGGCCGCCGACATTGCGGTCCTCGCGCTTGAAGATCCGGCATCCGGCGCGGTCGAAAAACTGCGCGGCGAGATCGCGCGCGCCATCGACGAGGATCGCGCCGAAGCCATCGTGCTCGGCTGCGCCGGGATGGCCGATCTTGCTCTCCGGCTGCAGGCGGAATTTGGTCTGCCGGTCATCGACGGCGTCGGTGCCGCGGTCAAGCAGGCCGAGGCGTTGATTGCGCTTGGCCTGTCGACATCCAAGCGTGGCGCCTATGCAAACCCGCTGGCAAAGCCGTATCGTGGCGCCTTGAAATCCTTCGCCCCGGGAACCGTTGCCGCCGAGTGACCGCAATGCCTCGAACGATCCGGATGCTCGCTGAGAGCGAAGTGGAAACCCTTGTCGACTGGGCAGCCGTAGAAGGCTGGAACCCCGGTCTCGACGATGCTGCGGTGTTCCGTGCGGCGGATCCAGATGGCTTCATCGGCGCTTTTGTCGACGGCGAAATGGTCGCCGGGATTTCGGCCGTGGCCTATGGCGACGATTTCGGCTTCATCGGCCTCTACATTTGCCGCCCCGACATGAGGGGCAAGGGCCATGGCAAGGCAGTGTGGGATGCCGGCATGGCGCGGCTTGGCAACCGGACCGTTGGCCTCGATGGCGTTGCCGAGCAGCAGGCCAACTACCGCAGCATGGGCTTCGTGCCCACCTATGATACCGTTCGCTACAGCGGGCGCGCTGCCAGCCTAGTTGGCAGGGGCGATATCCGGCCCGTCACGCCTGGCCTTGTCGCCGATATCCTGGCCTACGACCGCCACTGTTTTCCGGCGCCACGGCAAGCCTTCCTGCAGAGATGGCTGCAGCCGCCGCGCAGCGCGCTTGCAGTCGTCAACTCGGGAAGGGTTTCCGGCTATGGCGTCGCACGGCCATGCCGCGACGGTTTCAAGATCGGGCCTTTGTTCGCCGACGACATGGACGTTGCGCTGCAACTTGTGACGGGATTGGCAGGCCGTCAGCCAAGCGACACGCTGCACATCGACGCTCCCGCGACCAATGGTGGGTTCATCGGGGCACTCGAGGCGGCTGGTTTGTCACCGGGCTTCACAACGACCCGAATGTACAGGGGAGGTGTGCCGGCCCCATCGGGAGTTTTCGGGATAACGACCCTGGAGCTCGGCTGAAGCCGAGCCCCAGGCATACGGTCAATCATTCCCGCATCGTTTGGAAGCGACGATCAGGCCGCCCGGGCTCCCGGCGTTTTGCGTGCCCAGGCTGGAAGCCAGTCGCCATGGGTGGCGAGCAATTCATCCACCAGCGACCATATCTGGTCGAGGTCGAGTTCGGCTGCCGTGTGCGGGTCCATCATTGCCGCGTGATAGATATGCTCGCGGTTTTCGGTCATCAGCGCCTGAACCGTCAGTTCCTGCACATTGATGTTGGTGCGGATCAGCGCGGTCAGCTGCGGCGGCAGGTCGCCGATGAAGGTGGGCTGGATGCCGGAGGCATCGACCAGGCACGGCACCTCGGCGGCGCAATTGGTGGGCAGCGAGGTGATGCAGCCATTGTTGCGGACGTTGCCGTAGATCACCGACGGCTCGCCGGTCCACACCGAATTCATGATCGAGGAGGCATATTCCTTCGACTGCTCGACCTCGATCCTTTCGGCTGAGCGGTAGGCTTCGGCTTGTCCCTTCCAGCGTTCGATCTGCTCGATGCAGCGCTTGGGATATTCGTCCAGCGGGATGCCGAACTTCTCGATCAGATCGTCGCGGCCTTCCTTGATGAAGTAGGGCGTGTACTCGGCGAAATGCTCCGAGCTTTCGGTGACGAAATAACCGAGCCGCGTCAGCATTTCATAGCGCACCTTGTTTGGACAGCGCGGGTTCCAGCCCGGCTTCGGTGCTCGGCCCTCGCGATAGGCGCGCACAAGATCGGGATAGAGATTGCGGTAGGAGCCGTCTGGCTGGCGATGCTCGAATTTGAGGTAGAAGGCCATGTGGTTGATACCGGCCGAGCGGTAGCGGATTTCCTCGTAGGGAATGTCGAGGTCATGCGCCAGTTCCATCGCCGTTCCCTGTACCGAATGGCAGAGGCCGACCTGCTTGATCTCGGGGTATTTCTCCGCGATCGCCCACGTGTTGATCGCCATCGGGTTGACGTATTGCAGCATGATCGCCTGCGGGCAGACGGCGAGCATGTCCTCGCAGACCTTCCAGAGATGCGGCACGGTTCTGAGGCCCCGCATGATGCCGCCGACGCCCAGCGTATCGGCGATGGTCTGGCGCAGGCCGTATCTCTTCGGGACTTCGAAATCGGTGACCGTGCAGGGCTCGTAGCCGCCGATCTGGAAGGCGACGACGACGAAATCGGCACCCTTCAGCGCCTTGCGCTGATCGGAATAGGTTTCGGCCTTGGCCTTGACGCCGAGGGTCGAGATCAGCTTGTTGACGACGATGGCGCTCTCTTCGAGGCGCTGCGGATTGAGGTCCATCAGGGCGATGCTTGCCCCCGACAATGCGGGACGCTGCAGCACATCGCCGACGATGTTCTTCATGAACACCGTGGAGCCAGCTCCGATAAATGTGATCTTGGGATTTCTTGTCATAACAGTCTCCGGAAAATGCGATCAGGCTACCTCGAAAGCGGCTTTGACGAGCCGTTGCGTGTAGGCGGTTTTGGGATTGGACAGAACTTCGTTGACGGGCCCCGCTTCGACGATCTTGCCGTGCTGCATGACGATCACACGGTGGCAGAGCGCGCGGACGACCTTGAGATCGTGCGAGATGAAGAGGTAGCTGAGGCCGCGGTCGCGCTGTAGCTTGCGCAGCAGTTCGATGATCTGCGCCTGGACCGAAAGGTCCAGCGCCGATGTCGGCTCGTCGAGCACAATGAACTCGGGTTCCAGCGCAATGGCGCGGGCGATTGCGATGCGCTGGCGCTGGCCGCCGGAAAACTCGTGCGGGAAGCGCGAGAGGATATTGCCCGGCATGCCGGCGCTGGTCAGCGCGTCGCGCACCCGGTCGATGCGGTCGTTCCTTGTCGCCCCGATCCTGTTGACGACCAGCCCTTCCTCGATGATCTGGCCGATCGTCATACGCGGGTTGAGCGATGAAAACGGGTCCTGGAAGACGATCTGCATGCGCGAGCGCAACGGCCGCATCTCAGCCCGCGAACGACCATGGATCGGCTGGCCGTCGAAATAGATCTCGCCGCCGCTGCTGGTGTTGAGCCTGAGCAAGGCTTCGCCGAATGTCGTCTTGCCCGATCCGGATTCACCGACGAGGCCCAGCGTCTCGTGGCGGCAAAGGGTCAGGTCGAGACTGTCGACGGCGACGAGTTCGCGCAGGTCCGGTTTCAGGAACGTGCCATGCCGCAGCATGAAGGAGACGCGCACGCGCTTGGCATCGAGGATGATGCCGGCGCCTTCCGGCAGCGGGTTGGCCTGGCCGCGCGGCTCGGAGGCCAGCAAATGCTTTGTGTAGGGATGCTGCGGATCGGCGAACAGCCTGTCCGTCACATTGTGCTCGCACATGGCGCCGTGCTGCATGACATAGACATAGTCGGAGAACTGCCGCACCACCGTCAGGTCATGGGTGATCAGGATCACGGCCATCCGCAATTGTTTCTGCAGGTTGCGAATGAGGTTCAGGATCTGCGCCTGAACGGTCACGTCGAGTGCCGTCGTCGGCTCGTCGGCTATCAGCACGTCGGGATCGTTGGCGAGCGCCATGGCGATCATCACGCGCTGGCGCTGGCCGCCCGAAAGCTGGTGCGGATATTGCCGCAGCCGCGCCGAAGGGTTCGGTATCTGCACCTGCTGCAGCAGTTCGAGCGCTCGCGCCTCGGCCTGCCCGCGGCTGACCCTACGATGCACCCTGATCGCCTCGACGATCTGGCTGCCGATCGTGTAGATCGGATTGAGCGAACTCATCGGCTCCTGGAAGATCATCGAAATGCGGTCGCCGCGCAGTTTGCGCCGCTCCCGTTCGGAGAATTTCAGGATGTTGGCGCCGTCGTACTCGACGGTCGATTTCGCCGACACCACCGCGCGCTTGGACAGCAGCCCCATGACAGTGCGCGCCGTCACCGACTTGCCCGATCCGGATTCGCCGACGATGGCGATCGTCTCGCCGCGATAGAGCTGGAAGGAGATGTCTTTGACCGCTTCGACCGTGCCGTGTTCGACCTTGAAATCGACCGCGATGTTGCGGGCGTCGATGACCGGGTTTTCCGAACGTCCGTCATGGTCGAGCCGGACAGGCGGGGCGAAGGAATTGACGAGCGCGTTGGTCATCACATTCCCTCAGTATGGATCGACTGCGTCGCGCAGCCCATCGCCAAGCGCGTTGAACGCGAAGACGGTGACGAGCACGAAGCCAACGGGTGCAAGAATCCAGGGATAGGTGCCGATGACCGAGTAGGTCGCGGTGTCCTGCAGCATCAGCCCCCACGAGATCAGCGGCGGCTTCACCGCGAAACCGAGGAAGCCCAGGAACGATTCGAGCAATACGACACTCGGGATCGCCAGTGTGACGGCAACGATGACGTGGCTCATCACATTGGGGAAAATGTGCTGCATGATGATGCGACGGTCGGTGGCGCCGACAGCGATCGCGGCACGGACATAGTCGATCCGGGCAAGCGCCAGCGTCTTGCCGCGGACCTCGCGCGACATCTGCGCCCAGCCGAGCGCCGACATGACGATGATCACGAAGGCGAGGAAGACGTTGGTCGGCGCTGTCACCGGGACCAGCGATGTCAGCGCCAGATAGAGCGGCAATTGCGGAAAAGCGAGCACCAGTTCGACGAAGCGCTGCACCCAGACATCGAAGGTACCTCCAAAATAGCCCGAGACCATGCCCACAGTCGTGCCGATGACGGTGACGATGAAGACCACGGTCAGCGCGATCATCAAAGAGATGCGCGACCCGTAGATGGCGCGGGCCAGCACATCGCGGCCGAATTTGTCGGTGCCGAGGAAATGCACTGGCTGGCCGTCGGTCGAGCCAAAGAAGTGCCGGTTGGCGGGGATCAGGCCAAGGAGCCTGTAGTCCGCGCCCTTGACGAAGAAACCGAGCAGGCGCGGATGATCGTAGTCCGGTCCGACGACCGGCTGGAAGGTCACGGGATCAAGTTCCTCCGAATCCGCCAGCGCATAGACGCGCGGTTGGAAGACGAAATTGCCGTCCTTGTCGTGGAAGGTCATCATTTGCGGCGGCGCGAAGCCGACGTCGGTCACCTTGGGATCCACAGGGGCGAAGAAATCGGCAAACACTGCCATCAGCACCAGAAACACAACCAGGATCAGCCCGGCCATGCCGGTCCAGGATCGCTTCAGGCGACGCCAGACGAGCGCCATATAGCTCTCGTTGGCATGCGGCCGTCGCTTGGTGACGGGTTCTTCGACCGGGGGCGGCAGGGAGGGATCGATCGCAAGCATCTCAAGCCCCCGCATACTGGCGGACACGGGGGTCGAGCAGGACCAGCAGCATGTCGGCGATGATGTTGCCGACGATCAGCGTCGCCGACAGCACCATCATGAAGGTCGCGGTGACATAGACGTCGCCGACCGCCATCGAGCCGACGATCGCTGGCCCGACGGTCGGCAGGGCAAAGATGATTGCCGTCTCGATCTCACCGGTCAGCATGTAGGGCAGCACTACGCCCTGATACATGACAAGGGGATGCAGCGCGTTCGGCACCGCATGGCGCATGACGACCGCAGCGCCGCTCAGGCCCTTGGCGCGGGCCGTTTCGACATACTGAGCATTCAGCGTGTCGAGCAGATTGCCGCGCATGACGCGCATATTGTAGGCAAGGCCGCCGAAGGTCGCGATCGCAACGACCGGCCAGACATGTTTGACGAGATCGGCGAATTTGGCCCACGACCACGGCGCTCCGCCATATTGCGGCGAGAAGAAGCTGCCGATCTCGGACACGTTGAACTTGAAAACCAGGAGATAGACGATGATCAGCGCCATCAGGAAGCGCGGCACCGTCATGCCGAGGAAGGCGACGGTCGAAAGCGCGCTGTCAATCCAGCTATACTGTCTGGTCGCCGCCCAGATGCCGAAACCGATGCCGAGCACGGAGGCCAGGATGTGGCACACAAGGGCGAGCAGCAGCGTGCGCGGCAAGCGTTCGCCGACCACATCGGCAACCGGCTTGTTGTAGTAGAGGCTGTAGCCGAAATCGCCGCGGGTGACGATGCCGCCGATCCAGTTGAAATACTGGACCAGCAACGGCTTATCGAGCCCGTGCTCGACCCGGTAGGCTTGCGCCTGCGCGTCGGCCTCGGCGAAGGAGGCGCCACCCTGATTGATGAGCTGGGAGCGGATGTAATCCGCGTAATCGCCCGGCGGCGCCTGGATGATGGCAAAAGTGACCGCGCTCAGGATGACCAGCACCGGTAAGGCTGAGGCTATGCGCACGAGCAGGAATCGTAACATTTGACGGTTCGCTTCGCTTTTGCAGCAGTTGCTCCTCGTGGGTGCAGCCGGCGGTTTCTTTTTTGTCCCGGCCGCGCTCGCGGCGCGGCCGGAAGGTCTTTTCGTCTGGGAGGATCTTAAAGCGCGGCGCGGGTGGCGGCGCGCTTTAAGTTTCTGTTTTGATGCGTGTCGTTACCCCAAAACCGCTGTGCGCTTTTGGGCGAGAGGCATTAGTTCATCGGACCCTTGTCTCCGGGCTTGCCGGGCAGTTGTTCAGGGAACAGCTCATACTTGCCCTGTTTGTCCGCGGCGACCCAGACACGTTCGCGGATGATCGAGTCTTCGGCCCAGTTGAACATGAAGATCGGCGTGCCTTGCAGGATGTTCGAGAAGCGCTTGTTGATGATCAGCGCGCCCGGATATTCCGTCAGGCCGATCGTGTAGATGTGTTCCGTCGAGATCTTCTGGAACTGCTTCATCAGGCTGGCACGCTCGTCATTGTCCTGCGTCGAGACGAACTTGTTGACGATGTCGACGAGATCCTTCTCGAACGGCATCAGATCGACCTGGCCGCTTTCCGGAGCGCGATGGTTCCAGCTGGTTTTCGGGCCGACAGGGGCCAGCTGCTCGGTGTTCTGCACCACGGAGGTGAGCTCCTGGTCGTTACGCCTTACCAGCCAGTCGAAGCGGCCGGAATAGTTGGAGGCGTCGCGCTGGACACCGTCGAGCCCATTGAGGACAACGCGCAGGCCAAGCTTCTCCATCTGGCCGACGACGCCTTCTGCGAGGCTCTTGTCAGTGGTGTAGTCGTTGTTGACCAGCATCACGATCTCGACGTTCTTGCCGCCGGCGGTGCCGGCCGGGAAGTTCACGAAACCGTCGCCGTCCGTATCCTTCAGGCCTGCCTTGGCGAGTTCCGCCTTGGCGCCGGCGAGATCGAATGGATAGTAGACGGTCGAATTCCGGTCATAGAAGCTTGTGCCCGAGGAGAGGCCGCCCGGATAGATCGCGGTGAACGGACCCTTGACCAGCGAGTCGCCGAGCGCCTTGCGGTCGAGTGCCATGGTGACGGCCTTGCGGAAGTCCTCATTGCGGTTCAGCTCGCGGATCGCCTGGCCGCGTTCGTCCGGGTTGCCCCAGCCATTGGCGGAGAAGTTCATGCGCAGATTGTAGCCGATAAGGCGTGGGCCGAAGGCGAGACGGGCCGGCGCGTCCTTTTCCGCCGCACGCTTCAGCGAGGCGACGAAGTTTTCAGGCTGCTCAAGATTTGAGAAGTCGGCGGCGCCTGCCACGGCCTGGACGTCGCGGTCTGCCCAGGTCGACAGCTTGTAGTGCAGTTCGTTGAGGTAAGGCAGCTGGTTGCCCTTCTCGTCGACCTTCCAATAGTAGGGGTTGCGACGCAGCACGATAATGTCATCGGGCCGGTATTCGACCGGCACCCAGGCGCCCATCACCGGCAGGTTCATATATTCCGGCGGGAAGGCGTTCTTGAACTGCTCGTAGGTGTTCTTCGAATATTTCGGATGCTGGGGCTTCAAAATATGCGAGGGGCCTGGGCAGAAGGTGCCGTAGGCCATGGCATAGAGATACTGCTTCGGGAAGGCCTCCTTGAAGGTCCACTCGACGGTGTAATCGTCGATCTTCTTCAGCGTCGTGCCGACGCCGAAGGTTTCCTGGGTGGCGCCGTTCAGCGGCGACACGTTCGGGTCCATGACCTCGTCATCCCAGTAGAACATGACGTCGTCGGCATTGAACGCAACGCCGTCAGACCATTTGGCGCCCTCGACCAGGTGCATCGTCAGCGTGTGGCCGTCCTTCGACCAGTCCCAGCCCTTGGCCAGGTTCGGCAGCGGCTCGGTGTCCTTGGCCTCGACCTGGAACAACGGCGCGGTGCGCGTCAGGCATTCGGAAAGGCCGATATCGATGCCGCCCCAACCTTGCGTCTGGCCGGCACCATAGTTCCAGCCCTCCGGCCGGCCGCCGATGACATGGCGCATCGTATCGCCGTAGACGCCGATGCCGTCCTGCATGTTGGCGGTCTTGAAGACCAGCGGCTCCTTGGGCAGCCGATCCTTGACCGGCGGCAACGCGCCGGTCTTGACGTATTTCTGCGTGACCCAATCGGGCTCGTGGTATTCGGGCAGCGCCTTGAACTCCAGGATGGAGTCGCGCGCCACATATTTGATTTTTCCTTCGGCGGGAAATTGTGCGGGCGCCGGTGGCACCGTCGGTTCGGATGCGTGCGCATTCAACGCCGCGATGGACACGCTAAGCGCCAGCCCGGCAAGAATGCCAATGTTTCGGAAACTCGTCATCGTCTCTCCTCCCTGTTGTTTCGGAGCGCTTACGTCGCTCCATTCTCCTCGAGATATGCGGACCGCTGATCTCCCCCCGAAAATCAGCCGCGATCCATTCTGCCTTTTTGCTCAGACGGCCTGTTTGAGGGCCGCCTTTTCGGCGCGCAGTTCCTCGATCGAGCGGACGTCGCGGCGTGCGGCGCCTGCCCATTCGCGGGTCTTGACCCTGGATTTCGACAGCCGTTCCTTGGCAGCCGGAATGGCATGGGCGTATTGCGGCAGCCAGTTGGCCTGGGCGACGACCATCTCATCGACCATTTGCCAGACTTCTTCCGGCGTCGAGACGGCGCCGACCAGCGGGTCGTGCAGGACCGCCAGCTTCAGAAGGTCGATATCGCCTGATATCGCCGCATGAACGGACATGCGCTGGACGTTGATCGAGGCCATGCAGGTGGCGGCGCAGGCTTCTGGCAGCGTGATGCCCGAGGCCATGTTGATGCCGAAGCGATCGACGAAGCCGGGCGACTCGATGATCGCGTCCTGCGGCAGGTTGGTGATGACGCCATTGTTCTTGACGTTGAAATGGCCGCGATAAACCCGGTTGGTCTCCAGCGCTTCCAGGATGTGGCTGGCATGCTCGTTGGAGCGCTTGGCAGGATCGATCGGCCTGGCGGCGGATTCGAGAAACTGCGGAAATTCCGTCTCGAACCAGTTGCGCGTTTCGGTGGAGTAGCGAAGGTAGCCACCGGTTTCGCCATGAATCCAGTCCGACATGTCGATCCAGCGGGTGATTTCGTCTGGCCGCTTGCGGTACCAGGGCAGATATTCGGAAAGGTGGCCGTTGCTTTCGGTCGAATAGACACCGAAGCGCTTCAGGACGTCGATGCGCAGCTTTTCCTGCTGTGAAAAAACCGGATGCGCCTCGAAGGCCGCAACCAACTCGTCCTTGCCGATCTTGCGGCCGTTGAGGCGCAGGTCGATGAACCAGGTCTGATGGTTGATGCCGGAACAGACATAGTCGAGTTCGCTATGCGATTTGGCGCCGAGCACTTCGGCGATCTGTTCGGCGCCATGCTGGACGCCATGGCAGAGGCCGACGGTATCCACCTTGCCGTACTCGATCGCCGCCCAGGTGTTCATCGCCATCGGGTTGGCATAGTTGAGGAATTTCGCGCCGGGCTCGGCGAGTTCGCGGATGTCCTTGCAGAAGTCGAGAATGACCGGGATGTTGCGCTGGCCGTAGAGAATGCCGCCGGCGCAGATCGTATCGCCGACGCACTGGTCGATGCCATATTTCAAGGGGATTCGGATGTCGTCGGCATAGGCTTCGAGGCCACCGACGCGCACGCAGCTGATGATGTAGCGAGCCCCCTCGAGGGCAACGCGGCGATCGGTCGTCGCCGTGACCCTGGTCGGCAATTTGTTGAATTCGACAATCTTGTCGAGGATCTCCTTGATCATCGCGAGATTGTGCTGGCTAAGGTCGGTCAGCGCGAATTCGACGTCCCTGAATTCCGGAACGCACAGAATGTCGGTAAACAGCTTCTTGGTGAAGCCGACGCTGCCCGCGCCGATGATGGCAATTTTGAAACTCATCACTTCACCTCGATCCTGCCGAAATGTTAGGTAAGGGCGGCAAAAGGAAATTTGATCCACATGCCGCGGCAAGCAGCCACGACAAACCCGAATCCGACGTCTCCTCCTGACCGCTCCTCGACTGCGGCTTCTTTTGCTTTCGGGAGGGATTATGCGCCTATTCAGCGATGCGACCAGAGAAGGATTGTGCTTTCAGGGGTAATTTTGTGCTGCGCGACCTGATCGACACCGGACCATCGGCCAGAACCGTCTCGTTGCCGCGCGGGCGTCAGCGCCTGCACACCATGCCGACAAGCACCGGCTACGAAGTGCGCGAGAACGAGGTCTACGACTGGGATGGACGCAAGCGCGGCCAGACGCCGTTTACCGTGCTCCAGCACACAATCAGCGGCACTGGCCGGCTGCGCTACGAGAACCGCAACTACCGCCTGCAAAAGGGCGACACGCTGCTGGTTCTGGTGCCGCACAATCACCGCTACTGGCTGGCCAAGGGCGAGCGCTGGGAATATTTCTGGATATCGATGAACGGCGATGAGGCGCTGCGCATCCACAAGCTGGTGCTTGCCGCCGTCGGCCCGGTGCTGCGGTTGCAGCCATCGACGATCGATCATCTCGCCGACTGCAGCGTGCGCCTCGTCAAGGGCGCGGTCTCGCCCGGCGCCGCGTCCGCCGTCGCCTACGAGGCGGCGATGGCACTCTATGACGATGTGTTCGGCTCGCATGCCTTTACCGACGAGAAGAGCCCCATGCAGCCGGTGATCGATCACATCAAGGCCAATCTCGACAGGCCGCTGTCGGTTGACGATCTGGCGGGGATCAGCGGGCTCAGCCGCGCGCATTTCTCGCGCTGCTTCGCCGAGAGCGAGGGCCTGCCGCCGGCCGAATTCGTGCTGCAGCAGCGATTGCAGCGGGCGGCGAAATTGTTGACGAAGGCCGATTTCCTGCCGGTGAAGGAAGTGGCCATCATGTGCGGCTTCGAGGATGCCAACTATTTTTCGAAGGTCTTCCGCCGCCTGTACGGCATCAACCCGACGCAATTTCGCACCACCGGCATGTATGCCAGCGTGGGCAACCACCGTTAGATGGTCCCGGACGGTGAATGCGACGGCGAATGAGCCGATGGATCGGAAGACGGCACCGAGGGGATGAACTCACATGCGCAATGCTTCTCTTTTCGACCTTTCCGGTAAAAAGGCGCTGGTCACCGGCGCCAGTCGCGGCATCGGGCGCAGTATTGCCGAGGCTTTGAGTGCCGCCGGCGCCGATGTCGCGGTCACCGCACGCGCCTTGCCGTCACTCGACGAGACGACCGCGGCCATACGCCAAGCCGGTGGGATCGCGCATGCGCTGGCGCTCGATGTCACCGATGTCGGTTGCTGCAGGAGCGCGGTCGCGGAGGCAGCCCACCTGATCGGCGGTCTCGACATCCTCGTCAACAATGCCGGCGTGGAAGAGGTTCGGCCTTCACTCGACGTCGAGGAAGCCTTGTGGGACATGATCGTCGACACCAATCTCAAGGGCGCTTTCTTCTGCGCCCAGGCTGCCGCCCGCCATATGAGAGACGCAGGGCGGCCAGGCGTCATCATCAATCTCTGCTCCCTGACCTCCGAAGTCGGCGTGCCGACGGCGGTGCCATACGGTTCGTCGAAATCGGGCCTGCTTGGCATGACGCGGGCTCTGGCGGCGGAGTGGGCGGAACTCGGCATCCGCGTCAACGCCATCGCGCCCGGATACTTCCGGACAGCCATGACCGATGTCTTCTACAGCGACGAGACCTGGCAGCGGGCAATGCTTGCCAAGATACCGCAGCGACGCTTCGGCGATGTCGCCGACCTGCATGGGGTCGCAGTGTTCCTGGCGTCCGATGCTGCTGCCTACATAACTGGGCAATCGATCCCGGTCGATGGCGGCTTTCTGGCATCGATATGACCGGCTGACGGCAGCTGCGCTGCGGCGCGGAGCCGGACATCGAGAATCAACTTGGCATCTTGTATGTGGTTGTACATACTTTATGGGAACCTCTGCCGGCATGCCCCTATTTTCCGAGAGAAGGAACACCCATGTCTGACATCAGCTTTCATGATCTGTCGTCGATCGATGCCGTCCAGCGGGCCAGCTTGCTGAAGCGTGCCGAAGGCGATCTGTCGATCTTTGTCGAAAAGGTCCGGCCGATCATCCAGTCGGTCAGGGATGAAGGCGATGCGGCGCTGATCCGGTTCGCCCGGGAGTTCGACAAGGCCAATGTGGCTGAAGGGGAGCTGAAGGTCTCGGAGGCCGAATTCGATGCTGCGTTCGACAAGGTCGAAAAGGAGGTCATCGAAAGCATCAAGTTCGGCATCGGCAACATACGGAGTTTCCACCTGGAGCAGCGGCCGGAACCGATGTGGCTGAAAGAGGTTCGGCCGGGCGCCTATGCCGGCGACCGGTACACGCCGATTTCTTCGGTCGCGCTTTACGTTCCACGCGGCAAGGGGGCCTTCCCGTCGGTGACGATGATGACGTCGGTTCCGGCCGTGATCGCCGGGGTGCCGCAGATCGCCATCGTGACGCCGCCGACATCGGATGGTTCCGTGGACGCCGCCACATTGGTCGCCGCCCGCCTTGCCGGTGTCGACACCGTCTACAAATGCGGCGGCGCCCAGGCCGTCGCGGCGGTCGCCTACGGCACCGAGACGGTGAAGCCAGCCGTCAAGATCGTTGGCCCCGGCAGCCCGTGGGTGGTTGCGGCAAAAAGCTTGTTGTCCCCGGTCATCAACACCGGTCTGCCGGCCGGTCCCTCCGAAGCGATCATCTTTGTCGACGACAGCATCGACGGCGGCCTTGCCGCCCTCGACCTTTTGATCGAGGCCGAACATGGTCCCGATTCATCGGCCTATATCGTCACGCACAGCCGCAAGGTTGCTGAAGCCGCCCTTGCCGCCATTCCGGAACACTGGTCGCGAATGACCGAGCAGCGTGTTGAGTTTTCGCGTGCGGTGCTGACGGGAAAGCGCGGCGGCATCGTGCTGACGGCGTCGCTGGAAGACAGCTACCGCTTCATCAACGACTATGCGCCCGAGCACCTCGAGATCCTGTCGAAGGAGCCGTTCGCGCATCTTGGACAGATCACCGAAGCAGCCGAAATCCTCATGGGTCCGCATACGCCGGTGACGCTCGCCAACTTTGTGCTGGGACCCAATGCGGTGCTTCCGACCAGCCGCTGGGCGCGAACCTACGGGCCGCTGTCGGTGACGGATTTCGTCAAGCGCTCGTCCGTCGGCTATGTCACCTCGGCAGCCTATCCCGAACTGGCCGGGCATGCGCGCAAGCTGGCACGCTACGAAGGTTTCAGTTCCCACGAAAATGCGATTTCAGAGATCCGCAACCGCTATCTCGTCCTCTGAGGGATCGCCGTGAAAGCCGTACGCCTGCATGGACCCGGTGACTTGCGCGTCGAAGATATCGCAGCGCCAGGCGATCCCGATGCGGGTTGGGTGAAGCTGAAGGTCACAGCCGCGGGCATCTGCGGCTCGGACCTGCATAATTTCCGGACGGGCCAGTGGATAAGCCGGTCTCCGTCGACGGTGGGGCATGAACTGACAGGCGAGGTCATAGCGGTCGGGGAGGGCGTGGACACGGTCGCCATCGGCGACAGGGTCATCGCCGACTCGCGCTTCTGGTGCGGAGACTGCGCCGAGTGCCGCGCCGGGCGGAGGCAGCACTGCCTCTCGCTTGGGTTTGTCGGTGAGGTCTGCGACGGCGGTTTCGCCGAAGAAGCCGTCTTGCCCGCCCGTCTCCTGCACATCGTCGATGCCGCGCTTGACGAGCGGGTCGCGGCAATGGCTGAGCCGCTTGCGGTGGCTTTGCATGCCGTGCGGCGCCTGCCGAAAACGGGACGTTGCGTCCTCGTCACCGGTTGCGGCCCGATAGGCGGTCTCGTTGCCTTGCTGCTCTCCCGAACATTCCAGGGGACCATTCTGGTCACCGATCGCAACCCGAGCCGCTGCGCGCTGGTGGCGCGGGTCACCGGCGCCGTGCCGGTCGAACTGACCCGCGATGCCATCGCCGCGGCCACGTCGCATGCCCCCTTGCTCGCGGCCGTCGAAGCGACAGGCAGCATCGCCGCACTCGAACAGCTGCTGGGTGTTCTCGATCCGGGCGGCGCGATGGCGATGGTCGGCATATTCCATGGCCGTCTCGACGTCGATCCCAACATCCTGGTCGAGCGGGAAATCACATTGCTGGGCTGCCATGCGTTTGCAGACGAACTTCCCGACGCCATTGCGATGCTCGGGGCACTGACAGAGCCGTTGATCGAGCTGATCGACCGCGAGGTCGGCCTCGATGACGTTCCCGCTGCCTATGAGCGGTTGTTGGCGGGGCGAGCCGATGGCTTGAAAACGATTATCCGGATGCGGCAACCTGCAGAGGGCGCATGATTTTCGATGGATTGCCGGAAAGGACTTTGAAAATGAACACCTTGCCCAATACGGCCAGCCCGCTCTACGAGAAGGTGAAGGACTATATCCTGACCAACATCGGGACCGGCCGCTGGAGCAAGGACCGCAAGCTGCCATCCGAAAACGAACTCGTGGCATCGCTCGGCGTGTCGAGGATGACCATCCATCGGGCCTTGCGGGAGCTGACTTCGGCCGGATTTCTGGTCCGCATCCAGGGCGTTGGAACGTTCATTGCGCCGCCTCGGCCGCAGTCGGCCCTGCTTGAGATCAACAACATCGCGGCGGAAATTGTCGGGCGTGGCAACAAGCATCGTTCCGAAGTGCTCGTCCTCGAAACCATCATGCCGGCAAAGGAACTGATGCTTGCCTTCGAGATGGCCAAACGGGTTCCCGTCTACCATTCCGTCGTTGTCAATTTCGAGAACGACCTGCCCGTGCAAGTCGAAGAGCGCTTCGTCAATCCGAGCCTCATCCCCGACTATGACAAGCAGGATTTCACGAAGACGGCGACGTATGACTATCTCATGCAAAAGACCCCGGTGACCGAGGTCGAGCACATCATCTCCGCCATCCCGGCGGATACCGAGACCGCGCTGCATCTGGGCATCGAGGTCGGCGATTGCTGCCTCTTTCTGCATCGCCGCACATGGACCGGCGCCGTGGTCGCGACGATCAGCAAACTGACCTACGCAGGCAGCCGCTACGCCCTCGGCAGTCGCTATTCTCCGTCCAGAAATGCCTGACCATTGGGCTCCACATGGGAAGCCATCACTTGTATATGCATGTATGTATTTTTACTTCTTGACAACGGCTTTCGGCGACGTTGAAATGCCTTTGCACTTCCATGAAGGCTGCGGAAAAACGCCAGGGCAAGAGCCGCGAGAGCAGAACCCGCCTTCTCACCAGACCGGTGCTTTGTTGAAGAAGTGATCCGGCATCAAGGGGAACAATGACGATGCTTAACCTCACAGGACAATTTCGCGCGCTGTTCATGGCTGCGGCCATCGGCATCGCCGCCAGTCAGGCCGCAGGCGCGGCCGATGCGACCATTCCGACCACGCCCGAGGCGGGCTCGTTCAAGATCGGCATCGAACCGTGGCTCGGATATGGCCAGTGGCATGTCGCCGAGGCCAAGGGCCTGTTCAAGGCAAACGGGTTGGCGGACGTGCAGATCGTCAACTTTGCCGAGGACAAGGATATCAACGCCGCCCTGGCGAGCGGCCAGCTCGATGCCGCCAACATCGCAACGCACACGGCGATGGGCATGGTTGCCGCCGGACTGCCGGTGAAAATCGTGCTGTTGCTCGATGTCTCGATGACGGCCGATGCCATGATCGCCGGCAAGGACATCACATCGGTCAAGGATCTGAAGGGTAAGCAGGTCGCCTTCGAGGAAGGCACGACCAGCGATATCCTGCTCAAATATGCGCTCGCCAAAAACGGCATGACGATCGACGATGTCCAGCCGGTGCCGATGCCGGCGTCAGATGCGGGCGGGGCGCTGATCGCCGGTCAGGTTCCGGTCGCGGTCACCTATGAGCCTTATCTCACCGTGGCCATGGCACAGAACAAGGATGTCAAGCTGATCTTCACCGCCGGTGAGGATCCCGGCCTGATCAGCGACGTGCTGGTGGTGCGCGATGAAGTGATCAAGTCGCGTCCGGGGCAGGTGCTGGCCATGATCAAGACCTGGGACGCAGCCCTGAAGGACTACAATGCCGATACGCCCGGTGGCCGCGCCATCATCTCCAAGGCTGTCGGTTCGAGCGTCGAAGACCTCAACACCGCCTTTGACGGCGTGCGCTACTATTCGCTCGCCGAAAACAAGACGGCGTTGACCGGCGATTTCTCGACCAAGACGTTTGCCGATGTCGAAGCCGCCGCCAAGAACGCCAAGCTGCTTCAGGCCGACGTGACGCCCGAGCAGATGATCGACCCGGCATTCGTCAAGGCAGCTGAGTGACGAAGGCCTGACGTGGCAACGAAAACGGCCGAGGAGCGTGCTGTGACCACGAGCCCGCCTCCCGAGCCAGTCACGAAACGCGCGCCGGCGCGCCGCCGATCCTCAGGGATCGGCGTGCCCATCGCCCGGTCGCGCTTCGTGATGATTGCCGTCGCAGTCTTCGTCGGGCTTGGTCTTGCCTGGTGGGCGGCGACGGGCCTTGGCGCGGTGAAGGCCATCTTCCTGCCATCGCCCGGCAGTGTGGCAAGCCAGCTTGCCAAGCTCGCCGGCGATGGCACGCTGTGGATCGATCTCAAGGCGTCGATGTACCGAATTTCCATCGGATTCTTGATTGCCTCGGCCCTGGCGATCCCGATCGGCGTGCTGATCGGCAGTTTCAGGTCGTGGGAAGCAGCGGTCGAGCCGCTGGTGGATTTCATCCGCTACATGCCGGTGGTCGCTTTCGTGCCCCTGTCCATCCTCTGGGCCGGTACGGCAGATACGCAGAAGTTCCTGATCATCTTCATCGGCACCTTCTTTCAGCAGGTCCTGATGATCATGGACAATGTGAAGCGGGTGCCGAAGGACTTCATCGGCCTTGGGCGGACCCTCGGCCTGCCGGATCGCAAGATCCTGACCCGCATCGTGGTGCCGAGTGCCTTGCCGGGTATCTGGGACACGTTGCGCATCAGCCTCGGCTGGGCCTGGACATGGCTCGTGCTGGCGGAACTCGTCGCGGCGACCTCCGGCCTCGGCTATCGCATCACCGTGTCGCAGCGCTATTTCCAGACCAACACCATCATCGGCTACATCCTGCTGCTGGGCGTGCTTGGGTTGGTCACGGACCAGGTCATGAAGGCGCTCGAGAAAGTGCTGTTCCGGCAGGATGGCCAGTCGCAATGAGATGCAGCCGATGAGTGTTCCCAAATTGCACATCGGAGGCCTCCACAAGAGCTTCGGCTCGGGGGAGCGGCGCACGGAAGTGCTGCGGGATATCAATCTCGATCTTGCCGACAACGAGTTTGTCTCGCTGGTGGGCACATCGGGTTGCGGCAAGAGCACGCTGCTTTCGATCGTCGCGGGACTTCAGGATTTCGACGCCGGCGAGCTTGCCATCGACGGCGCCCCAATCCTTCAGCCGGGGCTCGACCGCGGCGTCGTCTTCCAATCCTACACACTGCTTCCCTGGCTGACGGCGCAGCAGAACATCGAATTTGCCCTCAAGGCCGCTGGCCATGACCGTTCGACCTGCCGGCGGATCGCGCTCGAGCATCTCGACCTGGTCAAGCTGCCGCATTGCGCCGATCGCTATCCATCCGAACTTTCAGGCGGCATGAAGCAGCGCGTCGCCATTGCCCGCGCGCTTTCCTATCGACCCAAAATGCTGCTGATGGACGAGCCCTTTGGCGCGCTGGATGCCTTGACCAGGCATCAGATGCAGGAACTCCTGACCCAGATCTGGGAAGAGCACCGGCTGACGGTGCTGTTCGTCACCCATGACATCGAGGAGGCCGTCTATCTCTCGGACCGGATTGTCGTCATGGGCATTGGCCCCGGACGCATCACCCAGACCTTCAATGTCGATATTGAGCGTCCACGCCGCGAAGAGGTCATGGAAACGCCGGCGTTCATGGATCTGCAGCGCGGCGTGCACAAGGCGATCCGCGAGGCGTCAAAACGCCCTGAAATGGCGTAGGCACGCGGCGGTTGAGTTTTGGCGGCGCATTCACGTCGAAAATGTCAGCCGGCGACCAAGGCTTGGGACACGCTTCTCCGTTCGAGGGACGCAATGGCAGCGCAGCCCGAACCGTCAGACCGGCAGCCCGAGCTGCTTTCGCAGGCTTTTGTCGAATGCGGACGCGGGAACGAACCGGCGCAGGAAACTGACCTGGCGCGCCATCTTTCCCGCCGCATAGCGTTTTTTTGGAGCGGGATCGGTCGCAGCGGCCAAAACGGTCTTGGCTACCACTTCGGGCGCATCGCCTGTTTCCATCGCTTTCCGCACGGCTACAGTCATGCCAGCGCGCGCGGAGTCATAGATTTCAAGCAACTGATCGGGGGCGGCGAGATTGTCCTCGAATGACGTGCGGGTATAGGCAGGCTCCACCAACGAAACGCGAATGCCGAACGGGCGCAATTCGTGATCGAGCGATTCGGAATAGCCCTCGATGGCATGTTTGGTCGACGCGTAAAGCGCGAAATAGGGAGCGGGGATAAACCCCTGCACCGAACTCAAATTAACGATTCTGCCCTTCCCTTGGCGTCGCATTGCCGGCAACACCGCGTTGGTCATGCGGAAAACGCCGAAGACGTTCACGTCGAACAGCGCCTGGGCCTGGGCGGTCGAGGACTCCTCCGCGCCGCCAAACAGCCCCATGCCGGCATTGTTGACAAGCAGGTCGATGCGCCCGGCCTTTGCCAGGACGTCATCGACCATTTTCGCAACGGACGCGTCGTCGGTCACATCGCAGGTCAGCATGGTAACGCCGTCGGATTGCTTGGAGGCCGTGCGACGGCTGGTTCCGAATACGTGAAAGCCCGCGTTCCGTAGGGTGTTGGCGGTTGCGCGCCCGATGCCGGAGGATGCCCCTGTCACCAGGGCGACGCCAGGATTGGTCTTGTTCATGGAAATCATGTCTTTCTTTGCGTTGGATCGGAGTGGGAGAAGCATGAAAGGTCGGAGCAAAGGGCGTCAGTTGTGAGCGTCCTTGACGCTCGCGTCGGGCCAGCGCCTAAACAACGCGCTGGCATTCACGCCGCCAAAGCCGAAGCCATTTGAGATCGCATACTCCATCGCCATTGGCCGGGGCTCGTTTGCGACGAAGTCGATGCCGTCGGCGGCCGGATCGGGAGCGCTCAAATTGAGCGTCGGCGGTGCCACCTGATCCCTGAGCGCCAGGATCGCGAAGATGGCACCAAGCCCGCCGGCCGCTCCGAGAAGGTGTCCGGTCGCCGATTTCGTTGCGCTGACAGCTATCGCGAAATCGCGCCCGAACAGGCTCTTGATCGCTTCGATCTCACCCAGGTCGCCGACTGGCGTGGAGGTCGCATGCGCATTGAGGTGACGAACCTCGCGCGGCGAAATCCCTGCTTGCGCAATGGCGATCTGCATGGCTCGGCGCGCACCGTCGCCGTCCTCAGGACCGGAAGTGACGTGATGAGCATCCGCGGTCGTCCCGTAGCCGACGAGCTCGGCCAGCGGTTTTGCGCCGCGCGCCAGCGCGTGGCTCAACTCCTCGATGACCAGCACGCCGGCTCCTTCGCCCATGACGAAGCCGTCGCGCGACTTGTCGAACGGCCGGGAGGCCTCATCAGGACGGTGATTAAAGGAGGTCGAAAGAGAGCGTGCCGCGGCAAACCCACCGAGGCTGACGATATTCATGCATGCTTCCGTCCCGCCGCACACGGCAATATCGGCTTCATTGGCGCGGATAAGACGAGCCGCATCGCCGATCGCCTGGATGCCGGCCGCGCACGCCGTCACCGGCGCGCCGAGCGGACCTTTGAAGCCATGGCGGATCGAGATGTGACCTGCCGCAAGATTCACCAGGAAGGACGGCACCGTAAACGGCGACAGGCGGCGGACACCGCGCGTGTCCACCGTGCGCACCGCCTCGGTGATGGCGGGAAACCCGCCGATCCCTGAAGCGATGATCGTGGCTGTGCGCAGGCGATCCGTTTCCAAGGCAGGCTTCCATTTCGCCTGCGCAAGCGCCTCTTCCGCCGCAGCCAGCGCAAAGACAATGAACCGGTCTACCTTGCGCTGATCTTTCGCAGACAGGACGACATCGGGATCGAAACCGGCGTCCGGATCTTCTTCCAAGGAGGGCACCACGCCGCCGATCTTCGCCGGCAGGTCTCCCACCACATCGTCCGGAAGCCTACGGATGCCCGAACGACCTGCCAAGAGGCGCGACCAGGACGCTTCGACATTGGCGGCAAGGGGCGTGACCGCTCCCATGCCGGTAACAACAATCCGTCGCATCTATTCTCCTATCACTTGGGTGTACCGGCAGCGCTGCCCACGCGTTCAAGCCGCGACTGTTTCGCGAACCTGATCTGTCGCCGCACCCAGAAAAGCCTGTGCAAGGTCGGGATCGTTGACGACCCGCGAGAGGAGCACCGCGCCGACCATTGTCGAGAGAATGGCCATGGCCTTGCCCTCCGACTCCTCTGCATTGGTCTCGGCAACCAAACGGCCGAGGATCTCGAGATGCTCCTTGATGCCGGCTTCGAACGACGCTTTCACGTCCGTGCCCTGCCTGGCAGCATCCGAACCGAGCGCCACGACCGGACAGCCGTCCATCTTTTCTCCGCGGTGATCCATACTGAGGTAGAATCCGATGACCGCGCCCAGCGGATCCTCAGGGTTCGCCGCAGTTGCGGCCGACCATCGGTGGGTGGCGCTCTCCATCGCCCGCCTGGAAGCCTGCGCAGCCAGATCCTCCTTTGACGCGAATTGCTTGTAAAAGGCGCCCTGGGTCAGTCCGGCACCCTTCATCAAATCCTTGAGGCCGATGCCGTCAAAGCCGCGCTCCCGAAAGAGGCGGCTTGCGACGTTGATTACGGTTTCGCGGTTTTCCGCAGCCTGACTACGACTCACACGCATCGTCAGTCTCCCTTTAGAGTTCATTCGCAATCTATACCTCATATAGATTACGAACGCAATCTATCAAAAGGAGATAAGAGACGATCCGCAGGGCATCAATCCAACGCAATTTCGCACCGCCGGCATGTGTGCCAGCCTTGGGCAACCAGCGGTTCTGCGTACCTCAACCGGCATTGCTGAACAGGGGCGTTGACGGCGACACCGTTTCCCACTTAGGATTAAATCAAATTGATTTATCTTATTCGCCCGAAGAGGCGGAATGGCAATCAACCAAGGGGAAATGAAGCATGACCGCCAAGCTGCCACACCCGAACCTGAGTCACCCGCAAGACCTGTCGACGGCGATTTCACGCTGGCGGCTGTTGATTGGCACGGCACTCGCCGCCGCGACCATTGCCACCGTTTTTCCTGTCGGCGTGAGATCGGCGTCCGCCGAATCCGTGCTCGCCATGCACATCGAAGAGCAGACGAGCTGGGTGCAGAATTTCAACCCGTTCGATCTCGGCGGGCGCCGTCAGAGCACCATGGATTTCGTCTATGAACCGCTGGTCATCTTCAACGACTATGATGGCGGCAAGCCGATCTACCGGCTGGCGACGGGTTATAAATTCTCCGACGACTTGAAGTCGATCACCTACACGTTGCGCGACGGCGTCAAATGGTCGGATGGCCAGCCGCTGACTTCGGCCGACATGAAATTCACGCTCGACCTGATGCTGAAGAACCCGGCGGTCGACACTGTCGGTGTCGGGAGCAGCGTCGCCTCGGTCGAAGCGCCGTCGCCGACCGAAGTCAAGATCACGCTGAAGGACATCGACACGCACTTTCCCGAATCGATGGCCGATTTCCCCGTGGTGCCCGAGCACATCTGGAAGGACGTCGCCGATCCGCTCGCCTTCAAGAACGAGAAGCCTGTGGGATCGGGTCCGATGACGGAGATCCGCCGCTTCACGCCGCAGGTCTACGAACAGTGCCGCAATCCGAACTACTGGGATGCCGCCTCGCTGCATGTCGACTGCCTGAAGCTGCCGCAGATCGCCGGCAACGACCAGATGCTGGCGCTGTTGCCGGAGGGGTCGATGGACTGGATCGGCTCGTTCCTGCCGGAGATCGACAAGACCTACGTCGCGCTCGACAAGGACCACAATGGCTACTGGCAGCCGCCGGCGGAAACCATCGCTTTCCAGATGAATTTCAAGACGGCCAAACCGGCGCTGGCCGAAGCCTTCAACGACATCAATTTCCGCCACGCCTTCAGCCTGGTCATGGACCGCACGGCAATGGTCGATATTGCCGGCTTCGGCTATCCGGTGGTCAATCTGCATGCCAGCGGCCTGCCGCCGCGGTTCGACGCCTGGCGCAACAAGGCAGCCGAAGGCGACAAGGACGTGTGGATGACCTACGACGTCGACAAGGCCAACAAGGTGCTTGACGACGCCGGCTACAAGAAAGGCGCCGACGGCATGCGCACCACGCCGAAGGGCGAGCCGATCGCGTTCTCGATCATCGTTCCCAATGGCTGGACCGACTGGATCGACGCCGTTCAGATCGCCACCGAAGGCCTGCGCAAGGCCGGCATCAACGCTTCGGTGGCGACGCCGGAATACGAGCAATGGCAAAAGCAGATTCTCGACGGTTCGTTCGATGCGGTCATGAACTCCCGCGCCGACGGCCCGACACCGTTCCGTGGCTATTACCAGTCGCTGTCGACGGCCTTTGCCGGGCGCATCACCAGCGCACCGTCGCGCTATTCCAATCCGGAGCTGGACAAGGTTTTCGATGCCTACCGAAAGGCGACCACCGACGACGAGCGCAAGAAACTGTTCGATCAGGTGCAGGTGATCATCGCCGACAATTTTCCGGTCGTGCCGGTGTTCAACGGACCGACCTGGTACCAGTATTCGACCAAGCGTTTCACCGGCTGGGTGACCAAGGACGAGCCGGTGATGAACCCTGAAAACCACGACAACAACCGTCTGCGGCTGATGCATTTGCTGCGCCTGAAGCCCGTGCAATAATTTGGGTAAGCGCCCTTCTCCTCCTTGAGGGGAGGGGCGTCCCTGCCTTGCCTTTGGCAAGCAGCAGGGCAGGCGTCGCCAGGTCGGACGACGGTGCTGACGAAGCAGCCGACGTCCGCTTCCATCCGTTACCTTCTCTGACAGGAGGAGAAGGCAAACCGAGCGCAAGGACAGGTGAATGCGGATTCCTCTTCGACGACTTGGGGTCTACTTCGTCGCATTCCTGTTCGCTATCGTCATGAATTTCACGGTGCCCCGGCTGATGCCGGGAAGTCCGGTCGACGGCATGATCGCGCAGCTGGGGCCACGCGCGACGCCGGCGGCGATCGAAGCCATCAAGGCCCGCTTCGGCGCCGTCGAACAGCCGATCCTGGGGCAGTTCGTCGATTATATCACCGGTCTCGCCAGGTTCGATCTCGGCGTGTCGGTCAAATACTACCCGCAGACCGTCACCCAGGTTCTGGCCCGCTCCGCCGGCTGGACCGCCTTCCTGGTCACCACGGCGATCATGTTTTCCCTCTGCGTTGGAGTCTCCCTCGGCGCAGTGGCAGCCTGGCGGCGGGGCGGACGCTTCGATGCGTTCGTCTCGCCGTTTTCTGTCGTGTTGATCGCGATCCCTCCGGTCATCATCGGACTGGCGACCTTGTTCACCTTTGGCGTGACGCTGCGCTGGTTCCCGGTCGGCTATGCCTACAATCCCGACCTCGATCCGGGGCTGAACTTCACCTTTTTCGGCAGCGTCTTCTGGCACGCGATCATGCCGGTGCTGACCCTGTCGCCCTATCTGATCGGCGAGTTCCAGACGACGACGCGCTCCTCGATGATATCGGTGCTTGGCGAGGACTATGTCACCATGGGCCGCGCCAAGGGGCTCGGCGAGACGATGGTGATGTTTTCCTACGCGCTGCGAAACGCCATGCTGCCGGTGCTGACCAATCTCGCGCTGATGCTCGGCGCCGTGTTTGGCGGCTCGATCGTGACCGAGATCGTCTTCAACTATCCCGGCCTCGGGCTGACGCTGTTTACCGCCAGCGTCGCGCGCGACTATCCGGTCATCCAGGGCCAGCTGCTTTTGATGACGATGGCGACGCTCGGCGCGAATCTTTTGGTCGATCTTCTCTACGGCGTCGTCGATCCACGCATTCGGGAGGAGCGGGCATGAATTTCGGTTGGCGACTTTTGTGGCGGCAGAAGAAGGCCGTCGCCGGCCTGATCATCGTCACGGCGCTCTGCCTGATGGCGCTGCTGGCGCCGATCCTCGCGCCGACCGATCCTGGCGAGCGCGTCGGCCGCTCGCATCAACCGCCGACCGTCGAGCATTATTTCGGCACCACGAAGATGGGCCGCGACGTCTATGCGCAATTCGTCTGGGGCGCGCGCCCGTCGCTGGCGGTCGGCTTCGCCACGGGCCTGTTCATCACCGCGCTCGGCACCATCATCGGGCTTGTCGCCGGCTACTTCGGCGGCCGCACCGACGCCACGCTCGATCTGATCACCAATGCGGTGCTGGTGATCCCCAACATTCCGCTGTTGATCCTGCTCGCCTCTTTCGCCGGCACGGTCGGACCTGTCGCCATCATGATGATCATTGCGCTGACCTCATGGCCGTGGGGCGCGCGCATGACGCGATCGCAGACGCTGGCACTCAGGAACCGTGAGTTCGTGACCGCCGCGCGCATGGTCGGCGAGCCGTCATGGCGGATCATTTTCGTCGAGATCCTGCCCAATCTGGTGCCGCTGATCGGCATCAACATCGTCGGCTCGATCATCTACGCCATCGTGGCGCAGACGACGCTCGAATACCTTGGCTTCGGCGATCCGCTCAACGTCACCTGGGGGACGATGCTCTACAATGCGCAGAATTCGTCCGCCATCATCGTCGGTGCCTGGTGGGACATCGGCGCGCCGGCCGCCGGCATCGCGCTGGTCGGGCTGGGCCTGGCGCTCTTGAACTTCACCTTCGACGAGATCGCCAACCCGCAGCTGCGCTCCGGTCCGGCGCTCAGCCGCTGGCTGCGCCTCAACCGTCTGCGCAAGCATGAGCTGGAGGCGGCACGGTGAGCGAGGCACTGCTGCAGATCCGCGACCTCAGCGTCGACTATTTGCTCGACAAGGGAGCTTTCCGCGCGGTCAAGAACGTATCCTTCGACATCGGCCGCGGCGAACTGTTCGGGCTGGCCGGTGAATCCGGCTGCGGCAAAAGCACGATCGCCTATGCCATCACGCGCCTCGCCAAGGCGCCGGCCTGGGTGGCGGGCGGCGAAATCCTGCTCGACGGCGAGGACCTTTTGAAACTGCCTGAAAGCCGGCTGCAAGAGGTGCGCTGGCGGCGCATCGGCATGGTCTTCCAGAGCGCGATGAATTCGCTCAATCCGCTGATGCGGGTCGAGGCGCAGTTCCACGATGTGCTGCGCCGGCATACCGGTTCATCGCGCGAAAAATCGCGGGCGCGGGCGGAAGAGATGTTCAAGCTGGTCGGCATCCCGGCCAGCCGGCTTGGCGACTACCCGCATCAGTTCTCAGGCGGCATGCGCCAGCGCATCGTCATTGCCATCTGCCTGGCGCTGAAGCCGGAGTTGATCATCATGGACGAGCCGACGACGGCTCTCGACGTGGTCGTGCAGCGCGAGATTCTCGAACAGGTCATCGACCTGCAACGCGGCTACGGGTTCTCGGTGCTGTTCATCACCCATGATCTGCACCTGATGGCGCAGCTCTGCCACCGCATCGGGGTGATGCTGAAGGGCGAACTGGTCGAGATCGGTGACGTCCGGCAGGTCAGCCGCGCCCCGGCGCACGACTACACGCGAAAACTCTGGGGCGCGATCCCGCAACTGCCCGGCCACCCCTTGGCAAATGGAGCGGCCGTATGAACGCCGTGCCGACGACCCCAATTGCCACGATCGAGGCCGAACCGATCATCAGGCTGGACGGCATCGAGCGCAGCTTCGGTCTTGTGCAGGCATTGCGCGGTATCTCGCTGTCGCTGCGGGGCGGGCGTGCGTTGGCATTGGTTGGCGAGTCCGGCTGCGGCAAGACCACTTGCGCCCGCATCATTGCGCGCATGGATGCGCCCACCGGTGGCGACATGTTCTTCCGCGGCCGCGACGTGACGCGAACCGGCACGGCGGCCGGAGAGAAGGCCTATCGCCGTGCCGTGCAGATGGTGTTCCAGGATCCATTCGCCTCGCTCAATCCGGTGTTTTCGGTGCAGCATCATCTCGCCCGGCCGCTGGCGCTGCATGGCCACGCCAAAAGCAAGGCCGAGCAAGTGCGCGGCGTCGCCGATCTGCTTGACTGGGTCGGGCTGGAGCCGGCGCTGACGGCGCACAAGTTTCCGCACGAGCTTTCGGGCGGCCAGCGCCAGCGCGTCAACATCGCCCGTGCGCTCGCCGTTCAGCCGGAGGTTCTGGTTGCAGATGAGCCGACCTCGATGCTCGATGTCTCGATCCGTCTCGGCATCCTCGATCTCCTGGCGCGCATCAAGCGCGAGCGGCAACTGGCGCTGCTCTATATCACCCACGACATCGCCACCGCGGCCCATGTTGCCGAAGAGGTGATCGTGATGTTTGCGGGACAGATGGTCGAGTGGGGCGACACGCGTGCCGTGATCGGCGATGCCCGCCATCCCTATACGCGGCTGCTGCTTTCAGCCGTACCGGACCCGGAACGGCCTTTCATCGCCGGCGACAGCGCCCGTTTTCTGGGCCACGCCGAGGAGGTGCGCCGCTTGAGCCGCCCAACCTCGACAGTGGTCGACCAGGTCGGGCCGAACCATTTCGTCCGCGCGCTCGGTACGGTTTCCTGACATTCACGCCGGAAGGTTTTCATGGACTATCTCGTCAATCTCTCGCTGCTTGCCCCCGATCCGGAACTCGACGCGCGCGTCCGCGGTGCCGCTGTCACCATTCGCCGGGCGCTGGCGCCGGAACTCGAACTGGTCACCGGCTGGGTGCGGCAAAAATTCAGCGCCGGGTGGGCGGGCGAGACGGCCGTTTCGATGATGCGCCAGCCGCCGACCTGTTTCCTGGCCACCAAGGGGGAAAAACTGGTCGGCTTTGCCTGCCATGAATCGATCGCCCGCGGCTTTTTTGGCCCCACAGGTGTCGACGAAGCGGTGCGCGGCCAAGGCATCGGCCACGCGCTGCTGCTGGCCTCACTGCTCGACCTCAAGACCATGGGCTATGCCTACGCCATCATTGGCGATGTCGGCCCGTCCGAATTCTACGAACGCACCGTCGGCGCGACGCAAATCCCCAATTCGGAACCCGGCATTTATGCCGGCCTCTTGAAGTCGGCCGACTGATCTTTTCACGCTTACACATGAGATTGCCATGACCGAGACACTTGCCCTGCGGCTGGAGAGTTTTTGGACGCCCGCATCCGACGGCCAGGCGCTGGCCTATTCGCTCAAACTCACCAACGCCTCAAGTGGGGCCCTGCAGGATTTCCGCCTCTGCATTAGCGGTCCGGCGCGGATCGATCCCGCAGCCGCGGTGGAAGGCGCCGCACTGGTCAATCGCGTGTCGAACCATGCCGAGTTCGCGCCGCCCGCCGGCTTCGTGCTTGAACCCGGTGCGGCCTGGACATTGACGGCGCGCGGCCTGAGCTACCCGCTGCGCCACTGGACGGATGGCGCCACCGGCGCCTATCTCGTGCTGGCCGATGGCAGCGTCCAGCGCATCGCCGTCGAACCGACGAAGGCCAAGGGCGACAACGCGCCGCTGAAGCGCGGCGCCGAGCCCTATCCGGTGCCGACTGTCGCGCCAGTCCCCATCTCGGTGATCCCCTGGCCGCGCCAGGTCGAAGTGTCCGGCGTTTTGCCGGCACCCGCCGGCATCGACCCGAGGCCAGAAGGCGAGGAGGCCGAGGCCGCGGTGGCCGCCTTTGCCGAACTTAACGCCAGGCTGTTCCCTGTCGAAGGCCTTATGCGCCCGGCTGCGGAAGGCGGCTTTCCGGTCAATCTGTCCCGCAAGGACAGGTTCGGACCGGAAGCCTATGCGATCGATTTTGCAGCCGTCGGGGCAACGATTTCGGCGTCCACGCGCACGGGATTTCTCTACGGGCTGGTCACGCTTGGCCAGATCCTGCGCGGCGCCCGAAAGCATCCCGCAACCTTTGTCTTCCCGGCGCGGGGAGACATCCACGACGACCCGTCGCTCGGCTGGCGCGGCTGCCATCTCGATACGGCACGCCAGTTCTACGCCTCGGCCGAGATCGAGCAGTTCCTCGCCATTTTTGCCTGGAACAAGCTCAACCGTTTCCATTGGCATCTCTCCGATGACGAGGCATGGCGGGTCGAAATCGACGCATACCCTGCGCTCACCAGCATCGGCGCCTGGCGCGGCCATGGCCTGCCGATCCCCTCGCTGCTTGGTTCGGGTCCCGGAAAGACTGGCGGCTACTATACCAAGGCGGCGATCCGCGAGATCGTCACGCTTGCCGGCCGTTTCGGCATCGAGGTGGTGCCGGAGATCGACGTGCCCGGCCACTGCTACGCCATGCTCGAGGCGCTGCCCGAGCTGCGCGATCCCGGTGAGCATGGTCAGTATTTTTCCGTGCAGGGATTTCCTAACAACTGCCTCAACCCGGCACGCGAGGAAACCTACCGCGTGCTCGAAACGATCTTCGACGAGATGATCGAGCTGTTCCCGTTCAAGGCGATCCATGTCGGCGCCGACGAAGTGCCGATCGGCGCATGGTCGGGCTCGCCGCAAGCGCTGCATCGGCTTGCCGAACTCGGCGGCGAGCGGATGGCGCAGTCGCACGCCAAACGGCTCGGCGTGGTGACCAACACGCATGGCGCCGACGAGATCGACGGCTCGGGGGCTGCCCTGCTGCAAGCCCAGTTCCTTAAGCGGATACAAACATTCCTTGCTTCCCGCGGGTGCATCACCGGCGGCTGGGAAGAAGCCGCGCACGGCAACGTCATCGACAAGACGAAGTGCTACCTCAATGGCTGGCGCAACGTCGAAGTTTCGGCAGCACTGGCAGGCGAAGGCTATGACATCGTCGTCAATCCCGGGCAGGTCTACTACCTCGACATGGCCAACAGCCAGGAATGGTCGGAACCGGGCGCCGCCTGGGCCGGCTGGTCATCGCCCGAGAAGCTTTACGGCTTCGATCCTGTGGAAGGCTGGAGTGCGGCGCAGAAGAAGCATTTCCTCGGCGTGCAATGCTGCATCTGGTCGGAGCCGATGACCGACCGTGCCGTCTTCGATCGGCTGGTTTTTCCCAGGCTTTCAGCGCTTGCCGAGACCGGCTGGACGGTGCCGGAGCGAAAATCCTGGGAGCGGTTCAGCGCACTCGCCGGACTGATGCCTGTGCTCTACGGGTTGTCCTAGAGTCTTTGTTTTTACGCTATTCCGGTCGGAAAACCGCTCACACTTTTCCTGGAATTGCTTTAGCGCCGGACTTCCGTTCAGGACAACCGCATCAGTTTGTCGTAGCGTTTGGTCAGCCGGTCGCGCTTCAAGCGCGACAGCCTGTGCGTCCAGAAGATACCGTCGAGTTGATCGATCTCATGCTGGTGGCAAATCGCCAGCAGACCCTCGGCATCCTCGAAACGCTCGTTGCCGTCGAGATCCTGATAGCGAACACGCACGCTTGCGTGTCGCTCGACCTCTTCGGTGACGCCGGGCATCGAAACGCTGCCTTCCGCATGGCGGATCATTTCGGGCGAGGCCTGGATGACAGATGGATTGACATAGATTCCCGGCTTTGCGGCAGAAGGCAGCTGGATCACGACCAAGCGTTTCAAAATGCCAATATGCGGGCCAGTGATGCCGATTCCGGGTGCCGCGCGCATAGTGTCGATGAGATCGCCCGCCAGGCTCGACAAGTCGTTGTCGAACAGCTGGATTGGCTCCGCGACAGCGCGTAGGAGCGGATTGGGAAATCTTACGATCGATCGAACCGCCATAGGCGTCTAGCCGAACGGTTTCTGCAGCACGTCGAATTGCGGGTTGGTCTCCGAAAATATCGGCAGCGCGGCAGCGCCCAGAACCGAGGTGTCCTTGCCGGCGGCTCCAACCAGCACCCTTGGTACAGTGCGGGTGCTGGTCGAGCTGACCGAGAGATACAAGGGATCGAGCCGGCTCGCCAGAAGCTCGATCACCGCCAGCGGCATGAAGCCGCCGAGGACGACGGTTTCAGGATCGAGCGCCAGTTCGAGCACATTGATCGCCTGGCGCAGCGGCGCAGTGGCTTGTTCGATCCATGCTTCCATGCGGCTGTCGCCACTTGCCAGCAAAGCCTCGAGCAGTTCCGGCGAGGCGTGATCGGGATCGGGGATCTCCAAACATTCATAGGCGGCGCGCAAGGAGACATAGCGTTCAAGACAGCCGCGCTTGCCGCAGCCGCATTCGAGGCCGCCAGGATTGACGATCATATGGCCGATCTCGCCGGCGTTGTGGCGGGTGCCCTTGTAGAGATGGCCGTCAAGAAACAGGCCGGCACCGAGCCCGGTGCCGATGAACAAATAGACGAAGCTGCTGAGGTTGCGGGCAACGCCGTAAAGCCGCTCGCCGATGGCAGCGGCGGTGGCGTCGTTCTCGACCGTCACCGGAATGCCGGTCAGCCGCTCAAGCTCTTCGGCGACGGGGAAATCCTGCCAGCCGGGCAGTGCCGTCGGCCCGACCGAGGTCATGCCCTCGACATCGAACGGGCCGGGCATCGCCATGCCGATGCCAAGCAGGCGGCTGCGGTCGAAACGAAACGTCCGCATCAAATCATCGGCGATCGCCGCCAGCAATGGCATCGCCTGCGCCGGCGTCGGCCGGTCGACCGGCCGCTCGAAACGGGCCCGAACCGTGCCGGAGAGATCGGTGATGACGCCCACCGCCAGTTGATGGTCGAGTTGCAGGCCGATCGAATAGCCGCCGTCGGGATTGATCGAATAGGGGACAGCCGGCTGACCGCGCGCGCCCTTCTGCGTCGCCTCCGGGCGCAGCAGCTCCTCTTTTTCGAGCTCCTCGACGATGTTGGAAATGGTCTGGGAACTCAGCGCCGTCAGTCGCGCGATGGCCGCACGCGACAAGGCACCGTTGGTTCTGATCGCTTCGATCACCACGCGGCGGTTGTGCGACTTGGCCTGTTCGAGATTGGTGCCGGCGATGGCTTTCTTGACTATCATGATGACCAGCTAGACGAGTCTTTCGGAATTATGATCCTGAAAATAAATCAATCATCTTGATTTAATTAATGTCAAGTGTTTGATTTCGGCTAAGTGCCAGCCCGGTCCGCAAGCGCAAGATATCGGGGACAGGTGGCGCAGCACTCACCTGACCGGCTTCCGAGCTTTTAGACTTCTCAGGTCCGAAATGTCGGGTCAATCGAATCGAGCATGCGCAAGTGTGCGGCCCATTCCAACTCAAGTCCCCCGTCATCGAGCGACATTTGATCGTTTTGCAAGGCCACTCTCTGTGCGATGGCCCCTGGGATTGGAACAAGGTCCCGGCCCATTGATAGCGTTGCCACCTGGATCTCGCAGGCTCGGTTCAGATAAAACATATTGTTGAACATTTCGGCAGCGGTGCGGCCCACGGTGAGAAGGCCGTGGTTGCGCAAAACAAGTGCGGGATGATTTCCAAAGTCGGCGACGATCCTGCCCCGCTCGGCGTGATCCAGGGCTATGCCCTCAAAGTCGTGGTATGCCAATCGTTCGAAAAACTGGAGTGCTATTTGATTGAGCGGAAGCAAGCCTTCCGCAAGACACGAAACGGCTACTCCCGCCTTCGTATGTGTATGCATGACCCAGTGCGCCTCCGGGCGAGCAGTGTGAATGGCACTGTGAATCGTAAACCCTGCAGGATTGACGGGGGCAGATGTATTCTCAATTTTTTTGCCATCTGTATCGATCTTGACCAGAGACGACGCTGTAATCTCCTCCCACCGTCGGCCATAAGGATTTATGAGAAACTGACCTTCGGCACCTGGAACCTTGGCTGTGATATGGGTGTAGATGAGATCCGTCATCTGAAAATGACCAGCCAGCCTATAGCAGGCGGCCAAAGCAACTCTGGTGGCTTCTTCCGATTGCAGCGCATGATTCATGCTTTGCCCAGTCTTACAATTTGAAATTCGATAGGCCGTCAACAGGTTGATGCCCCAACAGCCGGCTCATTGGCCGCTGGGGCTTCAAAAATGGAATCGGCCGGATTTTGCGCTCTGTTCGCGACTGGAGCAGTTCACCAATTCACGGAAACGGCGAACTGCTCTATCCCTTTGTTTTTACGCAATTCCAGGCGGAAAACGTTTCCCGCCTTCCTGGAATTGCTCTAGGAGGTCATCCAACAGCGGATCAAGGCCGAACCGCCGGACATTTCGTAATTTGGATCATCGACCCAGCCCTCTACATTTGGACCAGTTGCGTCGATGTAGTCGTTGAACATGGGGACGACGGCCCCGCCATCGTTCCTGACAATGGATCCCATGTCGGCGTATAGTTTCTTGCGCTTTTCAGTGTCCAGTTCCGAGCGGGCCTGATTGAGCATCTTGTCAAAATCATCGCGGAAGAATCGGGTCTCGTTCCAATCGGCCTTGGAATAATATCCCGTCGTGTACATGAGATCCTGCGTTGGCCGCCCGCCCCAATAAGAAGCGCAAAACGGCTGTTTGTTCCACACCTCTGACCAGTAGCCGTCTCCAGGTTCGCGCTTGATATCCAGCTTGATGCCGGCTTTGGAAGCGCTCTGCTGATAAAGCTGCGCGGCATCGACCGCGCCGGGAAACGCAACTTCGGAGGTTCGCAGAAGGATTGAACCGCTGTGTCCGGACTTCTTGTAGTGGAAGGCGGCTTTGTCCGGGTCATATGACCTTTGCTCGACGGGCGTGTAGAGCGGATATGTTGCGTTTATCGGGCTGTCATTCCCGACACTGCCGTAGCCGTTCAGAATTTTCTTGACCATTTCATCGCGGTCAACTGCATATTTGAGCGCCAGCCTGAGGTCATTGTTGTCAAAAGGCGCGGTGTCGCAGTGAACGACGAACAGGTAGTGTCCCCTTCCTGCAACCGTGCGGATCGTCACGCCGGGTACCTGCTTGACCAGATCAACGATCTTCGGCTCGACACGATTGATCATATTGACCTGACCACCCTGAAGTGCGGCGGTGCGGGCAGTTGTGTCGTTGATCACAATAATTTCGACCGAGCCGGCATGGCCTACTTGGTCATTCCAGTATCCGGCAAATTTCTCTCCAGCATGCCGCACGCCTGGCTGGTTGGTCGAAATCTTGTACGGTCCAGTTCCTATTCCCGCCGCGGGATCGTCCTTGCCCCCATTTGGTTGGATCGCCAAATGATAGTCCGCCAGGATATAGGGCAGATCCGCGTCGCCATCTTTCAAACCTATGACAATGCTGTCGCCATCAGCCTTGATCGTGTCGATCCCGCGCATCAAGCCAAGGGCGCCGGATTTCGACTTCGCATCAGAGTGTCGCTCGAGCGTCGCGGCAACGTCGGCGGGCACAAGTTTCTTGCCGTCGTGAAAGGATACGTCTTTTCTAATTCTAAACGTCCAGGTCTTCGCATCTTTCGACGAACTCACTTGTTCCGCGAGTTTCATGGCGATCGAACCGTCCGGACCGATGTCAACCAGCGTCTCGCCCCAAGTTCGTCCGAATGTCAGAGGCACCTGGCTTGCCCAAGTTGCGGGGTCGAGGCTGTCTGTCGACTCACCACCGACCATGCCCGCCTTCAGTGTGCCCCCCTTGGTCGGGCCTGCAGCGCGTACAGCACCGACAAGCAGGTTCTGGGCCACCGTGGCGGTGATCCCCAATGTTGCCGCACGTGCCAGAAATTCCCTCCGGCTCAGTTTGCCCCGCACCACGGCCCTTGCCATGATTTCGAATTCTTTTGGCATATTATTCTCCCCTTTTTTGCGGTTCCATCATTGCTTATTGCGGATCTACTGCTTGGAAGAGCTTCTCCAGCACGAAGCGCGAGCGACGATCATCCGGATCGTTCCTCATCTGGTTCATCGTGTAGGACAGCCCTGTTTTTCGTGAAGGCCAGGCGGCATGGATGGAGCCGCCAGCTCCCGAGTGCCCGAAGGCATCGTGGGCTGGACCGAAACGCATCTTTTGTGTCTGAAGCGCAAAGACCGTGGCAAAGGCCATCGGCTCTAAAAAGTAGGGATCTGTGAAGCGCGAACGTTCAATCAGACCTTGATCCAGTGTCTCGGGCTTCAGGATGCGTACGCCATCAATCTCGCCCCCCTGGCTGAGACAGCCGTAGTAGCGAGCCATGGAACGAGCCGCCGCGATACACCCAGCTCCGCCAATTTGACCGGCGTGAAAAGCCCTCGTGTTCCACGAATTGGCATGGCTGGTGAGCAGGGGAGGATTTCCCCAGATCGATCGATTTATAGGACTTTCCGGATCCGCGTCGACCCAGTCTGTCGCGTTCTCAACCTCGATCTCTCCCACGCGCGGTTCGAGGTCTTCCGGCAGACCGATCCATGCCTCCAGATTCAACGGCCGAGCAATCTCATCAGCAAAGAACTGTCCGAGCGTCCGGCCATCCACGCGACGGATAATGGCCCCACACAGCCATCCTATGGTCAGTCCGTTATAGCAAGCGAAGGCATCGGGATCGTTCGCGATGGGCTGTCTTGCAAGAAGCCCCTCTATTTTCTCGTAGTCCGGCACGTCATCTGCCGCCAACGGAACCAAAACACCCGGTATCCCACTACGATGCGAAACAATATGACGGACGAGAATGCGTCCTTTTCCGCCTTGGGCGAACCCAGGCCAATATTTCGCCACGGGCGCATCTGGATCCACCAGGCCACGCTCGATCAGAATTAACATGCATCCTGCCAATAGGCCCTTGGTGCCGGAGAAGACGACTTGCAGGGTGTCCCGCTGCCATGGTCGGCCTGGCGCCGCGTTGCCAGCCCAGATGTCGACAACGGTTCGGCCCGAATGTACCGCAGCGAATGCGGCGCCTACGTCGCCTCGCTCGGTGAAATTCCTCTCAAACTCCTCCGCAACGGCTTCGAATCCGGGCTCGACATGGCCCTTTACGATCCCATTTGACGCGGTGAAGGGCATTGGTTCCCTGATGGCTATTGGTACATATGTACCAATGTTGTACAAGCGTACTATATCCTTTGTCAAGGGACTGCAAGGCGTGGCGAGCCGCGCTATTATCCGTATTTGGAATCGAAAGCCGATTCTCTCGGTGAGCGTCGAAAGATGGTGGCGGCAATGCGGAAATCCGCACGAACATATCTAACCTCCGAGGAGCGGAGAGCCGAGATTGTCGAGGCGGCTTTCCAGTGCATCAAGGAGGTCGGCTACGCCAAATTAACCGCTCGAAAAATTGCCGAGCACCCCAATATTTCGTTGGGTCACATAACCTACAATTTCAAGGACATGAATGAGGTTCTTGTTGAGACCTACCGGTATACGTCAAATCTCTTGATAGAAGCGGTCCGCGATCAACGCGCCAGAGGATCTAGTTCCCCGAATGAGCAGCTTAAGCTTTTCCTGGGAACGTTCCTGACCCCCAATTTCCTCAAAAGGGACTTCTTGCGCGTCCGGATCGACCTCTGGTCTGCCGCTTTGGCCTCTGACGATATTTTGAGGACCGAGATTTCCCTTTACCAGCATTTCCGAGATGAACTTTCTGGGATACTCAATCAGATAGCGGATGAACGAACGAAGGGCCGTGGATCAGTCCCATTTCTCGTAGACAGCATTACTGCGACGATGGACGGGCTGTGGCTTGATTGGGTGCGTCGAAGGAACAGCGAGGCCATAGAGAATGGCCTGAGGGCTTGCCTGCTTCTCGTGAATTGCGTTTTGGATGCCGCCCCATCCAAAGCCCAAGGCGACGCGCTCGAACCCGGATAGCAGGTATCGCGGTTCGACCAGGCAGTTTCCCCAATCCTTTGCCCGCAGATTGCGACGACTCGTGACCAAAAAAGTGCTGGCTGCCCAATCCTTATGCATTCGAGGCAATGAGGCGGCTCGGACCGCCTGCGTGTTAAGTTCTTGGTAACTCTCACAAGTCGAACCCAAGTCGACGACCAAATAAGAGGTTTGGCTTCTCGTCCCTACCGTAGATGCTAGGGCCGGCATCGAGCGAGACGAGGAGACCAGAATGGCCACCGTCCTGAACGCCAAAGGCGTTCCACTCCCCTATAGCGGGTCCTCAACAAAGTGGTACTCGGCGACGAATTCCGGCCCGTCACTCTTCGGCAGCATATACAACGACACCATCTACGGCGACGCCAGCGTCAGCGTCACGATGTATGGCGGCAAGGGCGACGACATTTACTATCTGTATTCCACGAAGAACAAGCCGGTCGAGCTGGCCAATGAGGGTGTCGACACCATCTCGACCTGGATGAACTACAGACTGCCGGCGAATTTCGAGAACCTGACCGTCACCGGCGACAAACACTATGCTTTCGGAAACGCGCTAAACAACATCATTACCGGCGGCGCCGGCCAGCAAACGCTCGACGGCTTGCAGGGCGATGACGTTCTGAAAGGCGGATCCGGGGCGGATATCTTCGTCGTTACCCGGGGCAACGGCAGCGACCTGATCCTGGACTTTGGCGCCGACGACACCGTGCGCGTAGGCAGCTACGGCTTCACCTCCTTCGAGCAGGTGCAGGCCAATATGGTCCAGTCGGGCGCGAATGTGCGGCTCAATCTTTCCAGCACCGAGTTTCTGGTCTTCGCCAACAAGACGGTCGGCCAGTTCACCGAAGGCCAGTTCGATCTGGCGCTGGACAGGTCGCATCTGGAACTCACCTTCTCCGACGAGTTCAACACGCTGAGCCTGAGGAACGGCTCGAGCGGCACCTGGGATACGAACTTCTGGTGGGGCGGTGCGAACGGCAGTTCGCTCACCGACAATGGCGAGCTTCAATGGTATATCGATGCCAACTACGCGCCGACCAGTTCCGTCCACCCGTTCAGCGTCGAGAACGGCGTTCTCACCATTACCGCCGCCCGGGCCGCGGATGCGATCCAGCCCTTGATCAACGACTACAAGTATACTTCAGGCCTTCTGACGACCCACGATACCTTCGCGCAGACCCATGGCTATTTCGAAATCCGTGCCGACATGCCGGAAAAACAAGGCGCGTGGCCGGCCTTCTGGCTGCTGCCGGCGGACGGTTCCTGGCCGCCGGAACTGGATGCAATCGAGATGACCGGCCAAGACCCGAACAAGCTCCTCCTGACTGGCCACACGAACGAGACGGGAACGCATACAACCGTGGGCGCGACGCCCTTTGTCTCGGATACCGCAGGCTTCCACACATACGGGGTGCTGTGGACGCAAGACGAACTGGTCTGGTATTTCGACGACGTCGAAGTCGCCCGCGCCGCGACGCCCGCCGACATGCACGAGCCGATGTACATGCTGGTCGACCTGGCGGTTGGCGGCATCGCGGGAGCGCCCGCCGACGGGCTCGCAACGCCCGCGGAAATGCACGTCGACTATGTTCATGCTTATGCGCTGGGCGATTGGTTTATCTAAGCGCAACAGCTGAGGGTGAGGTCGGTACGGACGCGTTCGTCATCAAGCCTCGGCAATTTCCGTTTATTGCACTGCCGCCTGAGACTGAACTGGAACTGATGTGAAGGCGACAACGCAACTCCATCCATCCGAGCCGCCGCGAACAACCCTGGCAGTGGTTTTGGCTTCTTTTCGACGCGCGTTCGCCGGCATCGCGTTGATGAGCGGCGTCGTCAACATCCTGGCGCTGACCGGCTCGTTCTTCATGCTGCAGGTCTATGATCGCGTCATACCCGGCCGCAGCGTGCCGACGCTCGTCGGCCTTGCCGTGTTTGCCGCCACGCTTTTCATCTTCCAGGGCGTTCTCGAGCTCATCCGGTCACGGCTGCTGGTGCGCATCGGCATGGCGCTCGACGCGCAGCTGAGCGGGCAAGTCTATGCCGCGCTGATGCGCCTGCCATTGCGCACCACGCTCGCCGGCGATGGCCTGCAGTCGTTGCGGGATCTCGACCAGGTGCGCTCGTTTCTGTCGAGCGCCGGTCCGACCGCGCTTTTCGATCTGCCGTGGATGCCGCTGTATCTGGGTATTTGCTTCCTGTTCCATTTCTGGATTGGCATGGCTGCGCTCGCCGGCGCCGTCATTCTCTTTGGCCTGACATTGCTTGCCGAAATGCGCACACGAGAGCCGGCAAAAAGGGCAAACAGCCAGGCCGCGGCACGCAACACGCTTGCCGAGGCCACCCGGCGCAACGTCGAGGTTCTGCAGGCCATGGGCTTTGGCTCGCGCATCGCCGAGCGCTGGTCGGGTATCAACGCCGACTATCTCGACACGAATGCGAAAGCGAGCGACCTGGCGGGTACGCTCGGAACGATCTCGAAGATCCTGCGGATGATGCTGCAGTCGGGTGTGCTGGCGATCGGCGCCTATCTCGTCATTCATCAGGAGGCGACGGGCGGTATCATGATCGCCAGTTCGATCATGATGGGCCGGGCGCTCGCTCCAATCGAACTGGCCATCGCCCACTGGAAGGGTTTCGTCACTGCCCGCCAGGCCTGGGCTCGGCTGACGCAGCTTTTGGCGCTGCTTCCCGAAACTGCAACAAGTGTCGCGCTGCCGGCGCCGATATCGGCGCTTTCGGTCGAAGGCATCAGCGTCACGCCGCCGGGCGAGCGCCGCGTGGTTGTCCAGGATGCGGGCTTCGCGCTGGAGAAGGGTGCTGGCCTTGGCATCATCGGGCCGAGCGCTTCGGGAAAATCCTCGCTTGTCCGCGCGATCGCCGGTATCTGGCTGCCGGTGCGCGGAACCGTCAGGCTGGACGGCGCGACGCTCGACCAGTGGTCGCCCGAACAGCTTGGCAAGCATGTCGGCTACCTGCCGCAGGACGTCCAGCTGTTCGACGGCACCATAGCCGAAAACATATCGCGCTTCGAACCCCTGGCGCCCTCGGACAAAATATTGGCGGCGGCGCGCGCCGCCGGTGTGCACGATCTCGTGGTCCATCTGGCGGAAGGTTACGAGACGCGGATCGGCGAGGCCGGGTCGGCACTCTCGGCTGGACAGAGGCAAAGGGTGGCGCTGGCCAGGGCTCTCTACGGCGATCCGTTCCTGGTCATTCTGGATGAGCCCAATTCCAATCTCGATTCCGAAGGCGAAGCCGCGCTGACGGCGGCAATCCAGGGCGTGCGTGAAAGAGGTGGCATCGCCATCGTTGTGGCGCATCGGCCAAGCGCGCTGGCAAGCCTGGATCAGGTGCTCGTCATGGCCGGTGGCCGCGTCCAGGCCTTTGGTCCCAAGAATGATGTGTTGAACAAGGTTGCCCGCCCGGCAGGCGTCCCGCTGAAGGTCGTCTCCGCCCCCGAAGGGGCTACATCCTGATGGCGGAACGCGCTGCATCCGCGATTGACCGGACCATTCGGCGCTATCTCATGGGCGGTGTCGCCGCCTGCGTCCTGCTTGTTGGCGGCGCGGGAAGCCTTGCGGCGGTCACCGAGCTTTCCGGAGCCGTCATCTCCTCCGGCAAGCTGGTCGTCGATTCCAGCGTCAAGAAGGTGCAGCATCCGACCGGCGGCGTGGTCGGTCAGATCTTGGTCCGCGAAGGCGACGCCGTGCAGGCAGGGCAAGTCCTGATCCGTCTCGATGAAACGATCACCCGCGCCAATCTGGCCATTGTCACCAAGAGCCTCGATGAATTCGATGCCCGCCTGGCGCGCCTTGAAGCCGAGCGCGACGGCGCCGACGTCATCGCCTTTCCAGCGTCACTCATGTCGCGGCAAGCGGAACCCGAGACCAGCCGCGCGATGGCCGGCGAGCGATCCCTGTTCGAGTTTCGCAAGCAGGCGCGCGCTGGCCAGAAGGCTCAGCTGGCGGAGCGTATCGCTCAGCTTGTCGAGGAGGTCTCCGGCCTGACCGAGCAAAGAGACGCCAAAAGCCAGGAAATCAAGCTGATCGAAATCGAGCTCGAGGGCATGCGCAAACTTTGGCAAAGCAAGCTGGTCTCGATCGAACGTATAACCGCGCTCGAACGCGATGCCGTGCGGCTGGAAGGCGAGCACGGGCAGCTGACCGCGTCGATCGCGCAGTCGAAGGGCCACACGTCAGAAATCCGCCTGCAGATCATTCAGGTCGACCAGGATCTGCGCAGCGAGGTCGCGACCGAGCTGCGCGATGTCCAGGCAAAGATCTCCGAGCTGGTCGAACGCAAGGTGTCGGCCGAGGACCAGCTCAAGCGCATCGACATACGCAGCCCGCAAACCGGCGTGGTTCTTCAGCTTGCCGTGCACACGGTCGGCGGTGTTGTCTCTCCGGGAGAGCTGATCATGCTCATTGTGCCGGTGGCGGACGAACTGACCGTCGAGGCACGCGTGGCTCCCCAGGACATCGATCAACTGAGGCCAGGGCAGGGCGCAACGTTGCGGCTGTCGGCTTTCAACCAGCGAACGACGCCGGAACTCAACGGAACCGTCAGCAAGATTTCCGCCGATCTCAGCATTGATGAGCGAAGTGGTGCCAGCTTCTATACCGTGCACGTCGTTTTACCGCGCGAGGAACTCGCCAGGCTCAAAGGATTGTCCCTGACGCCTGGAATGCCGGTCGAGGTGTTCTTTTCGACCAGCAGTCGCACAATGCTTTCCTATCTCGTGAAGCCCCTGGCGGATCAGATCCAGAGGGCGTTCCGGGAGGAGTAAACGTGTGCTGCTTCCGAATGCCTAGCGCGAGGGGTACAGAGGTCAGCCGATACCCTCCGTGAACCGCTTGAGCATAGTGGGACTGTGACGCGCTAAGTATGTGCGTTACCGAGCACCGCCCGGAGCCCTGAGTCGTTCTCGCGGAGACGTTCCTCGATCCATTGCGCCGTGCGGTCGTAGGCGTCCGAAAACAACTCGGAGTGCCGACTCCAATCCATGAAGGTGCTCGAAACCTGCGGACAGACCAAGACATCCTCGTCGCCGACGGCAATGTCCTGCGGCCCGTGTGCCAGTATGCTCGCGGCAATAACCTGAAGCATGCTCGGAACCTGCGGCAGGCGGGCACGGCCGAAAGGGTTCAGCAGGGCGACCGCCAGTTCCAATCTTCCGGGGATGCGGTCATAGTCGATGTGGTATTTTTGCGGTCCACTGGACCCAAAGCTCACGATGACATTGGGGCCGGTCTTGAGTTCCCTCATCTGTTCCAGCGGCAAATTGTTCATGATGGCGCCGTCCACCAGCATATCGCCGTCTGCGGTAAAGAACGGCGGCAGAACACCCGGGAGCGAGCCGGATGCCCGAACGGCGTGCCAGAGTTTTCCACGACGGTGGACATGGGGCTGACGGCTGCTCAGATTGCTCGAAAGCGCAAAGAACGGAAGCCAAAGATCTTCGATCAGAACGTCGCCGTATTCCTCCCGAAGGGCTCGATCGAAGGCTTTGTGGTCTAGAAGCGCGAAACGCGGCAAGGTGGGGCGCCGAAACGCCCGACTCTTGACAAATACGTTGTGAGTGCCGCGGTCGATCTGCTCCGCGTCCAACCCTCTTGCGAAGCCGGCCATCATCGCCGCTCCGGAACTCGTCCCGCCGAGATAGTCGAAGCGCCCGCCCGCCTCGACGAAGGCCTTGTAGACGCCCAAATGGGCGCTGCCCAGGGACCCACCCCCCGCCGCCACGAAGCCACGTGCCTTGCAGGAAATAAATCGGACCAGGCGCTGGATATCAGACGCGTCCTCCAGCGCAACATGATGATGCTGGCCGACATGGGGGCGCTCATCGAGCCACGCAGCGGTGCCGGAGACCGTAGCCGAGCGATTGTCGTGAATTAGGACAAGCCGACCGGTCGATGGTGGATGGACCGATAGCGCCAATTCCTCGGACCTGTTCAAGCGAGGCGAGGAGGACGCGTTCGCTAGCAGCAGGACGGTATCGGCCTGGCGAATGCAGACTCGTGTCCATTCATTAGGTTCTTCATCGGCGACGTAGACAACGAATTCAGCTTGCGCCTCCAGTTCGTTCAACCAGTTAAGGACCAGCTGGTCGTCGATCGGACGACCTGCGAACTTCGCGTGGACGTCAAGCCGGGAAACGAACTGAGCGCGCGTGACCGCGCCGAACTCTTGCTGTAGGTGCCCGATGAAAACCGGTGAGATGCGACTTCCGCCGGCTGCAATGATGGCAAGCGTTCGGATTTTGGCAGGTTTCTGGAGACGTGACAAAATCGGAGATTGCGTGGCGAACCGGCGCGCCAGAGATATTGTGACCGCCTCTCTCAGGTTCGGCAGAGCCTCGGCCGCCTTCTCGAAATGATTACGACTGATTTCAAGGACGATCGAATCGCGCGCTGCAAGGACAGTGGCCGTACGGGGCAGCCCTGCAAAGAAACCAATTTCGCCGACTAGTTCGCCCTGTGCGATCTCGGCGACCGAGCCAATCCGATCTCCTTTGTGTACCGTAAAGCGACCGGACAGCACGACGAAGAACCTGTCCGATGGATCGCCTTCGCGAACCAGGACCTCACCGCGCCTCAGGACCCGACGGTCGGATTCGGCAGCCAAAGCCTCGAGCGCCAGCAACGACGCACGATCGAACATCAATGTCGCCGACAATAATCTCGCGGCGAGAGAATCGATGGAGGACATTTGAGCCATCCAGGGGAAGCAAGGTAGTTGTATCCTGTACCGCTCGTGCTTGCAGCATCGCAAGGCGCGATCCGAGCCGAACCGCAACGTTGCCGGCTGGAGCCCGTCTATGGATCAAAATTCTGATGTGCCGACCTTATGCGAAGCATTGGTTCACTGTGGCGTCTGCGAGGCGTTCGATCCGCGGCAACTGGTGGGAATTCGCCAGGCCATCTCGAAGGCGCGCCGTCGCTGCGGACGCTTCTGACTATCCGAGGCCTGAAGCTGCCGGTCCGCTCTCGGCCCGAAACGCGACGTCCGAGTAGTGGCTTGGCGATGTCCGCAGTTGCGCAAGCCGGACCTAGCGAGCAACCGCATAGTTGTGGTCGTCATTGGATAGGCGAGCGAACCGCAAAACCGCCCGCATCAAGTCGACGCTAAGGCATTGATATTGCTGTTGTCAAAACCTGGGGATTTTTGGGACTACTCCCCAGCTTCGGAGAATGATCGGCATCCAGAGAGCAGTTTGCGCTCGGGGCGCTGCCGCACTCCCCAGCTTTTGGCCACACACCCTGCAAACGCTAGGCTTTAGAGCGCCTGCCAGCGGAGCAGAGAATTGTTTGGATTTTGAGGGTGGTAGCGGGAGAGGGACTTGAACCCCCGACCCCAGGATTATGATGCTTGGTGCGATTGCTGATTTTGTTGCAGAATTTGCCTCTTTGTCGCGTTTATGTCGCGCTCAACCCAAAAGCGACCGCTCTGCCGCTGCCATTTCATCGGCATCATCACCGCGCGGGAACAGGTGCCCGTAGACGTCCATCGTCATCATGATCGAGCTATGCCCGAGCCGTTCCTGGATGACCTTTGGCGGAAGCCCGAGCCCACCATCCTGCGGCCGATTGATCGACCACGAGGCATAGAAATGGCGGAGGGCGTGCATGCCGCCATACTTGCCCACCATGACGACCTCGCCAGCGTCGTCTCGCTCGTCACTCGGCACTGTCACGCCGGCCGTCACCTGGGTCGGCAGGAAACCGCGCTTGGTCATGTTCGAGCGGCTTTCGATGTTGCCGCTTCCCGTCGGGAAAACGTAGTGCAGTTCCTTCACTGGATTGCCAGCGGCATCGATGTTGCCAGTCGGTCGGCGAGGGCAGGCCAGCTTCCACTCTCTCAGGGCATTGATGACCATCGGCGGAACCGGAATCGTCCTTTCTCCCGCTTCGGACTTCGGCCGACCGATCTCGCCATAGTCATCGGCGCGCTGGTGCACGCTGATCTGCGCACGCTCGAAATCGACATCCTGCCAGCGAAGGCCGCGCAGCTCTGACGATCGCATGCCGGTGAAAATCGCGGTGATCAAAAGAGGGCGCCAGCGGCCAGCCGACGCGCCGACAACGGCCTTGATCTCCTCACGGGTCGGAACGTCGACCCCGACCTTGAGCTTACCCTTCTGGCGCTTGTCGGCCTGGCGTTCCTTGCCTCGACGTCGCGCGCCGCGGAGATCCTTGACCGGATTCCGAGCGGCCAAGCCGCGCTCCTGAGCATCCGACAGGAGGGAGCCAAGAGACCCTAGAAGCTTTCTCACCATCGCCTGTGACCGGCCGCTTTCCCTCATGTTGTCGGCGAACTCCCGCACCGCCGGGACGGTGAGTTGCGACAATAGGGTGGCGCCGATGAAGGGCTCGATGTGAAGGGACAGATGGCGCTTGCGCTGGTCGATCGAGGAACGTTCGAGCCCGTCCTGTTCGCCCGTGGCAATCCAGAATGCGCCCGCAGCCTTTACGGTGACGCTTGCGCTGTCTGCGACGTGGGAGCCTTCGCGGACCTCCACTTTGGCTGTCGCGGCGAAGCTGTCGGCATCTTTCTTCTTGGCGAAGGTTTTCAGGCGGCGAACGCCTTTGCCGTCGGCATAGTCGACAACCCAAGCCGTTTTTTCCTCGCCCTTGCCGTTGGTCCATATGCGCTTGCGGATCGACATAATCGAAATCCCCCTGCTATTGGTTGCCGCTACTTGACAGCCATAAGTACCCTGTGTCAAGAACGTAAAACATTTTGCGGGTTAACCCATGCCTGGACTCGAATTCACCTCAGCTGACCTCGTCCGGATCACCGGCATGAAGCCCCGTTGGGTTCAGGCATTGGCCGAGAAAAACATTATTCATCCCGAGCCTGACACTGATCGAGCCGGCACAGGGACGCCGCGCCGGTTTTCGCAAAGCGAGGCAATCATCGCTTGCGTCGTTGCCACTTTCGCCCGCCGCAAAATGACGGTTGGGGCTATCCAGCGCGTTGCCACCAATCTGCGCAAAAATCTGGTCGAAGGAGGTATGGCTGGCCACCTGCTCGATATCATCCGTGAGGGCGAGCCGGCATGGCTGGTCGTGTCCTGGGGCCTTTTGTTGGAGTTCCACTACATCGTGAAGACGGTCGACCCGGCAAAGGGCAACTTGTTCTCAGATGTCTTCGGCTCACTTGGGCACGGAAACGATGGCGTTGCCGAAGTGATCTACCTCACGAAAATCCTGAAAGACGTCGTCTGAAATTTTTTTGGCCTATCTAACCCCTAAAATGTTTTCTGATCAAACTAAAGGAACGCCGATGAAGAGCAACGAACCCACCGAAACCGCCGGCCTCTCGCTCATCTGGGGCGCGGCATCCATCGCAGCCGAGCTAGGCCTTTCACAGCGCCAGTGCTTCTACATGCTCGAAACTGGCAAGCTGCCAGCGCGCAAGATTGGCGACAGATGGGTCGCGGATCGCGTCGCATTGCACGCGTTTTTCCGCAGTGGGGAGGCCGCATAAATGACGAGCGTTCCCGAAACTGATGATCACACTTCCGAACCCTCGACCATTGAGCGCGGCGAGCGCTTCCTGGCCGAAGTGCCGCGCCATATGAGAGGCCCGGCGATCCCCGCCCTTCGTGAGATCGGCCTCAGCCCAAAGGAGGCTTGCGAAGCAGTCAGGCGCCACAACCTTGCGATGGCGAGGGCACACTGATGGCCGAGATTACTCCCGACCTCATCGACCGCTGCCGGCGGTTCCTAGCCTACGCCGCCGACAAGCGCGCGCCCGACCTAGTCCTCGCCGAGCGCTTCCAACTCGATCGTCCCACCGCCTGTCAGATCGTCAAGGCGATCGAGAAGGCGGCATCATGACCGATCTGGCTTGGATGAAAACCTACATCGGCACGGAGACCGCCTTGACCGCGCATCTCACGGCCGAGGAGTTCGGTGCCTATGAGCGCTTGCGCCGGCACTACTGGCAGCACGGCTCGATGCCTTCGGATGATGCTCGCCTTATGCGCATCAGCGGGATCGATCCAGAGAGGTGGGAGGGCGTCGCCCAGGCGATCGGCCCATTGATGTCGGAAGTGCTTCAACGTCTCGATGCAGAGCGGTCGGAGGCTACCGTCAAGCGCGAAAAGAAGGTGGCTGCAGGACATAGAGGAGCGGAAGCAAGGTGGCGCATCGATGGCAAGCGCAATGCGGATGCCAATGGCAGAAGCATGGCAAGCGCATCGGATACGATAGCAGGCGCATCGTTTTGCCAATGGCCATCAGCATCAGCATCATCATCAGCATCAGACAAGATTGCTCCGGATGAAAAGGAAGAAAGGTTAGAGCCTGCGCGCGCGAGAGAACCCAACGTGCTGACGATGTCTATGGCAGAAGCCGAGGAACATCTGCGCAAGACAGGCGCGCTCCCAACCGAAGACGTTGAGCTGCGGGCCAGCGCGTACGCCACTGCGACGAGGGGCACATGACAGCCCGGCTCGCTTCACAACCCAAGCGTCCACCCAGACGGCTCGGCCATGTCAGCGGGCTGACTCGCTGCCTCGACGAGATCAGCGGCCGCCTTCTCGACCAGATCTGCCGAGTGACCTATTCGGTTGAAACGCTGCACGATGAGATTGTGAATCCTCACAAGCCTTTCGGCTCGGTGAAGTTCGGCGCGTTTCTCGTCTCCAATGACCAATTGTGCGAACTGCACGGCGACGACGGCTCCTCGATGCGCGGTGATGTTCCGGCTAACCGTCTCTCAGAGACTTTGTTTTCGCGATACCGCCAAATGGCTGTCAGCCACACACAAATGGCTTACTCCATGCCTTCTTGGACGCCCTTTCGCCTTAAGTTTGCTGGCCAGGTAACCTCGTCATTGTCGTCGGGGCTCTGCGGAGAGGGCCGGGGGGACCCAAAACTCAATTCGGAATTTTTAGCCAGGCCGACCGCTTTGGTTCCCGAGACGGCGCTACAGTTGCGACTCGTGGAGCCTAGAGGGTTCGGACGACCGAACCGGGCCACGATATCGCACGGGAGGAGCGGGGCCGATAAGGTCGCGCATTGGCGGTTGTTGCTCTGCAGGGCGCACGTCCACGTCGACGGCCTTTCGGCTGAGCCACGCCGGCAGGAGTTCCTGGATAACCGATTTGAGGTAATCAACCATGGAACGGCAACGCATGTTGCCTTCTATGGGTTCCCTCGCCTGGCAGCCGGCAATGGCAGGCAGCCCGTTGGAGGCGCTGCATGACGCTAGCCCAACAGGATCCGCACTTGGCCAGTCTAGTGGCGGAGATCAAAGCGGCTGAGGCCGCACTTGCTGCCAGGCTGGCCGAATTGCACGGTTACATCGGCCAGGGAGACCAGCAAGCTTTACCTTCACCCCCAACATCTGCTGTCGAGCCAGAGAGGCGGACAGACCTTATCGGCAAGGAGTGGATTGAGACGGGCGCAGCGGCACAGCGGTTCGACACTTCGAAAGTGAGGATCCTCGCCTGGTGCCAACGCGACGACAACTTCGCGTGGAAGTGCGGCGGGCGCTGGCTCGTCTCGATATCAAAAATGCACGCAAAACTCGGCATCAAGTAACTGTCGTGTCTGTCGTGTTTGTCGTGTTTTGAGGCCTTCGTCTGTCGTGTTTCGTTCGGCATCTTCGGTGTATGTCCACAGCCCGAAAGTTCGAACACAGATGAACATTCAAACAATCGTCAAGTCGTTGCGAGGAGGCCAGACGAACACGGCCGACCAGCTGCGTCAGACGCTCGATCAGATCGACATCGAAGGCCTGGAGGCCGCGGCCGAGAAGCTGGAAGCGGAACGGCGCCGGGTGCTGCTCGACGGAACCGACAAGGAGCTCGAAGCGATCGAGATCAAGATCGCCGCGGCAAACCGGGATATCGAACGCGCCTATGCCGCAAAAGCGGAACTCGAGAAACGCCTGGAGGCGGCTATCGCAGCTGCGACTGAGGCTGAACTCGCCGGCATCTACAACAATGCCAAAGCGAAGGCAGACGCTGCCGCCAGGTTGCTTCGGAAAGAATATCCGGACCTAGGCCGCCGCTTTGTCGAACTGATCAGGGCAGTGGCAGAGGCGGACGTGGCGGTCGAGGAGGCAAACAAGCGCCTGCCTGCAGGGGCTGCCGCGCTATGGCCTGTCGAGGTGATGGTGCGCCGGCGCCCAGGATCGGAAGAGAAGACGATCAGCGAAAAGGAAGTTGGGCTTTGGACGCACGCCGGATCTTACGACATCCTGCCCGACAATAGGCAGGCCGAGGCCGGAAAACGCGCCAGCGAGCTTGAAGCCGAAGGGCGGCTGCGTCCCGATGGTGTCGTCCACCTTCACAGCGGAATCCGGGCGGTCAAGCGGCGCTTCATTCGCCGCACATATCTGCCCCGGACCAACCCGATCCATTACTCGCCGCTGGCCAGTGTCGTGCTGCCCGGTCTCGTCGCTGGCGACCCACCGATTTGGGAACACAGGCACAACAGCACCGACATGCCCAGACTTGTCCTTGCCAGGATGAGCGATCTCGCGGCCATGAAGCCAATGCCGCCCGATGCCGATCAGGAACCGGTGGTTCAGCTGATCGCTGTTGCCGATACGCCAGCCAAGGCCAAAGAAGAGCCTGCCACCATCGACATGGCCGAGGAGCCGTGATGATGACGAGTGTTAGTTATGCGCTCGGATTGAATACGCCGACGGTCTGGACGGTGGTCGGCGTTGGCCCCTGGATGGACAAGCGGGCGCGCGTCCACCGGGGGCCTTTTACCCACCCCCAGGTAAGGTTCCCCACCTCCGCTCAGCTCCGGATACGGGGCGGCGAAGCCCAGGCAACGCGGATTTCTGAGATTTCCATTTTCTCACTTCGCTTCCGTTTGGGGAGCCTCGCGAATGGATAGGCAATCAGCGAAAGAGCAGGCCAATACGATCAACACCGCCACCGCCGCTGCGCTCATCAAGGTGACACCGCGATACGTTCAACAGCTCGCGTCGAAGGGCTGCTTTAGGCCTATTGCGCGCGATCGGTGGAACTTGGTTGATGTCGTCCAGGGCTATGTCGCCTGGCTTAAGGATGAGGGCCGACAAGCATCAAAATCGGCAGCAGAGTCGCGCGTTCGCGATGCGCGTGCCACCGAGATCGAACAGCGCATCGCCCGCGAAGACCGCAAGCTCGTCACGATGGAAGAGGCGACCGCCACGTTGGACGAGATCGCCGGCTCTTTCATCACGTTGGTGTCTCGCCTACCGCATCGCATCACGCGCGATCCGCGTGAGCGCCGGCGCATCGAAGCGATCATCGACGCCGAACGGCTGAGGCTGTCGGACACGTTCGCGAAAACTGCCAGGAAGTTGAAGGCCGGCCAGGCGCTCGTCGACGCCGACGACGAGGACGATTGAAACATGAGCAACGCCAGTCACACCTATTGCCCGGCCGTTCCTGTCAGTCCGGTTGCGCAAAGAGCCGGAGCCTTTCACAGCGGTTGGGTTCCGGCTCACTCCTATTCACGAAAGACGCCGTCACGGGTTCAGAGAGAACGTGGCAGCGTCGCGGCCAGGATGATTGACTCCCGTCCTGGCCGCATCGATCAGAAGGAAGCCGTAACATGATACCCACCGCCACCTTTTCCCCAGCATGGCGTGCCGCAATTGAGCGCGGCGATGCCTCACACTTCGAAAGCCAGGCTGATCTCGCCGCCTTCTTCCGCGCGACCAGTATGATTGGCGGCTGTTTCAACGACCTTCCCGAGAGCCAGAGAGACAAGGTCATTGGCCTTCGCGAGCGTTTCCCGGCGGCCATAGCCGAGGCACGGGCAGTAGCCACAAGAGAACGTGAGGCGGCCGACGGCGCCCCGCGTTTCATCGGTCGGACGAACCCTGATCGCATGCCGACGCTCGCCGAACTAAAGCCAGAGCTGATCGCCATCGAGGCCGAGATCGGCAAAGTGGCGCCGCCTACTCCTAGTGCCAAGGACATCTATGCGCGTCGCGCCAAAGCTCGCAACGCATGGGATGACGTCATCGCTCGGCGCAATGAGAAGTTCGATGCATTCCTCATGGGAAGGCCTGGCTGATGCAGAGCGTCGAACGGGTCCTGGGAAACCGTCAAATAGGATACGGATCGGCTACGCGCACAGTGTCTCTAGGCACAGACTTGCAAAACTTGTGCATGATCAAACGCAATCACGACGGGTTCTTGCGTATGCAAGGCTTTGAGCCGCAAATCCGTGCAAATGCGAGTTGCTGAAAAATGACGCTGATGTCCCCAACTGAATATGCCCACACAATCGGCGTCTCGCCGTCCACAGTCAGCCGCGCGATTGCCAAGGGTCGCATTCCGACGGTGACGACGGCCGATGGCAAGAAAATGGTCGACCGGCAAACTGCCGACTCGGCGAGGCGACGGGACGGCAACATCCAGGGCGGACATGGCGGTCGGCCAGATCGCGCCATCCGGAAGGCCTCGCTTTGGAGGGCGCAGAGCGGGAACGGCTACGATCCCCAAGTGCTTGCCGCCCTCGGTGTCATGGTGGCCGATTGGCCAACCCTGATGCGCGAAGCGATGGAAATCCTCGGCGCCGATGAGATGAACCAGGCGCGCGCGGTCTTGGCGCTGGAAGACCTTGCCGCGACGCTGGCGTGCGCGGTGCATCAAGATATCAACCGGGGGCGCATTCACGATTATCGCGTCCCACTTCCCGCCAGGCCCGTTCTAGCGTGGTCCGCCGAGGTGCAGGCCTTCGTCAAACGGGTTGGTGACGATGGCAGCGGCGAGCAATGGACAAGCGACGGCGAAGAGGGCCTACCCGGCGGCGCGGAATTCGCTGATCGCGCGATGTCGGCGTGCTGGTCGGCGAAGCCCTGAAACACGAGAAGGAATGTTGAAATGGCCCGCAAAAACACGATCTGCAAAAGATCAGTTTGGAGGGTGGCGAGCAGATCATCGCCCAGCTCAAGGCGCTTGGCTCGCCTTCGCGGTGGCCGCTGGCGTCGTGTTGGCGCTGGCGTGGTGGCCGTTTTGGATGAGCTAAAACTTTTCCGGCAAAGAAGTCCGAGCGCCTGCCTCGGGCTTGGCTGCACCCGCACCGTCAACGCACACCCAGCCAGTTACCGTACAAGCGATGGTCGGCGTCGAACACAGCGCCTTGCCGTCCTCAACGAGGCAAATGCTGCATCCATCGTTGAATTGCCGGCATGATGGGTCGTCGCGGATGTGACCGGTGAGGCTTTGTCCGGCATTCGCGGGCGACGCAAAGATCAGCAATGCTAGGGACAACAGGACTTTTCGATCCGCCATCGTCGTTCTTCCAATTTCTAACTCCCACGACGGTTTGACGAAGGCGCGGATCTGATCCTTGGGTGGTTGGAAAAATTCTTTTGCCCCCAGGGGCAATTCACGGAAAGGTGGTGGTTCGCACATACTGGTTGAGTTGGGGCCAGATTATTGGTTTGAGTGCCTGGGATCTCCATCAATCTATTTCACATTTCACAGTAAATATACACGACCCCATCTACCTCCGCTCGTGTGTTCTTGTCGCACATGGCGTTTGGTGAGGTCACAAATCCCTTACTCGCAAACTGCCTAGTAAAGCATTGCACAACGGGTTGACCGTTGCCATTCGTGCTATGTACGACACGATCGCAGATAGTCAAATCAAACGCAGGACTTTGCACGCTAGTATTCGGCGACACTGGTGGCTGTTCGCCCTGCTGTCCCTCTTGCTTCAGCTCTTCCTGCCGCTGCTGCTCTTTCCAGCGCTCGTACTCGTCGACTAGCTGGCCCGCTTTTCGATTCGCCTCCAGCTCCTCAGTACGGGCCTTGTCGGCCATCGCTTTCTTTAGCTGTTCTCCTGCTGCCATTGCGCTGTCACGAGCCATTTCAATGTCAATGTCATTTGCATTCTCTAGGGTCGATGAGTCTTTATCCTTCTCACGGGCATTTGCCAGATGAGAAGCAAGGTCATGGCTATTGTTTGCACTCCTCATGCACTTTCGCATGAGTGTATTGTATGAATTTATGCTCTCATTTGCTCTTGTAACATCTTCTCTACACTGCCACCATTCATCATAGCATTTATTTCTGGACGAGCCTGTCCAATTTTCTCTTAAGGGACCGATTCCATTCGTCCCGCTCAATGCATTGCAGCGATCTATATTTCCACAGACCTCCGAGGGATCGACGCGGTCATACAGGGTCGGTGGAGAAGGGCAAACCCCGCTTTTAACAGCAGCATCCAGGCGTGCTCTTTCCGCACTGAAGTCACTGGCGCCTAAAGCGGAACTTGCAAAGAAAACGGCAGCCACAAGGAGGACGATCGAGATGGACGAGAAATTACTAAAATTGGAAGTACGGGCCATCGAACTCAGCCTTCTAGGGGTTCTGAAAGGTATCCATTCTTCACTTCGCTGCGCACCGGGCTTTGCAGCTTGAGCTTAGCACAGTCGGCGCGCTGCCGCTTGTTGCAACATTAGAAATATGAAATCCTCAACGGCTACAGCTGGGGATTTCGCCATGCCTTGCTATCCAAACAAAGCTTCCTTTTCTCTGATTTTGGCTTCCTCTGTTCTTCTCGGCTGTCCTGCCGTTGCCGACGAGATAGGTGACGCCATCGAGCTCCTCCAGTTGGCAATGAAGTGTCCCGTTCAGAACCGGGAGGGTGATCGCACAATTGCTGGTCGCACGTGGAAATGGAGGGAGAGCCGCACGGCTAGAGTTGCTGGAAGCGAAACAGAGCTCAAGATAGAATTCCAGAAGAAGCAGGTATCCCAAAAACCATATGCTTTTCCGATTTGTATTGTAAATCAAACGTTAGCGGCAGATTTTTCTAAAATAGAAGCTTCCCTTCCGAAACCGACAGTCATTCGATTGACCTGTAAGGGCGGCGACAAGTGCATATCCGAGGACCGGATCGAAACTAAATACGAATCAAATTGCGGATATTACTATGAATCATGCTCCGACAGGCTCACAGATCATTTTAAGGAATCGCTGGGGGCCACCAACCTGAAGGTGTGTGATGAAGGCTCCGCGAGTGATGCGATAGCGGCTTTAGCCGTCCTCACCAAGGGAAGATAGGCGCCTCAACACCGGCAGCAGGTCACCACCGGGAAGGGATATGGGGCGAGGCCACATGCGGCCCGACATTTCACAGCCGAGTCGAGCGAGGAAATCTTCTTCTCAAAAGCATATTCTTAATGCCATATCAGATGGAACGAATGTAGGAGGCGCGGCCCAATGTCTCCAAAGCCTCGACTGTCAATCGCTGTCATGGCAGCCGCACTCGCTGCCTTGGTCTCTAGTGTTGCTCAAGCCGGAGACCAAACCTGCCCGCCCACCTCTGATCACCTCAGCGGAGCACATTGCTTCCGCAATGGGCAGGCAGCTCGCGACTGCGATGCCACATTCAAATTGGCCAGCAAAGAATGGCAGGCTTGCTACCACAAGATATTCGAGTGCTCAAAAGCCGTCGATGAGAAGAACAAGGCTATCACCGCGCAAAATCAAAAGACATACGCCTGTCGCGCGCGAATGAGGAAGCAGTCTACAGAAAGCCCCGCGTGCGATCCGGCAACCAATGCAGCTGCTGTGAAGGAGGCGCGCAGCGGTCTGGATAAAGTGGACAAGTTCATCGCTCAGCTAAGGTCTTTGGGACTGCCAGTGCCATCGACTTTAGTTTCAGCCGTGACGCACGCCGCAAGCGCTGGCGTGGATCTCGGCGAGGCAGCTGGTCAGGTAGATGCTGAGGTTCAGAAAATTGTGAACGATAAGACGAAATTGTGCTCCGGTCTCACCGAAGGTGCGGCAGAAGAATGTGAAGCAAGGGTCCCTCGTCAGTGGCAGCAACGGAACGTTGAAGTTACCTTGGATTGGAAAAATACTCACTCCGTACTTCGCCGAGTCGTTGCCAAATGGACCGGCCACCGTTGTCCAGGCAAGTAGGGTTCGCATTTGTTCAAGCGATGGTTTGGTCGCGCATCGGTGGCGTCGCTTCCCTCGCCTGGCCCGCGCGAGTCAGTCTAAAATGATCTGTCCCCCGACATCGTCGTCGATGCTCATCCCACTCAAGCGGCGATGCCAAAAATAGCACTGTGCCGAATGATGGAGGAATGTGCCATGGTCGTCACGCGTCGCGAACTCAATCCTTGCGGTACGCGCCGCGAAATCCTCTTCGGAATGCAGGAGCCGAAAGCCGAAATTCGGAACGATCCTGACTATCTTGTCGGGCGAAACGACCATCGTGACCGCCATATACAATGCCGTCTGTGTCCTGACTGCCGACACGCAAGTATGTATCATGCTCCAGCGCTCGCCATCGTCGGCGTGTGCAGACAGAGCCGCCGTTACGAATAGCACTGCCAGCCAAACGCGCTTCACTGCCTTGCCTTCCGCCAACCGGCCGCCATCGCCTCCGCCTCACTGCAGAACCAGCGCTCTCCATATTGCGGGCTGATCTTCGTCTCCCAGTAATGTTCCTGGCCCGGCACATGGTAGATCCGCTCGCCGGTGTTGATGGAGATATTGCCTTTGATGTCGCAACTGCCGGCGGCGCCGTCGGCGATTGCTGTGCGCCAGCTGGCAGGGACGAAGCCGGCAACGGTGTCGAGGGTTTGTGGTCTCGCTGTGAGAAACGCAGCCAAGGGGACCATCAGCAACGCGAACAAGTATTGAGGTCGGAAACGCGCCCGACGCCTCCTGGCGTTTCTCCGCCAACGGTCAGCCTGGTTGGCACCCTCATGACGCTGGACTTTGCCCACGCCCCTTCTCCTCGATGGGAGAATGCTTCGGTTGCGCGAGAGAGTCCAGATATCGTCGAGCCGCGCGGGAGCAAGAGGCACGGAATTTGCGACGGCATCATCATATCAGGGAGAGGAGCCAAATGATGCGTCAAGATGGAACGACAGCGCGAAAAGTGGCAACACGGTACGTGCCAGAATGGCGCTTCAACAAGAGAACGTTTGAGCTTCCATACCTCATGAAGCTCGGCAACATTGGCCGCCAGGAAGCGCTGGCTTTGATAGCTATGCATGGTGGGGACAGAGACGAAATCACCGCCGAGCTGTTTTCGCGGAGAGTTCGATCACAATAGCTTTCGCTTAGGCGGTGTAGGGGAGAGCGGCCAGCGGAAACCGACGCTGGCGAGGCGCTTGAGGCTTTTTAGCAAGCGCTGAAGGCATGGCCGCCCTAATGAGCGTGATCCAGTAGTCTGGTCACCGCGGCCCCACGAGGATATTCGGAGTTCGCGCGATCTATGCCTTCAATAGTGATCGCAATGGTTCCGTTTTCGATCCTCGAAATCCAGCCTTTCGCCTTCATATACCAGACATGAAACTCCAGATGTTCACGAGGGCAGCCTGACAATCGTTCGATTTCCACGTCGCCAATGCCCGGATCGTTGACATCCTTTCGGCGTTTTACATAAAGCAACGAGAGAACTTTAGCCTGAATGACGCTATCTCGTTCGATGCCTTTAGTGTCGGTGGCTTCCTGGGTCAGCTCGCGATGTATATTCATCTGCTCATTGTAGTGAATGTCATATTGCGCGCGCTTGACGGGATATTTGAGCGTATCATGTGCCTCCACGATTTCGCTGAAGCGCGCTGCGTCCCCGGTATTCTGGTTGTCGGGATGATAGCGCATGGCAAAATAGCGAAACACGCGCTCAATCGTTTCTGAGTTAGCGTTGCGGCTGACTTCCAGAAGCTCGTAGTAGTCAATGAACAAAGCGGTGCTCCCTCCAGCGCTATCATAAAAGCACCCGCCGAACCGCACGGCAAATTGATCGTTAGCAAAGGGTTAATCTCCCCTACCAGCACCGCAAGCTTCGCCCAGCAAGGGCTGAAACAAAAGCCGGGTCGGATCGTTTTCAATCTGCCAGAGACCCTAACTCTGGCCTTGTCCAACTCCCGCTGGCTTCGGCCGGCGGGCTTTTTAGTCCTGAAGCCGGTACCCAGCTTCTCAGGCGCTTTGCCATTTCATTAGAAGTTGCTAAAAATACGCTCGATATCGGGAATTGTCAGATTGGACGCCGCTTCACGCATTAGCTTCGAGGCCAGGCAACGGGCAGACTCGGTTGCGCCACCGCCTAGATATGGTCCTTTCCGGGCAGGTATAACCGGAGCGGCTGTAGCCGGCGGCGTGGTTGCGTTCCTTTGTTGGCTTGTTGAATGCAACCACATGGCGGGCGCGACTGGCGTAATCATAATTTTGGCATTTGCTCTGCCGTACTTCTATCTCCGGAGCGCGGAACGGACGAACATGGAGGCCTTTGAGACAGAATACATACGGCTGTTGGAACTGGAGAGGGCGAGAGAGAAAAGCTTGCCTGGCGCCAAACCAAAGGCGCTTCCGGTAAGAAAAGCTCGCCTGACGGTGAGAAGACCCCGCCTACCGGTGAGAAAACTCCGCCCGTGGTAGCCCGCCGCTCAAGGCGGTGGTGGCGCGTTTATACGGACTTGCTACGCGCCTCGTTGCAGGATTTCAGGGAAGAGGATTGACCCTTACTTGTGCTTCTCGACGAATGCTTTGCATGGGAGTGATAGCTGATCGATCATGCTCTGAAGATCACATTGGCCAATCGGTTTCCCTGGGCAAAGACGTTTGTAGTCGTTTCTGCACTCTTTGCCCTGGAAGCTTTTGAAGGCTTTTGCCTCGGCTGCCATACTATTCAAAAGCATGCCTGAGCACGCTAGGGCCAAGCCCAGCCACAGATGCTTCCCCATTAGCCCTCTCCCTGTTTGCCCCAATAAATTAGGGTACGCTAATGGTAAGGGCTCTGCAATCCAGCGCCAGCCCAGGATGAGCGGAACCTAATTTACGGCGCGCGCTTTATCTGCTCATGAGCACACGCGGCACCAACTTCCTTCACAAGTGGATTTCCAACGTCCCCGAAACGGTCGGCGCCGATATCATCTCAGTTGCTGAGCTGACGCAAAAGCTGTTCGCTGACGCCAAGACGATCGGCATTAGCAGCGTGGAAATCGAGGAGGATACCGGGAGCGTCTATGAGGTGATTCTAGACGCGATCGTGCACTGCGATGCCGGTTTGCCAGAGTGACACGGACGGATGCTCCGCCCCTTTGCACCCAATCGCTGATCGATGCGATGTATGCGTGTCCCATTTCGGGAGAGAGGTGTCGGCATCCATCTTGCAGCGGATGCTTGCCGGCTGACCCCGGTCCTGATCGCGTAATCTGATCAGGTTTGTAGGCTCGCCGGGCTTGAGGTGGTTGGGGTCCTCGCCCGGCGAGTTCCAATGATCTGGTAGCTGCCCCACCCCAGCGGCCCGACAGTCCGTTGGGGTAAATCCACTTACCGCCGGGCCTAACCGGCTCAGGCGGGCGAGCCGGCTAAAGCAGACCCTAATATTAGCTACTCTGCAGCAAAACCCCGGGCTGACGTTTTTCCCCGCTAGTGGCCACGCAGTTGGGGCAATGTATTTTCCGCAGTTTCTCGTGGGAATGCTGACGACATCGGGCGTCGTCGGGGTTTGTGCCTATTCGGCCACAGGCTCAATCTGGAAGGCTATTGTGTGGGGTATCATTGCTGCGGTTCTGCTGCAGGTCGGGTACTTCTCACTCCTGTTCTGGCTTGTCTATGGGCGGCGAGATACCAAGCAGGCGGCGGAGGAAACCACTCCGGGCACTACCAAGCAGCCTGCCGTTCCGAACCGACCACTCCACAGAGGCGGTCGTTAGTATCATTCGTCGCCCCGCGAAAGGCACTTGCCCTCACCACCCGATTCAGGATTATATTCCTTTCGTTGCGGCGACCCCTCAAACGGAGTTCGCTACCATGGCCAGGACCAAACTTTCCAAGCAGCTATCAGAGACTGAAATCGCGCGCTTCCTGAGCGAGGCGGAACGGCTGCACAAGAGCATCGTGCAGCCGCTGCTCTCGCCTAGCTGCGAGCATTTCCGAGCGCTGCAAAACACCCACGAGGCACTGTTGAAGACGGCCAAAGATATCACCGGCAAGGATGCGCCGTTCATCCGATGGAACGGGACGGGACCGGTGCTCCCGCCGATAGGCGTAATTGCGTGATGGCTAATATACAGATTAATTTAGTCGGTGCGGAAGGAACCCCATAAGTCCCCGCAGTGGCCGGTGCGACTGTCCTCCCCGAAGGTTGCCAGTCTGCATCGGCCATCTTTTTGCGCCGCGCGGTAGTGCCCCATCGACGCTCCTTCCCGTTCCTGTCGAGTCCCCCCTTTTTCAACGTGACCCATATTGGATCAGTTAGCTGGCACCGCAATTGCACAGACAGGTGTGTTGGGGGCGGGTGAGGGTCCGCCACACTTCATCGCGAAGCGACAGAACGGGGTAAAGCAATGCGGATTCTGGTGGGGCCTTCCAAGCGAGAAGGCGTGTCTAGGACCATCTTCCATCGACCGTTGATCGCTGGCGATGTCAAATCTGGAACAGGCGGCCCGGTGATATCGATTGAAGCCGAGGGCATCTACTCGGACGGTTCGAGGTACCGATACCTGATCGAATTTACGCGTAACGAACTTGCGGCACTTGTCGGCGCGCCGTAAAGCAGCGGCCCGGCACCTGGGGCGGGGTAGGCCAGCAAGCGCCGGGCCTAACCGGCAGGGGCATCAAGAGGCGGCGCCGGCTGATGGGAGATATACGCGCCTGCTAATTTAGGCGGAATACAACCAAATGAACGAATGACGCCACCAAAGGTTGGTGCAGGACTACATCCTGATCTCGACATACGACAACAGGTAAAGGATCGCCGTGGCCGCTGTCACGAATATGACCCATAAGCCTAAGCTGCTCATGCCTCCTCACTTCCCGGCGGCTCGCTGCTGGGCAGGCTGTTGGGATGTAGGGACGCCGGCCCAAGGCGCGAAAAAGGTCTGCCACAAGCACAAGCTAATATAACCAAGATGCAGACGCCTATGGTGTGATCGCGGAAGGCGCTAGACGAAATCCATGTGCCGCTGATGACCTTGTGTGCCCTATTTCACATTCCGCTTACCGCGTTGCCCGGTATGTCATTTTTAATTGAAAGTCTCCGCGCGCGGGTCTTAAAAATCGGCGTTTCACCCATTGCTCTTGGAGGAGAATTGCGATGGACAACGTACCGCTGAATGGCGCTCGTCCGCCTACCGTCGAAGTCGTTGAAGCCTGCGGAGAATGGTTCGTCCGCGTGGTCGATGGCTACGAAGAACTCACTCGATCATTCGAGCTTGAATCGTTCGCTTTGGCCTACGCGGAAGGGCAGCGACGACGCTTGGGGCTTGCGGAATTCGTGAGAGTCTAGGGCTTCACCGGCAGCAACAGCACAGGACGGCCATCAGCAGGCAGGCGGCCATGCCCGATCATGTCGCGTTAAGGGCCGCTATTGCGCCAAACGGTCGACAGCTTGCAGGAAGACAGAAGCGCCGGCCGCGAAGGCAGCATAGCTCGCCCACCTGCTCTGGTTTCCGATGTCCACGATGAAATCTTCAATCGTATCGCGCACGATCACGTTGGCTGCGCGAATTCCAAGTCCGGCCGCGACAAAGCCGGATGCTATCGCCAGATACTGCATAAGCTCTTGCATGCTAATTTCCCTCCCAAGCCTGTAAACCCCGCGGGCATGATGGCACGAGCCAGCGCCTCGCGACGGGGCACAAGAACTGGCGATGATCACTCAATCGCAGAAGCAAATTCTGCGGCCCGGCGCCCTCCTTTGACACTGAACAAACCAGAGGGGCGCCGAGCCTTAACCGGCAGCGCTTTGAGGGAAACGGCGCCGAGTAGTGAGTGTAGCGCACTCGCTATAGTTGTCGGAATACAGCCTTTTGGACGATGGCCCGGTGCTAGCTCCAAGCTGCGATTACTTCAGAGCGCTTCAGGCGGCCCAAGAGGCCCTTCTAGAGACGGTGCGAGATATCACCGGCAAGGATGCGCCGTTCATCCGCTGGAACGGGACAGGCCCGGTGCGCGCCCCTACGGCTGGGTAGCCCGATAGGCTTAATTGCGCGAATGCTAATATGCCTTTAATTTCAGGGACGCGGGAGGAGTTTGTCACCCGCGGTGGCCGATGCGGTCCGCCCCAACCCAAGGAAGCCCAACCGCATCGGCCATCAGGCGTATCAAGTCAGTTCGCGCGCACGATCGGGCTTGTTTGCCGCATCGCGGAAGGCAGTCCTAAATGCTCTCAAATGTTTTTCGGGAAAAGCTGGTTTGCGAATGCGGTCGCACCGGGTATTTGAAACTACAAGAAAACGATCAGCCCCTCAGCGGCACCTGGGAATCCTACAGCCTGGAGGGTTTCAATGGCGGCAGCCTGACGATTACCAATTCCGGAAATATTCCGGGCGACATGTTGGCCTATCTCCGCCCTTTGTGTCCTCAATGCAGCCAGTGGGGCAAGGTGAGGTATGCCAGCCGGACCTGAGCCCGCAAGAACCACCTACGTCGTCAGCGTCTTCGACAAGCCGCATTGGCGCACGATCCTGAGCACCAAAGACAAGGCTGAAGCCGAGGCCCTTGAACAGGCGGTGGTCCAGGACGGCATGAAAGCGCAGATCGAGGAGATCACGCCGAAGCCGAAGCGCCGCTAGCTCAACAGCAGATAGGCGCCCAGCACGGCCATTCAGGAGCGAAGGCGGCCATGCCGACCATATCGCGCCGCCGGCAAGCTTTCGACCCCGAAGCGGAACTCGTAGCCGGTTGTCCCTGGTGGAATGAGGCCAAGGCCTGAGCGCCGAACGCCCTTCTTCCAAGAAGGGAAGAGGGGCGGTCGCACATCAATAATCGCCGTTATAGTAGCGATCGTCACAGGGCGCGGTGTAGATGCGGCCGTAGCGGTCCTGGTAACGGCAGAGCTGTTCGCCGCGGCGCTGCGGCGTGGTCGACTGGCCGATGACTGCGCCGAGCAAGGCGCCGCCGGCAGCACCGATCACCGTGCTCTTGGTGTTGCCGCCTAGCGCCTGACCGGCAAGGGCTCCGACACCGCCACCGATGAGTGCGCCGGTGGTCGCACGCTGCTGTTGTTCGGTCTGCGTAGCACAACCCGCTAGTGCTGCCGCCATAAGAGCCGCCACAACGGCTTTCCTGATAACCATACGAGATACTCCTGTTCCCAGCCCCATGAACTGACGAAAGGGCGAATTGTTCCACCTGGGTCGACTTTGCGGCCAAACAGCGGCGCGGCTGCTCACGAAATGAGACATGGTTTCTCGGCCCTTGAGGCAGGACATCAGAAGGAAATGGAGCTGTTTGCGGCTCAGCGAGGCCAGCAAGCGCTACTATTCGACATAAACTGTCCGGCTATTGCTAATCAGATTGCAGGTCGCCGGTCCGCAGGTTGTCACCCTCGGACAACGCGAGGACACCCATGGCCAAAGCTCCAGCAGCTCACCCCGTTCCGACCAAGGTTCGCGCGGCGCAGTACCTGCGTATGTCGACCGAGCACCAGACCTACTCGATCGACAACCAGAAGGATGCCATCCGCGACTATGCGGATATCATGGGCTACGACATAGTTGCCACCTACGAGGACGTTGGTCGCAGCGGCCTTAACCTGGGAGGGCGTCCGGGCCTTCAGCAGTTACTGACCGATGTCGAGAGCGGGAGAGCCGAGTTCGAGACGGTCGTGGTGTATGACGTCAGCCGCTGGGGACGGTTCCAGAATATCGACGAGAGCGCCGCCTATGAGTACCGGTGCCAGATGGCCGGAGTGCGGATCGAATTTTGCGCCGAGCAGTTTGTAAACGACGGCAGTATCGGATCCGATGTGCTCAAGGCCATCAAGCGCAGCATGGCGGCCGAGCATAGCCGCATGCTGTCGCAGAAAGTGTTCATAGGCCAGGTAAGGCTGATCCGTATGGGATTTCGTCAGGGCGGAAAGGCCGGGCTTGGCCTGCGACGCTTGCTTGTCGACCGACAGGGGCGTCCAAAAGGCATTCTTTCGTCCCACGAATACAAGAGCCTGCAGACCGACCGAATAGTTCTGGTCCCCGGGCCGCCGGACGAGATCGCGACCGTGAGATGGATTTTCGAGCACTTTGTCAAAACACGGAAGACAGAGCTTCAGATCGCAAGACTGCTAAACAAGCGCGGCGTGCTGACCGACCGTAGGCGTCCATGGACCCGGGAGTCTATGCACTCGGTGCTGACCAACGAAAATTACGTCGGCAACAGCGTTTGGAACAAGAGCTCGACCAGGCTCAAAGGCAATCATGTCAGCAATCCCCCGGAACAGTGGGTGCGGGCGGAAAACGTCTTGGAGCCGATCGTGGACCGCAAGCTGTTTAGCCGAGCGCAGGGTATCCTCAAAACTATCTATCGCCACATGACAAACGACCAGATGTTGGCGGCCCTCAAGGCGCTCCTGGCCCGTCGCGGCGCCTTGTCCGCCTCTATTGTGGACGCCGCACCCGATTGCCCTCCGTCCACACGCTACCACTCGCGTTTCGGAGGCATCGTCAAAGCCTATGAACTGATCGGATACCAGCCATCCAAGAGTTGCCGCTTCATCCATGTGAACCGGCGCCTGGAAACGATGAGGCAGGAGGCGATCGAGGATCTCCTGGCCGCGGTTGAAAAGCACGGCGCGCTTGCGATCCATGACACCGAGACGGACCTCGTGCGGATCAACCGTGAGTTCACTGTGGCGATCGCAGTGGGACGCTGCAGGGTTTCCGGCCTCGGCTATCCGCGCTGGTTTTCGAAGGCTAATCTTCAGCTGCTGCCGGACATTTTTGTCCTGATCAGGATGAATCCCGGCGACCTCACCGTTCGGGACTACCTGATTGCCCCCGCGTGTGAGATCGCAGCCAAACGGGAACTGCTTGCCAACAACGGAGCGCGTCTGGATTCATATCTGTTTCCCACGCTGGAGCCGCTTATTGCATTGGCCGAGCGGGTATCCGTCGAGGGCGCAATATGAATGTAAAGCGCCTGAGCCGTGAAGCCGCTTATGAGGCTCTCCTGCACAGCGAACGCAGAAATGCTGGGCGTTTTGCGCCTAACCAGCAAGGGCCAAAGATGCGTCGTTTCGGCCCCCGGCTCCTCAAAACCTACGACGCGGAGTGCAGACGCAAGCGTGCCTTCATTGAAGAATCTCAAGAACTGGAACAGAGCCTGGACAATATCGCCGTGGCGGTTCGCCTGATGACAGGCGACAGGCAGTTCCGCATGCTACTGGCATCCGAAGGCCTTGCGACGATGCCAAATGCATTAGCAAAGAGAATCCAAGGCCCGCCGCCCGCACGGGACTTACCTCAACCCGCCTCTGTCGTGAGCGCCCCCTTGCTTCCCGCCGGCGAGGTTTGCCCGGAAGTTCTCGATCTGCTGCATGACTGCACGGGGCCCGCAAAGCTTTTCGCTTTGCTGCGGCTGGTCGTTCCGGCCAGGCAAATTGAGATTGCGCGGCTGATGGTTGCCATGGAGCGGGTCAGGTTCAACTACGTGAAGATGCTCGTCGCTCTCACGCCACGGCCGCTACTAGTCAAGGATATCGACCCGCGAAAGCAGATCGCCGGTCTTACCGAAGACCAGCTAATGGAGATGGAGCCCGAGTTAGCCAGGCTTAGCCTGGCATTTCTAAGCGCGGTCGAACGACGTGGGCCCGCGAGCCTGGAGCTGGTCGCGGCCAGCCGCTATTTTGACCGGCTGATGGATAATTCCAAGGTGGTGCGGTATCTGGCGCGCAATTTCCCGGGTCATTTTGAAGAGTTTCACAATTTGTCGGTGCCCGTCCTCAAATAGGTGGATCGATCCCATACGGGCCGGCTTGGATAGCCACGTCTGCGGCCATGCCGCTCGGGCGCCGCGCTATCGGCCGCATGGGTAAGGGCTGGACTTTCAAACTTTGATCGATCCGTGGATGGCAGTGACGGCGCACTGCAATAACTCGGGCGCAGATCGAGGAGATCACGCCGAAGCCGAAGAGGCGCTGACGCCAAAGTTGGAGCTTGGGTGGCGCCGGCACTGCACATAGGGCCGCTAGAACTTCAGCGCGACGCCGACCCTGAAGTCATGCGTCTGGACCGTGTGATCCAGCTCGCAATTGGTGCAGTAGCTTAGCGTCTTCTTGCCAAAATACGAGAAATCATATTCGCCGCGCAGGAAGACATTGTGGGTCAGCGCGACATCGACACCGGCGCCAACGATACCGCCGACAAGGGTCGCGTCCGCTTCCGCCGGGCCGCCGGGCCAGAACGTCTTCAGCTTCGCCGCAGTGACACCGGCGGTAACGTACGGCAGATAGGCCCCCATATCCATGCCGACCCGCCCCTTCAACGACCCGAACAGGCCAGTCGAGGCATCCAGCGTCACTGCACCGGGAACGTCGGTGAAGGTCGACTTCTTGAAGCGATAGCCAAGTTCGCCTTCAACGCCATAGACGATCTTGCCCGACTGGAAATTGTAGCCGGCAAATCCGCCGAGGCTCGCCGAGCCCACGGAGTGTCTGGAGGTGCCAAAGATGTCGAACGGAGGGGGTTCCTGGATGCGGTAGTGTTCGAGCGTCCCAGCGCCGAAGGCACCTGCATAGGCGCCTTGCCAAGTCCATTCCGTCGTTTCGACCGGCGCCGTCGGATCGGCGGCCAGGACCGGCGCGCACAATGCGAGGCCAAAAACAGAAGCGAGCAAGAGAGTTTTCACAGAATCCCCACCGAATTCGAGACGCGGCGTCACTATTTCAGGTTTGTCGTTTTTGTATGTAGCCAGAAAGTCACAAACTGAAACAAACGGAAGCGATCCCCCCCGCTGGGGGAGCCAGCATCCATCCTAGCCACCACTATCCATGCCGCCGTCAGTCTTTCGCAGCCTCACCCCGGCGCCCCCGCCATTCTCAGGGATGAACTCGACGCCGGCCGATTCGAAAGCCGCTTGCACCGCAGCCATTGAATAAGGTGAAAACGAGCATGGTGGCGACGTGCTGGACGAGCCGCACGACGGCAGGGATGACGACGAGTACGAACTGGGCTGGTCGGAGCACATAGACCAGCGCCTCGCCGGCAAGGTCGAGCAGAACACTTGGAACCATCCCGAAGGCGAACCCGATCTTGGATGGACTGGCCACGGGCGCGGCTGCACTGAGGAAGACGACCGGGAAGGCGACGACGAGCGCGAAGCCATAGACGAGCGCGAGCAGCCGGACACCGCCGACTGAAAAGCTGCAAATTTGCAGGATTGGCCCGCTACCTCACGGTGGCGGGCCTTTTGTTAGCCCACCACCCTCGGACCGCCGGGCGCGTGATCCCTTGCGCGTCTCGACGCCGCGGACCTTCCACAACTGTGGAACGCATGCATGATGTCGTCACGGGAAATCCCGATGTCGCTGAGCATGTCGTCTGGTGACTCGCTCAGCTCGGCCGTTGTCTTCAACTGCGTCTTCTGTTCGGCCCGATGACGGAGCCATTCGGCAAGGGGGCCAACTGCCACAAGAGGAAGGCTCAGAAGCATAGGAAGGTTCACAAGCATCGGTGTACTCCCTTCACCGCTGGAGGAAACTACACGCTGCAAGCTAGGCCGATGCGTCGCTGCGTCTGTGACAAAATTCACAGATGCCTCACGGTGGCGGGCTCTTAACCTTACCCCCTTCAAAGCCTACCTCGTACCCACATTGTCCGCACTTCAACGCGCGACCGCTTCGTTTGCCCACAACGGGCTCATGCTTTGCTCGCAATATCCAACAGAGCGGGCATTGTGGCGTCTCGTCAATCAAAGGCTGGTATCTGTGCACACGGGCAGCCGCAGAGGCAGCGTTGTCCAGGTCGAACTTCAGTTTTGCCCTAGTTTCATCGAGCAGGGTGAGCTTGCGCAGGAGTTTCCCGGCCTTCCCCTCCTCGATAAAAGCCAACTGGCTGGCGTCATGTTTGAGCGCCTCCGTCAATTCGACCATCAGCCCCTCCGTGTCGCGTCCATCTCGCGTGGACCTGCCGATAGTCGCAGGAAAGAAATGGCACCGCAATTGGCGCCGGACAGCGAGCGGCCCGCTGCCTCACTGTGGCGGGCTTTTCATTTATAGCGGCGTGCCGGCCGCCCATAGGTCGGCGAAAGCGGAAATTTTCAGCGTCGTGACTTCGGCTGGCGCCACGGTGATCGAAGCCGGCGACCTGCCCGCAAGATCCTTAAACGACTGGCTTACGTTCCAGACCTTGGCGTCGTCGACGATAATAAGCCGATCATGCAACAGCCGCGGGGCAGTGGCGCGAGCCTCAATGGGGCGTTTGGCCCCGTACTGTGTGGCCCATCGTTGTACTGCCGGAGCGAGCGTTGCGATTGTCTTCGGTGCAAAGGCATCGGCCAGCAGGTCGATCTTCACCCCTTCCGCGGCCATAGCGGCGAAGTCGGTCAAAATAGTATGATCCAGATAGGGGTCGACGACGAGCAGCCTTGACTGCGCTTCCTTCAAAACCTTGCCGATAGCGCTCATTGCGTCCATTGCGCTGCCGACAGGCAGGAATGACCCGGAAGATGATGCAGGTGCTGCCAACTCGGCCCGCGCCAGCGCACGCTGCAGGAGGAGCCAAAAGGTATTCCCGTAAATGTCTGGGTGCTTGCGATACCATTCCGAAGCATCCCTGACTGCAGCCATATCCATCATGTCACCGACCGCCTCGACCAGGGCAACAGCCTGGCTGGCCCATATCGCCTTCTCTGGGCTGTAGACCTCCATTCCGGCAGGCATTGACTCGATATGGTGGCCGATGCGGACGTACAGTTCTTGCGCGTCGATCGAGCGGGTAAGCATGGTCACCTCGGCGCCTCTCATGTCGCAGTCCATGTCGCACGGACTGGCGGATAGTCGCAGGAAACCGTTGGAAATCAACGGTAGTGGTTTGCAACATGGTGCAACATGAAATCAGCCACCCAGATGCAGGCGATTGCACCTAAGTGGCTGATTTAATTTGGAGAAATTTGGTAGCGGGAGAGGGACTTGAACCCCCGACCCCAGGATTATGATTCCCGTGCTCTAACCAACTGAGCTACCCCGCCAGGGCGGCGAAAGGCCCGAAATCCGCCTCAAATCGAAAGGCATGTCGAGGCGTTCGCCAAGGTCGCGCGGATATAAGGTTGGGAGGGCAAGCCTGTCAAGCTTCCAGGCGACCGGTATGGCGGCATATTCGCGTGTCGCTGAAAAGCTTTGCCGGGCAGACATTTGAGCTGGGCCACCGGGGTTGAGTTCGGCGGGGCACGTCGCTATGTCTCGGCCTGGAAATTCTAGAGTTTGAAACAAATGAAACCGCGCATCGCAGTCCTCGGTTGCGGATACTGGGGCAGCAACCACATCCGCACCCTCAAGGCGCTTGGCGCGCTGCATGCGGTCTCCGACCTCAACAGCGCCCGTGCGGAAGGTTTTGCCAGCGAGCAGGATTGCCTGGCGATCGAGCCCGAGCAGCTGTTTGTCCGTGACGATATCGACGCCATCATCATGGCGTTGCCGCCACAGTTCCATGCCGACATGGCGGTGCGCGCCGTCGAGGGCGGCAAGGACGTGCTGGTGGAAAAGCCGATCGCGCTGACGGTGACCGATGCCGAGCGCGCGGTGCAAGCGGCCAAAGACAATGGCCGCGTCTTCATGGTCGGCCATGTGCTGCGCTTTCATCCCGCCTTCGAGACGCTGAAGGCGCTGATCGACAATGGCGAGCTCGGCGAGGTACGATACATCCACTCGCACCGGCTCGGGCTCGGCAAGTTCCACACCGAGAACGATGCACTGTGGGATCTGGCGCCGCACGATCTGTCGATGATCCTGGCCATCACCGGCACGGAGCCGATCGAGGTGCGCGGCGAGGGTGCAGCGCTGCTCGACAATCTCAGCGACTTCGCCCATCTGCACATGCGCTTTCCCAACGGCCTGCGCAGCCACCTCTTCGCCTCGCGGCTCAATCCCTATCGCGAGCGGCGGCTGACCGTGGTCGGCACCAAGGCGATGGCGGTGTTCGACGATGTCGAGCCGTGGGAGCGCAAGCTCGCCGTCTACCGCCACGCCGTATGGCAGGACAGCGGCCAGTGGGCGTTCACCGCCAACGAGCCGTCCTATGTGGCGGTTGGGCAAGGCATGCCGCTGACGCGCGAACTGGAACATTTCATCCAGTGCATCGAGACGCGAGCCGAGCCGCGTACCAGCGGCGAGGAAGCCATCAGGGTGCTGCGCATCCTGACGGCAGGCACGGTCACGCACACCAAATCCTGAGACCGTTTGGAATTCTACTCCGGCGGCCATCTGATGGAGCGAATTTCGAAACGGTTTCTGAGAGGACGGAGACTTACTCGGCGGGGATCTGCGCCGGGCGGGCGGCCAGCCGTGTCAGCATCGCCTCGGCCTCGGCGCCGCGCTCCGAGCGCTCGATGAAGCCGCCGCCAAAGACGCGGGCCTCGTTGCCGTCGTCGGAATAGAGCACGCAGGCCTGGCCGGGCGCGATGCCGGACTCGCCATCGGCCAGCTCGACAAAGGTACTGCCGGCACGGTGATGCAGTACGGCCGGGCGTGGCGGACGCGTCGAACGAACCTTGGCGAACAGCTCCAACCCGGTTGCCGGTATGTCCGACAGCGAAATGTCGCCCAGCCAGTTCATGTTGCGCAGATAAATCTTGTGCGTCTCCAGCGCTTCGCGCGGACCAACGATGACGCGGGCCCGGTCGGCGTCGAGATGGACGACATAGAGCGGCTCGCCCGACGCGATGCCGATGCCGCGCCGCTGGCCGATCGTGTAGCGCAAAATGCCCTCATGGCGGCCAAGCACGCGGCCGTCGATATGGACGATGTCACCCGGATTGGCGGCAGATGGCTTCAGCTTGGCGATGATGTCGGAGTATTTGCCCTGCGGCACGAAGCAGATGTCCTGGCTGTCCTGCTTGGCAGCGACGTTAAGCCCCATCTCCTCGGCAATGGCGCGAACCTGTGGCTTCGACAGGCCGCCGAGCGGAAAGCGCAGATAGTCGATCTGCGCCTGGGTGGTGGCAAACAGGAAATAGCTCTGGTCGCGATCGGCGTCGACCGGCCGATACAGCGCGCGATGGGCGCCGTTGGCGCCGGAGCGGATGTAGTGGCCGGTGGCCAGCGCATCGGCGCCAAGCTCCTTGGCGGTCGCCAGAAGATCGGCGAACTTGACCGTCTGGTTGCACGAAACGCAAGGGATCGGCGTTTCGCCAGCCACGTAGCTCTCGGCGAAGGGGTCGATGACCGCCTTGCGGAAGCGCTCTTCGTAGTCGAGCACATAATGCGGGATGCCCAGCGTCTCTGAGACACGGCGGGCATCGTCGATGTCCTGGCCGGCGCAGCACGAACCGGCCCGGTGCGTCGCCGCGCCATGATCATAGAGCTGCAGCGTGACGCCGACGACATCATAGCCTTCGCGCTTGAGCAGGCCGGCGACGACCGATGAATCGACACCGCCCGACATGGCGACGACGATGCGGGTGTTTTGCGGGCTTGCGGGAAGATCGAGGCTGTTCATGGTTCTTTCGTTCTGCACGGCGCTTGCATGCCAATGGCGCGAATATAGGTCAAGCTCTCCGGGCGCGCCAGCTTTGCGGCAGCGCCGATTTTGCGATCAAATTCCGCGCTTGCCGGCGAGTGTTTCAAATGCCGATGAAAAGACTAACGCGGCGTTCATGATCCTTACCTAGTCATTAGGGTCTGCTTAGGCAATTTTTAAAGCTGTGGCGGTAATGTGGTGGGGATTGGGTCTTTGAGTTTTTTGTAGAGAGTACGATGACCGATCTGGTTAGACCGCGAGTCAAATATGTTATCGGGCCTGACGGCAGCCCCCTTACGATTGCCGATCTGCCGCCGACGAACACTCGGCGCTGGGTTATTCGGCGCAAGGCGGAGGTAGTGGCGGCTGTTCGTGGCGGGCTTTTGAGCCTCGATGAGGCATGCCAGCGCTACAAGCTTACCACCGAGGAATTCCTGTCCTGGCAGGCGTCGATCGACGAATATGGGCTTGCCGGGCTGCGCACCACGCGCATCCAGCAATACCGGCATTAAGGCCGGCTTGAAGATAAGAAAAGGGCGCGGCAATCCGCGCCCTTTTTGTTTTGCCACGACGACTGCGTTTGCCTTAGACCGCCAGCACCACCTTGCCGATCGGTCTGGTGGCAAGAAAAGCATGGGCGTCGCCGGCCTCTTCAAGCGGAAAGCTCCTGGCCACGTGAATGGCAAGCTTTTTCGCATCGATCAGTTTGCCGAGCTCCACAAGGCCCTCACGATCGGGCACGACGGACATTCGCTCGACGCGGATATTGCGCGCGCTAGCCTCTGCCCTGGTGGCGTCGCTGACATTGAGCAGCGAGACCAGCACGCCACCGGCCTTGAGCACTTTCAGGGAGCGCTGCGCATGGTCGCCGCCGATTGGCTCCAGGACCAAATCAATGTCGCGGGCGCTATCGGTGAAATCGCCCTCGGTGTAGTCGATCACCTCGTCGGCGCCGAGTGAGCGGACGAAATCGAGCTTTTCCGGGCTGGCGGTGGCGATGACGTAAGCCCCGCGCGCCTTGGCGATCTGTACCGCCAGGTGTCCGACGCCACCGGCGGCGGCATGGATCAGCACGCGCTGGCCCTGCTTCAACCCGCCATGGCGGACAAGGCCTTGCCAGGCTGTCAGCCCGGCCAGTGGCAATGCGGCGGCATGGATGTGGTCGATACCTGCGGGCTTCAGCGCAATTTCATCGGCGGGCGTGACGGCGAGTTCAGCATAGGCCGCTGCCTGTCTGGGAAAATGCGGCATGCCGAACACGGCGTCGCCGACCTTGAGGCCCGTCACGTCGGCGCCGAGCGCCTCGACGGTTCCCGAAATATCCCAGCCGAGGATGAAGGGCGGCTCGCCGAGCAGCGGGTAATAGCCGCCGCGTACGGCACCATCGACCGGATTGATGCCGGCGCCCCTGACGCGGACAAGCACTTCGCCGTGTTTTGGGGTCGGGTTGGGCCGGTCGGCGATGACAAGGACGTCGGGTCCGCCGACGGAATTCTGGATAACGGCACGCATGGGAGTCTCCTGCTCTGTTGATGCCACTATCATTTGGATAGTAATATTCCCTTGTCTAGTATGTACCTTTTCTATATATAGGCACCTCATGGATAGTGATGAGAACTGCCCCTTCGGCTATGACGCCTTCCAGCGGACGTGTCCTTCGCATGCCGTGCTCGAGATGCTGGCCAGCAAATGGGTCTATCTGACGGTTTGCGCGCTACGCCGCGGCCGGATGCGCAATGGCGAGCTGGCGCGCAAGCTCGAAGGCATTACGCCAAAGATGCTGACGCAGACGTTGCGCATCCTCGAACGCGACGGTCTGGTGCGGCGCGAAATCTTTCCGGTGATCCCGCCACGGGTTGAATATGAATTGACCGAACTCGGCCAGAACCTGGCGGGGCTGCTCAATCAGATAAGATCCTGGTCGGAGCAGCATGTGCCCGACATCAAGGAGGCCCGTGCGCGGGCGACAGTGGGTCACGAAGAGGATTTGTTGGCCCAAGCCTGAGGCCGCCGGCTTATCCGATCATCCACAAAGTGCCGGATTCATGCCGTCTGGCTTGCGCGTTGCGCTGGTCGGGCGGCGGCGCCTCGCTCCGATTGCCCAGGTGGAGTGGGTCTAGGGCCCTGTTTTCAGCCGATCATGGCGCTGCGGCCGCCCAATTCGGCGTCGCGGATCTTGGTATCGCGCGATTCCAGCATTTCCGCTTTGGAAAGCTCCGCTTCAGCTTCGCCGAGTAATGATTCGGCAGCGCTTCGCTGCTGGGCGAGGTCGCTTTGTGAATTTCTGAGGTTGTCGCGGCGCAAGCGCGCTGCCTTGGCGAAGGTCGGATAGGCAAAATGATTGATGTCGGTGATGCCGGCCTTCTTTTCTTCGGCGGTGATCTGAAGCTCCAGTTCCACAGCCATGCGCTCGAACTCGGCGATCATCATGTCGAGCTGCAGCAGCTGCCGCCGCTTCTCATTCACCTGAAACTGCTTCAGCCGAACGAGGTTTTCACGTGACTTCATGATTCGGTACTCCCGGAAACGCACACCTGCACATATCGTCCAATCCACCCGGCAAGGGCCTGGTGCCACCCGTTTCCACCGGCATTCCCGGAATTATGGGAAACAAACTCCTAAAGTTTTTTGCCGGCGGTAACCATTCGTTTACGGGCATTGTTAATCATACGGCTCAGGACTTAAGGCCGGGTAAAAATTCCGGCTCTCTGTACGGAAGCTGGCCAGCGAGTCCCTGGAGTCACTTAGTCCGGCTTATTAATGTGTTGCATTAGCGGTTTGGTTCTGTGATTCGTTATTAGATTCAACAGGGTGTAGAAAGGGGTTAAAAAATCTGGTACCGTCCTCCATGCGGAATTAGGTTTTGTTAACCATTCGATGGCACCTTCTGTTCAGGCAATCACTGCTCCGGTCCCGGACGGGTCGTGAAATGGTCCGGCAGCAGAAAAGGGGAATGAAATGCGCGTTCTGCTGATAGAAGATGACAGTGCAACCGCACAAAGCATCGAACTGATGCTGAAATCGGAAAGCTTCAACGTCTATACGACCGATCTCGGCGAAGAGGGTGTCGATCTCGGAAAACTCTACGACTACGACATCATCCTTCTCGATCTCAATCTCCCCGACATGTCGGGTTATGAAGTCTTGAGAACGCTTCGCCTTTCCAAGGTGAAGACACCAATTCTCATCCTCTCCGGCATGGCCGGCATCGAGGACAAGGTGCGCGGTCTCGGCTTCGGCGCCGACGATTACATGACCAAGCCATTCCACAAGGACGAGTTGGTGGCGCGTATCCACGCCATCGTGCGGCGTTCCAAGGGCCATGCGCAGTCGGTCATCACCACTGGCGACCTGGTGGTCAATCTCGACGCCAAGACCGTCGAAGTCGGTGGCCAGCGCGTGCATCTGACAGGCAAGGAATACCAGATGCTGGAGCTGCTCTCGCTGCGGAAGGGCACCACGCTGACGAAGGAAATGTTCCTCAACCACCTCTATGGCGGCATGGACGAACCGGAATTGAAGATCATCGACGTCTTCATCTGCAAACTGCGGAAGAAGCTCGATGCCGCTTCCGGCGGCCAGAACTACATCGAGACGGTCTGGGGCCGCGGCTATGTGCTGCGCGAACCGGAAGACATTCGCGTCAGCGCCTGAGCGAAAACGCCCGTCCGATCGATTTTCCCACAAAAAACCCGGCCTAGGCCGGGTTTTTTGTATCTGTGGCTGGCTGACAGCGATTATCGAGCGAATCAGGCGGCAATTTTCAGAGTGCGGAAACGCTCGAGCAGTTGCGGCCGGTTGAATGGCTTCAGCAGATAGCCCTGGGCGCCGGCACGCTTTGCCCGCATGATCGAGGCGACGTCGACCTCGACCAGTGAAATCAGGATCTGAGGCTTTATCGAGCTCTCCATAGCGCGCACCCGGCGGATGAGATCCACTGCCTGCATATCCGGCAGAGCGCCGTCGACGACGATAACATCCGGCATGTCGGCTGCGCACATCTCGACGGCGTCAAGCCCGGTGGCGGCTTCGATCACCACCATGTCAGAGCCACCCAGGATGCGTTTTGCAACCTTCCTGATGACACTCGAATCGTCGACGAACATGCAGCGTTTCATTTCCGGGTCCTCTTTGCCATGTGGCGAACCGGCGGCATCCGGGCATCTGTGAGACACCATAGATCAATCTGGTAAAGAAGCTGAAAAGCCGTTAGGTAAAGTTTTCGCAAACATGGCCTGCGCGCACCGTTTTCGTCGCGAATTCGACGCGGCAAGGCTGGCGACGCTTGTTTGCCCTGAATTGTCTTGTCGTGAATTGCAAAATATGTCGCAAATATTAACAGAAGAAAATACTTGATCTGTTCTTGCCGGCCGGATCGAGATTTTCAGGCCGCCGAGAGCACGATTTCTTCCGCGGTCGCGTGGATCGATATCGTCATGTTGGCTTCACGCGCCAGAAGAAGCGTGTAGTAGGGCTGGACCGAATGGGCATCGATCGGCTCCTCGGGCTTGTTGCCGGAATGCAGTTCGAGGAATTTCGGCGGCACGCGCAGCATCGGGCCGCTTGCCGCAAGGGCAAAGCGCGGCTCGGTGTCGAGATTTTCGAGCGTAACCCCAAGCTTGCCGCCGCGCGGTATGGCGGCATTGGCGACGAGAATGAGGTTGAGCAGCAGCTTGACCTTGTTTTTGGGCAGCAGCGCGCGGGGTCCGTTCCAGCTCAGCTCCGGTTTTTCGTTCTTAAGGAAGGCGATGGCGACAGCCTCGGCGTCGCCCGTGTCGATCATCATCCCGGCCGAGCCGGCAGCGCCGAAGGCGATGCGGGCAAATTGCAGGCGGGCGGAAGCGTTCCTGGCGCTCTGTCGGATCAGCTTCATGGCGTCTTCGTCAGCGCCGCCTTCGTCGAGCAGCTCAAGTCCATTGTTTATGGCGCCGACCGGCGAAATGATGTCGTGGCAGACCCGGCTGCATAACAAGGCTGCGAGATCGGGCGCAGAAAGGGTGAAAAGCTCGGCCATCGGCGAAAATCCCTGCTAAAAATCTGCGTCCCTACGGTCGGGCGGTCAACCGTCGCGCCTGTCTACACGAATCACGCTCGCTCCCAAGCTTTCTGAATACACAGCGCCTGTGCGTGCAGCAACAAATCCAAAATTGTCGTTGGCGAAAATGCCGTGTTCACACAGGGTGGGAGCCTGCGCGGACGGCTCGAAACCAGCCTTCGAACCGCCATCTTCATGTGAGAGGTTAATGGTTGAAAAAGAATTACGGCATAGTTTGCCCGTAACAGTCATCCTTAACGGCCGCCAAAGAGCCGCACGGGTGAGAGGCGTCGGCGAAAGTGCTCCATGACGGAGATTGGAAGCATGTTTTCCCGATTCTACGACCGGACTTTCCGCGTCATCTCAGACCGGACCTTTGTCCGTGTGATCTCAATGACGATTGCCCTGATGGGGCTCCTGGTCTTTTCAACCTCGGCTTTGCGGGCCCAGGAGTACACCGCTCAGGAGATCGTCGATTCCGGTCACAAATTCTTCGGTGCGACCTCGGGTGGGCTCGCCACCGTCGTCGAGAAGATTTTTGCCTCCTACGGTCTGCCCAATGGCTATCTGCTGGGCGAAGAGGGTTCCGGCGCGCTGATCGGCGGCCTGACCTACGGCGAAGGCACGCTCTACACCAAGAATGCCGGCGACCACAAAGTGTTCTGGCAAGGTCCGTCACTGGGCTGGGATTTCGGCGGCGAAGGATCGCGCGTCATGATGCTGGTCTATAATCTCGACGACGTGAACAGTCTCTACAATCGTTTCGGCGGCGTTGCCGGCTCCGCCTATGTCGTGGCGGGCGTCGGTTTCAACGTGCTGCAGAACAACCGGGTTCTGCTGGTGCCGATCCGTACCGGCGTCGGCGCGCGGCTCGGCGTCAATCTCGGCTATCTCAAGCTTACCCAGAAGCCGACCTGGAATCCCTTCTGACCGGGGTGTGACTGCGCCATTTCGACCGGATCAATAGGTCCTCGCCCCAACGTTGCTGTGGCATACCCTTGCCGCGGCACTGGATTTGCGTCATGCGAAGATGGCAAAGTCCAGCCTTGGCGGTTCTCTGCCATCCATAACGGATAGTCACCTTGGTCCAGTCGATCCTGTTCTTCGCTCTCGGCTTTCTCTGCGCTGGCTTTCTGGCGCTGATGGTTGCGCCGGCCATCTGGCGGCGTGCCGTGGCGCTGACGCGCAAACGCGTCGAGGCCTCGGTGCCGATGACGCTGGCCGAGATCCAGGCCGACAAGGATCGCGTCCGGGCCGAATACGCGATGTCGACGCGCCGGCTCGAAATAAACGTCAAGACGTTGCGGGAGAAAGCGGCCGAACAGCTGGTCGAGATCAGTCGTGGACACGAGGCCATGAAGGGTCTTGCGGTCGAGCGGAAGGACAAGAATCAGGCGCTTTCCGAACTGCAGGCCAAGGGCGAAGAGCTTCGCCAGCGCGAAGAGCAGTCGCAGCGCCTGTCGGAACGCCTGGCGCAAACCGAGCGCATGCTGGAAAAGCGTGCGCTCGAACTCGAAAAGCTGGAGCACATGTATGACGACGCCAGCTTCTCCTCCAGCAACCGCCAGATCGAACTGGTGGCGCGCGAATCCGAACTGGAAAAGCTGGCCAACGACATCTCGGTGTTGCGAAGCCAGCGCAAGGAGGCAGAGAGGCGCAATCAGGAGATCGCTGCCGAAGGCAAGGCCACTCGCGATGCCTTGAAAGCCGAGAAGAAGAGAACCGCCGACCTGGACAAGAAGCTCGAACGCCTGCTGGCAACGCTTGCCGATCGCGAGGACAAGCTCGACCGCCGTGAAAAGGAGCTGGCACGGCTTCGTGAAAAATCAAAGGGCGAGGCTGGGGGAAATGCTCCAGCTGTTCGCCTCGTCGCAGGAGAGGACGTCGGCGGAAAAAGCACCGATATCGACAAGGCGATCGCCAAGCTCGACAGCGACCGGGAGCGGCTTGAGGCCAGGCTGACGGTGCTGGCGCGCGAGAACAAGAGATTGAAGGCGGATCTTGGCGCGCTCGAAACATCGAAATCCGGCGATGGCGGCGATGTGCGCGGCGCCAGTGCTGCATTGCGCGAACAGATGAACGATCTGGCGGCGGAGGTCGTCAATCTGACGGCGAAACTCGAGGGACCGGATTCGCCGATAGCCAAGGCACTTTCAGCACCTCAAGACGTGCGGTCCGGGACCACCAGTCTCGCCGACCGCGTGCGAGCGCTGCAAAAAGCCGCTTCGGCGAATTGAGATCCAGAAGACCAGCCGGCCTATACCTTCCTGGCTGAAAAATGATGCAGCGCGATGGCTGAGGCGGCGGCGACGTTCAGGCTGTCGAAACCCTGCGCCATATCGATCCGCACCGTTTGCAGGCGGGCGAGCAGGTCTTCAGGCAGACCTTCGCCTTCCGTACCGAGATAGAGCGCCAGTCGTTGCGCCGTTCTGGCATCGCGAATGTCGGTCAGCCCGCGCGGCGACAGGGCGAACTGGCTGAAGCCCAGCCGGTCGAGCATGGCGGTGAAGCCGGCGGTGTCGTCGAAGGATGCAAAGGGAACTTTCAGCGCCGCGCCGACAGAGACGCGGATCGCCTTGCGATACAACGGATCGCAGCAGGTCGCGTCGAGAAGCACGGCATCGGCGCCAAAGGCCGCGGCGTTGCGGAAGATCGAACCCATATTGTCATGATTGGCGATGCCGACCAGCACGACGACCAGGGCGCCGGCGGGCAAGGTGTCCAGCAGGGCCTCGGCAGGCTGCGGGGTGCCTTTGCTGCCGATCGCCAAGATGCCGCGATGCATGTGAAAGCCGGCGATCCTGTCCATGACCTCGCTGGCGGCGACGTAGACCGGAAGGTCCGCTGGCGCCTTGCGCAAGACCTGGTCGAGGCCGGCCAGCCGGTTCTCGAGAACCAGAACCGACTCAGTGGCAAAGCGCCGGGCCGAGAGCAGCACGTCCAGCACTACCTTGCCTTCGGCAACGAAGCGGCCGTGCCGGCCGGTGAGGTCGCGTTCGCGGATATCGAGATAGGCGGCAACGCGCGGGTCTTGCGGGTCGTCGATAGGGATGGGAACCATTGATGTCTCGCCGGCGAAAATTCGTCAGCGAGGTAAGGGACGAACGGTCCTGCCGGTCAAGTCCCGGCGCGGCGCAGGCGATAAGCCATCTGGGACAGATCACCCTCGCCAAAAATGCTGTCCAGCATAACGAGGAGGTCGCGCACAGCTCCGGACTTGCAGGAATAGTAGATCATCTGCCGGTCGCGGCGGGTCTCGACAAGGTCGAGCGCCCGCAGCTTGGCCAGATGCTGCGACAGAGCKGATTGGCTGAGCATGACTTTCTCAGCGATGGCGCCGACCGACATTTCACCGTCGGACAGATAGCTCATGATCAGCAGCCGTTTCTCGTTGCCCATCAGGGTGAGAAACGTAGCTGCCGACTCGGCGTTGGCAATTAGCTTAGTCGAGACCATTGAAGCCCCATGTTTTCCAGCTCATCCGAACGCTATGGGGGCAATAGCGTCTGGTGCCAAATTCAACTGTGGATGCACGCTGGTGAATCAGCGCCATATTGAATCGTAGAACATTTCCTCCAAATCTCAAGACTTGCTTTTGATTCATGGCGATAAACTGCCTACTTTGTGCATAGCCGGCTGCCGTCCAGTCTTGGCCATGTCGACCAGAACCGGCCGCAAGTCGCGCGCCGCCTTCAGTGGTTCAGGGAAAAAGACCCGGCAAATCATGTCTCCCGAGGCCAGATCCATGCCTTCGGCATCAAAACCGGTGACGATCCAGCCCTCGCCCTCGGCCTTGGCAAAGTGGTGCGCGTAGACGGCGATTGCCTCGAGATGGTCGGCATTCATGTGATCGAGGGCGGATTGTTCGCTCGCGGCAAGCTCTTCGACGATCGATCCGCTGGTGATCAGATCAGAGCGACCGAGCAGATAGGCCTTGCCGAAACCGCCATTGAGGCTGGCGCGCTCCGGCTCGAGGCGGAAGATCGAGAAGTCGCCAAGCCCGGCATACAGCTTGGCCTTGGGATTGCGGTTGAGATAGCGCCGCTCGGCTCGGGCGTGCTCGCTCGATCCGCGTTCAAGCCGCAGCGCCCGGCAGACCAGCGTCAAGCGCGGGTGTGCCAGCGGATCGCCCTTGCCGGGTTCGCCGACGAGCAGGGAGCAGCGTGGGTCGGCGAGAATGGCTCCGGTGTGGGCAGACAGCATCGACACCAGGATCAGCGGCGCGCCGTCGATATCGCTGGCGATGCCGACCCTTGAGGCCAGCGGCGAGCCGGTCCCGGGCTCGATCACGGCCAGCGCGCCGAAGCGCGCGCTGCGGGTCAGCGTGCTGGCCAGCCTGACCGCTTCAGTGTCGGTCTCCCGAATGACATTCTTCTTCCGGTCACCCAAAGTGCTCACCGCTTAAGCTGTTTTTTCTTCTCCAGGTATCGGCCCACCAGGCCGGATTTGACAAGGGCTTCGGTCTCGCTTTTCGAAATGCCGAAGCGCGCCAGCACGGTCGCCGGCTCGCATTCGTGTGCGGTCGGCGCAACCGCTAGCGTCGATTGCGAGCCCGGGAAACGCGGCGTCGGGGCAGGGCGCTCGAACGCACCGGTGTTCACGAAGGCGTTGCGCGCCCGATTGTGCGGATGATCGCGCGCTTCCCGCAGCGACAGCACTGGCGCAACGCAGGCGTCGGTCTCGGCAAACAGGCCAGCCCAGTCGTCGCGCGCCTTCTGCCTGACCCGGTCGGCGATGGCGGCGCGCATGTCCGGCCACAATGACCTGTCGTATTGGTTGCGGACAAAATGCGCGTCGAGCGGCAGCAATCTTGCAAATTCGGCAAAGAAGCGGGGCTCGAGGCAGCCGACGGCGATGTGCTGCCTGTCTGCCGTTGCATAGGTGTCGTAGAAGGGCGCACCGGAATCGAGCAGGTTGGCGCAGCGCGTGTCGCTCCACAGGCCGGCTGCCATCAAGGCGTGCACAGGTGTCGCCAGCATCGAAGCGCCCTCGACCATCGCCGCATCGATCACCTGGCCCTTGCCGGAGCGCGAGCGCTGGAACAGGGCGGCGAGAACGCCGGCAATCAGCATCATGGCGCCGCCGCCATAGTCGGCGACGAGGTTGAGCGGCGGGGCTGGCCGGCCGCCCTCCTGGCCGATGGCGTGCAGCACGCCGGAATAGGCGAGATAGGTTATGTCGTGGCCGGCGCGGCCGGAGAGCGGTCCGTCCTGGCCGAAGCCGGTCATGCGGCCGTAGATCAGCGCCGGGTTGCGCGCCAGAGCGATATCAGGCCCGAGGCCAAGCCGCTCCATGACTCCCGGACGAAAGCCTTCGACCAACATGTCGGCCTTTTCGGCAAGGCGCAGCACCAGTTCGGTGCCTTCCCCACGCTTCAGGTCGATGCGCAGGATGGAGCGGCCGTGACGGTCGAGATTGTAGTCATCCGGCAGCGGCAGAAACGGCTGGTCAGAACCGGCTCGCTCGATGCGCAGCACGTCGGCTCCCATCTCCGACAGCATCAGGCCGGCCAATGGCACTGGTCCCAGCCCGGCCATCTCGATCACGATCAGGCCGGCGAGCGGGCCGCTCTTCGCCGCGACGTCGGCACTCATGGGCCGCGCGCCCGGCTACTTCGGCGCCATGCGGATGGCGCCGTCGAGGCGAATGGTCTCGCCGTTCAGCATCTGGTTCTCGACGATATGCAGCGCGAGCGCAGCATATTCGGAAGGCTCGCCCAGACGGGACGGGAAGGGCACCGCGGCGCCCAGCGAATCCTGCACGTCCTGCGGCATGCCGGCCATCATCGGCGTCTTGAAGATACCGGGCGCTATTGTGCAGACGCGAATGCCCGAACGGGCGAGGTCGCGGGCCACCGGCAGTGTCATGCCGACGACGCCGCCCTTGGAAGCGGCGTAGGCGGCCTGGCCGATCTGCCCGTCATAGGCGGCCACCGACGCCGTGTTGACGATGACGCCGCGCTCGCCGCCCTGCAGAGGGTCGAGCTTCGCGGCACGATCGGCAACAAGGCGGATCATGTTGAAGGTGCCGATGAGGTTGATCTCTATGACCTTGCGGTACTGGTCGAGCGGGTGCGGACCATCCTTGCCGATGGTTTTCACGCCGATGGCGATACCGGCGCAATTGACCAGAATACGCGGTGCGCCGAGCAGTTTTTCCACCTCCGCGACGGCTGCGCCGCCGCTGTCGGCGCTGCTCACATCGCACTGGACGGCGATGCCGCCTATGTCGCCCGCCACCTTCTGCGCCCGCTCGATGCCGATGTCGAATATGGCGACGCGGGCACCTTTGTCGGCCAGCGCGCGGGCCGTCGCCTCGCCGAGGCCGGAGCCGCCACCGGTGACGATCGCAATCTGGCCATTCGGGTTCATGCCGGCGTCCTCCAAGGTGTGCGGGGGCATGCTACGAAGCCCGGTGCGAAGGCGCAACCGGCGGGGTCGATCTTCGATTGAAGCGGGATCAATCGAAGTCTCGATTGACCCGGGGATCAGGCGATGACCGCGACCTGCGCGGCAATCCTGGCAAGGTCGGCATGGCAGACCTCGCCCGAAAGCCTTGCTGCGGCGCCGGGTACGATCTCGTGCGCCAGCAGCCGGTCGAGATCGACCGGACGCGGCATCGAGATCTGTCCGCGCGGGATTCTCTTGAAGCCAAGCGGACCATAGTAAGGCTCGTCGCCGACGAGCATCACGGCCGGTACACCGGCCTTGGCCGCGGCCTCCAGCGCGATCGCCACCAGCCGGCGGCCGATGCCGAGATTCTTGAAGGCGGGCCGCACCGCAAGCGGCCCGAGCATCAGCGCGCGGCCGGCGCCGGCCGCAATGCGCGTCATCCGCACGGAGGCGACGACGATGTCGCCATCGACAGCGACGAAGGACAGCGAGCGTTCGTGGCCGCCGGCCTCCCGGATCTTGTAGGCAGCCAGCACGAAACGACCCGGCCCGAAGGCTTCTTCGTTGATGGCTTCGATTTCGGGATCATGCGCCGGAGTTTCCGGCAGGTATTTCACGTCGGCAAGGCTCATGGTCTTTGCGTTCCGGTCTACGAGAAAAGGTTTGCTGCAAGCGGCAGCGTTCGCCAGTCAGCGCTTTCTAAGCGCGGGCGCCCTTTCGTCGTCGGTCAAACCGGATCGAAGCAAAGTCGAACATGCGGATTTTCCGCTAGCATCAATTTTCGACCTTCGCAATCGGCGCTTTTCATCGGCCGCCGCTGTCGGGTGACGGTCTGTTCAGCATCAAGCGATTCCGTGCGGCGGCTTTGCTCCCTACATCAGAGCAAAGATGAAAGGGCAGTTGCATGGGATTGCTGGTCGACGGCAGATGGCAGGACCGCTGGTACGACACCAAGGACAGCGGCGGCAAGTTCGTACGGACGCAGGCGCAGTGGCGTGACTGGATCACCCGCGACGGTGCGCCGGCCGAGGGGCGCAGCCGCGGCTTCAAGGCCGAACCCGGCCGCTATCACCTCTATGTCTCGCTCGCCTGTCCGTGGGCGCACCGGACGCTGATCTTTCGCGCCTTGAAAAAGCTCGAGGGCATCATTTCCGTCTCGGTCGTGCATCACTTCATGGGAGCGAATGGCTGGACGTTCCTGGCCGAGGACGGCGCCACCGGCGACACGCTCTATGGCCTCGACTTCCTGCATCAGATCTACACCAAGGCCGATCCCGCCTATTCGGGCCGGGTGACGGTGCCGGTGCTGTGGGACAAGAAGCTGCAGACCATCGTCTCCAACGAATCGTCCGAGATCATCCGGATGCTGAATTCAGCCTTTGACGCTTGGGGCGATGCCAGCGTCGATTTCTATCCGCCAGCGCTGCGTGGCGAGATCGACACGATCAATGCGCTGGTCTATCCCGCCATCAACAACGGCGTCTATCGCGCCGGCTTTGCCACCACGCAAGCGGCTTATGAAGAAGCCTTTGGCGAATTGTTCTCAGCGCTCGACACGCTCGAGGACAGGCTGTCGGAGCAGCGCTATCTCACCGGCGACCGCATCACCGAGGCCGACTGGCGCCTGTTCACCACGCTGGTGCGTTTCGACCCGGTCTATGTCGGGCATTTCAAATGCAATTTGCGCCGCATCGCCGACTATCCGAACCTGTCGAACTATCTGCGCGATCTCTACCAGGTGCCCTGCGTCGCCGGCACGGTGAACCTGCATCACATCAAGGCGCACTACTACGGCAGCCACGAAACGATCAACCCGACACGCATCGTGCCGGTCGGTCCGGAGCTGGACTATGCCGCGCCGCATGATCGGGCGCGGTTCAGAAAGGCCGCGTGAAATCAGTGATCTAGAGTTCACCATTTCGCGGAAGCGCAGAACCGCTCTATCCGTTTGTTCGACGCAATTCCGGACGGAGAGCCGCTATGCACTTTTCCTGGGATTGCGCTAGCGGAAGGTCTCGGTGTCGATCCGGGTCCTTCTGGCAAGTTCAGCTTTCAACAGAGTTTTTCCAAATCGGCTCGAATACCAGGCGGCATTCAAACCAAACGTCAGCAGGAAAGCGAACAGAACGCCTCCAACCCACACGGCCAGCGGAACGCTGCTCAGGTCATGCGCGTCCGCCGCGATAGCCAACCAACCCAGCGGCGCCGAGATCAAAAAGGCTGCCAGGGTCGAGAGCAGAACTATCGTCCAATACTCCCTGCGACTAAACAATCGGCCGTTTCTTCTAATGAACTTATATAGCGCAACGTTGGCCGATCCGAAGCTTATGGCGAATCCCGCGGCTTTACCAAATTCCTTTGAAAGTGTCGGGATGACGACCACCAGGATGCCAAGCGCAACCATCAGCGCCACCGTCGTCAAAGTATAATAGCCAACATAAGGCCAGACGCTTACGGAAGGCTCATCACTGTTGCTCACTGTCTCCCCCCTAACTCAAAAATTGCCCGAAGTAGAGCATAGAGTTTCTGCAAAGGAGAAAGCAAGCCTACCAATATGCCGATACAGGCTGGCCCCCAAAAACCTCGGCGATCCGCCGCAACGTTGCCGGCGTCGTGTCCTGCGGCAAGCGGTCGAGCGGGAAGAAGCCGGCCTCGGCGATCTCGTGGTCCGGCAATTTTGCTGCTGTCTGGCTGAAGTTTTCGATCAGGTAGAAGCCGACATGGTCGCGGCGGCTGGACCGGCGGTTGAAATGCATCGATTTCAGCAGCGGCGGGGCGGTCAAGGCGATGTTGCCTTCCTCGGCAAGTTCGCGTGTCAGTGCCTCGACCAGCGTCTCGCCGACCTCGACGCCGCCGCCTGGAAGCTGCCAGCCCGGAACATAAGTGTGGCGGATGAGAAAGACCGAGTTGGAGGCGCGGTCGTGGATCAGGCCGCGCACGCCGAGCGTCATCGGTCGCCGCAGCACGAAATAGAGATGGAACAGTCTTGCCCTGAGGCCCGGCCAGCCGGTCTGGCGGAAGGCAGCCTCCGTATCGGTCGCCATCACCAGCCGAACCGTGGATGGAAAGGAAACCGGGAGTGGAAAGCGGGGGGCGCGTCGCTTATGAAGGAGGAATGTTCAGGCTCGCGCATATTTCCGATGTCCATCTGGGGCCGCTTCCCGATGTAACCTATCGCGATCTCGCCTCCAAGCGCGTGGTCGGCTACGTCAACTGGCAGCGCAACCGCCGCCGCCACATGCACGACGCCGTCATCGACACCATCATCGCCGACCTGAAGGCGAACGCACCGGACCATCTCGCGATCACCGGCGATCTGGTCAACCTGGCGCTCGATGGCGAGATCGAGATGGCCAGGCACTGGCTGGAAACGCTGGGCTCTCCGCACGATGTGTCAGTCGTTCCGGGAAACCATGACGCTTATGTGCCGGGCGCCTTCGACAAGACCTGCCGCTCCTGGGCGGCATGGATGAGCGGCGACGGTGTCAACGCGCCGGTCGACCGCAACGCCTTTCCCTATCTGCGCGTGCGCGGCAATGTCGCGCTGATCGGCGTTTCTACGGCGCGCGCCACCGCGCCGTTCATGGCCAATGGCTTCTTCATGGAAGGCCAGGCGGAAAGGCTCGGCAAGCTGCTCGACGCAACGGCCAGGCAAGGTCTTTTCCGGGTGATCATGATCCACCATCCGCCGGTGCGCGGCGCGGTTTCGCAACACAAGCGGCTGTTCGGCATTGCCCGCTTCCACAAGACCGTTCACCGGCACGGGGCCGAACTCGTGCTGCACGGCCATTCGCATCTGCCGTCGCTGTTCTTCATCGGCGGGCGCGGCGTCAAGATTCCGGCGGTTGGCGTCGCTGCCGCGGGGCAAGCACCAGGCGGCAAGAACCCGGCAGCACAATTCAATCTGATCGATATCGATGGTGAAAAGGGCAACTGGCGGATCAAGCTGACGCGACGCGGCCTGACCGGGCCGGCAATGCCGCCATCCGATTTGCAGACGTTGGAACTCGGCGTGGATGCCGAGGCGTCGCTGGTTAAAAGCTGATTTTCATCGCCATGAGGCGATCCCAAAACAGCGCGGCCGAGACGGCCAACCCGACAAGTGCGCCGGCGGTGATGACGCCGAGGCCGGAAAAGAAGGTCGACCAGCCGTTGCCCCGCATGGCGGATTGCAGCGGCGGCTCGGCTTCCGCCACAGCGTTGCGCCTCATGCCGGCGTGCTCGACGCCGCCTTCCATCATTCTCTGGTGCTCGACCACGCGCTCGGCGACATAGCGTGTCACCTGATCGGCGACCGGTTTCATGTCGGTGGACTCGGCGAGCACGACACGGCCGATGCGGGTATCCCTGAGGAAGCGATAGGTGCGGCGATCACGCCCCATGGCGACATGGCTGACGGCGTCTATCCAAAGGCGCGGTTGCAGACCGGACGAGACGGCGAAGTCGAAATTATCCATATCGACCGGCACATCGGCGAAGACAGGGGCGAGTTCTGCTGCCAACAGTTCGAGGCGCATACGATGCGCCTCGCGCATATCGACCACGACATCGTCGCGGTCGGCGAAGGCGTTCTTCACGTCGCGAATGGCGTCGGACAGCTTTCGCGACTGGTCGATGGGTGTCACGTTCTCGCCTGCGTCCTTCATCGGCATGGCCTCGCGGGTATGGTTAACAGCGAGTTAACACAGCCGCCGGCAAAATGCACTGGCGAGTTGGCAGCGGGAGTCAACCCGCAGCTGCATCAAGCCTTGGACGAGGGCGCCTGCTGCGGCGGTTCATGTTGCGGCGCACAGCCTCGGCGATCAGCCCTGGCGCTTCCTCGACCAGCATGTGGCCGGCTTCCAGCACATGGTGCAGGTGAAAATGTACCGGCACGTCATCAGCCTGGGTGAAAGGCAGCACCGGGTCATCCGTTCCCCAGACCAGCATGACCGGCATGTCAAGCGTGTCGAGCTGTTCGCGCGGGATGACGCCCTGCCGATCATCCCTGGTCATGGCGGCCGCGATCTCGACAAGTTTCTGCAACTGATCCGGGCGCTGGCGCATCCCATCGAAGACATCCACCAGATGCTTTGGCGGCAGGCTTTGCGGTCCGGACATGGCGGCAAGGCATGCGCGAATTTCACGCCTGTCGGAAGCCGCGGCGTAACGGCGCAACAGCGATCCGTTGATCTCCGCGCCAAAGCCGCCCGGCGCAAGGAGCGTCAGCGAAGCTATCTTTTCGGGCTCGATCAATGCCATCAGCGTCGCCACCGCCCCGCCCATCGAATGACCGACGAGATGCACCCTTTTTGTTTTGCGTGCGGTGAGATCTGCCAGAACCGCCCGGGCAGCCGTCTTGGCAGGACCGCTGCCGGGATAATCGAGGGACAGTCCGTGGCCTGGAAGATCATAGGCCAGCGTCCGAATACCGGGCGGCAGTGCCGAAGTCACCTCACGCCAGACATCATGGCACCCGCCGAAGCCATGCAGGAAGACGATCGTCTTCGGCCCGGTGCCCCGTTCGGCAGCGTAAAGGGATGAGGTCATGAAAATTTATGGATTGTCGCGGGGACCAGGCAGGCACAGAACTTCAGATTGTGGCTGGATTGCTCCTAGTCCAGATCGATGGCCAGTAAAATTTTCGCGATCTTAGAAAAGCTTAGCTGGCATTGCCAAGCCCGGCGGCGCGCAGCGCCTCGACCAGCCGGTCGGTCAGGTCGGCGGGATATTTTCTGTCGACGAAAGTCGCGCGTGGATTGGCGGCGAATTTCGGAAATTTGGCGACCAGCTCATCCACCAGTTTGCCCGCCAGTTGATCGCGGCCGGCGGCTTTGGCGCCGATCAGGCGCGCCGCCAGATAATGCGATTTCGTCGCCGTCGTCCGCAAAGCCTCGCTGGCCAGCGCGGCCTTGTTCATATCGCCGACCATGAACTCGCCGACAAACAGCCCAAAATCCCACCATGTCGGGTGGCCGCTGGAGATGTCGACGGCATGGGCGAGGATCGGCGTTCCCTCGGCGTATTTGCCAGCGAAAATCAGTCCGTAGCCGTAGGCCGCGGCCATGCCGAGGTCGTAAGGGTTGAGGTTGTAGGCCTTGTGCATCCAGCGGATCGACTCTTCCGAGTTGCCGAGGCGCGAATAGAGGTAGCCATAGGCGCGGTGCGCATAGGGGCTCATCGGTCCCATCTGCACGGCGCGGTGCGCGAACGACATCGCCTGTTCCACTGTCGCGCCGGGCGGATAGGCGTAGTGATCAGTGACAGCCTCGAGATGCAGGGAGGCGAGTTCAGAATAGACCAGCGACGACTTCGCATCCCGGTTGGCCAGGTTTTCGAGACAGCGATAGGCGGCCTCGTGGGTTTTGGCGCTCTGGTCGAGATAGTATTTGTCGTTGCGCACCAGGCATTCGGTGAGACCGGTCTCAATGCCGCTCTGCTCGATATAAGCGTAGATGGTGCCCGAGGCGGGAATGGTCGAACTCAAGATGTTGGCGATGCTGTCCTCGACAGCAGTGGGGGCGCTGTTGGCGGGTGTCAAACTGCGTGACAGCAACACGCGGCCGGTGGCAACGCTCTGAAGTTCGAGCGTGACATCGCCCGCCGCTGGTCCCGGTGAAATCTCGAACACGAAGCTGGTGGCGTCGGTGACCGGGTCGGGCGTGCCGTCGGCGTCGCGCCCAATGAAGTCGATGGTGTCAAAACCGGCGAGGCCGGCGCGCAGCGATGCAGCAACGCGGGCAGCTTCGGCGCCATTGTCCTTCACGGCGATATAGACCAGGGGCAAGGTCTCCACCGGAGGCGATGCGATGCTGCCGGTGGCCACGGCGGTCTCGACCGCCGAGCCTGCGTCACTGTTGGTGAGCAGGTCACCGCTGCCCTGGCGAAGGATCAGCACACCCAGCATGGCGATAACCAGCGCCATCGCGACCCAGAAGAACTGGAGATGGCGCGCCAACGAAGGTGCCGGCTTGACAGCTGCCGACGAGATCAATGAAGCAGGATGCGCGCCGCTACCGGGCTCTTCAGGCAATCCGGACAGGGTCGCTGCTACCGCCGCCTGTTCCACCGGCTCTTGCCCGGCTGGCAAGCGAATGGCGTTGAGCTCATAGGATGGAACATAGCCGCCGCGCGGAATAGCGATGCGAACCGGCTCGGCTACGCCTTCGTTGGCGAAGTAGTGCTGCAGAAGCTCGCGCAGCCTGCCCGCCTGCACCCTGACCACAGCATCGGTCGACGAATCGAAATCGCCGTCCTTGCCGAAAACGTCCATGGCGATGGAAAAGCCCTTGAGCCTGTCGGCTTCGCCGGCCTGCTCGCGCTCGACCAGATAACGCAACAATTTCCGCGCGCGTTCGGATCTCCCGAACGTTTCGCTGGCAAGCAGTCGCTCCAACGTCTCGCGCACTGCGGGGGCGGCAGGCGTGGCATGCTGCAAGTGTCGATCCTCTCGAAGTCGGCACAGGTTAAGGCACAATCATATAGGGCCTGCACCGCCGCACAAGCGGGCACGTATTATGCGATCGCGTACCCCACCGGATATTCCCCAATGGGTTAACGCATGACCCGGAAACCGGATCGGGTGTCGGGGTCATGCGCAGATTGGAAAAATGTCGGCCGCGAAAGATCAGCCGGCCTTACGGCCGAGGATGCGGTTGGCGGCCGAAACCACGGCTTCCAGCGAGGCGGCCACGATGTTGGTGTTGATGCCGGCGCCGAACAGCTTGCCGCCGGGATATTCCATCTCGACATAGGAGATGGCGGACGCATTCGAGCCACGCTGCATGGAATGCTCGGAATAGTCGAGCACCGACATGTCGACGCCGACATGGCGCGACAGCGCATCAACGAAGCCGTCGATCGGGCCGGTGCCGGTGCCGGTGATGGTCACCTCCTTGCCCTTGTCGAGGATCACCGCCTCGACGACGCGCCGGCCCTTGGTCACGGTGTCCGGATAGGTGTGGTGGTCGAGGAATTTCAGCCGCGCGCCGGGCTGGTCGACATAGGTTTCGAGAAAGTGCTCGTAGATGCGTTTTGCCGGCACCTCCTTGCCCTCGGCGTCGGTGATCGCCTGGATATGCTGGCTGAATTCGATCTGCAGGTTGCGCGGCAGGTTGAGGCCATAGTCGGCCTGCAACACATAGGCGATGCCGCCCTTGCCGGACTGCGAGTTAATGCGAATGATCGCCTCGTAGTTGCGACCGACATCGGCCGGGTCGATCGGCAGATAGGGCACTTCCCAGTGCGGCGTGTTGGCCTTGCGCAGCGCCTTCATGCCCTTGTTGATGGCATCCTGGTGCGAGCCGGAAAAGGCGGTGTAGACGAGCTCGCCGACATAAGGATGGCGCTCGGGAATCTTCAACTGGTTCGAATATTCGTAGACGTCCTTCATCCGGTTGATGTCGGAGCAATCAAGTTCCGGGTCGACGCCTTGCGTGTACATGTTGAGCGCCAGCGTGACGATGTCGACATTGCCGGTGCGCTCGCCATTGCCGAACAGCGTGCCTTCGACGCGGTCCGCGCCTGCCATCAGGCCGAGTTCGGTGGTGGCGATGCCGGTGCCGCGATCATTGTGCGGATGCAATGAAATCAACAGCTTGTCGCGGTTGTCGAGGTTGCGGCACATCCATTCGATGCGGTCGGCATAGATGTTGGGCGTCGACATCTCGACCGTCGACGGCAGATTGATGATCAGCTTGTTGTCCACCGTCGGCTTCACGATCTCAGTGACGGCGTTGCAGATTTCGAGTGCGACTTCGAGCTCGGTGCCGGTAAAGCTCTCCGGCGAATATTCGAAGCGAAAGCCGCCGCCGGCCTTGGCCGCCATGTCGGTGATCATCTTGGCGGCGTCGGTGGCGATGCGCTTGATGCCGGCGACGTCCTTGTCGAAGACGACGCGGCGCTGCAATTCGCTGGTCGAATTGTAGAAATGGACGATCGGGTTGGTGGCGCCCTTGAGCGCCTCGAAGGTGCGGGTGATCAGCTCGGGCCGGCACTGCACCAGCACCTGCAACGAGACGTCGGCGGGCACATTGCCTTCTTCGATGCACCAGCGGGCGAAATCGAAATCGGTCTGCGAGGCCGAGGGGAAACCGATCTCGATCTCCTTGAAGCCCATGTCGAGCAGCAGGCCGAACATGCGCGCCTTGCGCTCATGGCCCATCGGGTCGATCAGCGCCTGGTTGCCGTCACGCAGGTCGACCGAGCACCAGATCGGTGCCTTGTCGATGACCTTCGAAGGCCAGGTGCGGTCGGTCAGGCCGACGGTCGGATAGGGCTGATACTTGCGAGCGGCGTCCGGCATGCCCCGGGCTGCCTCAGGCATGCCCTTTGTTGCATCCCCGGCATTTGGACGGATGTCTTCTCGTGCGTTCATCGTCGTTTCTCCCGGCGGCTCGCGGATCGGTCTTCAGACGGATTGAGGCGAGCTGCGCCTTACCAGATTTTTCGTTCGCTTGATGTGACTTGCCAATTTTGAGACTGGCCAAGGAGCGTGCGCGTGAGCGGCGGTTCGACCGCCGGGCGCTCCTTCAGCGAACCCGGCGATCGCCGATAAGGCCGAGAAGAAGCAGGGTCGAAGCAAGCGCGCGCACGGTCTGGCCGGCAATGCCGGTCTGACGGGAAGCGACGGAGGTGTGGCGCGTGTTCATGGCGGTTCTCATACAGGAGCGGCTATGGACAGGCAAGTGGCTGCACCGCCGCTTGTCCCGGAGCGCTCTTCCCCATACGCGGCAAATGCGCCAAACTTGGCAGTCGACGGGGCCGTATTGCCTCACTGCCGGAGGGGTCGTTGCCTATGAATTTCGTGTTCTTCTCGCCGCATTTTCCCGGCAACGGCGCCGACTTCTGCGACCGGCTGAAAAAAGCCGGCGCCACCGTGCTTGGCATCGGCGATGCGCCCTTCGACGCTCTGGACGGCAAACTCAAGGCAGCGCTTTCGGAATATTATCGCATCGCCGACATGGAGGACTATGACCCGGTGTTCCGGGCGATGGGTCATTTCATCCACAAATGGGGCCGCATCGACCGCTTTGAATCGCTGAACGAGCACTGGCTGGAGCTAGAAGCCAACATCCGCACCGACTTCAACATCTATGGCACCAAGCTCGATTTCGTGAAGAATTTGAAGCGCAAGAGCCGCATGCGCGCCTTCTTCCGCAAGAGCGGCGTCGAAACCATTCCGCAGCGCAAATGCTCCGACCGAACCGGGGCCATGACCTTCATCCGCCGCGTCGGCTATCCGGTGGTGGTGAAGCCGGATTCCGGCTCCGGCGCCTCGAACACCTACAAGATCTCCAACGCCAAAGAGCTCGACCAGTTTTTCAAGGAAAAGCCCGAGGATGTCAGCTTCGTTATGGAGCAGTTCATCGAGGGGCTGGTGGTGACCTTTGACGGGCTGGTCAACCGCGACGGCGAGGTGGTGCTGGCCGCCAGCCACCGCTACGACCAGAGCGTCATGGAGGTGGTCAACCGGGACCGTCACATGAGCTACACCTGCTTTCCCGAAATCAACCCGGTGGTGGAAGAGGCCGGCAGGAAGATCCTGAAGGCATTCGACGTGCGCGAGCGCTTCTTCCACATCGAACTGTTCGAGACCAAAGACAATCGGGCCATCGCGCTGGAGGTCAACATGCGGCCGCCCGGCGCCTGGATGACCGACGCCATCAACTATACGTTCGACATCGATGTCTACGCCGCATGGGCCGACATGGTGGTGAAGGACGCGACAGGCGGGCCGTATACGGGCAAATATTTCACCGCTTATGCTAGCCGCAAGCGTCACCTCCACTATTTGCACAGCCATGCGGACGTGCTAGCCGCGCACGGCGACAAGATCGTCCACCATCAGCCAATCGAAGAGGTTTTCAGCCGCGCCATGGGAAATTACGCCTATCAGATGCGCTCGAAGGATCCGAAGGCGCTGCGCCAGGCGGTCGACTATATCCATGCGGAAGAGGCGTGAGGTGATGGACATCTCCTATCACAAGGGGTCCAGCCGCAACCTCGGCCGCGACATGGAATACAAGCGCTACGGCCATGCCGGCCGGCCGGTGGTGGTGTTCCCGACCTCGCAGGGGCGCTTCTATCAGTTCGAGGATTCCGGCGCGGTGGCAGCCCTTGCCGAGTTCATCGACACCGGTCGCATCCAGCTGTTCACGCTCGACGGCATCGATTCGGAATCCTTCTTCAACAAGCATGTGGACACCGCCCACCGCATCGCCCGCCATGAGGCCTATTTCCGTTACGTGCGCGAAGAGGCGCTGCCGGAACTTTTGTCCACGGCCGCAGGCGCCAATGGTGGACGCGAGCTTAAGCCGCTGTTCTCAGGCTGCTCGATGGGCGGCTACCATTCGTCGAATTTCGTCTTCCGCTTTCCGGAACTTGCCAGCGGCGTTATCGCGCTGTCGGGCGTTTATTCCGCCCGCGACTTCTTCGGCAAGGCGCTGGACGGCGACATTTTCTACAACTCGCCGCTCGACTATCTGCCCGGCATCGTCGACCAGAAACTGCTTGCCCGGCTGAAGGCGCTCAGGCTGATCTTCTGCTGCGGGCAGGGCGCGTGGGAGGAGCGGATGCTGGTCGAAACGCATGAGCTGGAACAAATCCTGCGCGACAAGTCGATCCCCGCCTGGGTCGACTATTGGGGCGGCGATGTCGCCCATGACTGGCCGTGGTGGCACAAGCAGCTGGTCTATTTCTTCGCCCGCTGGCTGGACGACGACTTGATGCACCGGCTGGACTAAGGTGCGTTGATATGATGCCGGCCTGCAAACGATGGTTTCCTGCGCTTCTGGTGCTCACGTACTTCAAGTACGCTCCGCTCCGGTTCTCGAAAACCATCTAGTTTGGTCGCTTCGCGCCCGTCTTCGACTCCGACTCGGCCTGACCTGAATCTCAACACACCTTGGGGCACAGACGAATGACCGCGCCCGATCCCACTGCGAGCCTCGTGGTCGCCTGACGATCCGCCGAGCCATAATGCCGCGGAACGCCTGCCCGCTGCGGACTATTCCTTGACCGCCCTCGCCACCAGGCGCGCCACGCTCGGCCCGACCAGCAGTACGACGAGGAAGCGTGCCGACTGCAGCGCCATCACGAAGGAAATGTCGACGTGTTGTGCGGCTGCGGCAATGATGGCGACGCTGTCCATGCCGCCGGGGCTGGTCGCCAGATAAGCGGTCAGCGGATCGATGCCGAGCAGGTGGCTGATCATGAAGCCGAGACCGCCGCAGAAGGCGATGAGGATGATGATCGAGCCGACGATCTGCGGCAGCGCCCGTGTCGCATGGCGGAGGATAGGTCGAGTGAAGTTGAGCCCGATCGACCAGCCGACTGATGCGTAGCTGACCGCCAGCAGCCATGGCGGCAACTGCATGGCTACGCCAAAACCGAGATGGACGATGGCGCCGAAAATGAACGTGCCGAGGAAGAACGGCGAGGGCAGCCTGAGCAGCTTGCCAAGCAGGCCGCCGATGAGCGCGACACCAAGTGTTGCAGCAAAGGCGGCCAGTTCGATCGGCGGAAACCAGACGATATCAGGGACCTCGATGGCTGAGGTGTCGACCCACATTTTTGCGACGAGGGCTGCCGTCATCGAGACGAAGATGACGCGCAGATACTGCATGAAGGCGACGAGGCGCTGGTCGGCGCCGAAGGCGCCGGCCATCAGCACCATGGCGGTGGCCGCACCCGGCGACGAGCCCCAGACCGCCGTGGTGCCGGGCAAGATGCGCCAGCGGCTGATCAGCCAGCCGAGCAGGCTTGAGGCGGAGACGGTCGCCACCACCGCGCCGAGGAACAGCGGCCATTCCTTGTAGAAGACCGGGAAGATGTCGGCGGAGATCGAGGCGGCGACAAGGCAGCCGACGATGGCTTGCGCCGAGCCGAACAGAACGCGAGGCACCCGCACCGTGGCGCCGTTGGTGCCGGCGAGGATCGCCGCCAGCATCGGGCCGATCAGCAGCGCCGCGGGCAGGGCGGCGAATTCGAGCGCGCCGGCGAAGAGCAGCGAGACAATGAGCAGGACCAGCCACTGAAACGAGGAGCGCATGCGCGCAAAGCGTTCGAGAGTTGGTTGATGCGGCGAGGAGTCCATATCCGCGTGTCTTAGACCGATCGCAGAGGAATGCGAACCGCTTTTGGCGGAAGGATAGCCTTGAAGTAAAGCCTCCGGGCGTCAGCCGGTCTGGGCGTCTGTGAGGCCGAAGCCGCCGACCGGATGGGTCTCGACCTGGAACTCGAAGCCGGCGATGAAGGGGCGCGCCTTGGCGATCGTCGCCTGGACCTCGGGGAGCTGCAGCGAGGACTTGTGGCTTGCCTGGTCGGTCCACACTTCGGTGACCCAGATCGCGTCGGCGTCGGCCGGGTCGGTGGCGATGATGTAGCTCAGGCAGCCCGGCAGGGCGCCGGTGCTTTCGCGCAGCAGGGCCATGACAGCATCGCGCTGGCCGCGCGCCGCGCGCATCTTGCCGATCAGTCCGTACATCGTGTCCTCCGCGTTACGCGACACAAGTATGCAGTGCGCAGCTCAAGGCATCAACTGGCCGCCATTCACCTCGATTATTTGGCCGGTGATGTAGCCGCTGAGCAGATCGGAGGAGAGGAACAGATAGGCGCCGACGCAATCTTGCGCAGTGCCGGCGCGCCCCTGCGGGATGGTGGCGACCATGCCCTTCATCTGCTCGCCGGTGGAATAGCGCTCGTGAAACGGTGTCGCGATGGTGCCCGGCGCCACCGCGTTGACGCGGATACCGAAGCCGATCAGCTCCTTGGCCATGCCGCGCGTCACGTTGGAGACGAAGGCCTTGGCCGAGCCATACAGGCCGGCGCCGCCGCCGGCGCCGTTGCGCGCGGCAATCGACGAGGTGTTGACGATGAAGCCGCCCTGCTTCTTCAGCCACGGGATTGCCTTGCGCGAGGCGGTCAGCACCGAACGGGCGTTGAGGTCCATGACCGCGTCGTAGTGCGCCTCAGTCTGCTCGGCATAGGGCACCCGGCCAAGCATGCCGCCGGCATTGTTGACCAGCCCATCGAGCCGGCCGAATTTCTCAGCGCTCTCCTCGACGACGCGCTCGACATCGGCAGGCACCGAGAAATCGCCCTGGGTCAAGAACACCTCGCCACCGGCATCGCGAATGGTCCCGGCCAGTTTCTCGGCGGCTTCGCGGCTCGAATTGTAGTGCAGCGCGACGCGGCTTTTCTGCGCGGCGTAGGCCAGCGCAAGTGCTGCCCCAATGCCGGTCGAGGCACCGGTGACCAGCACCGCCTTGCCGGCGAGATCGGGTATGCTGAGAGCGATCGGGGTGGCTGGCACTGCTGTTCCTCCGGGATTTTCCCCGTCCCTTCGTAGGCCCTTGCCCCCCTTATGTTCAAGCCTCAGGGCCTGAGATAGACATAGCCTTGGCCCTGCAGTTCGGCGAGTTTGACGACGCCGCCCTTGTCGGCGGCGTGGAAGCCGTCGAGCAGGTCGGCAAGGGTGATCTCCATGCCTTTCATTGTGTTGCCGCAGGCATGCGGCTCAAGCCCTTCCTGGACAAGGCCGGCGAAACGCCCGGAAATCGCGGCCGATATGCCCTTCGACTTGAAGGCGGCAAGGGCTGGACCATGCACGACCAGCGCGATGTCGACATTGCCGCCGGTGCCGTCGTAGTGGTTCTTGATGTTGCCGAGCACGAAATTGACCTTGTCGACATCGCTGAGGTGATAGGCGACTTTTTGCCTTTCCCCGGCGGTGTCAGTGCTTGCTGCCTGCGCCACCCGCAAGCCAAAAAGCGTTCCAGTTCCGGCAAGAACCGCGCGGAACATATCGCGTCGACGCATCGCATCCTCCTCGGCTTGACGCTCACTGCAAATTGCGTGGCTGTGGCCATGATACTAGCATAAAACGACGTTACGTCCTGTCGATGCGAGGGAGAGGGTCACATGGCGTTCGGGAGATGGAAGACTGCTGCCGGCGCCGGATTTGGCGTCGCGCTGTTCGGCGCGCTTGCCGGCTCGGCCCTTGCCGACGAGGCCCTCAAGCTCACCGAGCTGAGCCCGGACGGCAAGGATGCCTGCTTCGGCCGGGTCTACGATGCTGCACATCTCAAGGCGCATCCGAAGCAGAAGGTGGCGCGAATATTCTTCCTCTATGGACGTGACCCGGTGAGCCGTCCGAACGAGGAGCCGGCCACGAATTCCGACTCGTCCTACAATGGCTTTATCGCCACCACCGTGCGCGGCGCCAAGGCGCCGGAATGGGCCAGCGGCTGGTGCAATCACGAGTCCGAGGACGGCAAGACCGGTCCGATCCGTTGCGGCATGGATTGCGACCGCACCATGGCGTCACTGAAGCTCGACGACAAAGGCCGTCTGATCGTCACCGATGTTTCTCAGGATCTTTATCTCGACGCGGGGTCGGAAGACGAACTCGGCGAGGCTGAATATGACCGGCAGGCGCTTGGCTCGGAGGACGACAATTTCCGCCTCGACCCGATGCCGGCGGCAACCTGCCAGGCCGAGTTCGCGCGCATCGATCCGATCGATCCGGCGCTCGGTCCGCCTTTGCGCGAGCGGCTGAAGTCGGACCAGGCTTTTTGCTACGGACGTGACTACGATGCCGCGCATCTAGGCTCGCATCCCGACCAGGTGACGCAATCCATCCGGGTTTTCCGTGGCCCGGTCGAACTTGCGTCCTTCGCCGCCGGCGGCGATGCCGCCAACTGGCCCGACGGCGCCGATATCGCCGTTTCGGTCACCACGCGGCAGAAGGCAGGCAAGGTTACGCAGACCTACTCCTGCCAGGGTGAGGCGGACCAGTGGCGCTGCGCGGCGAGCGCGAAGATGAGCAACTTTTCCTGCGATATCGGCCAAAAGGAAATCTACCTCAAGCGCGGCGCCAACGGCTCCATGATGCTGGCCAACCCCAACAGCAGCCTGGCCATCGTCGACCTCTGTTCGAAGGCGGCCGACGGCAAGACCAACTCCGACGACAAGGTCTACCGGCTGGAGCCGATGCCGCAATCGGCTTGTTCACCATAAGCCCGGCGCTTCGTCATCCAATGGCGGAGCAAGGAGCGAAGCGACGCGGCGCAGACCATAGGATCCATGCCGCGACTTTAGAGCGGCGCTAGGGTGCATAATTCTGTGCCGACGCACCCTTCGGCTGAAGCTACGGCATGGATTCTAGGGTCTCCGCGACGGAGCTTCGCTCCTGCTTCGCCCTAGAATGACGAAGTTGAGAGGCCTCGGCCGATCTCCAACGCCATGCCAAACTGTTTCAGGCGAACGGCACTGCCGTCGTGCCCTTGGGCAGCTTGGCCTCGTCGTCGGGTTCGACATGAATAGTGACGCGCACCGAGGGGATTTCGGCCTTCAGCGCGTCCTCGATGCGGTCGCAGATGACGTGGCTGGCGCCGACCGTCATGTCGGCATCGACGACCAGATGGAACTCGATGAAAGTGGCGCGGCCGGCAATGCGCGTCTTCAGGTCGTGAACCTCCAGCGCACCCTTGCAGTTGGCCGAGATGATGTCGCGGATATGCATGTGTTCCTGGGTGTCGACGGCGCGGTCCATAAGGCCGCTCAGCGATTCTCCGGTGAGCTTCCAGCCCTGGTAGAGAATGTTCAGCGCCACGAGGAGCGCAAGCAGCGGGTCGAGAATATGCCAGCCGGTCAGTACCGCCCCGACAAGGCCAATAATGACCCCAACCGAGGTCAGCACGTCGGTCATGATGTGCTGGCCGTCGGCAACCAGCGCCGGCGATCGTTCGGCGCGGCCGTTGCGGATCAGCACGAAAGCCCAGACCGCGTTGACTAGAGCCGCGCCGGCATTGATCGCCAAACCTTCCCAAGGCTGTTCGAGCGATGTCGGGTTCGGCAGCGACTGCCACACCTTGGCGATGATCAGCATCGCGGCGACGACGATCAGCACGCCCTCCAGAACGGCGGAAAAATACTCGGCCTTGTGATGGCCGAACGGATGGTCGCTGTCGGCTGGTTTGTGGCTGATGCGGATCGCCCAGAGAGCGGCGGTCGCGGTGATGACGTTGACGATGGATTCCAGGGCGTCAGAATAGAGGGCGACCGAGCCGGTGATCCGCCAGGCAAAGAACTTCAAACCCATCACCAGGAAGGCGATGACGATCGACCAGAAGGCAAGGCTTGCGACCTTGCGCTTGGCAGCGGCTTTGGCCGCGATCGCCGTCATGTCTTCGGTTGCGGCCATCGTCGCTAGGCTGCCTTTTCCTTGGCCTTGCGCGGCAGATGCGCAACGATGTTCTCGATGATGCGCATGCCGGCATTGTGGCCGAGCGTCATGATCGATTCCGGATGGAACTGCACAGCGGCGATCGGCTCCTTGCGGTGCTCGAAGGCCATGATGATACCGTCTTCGGTCTCGGCGGTGACGATGAAATCGTCGGGCAGCCGCACCGGATCGGCAAAGATCGAGTGGTAGCGGCCGACGGTCACTTCCTTGGGCAGGCCGGAGAAGATGATGCCGGGTTTCGACACGCGGATGCGCGACGGCTTGCCGTGCATCGGCACGTGCAACTGCCGGAGCTCACCGCCATACGCCTCAGCCAGTGCCTGCAGGCCAAGGCAGACGCCGAAGATCGGCAGGTCGCGGGCACGCGCCTTCTTGATGGTGGCGGCGCAATCGAAGTCCTTAGGCGTGCCCGGGCCGGGCGACAGCACGACCAGGTCGGGCTTCAGCCGGTCAAACACTTCTTCCGGCACCGGCGTGCGCACGGTCGAGACATTGGCGCCGGTTTGGCGGAAATAGTTGGCCAGCGTGTGGACGAAGGAGTCCTCGTGGTCGACCAGCAGGATGTTGACGCCGTCGCCAACGCGCGCGGTGGTGCGTTCGGTGCCGGCGGCATTGCCTGACTTGGCGTCGCGGATGGCGGAGAGCATGGCGGATGCCTTCAATTCGGTTTCGGCTTCTTCTTCCTCGGGAATGCTGTCGAAGAGCAATGTGGCGCCGGCGCGCACCTCGGCGATGCCGTCCTTGATGCGGATGGTGCGCAAGGTCAGGCCGGTGTTCATGTCACCGTTGAAGTTGACCATGCCGATCGCCCCGCCATACCAGGCGCGCGGGCTCTTCTCGTTCTGTTCGATGAAGCGCATGGCCCAGAGTTTCGGCGCCCCGGTGACGGTGACCGCCCAGGCATGCGACAGGAAGGCGTCGAAGGCGTCCATGCCTTCGCGCAGCCGTCCCTCGATGTGGTCGACGGTGTGGATCAGGCGCGAATACATTTCGATCTGGCGGCGGCCGATGACGCGCACCGAGCCCGGCTCGCAGACCCTGGATTTGTCGTTGCGGTCGACGTCCGAGCACATGGTCAGCTCGGACTCGTCCTTCTTCGAATTGAGCAACTTCAGGATCTGCTCACTATCGGAAATGGCGTCGTCGCCGCGCTTGATGGTGCCTGAAATGGGGCAGGTCTCGACGCGGCGGCCGTTGACGCGCACGAACATTTCGGGTGAGGCGCCGATCAGGTATTCGCCTTCGCCCAGATTGATGAAAAACGAATAGGGCGAGGGGTTGATGGTCTTCAGCTTGCGCGAAATCTCCGAGGGCTGCGTCTCGCAGCGCTCGTAGAACATCTGGCCGGGCACCACCTCGAACAGGTCGCCGCGCTTGAAACTGTCCATCGCCTTGCGCACCAGATTGGCATATTCGCCGGGCTCATGGTCGCCGCGCGGCGGGATGCGGTCGGCGGTCTGGAACGGCTCGACGATTTCGTCGCGCGGCAGGTTTTCGGTCGAGAAACCATCGCCGGAATAGTCGTAGCGGTCGGTCCAGGCCTTGGTCGAATAGTGGTCGACGACCAGGATCTCGTCGGGCAGGAACAGCACGAGATCGCGCCGGCTCTGCTTGCGCTCCAGCTTGTAGTCGACCGGATCGAACTGGAAGGCGAGGTCGTAGCCGAAGGCGCCGTAAAGGCCGAGATTGGCGTCTTCCTCGGTCTTGAACAATGCGGTGATGGCGCGCAGCACCGTAAACACCGAGGGGACGCGGCTGCGTTCTTCCTCGGTGAAGACTCGGCCGGGTTTGGCGATTTCGAGGCGGATCAGTTTTTTCGATGTCTCGGCGATCGTCACTTCGGCAAGGCCGGAAAGTGCGGCGCCGATCACCGGCAACAGCACTTCGCCGCGGCTGTTCAGCGCTTCGATGCGCATGGCGCGGCCACGGGCCGAGATCACCAGCGGCGGGTCGATGATGGCGGTGTCCCAGCGCGTGTAGCGGCCGGGATATTCATAATTCGAGGAAAACACCGCGCCGCGGCGCGAATTCAGCCCGTCGACATAGGCGTCGATCGCGCCCTCATAGGGCCGATCGTGGCGCTCGCGGGTGATGGTGACGCCACCCGCGGTGACGAAGCTTTCCGCCCCGTTCTCCAGAATTTTCATCGTCATTGCCGTCTCCATCAGCGTCTTTGGGGCAACGGACCCGGGAATGGCTTGAAAAAACAAATGGCCGCCCGGACATTCCGTTGCGGCCACCTTCTATTTTCACGCGCACGCGTTCGAACAGGCCGCTGTCAGCGAGCCCACCACCAAATGGTCTTGATCGAGCGCATGTTCATGGCGAAATCCATAGCGGCGATTGAACGGCTGCGCAACAGGTTTGAAAAGTCTGTTTGGTGGCTGCCGTTTCCACAGCTCATGGCACATCGCCAGGGCCGGCAGCCCCGCCTACTCTGCACATCCAACAGCAGGAAGACGCGAGAGACACCAATGACCGAGCAAATCGACCGCGCGCGGGCGTTCCACGCCCTTCACGTCAAGGGAAATCCAGTCGTTCTCTACAACGCATGGGATCCGGGCAGTGCCAAGATCGTCGAGAAGGCGGGAGCCAAGGCCATTGCGACCGGAAGCTGGCCGGTCGCGGCCGCCTTCGGATTCGCCGACGGTGAGAAAATCCCGCTGGAGCTGGCGCTGGACAACATCAAGCGCATCGTTGGGGCGGTCGACCTGCCGGTGACCATGGATCTCGAGGGCGGCTACGGCGTCGCCCCTGAGATCGTCGCCCGCACCGTGACGCTCGCCTTGCAGGCGGGCGCCATCGGCTTCAATTTCGAGGATCAGATCGTCGGCGGCAGCGGCCTGCACGACGTCGCCGTGCAGGTGAAACGCATCGAGGCCGCCGCTGCCGCCGTCAAAGCTTCCGGCGTGCCGGCGTTCATCAACGCGCGAACTGACCTTTTCCTCAAAGCGAAGCCGGACACACATGACAAGGCTTTGGTCGACCAGGCCATCGAGCGGGCGCAGGCCTATGAGAAGGCCGGAGCGCACGGCTTCTTTGCGGCGGGTCTCGGCGACGAGGGCCTGATCGAGACGCTCTGCAAGTCGATCAATCTGCCGGTCAACATCATTGCGCTGGCGCATGTGCCGCCACGGCAGCGCCTGGCGGAACTCGGCGTTGCCCGCGTCAGCCACGGTCCTGTGCCTTACAGGCAGATGGCCGAATGGCTGGAGGCCAAGGCGCGCCAAGCTATTTCGGGTTAGCCCGGCGGGCTTTCCTCAGTCTTCCAGCGTGCCTGACCTTGCATCGGCACTCTTCTTGTCGCCGACCAATTTCAGCAGGTCTTCGCCGGCGCGGATGATGCGGCGCGACCGCCGGGTCAGGATGATGCCGGCCTGTGGTGCGAACACCTCGGTGCGGCCGCCGGCTTCACCCGGCGTATGGACGATGGTGGCCAGCCGCGCGCCCTTGGCGACGCGGTCGCCGGGCTTCACGTCGTAGAGGATGGCGCCGGCGCGCGGCGCCGGCATCATGTCGATGTTTTCGAGTGGCGCCGCGACGCCGGTGAACGGACCGGGCGCGGGCAGGGCCGGATCGATGATCACGCCGCGCGCCACCAACAGGCGGTAGAGCCCTTCGGCATCGGTGCCGGCTAGGGCGCCATCGACGTCGAGCATGCCGCGATATTCGACCGTGGTGGCGACGCGCCGGTCGAAGCGCGCCACATCGGCGGGGACGTTCTGGTAGGGCATGATCGAAGCGCCCTCGAAGGTGCCGGCGGCGTCTTCGTGCCACAGCATGACCGCATCGACGCCCATGGCTGCAGCACAGTCGGCCATCGCCGGCCACAGGCTGGTGTGGACATAGAGATAGGCCAGGCCCTCGTCGTCGCAATGCAGGTCGAGCACAATGTCATGGCCGAGCGAAAGCTGCAGCAGCCGCGTCTTCAGCTGCTGGTCCGTTGTGCCATGCGTGGTGTCCGGCAAGAGCGAGGTGTCGGGCGCCGCCAGCAGCGGAAAGCCACGGTTGAAGTTGGTTCGGGTGCCGAGGTGAAAACGGCCCTGGTGCTCGCCGAAATGATACTGGGCGCGGCCGATCGGGTTGGCCCAGGGCACGATGGTGATCGAACCCTTGATGCGTCCCTCAGCCTCGGCCTTGGCCAGCATCGGCATCAGCGCATCGATGGCGACCACGCCCGGCAGTTCGCCGGCATGGAGTGCCGCCTGCAGATAGGCTGAAGGGGCAGCCTTATCCGCCCCCGCAAAGCGGAACACCGGAAATTCGTAGGAAACGCCTTCGGTGTCGCCGGTGATGCGCTCGATCGATTTCTGCATGGGATGTCTCCGAAAATGAGCCGAAGACATGCATCTTTGCCGCTACGCTGTCGATTGGTCCAGCGCCCGGCGCAATGGGCGCAAGCTACTCGGCCGGGGCCTGAAGGGTTGCTGCGGGTGCCGCCCGGTCGAGCGCTTGCGACAGCACGGCAACAGCAACCGCCAGCAAAGCCAGCCCTGCGCCGACGAAGGGCAGATTGGCATAGGAGACACCCCAGGATAGCGCGATGCCGCCGATCCAGGCGCCGCTGGCATTGCCGACATTGAAGGCGCCCTGGTTCAGCGTCGCGGCGAGGTTAGGTGCCTCGGATGCGGCCTCGACGACGCGGATCTGCAGCGGCGGCACGACGACGAAAACGAGCAGGCCCCACAGGAAGACAATGGCGATGGCGACCACGGCAATGGTGCCGAAGTGGGCGAAGCCGAGCAACAGCAGCGCCAGCATCAACAGCGTGCCGATCACTGTCGGCATCAGCTTCCAGTCGGCCAGCCTGCCGCCGATGATGTTGCCAATGGTCATGCCGCCGCCGAACAACAGCAGCACCCAGGTTACGGCGGACGTCGACAGGCCGGACACGTCGGTGAGATAGGGCTTTATGTAGGTGAAGACGGCGAACAAGCTGGCCGATGCCGTTGCCGAGATCAGCATGGCCAGCCAGACCTGCAGCTTGCCCAGCACCCTGACTTCACCGAGCAGGCCGCCGCTGCTTGGTTCAGTGACATCAGATGGCACCAGCCAGGCGATTGCCGCGACCGAGATGAGGCCGATGCCGACCACCGCGAGGAAGGTGGCGCGCCAGCCAAAGGCTTCGCCGAGCGCGGTGCCGGCCGGCACACCCAGAATGTTGGACAGCGTCAGTCCGGCAAACATCAGCGCCATGGCGCTGGCCCGCTTGTTGCGCGGCACCAGGCTGGCGGCGACGACCGACCCGATGCCGAAGAAGGCGCCATGGCCAAGCGCGGTGAAAACGCGCGCCGCCATCAGCGTCCAGTAGCCGGGTGCGATGGCGCAGAACAGATTACCGACAACAAACATCGTCGTCAGACCGATCAACACCGGCTTGCGCCGCAGGCGCGCGGTGGCCACCGCGACAATCGGGGCGCCGAAGACGACGCCGAGCGCATAGCCGGTGACCAGCAGGCCGGCCGAGGGGATCGAAACGCCGAGATCGGCGGCAACCTCGGGCAACAGCCCCATGATGACGAATTCGGTGGTGCCGATGCAGAAGGACGCAATGGCAAGCGCTAGGATCGGCAAGGGCATGGAGCGTCCAGAATGAATCGGTTCAAAGCCGAGACTGTCTGGATATGTGTGCCGCGCGCAATCGTCATTGTTGCAATGCAGCATTGCAGAAAGCGGAGGGCTGGCTGAAAGCGCGACGCCAAAACGACCAGGAGCTTCGAGAGCGGTCTTATGCGAGTGGCTTCAAGTCCTGGGCGATGGTGGGCAGAAGCTCCGAGACATTGGGGTGGATGTGGGTTGCCCGCGCGAGCGTGTCTACCGGCGCCTTGGCGTACATCAGGTCGAGCACGCAGTGCACCGCCTCGTCGCCACCCGGGCCAAGCACCGAACAGCCGAGGATTTCCCTGGTGTCGGCGTCGACCAGGATTTTCATGAAACCTTGCGTCTCGCCCTTTTCGACAGCGCGGCCGACGCGGGTCATCGGCCGCTGGCCGACCAGCGCGCGACGGCCGGACTTTTTCACCGCCGCCTCGGTCATGCCGCAGCGGCCGAGCGGCGGGTCGATGTAGAGCGCATAGGCTTCGATGCGATCACTCACCTTGCGCGGATCGTTGTCGAGCAGGTTGGCGGCGACGATCTCATAGTCATTGTAGGAGGTGTGGGTGAAAGCGCCCTTGCCGTTGCAGTCGCCCATCGCCCAGATGCCGAGCGCCGTGGTGCGCAGCTGGTCGTCGACGGTGACGAAGCCGCGGCTGTCGACCTCGACGCCGGCTCTGTCCAGGCCGAGATCGTCAGTGTTGGGCGTGCGGCCCAATGCCAGCAGCACATGCGAGCCGACCGCCGGTGGCTTGCCGGCGGAGAAGGTCACGGCAATGTCGTCGCCCTGTCTGGCAAAGCCGATGTCGTCGGCGCCGACATGGACGGCAATGCCTTCGTTTTCGAGGATCGACAGGATGGCCGCCGAGACATCCTCGTCCTCGCGGCCGGTCAGGCGCGGGCTCTTTTCAATGACGGTGACGTCGGAGCCGAAGCGGCGGAACATTTGCGCGAATTCGAGCGCGATGTAGCTGCCGCCGACGACGACGAGATGGCGCGGCAGCACGTCGAGATCCATCATCGACGAATTGGTCAGGTAGGAAATGTCATTGATGCCGGGCAGGTCGGGCACCGAGGCGCGGCCGCCGGTATTGAGGAATATGCGCTCGGCGGTCAGAAGGTCGTTGCCGACACGCACGGTCTTGGCGGATTCGAAACGCGCATGGCCGCGATAGAGCGTGCATTTGTCCATGCCGGCGATCCAGGTCTCGAGCCCAATGCGGGCATCGTCCGAGACCTTGTCCTTGCGCGCCTTGATCGCCTTGAAATTGACGCCGACCGGGCCGGAGAGCGTCACGCCATAGTCGGCGGCGCGCCGCGCCAGATGCGCGGCATAGGCGCTGGCCACCATCGTCTTGGTCGGCATGCAGCCGGTGTTGACGCAGGTGCCACCGACCAGCTTGCGCTCGATCAGCGCCACGCTCATACCGGCCGCGTTCAGCCGGCCGGCGAGCGATGGGCCGGCCTGTCCGGCCCCGATGATGATGGCATCGTATGTCTTGGCGTCTGAGGCTTGGGCCGTCATCCCACCGCAGCCACGATCAGCAGGCCGCCGACGATGGCCACCGCGTCCTCGATCAGGGCGGCGGGCAGGTCCTTGCCGAAGCTCGCTGCCAGCCGGCCGCGCAGTTCGGCGCCGCCCAACGTGCCGATCACCGCACCGATGGCGCCGGCGATCAGGCCGCCGATGGTGGCGCCGCCCGTCGCGCCGATCACCGCGCCGGTTAAGGCGCCCGTGATGACGCGGGCGCCGAACTGCTGCGGCACTTTTCTGCTCGGGGTCGAGGGCAACTGGTCGGTGATCAGTTCGACGATGGCCAGGATGGTGAAGATGCCCACTGCGATCCAGTGGCCCATGAAGTTCGCCCAGGTGCCGGCGAGCGGCAGCCAGCCGAGATACGCGCCCCAGGCGACGGCGGCAGGTGCGGTCATGGCGCGCAGGCCGGCGATCAAGCCGATCAGAAGTGCAAGCAGATAAAGCATGATTGATCCCTCGATAGCAGGCCCGGGACAGATCCGCGAGGGCAAGCTAGCATAGGTCCGGCGTTTGACCAGAGTCGGCCCTGGCACTTCTTGCACCAGGGCGCCTTGTACTTTGGTAAAACAGTCAAGGACGAGGAAGAGACGGAGGCGCAGTCATGGCCGAAAGCGAACGCACAAAGATGGCGGCGGGCGGGTGGTACACGTGCCTCGATGCGGAGCTGGAAGCGCTGCGCGTCGGCGCGCGCGACGCGGTGTTCGAGCACAATTCACTGCCGCCTCGCCAACGTGGCAACATCGGACCGGCGCTGAAATCGGTGCTCGGCGCAGCAGGTGAGGGCGCCCGGATCGAAGCGCCGTTCCACTGCGCCTACGGCTTCAACATCTTTCTGGGCGAGGCCACCTTTCTCAACGCCGGCTGCACCATCCTCGACACGGCGACGGTCCGCATCGGCAAGGGAACGCTGCTCGGTCCCAATGTGCACATCTACTGCGCCGAGCATCACAAGGAGGCCGCCGGGCGGCAGGCGGGTCTGGAGATCGCCAGACCGGTCGCGATCGGCGACAATGTCTGGATCGGCGGCAGCGCCATTATTCTCGGCGGCGTCAGAATAGGCGAGGGCGCCATCGTTGGCGCCGGCGCGGTGGTGACACGCGATGTGGCCACGAACACCACTGTCGTCGGCAATCCGGCGCGGCCGGTCAAGCGCGGCTGACCATCCAGCCGGATCAGCGCGAAGCGGTGTGCTCGTCCTCATCGATACGCTTCGAGAATTCGCGTCGGTACTGCGCCGGCGACGTTCTCAACCGCGCCGCGAAATGCTGGCGCAGCGAGGTGGCACTGCCGAAGCCGGCTTCGAAGGCGACCGTGTCCATGGACTTGTCCGTGGCCTCCAGCAGGCGCTGCGCCAGCGCGACACGCTGGTCGGTCAGCCAATCGCCGAAACTGGTGCCGATCGTTTTTTGAAAGCGGCGCGTGAACGTCCGGCGTGTCAGGCCTGCGGCATCGGCCACACTGTCCAGGCTGTGCGCTTCACCGAGCGTTCTGCGCACGGCGTCGAGGGCCTGTGTGAAACGGTCGGTGTTTTCGGCCCTGGCGATGGGGCGCTCGATGAACTGCGCCTGTCCGCCCTGTCGATGTGGCGACAGGACGATCTGCCGGGCGAGGCGCAACGCCGCCTCCACTCCGTAGCGGGCGCGCACCAGGTGGAGACAGCAGTCGAGCCCGGCGGCGACACCGGCGGACGTCATGACATCGCCGTCGTCGATGTAGAGCACGTCAGCGTCGACGACGATGTCGGGATAAAGCACCTGCAATTGTTCGGTATAGGCCCAATGCGTGGCTGCCCGCCGCCCGGAAAGCAGGCCGGTCGCTGCAATGGCGAAAGTGCCGAGGCACAGCCCGACAAGCAACGCGCCATTCTGGTGCGCCCGACGCAGCGCCTCGGTCAGAAATGCAGGCGGCGGCTCGTCCAGATCCCGCCAGCTTGGGACGATCACAATGTCCGCGTCGTCGAGGCTGCCCAGCCCATGCGGCGCCGTGACGGTCAACCCGGCTTCAGTCCTGACCGGTCCCGCTTCGAGTGCGCAGATGCGGAAGTCGAAGCGCGGCAGGCCAAGCGCGGTGCGATCCTCGCCGAATACCAGGCACGGGACGGAGAGGTGGAATGGGCTGATGCCATCGAAAGCGATGGCGGCAACAATCGGATCGGCCATGGGCGCACAAATGAGGGTTGGGCTGAATTGTCCCAATTCTTTCGAACAATGTCAATTGGGACACTTACGACCGCTCGAGGACGCGTCTATTTTCGACCCATCGCATTCAAGCCGGAAAGGAAAACACCATGTCTGACCCAGTCAAAACCGCACCGCGCCGTGCTCTCATCGTCGTCGACGTCCAGAACGACTATGATGGCGGCAATCTCGCGATCAAGCATCCGCCGTTCCGCGACAGCGTCGTCAACGTGGCCCGGGCCATGGACGCGGCCGCCGCGGCTGGCGTCAAGGTGGTGGTCATCAAGCAGCTGGCGCCCGAGACGTCGCCGGTTTTCGCCAAGGGCAGCCATGGCGCCGAACTGCACCCCGAGATCGCCACGCGAAGCCGCGACCACTATGTCGAAAAGACCTTGCCCAGCGCCTTCACCGGCACGGATCTCGAGGACTGGCTGCGCGCCAATGCCATCGATACGATCACCGTCATCGGTTACATGACGCATAATTGCGATCTGTCGACCATCATCCACGCCGTGCATATGGGCTTTGCGGTCGAGTTCCTGTCCGACGCCACCGGCTCGCTGCCCTATGCCAACAGCGCCGGCTATGCCTCGGCCGAAGAGATCCACCGCGTGGTGACGATCATCCTGCAATCGCGCTTCGCGGCGGTTCTCAAGACCGCCGAATGGATCGATTGCCTGAAGACCGGCGCGTTGCCCGAGCGCGACACGCCCTATGCGTCCAACCAGCGCGCGCTGGCGCGAAACGCTGCGTAGGCAATTGCCGCGAATGAAAAAGGGGCGCCGCAGGCTGCGGCGCCCCTTGGCGTTTCCTGGTCACGGACATTTTCGGCGGGGTCGTGGCCTCTTTGGTACTCTTGTCCGCTGGGCTCATCCGCCTTCGGGATGATGGGCGGCCAACGCAAGAATTCGGAGCGTGCTCGATTTCAGAATCTGGAGAGATCTGGAGAACGGAGTGAAGTCTTTCACAGACGAGGGCCCCTCTCTGCGGAACGGTCATATTTGATCAGGGAGTGTGATCGGTGGACTTTCCCGGGAGAAACAAGTGAAAGCGCGAGTTGCAAGAACTGCAGTCGTTCTGGCCTTGGCCGGTACCGCGGCGCTCTTGCCGTGGCCCGCTTTCGCCCAGGTCCCTCCGCACGCGCCGGGAACGATCTGCTTCACTCAATCCTTCTGGTGCTGGGCGCAGCCGCCCGGCCCGCCTGGATATCCGTGCGGGTGCCCGTCGCAATACGGCTATGTGCCGGGTTATCTAGGGTAGTCGTCAGGCGGGGGGATTTCACGATGACGATGACACCGGTCGACCCTCTCGTTTCGGGACTCATCGCGGACGCCAAGCTGGTCGCCAACTACGGCCGGTATGGCGTCTTCAAGGACAGTTCCCTGTTTGCGGCTATCGGCAATGCCGAAAAACTCCAGGATGCGACGGCCAGCCAGCCTGAGGTCGTCAATCTTCAGACAGTGTTCAACGATTGTTCCGGCACCGTGCCATTTGCCACCCTGGCGGCCCTGCGATCGGGATGGTCGCCCGGGGACATGTCGCGCAAGACCGCGCTGGCGACATACTTTCTGGTGGCTCTTTCCGTGCTCTTCATGGTTGTGACCGGGAGGTTGACGTACATTTACAACAAGGGAATCGCGATAAACTCCGAACTCATAGAAATCGACAACAATGATTTCAGCGCACGGTTCGGACAGGCGATACGGCAGGTTTGGGCGACGAAGAAACAGCTGAGCTCGGCATCGTCCGAGCAGGCTTCGACCACTGACCTGACGCTTCTAAAGGACGCCTATTACAATTCGGAAGATAGCCTTCACGCTCTCGACCAGCGCTTTTCCTCCCTGGTGAGAAGGGCGCAAGGGTTCATGACTGAGGACGCGCAATTCCCGATCTGGGGAATGCAATGGATGTACTGCAAGCTTTATTCGACATCCACGGCCGAAAGCGGAGCGGCGGGCCAGGCACAGTTCTCCAAGCAGGGTGCCATAAACCAGTTCTGTGACCAGGCGCTGGGGGTGAGTAAATCCACGCCTCCAGACAAGGTCAAGGAGCTCCCCCCTCAGCCGGATACCTATTGCACGCAGATAAACACCGACAAGAAAAACCCGAACATTCCTGAAGGTGCGTCTTCGGAAAAAGTGACGGACGTGAATGCCGATTTCGACGAGGCAACGCGCAGCCTGCAGTGCGACGGCGTGATCACGATCGCGCCGAACTCGATCTACACGCTGACCGCGCAGATAAAGACACTGGGTGAGGTTCTCAGCCCATATGCCTTGTGGATACTCCCGGCCTTTTACGGCGCGCTCGGAGCCATCATGTTTCACATGCGGATGATCCTCAATCCGCTGCTGCCCAATCCGCCGCTGTCGCGGTTGATCCACAGGATCGCGCTGGGGGCGCTGGCCGGCATGGTGCTTGCCTGGTTCGTGACGCCGGGCAGCAGGCTTGGAGACGAGGTTTCGAGAATTGGCTTCAGCCTGTTCACCTTCGCCTTCCTGTTCGGCTTCAGCCTCGACATCTTCTTCACCATCCTCGACCAGTTCGTCAGCATGTCGGTCGCCGGGATCAAGAAGTTCGGGTCCTCGACAGTGGCGTGAGGGAAAACGCGGCAAGCAAAAGGGCGCCGCAGCGATGCGGCGCCCTTCGCCATTTCAGTTGACCTATGCTCTCAGAACAACCCTTCGATCTGGCCGATCTCGTTCAAGAAGATCTTTTCCGAGGATGGCGCCTTCGGCAGGCCGGGCATCGTCATGACCTCGCCGCAGATGATGACGACGAAGCCGGCACCGGCCGACAGCCTGACCTCGCGCACCGGCACGGTGTGGCCGGTCGGCGCGCCGCGCAGGTTCGGGTCGGTCGAGAAGGAATACTGCGTCTTGGCCATGCACACCGGCAGGTGGCCGTAGCCGGCCTGCTCCCAAGCGTGCAACTGATCGCGCACCGACTTGTCGGCGATCGCTTCGGAGCCGCGATAGATACGCTGGACGATGGTGTTGATCTTCTCGAACAGCGGCATCGCGTCGGGATAGAGCGGCGCGAACTGCGAGGCGCCGGATTCGGCCAGCGCCACCACCTTGTTGGCGAGTTCCTCGATGCCGGCCGATCCCTTGGCCCAATGCTTGCAAAGGATCGCTTCTTCGCCCATCGAGGCGACGTAGTCCTTCATCGTCTGGATTTCAGCGTCGGTGTCGGAATAGAAGTGGTTGATGGCAACCACCGCCGGCACGCCGAACTGGCGGATGTTCTCGATGTGACGGCCAAGATTGGCGCAGCCCTTCTTCACCGCCTCGATGTTTTCCTTGCCGAGGTCTTCCTTCTTGACGCCGCCATTCATCTTCATGGCGCGCACGGTGGCGACGATGACCGCCGCTGCCGGCTTGAGGCCAGCCTTGCGGCACTTGATGTCGAAGAACTTTTCAGCACCGAGATCGGCGCCGAAGCCGGCTTCGGTGACGACATAGTCGGCAAGCTTCAGTGCTGTCGTGGTGGCGACGACCGAGTTGCAGCCATGCGCGATATTGGCGAACGGGCCGCCATGGACGAAGGCCGGGTTGTTCTCCAGCGTCTGCACCAGATTGGGCTGCATGGCGTCTTTTAGCAAAACGGCCATGGCGCCGTCGGCCTTGAGGTCGCGGGCATAGACGGCCGACTTGTCGCGGCGATAGGCGACGATGATGTCGCCGAGGCGCTTTTCCAGGTCCTTGAGGTCGGTGGCCAGGCACAGGATGGCCATGACTTCCGAGGCGACGGTGATGTCGAAGCCGCCTTCGCGCGGAAAGCCGTTGGCGACGCCGCCGAGCGAACAGATCATCTCGCGCAGCGCCCGGTCATTCATGTCCATGACGCGACGCCAGACGACGCGGCGGGTGTCGATGCCGAGCTCGTTGCCCCAGTAGATGTGGTTGTCGATCAGCGCCGAAAGCAGATTATGCGCGGTGGTGATGGCGTGGAAATCGCCGGTGAAGTGGAGGTTCATGTCCTCCATCGGCACGACCTGCGCATAGCCGCCGCCAGCAGCACCGCCCTTGACGCCGAAATTCGGCCCGAGCGAGGCCTCGCGGATGCAGACGATCGCCTTCTTGCCGATGCGGTTGAGACCGTCGCCGAGGCCGACCGTCGTCGTCGTCTTGCCTTCGCCGGCCGGCGTCGGGTTGATGGCGGTGACGAGGATCAGCTTACCGTCCTTCTTGCCCTTCACCGACTTGATGAACTCGGCTGATATTTTCGCCTTGTCGTGGCCGTAAGGCAGGAGGTGTTCGGTCGGGATGCCGATCTTGGCACCGATCTCCTGAATCTGCTTTTTCTTGGCGCCGCGCGCGATCTCGATGTCGGACTTCACTTCGGCCATGACGGCTTTCCTCTGGATTGGACGATGGAGGGGACGGGTTTGGTGACTATGGTCGTCGCAAGCAATTCGAAACGGCCGTTAGGCGCGCGGGCATGTTCTAACCCTGTCGCTGCCGTGGCGTCAACTTGCATGCAACTATGTTTCCTATGAAGAAAAATGCTTCAGCTACCGGCAGAACCTGCCATGGGTCTTTTTTCGCGCCGGTTGCCGCGCCGTATAGAAGCCAGAGCGGGCGCTGTTCCGCCGTCTCAAAACAGCCGCACAATGCACCGAATGCGACAGAGGCGACGGCGCAAATTCGCCATCGCTGTCGATGTATTGCTACGCGCTACTGGGTCAGCACGTTGCTGATCTCGACCATGTTGGAGCGGACCCTGAGCACGTAGAAGCCCATCGTCGTCAGATGCGTCGGCATGATCCAGCCGTCCTCGCGGCCATTGGCGATGATGAAGGGCTGGATGCGCAGCGCCGAGACGAACTGCGAGTCCATGGTGTCCCACAGATTGCCGAGATGCTTTTCCTTGATCACGTCCTCGAAATCGGCCTGGGCGCCCTTCATCAGCCCGTAATAGGCATAGAGCTGGCCATAGGCGAACCAAAAGCGGTCGTCGGCGCGGAAGTCGAACCAGCCATTGTTGTGGTTTTCAGCGCGTTCCTTGAGGATCGCCGAGGTCGAGCCGATATCAGAGGAGATGCGGTCGATATATTGCTTCAGATTGTCGGCGCGGGCGTCGAATGTCGCCTGGCAGGTGGCCAGCCGGGCGTTGAAAGAGCGCAGCTTGTTCACGGCATCGCGATAGTAGCTCGGGGTCGGGGTCTTCGGGCCGAAGGGGTTCAGGCCGAAATACCAGGTCTCCTCGTCGAACTGCAGATTGCCGCGCGCGTCCTGCAGATCGGCGTCGATCTGCGATGTCGTGCGGACGCGGCCAAGATTGTCGGCCAGTTCGGTCGCCGTGCGCCGCACCGCCTGGTTGACGCCGCGCTGGAACGAAGCCTTGTTGTCCATCCACGGCGTGTGATCCCAGTCGATGCCGAACAGGCCGAGCTTGTAGAGGATCATCGACGAGATCCAGGCATTCTGGTTCACGTTGAAGTCGGTGAGGTCGGCCGCCACCTGGGCTATGCCTGAGTTTCCGCAGGTCTTGGCCGTATCGGTGCCGGCGCCGGCCGCGACCTGTTCACCGGCCGAGACGTTGCGGTTCTCGAAGGTATATTTGTCGACGTAGTTGGGATCGAACTTGTTCCACCACTGGGTGGCGTAGAAGAAATTCGCGTAGAGACCAAGCAGCACCAGTAAAGCGAGGCCGACCACCGCCTTCAGGATCCAGCCGCGCTGCGTATACCAGCTCCCGGCCCATAGGAACGGCCACAGGATCACACCGATCAGCAGGCCGATGCCGCGACCAATCCACTGGAAAATGCGGGTGAAGAAATTCACGATCGGATCAAGCATGGCTGTGTTCACCCCTCAGTCAGTCAGGCCATAGAGGCGTGTGCGAAACGCCACCTTGTCTTTCAAATATGTGGTTTTCAGAACGTCCACAACATGCGATCGCCAGGCGTCGCTGTAGCCGTCATAGTCCCTGTAGAAGCCCGGCTTGTTGAAGACATAGCGCGAGACGAAGTCCTGCGGCACGAAATCCGAGATCAGCTGATTGGTCAGCCAGGCATCGGGATGATCGGGCTTGGCCCGGATCACCAGGAAGCGCTGCTGCGGAAACACGTCGTCGATCTTGAGATGGCCAAGCTGGGAAATCTCGCGCTTGGCAGCGTTGAGGAAGGGGAAATTGCCGTCCCTCGTGATCAGGTCGGCATGGCCGTGAATCCAGGTCTGCAGCCAGACCTTGTCGACGTCGGTCAGATTGCGGTCGGGCTCGGAGTCGCGGATCAGCGCGCGCACCACCATTTCGGCGCGGTGCTCAAGATAGCCGGAGGTTTCGATCCACGAGGCGCGCGGCAGTTCGATGCGGCCGGTCGAGGCGAGGAACTTGAACACCTTGTCGGCATCGCTGATCGAGATGTAGCTCACCTGCCACGGCCGCGAGCGGCGGAAGCCGGGTGCAGCCGGATCGCTGATCACCGTCGTCATGTCGGGATCGACGAAGACGTAGAGGCCGCCGAAATGGCTGGTCCAGTAAGCGTTGTGGCGGAAGATCACCTGATCGGGCACCAGCGCATTCTCGCGGATGTCGCCACAGATCTTGGCCAGCTCCATCATGCGGGTAAGCATGGTGTTGTCGCGCCAGGCGTCTGGTTCCTGCTTCAGCCGGTCGACCAGCTTGCCGAGCTCGGCCGCCTTGCCCAGCACGTCCTCCGCCGACAGTACCTTGAACTCGACCTGGCTGATCGACAACAGGTCCTCGATGTCGTTGACCTTGGGGACAGAATCCTCGATCTCGCCGTAGATCACGTCCTTGATGGTCAGCGCGTCGATGGCGCGCTGGTTCTTCGACATGAACTCGAACATCAGCTGCGAGGTGTTCGAAAAGGCGGTGTGGACCACCGGCAGGTCGATCTGCGACGGCGTCAGGATGATGAAGCGGCGATTGACCTCGTCGGGATCGAGATAGTCGTAATCGCCGCATTCCTCGGCCACTTCTGGCGAAAAACCGGTGCGATCGATCTGGAAGCTCTTCAGCTTGGTTGCTTTGAGCCCGAAGGCCACCATCGCCTTGTTGTAGCGCTGGATCAGATGCGGTTCGTCAACCGTCAGCAGCCGGCCGTAGATCAGCTCATTGTCGCGGAGAAGGTCGGGTTTTTTGGCGGTTTTCACTCTTCCTTCTCCCCGTTTACGGGGAGAGGGGGGCGGCGGCGCATTTCACGCATTCCACAGCCCCTTTTTCTTCATCTCCTCAATTTCGCGCACCGCACGGTCGCGCAGGCGGGTGTCGCGGATCATCTTGGTGACCGCGGCATCGTCGGACTTGTCGGAATAGCGGAACTCCGAGTCGGCGTAGCGGTTGACCTCCTGCATGACCATGTCCATCGAGAACGGGCCGCGCAGTTCCTCGATCATCGCCTTCTTGTCGTCGTAGCCCTTGTGCATGAAGGCTTCCGGCTTCTCGAACCACTCATCCGGCAGTTCGATGTCCATGGCGCGCATCTTGATCGCGTCGGTGACGTTCTTGATGGCGCGGCCGGTGAAGCGCGGCTCGGCATCCTTGATCATGTGCAGATAGGTGCCGATGTCGGTCATCGATTTCGGCGCGCCGTTCTCCTTCATGTAGCGCTCGTAGACCTTGATCAGCCCGTCTTCCTGCGGCTTTTCATGCTCTTCATAGGCTTCGGTCACCGCGCGCTGGATTTCCTGGGCGGCATAGAGCTTGTGGTCGCCAAGCGGAATCTTGTGGTTCTTGCCCGCCAGCAGGACAAAAATGTCGATGTAGTCGTCGCGGCTCTGCGGCCCGTCGACGAGCCAGCGGGCGCCGGCGCGCTGGCGCAGCGCGTCGTCGACGTTCTCGGGGTAGTTGGAAAACATGCCGAACGCGCAGTTGCCGCGCACCACGGTGCCGGCGCCGGCAAAGGCGTCCATCAAGACGCCGGTGATTTCCTGCTGGCCGGCCGAGGCACGGTCATCGGAGCGCCTGGCGGCAACCTGGTCGATGTCGTCAATGGTACCGAAGCCGATGACGCGCGGGTTCAGCACATTGTTGATGAACTGGCGGCAGTTCTGGCCGGATTTGCCCTGATAGGAAGAGATCTGGTCGACGCCGAAATTCTCGTAGGCGAAGGGGTAGCCGGCGACCTGGCAGTAATTGTTGACGAGGCCGGCGATCATCTGGATCAGCGTCGTCTTGCCGGTACCGGGCGCGCCGTCGCCGATGAAGGTGAACAGGAAGCCGCCGAGTTCCACGAACGGGTTCAGCTCGCGCTCGAAATCATAGGCCATCAGCATCTTCGCCAGCTTCACCGACTGGTATTTGGCGATGTGGTTGCCGACGACCTCTTCCGGTGTCTTGAAGGTCATCACCAGCGGTTTCGACCGCTTGCCCGGCGCGACGTCAAAACCGTCGAGAGTGAAATCGTCGGCATCGATGCGGATATGGGCGTTCTCGAACGGGCCGATGCCGTCGAAGCGGCCCTTGCGCGCCAAAAGTCCGTCGATGGCGACGCGGGCAAAGGCGCGTGCCCGTGTCATCAGGTCGGCATCGTCCTTCGAGCCGGTAATCGCCTTGTCGAGACCGGCCACGATCGACTTAACCGCGTCCTGCGGCGTGTCGAACAGGAAGTCCGGCTCGGGGATGTCGTTCGGCGCCTCGCCGTCGCTGTCGACCAGCTGGAACAGATAGGAGGCAAGGCTGAAGGCCGAAATGTAAGCCGAGGCTGACAGAAGCTTCTTGAAGGTCGTGGCTTCGTCGCCTTCGAGCGGGGCGCGGGTGTTCTTCGCCTGCAGGCTCTTAAGGTCGGAGCCTTCGGCGAAGACATCGGAAATGGCGAGCGCAATCGCCAGGCCGCGCCGGGCGCGATAGAGCAGCGTGTGCTGCGGGATGCTCATCAGCTGATCGTCGGGATGGATGGCGGCGACGGTCTTGGCAAGCTCGACTTCGCGCGTGCGCCGCACCGAGCCGACAGAGACGGTCGAGACAAAACGGCGGTTGGTGCCGGCAAGCGCGGTGCCGGATTCGCGTGAAGGATCTTCCAGAACGACGACGCGGGTGATGAAGCTCTGCGCGGTAGCGCGGTGCTTTTCGATTGCGGCTTCCGGGATGGTGGTCAGGCCGGTGTCCATGAAGGATGCTCCGTGGTGTGACGGTCAGACGTCTGAGATGACCTGCCCGTTTGACAGGATGTGGACCTTGTAACCGGAAAAGATCTTTTGTGCCTCGCCGGCGGCGTAGAGCGCCTGATAGGCCTCGTGCGGGATCAGCGCGTGGTTCTCGTAGCTAGAGACACCCTGGCGCGCGGCTTCCAGATCGTCGGTGTTGATGAAGAACTCCTGCGTCGTCTTCTCGCTTGAGAACAGGCCTTTGCGGCCGGGCTTTTCGCCCTTCGAATAGACTTCCTGGATGGTCCAGGTCAGCAGCCAGGCGTTTTCCGGCTTGCGCACCTTGGCCAGCACTTCCGTGACCGTCGAGTTGTTGTCGGTAATGCCTGCCGAATAGAAAGGACCGAGCACGACGCGGCGCAGCTGCTTGGGGTGCAGCGGCTCGAAATCCTTGTCGAGATTGACTGCGATGGTCGCCGGCGACAGCGTGTAGGCGGAGTTCTTCTCGGTGAAATCGTCGAACCGATGGGCAAGCTCGGGATTGAGCAAGCCGTCGACGGGCAGCGGAATGTCGACTTTGTCGTTGAGCTTGCCGCTGCTGTCGACGAGCTGGCGGATCATGTCTTCGGAAGAATCCTCCACCGTCACCATGTAGACCAGCGGCAGGTTGGCACTGCCGTCGAAACTGGCCCAGTGGACGAGATAATAGGGCCACCCGGTCTTCGGATTGACCGAGACCTTTGCCGTCTGCGCCAGCGAGAAGGGGCCGAAGGTCTGCTCGCTCTTGACGTCCTCGAGGTAGAGCCGCTCGGCCATCGACTTCTGCAGCGCCTCGGGGAATTCCTTGTGGCGCAGGATGAAGTCGGCCATTTCCTCGCGCAACTCGCCGGCCAGCGGGATGTTGGCGAGGCGGCTGTCGGCCTGACGGCGGTCGTTTTCCAGTTCGAGCAGGTTCTGGAACACCGGAAAACCGCTTTCGGCGCGCGAAATGCGGAACGTGTCCATGAAGCCTAGCCGGTTGCGCCAGCAGGTAAAGGACTTGTCCAGCCGCGCAATATACTCGGCAACGATCTTGGCGACGATGCCGTGCCGGTAGAGCGGCGAACGGTCGTCGCGCATGAACACTTCAAGGCCGCTGAGTGCAGCAGTGATCGCGGAGAAATAGCGGGCCGCCGCTTCGTTTTCGGGGGTCATGATACTCGCCCCAAGGAGGTGCCCGGCACCCCCCTCTGTCTTGCCGGACATCTCCCCGTCGAGGAGGGAGATCGTTTGTGGCTTGGGCTCTCGCCACCCTTCAACTCCGCAGAAACATGCGAGGCGTCAGAACTGCCAATCTCCCCCCTTGAGGGGGAGATGTCAGGCAGGACAGAGGGGGGCGTCAAGGAACGCGACACTGGCGAGTGCTGCAATGCGGTTACGACTGCACGTAGTTTGCCGAATTGTGCTTCTTCATCACCTCATCGAAGCGGCGGGCAAACGCATCGTCGGCCAGCTTCTTGCGGCGCTGGATGTCGCCGCTGGCCACCATGTTCTTCTCGTGCATTTCGAGGAGATCGCCAATGTGCTTCTGGGAGGCGGCGCCAATGCCGGCCATGGTCTCTTCGGCGGTGTTGTCGACCTGGCTGCCCAGCGTGTTGATCTTGTGGGCGACGTCCTGCTGGGCCGCGGTCTTCAGCGAATCTTCCAGCGCCTTGTAGAGCACGATGCGCTGCTCGGTATCGATGGTCAGCTTGTTGATCAGCGTCGACTGCGCGGCAATCTGGTTGTTGAGCGAATCGACGAAGGTCTGGAACATCGAGGTGTAGCGCTCGAGTGTCTGGCTTTCGGCCAGCAATTCCTGCTCCTTGGCCTGCTTTTCGTTGTATTCGGTGGCCAGTTTCGAGCGCTCGCCCTCAAGCTGCGTGCGCTCCTTCTGGCTGGTCGACGCCGCGATCTTGTTCTCGATGTCGAGCAGAAGCGGATTGACCTCCTCGATGCGTTTCTGCACGGCTTCGAGGTTGGCCATGGTCACCTTGCGGCGCTCGATCACCTGCGCCAGGCTGGCCTCGGAGGTCTTATAGCGCTGGTCGAGAACTTCCTTTTGCGCCTTTAGGATGCCGACGATGGTGTCGGATTTCGCCAGCAGTTCCTGCAGATTGCCGGCCAGCGACATGTTGCGCACGCGATCGGTGCGCATGCGCTGCTTGCTCTGGGCGGAGAAGACGCCGACGAGATTTTCCCAGCCGGTGTAATTCTTCATGCTTTCGAATTCGGCGCCGAAGACGTTGGTGGCGTCCTCCAGCCCGATGATCAGGTCGGCGATGTTGCCTTCCATGACCTTCTGCTGCTTCAGCACATCCTCGATGCGGGCGTTTTCGATGTCGAAATTGGCGTCGCCGATCTTCTTGTCGGCTGTGGCCAGCGTATCAAGCACGGTGCCGGACTGCTCGATCTTGGTGCGCATGTCCTGCACGACCTGCTTGGTCTTGGCAATTTCGGCATCGAAATTCTGCAATGTCGCCATAGGGGCCTCCCGCTTCGGCATCAGTTTCGTGTCGGCGCGAATATATGTGGGGCATCCGGGGAATGAAAGACGCAAGACAACAGAGGGCACGAAAACAAAAGAATTCGCTCCACTCTTGAAACACAATGGAACCGTGAACATGCCATGATTTTCGGATCGACAGGCTGCCATTGGCCTGTGTGGGCGGCTGATCTGGTGGCCCCCGACGGATTCTTGCTCATCCTCTGCGCCTGCATTGCCGACTTCAAGCCAGCCCTGGGCCGCGTTTCGCGCCGTCACGCTGACGGGCGGGAGAAAAGCCGCCGCCACCATCGCCGCGAGCGCTTCTCCGCTGCACGGATCTCGCCGTGTTTCTCAAAGGGAATGCCATATCTGCCGCAGTGCAAACAGCTAAAGTCACGGCCGCAGAGATCTTCCCAGCACTGAACGTCCCTGGTCAGCGCGAGGCCGATGCGCTCCAGATGAAGGTTGCGAGAGCCCTTGATCAGGATCAGCTCATCCGGGCGTTGGGTGGCCCTGATATGATCGGCGGCTTTGCGCACCGAGTGCATTTCGTGGAACCGGCCGCTGTTGCGGTCCTCATCCGAGGGCGCCGCGCGATGTGCATGCTCACCGATAAAAATGATCTCCTGGGCGACGGCTCGGGCGTCCCGGTATGCCATGCGGTAGGCTTTGCTGGCCTTGCCGGCATAGTCGGCAATATGACCGAGCACCACGCGCTTGTGGGGCACCTGAGCCCGATCCAAGGCGGCGAAGGCCAACCCGAGGGAATGGAGCGGCGCCTTGATCGTGTCGATCAGGAAGGTCGGCCCGTGCGGGACCTCCAGCACGCCGCAGCGGTTGAACAGGGGCTCGAAACGCGCAACCCGTTCGCCGATGCGCTCTGGATCGAGGCCTAGTTCGATGGCACTCGCTACGGCCGCCGCTACGGGCAGCCAGAAGTGCTCGGCGATGAAGCGCGTATGCAAGTGAAGGGAGCCGCCGGGCCAAGTCAGACGCATTGTCAGCCGCTGCGGGAAGGCGGCGTGGATGTCGGTGGCGCGGTAACGGGCCTGGTCCCCGCGCCCGAAGGTTACGACGCGCGCCGCGCTTGCTGCTGCCATCGCCACGACACGCGCGTCATCGGCATTGAGCATGGCCAGGCCCTCGGGCGGAAGCGACTGGACCAGCGCCTGCTTTTCGGTAGCGACGGCGTCGGCGCCGCGAAAGATGGCTCTGTGTTCGTCGGCAACCAAGGTGACGACCGCGACGTGCGGCTTGAGCAGCGATGCCATCGCTCCCACGCGGCTTTTGCCGCCAGCGGCCACCTCCACCACCGCGTAGTCGGCGTCACGTGACAGACGTCGGAGCCCTTCGACAAGGGGTTTGAACGTGTTGCCATGGGTCTGCTTATGGACGCGTCCTTGCGAGTCGAGGATAAAAGCCAGAAGTTCTGCCGTCGTCGTCTTGGCCGAACTCCCGGTAATGCCGATCACCATGGCCTTGCTGCGCCGTCGCCGCCGGCGCGCGAGCTCGACATGACAACGCTTCCTGATGGCGCGAAAAGCAGTTCGCGTCCGTCCTGCCCGGTCCAGGCCGAGCATCAGCGTCGCCCGCTCGGCAACGGTGCGCATGAAACGATGCCCTCCGGTTCGACACCGTGGGGCACTCTGTGCGTGCGCAGCGCCGCATGCAACCCCTTGCATGTCGCGTACGCAGCGCTGCCGCGGCGATGGTTCAGGGCTTCGGGTCTGCCTTCAGATAGGCGATGACATTGGCAATGTCATCATCGTTGCTAAGACCGCCAAACGCCATCCTGTTGCCGGGCACTTTCAGCTTGGGAGCCCTTAGATATTCGGTGAGATTGGCCTCGTCCCAGACAAGGCCTGCGGCGCCCGCGCTTGTCATAGCTTCCGAGTAGTGGCCGAGGAAGCTTGCGGCGGTGCCTGCGGTGCGGCCGACGACACCCAGCAGATGCGGGCCGACCTTGTCGCGATCGGTCGCCGCCTCGTGGCAGGCCATGCACCGGTTGAAGACCTTTTTGCCGAGCGCGGCGTCGCCATCCGCGTGCGCGGCAAGGACGCCAAGAAGAAATGCTGCTGCAAACGAAACGGCTCGAAACATGGCTGACCCCGATGAGTTCTGGTTGGAGCACAAAATAGGACCGAGGCCTTAACAAACGCAGCTTCAGAGCTGGTGCGCTACCATTTCCGCGACTGCTTGCCGGATCGCCATTTCGATCGTCGTCGTCAGGCCTTGATGAAGCCGATGAAATCGTCGGGCGCGGCGCGGCCCATTTCTTCTTCCCAATGACGGCGGCAGAGCGAGACATAGACGTCCTTGCCGATCGCCACCTGTTCGCCTTGCCTGGCCACCTTGCCGTCCGGGCCGAGACGCACAACCATCGTCGCCTTGCGGCCGCAGCGGCAGATGGTACGCACTTCGCGCAGATCGTCGGCGATGGCCAGCAGCGCGCGCGAACCGGAAAACAGCTTGCCCTGGAAATCGGTGCGCAGGCCGTAGCACATGACCGGGATGTTCAGCCGGTCGGCAATGCGGGCGAGCTGCCACACCTGCTCCTCTTCGAGGAACTGCGCCTCGTCGACGAAGACGCAATGCACCGTCATGTGATCATGATGCTCGGCGACGCGGGCGAACAGATCGTCGCCATCGCGAAACATTTCGGCTTCGGTCTCCAGGCCAATGCGCGACGAGATCAGCCCGCTATCGCCCTTGCGGTAGTGGCCGGCAACGAACAGCATCGTCGTCATGCCGCGTTCGCGGTAATTGTACGACGCCTGCAGCAGCATCGTCGTTTTGCCGGCGTTCATCGTCGCATAGTTGAAGTAGAGCTTGGCCATGCCGTCCTTTTAAGCCGAGTTGTCGCCGCGCGGGGAGGGGGCGCCAGCGCCATTCCCCTGAAAAAGCTGCCTTCCATCAAAAAAGCGGCAGACGTGTCGCTCATCGGCCAGTCCGCGCCGTTGATCGTGATTGCCTTGGCGCTTGAAACCGCACCAGAATGGTGTTTGGCTGACGAAACAAGGCGGAGACAAAAACCGTAACTTCGCTTCGCCAAGAAATCGAAATGGGAGAATATCAATGTCGCGTATGAATTCCCTTGTCGCTGGCCTCGGCCTGGCGGCTTTGCTGTCCACCAGTGCTGCCTTTGCCGGCGATGCGGAAAGCTGCAAGACCGTGCGTCTTTCGGATGTCGGCTGGACCGATATCCAGGCAACCACCGGCGTCGCCTCGGTGCTGCTCACCGCACTCGGCTACGAGCCGAAGGTGATCCAGCTTTCGGTGCCGGTGACGATGGCGTCGCTGAAGAACAAGGATCTCGATGTCTTCCTCGGCAACTGGATGCCGTCGATGACCAACGACATCAAGGATTATACCGCCGACGGCTCGGTCGAGACCATCAGCGAAAACCTCACCGGTGCCGGCTACGGCATCGTCGTGCCGACCTACGTCGCGGACGCCGGCGTCAAGACGCTGACCGACCTCGGCAAGTTCAAGGATAAGTTCGACGGCAAGATCTACGGCATCGAGGCCGGCAATGACGGCAACCGTATCATCCTCGACATGATCAAGAACCCGGCCGACAATCTCGAAGGCTTCGAGCTGGTCGAGTCCTCGGAGGCCGGCATGCTGACGCAGGCCGAGCAGTCGATGAAGAACAACGAATGGGTCGCCTTCCTCGGCTGGACGCCGCATCCGGTGATGGGCGCCATGAAGATCACCTATCTCGACGGCATGGGCGACACCGGCTTCGGCGCCGCCACCGTGCACACCAATGTGCGCAAAGGCTACACCACCGAATGCCCGAATGCCGGCAAGTTCATCGCCAATCTGAAGTTCAATCTCGACATGGAAGGCGAGATGATGGACGCGATCCTGAAGGGCGCCGATGCCAACACGGTCGCGACCGACTGGCTCAAGAAGCACGCGGACGCGGTCGCTCCGTGGATCGCCGGCGTGACCACCTTCGACGGTGGCGACGCGGCGGCGGCGGTCAAGACCGCACTCGGAAGCTGAGCCGACTGAATTCGGCAAGGCCGAACCAGGAAGGGCAGTCACTGTAGAAAGGGCTGCCCTTTTTCATATCCTGTGACAAGATGACCGTACGGCAAGGACGGCGACTGCCAAAGAGGGGTAAGATGGATCCAATTTCGAAATTCCTGGTCAGCTACAAGATCCCCATAGGCGCCTGGGGCAAGGCTTTCTTCGGCTTCCTCACCGACAATTTCGACACCATCTTCAGGGCCTTCTCCAACGGCCTCAATTTCCTGCTCGACGGCATCGTCGACGGACTTCTGCTGGTGCCGCCCGTCATCCTCATCGCGCTGATTGCGCTGCTCGCCTATTTCCTGCAGCGCTCCAGGGGCCTGGCCGTGGCCGTCTTCATCGGACTGCTGTTCATCCTCAACCAGAACCTGTGGAAGCAGACGGTGGAGACGCTGGTTCTGGTGGTTGCCGCCGCCGCCGCCTCGATGGCGATTGGCGTGCCGCTCGGCATCTGGGCCGCGCACAAGCCGAAGGTCTACCGCATCATGCTGCCGGTGCTCGACCTGATGCAGACGCTGCCGACCTTCGTCTACCTGATCCCGGTGCTGACCTTGTTCGGGCTCGGCAACGCGCCTGGCCTCATCGTCACCATCATCTTCGTCATCCCGACCTCGGTCCGGCTGACGCATCTCGGCGTCACCTCGGTGCCGAAATCGATCGTCGAGGCCGGTGAGGCGTTCGGCGCCACCAAGAGCCAGCTCTTGTGGAAGGTCGAATTGCCCTCGGCACTGCCGACCATCATGGCAGGCCTCACCCAGTCGATCATGCTGTCGCTGTCGATGGTGGTGTTCGCGGCGCTGATCGGCGCCGGCGGTCTCGGCACCGAGATCAACCGGGCGTTGGGTTCGCGTAGGATCGACCTTGGACTTGAGGCCGGCCTCGCCATCGTCGTGCTCGCCATCGTACTCGACCGAATGACGCGTATTGGCGTTGGAGGCAAGAAATGACCGTCGCCGTTGACTTTAGAAATGTCGATATCGTCTTCGGCTCGGATCAAGCCGGTTCTCTGGCGCTGATCGACAGCGGCGCCACCCGCGCCGAAATCCTCGAAAAGACCGGCAATGTGCTTGGCTGCGCCGGCGCCAGCCTGACCGTGCATGAGGGCGAGATTTCCGTCCTGATGGGCCTGTCCGGTTCGGGCAAGTCGACGCTGCTCAGGGCCGTCAACCGGCTCAACGTCGTTTCGCGCGGCCAGGTCCTGGTCAAGGATGGCGACGGGACGGTCGACGTCGTCACCTGCGATGAGGTGACGCTGAGACGGCTGCGGCAGAAGCAGGTCGCCATGGTGTTCCAGCAATTCGGCCTGTTGCCGTGGCGCACGGTCGAGGAGAATGTCGGCCTCGGCCTCGAGCTCGCCGGCATGCCGGAAGCCGAGCGCAAGCAGCGCGTCAAAAAACAGCTGGAGCTGGTCCATCTCGACCAGTGGGCGAAGAAATACGCGCACGAGCTTTCCGGCGGCATGCAGCAGCGTGTCGGCCTGGCGCGCGCCTTTGCCACCGAAGCGCCGATCTTGCTGATGGACGAGCCGTTCTCGGCGCTCGATCCGCTGATCCGGACAAAGCTGCAGGACGAGTTGCTGCAGCTGCAGGCGGAGCTGAAGAAGACCATCATCTTCGTCAGCCACGATCTGGAAGAAGCGCTGAAGATCGGCACCCACATCACCATCATGGAGGGCGGACGCATCGTGCAGACCGGCGCGCCGGAAGACATCGTGCTGCGCCCGGCCAACGACTATGTCCGCGACTTCATCGCCAATGTGAATCCGTTGTCGGTGCTGACGGCCTGGAATGTGATGCGCGACCGCCGCGACCTCGAAGAGAGCAAGGATGGCTGGGTGTGGCTCGACCGGCGCAAGACGACGCGCTTCAAGATCGATGAGCACGGGCTGGTGGCGGCGGCCGAGCGTGACGGCAAGCCGGCGGTGTGGGTGTCCTGCGCCGATGTCGAGGCGCAACCCGAGGAGACGGCGCAGGTGTTCTGGGCCAACCCCGGGACGTCGCTGAAGACCGTGATGCTGGCCATGCACCGTTCGCAGACCGCGCCCGTAGCGCTGTTCGACGACCAGTCGCGCTTCGTCGGCGCGATCGGGATCAGGGACGTGCTGAGCGCGGTGTTGCGGCGGTAGACCGCTGGCCACGCTTTTCCGAAAATCGATTCCGATTTTTCGGGCCGGTGCGCTAGGGTAGCGTCGCAGCCGAATGGACGGTTGCGCCTGCCATGGGTATCAGAATGCAGCGGGGCATGTGGCAAGAATGATCTTCCGTCAGCTCTTCGATTCCGTCTCGGGCACCTATTCCTACCTGCTTGCCAGCCGCCTGGGTGGCGAAGCCCTGATCATCGATCCGGTGCTGGAGAAGGTCGACCGCTATCTCCAACTGGTGCGCGAACTCGACCTCAAGCTGGTCAAGGCGGTGGATACGCACCTGCACGCCGACCACATTACCGGCCTCGGGGCGCTGCGCGACAAGACCCATTGCGTGACAGTGATGGGCGAGCAGACCAAGGCCGACGTGGTCTCGATGCGGCTATCCGACGGCGACAAACTCGGCATTGAGGGGCTGTCGCTCGACGTCATCTACACGCCCGGCCACACCGATGATTCCTACAGTTTCATCTTGCCGGACCGGGTGTTCACCGGCGATACGCTGCTGATCCGCGGCACCGGCCGCACCGATTTCCAGAATGGCGATCCGCGCCAGCAATATGAATCGATCTTCGGCCGCCTGCTCAAGCTTCCCAACGAGACGCTGATCTATCCGGCACATGACTACAAGGGCGAGACCGTCTCGACCATCGGCGAGGAAAAGGCCTTCAACCCGCGCCTGCAGGTGAAGTCGATGGACGAGTACGTCGAGATCATGAACAACCTCAAGCTGGCGAATCCCAAGATGATGGATGTCGCCGTGCCGGCCAACATGAAGGTTGGGCTGCATCAGGAGGAGATTGCGCGGCGCGGCTGGGCGGTCAGTGCCGAGCAGGCATTCGCGCTGGTGGGAAAGCCTGATATCGCGCTGATCGACCTGCGCGAGCAATCCGAGCGTGAGCGGCACGGCGTCATCCCGGGGGCGATCCATCTGCCCTATACGAGGTTGCAGGAGAACATTGCCGCGGGCGGCATGCTGCACGAACTCGCGAGGTCAACCAGCAAGCAACTCTTGTTTTATTGCGCCTTTGGTGAGCGCTCGGCGATGGCGGTTCAGGCCGCACAGGACGCCGGGATTGCCGACGCCCGCCACATCCATGGCGGCATTGACGCCTGGACGAAGGCGAGTGGCCCGCTGGTGCATTAGCGACGGCTGCCTTTGGCGATCAATTCAACCCGATGCGCTTGGCGGCCAGCTTGAACAGGGCTTTGGCATCGGGTTCGAAGCGGAAGGTGCCGATGAAGTCGTCGGCACGATAATCCGGAAGCGTCTTGCGGATGGCAGTGGCGAATGTGCGCGCCTCGTCAAGCCGCCCTGCCAGCGCCAGGCAATGGGCGGCGATCGCCAGGATGATGGCATGGGCGTTGGGCCGGGCGGCCGCCTTCAACGCCCAGTCGGCGGCCTCCTCAAACTGGCCGAGGCGGACATGGGCCATGGCGCGCGCGCCCAGCATGCCGAACAGCAGCGGATCGAAGGGGCTGAGATGCCGCGAGTGGTCTGATGAGCCGATCGCGGCCTTCGGGTCGCCCGACTGCGAATGCACGAAGGAAAGCGCGTAGTGGCCGAGCGCGAAATTGGGGCTCAAATCCACGGCTCTTTCCAGCTCGATCAGGGAGCCGTCATGCTCGCCGCGCAGCCACAGCGCGCGGCCCATGGCCCAGTGGGCGGCCGGATTGTGATCGTCGACCAGAAGACTTTGCCCGGCGGTTTCGAAGGCCATGGCGCTTTCCTGATCGCGGTCCCCCCAGCGCTGAAAGGCATTTTGCCAATGGGTGAAAGACAGGCCGGCATAGGCGCGGGCAAAGGTCGGGTCCAGCTTCAAGGCGATGTCGAAGAAATGCCGGGCCTGCTCGTTTTCGGTGCGGGTGAAACGGTACATGTGCCAGAGGCCGCGATGATAGGCTTCCCAGGCATTGAGCGAGTTGGGCGCTTTCAGCATGGCGCGGTTGCGCTCGACCGTCTCGACCTCGGCCGAGATCGACGAGACAATGCTGTTGCCGATATCGTCGAGCACGGAAAAGATGTCGTCGGGCCTGCGCTCGAACGTCTCGGCCCAAACGATCCTGGCGGTGCGCACCTCGACCAGTTCGACCGCGACGATGACGCGGCCTGCCAGGCTGCGCACGGTGCCGGTGGCGACATAATCGACATTCAGCCTGCGGCCGGCATCCTCCGGCGCGATGTTCTTTTCAGCCAGCGCAAACACCGAGCCACGGGCAATGACGAAGAAATCCCGGAGCTTGGCGAGGCGGGTGATGATGTCATGGGTCAAGCCGTCGGCCAGCCCACCGCGAGCGCCGCCGGCGTCTTCGGCGAACGGCATCACGGCAAGTGATGCCTTGTGGGACGTTGCCGTTTGGGAACCGGCAAGCACGATCGGACTCTGGTTCGGCGCGGGTTGGGCTGCCGGCTGTGCCGGCACAATCGCACCGGGCCGTTCCGCGCGAATGGCCAGCCACGCCTGGCGCACAGGACCGAAATCCAGCTCTTCCGATTGGAACAGCGCTGCGGCGGCGGCAAGATGGTCCTCGCAGGCGCCGAATTGGCCGCGCCGCGCCAGTCTCGTCAGAAGCGCGATGTGGGCGCAGCTGTCGAACGGGGTCAGCTCCAGCCATTTTTCGAGATGGGCGGAGACATCCTCGGACTCGGCCGGGAGCGTCGTGACCAGATGTTCCAGTATGACCGCGTGGCAGGAGCCGAATCGGCGGCGCTGCGCGGTCAACCAATTGTTGAAGAGCGGGTTGCGGTCGATCTCCAGCCCTTCGAGGAAATCGCCGCCGACGAGCTTCGACAGGGCCTGCAGCCGCTCGGTATCAAGCTTTTCGATTCCCGCAGCAGCCGCCGCCGCGACATCCAGCGCGTCGACGCACATGCCGTCGAGGTCAAGCGCGATCGTATCGTCAGCGGTTTCGATCCTGCGGCGGCCCGGCTGGTCGAGAGCGGCCCGCAATTTGCTCAGACACCAGCGAAGCTCGCCTCTGGGGTCATTTGGAACATCCCACAGCAATTCGCACAGCTTACCACGCCCGACTGGATGGGGCGCTAGCACCAGATAGGCGAGCAGCGCACGCAGCTTGCGCGATGCCGGCAAAGCCACAGGAACTCCGTCGCGCACAATTGCCAGCGGCCCGAAAAGCCGCACGAAAAGGCCTTTCTGGCCATTGGCCTGGCTCGATTCCACGCCTGTTTCCACGCCTGCTCCCACGCTGGCCCTCCAGTCCTTGCTTTATCACCGAACACGACAAAGTGCACCGGCTCGCAAAATATGCGCGCCGAATGTGGTGTTTACCACATTGCGGCACGTCAAGGACCTGTAGTGCGGCAAGGTGTCGAAATCTCGCCGCCCAAACCGCCGGTGTGTAACCGGCCCGTGAGCAAAACCAGGAGTTCATCCATGTTGCATCAGCAGAAAATCAGAACCACGGCCGGCCGCGGCCGCCTGTTCGACAGCATTCTCGACACCGTCGGCGACACGCCGGTGATCCGAATAAACAATCTCGGCCCGGACCATGCGACGATCTATGTGAAGGCCGAGTTCTTCAATCCGGCCGCATCCGTGAAGGACCGGCTGGCGCTCAACATCATCGAGGAAGGCGAGCGCAGCGGCACGCTGAAGCCGGGCCAGACCATCGTCGAGGCAACCAGCGGCAACACCGGCATCGGCCTTGCCATGGTCTGTGCGCAAAAGGGCTATCCGTTGGTGGTGACGATGGCCGACAGCTTTTCCATCGAACGCCGCAAGCTGATGCGCATGCTGGGCGCCAAGGTGGTGCTGACGCCGCGGGCGCAGAAGGGTTTTGGCATGTACAAGAAGGCGGTCGAGTTGGCCGAAGCCAATGGCTGGTTCCTGGCCCGCCAGTTCGAGACCAAGGCCAACGCCGCCATCCACGAAGCGACGACGGCACGCGAGATCATCAACGATTTCGCCGGATCTCGGCTCGATTGCTTCGTCACCGGCTACGGAACCGGCGGCACCGTCGTCGGCGTGGCGCGCGTCCTGCGCCGCGAGCGGCCCGAGACCCGCATCGTGCTCACCGAGCCCGCCAACGCCCAGCTTGTCGGCAGCGGCAAGGCGCAGGAGCGCGGCGTTGGTGGCGCGCCGAGCGCCAGCCACCCGGCCTTCGAGCCGCACCCGATCCAGGGCTGGACCCCGGATTTCATCCCCAATGTGCTGCAGGAGGCGATCGACGCCAGCCTCTATGACGAGGTGATGCCGATTGCCGGACCGGAGGGCATGAAATGGGCCAAGGCACTGGCGCAGAAAGAGGGTATTTTCACCGGCATATCCGGCGGTTCCACCTTCGCCGTGGCGCGCCAGATCGCGGAAAAGTCACCGGCCGGCTCGGTCATCCTGTGCATGCTCCCCGACACTGGCGAGCGCTACATGACGACGCCGCTGTTCGATGGCATCGAGGCTGAGATGGACGCCGACGAGATTGCGCTTTCGCAGTCGACGCCCGGCTGCCAGTTCCCGGCGTGACCGCGGCATATCGGGAGCGACCGGCATGGATGCGACGCCTGGATTCACCGCCACGACCGGCGAGGAAACGCTTGACCCCCGCGACTGGGCCGATGTGCAGGTCCTGTCGCATCGGATCGTTGATGATGCCGTCGCCTACCTGCGCGACGTCAGAGAACGGCCGGTGTGGCGGGAGATGCCTGGAGATGTGACGGACTTCTTCACAGCACCCTTGCCGCAATCGCCAACGCCGCTCGTGGAAGTCTATGGCGACGTCGTCGACAAGGTGATGCCCTATCCGATGGGCAACATCCATCCGCGCTTCTGGTCCTGGTACATGGGGTCGAGCAATTTCACCGGTGCGCTCGGCGATTTCCTGGCGGCAATCCAGGGCTCCAATCTCGGCGGCGGCAACCATGCCGCCGCGCTGATCGACAGCCAGGTGGTCGACTGGTGCAAGCAGATGTTGGGCCTGCCGGCTTCGGCCAGCGGCACGCTGGTCAGCGGCGGCTCGATGGCCAACATCATCGGGCTGACCGTGGCGCGCAACACCAAGGCGGGCGTCGACGTGCGCGAGCATGGCGTTGCCGCCATCGAGAAGCCGCTGCGCTACTATGGCTCGGACCAGCTGCATTCCTGCCATCGCAAGGCAATGGAAGCGCTTGGCCTCGGCAACCGGGCACTGCGCCGCATTCCGACCGATGCCGACCTGCGCATCGATATCGCCGCCTTGCGGGCGGCGATATCGGAGGACCGCGCGGCCGGGTTCAAGCCGGCCTGTATCATCGGCAATGCCGGCACGGTGAACACCGGGGCGATCGACGACCTGCAGGCGCTTGCCAAGCTGGCGCATGAGGAAGACGCCTGGTTCCATGTCGACGGCTGCATCGGCGCTTTGATCGCCATCGCGCCGGAAAATGCCCACCGCGTCGCTGGTATCGAATGGGCCGATTCCGTCGCGCTCGATCCGCACAAATGGTTGCACGCGCCGTTCGAAGCCGGCTGCGCCCTGGTCAGGGACGCTTCGGCGCATCGCAAGACGTTTGCGGTGACCCCGGAATATCTGGAATCGACGCCGCGCGGCCTCGCGTCGGGACAATGGCTGCATGACTACGGCCTGCAGACGTCGCGCGGGTTTCGCGCGCTGAAAGTGTGGATGGCGCTGCGGGAACACGGCATCGAAAAGTTCGGTCGGCTGATCGACCAGAACATCGCGCAAGGGCACTATCTCGCTGGGCTAATCGAAGCCGAACCGACGCTGGAGCTGACTGCGCCGACCAGCATCAACATCGTCTGCTTCCGCTACCGGCCCGATGGCATGTCCGAAGACGGGCTGAAGGCGCTGAACACCGAGATCATGCTGCGGCTGCAGGAAGAGGGGACCGCCGCCATTTCCGACACGACGGTGCAAGGCCGGCATTGTCTCAGGGTGGCGATCAACAACCACCGCACTCGGCGCGAGGATCTCGACCTTCTGGTGCGCGAAACAGTCCGCATTGGAAAAGACATCGATGCTGCAGCACCGGATTGAAGAGAGCGCGGCCAAGCCGTGTCATTCGGGCAGGCCGGCCAGCCGCAGCGCTTCGACATATCTGGCGAAATAGTCCGGCCTGATTTGCCCCACGCGATGCTGGAGGTTGGAAAGCGTCAGTTCGGGGTCGAGCCGCAGCGAGCGCGCGATATGCTTGCTCGCGGCATCCAACCTGCCGGCCATGGCATTGCTGGCGGCCGCGACGCGTAGTCCGGTGAGATAATATGGCTGTGCGCGGGAAGCAGCCTCGGCGAGCGGCCACGCGGCGGCGTAGCGACCAGCCGCGAAATGGGCGAAGGCGGTGAAGCACTGCATGAAGAAGGTCAGCGGATCGAGCGGGCTCAGCCTTCTTGCCCGCGACAGGTGCTCGATGGCGATGTCCGGATCGTCGTGGCAGGCCTTGAGGCAGCCACTGGCGCTCCAGGCGGCCGCGCAGTTAGGGTTCAGCACGAGCGCGCGGTCGGCCAGTGCAGAGCCGGCCTCGTAGTCGCCGATGACATAGCCCAGCGCGAGGCCGCTGAAGGCTAGCGCCACCGCGTCGTCCTGGTCGGCAATGGCTACGTTGCCGGCCAGTCGGGAAACCTCGGCGCTCTCCTTCTGCCGGTCAGTCATCCAGCCATTAGCCATCCGCCAGAAATAGCACCAGGCCGCAGCGCCCTTCGCGGCGGCAAAATCGGGATCGAGCTCGATAGCCTTGTAAAACTGCGGGAGCGCCGCCTCCAGCCCCTCCCTCGTCCAGCAGTAAAGGCTCGCCATGCCGCGCAAATAGTGGTCATAGGCGTCGAGACTTTCGGTGGGTTTGCGCTTGGCGCGCGCCATCTCTGCCTGTTCGAGCTTGGGCGAAATCGCGCCGATGACGCTGGAAGCGACGAGGTCTTGCAGTTCGAACACCTCCGAGACGTCGCCTTCGAAGCGGTCGGCCCAGAGACTCACACCCGCCGCCGCCTCGATGAGTTGGCCCGCCACGCGCAGCCGACTGCCGGCCTTGCGGACGCTGCCCTCCAGCACGTAGCGCACACCGAGTTCCCTCGCCACGCGCGTGACGTCGACCGCCTGGCCCTTGTAGGCGAAGGCGGAGTTCCGCGCGATCACGAACAGCCAGCTTACATGCGATAGCGCCGTCGTGATCTCCTCGACCACGCCGTCGGTGAAATATTCTTGCTCGGCATCGCCGCTCATGTTCTGGAACGGCAGCACCGCGATCGACGGCTTTTCCGGCACCGAAACGGTAGGGCGCAGCGGCTCCACCTTCGCTTCCAGGCGGGAAGGTCCGATCTCAGGCGGGCCGCCATCGGCTATGGGTTCCTTCAGACGCCCCATGTTGGGCGCTTCGATGCGTTCGACCAGCGCCCGCGTCGCCTCTTCAGGCTCGACTCCGAGCTCACGCTTCAGCGCTTCCTTGCAGGCCAGGAACTGGCGGAAGGCATCGTTGGTCTTGCCGCGGCGGTGGAAGATGCGGATCAGGGCGCGGTGGGCCTGCTCGGCGCATGGGTCGAGAGTTACCAGCCGTCCGGCCAATCTTTCACAGGCCTGTTCCTCGCGCAAACCCAGTTCCGGCAAAAGGCTTAGCCGCTCGACCAGGTCCAGCGCCTTGCGGGTGTAGTTCGCCCGAAGCGGCGCAAGCCACTCGTCGATCTCGCGTGGGAATGACAGCCCGTCGAGCAGGTCGCCCCGGTAGAAGTCGGCCGCTGCGGCGAGGCTCGCACCGTCATCGGCCTGAATCTTCCGGTCGAAAATCCAGATGTCGGCTTCATCGGCGTTCGCCGCCAGCCAGATGGTGTCGGCATTGCCTTCGATGCGAATGGTCTCGTCGCCGGTGGACGGAAACAGCCGCCTGATGTCGACCAGGGCCTGGCGCAGGCTATTTCGCGCCAGCTGCTCGCCGCTGCCGGCCCACAGCATCGCCGCCGCCCTCTCACGGCGAAGGCCCTTGGGGCCAGCCAAAACGAGCGCGGCAAAGAGCAGCGACGTCTTGCGCGTCGCAAAATGCAGAGGTTGCCCGTCTGCAGAGGCAACCTCGATGTCGCCAAGCAATCGGATATGCACCCCGACCTCCGTGAAACAACCTCCGATAGAATATCACGTCCGGCCGTCGACTTAACGACGATTTAGCGCTTCCATCCGCGGTTTTTCCTGCCGTTTCACGCCTGGATGAACATTGGCAAAGCGCGCCGGTGGGACATTGCCCTCGTGAGTTCGAAACAGGGAGAATGACAATGACCTACATCAGCCTCAGGACCTTCCAGCCGACCTCCCGTTTTGCCGGCACGCTCGCCGCCCATGTCGCGACCGTCATCGGCGGGCTTCGGCGCCAGTATCAGGATGCCATGCAGCGCAGGGCTTTGGCCGGCCTGTCGATATCGGAACTGAAGGACTTCGGCTATCCGGCCGATGAAGCTCCCGCCGATGTCGCAGCTCGCGGCCGCATCGCCGGGCGCAGTTCGCTGCAATGACCCCTCCTGTGCGCACTTTCTGGAATTGCCTTGCAGGCTCTTCTCATCCGGCGCCGGCGGCAAGCGAAGCGCCGGGAAGATAAAGCAGGATCGGGCGGATTTCGTAGACGGCGGTGGGATTGACGCGCCTGAGATCACGCGCGACTTCTATCGCCGCTTCGCGCGTAGCGCAGTCGATGACGTAGAGGCCCAGCAATTGCTCCTTGGTCTCGGCAAACGGGCCGTCGATGACGATGCCTTCTCCCGGGCCGCGCAGGGTGACAGCGTCGGCCGTGCCGCCGAGCCTGGCGGCCGGCCCGAGGGTTCCGTCCCGGGTCAACCGGTCATTGACCTCGAGCAGGTCGGTCATCAGCGCCGCATCCTCCTGCGGCGTCCAGGACTGGACTGTCTGTTCGACGTGGTAGGCCAGGATGGCGTAGAACATGCGGCGATTTCCTCCTGCTGAATGGCTGCAGTATCGCAAGGATGCATGGACCGATCCAGCCCTGAGGCCCGTCTGGGTCGAGGTCTGCTGCCTCAAGCTGCCAGCGGCAGGCGCAATTCCGTCTCCAGGCCACCGCCGGGATGATTGGACAGGCTGATCTCGCCGCCGGCGCCGCGGGCGATGTTGCGGGCAATGGTCAGGCCGAGGCCAAGGCCGCCGGTCTGGCGGTTGCGTGACTGTTCGATGCGCACGAAGGAGCCGAACACAGCGTCGAGCTGGGCTTGCGGTATGCCCGGCCCCTCATCGCGGATGGTCAGGGTGATGATTTTCTCCGACTGCCGCAGGCTGAGATGCGCCTTCTTGCCGTAGGTCACGGCATTCTGGACAAGATTGGTGACGCAACGGCGAAGCGCGACCGGTCGCGCGATGCAGATCAGGCCGCGCGACCTTGTTTCGTCATTGTCGAACGAGGCGTCGTCGAAACCGTCGGCGACCGACTCCACCAGCGACCAGAAATCGATGCGTTCGCTCTTCTCCTCGGTTACCTCGAATTTGGCGAAATCGATGACGGAGCTGGCAATGCTCTCGATGTCGGCGAGATCGTGCGCCAGCGCCTCGCGCGCCGTCGATCTCCTGAGCAGTTCGAGGCGCAGCCGCATCCGGGTCAGCGGCGTGCGCAAATCATGCGCAAGTGCTGCCGCCAGGTGTTCGCGATCCTCGACATAGTCGCGCAGCCGAACCTGCATGGCATTGATCGCCTTCGCTGCGGCACGGATTTCGCGGCTGCCGGTTTCGGCGATCGGTGGGCTCTTCAGGTCGTTGCCGATCCGCTTGACCGCGGTTTCCATCATCCGGTAGGGCGCGGTTAGCCGGCGCAGCGACCAGATCGACATGATCACCACCAGCCCGGCGATCAGCGAGTAGAGCGGCAGGCTGTCGAAGCTCAGTATTGGGCCGACCGGGGTGTTCGGCTCGGTGAAGTTCAGCCATTGGCCATCGGCGAAACGGACCGACGCCGTCAGCTTGTCGCTCTGGGCAAAATCGGCGGCCAGCACCAGCAGATCGCGCTCGACCTGGCCGATGTCGGGACCCTCGACATCGCGTCCGGGGATGTCGGCTTCATGTGTCGCCGGATCGCGCCGGACCCGCGCGTCGGTGATGCCGAATTTCGACAGCCGCCCGACCAGTATGTCTTCCAGTTCGGCCAGTTCGTCATCGCCGGCAATCGACGACGTGACTGCCGGCGTATCTGAAACGGTGAGCGCGTAGGTGGCGTTGAACAGACCGGATGCCGTGACCTTGCGCTGCTCGGGCGTCGCGGTATGCATGAGTTGCACCAGCGAGAAGGCGCGATCGTTGAGCCGGTAGAGATCGACCTCGTCATTGGCGGCGGCGCGGTCGCGCGAGACGATGTAGAGGGTTGCGACCTGGCTGATCAGCAGGCCGGCAATCACGATGAGCAGCACCCAGACGGGCAGGGTTTGCGGCAGGAAGCGTCTCATTCGGACGTCGTCTCGGGGAGGAACTGATAGCCGCCGCTGCGCACGGTGAGGATCAGTTTCGGCGTCTTGGGATCGTCTTCCATCTTGCGCCTGAGACGGCTGACCAGAATGTCGATGCTGCGGTCGAAGCTGTAGTCGCTGTCGCCGCCGGAGAGCTCGATGAGCTGGTCGCGGGTCAGCACGCGCTGCGCGCTCTTGACGAAGGTTTGCAGCAGGTTGAACTCCGCCATCGTCAGCTCGACCCTGACATCGCCGGGCGCGATCAGCCGGCGGCGCGAGCAGTCCATCGTCCAGCCGGCGAAATGATAGATCTGCCTGGTGCTGGGCCGCCGCGGCTCGGCGGCGCCGTTGCGCCTCAGCACAGCGCGGATGCGGGCCAGCAGTTCGCGTGGGTCGAAGGGCTTCGGCACATAGTCGTCGGCGCCCATCTCCAGGCCCACCACGCGGTCGGTGGTCTCGGTGACCGCGGTCAGCATGATGATCGGCGTCGAATATTGGGCGCGAAGGTCACGGCACAATTCCAGGCCGCTCTTGCCGGGCAGCATGACGTCGAGAACGATGAGGTCGACCTGTGTCCGCCGCAGGACGGCCTCCATCTCGACGCCATCTGCGGCGACCGTCGTGCGCAGTCCGCGCTTCTGGAAGAATTCCTGGAGCAGGTCGCGGATGCCCTTGTCGTCGTCGACGATCAGTATGTGTGCGTCGGATTTCACGGGGATCCTGTCATCGTTGGTGGCCAAGCCTTCATTCACCCTCACGATAGAATTCTGGCCACATGTTGGCCAGCGGCGATGATGGGCGCCAGAGCCGATTTCGCAGAAACAATCCAGAAACAAAATTCTACAGTCCGGAAAAACTCGCGAAAAAAAACAAGGGCATAAGTGGTGTCGTGGCGGTCAGGTCATCGGCTGCGACGCTAGCTCCGGGGTTTACGGATAATCCAATGCAAAGGTTCTCGATCAGCTTGATGGGTGCGTTGCTCGGCATTTCGCTCGTCACGGCCGCGGTCGAACAATCGGACGCAAAGGTTGCAATCACCCGAAGCGAGCGTTGCAGCAGTCTCAGCCACCAATTTGATGAAGCCCTCGAAACCCATGCCACGGCAACGCAGGTCACCGCGGCAAAGGCACTTCAGAGAAAGGGCAACCGGTTCTGCGCCAACAAGAAACAGGCACAGGGGATCCGGATGCTCGCCAACGCTTTGAAGCTGCTTGGAGTGACACCTATCGACCCGGTTCAGTGACACTCAAAAATCGACCCGCACAAAAAAGGAAACGAAGCCATGAACAAGTCCCTCCTCTCCGCTCTCGGTCTCGCCGTCGCTCTCGCCTTCTCGATGCCGGCTCTCGGCAACGCCGCCGCCACCACGACTGCTGCTCCGGCTGCTGCTGCCACGACGACTGCTCCGGCCACCGCTGCGCCTGTCAAGGCTGCTCCGAAGAAGGTCACCGCCAAGAAGCCCGTCAAGGTCTGCAAGGTGACCGAGAAGCATAAGTGCCCGGTCAAGAAGGCCCCCAAGAAGGATCCGAAGAAGGTCTGATCCAGAACTGGCGTAGCAAGCTTGTCTTGTAGCAAGGCCGCTTCAGTCGAGATTCGGCTGGAGCGGCCTTGCCGTATCGGACGAGCGATTTTCACGCTTTTTCGATCTGTTGGTTGCCCGTAACTTTAACCCGATCGCAATGCCGGCCCGGTAAAGACAATCCGCATGAAGACGCGGCTTTCGTCCATTCTGCGTTCAATGGTCATCGGCGGCCTTGTGGTCTGCGGGGTGGCCAAGGTTTTGATCCTGCTCACCGCGAGCCCGGTGCCGGATCCGGCGAGCGGGCGAACGGAGCCATCACTGTTTGCGCCGGAAATATCCAGCGACTGGGACTACATCAAGCCGTGGCAGACCTGGGTGCTCATCGTGCTGACAGGTACGGTGTTGATCTGCTTTATCGCCTGGCCGGTCGTCGCCTGGATGGAGCGCCGGATGGATGCGTCCGCAACACCACCCCGGCAAATCCCTCCGCGTCGCATGTTCGGCCGCCATGGCCGTTGAACGGCTGGCGACAATTCCCACATAGACTTGTGGATTCGGTATGGCGGCCCGCAGACCGGCCGGCGACCGGATCAAAATGGACGATCGCTTTGGCCCATGTCAGAGTGAGAGCGACACCTCGCTGAAAATTGCCGGTTGCCATGCCTGAAATCACCACAAAGCCACGTGTCCAGGTCAAACCGCAGACCGAGCGGCCAAAACTCTACAAGGTCATCCTCGTCAATGACGATTTCACGCCGCGCGAATTCGTGGTGACGGTGCTGAAGGGCGAATTCAAGCTCAGCGAAGACCAGGCGCATCGGGTGATGATCACCGCGCACCGGCGTGGCGTCTGCGTCGTCGCCGTCTTCACCAGGGACGTCGCCGAAACCAAGGCGACGCGGGCGACCGACGCCGGCAAGGCCAAGGGCTACCCGCTGATGTTCACGACGGAGCCGGAGGAGTAGGGCCTTCTCCCCTCGCCCCGTTTACGGGGAGAGGGACAGCGAGGCCGGCTTGCCGGCCGAGCAGGGTGAGGGGTAAGGCAAGCGCCGACTTCCGATCCAAGCATGGCGCCGCCCCTCATCCGCCCTTCGGGCACCTTCTCCCCGTGAAACGGTGAGAAGGAAAAAGAGGCGCTACCTTCCCTCGCGGTACCACATCGAGCCCATCGCCAAAAGCAGCAGGCCGAGGCCGAGGAAGCCGCCGAACAGCGGCACGCGCGAGACGGCCTTCAGCACGCTGTCGTCGGTGGTGCGCAGGCCGATCCAGTCGCCGCCGGTGGCGGCACCCGAGGAGCGGACCGGCACGATCGACGGCAACGCCACATCGCTGACAACGCCGCCAAGCGCGGATGATTGAGCCAGCCGGCGTACGCTGCCGCCGGTGGCCTCGGCCGGTGCTTTCAGCCGGCCCTCGGTGGAGATGACGTCGGAGAACTCCGGCGCGTTGACCGGACCGACATGGGCAAGCGCGGTCAGGTCGCCATTGCCGATCTGGTAGAGGCCGATCTCGCTGGTCTGGATGCTGCCGAGGAAAACGCCGGGTTCGGATTTTTCGAGCCTGACGATCAGCGCCTTGCCCGACGGCGTGATGACCTGCGCCGGGCCGGGGTCGTCGCTCATCGTCTGGCGGCGGACTTCCAGCACCATGCCGCGGCCGTCGGCGGTCAACCGCTCTTCCTCGAGCTCGGGCTCCTTCATCAGCCAGTGGGCGATGCGCCGGTAGAGCTGGACATGCGGGCCGCCGCCCTCGAAGCCGCGCGCCCACAGCCAGCCCTGGTCGGACAACAGCATGCCGACACGGCCTTCGCCCTTGTGGTCGAGCAGCAGCAGCGGCCGGTTGTCGGCGCCCTTCATCACCACCTCGCCCTCGGGATTCTGCACGCCGATGGTGCGGAACCAGCGGCTCCAGTGCGGCGGTTCGGTCGCCGAGCCGTCGAGCCCGCGCGTCACCGGATGGCGCTGGCCGAGATCGGTGAGGCGCGGATAGAAGGCCTTGTCAATGACTTCGCCGGTCGGCATTGCCGGCAGCGCCGACATTAGCGGTGTGCGAGCGATCGAGCTCTCGCCGGCATATTCGGGGCCGGCCGCAATCAACAGCGCGCCGCCCTTTTCGACATATTCGGAGATGTAGTCGTAATAGAGGATCGGCAGCACATCGCGGTGCTGGTAGCGGTCGAAAATGATCAGGTCGAAATCCTTGATCTTCTCGACGAACAGTTCACGCGTCGGGAAGGCGATCAGCGACAATTCGTTGATCGGCGTGCCGTCCTGCTTTTCCGGCGGCCGCAAAATGGTGAAATGGACGAGATCGACCGAGGCGTCGGATTTCAAGAGATTGCGCCAGGTGCGCTCGCCGGCATGCGGCTCGCCGGAGACCAGCAGCACGCGCAAATTCTCGCGGATGCCGTCGATCAGCGCGATGGCGCGATTGTTGGCATCGGTCAGTTCACCCGGCTCGCGATCGATGGAGAGCTCGACGATGTTGCGGCCGGCGCCTGGAATGGTCACCTGCAACGGCATCGCCTGGCCGATGGTGGCCTCCTCGACCGCAACCTGCTCGCCATTGACCGAGACGCGGACATCGACCGGGCCGGTTTCGTTGTCGGTGGCAATGACGCGGTAGGTCATGTCGAGCGGCTTGCCGACCAGGCCGAAGCGCGGCGCGTTCTCGAAACGTATGCGGCGATCCTTTTCGTGGTCGTTGCCGGTGATCAGCGCATGCAGCGGGGCATTGAAATCGGGTGCGCCGGCAGGCGCGTCATGCACCTCGCCATCGGTGATCATGATGGCGCCGCCGATGCGCGACGGCGGCACATCGCGAAAAGCACTTTCGAGCGCACCGAAAAGCCGGGTGTCGGTGCGCTCCTCGGCGGCTTCGGACTTGCCGGCCTCGACGACACGCACGTCGAACTGCTTGAAGCGGCCAAGACGCTGCACAAGTCCGGCAAGGGCATCGTCGGTCTGTCTGGTGCGCTCGCCAATATCCTGGCTCTGGCTGCGGTCGACGATGACGGCAACGACGCTCTTCAGCGCCTCGCGCTCCTCGCTGAGGAACACCGGGTTGAGCAGAGCGGCGCCCAATGCCAGCAGAGCGGCGAAGCGGAAGATCGCGCCGCGCTGGCGAAACCACAGACCGACCAGCGTCAGCAATATCAACGGCACCAGCACGGTGGCGAGCAGCGGCCAGGAGATGAGCGGTTCGAAGGCGAGCGACCAGTTCATCTCACTGCCCCAGCCGTTCGAGCAGAACCGGGACATGCACCTGGTCGGATTTGTAGTTGCCGGTCAGCATGTACATCATGATGTTGACGCCGGCGCGCAGCGCGTAGATGCGCTGCATCGGGTCCGACGGCACGGTCGGCAGCAACGGGTCGCCATTCTCGTCGACCGCCCAGGCGCCGGCGAAATCATTGGCGGTGATCATGATCGGCGAGACGCCGTCGCCGACCCGCACAGGGCGGTTTTCGGTGTTGCTGGCTTCGAGCGACGCCTCAACCCAGAGCGGGCTGCCGCTGAAGCGGCCGGGAAACTCCGGCAGGATGAAGAAGGATTTGGTCAGCACATGGTCGGACGGCACCGGCTCCAGCGGTGGCACGTTGAGATTGCCGAGAATGTCGCGCAGCCGCTCCGTCGCCGGGCTGGTGGAATCGGCGCCGATGCCATTGGCGAACTGGTCGCGTGTGTCGAACAGAACCGTGCCGCCCTGCTGCATATAGGCGTCGATGCGGGCAATGGCTGCTTCGGTCGGCATCGAGGCGGTGGGGTCGATCGGCCAGTAGATCAGCGGGTAGAAGGACAGTTCGTCCTTGGAAATATCGACGCCGGCGGGCGCTCCCGGTTCCAGCGCGGTCTTCTCGATGAGGAAGCGGGTCAGGCCTTCGAGCCCGGCGCGGCTGATCGAATCGACACCGGGCTCGCCGGTCAGCACATAGGCGATGCGGGTCTTGGCAATGTCCTCGATCGCGGCGGCGTCACCAGGCTTGGTGTCGTCGGCGCGCGCGATATCGGCATGGCCGAACAGGGCACTGAGCGCAATCAGAAGGGCCGCCCCGGTTGCAGCCGCGCGGGCGCGCCGCGGCCGGCGTGACAACAGGCCGCCCATCCAGAACACGGCCAGCGTGTCGAGCACCATCAGCACCAGGGCTGCTGTCACCAGCGGGCCTTTCAGATTGCGCGACTCGTCGAAGGCGTACTGGATGGTGGTGACCGGCACCGCGAATTGCGGGCGCACCAGCGGCGCAAAAGTGCTGGCGGCTTCGAGCAGGTTGTGGGCGAAAACGCCGGCCTCGGAGCCGTAGAGGCCGGGCGGGTTCTCGAATGTCACCGGCAGCGGGCCGGCGCCGGGCACCAGCGGCCTTGCATCCGGCGTCGGCGGCACCAAAGTGCCGTCGGCTGATATCATCCGGTAGGGCGCCAGCGAGGTGGCGGCGGCTTCGGCGTTGGCGACCGCGGCACCCTGGTTGCGCGACAGCTGCACGATGCGGCGCAACATCTCGACGAAACTGCCTGATATCGGCAGGTTCGACCATGTCGCTTCGGGCGTGACATGGAACAGCACCAACGTACCCTTGCCTTTCTTCAGTCCGGTCACCAGTGGCGTGCCGTCGGCAAGCGTGGCCCACGTGCGCTCGACGATGTCGGGCGTCGGCTCGGCCAGCACCTGCCTGCTAACGGTGACTTCGGCGGGTGGAGCGAGATCGGCAAAGGGGCCGTTCTTCGGAAATTCGGTGACCGGCTGCGGCGTCGTCCATGACAGCGCGCCGCCGAGCGAGCGCTCGCCGATGCGCAGCCTGACCGGCAGCAGATCGTCGTCATTGCCGGCGGCGGCCAGCCGCGACCCGGCGAAGCGCACCAGCGTGCCGCCCTTGTCGACCCAGTCGACCAGCCTTTGCCGAACCTGCTCCGGGATGGTGCCGACATCGGCCATGACGATCATCGCCGGCTTCTGGTCGAGCAGTTGCGGAATGGCGTCGGCAAGGTCGGCGCTCGACGGTTCGACCAGATCGGCGAAGGGCTGCAGCGCGCGCCTGATATAGTAGAGCGGCGACAGCAGCGGCTGCGCCTGGTCGGCCTCGGACTGCGACAGCAGCCCGACCCGGCGGCGCTTGGAGCTCTCGTCGAGGACGCGCACGGCGCCTGCCTGCCGCTCCCCATCGAGGGCGATCGAGGCGAAGTCGTTGCGCAGTTCGAACGGCACCGCCATCGTACCGGTGGCGGTGGCTTCGCCCGGGGCGAAGGTCAGCGTCGCGTCTGCGATGCGGCGGCCCTTGTCATCGAAGGCGCCGGCGGTCACTTGCGCCGGGGCCGGATCGCCCGGCGCGCGGATGGCGGTCAGCGCGAAACCGTCGACCTGGTTGTCGGCGCTGGTCAGGCCGGTCAGCGTCAGCCGATCGGAGACGGCCCAGACGACGCGGGCGGCGTTGTTCGACAGCAGCGTGTTGAAGGCGGCTTCGTCGCCTTGTGCGGCCAGTCCGTCGGCAAGAACGGCGACGCTGGCGCCGGGCAAGGCCTCCAGGGCAGCCGCGACGCGGGCGTAGACGGCGGGGCGGTCGGTCGGGATCGGCCGCGGTTTCGCGGCGCGCAGCCGGTCAAGCGCTGCTGCCGCATCGAAAGGGCCGATCTCGGCATTGGGCTTCTCGGCGGTGAAGGCGATGATGACGGGCACGCCGTTCGAGCCGGCATCGGCGATCAACCTTTGGGCGGTGGCGACGCGCTCGCCCCAGTCGGCCGCACTTGCCCAGTCATTGTCGACGACCAGCGCGAGCGCCGCGCCCTCTGCCGGCAGCTTTTCGCGCGGGTTGAAGACAGGTTCGGCCAAAGCGGCGACGATGAGGGCTGCCATCAACAGCCTGAGCAGGGTCAGCCACCATGGGCTCTGCTGCGGCGTCTCCTCGCGCTTCAGCACGCGGGCCAGGATCTTCAGCGGCGGAAACACTTCGGATTGCGGCTTGGGCGGGGTCAGCCGCAAGAGCCACCAGATCACCGGCAGCGCCAGCAGGCCCCACAACACCATGGGCGCACCGAACGAAAGCGGCAGCCAGCTCATGCGCTGACCTTTCCGGCATGACCGCCAGCGGTCAGCCCGGCGTAACTGCCATCGGCGGTCATCGCCATGTGCAGGCGCACCAGCGCCTCGGAGGCGAGGCGGTCGGTGTTGTTGACGGTAAAACTCCAGCCGAGCCGCTTGCACCAGCCGGCCAGTTCCTGGCGGCGGGCGGTATAGAGCAGGCGATACTCATCGCCCAGCATTTCGGCGCGGCCGGCGGTCAGCTTGTCGCCGGTCTCGGGATCGGTGAATTCGGTGCGTCCGGCATAGGGGAAGCTTTCCTCGGCGGGATCGGCGACCTCGATCAGATGCGCGCGCACGCCGTGACGGGCGAGCACGTCGAGCCAGGCCATGGTGTCTTCGACCGGGTCGAGAAAATCGCTGACGATGACGATGTCGCAGAAGCGCCGAATGGCGGTCAGGTCGGGCTTGGCCGGCAGGTCGCCAGCGTGGGTGAGTTGGGCCGCGATGCGCTCAGCGCCGTTGCGGGCGGTGAACGGATCGGTCAGGCCCGGCCAGGCGATGCGCTCGCCGCTGCGCGACAGGAGCTCGGCCATGGCCAGCGCCAGCACCAGCGCGCGCGATTCCTTCGAAACGGTGGCCCCAGTCGATTTGTAGAGCATGGAAGGCGAGGGGTCGGCCCACAGCCAGACCGTATGGGCGGCCTCCCATTCGCGGTCACGGACATAGGTGTGGTCGTCGCGGGCAGAGCGGCGCCAGTCGATGCGCGAGGAATCGCCTTCGACATAGGGCCGGAACTGCCAGAAATTCTCGCCAATGCCGCGCTTGCGGCGGCCATGCCAGCCGGCAATCACGGTGTTGACGAGGCGGCGCGCCTCGACCAGCAGGTCTGGCACCAGCGACGCCCGCAACCGGCCACGGGCGAGCGCGTCGCGCGTCGCTGCCGGTGCCTGGACTTCGCCGATACGCGCCATCAGATGCCTTTTGCCAGTTTCGCCACCACGTCACGCACGGTCGTGCCCTCGGCGCGGGCGGCAAAGGTCAGCGCCATGCGGTGCTGCAGCACCGGCTCGGCCAGCGCGCGGATGTCGTCGACCGACGGCGCCAGCCGTCCATCATAGAGCGCGCGGGCGCGGGCGCACAATGTCAGCGCCTGGCTGGCGCGTGGGCCCGGACCCCAGGCCACATGCTTGTCGGTTTCGGCGTTGCCCTGGCCGGGGCGGGCCGAGCGCACCAGCTTGAGGATCGCCTCGACGACGCTTTCCGGTACCGGCATGCGGCGGATCAGCGTCTGGATCTCCTTCAGCCGCGCCGGCTGCAGCACGTTTTCAGCCTTGGCGTCCTCGATGCCGGTGGTTTCCAAAAGGATGCGGCGCTCTGCCTCGATTTCGGGGTAGAGGATGTCGACCTGCATCAGGAAGCGGTCGAGCTGTGCCTCGGGCAACGGATAGGTGCCTTCCTGCTCCAGCGGGTTCTGCGTTGCCAGCACATGGAAGGGCGCCGGCAGGTCGTGGCGGGCGCCGGCAACGGTGACGTGGTACTCCTGCATCGCCTGCAGCAGCGCCGACTGGGTGCGCGGCGAGGCCCGGTTGATCTCGTCGGCCATCAGCAATTGCGCAAAGATCGGGCCGGAGATGAAGCGGAAGGAGCGCTTGCCGAATTCGTCCTGTTCCATCACCTCGGAGCCGAGAATGTCGGACGGCATCAGGTCAGGGGTGAACTGGATGCGGCGGGAATCGAGGCCGAGCACAATGCCCAGCGTCTCGACCAGCTTGGTCTTGGCGAGACCCGGCACACCGACGAGCAGCGCATGGCCGCCGGCGAGCAGCGCCACCAGTGTGCGCTCGACGACGCTTTCCTGACCGAAGATGACACGGCCGACGCCGTCGCGGACCCTGGAAATATCGGCCAAGGCCTTCTCGGCCTGGGCGATCATGTCCTTTTCGCTGATCGGGCTTTCCTTGATCATCACGCTCATGTCGTATCGATCCTTGTGGTTGGAAATACCGGCTTGCACCCTCAGTGCCGCAGAATGCCGCGATTCGGCCTCGCCTGGCGCCTGCATTTGAATTTAAATCACAGACTTAGGCTGACAAGCGCAACAACAGTGACTATTTCGTGACCATGACGGAACGCTCCGAACATCGCGAACAAAGCCTTACGACCGCCACCGAGGCGCGGGGACTCGAGGCGCTGATCTCGCGGGCGACGCGCGCCGGCAAGGGCGCGGCGCCGGTGGAGCGCTGGAATCCCGACTTCTGCGGCGATCTCGACATGGAGATCAAACAGGACGGAACCTGGTTCTATCTGGGCACGCCGATCGGCCGCATGCCGCTGGTGCAGCTGTTTTCGACCGTGCTGCGCAAGGACGCCGACGGCAAGACCTATCTGGTGACGCCGGTGGAAAAGGTCGGCATTCGGATCGTCGATGCGCCTTTCATCGCCGTCGAGATGGATGTTTCCGGCGCCGGCGACGGTCAGATCATCACTTTTCGCACCAATGTCGGCGATGTGGTCGAGGCCGGGCCGGGCAATCCGCTGCGCTTCGTCGACGAGGACGAGACCGGCGGCCTGAAACCCTATGTGCTGGTGCGCGGGCGACTGGAGGCGCTGGTGGCGCGGCCGGTGATGTATGAGCTGGTCGCGCATGGCGAGGAAATCGATGTCGGCGGCAGAAAAATGTTTGCCGTGCGCTCGAAGGGCGAGGTCTATCCGATCATGCCGGCCGAAAAGCTGCAGCGGCTGAGCGCGTGATGGATCAAGTGACGCCGCCGTTTTCCACCGAGGATTTTCGCACACGTGTCGCGGCCCAGCCGGATGCGCATGAAGGCGACGATTTTGGCGACCATCGCTTCAATCCCGGCCATCCCAGGCTCAATCAGTTGAAGGCGCTTCGCAATGCCGCCGTGCTGATCCCGGTCGTCGATCACGGGCGCGAAGCGACGGTTCTTTTGACCAAGCGGGCGGAAAAGCTGCGCAGCCATTCGGGGCAGGTGGCTTTCCCGGGCGGCACGATCGACCCGAGCGATCCGAGCCCGGAGGCCGCGGCAGTGCGTGAAACCTTCGAGGAGATCGGCCTCGGGCAGGATCACATCGAGATCATCGGCCGCATGCCCGACTATGTCGCCGGCAGCGGTTACCGCATTGCCCCGGTGCTGGCTATCGTTCAGCCGGGTTTTTCCCTGACGTTGAACGTCGAGGAGGTCGATGCCGCCTTCGAAGTGCCTTTGCGTTTCCTGATGGACCCGGCCAACCACACCAGGGACAGCCGGATGTGGAACGACCTCGAATGGTTTTTCTACGATATGCCCTATGGCGACCAGCGCATCTGGGGTGTTACCGCCGGCATCATCCGCACGCTCTATGAAAGGCTCTATGCGTGAGCGTCTCGATAGCCGGCAGGGCCGACTGGCTCGGGGAAAAGCATCTGCAGCGCCTGCTCGCCGTGCTGTCGGATGGCGGCGAGGCGGCGCGTGTCGCTGGCGGTGCGGTGCGCAACACGCTGATCGGCCAGCCGGTCGCCGATATCGACATCGCCACCACTTGTTTGCCTGAGGAAACCATCCGCCGTGCCGAGGCGGCGGGCTTCAAGGCGGTGCCGACCGGCATCGAGCACGGCACCGTCACGGTGATCGCCGGCGGCACGCCCTATGAGATCACCACTTTGCGCGCCGATATCGAGACCGACGGGCGCCGCGCCAAGGTTTCGTTCGGACGCGACTGGAAGGCCGACGCGGAACGGCGCGACTTCACCATCAATGCACTTTATGCCGAGGCAGACGGAACGGTCATCGATCTGGTCGGCGGTGTCGCCGACATCGAAGCCCGCCGGCTGCGTTTCATTGGCGACCCGGAAGCGCGCATCCGCGAGGACTTTCTGCGCATCCTGCGCTTCTTCCGTTTCTTTGCCTGGTATGGCGACGGCCGGCCCGACGCCGAAGGGCTGAAGGCCTGTGCCCGGCTGAAGGAGGGGCTTGGCCAACTGTCAGCCGAGCGCGTCTGGTCCGAACTGAAGAAACTTTTGTCGGCGCCCGATCCGTCGCGGGCCTTGCTGTGGATGCGCCAGGCCAGCGTGCTGACCAGTGTTTTGCCGGAAAGCGAGAAATGGGGCATCGATGCCATTCACGGCTTGGCCAGAACCGGAAAGGATCTGGACTGGACGCCGGATCCGCTGCTCAGGCTCGAAGCCATCGTGCCGCCCGACGCGGCGCGAATGAGGGTGCTGGCCGAGCGGCTGAAGTTTTCCACCAGCGAAGCTGATCGCCTGCGGCATTGGGCGCTGACGGCTGCCGTCGAGCCGAAGACGACCGAGGGCGAATTGGCGAAAAAGCTCTATCTTGGCGATCGCCAGGGCGTTGTCGATCGGCTGCGGCTTTCGCTGGCTTCAGCGCGGGCACGCGCCGTCGAGGACAATGATGCACTGCTCGAAGCCGGCGGTTTTTCGCGCCTGCTAGCCTTTGCCGCAAAATGGGAAAAGCCGGCGTTTCCGCTCAAGGGCGCCGATTTGACCAAGCTTGGCGCGTCGCCGGGACCGAAGCTTGGCGCAATTTTGAAAAACCTTGAAGGAGAATGGGTCGAGGCCGGCTTCGCCCCCGATCGCGGCGCGCTGCTCGATCGCGCCGCGAAGGCCCTTGAAACCTAGCGCCTAGCGTCACTGCAGCTTGACGCCGCCAATCAGATGCTGCCGGCACGCTCGACCGAGGTCACGACGTTACCGGCACCGGTACACGCCGCGCCGCTCACTTGATTGCCAAGGGAGCCAGCGCGCGTGAAAGGCTTGCCTCGCCCTTGCCATAGACGGAGGCACTATAGTTGACCAGCGTGTCGGTGCGGGCGGTATTGAGCAACTGGTTGGTGATCTGGGTCGGCGTCGCGGTGGTGAACTTGCTGCCCACAATCGCAGCGTAGCCGGAAATGATCGGCGCGGCGAAGGAGGTGCCGTAAAGGCCCGTCTTGCTCCCGGCGACACCCACGACGAGGAAATGGCTCTGCACAACCGGGTTGGAGCCGGCAGTGTTGGAGTACCAGGCCATCTTGGTCTTGGCTGACGTCGTGCCATTCCCGTCGAGCGCGCCGACGAAGATCGCTGACGCCTTGCCGACCAGAGCGAGGTCGAGATAGTCCTGCTGGCCGCCGACGACACCGCCGACCGCAACCGCGTCGTTGCCCGCTGCCTTCGAAACGACGGCTGTTCCCTTGGTGGCGTAGGAGATGATGGAGGCTTCCTCGGCGCTCCATCCGATCTGGCTCGGGCTATAGCCCGCCTTGGCGTACATGCCATAGCTCAGATTGAGCACGTTCAGGCCCGGCGCCAGCGTGACCGCCGAACTCGTGGAGAAGTCTTTCGATCTGATGGTCGCCAGGGGAGCAATCATGCTGGCTTCCTGGCGCGTCCATTCGCCGTGCCGCTGGTTCTGCACCCCGAAGCCAAAATTGCCACTGAACCGCGATGTGCTGGAGAAGTCGTCGACGATGGTAATCGTGGCACCCTTTCCCTTGTAGCCTGCAGCCCATGCGGCGCCGACATCGGAACTCATCCAGCCTTGCACGGCCTGCGTTGTGGCAGTCGGCAGCGTTGCGCTCAGACATATGGAAGCGTTCGATTGACCGCCAACGCAGAGCGCCCCCAGCGGATCCGGACCGAGATCCTGCGCCGCTGCCATCGTTGCCGGCAGGAGGGTGAGAGCTGTGGCGAGAGCGAACTTCCAACGATTACCTGACATGTTCTTACCCCGGATCAAACAAAAGCTAGGACGGACGATCGCGAATTTCTGCCGGCTGCTCGACATCTCATGAGCCCCTGGCGATCAGAAAGTAACACGGTAATTCAGCCAGATATGCTGGCTCTCCGGTTTAGCGTTAACCAGATATTTCAAGGTTTCCTCGGGCGCCATCTCGCCAGCCGCGAGCCGGCAATTGACGTTGTAGGTGCCCAAGTCGCCATAATCGGCCTCGCAGGACTTTTCTGTGAGGCTCCCGCCGAAGGTCGTTGTGAACGACAATGAAAGAATGCTGTTCGCACTCGGATGAATCTGAGTGAGGAAGCCAAGCTTGAAGCTGGGCTCGATTCGATACTTCTCTGCCTGTTCTCCGGTCCCGAACCCCCAAAGAATGCCGGTGTCGTCCGTGATCTGGGTGAGCAGGTCCACATGCATGTCGACCCAGCGCGCGCGGTACCAATGGTTGAACGATTGCCAGCTTCCATTCTGCAGCTCATAGCCGCCGTCGCCCAGACCTCTCGCGCGGTCGCTGAGCGGCGAGCCCTGATGTATGTCGACCAGCGATGTCGTAAATTCCTGGGTCGTAATTTCCTGGGCAATCGCCGGAGATGCCCCAAGGAGCGCGGACACCAGGAGCGCCGTCGTGCGGAAACTGCCTCGAATGCCGGACTTTTCGCGCATGCGCGAAACACCTCGCCCCACCGATTCCGGACCAGTGCCTGGTGGCGACGGGCTTCTCTATCAGCCCACTGTAGCCGGATTATCCGCGCGACAGTCGCACGGGTTCGGTTACCGCAGGGTTTATTTCAGCTGAAGCGAATATGTTTTTTTGACCGAGAACGGTCGGGATGAAAATTCATGGGCCGCAATGCCATTCGGCGTTGGTGTGACCGCAGTTGTCAAAATCGCCCGCCAAGGCGTCAAGAACGCCGATGGCGGACGCTACCGACCCGACGCTTTTCTGCTACGCCGCGTCGCGGACTTTCTCGATGCGCGAACGGATCGCCTCGATCATCGTCTCGCGGATGACCGTCTCGCCATGCGTCTCGCGCATGTGCTCGGCGGCGCGGCGCATAACTTCGGCTTCTTCCTCGGCGCGCGTATGCCACTCACAGCCGGGAACCAGCGATCCGCAGTGAAATTGCTTCATTGGAGTTCTCCTTTCCTCCTTGGAGCGCCGCGCCCATCGGGCAGGCAACGGACACTCCGGCAGCTTTGTTCCGCGCATGATCGTTTGTCGAAAACCGTATCCGGTTTTTTGGGTCATGCACGGGGCGACAAGCATAACACGAATGAATGGTTTTGGTTGCCGCAGAATGCCAGCCAGGACCAAAAAGGCGGAGCATCGCTGCTCCGCCCTCTTACGCTACCCCGGGGCAAGACCAATTGGTCTTGTCCCGGCTGGTCCATCACTTCACGATCTTGACTGCTTCGGCAACTTTGTTCTTGCCGCTCATGTCCCAGGAAACGCGGACCTTTTCGCCGGCCTTCAGGCCAGGATCCTTGAAGGTCTTGGGCAGCGTAAAGGTAGATCCGTCATCCAGAACGAGGCTCATCGCCGTTCCATCGAAGGTCTTTACCGTGCCGGTGGTGTGCTTGACCGCGGCGAACGCGACCGAACCGGAGGCAAGAAGGGCAGCGGCGGCGGCCGAGACAATGAGCTTGCGCATGTTAAGTACTCCTGGAAAAAAGCGGACATCCGTTTGGGAAGATGGTCCGCATCGTCTTGGGCCGTCCGGTTGCGTCGGGTCACGGTTCGGGGGCGAACCGCCGGCGCTTCCCGACCCGGCACGACAAATAACCCAGTTGTTTCAAATGGATATTAGACGAAAAAGATAATTTCTCAGGCGTCTGGTGCCACATTCCAAGCCGCATTCGATCGATTGGGACCTGATTGCGGTTCACGCCCCGCTCACCGGAATTTTACGGCCACTTTACCTCGGGCGGCAGGCTGGACAGGATCGAGACGACATTGCCGCCTGTCTTCAGTCCGAAGATGGTGCCGCGATCGTGAAGCAGATTGAATTCGACGTAGCGGCCACGGCGGATGAGCTGTTCGTCGCGGTCACCATCGGTCCAGTTTTCGTTGAAGTTGGCCCGCACCAGATGGCCGTAGACGACGAGAAAAGAGCGGCCGACGTCCTGGACGAAGTTGAAATCGGCATTCCAGCCGCCGCTCTCCTCACCCGAATGCAGCCAATCGAAGAAGATGCCGCCGGTGCCGCGCGGTTCGTTGCGGTGCGGCAGGAAGAAATACTCGTCGCACCAGGCCTTGAATTTCGGGTAGTCGGCAACCGCCGGATTCTTCTCGCAGGCGAACTGCATGGCGCGGTGAAAGGCAATTGTGTCGGGGTCGTCCTGGACGCGGCGGCGGTCGAGCACCGGCGTCAGATCGGCGCCGCCGCCGAACCACTGGCGCGAGGTGACGACCATGCGGGTGTTCATGTGCACGGCCGGCACGTTGGGGTTCCACGGGTGCCCGATCAGTGAAATGCCGCTCGCCCAGAAGCTCGGGTCTTCCTCCGCGCCCGGCATCTGCTTCCTGAACTCGGGCGAAAACTCGCCATAGACTGTCGAGGTGTGGACGCCGACCTTTTCGAAGACACGGCCATGCATCATCGACATGGTGCCGCCGCCGCCGCGGCCCTCGTCGCGTTCCCAAGGCGTCTTCTCGAAGCGGCCAGGCGACCATGAGGCCAGCGGTCCCTGCAGGTCCTGCTCGATCTGCTCGAAGCTGGCGCAGATGCGCTCGCGCAGCGTCTCGAACCAAACCCTGGCCTTCATCTTCTTCTGCTCGATGTCGGCCGGCAGTCCCGCCGGTATTTCGGGTCTTTCCAAATGCTGTCTCCGGTTTCGGGTGTACCCGACAAATGACTCGTCTTTTCCGGGCGCGATCCCTAATCTCTTGTGTGCAAGGGTCAAGTGAATAAGGGTTCTTTCGTGCGCACCCCGGCAAGACCATCGCTGGATGGGCTGAAGAAAAGGCTCGACCGTTCGCGCGCCGAGCGCGAGCGCATGCCGCGCGACGGTTTTCTGCGCGAGACCTTCGTGCTGCCGCGCTCCGATGCGCGGCTCAAGGCCAAGGAGTGGTTCGAGCGCTTTCCCAAGCAGGCCTACTGGACCGAGATCGAAAGCTGGTTCGAACGGCCAGGCGACGTCATTGAGTTCACCATCCGGCGGCTGCCGGCGGCGGATTAGGATTTCCTCGCCCCGTTTACGGGGAGAGGATGCCGGCAGGCAGGTGAGGGGCGGCGCAAACCTTCGCATGCCGGCGCTGCCCCTCATCCGCCTTCACTTCGTTCAGGCACCTTCTCCCCGTAAACGTGGAGAAGGAAGAGTCACCAGCCTTCTCGCCCCTGTGCCTTGTTTTGCCAGCCGGTCGCCCTTGTTTCTCAACGGGCATTTGTCGATCGACATGCAGCCGCAGCCGATGCAGTCGGTGAGCCCGTCGCGCAGCTTCTTCAACTGGTCGATCTTCTGGTCGAGACTGTCGCGCCAGGCGGTCGACAGCAGATTCCAGTCCTCGCGCGTCGGCGTGCGGCCTTCCGGCAATGATTCAAGGGCCGCAGCAATCTCGGCCAGCGAGATGCCGACCTCCTGCGCCACCCGGATGATCGCCACCCGCCTCAGCACGTCGCGGCCGTAGCGGCGCTGGTTGCCTGATGTGCGGTGGCTGCGGATCAGCCCGCGCGCCTCGTAAAAATGCAACGCCGACACCGCGACGCCGCTGCGCATGGCCACCTGGCCAACCGTCAATTCCGTTACCGGAGCCATTTCAGATTTTCCGCTTGACCTCAAGTTAAGTTGAGCTTGTAGCGATGAAATCCTGGAGATGCAAACCGCGGGAGAAGGCAATGTGCGCTTGGGTGAGAATGACGGGTGAGGGCGCTATTGCCGGCGGGAACGAGGCGCCGGCGCCTGCCGATCGGCTGCAAATCCTATCGCAGCTGCCGGATCGCTTCGCCCGCCACCATGGCAACCGAGAGCGCCACATTGATGCTGCGCGTGCCCGGCTGCATCGGGATGGTCAGTCGCGCGTCGGCGGCTTCGTGGACTGGATCCGGCACGCCTGCGGATTCGCGACCGAACAAAAGAATATCGCCGTCAGCGAAGACGAAGTCGGTGTAGGCGGTCACGGCCTTGGTCGACAAAAGCACCAGCCGCCGCGCGCTCCCTCTTCGCCAGTCCTCGAAGGCGTGCCAGTCGACATGCCGGGTCAGATCAGCCATTTCGAGGTAGTCCATGCCGGCCCGTTTCAGCGTCCGGTCGGAGAGCGGGAAGCCGGCCGGTTCGATGATGTCGACGCCGAGGCCGAGGCAAGCGGCGAAGCGCAGGATTGTCCCGGTGTTGCCGGCGATATCCGGTTGGTAGAGCGCGATGCGGAGACGATCGTTCATTTCCGCGTCCTTCTAATAAGTGGCAGATCGGCCACACGCATCCCCGGGTTTTGGAAATTCCTTGACCTGCGGGTGGTCATTTTCTGCGAAATCGGTTATACGCCCAGCATTGTCAACCCGAACCGATGGAGGGGAAATTCATGACCATGCACATCCAGCGCCCCTCTCGTGGGCTTACCTGCCTGCCGGCGGTTTCGGTACGACAATTCTCCTGAACGTTTAGACTTAGTCGCACCGATTCCCAGCCGAAACCTTTTTCGGTCTTCGAAGGAATCCTGCGATGTTTTTCAAGCTGTCGAAGGGGCTGAACGCCCCACCTGAACACGCCTCGACCGATGTTCTTCCTGCCGCCGGTGCCATGCCCGCGGCCGGGTTTGATTCACCCTTTTATCTCTATTTTCACATGGAGGACGGACCGATGTTCGATCCCTACAAAATACCGGGTTCAAGAAGCCTGCACGAGCGCAAGATGGCGACCTGGGCGCTGCTGATCGGCGAAACCTATTCGTCGGCGGTCCACGCCGAGACCCGCCGGCGTCCGCATCGCGGCATGCTGCCGGATGTCGATTTCTCGCGCGCCGTTCCCGACTACAGCCGGCCGTCGCTGGTGCGTCGGATCATCCGGCTGATCCGGCCGGGCGCGAAAATCCGCGTCGTGCACACGGCGGCGTCAGGATCGTCAAACGAGCCTGTCGGCGAAATGCGTTCGACACCCTATATTGCGCGAAACGAAGCCAGCGACTCGGGTGATTCCGAGCCGTTTGGCGTCGAAGTCGTGCGATCCCGCGCCGCGTGAGCGCACACAAGCCATCGAAGAGTATCAAGACGATGTTTGCCTGGTTTGAAAGAAGGCTCGACCCGTTCCCCGCTGCGGAACCGGTCGAGCCGCCCAAGACACTGGTTGCGTTCTGCGTGCATTATACGCGCGGCGCCTGGCACTACATTCTGCTCGATGCGGTGCTGGTAACGGCCATCGCCCTGGCGGAAGTGTGGATGTTCGGCTTCCTCGGCCGGATCGTCGACTGGCTGTCGGGGCAGAACCGCGAGACCTTCCTGCAGACCGAGGGCTTGAAGCTCGCCGGCATGGCCTTCGTCGTGCTGTTCGCGCTGCCGGGCACGGTCTGGTTCCACTCGCTGCTCAACCAGCAAACGCTGATGGGCAACTACCCGATGCGCATCCGCTGGCAGGTGCATCGCTACTTGCTCAAGCAGTCGATGGCCTTCTATCAGGACGAGTTTGCCGGGCGCATCGCTACCAAGCTCATGCAGACGGCGCTTGCCGTGCGCGAATGCGTCATCAAGCTCATCGACGTGCTCAACTATATCATCGTCTATTTCCTTGGCATCCTGTTCATTGTCGGCTCCGCGGACTGGCGGCTGGCGGCGCCGCTTGTCGTCTGGCTTGCCGGCTATATCGGACTGTTGCGCTATTTCATTCCGCGGCTGGGCAAGGTCGGCGAGGCGCAGGCCAACGCGCGTTCGACCATGACTGGCCGCGTCGTCGACAGCTACTCCAACATCCAGACGGTCAAGTTGTTCAGCCACGCACGGCGCGAGGCGTCCTTCGCCAGGGAAGGCATGGCCGGCTTTCTCGACACGGTCTACCAGTCGATGCGGCTGGTGACGCAGCTCTACTGCGTGCTCTATGTCCTGAATTCGCTGCTCCTGTTTTCGGTCACCGCGATCTCGCTGTGGCTGTGGCTCGGCCAGGCGGTGACGATCGGCGCCGTCGCCGTGGTCATCGGCCTCGTGCTGCGGCTCTGGGGCATGTCGCAATGGATCATGTGGGAAATGTCCAGCTTGTTCGAGAACATCGGCACGGTGCAGGACGGCATAGGCTCGATCTCGCTGCCGCGCTTGGTCGAAGACAGGCCGGACGCCAAGGATATTGCCGTCGCCAAGGGCGAAATCCGCTTCGACGACATTCGCTTCCACTACGGCAAGCAGAAGGGTGTCATCGAGAGCTTGTCGCTGACGGTGAAGCCGGGCGAAAAGGTCGGTATCGTCGGCCGGTCCGGCGCCGGCAAGTCGACGCTGGTCAATCTGCTGCTGCGTTTCTACGACCTCGAAGCGGGCAAGATCCTGATCGACGGCCAGGAGATCGCCTCGGTGACGCAGGATTCGCTACGCGCCCAGATCGGCATGGTCACGCAGGACACCTCGCTGCTGCATCGTTCGGTGCGCGAGAACATCCTCTATGGCCGGCCGGACGCCTCCGACGAGATGCTGGTCGAGGCGGCGCGGCGCGCCGAAGCGCTGGACTTCATCTCAGGGCTTTCGGACGCCAGCGGCCGCAAAGCTTTCGAGGCTCATGTCGGCGACCGCGGTGTCAAATTGTCCGGCGGCCAGCGGCAACGCATCGCCATTGCCCGCGTCATGCTGAAGGACGCGCCGATCCTCATTCTCGACGAGGCGACGTCGGCGCTCGATTCCGAGGCCGAGGCGGCTATCCAGGAGAACCTCTACAAGCTCATGCAGGGCAAGACGGTCATCGCCATTGCCCACCGACTGTCGACCATCGCTGCGATGGACAGGCTCGTCGTCATGGACAAGGGCCGGGTCATCGAGGAGGGTTCGCACGAGGAACTCGTCGCCAGCGGCGGGCTCTACGCGCAGCTCTGGCAGCGCCAGTCGGGCGGTTTCCTGCTTGATGACGGCCCGGCCGAAGCCGCCAACGATCCGGTTGCCAAGGGGCAAGCCGCAGAATGATGGCCGCCGCATGATGACAGCCGTCTATCGCTGGTTCGAGAACTGGGTCTATCCGTTCCGGGAGCCGGCGAATCTTCGGCCACCTGCCAGCGTCGGCGGTTTTCTCTGGCACTATGTCGGCCAGGCGAAGTTCGCCTTCTTCGCCATGCTGGTCATTGGCGGCATCGCGCCGCTGGTCGAAGCCGGACTGTTCTATTTCGTCGGGCGGCTGGTCGATATTCTCGACCAGCTGCCCGGCGAGCGCAGCTGGCATGCCTTGTGGACCGCCGCCGGCCCCGAACTCGTCTTCATGATCGTCGTGGTGCTGGTCATCCGCACCATCGTCGTCGGCCTGTCGGCGCTGGTCGACGAGCAGACCATCACGCCTGGATTCTACAATCTGGTGCGCTGGCAGGCGCACCGGCATGTCTCGCGCCAGTCCTATGCCTTTTTCCAAAACGATTTCGCCGGCCGCATCGCAACCAAGGTCTGGCAGGCGGGGCAGGCGACCGGCGACCTGATGGAAAGCTTCATCGAGGTCGTCTGGTTCATGCTCGTTTACACGATGACGACGCTGGCGCTGGTCGCCGGCCTTGACCTCAGGCTGGCTGGGCTGGTGGTGATCTGGATTGTTGCCTTCGGCTTTCTGGCCAAGTTCCACGTACCGGCGATCCGTAAGCATGCCGAGGCAACCGCCGAGGCCGGCTCGATGATCAATGGCCGTATCGTCGATTCCTACTCCAACGTGCAGACGCTGAAACTGTTCTCGGCCGACGGCGACGACCGTTACATCCGCAACGGCTTTGATATCTATCTCGATGCGCTGCGGCCGTTCACCCGCCGGCTGACCGGTGTGCGCATGGCGCTGACGACGCTGTCGGGCATCATGATCACCGCGATCGCCTGTTTTGCCGTCTATCTCTGGGTCGAAGGTTCGATCACCGTCGGTGCCGTCGCCTTCACGCTGTCATTGGTGTTGCGGCTCAACATGCTGCTGGGACGGCTGATGATGCAGCTCAACGGCATATTGCGGAACCTCGGCGTGCTGGAGAACTCCAAGGCGCTGATCTCGCAGCCGCTCGGGCTGATCGATGCGCCGGGCGCGAAGGAGCTTGTGGTGGCCGGCGGGCAGATCGATGTCAGAAATGTCGAGTTCCACTACGGCAAGGGCTTCGGCGTGCTCAATGGCATCGACCTCGTCGTGCGGCCGGGCGAAAAGGTCGGGCTGGTCGGGCCGTCCGGCGCCGGCAAGACGACGCTGGTCAATCTCATCCTGCGCCTCTACGACCTCGAAGCCGGCCGGATCACCATTGACGGGCAGGATGTTTCAGCGGTGACGCAGAACTCGCTGCGCGCCAATATCGGCGTCGTCAGCCAGGATACCGCGCTGTTCCACCGTTCCCTGCGCGACAACATCAAGCTCGGCATGCCGGACGCGACCGATGCGGAAGTGATCGCGGCGGCGAAGAAGGCCGAGGCGCATGATTTCATCCTTGGTCTGCGCGACAACCGCGACCGTGCCGGCTACGAGGCCTTTGTCGGCGAACGCGGCGTAAAACTGTCAGGCGGCCAGCGCCAGCGCGTGGCGATTGCCCGCGTCTTCCTCAAGGACGCGCCGATCCTGGTGCTGGACGAGGCGACCTCGGCGCTCGATTCCGACATCGAGGCAGCGATCCAGGAGAATTTGACCAGGTTGATGGAGAACAAGACGGTCATCGCCATCGCGCACCGGCTGTCGACCATCGCGGAACTCGACCGGCTGGTGGTGCTCGACGGCGGCCGCATCGTCGAACAGGGCACGCATGACGAGTTGGTGGCGCTCGACCGGCTCTATGCCCGGCTGTGGAAGCGGCAGTCCGGCGGGTTCCTTTATCATGAGGACAGCGTGCTGGAAGAGACGAGACCGGCGGAGTAGAACGCGATCATGTCGGTCAGAATGCCCTCGAATTTTGGACAAAGCAGCGCGCAAGAGAGCGCGCTCGACCTGCTCGGCCACGAGATCCTGGCCGAAAAGGCAGCCGCACTTGGCCGCACCGGTCAGCGCGTCGAGGAAACTCTGAAGAAGCTGCGCGACAATAGCGAGGACGACCATCGCGCCCGGCTGCTGAAGGAAGCCGCCGCGGCCGTCCATGCCTATTTCATCCAGCGCGAACTCTGCGGTTTGCGCAGGCATGAGTCGGTGATCCGCGAATACGGCATCCCAAGGGCGGTGCTGGTCAGGCTCGGCGCCAGCTGAGCTGGACGAAATGTGGTGCAGCCCGCCTCAGGCTGCACCGGCAGACATCATTCCAGCCACTCAGTGATAAAACTGCCGTTCTCGTGAATGTCGGTCGTTTCCAGCGGGCCTGGGCCGAGATTGGTGAATTTGTGCGGCGTGTTGGGCGGAACGATCAGGATCTGGCCGGCGGATGCCTCGATCTCCTGGCCGCCGACGGTGAACAGGCCGGTGCCCTGGCGGATGATGAAGATCTCTGCATAGGGATGCGTGTGCAGCCGGGGGCCGCCACCGACTTCAGGCAGATAATTGAAGATCAGGCAGGAGTTGGAGCCGTAGGCGCCGCATTGCAGCTCGCCCTTCCAGCCGTCGGAGCGAACAGCCCATGTGTCGCGGTCTATGACGTGTGCCATGGGCGGAGGATAGAACGCGCCCGCGTCTGTTGTCGAGGCAAACGCCGGCCCCTGATCCGCCGTCGATATAAGGCGGTTTGGCCGGGGCCGAACAGTGTCCAGTGCCACCCCATCCGGCGCCGGATTGCGCCCCCGCGACAATCTGCCCTTGTGCCTCCACCCCGCTGGACAAAAACGGGCTTCACGCATAAACCGAAGTCCAAATGCCGGAGGAATTCGCTAGCCTGTTCGCCATGCGCTGTCGGGTTGGCGTGAATGAGCGGGGAACAAGGCTCGACCACCGGCACGGAAGAGACGAAAGGATCAGGCACCCGTGAGCGCAACCGACACCCAGGATCCCAACCGTCGTGATTTTCTTTACGTCGCCACCGGCATGGCCGCAGTGGTCGGCGCGGGTGCCGTCGCCTGGCCGTTCATCGACCAGATGCGCCCGGATGCCTCGACGTTGGCGCTGGCCTCGGTCGAGGTCGACGTCTCCTCGCTGACACCGGGCATGTCGCTGATTGTCAAATGGCGCGGCAAGCCGGTCGTGGTGCGCAACCGCACCGAACAGGAGATGAAGGACGGCGAGGCGGTCAATCTGGGCGACCTCAAGGATCCGATCGCCCGCAATGCCAATCTGCCGGCCGATGCGCCGGCGACCGACGCCAACCGCACCACGCCGGGCAAGGAAGCCTGGATGGTGATGGTTCAGGTCTGCACCCATCTCGGCTGCATTCCGCTCGGCCAGGAAGGCGATTTCGGCGGCTGGTTCTGCCCGTGCCACGGCTCGCAATACGATACGGCCGGCCGCATCCGCAAAGGTCCGGCGCCGGAGAACATGGCGGTGCCGGTATTCAAGTTCATTTCCGATACCAAGATCCTTATCGGTTGAGGCAGGGGATATTTCGATGAGCGAGGGACACTCGACCTATACGCCCAAGACCGGTATCGAACGCTGGTTCGACGCCCGCATGCCGCTGCCGCGCATGGTCTATGACAGCTTCATAGCCTATCCGGTGCCGCGCAACCTCAACTATGCCTGGACCTTCGGCGGCATCCTGGCGATCATGCTGGTGGCGCAGATCCTGACCGGCATCGTGCTGGCCATGCATTACACGGCCGACACCAATCTCGCCTTCGATTCGGTCGAAAAGATTATGCGCGACGTGAATTCGGGATGGCTGTTGCGCTATCTCCATTCCAACGGCGCCTCGTTCTTCTTCGTCGCCGTCTACATCCACATCTTCCGCGGCCTCTACTACGGCTCCTACAAGGCGCCGCGCGAGTTGCTGTGGATCCTCGGCTGCATCATCTACCTCCTGATGATGGCAACGGGCTTCATGGGCTATGTGTTGCCGTGGGGCCAGATGAGCTTCTGGGGCGCCACCGTCATCACCGGCTTCTTCAGCGCCATTCCGCTGGTCGGCGACTGGATCCAGCAGCTGCTGCTCGGGGGCTTTGCCGTCGATAATCCGACGCTGAACCGCTTCTTTGCACTGCACTATCTGCTGCCGTTCATGATTGCCGGCGTCGTCGTGCTGCACGTCTGGGCGCTGCATGTGGTCGGGCAGTCGAACCCGACCGGCATCGAGGTCAAGTCGAAGACCGACACCGTCGCCTTCACCCCTTACGCGACCATCAAGGACGCGTTCGGCATGATCGTGTTCCTTTTCGTCTTTGCCTATTTCGTCTTTTACCTGCCGAACTTTCTCGGCCATCCCGACAATTACACGATCGCCAACCCGCTGAAGACGCCTGCCCACATCGTGCCGGAATGGTACTTCCTGCCTTTCTACGCGATCCTGCGCGCCATCACCTTCAACATCGGGCCGATCAATTCCAAGCTCGGCGGCGTGCTGTGCATGTTCGGCGCCATCGTCATGCTGTTCCTGGTGCCGTGGCTCGACACCTCGAAGGTGCGCTCGGCGGTTTACCGGCCCTGGTACAAGTTGTTCTTCTGGCTGTTCGTGGCCGATGCCGTCCTGCTTGGCTGGCTTGGCTCGCAGCCGGCGGAAGGCGGCGGTCTAATGACCCTCCTGATAGGTGAGTTCGTGGGCAACTACGTTGGCTACGCTCAAGCGGCGACACTGTTCTACTTCGCCTTCTTCCTGGTCGCGCTGCCGGTGCTGGGGCTGATCGAGACGCCGCGCAGGCTGCCCAATTCGATCACCGAGGCGGTGCTCGAGAAGAACAAGGGCGGCAGCGGCCATCCGACCGGCGCCACGGCCGCGCCGGAAACCAAGGGCTGAGCGGTAGAGAATCTAAGGGGATTTGGCATGAAGAAGATTCTCACCTCGCTGGCGCTGATTGGCCTTGTGGCCGCCGGCGTTGGAGCTGCAGGCACCGGGGCAATCGCCGCCGAAGAGGCACACAACGCTGCCGCGCCGACGCATTTCCCGATCGATGAGCCGAAGGAGATGGACTGGAGCTTCGCCGGTCCGTTCGGTACCTATGACAAGGCGCAGCTGCAGCGCGGCCTGAAGGTCTACAAGGAAGTCTGCTCGGCCTGCCATTCGATGAACCTGGTGGCCTTCCGGACGCTGGAAGGGCTCGGTTATTCGGAGGCGCAGGTGAAGTCCTTTGCCGCCGAATACACCATCCATGACGGCCCCAACGATGCCGGTGACATGTTCGACCGCCCGGGCAAGCCGTCCGACCATTTCACGGCGCCGTTCGCCAACGTCGAGGCCGCCGCTGCCGCCAATGGCGGCGCTGCCCCGCCCGATATGTCGCTGCTGGCCAAGGCGCGCGGCGTCGAGCGCGGCTTTCCGCGCTTCGTCTTCGACATCTTCACCCAGTACGCCCAGGGTGGTCCCGACTACATTCACTCGCTGCTGACCGGCTATGACGAGCAGCCGCCGGCCGGCATGGTGATTCCGGAGGGCACGCACTACAATCCGTACTTTATGTCTGGCGTGTCGCTGAAGATGCCGAAGCCGCTCTCCGACGGCCAGGTGACCTATGATGACGGCTCGCCGCAGACCGTCGACCAGTATTCCCGCGACGTGTCGGCTTTCCTGATGTGGGCGGCCGAGCCGCACATGGAAGACCGCAAGAAGACCGGTTTCCGCGTGCTGGTGTTCCTGCTTTTGTTCGGCGCCCTGGTCTACCTGACCAAGCGCAAGGTCTGGGAAGGCGTGGCGCACTGAGCGCTGCAAGCTTCGAAAATGCGAGGGCGCCGAAAGGCGCCCTTTTTGCATTCTGGAGCAGGTGAGAACAGTGGCCGTGTCACATGGCCGTCACCGCTTTCGGTGATGCTGAGCCGCCCTCATCAAAGGATCGCACCCATGAAAAAATATGCATCGCTGGCAGCAGGCCTTCTGCTGCTTGTCGTCGGCTCCACGGCCTATGCCGAGGACGCGGCACCGTTCGTCACCAACAAGGACATCGACCTAACGATGATCCTGCCACCGCCGCCGGCAAACGATTCCGCCCAGACGAAAGCCGAGTTGGGCGAGGTGCTGACGCTGCAGGTGACGCGCACCCCTGAAATGGAAGCCCGGGCCATCGCCGATGCCCAGGAGGACGTCTGGCGCTTCGCCGATGTCATGGGACCGAAGTTCAACAAGGAAACGCTGCCAAAGTTCAGCGCCTTCTTCGATCGGGTCGTTGCCACCGAAGGCGCGGTCGTCGACCCGGCCAAGGATGTCTGGAAGCGTCCGCGCCCGCATCAGCTGAGCGATCTGGTCAAGCCCGTGGTCAAGTTGTCGAGTTCCGGTTCCTGGCCGTCCGGCCATGCCACCGTCGGCACGATGATGGGCATCATCCTTTCCGACATGGTTCCGGAAAAGCGCGCCGAGATCATGGCGCGCGCGGCCGAATATGCCCACAACCGTGAGGTCGGCGGCATCCACTATCCGTCCGATATCGAGGTGGGCAAGATTTCCGGCAGCGTCATTGCCGCCATCCTGCTCAGCCGCCCCGATTTCAAGGCCGAGTACGAAGTGGCAAGGTCCGAGCTCCGCTCCGACCTCGGCATGTGACGACCGTCCTGCTCAAAAAGGCAGCCGGCACACGAAAAAAGGGCGCCCTAGGCGCCCTTTTTAGTGCGGCCACTGCCACGAAGCGAACCGATCCTTTGCCAGACAATTTTTTGCCAGGCGACACATCGCGGTAGCCGTCCCTGGCCTAGCCGGGTTACGATCGGCCAAATCCCTTTGACGTCCTACTGCCGAATCTGGACGACCAATCCCCGGAGAGCCGCCTGATGAAATCGTCCCTTGAAGACACGCTGCTTGCCGCGATCCGCACCATTCCCGATTATCCGAAGCCCGGTATCCTGTTTCGTGACATCACCACATTGCTCGGCAATGCGCGGGCCTTCCGCCGCGCCATCGACGAGTTGGTGCATCCCTATGCCGGCCAGAAGATCGACAAGATCGCCGGCATTGAGGCACGTGGCTTCATCCTGGGCGGCGCTGTCGCCCACCAGCTTTCGGCCGGCTTCGTGCCGATCCGCAAGAAGGGCAAGCTGCCCTACGAGACGGTGCGCGTCGCCTACAGCCTGGAATACGGGCTGGACGAAATGGAGATGCACAAGGACGGCGTCGCGCCGGGCGAGAAGGTGATCCTCGTCGACGATCTGATCGCCACCGGCGGCACGGCGGAGGCGGCGGTGAGGCTGCTCAGGCAGATCGGCGCCGACATCCTTGCCGCCTGCTTTGTCATCGACCTGCCGGACCTCGGCGGGCGTGCCAAGCTGGAGGCGCTCGGGGTGCCGGTGCGGACGCTGATTGGGTTTGAAGGGCATTAGCTCTTCTCCCTCGCCCCGTTTACGGGGAGAGGGAAGGGAGCGAAGCGAGCGGAGCAGGGTGAGGGGTAAGTGCGGCGGTCGAGGATAAGACGCTACGTTGGTGCCGCCCCTCATCCGCCTTTCGGGCACCTTCTCCCCGTGAACGGGGAGAAGGAAGAAACTCACCCTGCCTTCACCAGCACCGCGCTCTCAAACTCCAGCACCTTGTCGCCGGTCGAACCGAAGGCTTCCGCGCGCAGCGCCAGCATCCGCCAGCCGGGGCGCGAGGCAATGGGGCGATGGGAAAGTGCGGTGCGGCTGAAGGTGACGGTTTCACCGGCATAGACAGGCTTCAGCCATTTCAGGTTCTTGAAGCCGGGCGAGGGGCCGAATTCGGGCAACGGGCCGGGGCCGGTCCAGTGGATGCCTTCGGCATCCATGCGGGTTTCGAGATTGTATTTCATCCAGGTGGCTGCGGTGTGCCAGCCCGAGGCGCAGAGGCCGCCAAGGACGCTGTTCTTTGCCGCTTCCTCGTCGACATGAAAGACCTGCGGATCGTATTTGCGGGCGAACGCCTTGATCGCCTCGGGTTCGAATCTATGCGAACCGAGCGTGACGGTGACACCGATGCAGAAATAGTCGTCCAGCGTCATGCGCTGGCCTCACGGGTCAGGAACATGCAGGTGTTCTCGAATTCGAAGACGCTCTCGCCGCGCTGGTTGAACAGTTCGCTGCGCATGGTGATCAGGCCTATCTGCGGCTTCGATCTGGAAATGCGCTTGGCAAGCACTGTGGCGTTGCCGGTGAGCGTGTCGCCGGCCAGCACAGGCTTCTTCCATTTGACCTGGTCGACGCCGGGCGCCCCTTGCGAGGTCGAGTCGAGCAGGAAGGCGTCGCACAGCATGCGCATGAACATCGCGCAGGTATGCCAGCCGGAAGCCGCCAGCCCGCCAAGCAGGCTTGCCTTGCCCGCGGCCTCGTCGAGATGCATCGGCTGCGCATCGAATTCCTGCGCGAATTCGATGATCTCGGCCGCACTTACCAGCTTCCTGCCGAGGTCGAGCGACGCGCCCTCGGTGAAATCCTCGTAGGCCCAGGTCTTTCCGGTCATCATCCGAATCCGGTTCAAGATTGTACGATCGCTAAGGATCGGGCATCCCGGATGCAGGCCTGACGGCGTTTGGTCAAGCGATTTCTGGTGATCCAAGCCTTGCTCAGAGCCAGCCGCGGCGGCGGAAATACCAGAAGGGCAGGATCGCCGACAAGATCATTAGGCCGATGGCGAAGGGATAGCCGAGCTGCCATTTGAGCTCGGGGATGATGTCGAAATTCATGCCGTAGATCGAGGCGACCAGCGTCGGCGGCAGGAAGATGACGGCGGCGACCGAGAAGATCTTGATGATGGCGTTCTGTTCGATCGAGATCATGCCGAGCGTCGCGTCGAGCAGGAACGAGATCTTCTGCGACAGGAAGGTGGCGTGGTCGGCGAGCGACAGCACGTCGCGCGACAAGGTCTTGATGCGGGCGCGGATGTCCTTGCTCATCTTGATCTGGGTCGAGGCATGGGCGAGGAAGCCGGCCAGGCGCTGCAGCGAGATCAGGCTGTCGCGGATCGAAGACGCAAGGTCTTCCTTGCGCCCGATGGCCTTCAGCAGCTCCTGGAAATCGCGGTTGCGCTTGGAAACCTTGGTCGACCGCGCCTCGAAGATGTCGCGCGAGATCGCCTCGACGTCGCGGCCGGCGCGTTCCAGAATGTCCGCGAGGCGGTCGACGATCGCTTCCAGCAGGCCGATCAGGATGGTGTCGCCGCTGGTGCAGCCGGTCGCCACCTTTTCGGCGCGCAGCGGAAAGGTCTTGAAGGCCTTGGGTTCATGATAGCGCACAGTGATCAGCCTCGAGCCGGCGAGCACGAAGGTGACCGGCGACATCAGGGGATCGTCGGCCTCGGTCTGGGCGGGCAGCGTGGCGGTCATGAAGTAGGCGCCGTCCTCGACATAGAGGCGGCTCGAGATCTCGATCTCCTCCATCTCCTCGCGCGTCGGAATGGCAACGCCAAGCCAGCTCTCGATGGCAGCCTCTTCCTCCTTGGTCGGATTGAAGAGATCTGCCCAGACGACGCTGTCGCCATTTGCCACGAGATCGTCGGTAACGCGCAGGCGATCATTGTCCACGACGAAGGCCTTGATCATCGCCGGCTCTCCCTTGCTCGTGTGGCGAATCCGAAATTCGCGTTACCCTGGAGCGCCGCCACGAGGGCGGGCTGCCCGCAAGATCAGGTGTTGAACTTGAACAGCAGCACGTCGCCGTCCTGGACGACATATTCCTTGCCTTCGTCGCGGGCCTTGCCGGCTTCCTTGGCCGCCACTTCGCCACCCAGCGTCACATAGTCGTTGTAGGCGATGGTCTGGGCGCGGATGAAGCCACGCTCGAAATCGGTGTGGATGACGCCGGCCGCCTGCGGAGCCTTGTCGCCCTTGTGGATGGTCCAGGCGCGCGTCTCCTTCGGCCCGGCGGTGAAGTAGGTGATGAGATGCAACAGGTCGTAGCCGGCGCGGATGACCTTGTTCAGGCCAGGTTCGTCGAGGCCGAGCGAGGACAGGAACTCCATCTCTTCCTCGTCCGAGAGCTGTGCGACTTCGGCCTCGATCGCGGCCGAGATCACCACGGTGCCGGCGCCCTGCGCGGTGGCCATCTTTTCCACGGCCCTGGTGTGCTCGTTGCCGGTGGCGGCGTCGGCCTCGGCGACATTGCAGACATAGAGCACGGGATGCGAGGTCAGAAGGTTCAGCCCCTGCAGGATGCGCAGATCTTCCGCCGAGATGCCCTTGAGCAGGATGCGGGTCGGCTTGCCGGCCTGCAGCAGCTCGAGCGCTGCCTCCATCATCGGCAAAACGGTGGTGGCTTCCTTGTCCTTGCTGCCGGCGCGCTTGCGGATCTGCACGATGCGGCGCTCGAGGCTGTCGAGATCGGCGAGCATCAGCTCGGTTTCGACGGTCTCGGCGTCGGCGACGGGGTCGATGCGGCCCTCGACATGGGTGATGTCGTCATCCTCGAAGCAGCGCAGCACATGGACGATGGCGTCGACCTCGCGGATGTTGGCGAGGAACTGGTTGCCCAGGCCTTCGCCCTTGGAGGCGCCGCGCACCAGCCCGGCAATGTCGACGAAGGAGATGCGGGTCGGAATGATCTCCTTCGACTTGGCGACCGAAGCGATCTTCTGCAGGCGCGGGTCGGGCACCGCCACCTCGCCGGTGTTCGGTTCGATGGTGCAGAACGGATAGTTGGCGGCCTGCGCCGCCGCCGTCCTGGTCAGCGCGTTGAAAAGCGTCGACTTGCCGACGTTGGGCAAGCCAACGATGCCGCATTTGAAACCCATTTTGTCCGGTCCTATCGGGAAATCTAATTTTGATCAGGGCTATGGGCGATAGGGGTGATCAACGTCAAGCCCTTGAGCCGTGATCCGTGCCACACTCAGTCCTTGCCACCGAACAGCTTCTTCAGCATGGCGGCCATCGGGCCGGTCTCGGGCAGCTTGACGGCCGGCTGCTGCGGCCGCGCCTGGCGGACATGGCTTTGCGCTTTTGGGCCCTGGGCCTTTGGCGCCTTGGGTGGTGGGCGGTCGTCGTCGCCGGTCGGCGTCAGCCTGTCGCGCAAGGCCAGCGTCACCCGGTTCATGAAGGAATTGTCGTCGCCCTTGGCCAGCAGTCCGGCATCGTCGGCGATAGCGTCGAGCAGCACGTCCAACCATTCGCGATCGGCCTTGGCGAAGTCGCCAAGCACATGGCCGTGCACCATTTCCTTGACGCCGGGATGGCCGACGCCGATGCGCACACGGCGATAATCCTTGCCGACATGCTGGTCGAGCGAGCGGATGCCGTTGTGGCCGCCGGAACCGCCGCCGATCTTGACCCGCAATTTGCCGGCGGCAAGGTCGATCTCGTCATAGAAGACAGTGAGCGCCGAAGGGCCGAGCTTGTAGAAGCGCAGCGCTTCGCCGACCGCCTGTCCCGACAGGTTCATGAAGGTCTGCGGCTTGATCAGGATGATTTTTTCGCCGGCAAGCGTGCCCTCGGCGATCAGGCCCTGGAATTTCTTCGACCAGGGCGAAAAGGAATGGCGGCGGGCAATTGCGTCCGCCGCCATGAAGCCGACATTGTGCCGGTTATCAGCGTATTTCGCGCCCGGATTGCCGAGGCCTGCAAATACAAGCATCGTCAGCTCCGGGCCGGAATAATTACTTCTCTTCGGCGGCGGGGGTCGCCGCTTCAGGTGCTGCCGCTTCAGCCGTCTCTTCGACCTCCGGCTTCATCGCCGACGAGCCGGCAATGGTCGCGATGGTGAAGTCGCGGTCGGAGATGACCGGCTTGACGCCGGCCGGCAGGGTGACTGCCGAGATGTGGATCGAATCGCCGATGTCGGCGCCGGTGAGATCGACGGTGATGAATTCCGGGATCGCATTGGCCGGGCAGTGGAACTCGACTTCGTGACGCACGATGTTGAGCACGCCGCCGCGCTTGATACCGGGCGACTTGTCTTCATTGATGAAGTGGACCGGCACGTCGACATTGACTTCGGTGTCCTTGCCGATGCGCAGGAAGTCGACATGGACAGGGAAATCCTTGACCGGGTCGAGCTGGAAGTCCTTCGGCAGGACCTGGATCTTCTTGCCGTCGACATCGATCGTGGCGATCGTGGTCAGAAACCCGCCGCCATGGATCTTGTAGTAGATGTCCTTGTAGGTGAGCGCGATAGCCAGGGGAGGCTGCTTGTCACCGTAGATTACTGCAGGCACTTTACCGTTGCGGCGAACTGCACGGGCGGACCCCTTACCGACCTGTTCGCGTGCTTCGGCCTTGAGCTCGTAAGTGTCGTGGCTCATGGCATTTCCTTTCGGTTTGTTCTGGAGCGTTCGCGGCGGGCAATGCGCCTGGACCGTAAACGTCGAAAGCCGACATACCCATGCATGATCTGGTCCGAAAACCGGAATCCACTTTTCGGGATCATGCGGGAAGGCGGCCTTCCGCCGCGTTGCCTCCAAGGGTGTCTACGCGGGTGGCGGCTCTATAGCGGAAGGCGGCCGGAGGTGCAAGCCAAAGGCGTCGCAGCCGCCGCTCAGGTCGGCAGCGGCTTGCCGGCCTGTTCGGCTACCATATATTCGGCGTACCAGTCGGGCCAGTTCTCATCGCGTTGTCCGCCGGTGCGCTTCTCGTGCTCGCCATGCGCGGCCGCCGCACGCCGGAGCGCGGCTGCAAGCTCGGTCGACGAGGTGAATGTTGTGTCGCCTGCGTCCACCCGTCCGGGCAATCGTGCCGTGATTTCTTGCAACAGCCAGCCATTGCCGTCCGGATCCTTGAACGAGGTGAACGAGGAGTAGCTGCGTCCCTCGGGATCCCTGCCGCCGAGCGGCGGCTGTCCGGGGCCCGCCCGGTGGAAGACTTCGCCGGGATTGGCGCCGCGCGCCACCAGCTCGGCGCGCGCGGCTTCGATATCGGACACAATGAGATAAAGTCCCTGCGCCGAACCAGGCGCGGCTGGCGTCAGGCCGGTGCCGAAATGGATCGAAGCCGGTGAGCCCGGAGGCGTGAACTGCACCACCCGAAACGTGTCGCCGACGGGGAAGTCGGCGTCCAGCCGCCAACCCAGGCCGCCGTAGAAACGCTTGGCCCGATCGACGTCCGAAACAGGGATGACGGCGGCCTCGAACTTCATGGCGACGCCTGTCTGAGTACTGCTCATGATCAACCTCCTTGGTTTTCCGCCCGGAGCGTTGATACCGCGTTCAGGAGCGGGCGGTAAACCGCCCGCTCAGGCTTTCACGCAGCGCCGGCTTCCACCTTTCGAGCTTGCTTCATGTTCGGCAAGAACGCCGTCAGCAGGCCGAGCGGAAGGCGGACGTGCAAGCCATGGCCGGCAAGGGCGGGGCTATTCCTGATTGCCGCTCAGCGCGTCGCGCAGCGTCTGGATCTGCCGGTTCAGCGCATCGAGCTGAGGCAGCGTCATGCCCGAGCGCTCGATCAGGGTTTCGTTGAGGCAGTTGCACTGGACGAGCAGGGCGCGGCCGGCAGGGGTCAGGTCGACCTGCACCTGGCGCTCATCGGTCTGGCTGCGCTGACGGGTGACGAGCCCTGCCTGTTCCATGCGCTTGACCAGCGGCGTGATCGTGCTCGATTCCAAAGCGAGCCTGTGCGCGATGCTGCCGACCGACATGCCGTCGGCCTCGGCGAGCGCGTTCAGCACGAGATATTGCGGGTAGGTGATCCCCATTTCGTCCAGCATCGGCTTGTAGGTGCGGTTGATCGCCATGCTGGTGGCATAGAGCGTGAAACAGAGCTGATTGTCCAACGGGAGAGGCACGGCGCATTCCTTTTGCCGACTGAGCATTTCAGATATGTACCACGAAAAATGATATCGCGATATATATTTTCTGTAGACAAGGGTTTCGATCTGCGCTAGACATATTGTTATCGCAGCATTTATTATCGCGAAAACAATAAATGGAGATTGAGATGACCAAGCCCGGCAGCAGCACGATCACCACCAAGGACGGCACCGAGATTTTCTACAAGGATTGGGGAACCGGTCAGCCCATCGTCTTCCATCATGGCTGGCCGCTAAGCAGCGACGACTGGGACGCCCAGATGCTGTTCTTCCTGTCGAAGGGCTACCGCGTCATCGCCCATGACCGGCGCGGCCATGGCCGCTCGACCCAGACCGATACCGGCAACGAGATGGACACTTACGCCGCCGATGTCGCGGAACTGGTGGCGCATCTCGACCTCAAGGGCGCCATCCATGTCGGCCATTCGACGGGCGGCGGTGAAGTAGCCCGCTATGTCGCGAAGTATGGCTCGGGTGGCCGTGTCGCCAAGGCGGCGTTGCTCGGTGCGGTGCCGCCGATCATGCTGAAGACGGCGGCCAATCCCGGCGGCCTGCCGATCGAGGTCTTCGACGGTTTCCGCGCCGCCCAGGCCGCCAACCGCGCCCAGTTCTTCCACGATGTTGCCGCCGGTCCGTTCTACGGCTTCAACCGTCCCGGCGCCAACGTCTCGCAGGCGGTCGTCGAGAATTGGTGGCGCCAGGGCATGATGGGTGGCACCAAGGCGCATTATGATTGCATCAAGGCGTTCTCGGAAACCGACTTCACCGAAGACCTGAAGGCGATCGACGTGCCGGTGCTGGTCATGCATGGCGACGACGACCAGATCGTCCCGATCGCCGACTCAGCGCTGCTGGCGGTCAAGCTGCTCAAGAAGGGCGAGCTCAAGGTCTACAAGGGCTTCCCGCATGGCATGGCCACGACCCATGCCGACGTCATCAACGCCGACCTTTTGGCTTTCATCAAGGCCTGATACCGTCCACCTGGAACAGGCAAGGCACCCGCCGTCAGGCGGGTGCCTTGTGCTTTCATCGAAATGTCCGCGGGACCTATTTGCCGAGAAAGCCCGTGATCAGCTTGACGGTGGCGTCGGGATTTTCCTCCATGATCCAGTGACCGGAGGCGGGCACGATACCGCCCGTGACATCGGTCGCGACAAGCCGCAAGGTATCGGCCTGCGTGGTGCCGGCGGATTTTTCGCCGCTAACAGCCAACACCGGCATGGTCAGTTTGCCGCCGGCGGCGAGCATCGCCTGGTTGTCGATCGCGTCCTGGTCAAAGGCCTTGAACTGCTCGAAAGCGTCATGCATCGCATGCGGGCGGGCGTAGAGTTTGGCGTAGTGCTTGCGCGTTGCCTCATCGATCTTCTTGGGGTCGGCCGACAGCTCGTTGTAGAAGCGGTCGAGATAGATGCGCTCACGCCCTGCGACCAGCCGCTCCATATCCGGGCCGCGGAAGTTGAAGTGCCAAAGCAGCGGGCTTTGCTTGATCTTTTCCCAGTCGCCGATGCCGGGCAGCGGCGCATCGATGATGACCCATTTGGTGATGCGTTTGGGATATTGCGCGGCAAGCGCATAGCCGACCATGTTGCCGATATCGTGGGTGACCAGGTCGGCCTTGTCGATCTTCAGGGCATCCAACACGCCGGCGATGTCGACGGCCTGGTTCTTCTTGGTGTAGCCCGCTTCCGGGTGGGCAGAGAGCCCCATGCCGCGCAGGTCCGGCACGATGACGGTGTGGTCCTTCGCAAGCGCCACCGCCGCCGCGCCCCACATGTCTCCGGTATCGGCAAAGCCGTGCAACAGCACGACCGCGGGACCCTTTCCGCCGACGCGCACATAGAGTTTGGTGCCGTTGGTTTCGACGGACTGCGTCTTGAAACCCGGGGGAAAGGGAACGATGCGTGCCATGGCCGGCACGGTAACGAGAAGCACACCCAACACGGCCAACACGATCTTGCGCATATCATTCTCCAGAGACGTCGGAGGCCCCAAGCCTTCAGCGATAACTATCTCGTAGCAGGCTTTTCACCCGGCGTATGGTGAAAGAAAAAAAGGGCGCAGCAAATGCCGCGCCCTCGTGTCAAACCTAGAAGATGATCTGATTTCTAGCCGGCGGCGACCTGCGCTTTCCTGGCTTCCTTCATGTTGGGCAGGAAGACCGTCAGCAGGCCAAGCAGCGGCAGATACGAGCAGATCTGGAAGACGAAATCGATGCCCTTCATGTCGGCGACGACGCCGAGCACGGCAGCTGCAATGCCGCCCATGCCGAAGGCAAAGCCGAAGAAGATGCCGGCGATGGTGCCGACACGCCCCGGTACCAGCTCCTGCGCGAAGACCACGATGTTGGAGAAGGCCGACGACAGGATCAAGCCGATCAGCACCGTCAGCACCATCGTCCATTCGAAGTTGGCGTAGGGCAGGGCGAGTGTGAACGGCAGCACGCCGACGATCGAGAACCAGATCATCGCCTTCTGGCCGTAACGGTCGCCGAACGGGCCGCCGAGCAGGATGCCGAGCGCCGAGGCGCCGAGGAACAGGAACAGCATGACCTGGCTCATCTGCACCGAAACGCCGAACTTATGGATGGAATAGAAGGTGTAGTAGCTGGAGAGCGAGGCGATGTAGGCGTTCTTGGTCAGCACCAGCAAGGTCAGCACCGCCAGCGCTCCCATCACCTTGCGGCGCGGGAAGGGCGAGACGAAGCTTGCCGCCTTGCGGTTGCCCTGCGCGGCGCGCATCCGGCTGTACCAGCCGCCGACCCGCGACAGAACGATGATGCCGATCAGCGAGCCGACGGCGAACCAGGAAATGCTCGTCTGCCCGAAGGGCACGACGATGAAGGCGGCGAGCAGCGGTCCCATGGACTGGCCGAAATTGCCACCGACCTGGAACAGCGATTGCGCCAGGCCAAAGCGACCGCCGGAGGCGAAACGGGCAATGCGCGAGGATTCCGGATGGAAGATCGCCGAGCCGATGCCGATCAGCGAGGCGCCGACCAGAAGCAGGGCATAGTGGCCGGCGTAAGCGAGCACGACCAGGCCGATCAGCGAGGACGCCATGCCGTAGGGCAGGGAATAGGGCATTGGCCGCTTGTCGGTGATCATGCCGATGATCGGCTGCAGCAGCGACGCCGTTACCTGGAAGGTGAAGGTCAAAAGACCGATCTGCCAGAAATCCAGTCCGTAATTCTCTTTCAGCAGCGGATAGATCGCCGGCAGCAGCGACTGCATGATGTCGTTGATGCCATGGCAAAAGCTCACCGCAAGAATGACGGTGAAGGCGGTCGCCTGGGCTGAAGGGAGGCTGGCGCGGGCTGGCGGCGCAATGCTGGTGGCTGTCGTATCGGTCAAGGCAGGCTCCGAGGTCTTTTTGGCGGGTGCTTTACCCGCAGGCAGGCTTGGCGGCCGCTCCTGCGGACCGCCTTAAGGACGCTCGTCTGAAGCGCCTTGGGGGATGGTTGCCTTATAAGCCGCTTGCGAGGCGACTTCTTTCGTGGTTTGGTCCAATAGTTTCGCAAGTGGGCCATAGCCGATGCCGCATGGCAGGGAAATCTTCAGAGGCGACGCCGCCGAGCTTAGCCGACTGCATCAGAGTCGCTGGCAGTGGCTGGAGCAGGCTGTCGGGCCGGCGGTGGCGTTGCCGACCGAATATCCGGACGGTTACCATGTGCCGCAACACCATCACAGCCGCAGCCAGCTGCTGCATGCGCTGGTCGGCGTCGTGCTGGTGACGACGCGGCATGGACGCTGGATGGTGCCCCCCGATCACGCCATGTGGATCCCGGCCGGCATCGAGCATTCCGTCGAGATGCTGGGCGATGTCTCGATGCGCTCGGTCTACGTGATGCCGGAAGCGATTGCCGGGCTGCCGGATAGTTTGCGTGTCGTCGGCATCACCGATTTGATGCACAGCCTGATCGTGGAATCGGAAAAGCTGCCGCAAGGCGCCGAGCTGGAGGGCCGCGGCGGGCTGATCATGAACCTTCTGCTGCATGAGATCCCGAACCTGCCGGAACGGCCGCTCGGTCTGCCATTTCCGTCCGATCCAAAGCTGGCCGCACTGTGCCGGCGCTTCGTCGCGGCACCTTCGCCGCATGCGACGATCGACGAGTGGGCCGACATCGTCGGCATGAGCCGCCGCTCCTTCACCCGCGCCTTCCATCGTCAGACCGGATTGTCGCTGTCGACATGGCGCCAGCAGGCCTGTCTGTTCGCGGCCCTGCCGCGGCTGGCCGACGGCGAGCCGATCACCAGGGTGGCGCTCGATCTCGGCTATGACAGCGTGCCGGCCTTCATCACCATGTTCAAGCGCATGCTGGGCGCGTCACCGCGCGGCTATATGCGCGGCGCCCGCGATAGCGGGGAGGGGACGCGGCGGATAGCCGGCCCAGTTCGACCGGAGAGTGCCGCGCCTTAATCGAACAGGCTGGAGACGGATTCTTCGGTCGCGGTGCGCGAGATCGCTTCGCCCATCAGGTCGGCGATGGAGATGACGCGGATGTTGTGGGCGTCGAGCACGGCTTGCGTCGGCTGGATGGAATCGGTGATCACCAGTTCCTGCAGCTTCGAGCCGGCGATACGGGCGCAGGCGCCGCCGGACAGCACGCCGTGGGTGATGTAGGCGGTGACGCTGGTGGCGCCATTGGCGAGCAGCGCGTCGGCGGCGTTGCACAGCGTGCCGCCCGAATCGACGATATCGTCGATCAGCAGGCAATCCTTGCCGGCGACGGCGCCGATGATGTTCATGACTTCCGACTCGCCCGGGCGCTCGCGGCGCTTGTCGACGATGGCGAGTTGCGCATCGAAGCGCTTGGCCAGCGCGCGGGCGCGCACCACGCCGCCAATATCGGGCGAGACGACGACGACATTGGCAAGCTGCTTGTATTTGGCCTTCACGTCGCGGGCCATGACCGGCACGGAGAACAGATTGTCGGTCGGGATGTCGAAAAAGCCCTGGATCTGGCCGGCATGGAGATCGAGCGTCAGCACGCGGTCGACGCCGGCTCGCGTGATCATGTTGGCGACCAGCTTGGCCGAGATCGGCGTGCGGCCGGAGGCACGGCGATCCTGCCTGGCATAGCCGAAATAGGGGATCACTGCGGTGATGCGCTTGGCCGACGAGCGCATGAAGGCATCGATCATGATGAGCAGTTCCATCAGGTGATCGTTGGTCGGGAATGAGGTGGACTGCAGGATGAAGACATCCTCGCCGCGCACGTTTTCCTGGATTTCGACGAAGATTTCCTGATCGGCGAAGCGCCTGACGCTGGCTTTGCCCAGCGGTACATTGAGGTAGCGGGCGACCGCTTCGGCCAGCACCCTGTTGGAATTGCCCGCGAAGAGCTTCATGCACCGTTCCTGGTGAAGGATGGAGAGGCCCTAACTGACTCTCATGAGCCTCTTAACCGGGCTTTTAGCGGGCCGCGCCGGTATTGCAAGCCTCGTGATCGGGAATCCGCCGGCTAATCTCAAAAACGTCAACACTGACGAAAGCGGGCAACACGCCGATCAGCCGGCGGCGCCACCAAGCCATGCGGCGAACTGGTCGATCGTCTGGTCGGCGATCGCCTGCATGGTTGCCGGCGCGACCGCCGCCCAGCCTTCGCCGCCATTGACCGAGGGTGCTTTCTGCTGGCCGTTGATGCGGTGCAGCCGGTTGCCTGCGGGGTCGTAGACGTCCCAGACGTAGATGACGGTGGTGTCCGTGCCTTCCGTCATCGTCGAGAAATAGCCCTTCAGCACATGCGTGGCGGTCTGATCGGCGCTGCCGGCAAGGGTGATGCCGCGTTGCTTGGCGCGCGTCTGAAGCTCCGCCGTCAATGGCGTTGCGGCTTCGACCGAGGCGCCGACAATCGGCGCCACCTGCAGCCGCGTCTTCGACAGAATGGCCGCACTCTGGGTCGGTGTGGTTGGGCTAGGAGCAGCAGTGGCGGGCGACGAAGGCGCCGGAGTGGCGGCTGCAGCACTGCCCGGTGCCGCCGGCACAGTCTGTGTCAAGGTCGTTGGCGGAGCGATGGCTGAAGGCTCGAGGACGTCCTTGGCATTGGTGCAAGCAGCCAGCGCCAGTGCGGCGAGCAATGACACGGTCGTCACATGCGATCGTCTCATTTGCCTGAAAACTCCTTGGCGCTGAACCTGATGAACGCCCTCCGCATTCCTGCCATTATGGATTCACTGTACGATCAAGTCGAGATCATGGCGCGAAAGCGGCTTCGGCTGCGATTCGGTGGTCAGATAGGTGCGGCCAAGGGTCATCGCCGTCTCCGTTTCGGAGTCCATGATGATCATGTGGGCAAACAGCGTCATGTTGGGAGCGATCGGCTCGGGATTGCCCTGATAGAACATCGGCATGTCCATCCAGGACGGCGTGAAGCGGGCGCCGACCGAATAGCCGCAAGCGTTCAGCCGGTGCTTGGTCAGGTTGTGGGCTTCGAGCGTGCGGGCATGGGCATCGAAGACGTCGCCAAAGGTGTTGCCCGGCGTCATCGCCTTTTCGACGGCAAGAATTGCAGCGCGGGCGGCATCGAAAAGCTCCTGGTGACGCTTCGACACCTTGCCGGTCAGCACGGTGCGCATCATCGGCGCGTGATAGTGATGGAAGACGCCGGCCCATTCGAGCGTCAGCTGGTCGTTCTTGGTGAGTTTGCGGCGGCCGGCCTTGTAGCGGCACAAAAGCGCGTCGATGCCGGAGCCGATGATGAATTCGTTGGCCGGATAGTCGCCGCCGCCGGCAAAGATCGCGCCCTGCATGGCGGCGAGGATCAAGGCTTCGTCGCCGCCCTGCTTGATCAGCGGCAGGGCCGCATCCAGCGCGTCGTCGGAAAGGTTTGCAGCCTTCTCCGCCTTGGCGATTTCGGCCGGGCTCTTGAACAGCCGCAGCCGGCCGACAATGCCGGAAGCGTCGGCGATCTGGCCGAAGGTCTGCAACTGTTCATCGAGGCGCCGGCCATTAAAGGCAGTCAGGCCGTGCGTGTCGTATTCGACGCCGATGCGGGCGCCGAGCAGGCCGAGTTCATTGAGCAAATTGCGCAGGTCGACCGCTGGATTGGCACCGTCGCGGTCGGTCCACAGCACGATGTTGTCGATGATCGAGGTGTGGCGCGCCTGGCGCAGATCGGCCGAGCGGGTGAGCAGCACCATCGACCCGTCGGCCTTCACCACCAGACACTGGAAGAAGCAGAAACCGAACGTGTCGTAGCCGGTCAGCCAGTACATGCTTTCCTGCGCAAACAGCAGCACGGCATCGAGCTTCTTCTCGGCGAGTTCGATCATCAGCCGATCGCGCCGCGCGTCAAATTCCGGCCGTTCGAAATGCAGCGCCATCACTCTTTCTCCAAAACGATTGCCGAAACCTGTCGCCCATAGTCCGCTTCCTTCCGGTGCGTGGTGCGCCGGTAGGAGTAAAAAAGGTCTTCCTCGGCATAAGTACAGCGGCCGAGGCCCTCTGCGGTTACGCCGGCCCTGTTGAGCCGGTCGACCGTGTAGAGGTTGAGGTCGAACATCGCATGGCCGGGAGTTGCCGAGGGTGTGAAATAGTTGATGTTGCCGGCATCGGCCTCGACAAAGCGAGCGACGAATTCCGGCCCCACTTCATAGTTCTCAGGACCGATGGAGGGGCCGAGCACGGCGACAATGCGCTCGCGGCGGGCGCCGAGGCCTTCCATCGCGGCAATGGTGTTTTCAAGCACACCTGACAAAGCACCCTTCCAGCCGGCATGCGCCGCGCCGATGATGCGCGCTTCGGCATCCGCAAACAGGATTGGTCCGCAATCGGCTGTCGAGGCGCCGACGGCGATACCAGGCCGGTCGGTGACGACGGCGTCGGCCTTGGGCCGCTCGCCGGCAAAGGGCTCGCGGGCGATGATGACATCCGGTGAATGGATCTGGTGAGCGGTCAGCAAATGGTTTGCCGGAACGCCCATCCAGTCGGCGACACGGCGGCGGTTCTCGGCGACCAGCGTCTGGTCGTCATTCGAGCCGGTGCCGATGTTAAGACCCTGATAGATGCCGCTGGAGACGCCGCCAACACGGGTGAAATAGCCGTGACGGATGCCTTGCGCGCGCGCATTCTCCAGCAAGGGCGACCGAACGGGATCCGGCTTGGTCTGATTCAGCATGGACGGGTTGTTGTCCGCGGCGGCGATTTCGTCAAGGCGAAGTTCAAGGCGAGTGCCGGACAGGAGCCTGGACAAAGGCAGCCAGACGCCATGTTCGGCGGCCTCGCCGGCTTGGCGAAAAGCCGGCCTTCGACTATAGGCAGTGATCGACGGACCAGACGGTTTGGGTTCCGGCGAAAGTGTCAATGGCCTGGAAACCACTCAAGAGCCTGATCCGCCGGATTCATCAGAACCGTCACGTGCGCAAAGCCAAGAATTTCCGCAATGCGCTGGTGGAAGGCTATTTTCGTTCGCGAGATGTGGCAGCGGGGATCAAATTCGCTGAAACACTGCGGCAGACCGGCTCACGGCACTATTGCTTTGCCATTGCCTTCAACACGCCCTGGGCCATCGATGCGCTTGCCAAGGCCTGGCTGACCTATTCCACAGGAATGACGCTTGTCGTTGTCGACAATTCGTCAAATCGCGCGGCACGACAGGCGATCGAGAGTGTCTGCCGGGCGCGAAGCATTGCCTATTTCGGCTTGCCGCGAAACCCGGAATGGAACCCCAACCGATCGCACGGCACCTCGATGAACTGGATATTCCACAACATCGTGCGTCACCTGCGGCCAGAGCTGTTTGGCTATCTGGATCATGATTGCCTGCCGATCGCTCCGATCGACATACCCAGGCGAATGCAGGGCAAGGCGGCCTTTGGCGCCAAATATCCGGCCAAGAGGGGCCATGAAGGGTGGTATTTCTGGGCAGGACTTTGCTTCTTTCGCCATGCGGTGGTGGAAGATCTCGATCTCGATTTCACGCCTCGCTTCGAGACGGGGCTGGACACTGGCGGCGGCAATTGGCCAATGCTTCGTGGCAGGCTGGATGACAGCAATATCGCCGATGTTGGCAGGACAACGGTCGGCCTGAGGCTCGGTGGCGTGGACGTCGACCATCGCATGTTCGCCGACAGCTTCTTCCATATTGGCGGCGCCTCATACGGCGACCTGATCAGCACGCAGCGCCACCGCCGGCTGATGTCGGACTATCTCTGGGACACCTATCTCGGCGGCGTGGTGGGACGGCTTGTCAACGACCTCTGAGGCTGGATGGTCAGCTGATTGATGGGAGGCCTAGAGCCTGTTCCATCCCGGATGGGGCCGGGATGGGGCTCTATTCCTTTGTTTGAGCATGATCTTTTCCGAAAACCGGATTCCACTTTTCGGGATCATGCTCTAGCCGGCTGCCTTCGGCTGGATTTTCAGCACCTTGAAAAGCTCACCCATGGCATCGGGGCCGGCCAGGCGCTCGACGGCGTCGGCAATGGCCTGTCGCGACTGGTCATTCGCCTGCGCGCCGAGCAGCCCGGCTCGTTCGAGCAGGCCCATGCCAATGAGGAATTCGCCCTGTGTGGTGAGTTGTGCCTCGAGGCCGTGCGCCCGGACAATCGCGGCCAGTGCGGCGAAATCGACATGGGCGGTGAGGTCAGCCTCGCCCGGATTGGCCAGAACGTCTTCGTGATCGTGCTTGCGCAAGGCCTGCAATGTGTCGCCGACGCCAGGTTTGAGGTGGCCATAATCGATGAACAGGCCAGCCCCGCCATGCTTGGCCAATCGTTCGGCGATGGCTGCCATCAAGGCAGTGCGGGCGGGCGCGATCTCGGCAATCGCGCCTTGAGGTGCATTCCCGGCGTCGTCGGGCAACAATGTTGGGTCGATTGAACCGACGCCGGCGAAGAAACGCAATTCGTCGGCGTCGTCGAGGCCGATCATCCGTTCGCGCCAGTTGGCGCCGGCACGGATGAACTGGCGGATGGGGACCGCGTCGAACAATTCATTGCCGACGATGAGCAGCGGCGCCTGCGGCAGCGTGTCGATGGCTTCGTGCCAGCCGATGCTGGCCACTGTCCCGGCAAGCGTCTGCTTCTGGATTTCGGACAATCTCGGGCTGGTCTCGATCATGGCGAAGGATGCACCAGCGGTGAGCGCCGGATCGAGCCGCGAGAGTGCGCGCAGCATGTCATTCATCAGCGTGCCGCGACCGGGGCCGATCTCGGCGATGGTGACCGGCGCCGGCCGGCCGATCGCCTGCCAGGCCTGATAGAGCCAAATGGCAATCAGTTCGCCAAACATCTGGCTGATCTCGGGTGCGGTGACAAAATCGCCGGCGGTGCCGAAAGGCTCGCGCGTCGTATAGTAGCCGTCCTCAGGATCGAACAGACAGAGCGCCATGTACTCGTTGACGGGGATAGGCCCCACCGCGCCGATCAGGTCGACGATGCGGGCTTTCAGCCGCGTCATGCCGGTTGCGGCTGTGGCACCTGCCTGGCCGTCGCCATCGCCCAGATGCCGACAAGCACCATCGGCAGCGAGAGGATCATGCCCATGGTCAGCCAGTTGGTGCCGAGGAGATAGCCGAGCTGCTGGTCGGGCTGGCGGAAGAATTCGACGATGATGCGTGACAGGCCATAGCCGCAGATGAAGGCGCCGCCGACGAAGCGCGGCGTCTTCAGCTTGAGCCTGGAATGGGTGAGGATGCGCAAGACGAGAAACAGCACCAGCCCTTCGAGCAGCGCTTCGTAGATCTGGCTCGGATGGCGCGGGAACGGTCCGCCATTGGGGAATTCGACGGCCCATGGCACGTCGGTCACCCGGCCCCAGAGTTCGGAGTTGATGAAATTGGCAACGCGGACAAGGCCCAGCCCAACCGGCACGCCGGCAGCCACGACATCGAACAGCGTCCATGTGCGGATGCCGCGTTTGATCGAAAACAGCGTCATGGCGATGATGACGCCGAGAAGGCCGCCGTGGAACGACATGCCACCCTGCCAGACGGCAACGATGTCGAGCGGGTGGGCGATGTAGCGCGGCAGGTCGTAAAACAGCACGTAGCCGACGCGGCCGCCAAGCACCACGCCAATGGCGGCCCAAACGATGAAGTCGTCGAGGTCCACCGGCTTCATCGGCAGGACGCCATCGGGCCACAGCTTTGAGTTGGTGACGAGCCGCTTGGCATACCACCAGGCAAACAGAATGCCGACGATGTAGCCGACGCCATACCAGTGCACGGCCAGCGGCCCGATCTGGATGAGGATCGGGTTGATGTTGGGAAAGGGCAGGGAGGCCAGCGGCAGCATAAAATATTCGTTCAACGGGGAACTCTCGATTGCGATCGCGTTTGGGCGCGGACCATGCGGCAGGGTTTTGGCAGGGTCAAGGCAAGCCTATGCTTGCATTCCGCGCCGCGCGCCACTACGTCAATTCGAGCAAGCGAGGATTTGCCATGTCGACCGGACCGAACCGCATTCTCGATGAATTCGCCAAGCTGATGACCGACGCCGCCGGTGCCGCGCAAGGGGTGCGGCGCGAGGTGGAGACCGCCTTCAAGGGGCAGGCCGAGCGCATTCTCAACACCATGGACGTGGTGCAGCGCGAGGAGTTCGAGGCCGCCCGCGACATGGCTGCCAAGGCGCGCGAGGAAAACACCCGCCTGGCTGCCCGCATCGAAGCGCTTGAGGCGAAGCTTGCCGAATTGACCGGGCAGGCCGCACCGACGGCGGCGGCCAAGCCGAAACCAAAAAAATAATCGTTAAACTTTTCCACAAAGCACAATCCGAAAAAGCGCTTTGCCGTGAATCGCTTACCGGCATTGCATGAATCTTTGTGACAGCGCCTTTCCACATGCGAATGACGCAGTGCGAAAAATTGGGCTGTTCAGGCGACTCCTGATCAATAGACTGAATTTGTTGCATGATTCGGAGCAGGGTCATGCGCCGGGCGGTGGGGTCCGGTCTGGGGTCCTTGCGTTGATGAGGTTCCGGCCGTCCGAGTTCTAGACACGATTGTTCGTTGTGTGTGCCTCTCCCGCGGAGCGTGTGGTGGCGCTCCCAGAACGACAGGAAGCATTCCATGGAACTTCTCGAACTCGAATTCTCCCGCGAAATCCATCCGGTGGATGTAATCGAGCAGGTGGCGCACAACAACGACTGGTCCTTCGAGCGGGCCGGCGATGACGAGATTTCGATTTCGGTTGCCGGAAGCTGGACCGACTACCATGTCTCATTCTCCTGGATGGAGGATTTCGAAGCGCTGCATCTGGCCTGCGCTTTTGACATCAAGGTGCCGGAAACACGCGCTCTCGAGGTGATGCGGCTGTTGTCGCTGATCAACGAGCAGATGTTGTTCGGCCATTTCGACCTCTGGGAGCAGGAAGGCGCGATCATGTTCCGCCAGTCGCTGCTGCTGGCCGGCGGAGTCGAGCCGTCGAGCCAGCAGGTCGAAGTGCTTTTGTCGTCGGCGCTGGAAGCCTGCGAATGCTACTTCCAGGCGTTCCAGTTCGTCGTCTGGTCGGGAACCTCGGCCAAGGACGCGCTCGCCGGCGTGCTGTTCGAGACCTACGGGAACGCCTGAGCCAGAATCGGCGATGAGTTCGAGCAGCGCGCGCAAGCCCGAGATCAGCTTTGCCGATTTCGACCGTGTCGACATTCGCGCCGGCACGATCGTCGAGGCCGAGCCGTTCCCCGAGGCGCGCAAGCCGGCATTCAAGCTGAAGATCGATTTCGGTCCGGACATCGGGGTGAAGAAATCCTCGGCGCAGATCACCAAATACTATGCGCCGGAAACGCTGATCGGCCGGCAGGTATTCGCAGTGGTCAATTTCCCGCCGCGCCAGATTGGACCGTTCATGTCGGAAGTGCTGACGCTCGGCTTTCCCGACGAGGAGGGCGCTGTCGTGCTTGGCGCAATCGAGCGCAAGGTGCCGGATGGCGGGCGACTGTTCTAAAATTAGTGAGCGAGCTGCCGCACGGAAGCCGCATCAGGCGCCATCACGCCGCAGCCGACCGGATAGAAGCGATAGCTGGGGGCCGAAACGCGCCGAGAATGGTTCCGACCGTGGCGGCTGAGAGCACGAGATGCAGGACGTCGAACGGCCAGGCTAGACCGAAATGCATCAGCATAAGGTTCAAGGGCGACGCGCCATCCCCGGGAATTAGGATCAAGGCTGCGGCCAGGAGCAGCCCGTATTTGAGTATGGCGACTATTGCGAGAACGATGAACATTATGGCGACGAAGCGCAGACGATTGCCGTCGAGCGCACGCCAGCACCCGCTTGGATCAAACGATCCGGTCCAGACAAAATCGCCGACAAAGAGATATGTCCAGACAAGTACGAAACCACCCACCAACACGTTGAAGACTCCCATCGCCGACGCCCAAGGCGCGACGTCCTCGGGGTTGAGCGGTAGGCCACGTGTGGCCAGCAGGCCGGCAACGAGCAGTCTGTGCTCGCCGTCGACCGCAAAGCCGCAAAGAAGCTGGATGGCCGCAAGAAGCAACGCAGCCAGGAGGATCCGCCGGCTGAGCTCGAAGCGCAGGCCCGGGATGGCGAAGCGTTTGACGCTTTCAATGCCGCGCCGAACAACGACACGGCCGGGCTCGGGCGCGTTTGCCATGCGGTCCAGAACGAACGCAAAGACCATCGCCGAGAACGGCGCGGCAACGATCGCGGAAAGCCAAGTCCTGGGGTCAAAGCCTCGCGACAGAAGCCAGGTGGGCGCCTGCTCCGGATCGGCAAAAAGAACGAGAGCAAGCACCGTCAGACAGAGCGTCGTCAGAACGCAGGGAAACCAAGCAGCCACGAAGAGTGGCCAGGCATTCGCACGGCAATAGTCGAACACCCTCGCAACGGTCTTGCTGATGCGCAAGACGCGACGCTTCCGCGATACGGCAGGCAATTCGTCCAGCGTTGAAATCGGCGTCAATCCCGAAGGGAACTACAGATGCGGAATAATGCACTGCAAAACACCGTCGCACAAGCTCTCGCAAGGATCTGTGCTTCCGCGCTTACATACCCAAAAGTATGCTCCGCTCCGGTTATTGGGGCCACCATTCGAGGCTCGGCTGAGCTGAATTTCAATACATCCTAGCCGCGAAATTTATCAGGCTGCAAGCTTCCGCGGCGTCCCCAGTGCTTCCTCGACCGTGTCGAGAAACATCTCCGCGCAAGCTTTCCAGCTGTAGCGCAACGCGCGCTGGCGCGCCTGGGCGCGGTCGACATTGAGCGCGGTAAGGGCAGCCTCGCGCAGATCATTGGCCACCGCGCCGCCAATGCCGTCGCCGACGATGTCGATCGGCCCGGTCACCGGATAGGCGGCGACCGGCGTGCCGCTGGCCAGCGCCTCGATGATGACATTGCCGAACGTGTCGGTGCGGCTGGGAAAGACGAAGACATCGGCCGAGGCGTAGATTTCCGCCAGTTCGTCATTGGGACGGTGGCCGAGGAAATGCGCTTGCGGATATCTGGCCTTGAGTTTTGCCAGTTCTGGGCCTTCGCCTACGATCACCTTGCTGCCCGGCAGGTCGAGGTCGAGGAAGGCGGTCAGGTTCTTCTCGATGGCGACGCGGCCGACGCAGAGGAAGATCGGGCCGGGAAATCCAAGGTCTTTCCGCTTCTCCGGCCGAAAATGATCAGTGTCGACGCCGCGCGTCCATGGCCTGAGTTTGGTGAAACCGCGCGCCGCAAGATCGTCGGCCAGCGACTGGGTGGCGACCAGCGTGCCCTGTCCGGAATTGTGGAAGTCGCGTAGCCAGCGATAGGCCCAGCTTTCGGGGACCGGCAGGCGCGCGCTGAGATATTCTGGAAAGCGCGTGTGGTAGCTGGTCGTGAACGGCCGGCCGGCGTGGCGGCAGTAGCGCCGCGCCATGATGCCGAGTGGTCCCTCCGTGACGATGTGGATATGGTCAGCCTTGCGCGCCTCGATCAGGCGCGAAACATTGCCAGGCGTCGTCAGCGCTAGCCGGATATCCGGATATGTCGGCAAAGGCAGCGTGCGAAAGATGTTCGGTGTCAGGAAATCCACCGAGACGTCGAAGGATTTCAGCGTTTCGGTGAGCCGTTCCAGCGTGTGGACCACGCCGTTGACTTGCGGGCGCCAAGCGTCGGTGACCATCAGTATGCGCATGGTTTGCTCGAAAGGTCGACGGTTGCCTTGAAACGATGCCGGAACGGCGACCAGCCGGCTGCCCTCGCTTCGCTCCAGCGCACCCGGGCGGGCATGGAGTCAAAGTGAGGCGGCAAGGCCGAATCAAGAGTGGTCGCGCGCTTCATGCGCGCTCTTGACCATGGTTTCATGACGGGCGGATGAAGCCTCGTTCCAGGCGCAGCTAGGCCGGGACCTTGATCACCGCCCGCAAACCGCCGAGCGGGCTGTCGTCCAGCGTGATGTCGCCGCCATGGCTGCGAGCAATGTCGCGGGCGATGGACAGGCCAAGCCCGGTGCCGCTGGCGTCGAGGTTGCGGGCTTCGTCAAGCCGCACGAAAGGCTTGAACACGTGTTCGCGTTTGTCGGCTGGAATGCCCGGACCGTCGTCATCGATTGTGACGAGAAGTGAGCCGCGGCCGTGGTTGGCGGTGATCTCGACGGTCTTGGCATAGCGGAAGGCATTGCCGACGACGTTGGACAGCAGCCGGGCGAAAGCGTGGGGCCGCACATGTACATCCGGGTCGCCGGCAAGCACGGTCGACAGCTTGCGCTTGTGCAGCGTCGCCTCCTCGCCGAGCTTCTGGAAATAGGCCTCGAGATCGAAATGGCCGGCGTCTTCCGATGCCTCGCCGCGCGCAAAGGCGAGGTAGCCCTCCAGCATCGACTGCATGTCGTCGATGTCCTGATCGAGCGCCGCCTTGGTCTCGGCCTTGCCGCCGGTCAGCGCCAGCTGCAACTTGAAACGGGTCAGGATGGTTCTCAGATCATGGCTGACGCCGGTCAGCATGGCGGTGCGCTGCTCGAGCTGGCGTTCGATGCGCTCGCGCATCTGGATGAAGGCAAAGCCGGCGCGGCGAACCTCCTCGGCTCCGCGCGGGCGGAAATCGCGCGGCATTGGCCGGCCCTTGCCAAAACTCTCGGCGGCCTCGGCCAGCGTCAGGATCGGCCGGATCTGGTTGCGCAGGAAGGGGATGGCGATCATCAGCAGCACCAGCGAGGTGCCGACCATCCAGATCAGGAAGATATGGGTGTTCGAGGCATAGGCCTGGCTGCGGCGCACGAAGACGCGCAGCACCTTGCCTTCGAGCTGGACGCGAACCTCGACGATGTTGGAATTGCCGACCGTGTCGATCCAGAACGGGCGGTTGATCTGGCGCGTGATCTCGGTTGAGAGAACATCGTCCAGAATCGAGAAAAACGGCTTTGGACCGGGCGCCGGCAGCGGATCGGGCGGCAGCAGGTCGACCTTCAGCTGCATGCGATCCTGGGCAATGCGGATGACATTGGCGTAGTCGGCATCGTGCGGATAGGTCTCGATGAGGTCGATGATCGCGGCGATGTCGCGCACGGTGGCCTGCGACAGGCGCTGCGTCACGGTCTGCCAGTGGCGTTCCATGAAGACGAAGGCGACGACCGATTGCAGCAGGATCATCGGCGCGATGACGATGATCAGGGAGCGGGCATAGAGCCGCTTGGGCATATAGAGCGCGACCAGGCGCCAGAAGCGGTTCCAGGCACGCGGCATTGCCTTCAGCGTGCGCATCAAGCGATCGCTCAAGCCGCCATTTCCCGGCCGTTGCAGTTCCGTGGTCGCCATTCGCCCTTTTCGCTCGTCTGCGGCCTTTCAGCAAAGGGCCGGTGTCGGCATTCTATTCCACGCTGAGCCGTTCTGGAACAGCCGTGGCCGTTCCGGTGCTTAGGCTGTCAAACGCTCGATTGCCGATCGTTGACAACAAAGGCTTTATTCCCAAATTGTCAAACCAGCTTTCGCACCGCAGCCGATCAGGGTATTAACGCGTATATAAGTCTTTTCCGACAACAGGGCGGAATTTAGCTGTTCCGATATGCCCGTTGTCGGGCGCTGGAGGATTGACGAAGGTCTGCCCTTTCGGGGCGGCCGATGACCAGCAGGACACGGAAGTGCAAGAATCGTGGTCGCGGTTACGCCCGCGTGTCGCGACGTTGGAACAAGTTCGCGGATTGAGCGTTGCGAGCGGATGATCAGACGATTTGCTTTCGCCCTTATTCTCGTCCAGGTGTCCATGGCGGCAGCGCTGGCAACACAGGTATTCCTGTCGACCGCCGACGAAGCCCGCACCGCGGAACTCTCGCTTGCGCCGGCGCCAAAAGAAAGCGACGGATGCGCCAAGGCGACGTGGCCCAACATTCCGGAACGATGTCTGCAGCGAGCCGAGCCGAAGGTGGTGACGCTCGTGCTCAGTCAAAATAATTAATGGCTGCACTGTCCACGACTGGCCCTTGCTGATTTGCAGGCTGCCGTGCGCAGTTGGCTGCACTGCCGCAGGAACCACCAACGTTCCGTTAATCCTCGCGCAACCTCTGCAATCTATCTTGAATGCCAGATTGCCGAGGATGACATGAAGCGCAAGTCGATATTGCTCTTTGCCTTCCCAGCTCTGATCCTGCTGATTCTGGCAGGGGAGCGTGTGGCGGCTTTCTTGCTGGGATCCTATCCGGCCAGTCCCACAATGTGGCGGATTTGGCTTGAACTAAGGCCCCTGTCGACGATGTTCTGGCAACAGATCGATCTCTATCTGGGGGCGTCGATGGTCGTTGATGCCTCCATCCTGACTGCCGCGTCGATCGTTTGCTGGATGGCGTGCCGCACAACAAGGTCGGCTGCCTTCTTCTTCCTTGCAAATCACGTCGCCCTGCTTTTCGCCGGGGTGATGATCGCCGTCACCAGCCATTCCGAAACGGCGAGCACGATCGCCTCATTCACGGCACCCGGCGGTTTTCCATTCTCACTCGCGGTCGATTTCACCTTGAAGAACAGCCTTGTGCTGTTTCTGGGTGTGACAGCATGCGCCTACTGCCATGTCGCCTTCCTCGGCGAAGCCCGACAGCGGTCCGAAGCGCTGGCCGCGAGGCTTGTTGCTCTGCAGCGAGATCTCTAGGGCAGCCCCACGGGTTCCAGCGCTAGTTGATCTTTCGGTAGTAAACCTTGCCGTCGGCCTGCTCTATGCGCTGGTAGTCGGGGCTTGGGGCAGGCGCTGCAGCTGCGATCCTCCTTTTGGGTGGACGCGGCGCATCGACAACGCTGGGGTCGGTCGCGTCTTCACCATCGAGAACGGCAGGCGCCTCCGCCATGCTGCTGGTCGCGACCATCGAAGGTTCCGCTGCGCTCGACATGATTTCGTCACGGGCAAGAGGCTGGTTCTGTTCCAGTCGGGCTATGCTCCGGTTGATTTCACCAAAGCTGCTCTGCAGTTGACTGTCCAGTTTTTCAAATCGGCTCTGAAAACCGTTGTTGACCGTATCCAGCCGGCTCCCGATTCGTTGTTCAAACGTGCCTAGTTGTTCCAGGCGCCCTTCCAAAAAGCGCATATCGCTGATGCCGCGGTAGAGATAAACCGCAGCTATTATGTTCACCAAGGTGAGTAGGGACGTGCCGATGACGACAGCGCCGATCAGGCTTTTGTCGCTCGGTTTCCCGACGGCAGCCTGCTCTTCAATATGGGTTGCCGTCCCAATCTCGATTGCCGGCATGTCCGGCTCGCTGATCATGGTCATTGAACCACCACCTTTGCGCCGACCGCGACGCGCTTGAAGAGATCGATCACATCGGTGTTGGTAAGGCGAAAACACCCCGATGTTCCGTCGAAGCCGACCCCTTTGGGATCGTTGGTACCGTGTATGCGATAGAGTGTGTCACGCCCGTCCCGAAGCAGATAGAGCGCTCTAGCGCCGAGGGGATTGTAGGGACCTGCAGGCACCATTTCCGGCAGCTCCGGCTGGCGGGCGCGCATTTCCCTGGGCGGGCGCCATTCCGGCCATTCGGTTTTCGCCCCTACCTTGACGATCCCGGTCCAGCCAAATCCGTCTCGACCGACGCTGATCTGATAGCGAAGCGCCTGGCCCTGTCGGGTCACCAGATAAAGCGCTTTCTCGCCCTTGCGGATAACGATCGTTCCGGGTTGTTCCGTGGTTTCGAAGGCGACAGTTTTGCGCAGGCTGGGGCCCATCGCCGGCAACGGCGGCCGATCCGAAAGTGCCGATCGCGCGTAGGCGAGGTCCTGGACGGACATCACCAGCGCCGCGCCCATGACGCAGGCACCGGCTAACCCTTGGACGATCCGATACCTACTTGGCAGCGTCATCGAGCCGCTCTTTGAACATCCGCTTCAGGTCCTTGTTGAAGCGCGCACGCCCATCCACCTCGGCAGGCAGGATAGCACGGTTCAAGGCATCGGTAAGAAGCGCATTGTCCAGCGCGACCGACTTGATGTGCGGCGCCTTGAAGATCTTTTCGAGCTCGCTGTGCGAAAAGTGGTTCCCGAACCATTTGCGCTTGTGCTTGTTGGCGACCAGGGTGATGTTCACTTTATTGCCGCGCAATTCCCTGATCTTTTTGTAGAGCCGCTTGCCCTGGCGCAGCGAGGCGACATTGAGCTCGAAGACGATGAAGATCTCATCGCTCGTCGACAGCACGGAATTGTGCCAGGGCGTCTCGATGTTCGGCAGATCGATGACGATGTCGTCGAACCGGTAGGCGACTAGGTCCAGCAGCCGAAACACGAAATCGGCGCCCTGCGGCTCGAAGGGCAGTTGCGGCCTTTCGAAGGAATAGAGGGTGAGCCCGGACGGGCGCGAAAGCTTGATGACATCCATCAACTCGACGTCGAGCCTCTCCGGCATGCCGATGATGCCGCCAAGGTCGAACTGGTTGAACTGGTTGAGATAAGCGCCGCAATTGGCGCTCTGGAAATCGAGATCGACCAGACAGGTGGAAGCCGCCCGCTCTGTCGATTTCGATGCCAGGTGTTCGGCGGCCGACAGGGCCAGCGTCGTCGCACCGGCGCCGCCGCTGGCGCCGATGAAGGTGATGATCCGGCTTTTGGTTCCCTGGTTGCCGGTGTCGTGGAAGGTGACGGCGTTGAGCAGTTCCTTGGCGTCGAGTGGCTTGTGCAGCCAGTCCGAAGCGTTCATGCGCACCAGCGCCCGCGTCTGCTCCGACGTCAGTTCGTCGGAGACCGCGATCAGCGGCACCGTTGCCCATTTGGCGCGTGCCTCGACGATGCCCGGCTGGCCGAGCAACTCGCCATGGCCAAAGTCGAGAATGACGATTCCGGGGCGCGTGTCGGCAGGCGGGCCCTTGAGGAAGTCGCCTGTCTCGGAAATCCTGACATCGTATATCGCCAGCGCTTCAAGCCGCGTCGCGACATCGCGCTTGAAATTCGGATCGGACGAGAACAGGGCGACCTGCTTGCGTTTCGTCGGCAGGACCTTGGTGTTGATGGCATTCATGGCGCGGTACTCTTCAAATCTTCGCCCGTTACCGTGCTTAGCATGGAGGGCATGGTCATATTGCTGAGCCCAGGCACCAGTCCGCCCAGGAAGAAGAACTGGAATGTCATGTTCCGAAGATTGACAGTGATGGTCGGCACCGGGCCGCCCAGCCGGGTCTGATAGCCGAGGCCGGTAGCAGAATAGGTCACGACGACGTTGCTGCGCAGCAAGCCAGGGAAAAAGTGGCACATGCCGGGTCGCTGGTTTGCTGTCGGCATGGGGCAGGCATCGTCGTTGGTGACGGGTGTGTCCCCGCGAAAGATGCGGCTGAAATTAGTGGCGTCGAATGCGCCGCTGTTGGTGCAGGAGCCAGTGGAACCAGCATAGCCGCAGGCGAACGGCCCATAGGCGCCTGCTACCACCGGAGCGCCCGGGGTCGTGGTCGGTGCGGCTGTCGCAAGCGCGGTTGCAACCGGATTGGAAATGGATGCAAGCCGAGCGCCGATCTGCACGGCCTTCGTCGCGGCATTCCATTGATAAAGGGCATAGCCGAAATCGACAAAGCCGAGGGTCAAGGTGAGCAGCAACGTCATCGCGATGGCCATTTCGACCATCGTCGCTCCGTCTTCCGATGTCACGAACCGCTTCATCATCATCAAAATCGGATGAACCGCTCCTGATGGCTGGCGTTGAGCGTGATCGGGCCGATGTTGAGCAGCGACAGCATGCCGACGCCGCTGTAGAGAAGGGTGCCGGATGCCGTCACAACGCAGACTTGGGATGTCGTCGAGAGGTAGAGAACGACGCCGTTGACGTCGACCGTGTTGTGGCAAGTAGAGGTGTTGATGGTCACGTTGAAACCAGGGACGCGCTCAGTGCCCGTGCTAGAAATACTGCCGCGCTCGGCAATATTTTCTGCAACGGTGGCACAGTTAATTGTCAGATTGGCTTGAGTGTAGATTTGGCTGTTGCAACGCGCGGCGAAACGCGCTGCATCATCAAGGCCGGCTTCCATCAACAGCTTGTCATGGATCAGATTGCCGAACTCGAACACGCCAGCCGACAAGAGCAGCATCAGCGGCGCCACTATCGCCATTTCAATAAGGACCGTGCCGCGCTGGTCGCGCCTAAATCTCCGGAGATGGCGAGCTATCAGCCGAACCATTGTCGTCATCACCGGTAAAGCTGCGCTTCGTCGCGCAGGAAGTTGTCGAGCGTCCCTTGTCCGCCGCGGCCAGTAATGTCGACGAGCTCGACAAAGACCGACCCTCCCTGCGACGCACCCGGAACGGGTTCCGTCATGAAGAAACTGGCGAAGGCTTCAACGGGAAGGTTGGTGCTGTTGCCGTTCAGATTGTTTCCGGCGGCCTGAAGCGCGTTGCAGTTCAGGATCGCGCCGTAAAGCAGTCTTCGGTCAACGGAGGTGACCGGCGGCTGGCACGAACTCGGCGGCGTTCCAACCTCGCCCCCTGCCGAGGCTGTTCCGACCAAGCTATTCGCAAGCTCGTATTTGTAGACCTGGTACCGGGTCGGCTTGGTCGTATTCCACGAAGAGGGGTAGCTGGCGGAGCTGAAATTGGTGCTCCAGTAGCCGGAGAGGTTCCAATTTCCGTCGCCCATTCGCCCCCCCATATAGGGCGTGGTGGCATCCCGGGGCAGGCCCATGTTGCCGGTCCCGTTGAACGTCAACTGATTGTAGGAAGGGCATTGGTTCCCGTTGCCATTTCCGTTTCCATTGCCGTTTCCATTGCCGCCCGTTGATGCGCCCTTGCGGACATTCGCAGCCGGGCCATATTGCGGGCTGTTGAAAGCATTGCCGCTGGCATTGATGCCGAAGCGGACATTGAACGCGTCCTGGACAGGGCCATTGTTCTGGCCGGTCTTGGTGCTTACGCCCTGCGCCGAATAGCAGCCAAGGGGTGTCGAGGTGGCGATTGTCTGGGCCAGTGCCTGCGCACCGTTACCGACACCGTCCGGCGGAGCCAGGAAGCCGAAATTGCCCGGCCCATAGGCCGCGTTGTTCCCCACCATTCGCAGTTCGATCTCCCGGCGATGAACTGCCGGATCCGTCACAGCCTGCTCGAGCGTCGCGCCGCCCGCCGAATTGGTGCCATTCACCATCTCATAGGGGTTGCACATGAAGACGGGCGTGTAGTTGCAGACACCGGAGGTGAACCCGGCCACCGAGGCGGTGCCGAGATTGTAGCTGCTGTTGGCTGTACCTCCCGAGGACACAATGGAAACGGGGAAAAACGACGTGAAGCTCTCCGGATGTGCTTCCACCTGAATGAACCGGGTCACGATTGCCGATGCGGCATAGTTGGCCGACGTAATCGGGTCGGAGTCGTTTGTTGGAATGGAAGCGAGGAAACACCATGAAATCTGCCCTTTCGACCGGCACGCCGAATAGGTCGAGTCCACAGTGGTGGTTCCGGTGCCAGTGGTCAGCGGTACGGTGCCTCCATCCGAGAACCTGGTGTTGTTGGAGACGAGATTGGTCAGAGCGTTCTCGGCGCGTGTCCAGGCGTCGGACCGGCCGTTCAGTTCGGCCGCGGCGGCAAGCGCCAGTGCGTCGGTGCCCTTCTGCAAGTCGTTGTGCAGATTGTTCATCCGGCTCGCGTCGATCGCCAACAGCGAGAAGCCGATGATCGCCGGCAGCATGACGCTGATGAGGATCAGCGCTATTCCCCTCTGATCGTGCCAGAACGCGCGAATGGTTCGCAACATGGCGTTACTCTTTACCCCCTTGGCGCCAGAACCCCTCGTTCGCCTGGCGCGTATGAAACCGCATCCTTCTGTTCAGTTCGCGGTCGGCGTGCCGACATTAACCGTGATCGCCGGCGGCGGCGGTGGCGGCGGCGGAAATTTGTAGTTGTGGGCAACAAGCGCGGCTCGCGTGCCGTCGCCTTCGATATGTGTGTTCTTCGAGTTCGGATTGAATGGATCGACCGTCTGCAGCAGCGAATTGTATTTCTGCGTGTCGCCGGCGGCGAGCGTCACCGTGTCGTAGTTGTTCAGATAGTCGGCGGCGCAGCCTGTCAGCGCGCCGGCGCACAGAATGAGGATCAGGACACTATTTCTTGACATAGAGCATCTTGTCCTTCGATTTGAAGTCCAGCATGTGGCCATAGGGGCCGGTGACGCCGTCGCCTTGTTCATATTTGCGGATCATGTCCTTGTTCACTTCAAGCTGACCGAGGATGAAGAACTCCGGGTCGTTGGCCGGCCGCGTCTTGTCGAACGGCGTCGCCAGTTGTTCGCCGGGCTTGACCGGCCGCACGACGTGCGGCGTGACGATGACGACCAGTTCGGTTTCTTCCTTCTGGTTGCTCGAATTGCGGAACAGCGAGCCGATGACCGGGACCTGGCCGAGCCATGGCACCTGGTTCTGCAGCTTGGTGGTCTTGCTGGACAGCAGCCCTCCGACAGCGAAGCTCTGGCCGTCGCGCAGTTCGACGACGGTATCAAGCTTGCGGTTGGTGAAGATCGGGTCGCCGGCGGTCGTGAAACCAGTGAGGTCGCTCACTTCCGGCGCCAGCTTCATGTGGATCTTGCCGTCGTCGAGTACGACCGGCGTGAACAGCAGATTGACGCCGAATTGCTTGTACGTGATCGTTATCTGGCCGTCAGTGCCGATGACACGGATTGGCACTTCGCCGCCGGCGTTGAAGCTGGCCGGCTCGCCCGAAAGCGTCGTCAGGTTGGGCTCAGCCAGCGTTCGCACCACACCCTTGGCCTCGAGTGCTTCGATAATCAGATCGACCTTGATGTTGCTGTCGATAACCCGGGTGATCAAAGCCGAAAATGGATTGCTGCCCGACAAGAGGCCGCTGAGCAGATCGCCCGGGCCAAGCACTACGCCATCTTTGTCAGCGGCTGCAATGCCTGTCCCTGTGCGGGTTGTGCCGCTGCCATTCGTGCTCCTTATTGAAACACCGAGATCGCGGCCGGTGTTCCGCTTGGCCTCCAGCACGCGAACCTCGAGATTGACCTGCTGGCTGTCGTCGACGATGACGGAATTGATGATCGCGTCAGGGCCATATTGTTGCGCTACCTCAAGGATCGACGCCAGCGTCGCGCCGTCCTTGACGTGACCGCCAAGCCTGACCTTGCCATTGATCGAGCCTATCTCGATGCGCGCCCGGGGCGCCACCTGTCGGATCGCCTGCGCCATGTCGCTGACGTCGACGCCGACTTCGATCTGGATGACGCCGAGCGAGCGCTTTTCCGGGGAGAAGAGATTGACCGTGGTGGTGCCGGCGCTCTTGCCGATGACATAAAGCGTGCGGTCGGTCATCGGCTGGGCGTCGGCGATCTTCTCGTCGCCGACAACGATGTCGCCGAGATTGGCGCTCACCTGGAGGGTGACCGACTGTGACATTGGCAGGAAAATCCGATGGACGCTTGGGTTCGACACATCGATGAAACGGTCGGCCGCGTGGGCTGTAGAGCCAAACGGCAATAGCCCTGCGAAACAAACCAGTGCGGCTGCCGCCAGTTGTCCCCAGAACAGTCGCATCTACGCTACCCCCTTGCCGGCTGAATCGGACGCCTCATCCTAAATGCCGGTGTTATCTTTGTATATGCCGGTGTTATTTTTGTCGTGGCACATCATATGTTTCGAGCTTCACACCCCGAAATACGCCGACCGTTGCCCGCGCCGGCGGCTCGGGGGTCACATACTTGACCACTTCCTTGACGACTTCCTGAACTTCGGGTGCTGAGGCCACAGCCGGGGCCGGCTTGATCTTGCTCAGATCGTCGAGCTTGCTTCCTACCCGGTCGACTGCCTGGGTCAGACCGGCCAGTTTGTCGTCGGCGCGCTTGCGCTCGGCTGCCGCCTCGGCTTCGGCTGCTGCCTGCTTGCTGAGTTCAGCCTGTCTGGCGGCGACATCCTCAGGCGTATCGCCGGTAAGATCGGAAAGTGTGACGCGCTCGGTGGTCTCACCCTGGTTGGCCGCGGCCTGGCGAAGCGCCAGCGACAACTGGCCGGCGCCGGCTGCCAATGTCAGCTTCTGCGCATCCTTGGTGTTGACTTCGACCGTCACGGCCTTGACCACAGTCGGGCTGTCCTTGCTCTCGTCGGCCACCTGGTCGACGGCAAGCACCTTGACGCTCTGCAGCAGCACGTCGACGAAACTCTTGTCCGCCCCTCCGTCGCTGCGCATGGTACGTGTCAACAGCACATCGACACGATCACCAGGGAAGACGAAGCCGGCAACGCCAAGCACGTCGTTGACCCTGATCGAAACGGCTTTCATGCCCTCGCCGAGCACTGCCGATAGCGTGGCGCGCTGGCCGGGACCGGTGATCTTTGTTGCAAGGATAGGCTCGTTGACGCCGATCGCCTGAAGGGCCTGTTTGCTGCCTTCGCCTTTCAGCAACTCCGTGGTCGTCTTGAAGGCACCGGCCGGAACCGCGCCTGCCGGCCACGCGATCTCCCGCAGCTTGTCCGCGGTCAGTGTGTCGCCGAATTTCAGCGCCACGGCCGCTACTACTACGGAGTCGCGTTGAACGTCGTCCGACTTCGCCAGCGCACTGCGCTGATTTGCTAACCAGATATTGGCAAGTACCACCGCCAGGACGCCGAACACGCCGGCGAGGATGATCATGATGATTGTGTTAGCGCGCATGGACCCCAAGCCCCAATTCCAGTGAATCGCCCGCCCTGGGCGAAATAAGGCCCGGGCATTGCTGCCCGGACCCTGGATATTTCTGTGGTCAGCTGCCGGCACCGCTTGAGCAAGAGCCTTGGGCAGAATTGAGCGCCGTGCAAAGCTGTGTGAAACGACCCGTCACCCACAGCCCGATGCCGATGATGATCAGAATCGACGCTGCGGCGATGATGCCGATCAGGATGGAATATTCGACCATAGCAGCGCCGTTTTCGTCGTCGCGGAACTGCCGGGCCACCGTCATGAGCTTCTTCATGTCAATGTCTCCCCTTGGAGGTTTGAACCCGACGAGACAGAGCCAAGGATGTACCCCATACCCAGCATCCCCCGTCGACTTGATCTAAGTCCCGACAAAAAGCGAAGTCAAACAGGATTAACAGTTCCTTAACCTTCGAATACCTGATGGGAAGCAAGTTCAATTTTGACAAGGGCTTGATTCGCTTCATTTTTCAAGTGTTCTTAACCATTCGTTCACAATTGCGTCTCACCCAAGGCGGAAGGCTCATCATATTAGGGTATGTGCATAGTCCTTTATATGTAAGGGCTTGCCAGAGCTCCGCAGGGGCACATTCCCACGTTGCAGGGCGAAACGTTTCGTGAGGTCGGAGTTGAGGTGTGCCCCTGGATACACAGTCTCAAAATAAAACGATTTTTCTGGGGTCTCGTCTTAACTATGTTGTAAGTATTAGGTCTTCGCCGCCGCGCTCGGCGCTTGTGCCCTGCGTGGTTAACGCTTAGTTTCCAACCTTGGGGAATCTCGGGGGCTCGAACGACATGTTAGGCCGCTTCATAAAGGGACCGAATGAGCCGCGGGCGGTGCAGCCGACAGCCGTCGTGCCGGCGTCGAATGGAGCGGTAGTCGTTCCGGTGGCAGAGGCTGAACCGTATGGCGATGATTTTCTGACGCTGAAGGTCGAGCTTCACCGCCATCTCATCGACCGGTTCAATCTGACCGCCCTTGAAAGCGCCTCCAAGGACGAAATTCTGAACGAGATCAGGCCAATTGTGCGCGAGTTCGTTCGCCAGCGAAACGTGCCGCTGAACGCCCGTGAACTCGATCAATTGACCAGCGATACCGCGGACGAGATGCTGGGGCTCGGACCGATTGAGCCGCTGCTCAAGGACGATTCGATCGCAGACATTCTGATCAACACCCATAACCGGGTGTTCATCGAGCGCCGTGGCGTGATCGAGGAAACCTCGATCCGTTTTCGCGACGAGGCGCACCTGCTGCGTATCATCAACAAGATCGTCTCGGCGATCGGCCGCCGCGTCGATGAATCCGCGCCGATGGTCGATGCGCGCCTCGCGGACGGATCACGCGTCAATATCGCGGTGCGGCCGATCTCGGTGGATGGCCCGCTGGTGTCGATCCGCAAATTCTCCAAGAATCCCTATTCGCTCGAGCGCCTGATGGCGTTCAATTCGATCCGCCCGCCGATGGTCGATCTGCTGCGGATCGCCGTGCAGGCGCGGAAGTCGATCCTGGTTTCGGGCGGCACCGGCAGCGGCAAGACGACTTTGCTCAACGCGCTGTCGAGCTACATCCCAGCCAAGGAGCGCCTGATCACCATCGAGGATGCGGCGGAGCTGCAATTGCAGCAGCCGCATGTCGGCCGGCTGGAGACGCGCCCGCCCAACATCGAAGGCAAGGGCGAGGTTCGCCAGCGCGAATTGCTGAAGAATGCGCTGCGCATGCGGCCGGACCGCATCATCGTCGGCGAGGTTCGCGGCGAGGAAGCCTTCGACATGCTGCAGGCCATGAACACCGGCCATGAAGGCTCGATGACCACCATCCATGCCAACACGCCGCGTGACGCCATATCTCGGCTCGAGCAGATGGTCGGTATGGCCGGCATGCCGATGACCCATGAGTCCATCCGGGCGCAGATCGCCTCGGCCATCGACATCATCGTGCAGACGCAGCGCCTTTCCGATGGCGGCAGGCGGGTCATCTCCATATCGGAACTGACCGGCATGGAAGGCAATGTCGTTCAGCTCCAGGAAATCTACCATTTTGTTCGGCGCGATGTCGGCGCTGACGGTACAATCATCGGCGATTTCCGGGCAACCGGTGTTCGTCCGCGCTTTGCCCAGGAGGCGGCGACGCTGGGGCATCATTTTGCGAAGGATGCCTTCAATCCGCAGGTTGCGCTGTAATGCTGACCGGTCAGACCTTGCTTTATTTCATCTACGTGCTGGCGGCCGCCTCGGTGATCCTTGCGGTAGAGTCTCTCTACGTGTCGTACTCGGCGCGGCGTGTAAGGCTCGGTGTTATCAATCGCCGGCTCAAACGGCTCGGAGAGGAGGCGCCGGCGGAACAGACCCTGCAAGGTCTTCTGCGCGAGCGAGGCCTGACCTCCACCGGCGACTACCTTTTTGGAGCAATAGGTCTAAACAGGCTTTATACGCAGTCAGGCACCACTGGGAATCCAATCCTCTTTGCAGTGATCTTCCTGCTTGCGGGACTGGTTGTGGGGCTTGTCGCTACACTGGTCTTCAACCTGCAGATGGTTATCGGGTTCATCGCCTTTCTCGTCATCGGCTTCGCGCTACCGTTGCTGGTTCTGCGGCGAGCGCGCAACAAAAGAATCCTCAAATTCGCCCGGCAACTTCCCGACGCTCTCGACATGATCGTGCGGTCGCTCAGGGCCGGCCACCCGGCATCGGTGGCAATCAGCTTGGTATCGCGTGAGATGCCTGACCCGATAGGAACCGAATTCGGCATCGTGTCCGACGAGATCACTTTCGGTCTCAGCCTGGAACAGGCGGTGCGAAAGCTGTCGGAGCGGGTCGGCTTCGAGGGGTTGCATTTGCTGTCGGTGTCACTCTCGATCCAATCCAAAACCGGTGGCAACCTCACGGAAATCCTGGCCAATCTTTCGGGGGTCCTGCGTGAACGGCAAAAGCTTCGCATGAAGATCAAAGCGCTTACGGCTGAAGGCCGAATGTCGGCCTGGATCATATCCTTGTTTCCTGTGGTGATGTTCCTGATCCTTCTGGTCACGGCGCCCTCCTACTATGGAACAGTCTGGAACAATCCGCTGATATTGCCTGCGTTCACGATTTTTGGAGTTTGGGCGCTGTTGGGCGACTTCATCATGTATCGTATGGTCAACTTTGATATCTAACGGGGCGAAGCACGGATTTGTTCGCGAACTTGCAGGACCTGAGTCTACTCATCTCCATTGCGGTCTTTCTGACCGCGGTAGCGCTTTTCCTTTTCGGAGCGCTCATCATGCTGCCGGCGCTGCAGACGCGAAAACTGGTGACGCAGAGCCTGATTGCCGAAGGGATTCCCAATCGCCGGTCTCTGCTGGGACAGGAGCAGCTTGCGAAGATCGCTGCCCAACGTCCGATCCAAGCTTATTTCCGAACTGTCGAGAAGGAGCGCGGGGAACCAAATGCGCTGGAGGCCAAGCTTTTCCGCGCCGGCTTCTATCAAGCCGGCGCGCCGGTGATCTACACCTTGTCGCGGCTCAGTGCGGTGTGCCTGGGCTTCCTGGGTTGCTATGCGATTCTGTCGCGGGTACTGCCGCCATATTTGCCGGGTTTCATACCTTACGTCGGCTCCGCTCTGTTCGGCCTCGCCTGCCTGGTGATTCCAAGCATCATGCTCGACCGCTTTGAAAATGGACAAAAGCAGCTTTACCGACGCGGCTTTCCTGACTTCATGGATATGATGATCACCTGCGCCGATGCCGGCATGAGCCTGGAGGCGGCTGTCGAGCGTGTCAGCCAGGAACTGGCGGGCACCCACAAATGGCTGGGCATTCAACTTGCGATCATGAATCTGCAAATGCGCGCCGGCAAGCCGTTGCGGGAGGCGTTGCGGGAACTCGCCGACCGCTTGGGACTTGAAGAGGCACGGGCTTTGGCGGTGCTTTTCAGGCAGTCGGAAGAACTTGGCACCAGCCTGACCGACGCTTTGCGGGTTTACAGCGACGAGATGCGCAGCCAGCGAATCCTGCTCGCCGAGGAGCGCGCCAATTCCCTGCCGGTCAAAATGATGGTCCCTTTGGGACTTTGCGTTTTTCCAGTTGTGATTATGGTGATTCTGCTGCCTGTAATCATCCGGATGAGGGGCATTTTCTTCTAGTTATGCATACGCTTTGATTCTAATGTGATGTCGGGGAACCCCTAGGGGAAGCTATATGAGATGGCAAAATGCGGCCGCAGCCGGCCTGTTGATCATGGCGATTGCCGGCTGTCAGACGGACGCCACCGACGGTGTCGTTCGCACCAATGAGCCTTCCAAGGGCGACGTGACGTCTTTTGGCGATGCGTTCGATGGGCTGAAGACGGTCAGCGATGTCGAATACTACGCCTCGGACCAGGCCGTTGCCGAAGCCAAGAATCAGTTCCGCGCGGAAAATTACGGCAACGCTGGCGCACTGTTCTTCAAGGCGACGCAACTTGCCCCTAATGATGGCAATGCCTGGATGGGACTAGCCGCCTCCTGCGACCGAATCCATCGCTTCGACCTTGCTGACCGGGCCTATGGCCGTGCCTTCAAGCTGGTTGGCGCGACGCCTGAATATTACAACAATGTCGGCTATTCCTATCTGCTGCGCGGTAAGCTGCAGGACGCGCGCAGCAATTTCCTCAAGGCCTACGAGCTGGCGCCCAATGATCCGACCGTGGCCAACAATTTGAAGCTGCTGTCGTCCAGCGTGCAGAACGTCGAGCGGTAGAGCGCCTCTATGTTGTTTGCTGCTTCGCTGCTGCTGAAGGCGTTGGCGATCCCTCTGCTTGCGAAGATCGCGTGGCTCGACTTCACCACCCAGAAGATATCCAACAGCAACGTGCTGTTGTTGCTTTGCCTAGCCGTGGGCTCACTGCTGTTGTTTGCCTTTCAGTCCGGATCGTGGTGGGACATGGAACTGAGCGCGCTTGCCGGCCTGCTGCTGTTTGTCGTACTCTTTCCGTTCTGGATCTTGCGCAAGGTCGGCGCTGGCGACGTCAAGCTGATGGCCGTCATCCCGTTCCTGACCGGCGGAACCGGTCTCGTCGTGTTTTCTCTGCTGCTGATGGTGTTCGCCGTGGCCATGGCTGTGGTGGTTAAAAACCCGTTTCTGCTGCCAGCAGGCGCGTTTCGCGTCTATGTCCAGCACATGGACCGCAAGGGCGTCGTGCCTTTCGGCGTGCCGATTTCGGCAGCCGCCATTGGCGCTATTGCCTTCCAAATATACGGGAGTTGGGTGATGGCCAGCAGTTCTGGAGTTCTGCAGCAGCTTAACTAACTCTTGGCATGGCCATACGCGGTTCGGTCTTCGACGGCCAATTACCGTACCCATCGCCCGCAGTATCGCCAGATCATCACAGTTGCGACGATCGCCAGATAGCCGTCGGTGGCGTAGTGCCATCCGAAGTAGATCGAGCCGAACATGATAAGGCCTGCGTAGATCCAGGCGATCAAGCCGGCCCATCGGTTGAGGTTCCAGAGGAAAAGGGCGTTCAGGACAGCGATGGCAACATGGAAACTCGGCATTGCCGAAATTCCAGTGCCGATCGACGCCTTATGGGTCGTGTAGGACGAATAAAGATAGTCGGCGATCAGGAGGATGTCGGGGCCGGCATTGCTCGCCCTTAGCGACGCCATGAGGTCTCCGAACCTGTCAGACGCAAACATCCAGTCGTAGAAGATCGGCCCGGCCGAGGACGCGGCCAACCGCACGATCACGCCCAGAACAATCACCACGACGGTGAGCGACAGGAAGTAGCGCTGACGCTTCAAAGCATCGTCAAGCCAAGCTGCTACGACGACGGTGCCGGCAAGCAGAACAAACCACAGATGGGAATATAGAATATAAAGCGCCCGATCGGCAAAGGCCGGAATTGGCAGAGCACGCACCCATTGCCAAGGGTCGCCGAAATGTAGGGCGGTGTCGATCCTCGCCAGGATTTCATCGGCGAAGAACGGCACCATCTGCGAGAATTCGTGCTTGAAGGTTGTGAATGCAGCCAGACAAAGAATGAAGATTCCAAGCGTGCACGTCGCTCCGATGCCTCGTGACTTCAGCCTGTCCCGCAACCAGCTGAGTGGGGAGTGCGGCCGGTTGATGATGGCTGCAAAGGCGAGCCCGAGCAGTATCAGGAAGGGCAGCATGAGGTAGAGAAGCCTCAGCCTGTAGGTACCCAGCGCCGCAAAATAGGTGTCCGGATAAAGGTAGGCCGCGAGCCCGGCATAGCAGAGGCAGAACACTGCGAGCTTTGCGGAGGCAGAGAAGCGCGGTCGCTCCAGGGCTAGGTCAGGCGCCATTTCCATTGCCGCACCGGCTTCTTCTTGACGATGGGGAGAGGTGGTGGTTCGCCGGAGACTGTCGGCCTTGGGGGCTCAAGCACCAGGCGTTCGATGAGCGCAACAGCACCTGCGCTGATCGCGCCAGCAAGTGCTACAATGAAAAGACCCTTGAGAAAGCCCAAATCAGACCCCGCTCCCGCCCGCAGAATGCGACTGGCTGCACCAAAACGCAACCAACTTCCTTCATCAGGTCCGCCCCCCCCCGCGAAACCCTGACGTCGAGTCCTCGACCTGCGCGCTTCAGCGCGTCCTTTTCGGCCCTGTAGAACGGCATCAAGCGCTGGCTGGATCCGTCTGCCTGGAGCCGGAACAGGTCCCGTCGATCCGCGGGACCGGCTCGGGTTTATCGAGGCGCGGCTACTGCACGAGTGCCAAGTCGATTTCGAGCCAATATAGAATTGGTATCAAATTTCAGGCTAGTAAACTTTGCTAGCGGTGGTAATTTTTAACACTCAGTTGAAACCAATTTTAAAAGGTATCAGATGAGGCGTCGAGAGCGCGCCATCGCAAAACTACTCGAACTGATCGACGGCGCTGCTTTTCCCGAAGCCAGCAGGCTTCCGGCCGAGCGCGATCTTTGCCAGCAGCTCGATCTCAGTCGCAGCGCGTTGCGCGAAGGCCTCGATGTGCTCGAGGCTGAAGGCAGGATCTGGCGCCATGTCGGGCAAGGTACTTTCGTTGGAGCGCGCCCGCACCGCCCTGCGGGGCCGGCGCCATTGGTCGCGCCCCACACCAGTCCGAACGAACTGATGGAAGCGCGAATATTGGTCGAGCCATCGCTGGCCCGGCTCGCCGCGACGCGGGCAACGGCAGCCGAGATTGCCGAACTGCATCATCTCCTCGCCAAGAGCCAGGTGGCAAAGGATGTCGAGACCTGGGAGCTGTGGGATGCGCGACTGCACAGGGCGGTCGCGGAAGCCGCCCACAATGTGCTTCTGCTGTCGATCTACGAGGCCTTCAACGCCATTCGTGCCCAGCCGCAATGGTCGCGGCTGCGGCACGAAACGCTGACGCAGGAGCGCCTCGCTGTCTATCGCGGCGAACACCGCGCTTATGTCGACGCCATTGCGGCGCGTAACCCTGAAGCCGCCGCACAGGCGATGCGGCGCCATCTGGAATCCGTGCGCAGTGGCCTTTTTGGCAGCGCCAGCTGAACCCATCACGACAAGCGAGGACCATTCATGACATCCGCGACCTCTACAATTCCGGTGCTTGTCGCCGCGCACGATCCCGCGTCTCTTGCGATCCTCGCTCCCGGACGCGCCCCGCTGACTTATGGCGGGCTTACTGACCGGATCGCGTCGGCTGCGGCCGTGTTTCGAAAGGCGGGCATTGTTCCTGGCGATCGCGTGGCGATCGTCATGCCGGACAGTGCCGAGCTGGCGAGCGCCTTTCTGGCGATTGCGTCGGCGGCTACGGCCGCGCCGCTCAATCCAAGCTATCGTATGGAGGAGTTCGACTATTACCTGAACGACCTCGGCGCCAAGGCTTTGGTGGTGCTTGAAGGTTCCGAGACGCCGGCGCGTGCGGCAGCGCTCGCGAGCGGCGTGGCGATTGTCGAACTACGGCCTCTGAATGACGAGCCGGCCGGTTCGTTCGATCTGATGGTTGAACAGACGACCGGCGCGCCGGCAGCAGATGCCGACGCGGCGCCTTCGGATATCGCATTGGTGCTGCACACCTCCGGAACGACGTCAAAACCCAAGATCGTGCCGCTCAGCCATCTCAACCTGACGACCTCGGCGCGCAACATCGCCCGCACATTGTCGTTGACCCAGGCTGATCGCGGGCTGGTAATCATGCCTCTGTTCCACATTCATGGCCTGGTCGGGGCGTTGCTGTCGTCGATCGCTGCCGGCGCCAGCGTCTATTGTGGCGGCGGCTTCAATGCGCTGCGCTTCTTCGGTTGGCTGGATGAGTCGACCGCCACCTGGTACAGCGCCGTCCCCTCCATGCATCAGGCGATACTGGGCCGGGCCGAGCGCAACCGTGAGGTGATGGAGCGGCACAGGCTGCGGCTCATCCGCTCTTCGTCCGCGCCGATGTCACCCGTTCTGATCGGCGAGCTTGAGCAGACCTTTGCCTGTCCGGTCATCGAATCCTACGGCATGACGGAAGCGGCGCACCAGATGACCAGCAACCCATTGCCGCCGTCGGCGCGCAAACCGGGTTCTGTCGGTATCGCCGCCGGCCCCGAGGTGGCAATCCTCGACGCTTCTGGAGATCTAGCGGCACCGGGTCAGCCCGGCGAGATCGTCATTCGCGGGCCGAATGTGACGGGGGGATACGAGAATCGGCCGGAAGCCAATGCCGAGGCCTTTCGCGGCGGCTGGTTTCGCACCGGCGACCTCGGCCACCTCGACGAGCAGGGCTATCTCACCATCAGCGGCCGTCTCAAGGAGATCATCAATCGCGGCGGCGAAAAGATCTCGCCGCGCGAGGTGGACGACGTCATTGCCGAACACCCGGCCGTGCTTCAGGCGCTGACCTTTGGCATGCCGAGCGAAAAGCTTGGCGAGGAGGTTGCCGCCGCCGTGGTGCTGCGCGAAGGCGCGTCCGCATCCGAGAGCGAGTTGCGCGAATTCGTCGCCGCCAGGCTGGCGCCGTTCAAGGTTCCGCGCCGCGTCGTTTTCCTGGAAGAGATACCGAAAGGGCCGACGGGCAAACTGCAGCGGATCGGGCTTGCGGAACGGCTGGGGATAGCGCGATGAGAATCTGCATCTATGGCGCCGGTGCCATCGGTGGCTTGATGGGCGCCCGACTGGCGAAGGCTGGCCATGAGGTGACGTTGATCGCGCGCGGGCCGCATTTGCAGGCAATGCAGACCAATGGTCTGCGCCTTGTCGAAGGGGACACGTCCTCGACCGTGCACGTTGCGGCGTATGAAAATCCCGTCGAGGCTGGCGAACAGGACGTTGTCGTCGTTGCGCTGAAAGCGCCGGCCGTTGCCGCCGTCGTCGAGCGCATGCAGCCATTGCTCGGGCCGGCGACCAGCGTGGTGATGGCGGTCAATGGCGTGCCGTGGTGGTATTTTCACGGTCTCGATGGTCCGTGGCATGGTCATGTCCTGCAATCCGTCGATCCGGGCAGGGTTCAGGAGCGCGGCATTGGCGCCGACCGGGTCATAGGCTGCGTCGTCTATCCGGCGGCCGAAGTGGTCGAGCCCGGCGTCGTCCAGCATGTTTCTGGCGACCGGTTCAGCCTTGGCGAGCCTTCGGGCGTCGCGACAGAACGCGTGAAAGCGTTCAGCAAGGCGTTGATCGGGTCTGGTCTGAAGGCTCCCGTCAAGGCCGATATCCGCACCGAGATCTGGGTAAAGCTGTGGGGCAATGTCGCTTTCAATCCGATCAGCGCGCTGACGGGAGCCACGCTGGCGCGCATCTGCGGTGATGCCGATACGCGTCGCCTGGCGCTCTCGATCATGACAGAAGCGGAGAAGGTTGCTAACGCGCTCGGCGTGACGATGCCGATATCAGTTGAGCGGCGCATCGATGGCGCAGCCGCCATCGGCGAGCACAAGACATCGATGCTCCAGGATCTCGAACGCGGCAGGCAGATGGAGATCGACGCCGTGGTCGCAGCGGTTGCGGAACTGGGCCGCATTGTCGGCGTCGCAACACCCACGATAGACACCGTGCTGGCTCTGGTGCGCCAGCGCGCCAACATTGCCGGCGCCTACCCGTAGAACGGGCGACCGCCGCCGAATGCGGCTGGTTGAATGACTGTGGGATCAGAGGTCGCCATAAGCTATCGCGAACCAGCCGATGGCATCGCTGCCAGCATCTGCAGCATGTGATGACGGAAGTGGGCGAAGCCGCTTCCGCTTTGCTTCCTATTTCTTGGGCGCAATGTCAGCGCCGAACCACTTGGTCGACAATTTTGCCAATGTCCCGTCGGCGCTCGCACTCTGAAGGGCGGCGTTGAATTTGGCGTCTGGCGCATGAGGCGATAAATGCCATCGCTGAACACGGAGCAGGAACAAAAACTGTCAAACCAAGCGGCATGGTTTGACAATTTTTCCCGTAAGCCGTTGAGAACGCATAGATGGGAAGCGGCTATTCCACACTGAGCCGATAGCCAATACCGCGCACGGTCTGCAGCCAGACCGGATTGGACGGATCGCGCTCGATCTTGCGGCGTAGCCGGTTGATCTGGACATCGATGGTGCGCTCGCCGACTTCCGAATCGTCGCCGACCAATTCATGGCGCGGGATGGTTTCGCCGGCGCGTGCGGCGAAAATCGCCAGGATCTCCTGCTCGCGGTCGGTCAGCTTCAGCGCCTCGCCGCCGCGCTTCAGCTCGCGCCGGGCGATCTGGAACGTGTAGGGACCGAAGACCAGTTGCTCGACCTTGGGCGTCGTCGCCGGGCCGCCACGGCGCAGGATGTTGTTGATGCGCAGGATCAGTTCGCGCGGGTCGAAAGGCTTCGGCAGATAATCGTCGGCGCCGGCCTCGAGCCCGGTGATGCGGCTGTCGGTTTCGGACAGCGCGGTGAGCATCAGGATCGGCACGTTCTTCTCGGCCCGCAGCGCCTTGGTGAGATCAACGCCGCTTTCGCCTGGCATCATGACGTCGAGCACGATCAGATCGAAATCGAGACCGACAAGCTTCCGCCTGGCTTCGCCGGAATTGCCGGCGACGGTGACGCGAAAGCCGTTCTCGGTCAGATACTGCTTGAGCAGGTTGCGGATGCGGGTGTCGTCATCGACCACAAGCAGATGCGGTGCGTCATCGTCCGGTGCTGCCGGTTGATCAACCCTCTCAATGGTCTCCATGGCTTTTCCCCGATGCGTTCGCAGGCACAATGTCGATCTGCGCTCTTAGTTCCGGATTGACCATCGCTTCCAGGAAACGTTCGATCAAGTTGCGTTCGGTGGTTCCGGAATCCTCCAATGCCGCACGGATGCGGCGCGACTGTGGCCGTGCCAGCGCCAGCGCCAGCGCACGGCCCTTGGCCGTCGGGTAGAGTTCGCGCTGGCGGCGGTCGCGAGGGCCTTGCAACTGGACGATATGATCGGTGTCGATCAGCTGCTTGAGCACGCGCGCCAGGCTCTGCTTGGTGATCTTGAGCACGTCCAGCAGCTCGGCCACCGTCAGGCCCGGCCGGCGATTGACGAAATGCAGGACGCGGTGGTGGGCGCGGCCGAAACCATAGTTGGCCAGGATCTGATCCGGATCGGAGGTAAAGTCGCGATAGGCGAAGAAGAACAATTCGATGATGGCGAAGTCGATGCCGTCCTCGTCGGTGATCGCCGTCCTGATCGGTTTTCCGGCAGCTGGGCTTCGATCCGTCATCTTTTCTCCATGCGAAGCAGGAAATTATGTCAGTACTATTGACGTAATTTCCCGGCAATGGTAATTTTTGACAAGCTTTTCGGTGGATTGCGAACGAAAAGGCAAGGGGAAGCCGTTTTTCCGGAACTTCCTGAGTTTGCCAACCCTCAAATATCCGCCTACGCTTTGAGACAGCGGCTGCCCGGCGCGGCTGAGACGAAACACGCAACGAAAAAATGATGTGCGGGCGGCCGCTCGCGGGAGGTTTCCATGGCATCCGTTCCCTTCGACCAGCTGGACGGCTTTATCTGGATGAACGGCGAGTTCGTCAAATGGGGCGACGCCAAGATCCACGTGCTGACTCACGGCCTGCACTATGCCGGCGCCGTCTTCGAGGGCGAGCGCGCCTATGGCGGCGAGATTTTCAAGCTCAACGAGCATACCGAGCGCCTGCATGAATCGGCACACCTGCTCGGCTACAAGATTCCCTACTCGGTGGCCGAGCTCAACGAAGCCTCCACCACGCTTTTGAAGAAGCAGGGGTTCCAGGACGCCTATGTCAGGCCGATCGCCTGGCGCGGCAGCGAGCAGATGGGCGTTGCGGCGCAGAACAATCGGATCAACTGCGCCATCGCCATATGGCAGTGGCCGAGCTACTTCGATCCGGCGCAGAAGCTCAAAGGCATCCGTCTCGATCTGGCGGAATGGCGCCGGCCCGATCCGCGCACCGCGCCGTCCAAGTCGAAGGCCTCGGGCCTCTACATGATCTGCACCATGTCCAAGCATGCCGCCGAAGCCAAGGGCTATGCCGACGCCATGATGCTCGACTGGCGCGGCCTGGTCGCGGAAGCGACGGGCGCCAACATCTTCTTCGTCAAGGACGGCAAGATCCATACGCCCACGCCCGATTGCTTCCTCGACGGCATCACCCGCCGCACGGTCATCGGCCTTGCCAAGGACCGCGGCATCGAGGTGATAGAGCGTGCCATCATGCCGGACGAGCTCGAAGGCTTCCAGCAGTGCTTCCTGACCGGAACGGCGGCTGAAGTGACGCCGGTTTCGGAGGTCGGGCCCTACCGATTCGAGGTCGGCGAAATCGCCAAAACACTGATGAACGACTACTCGGCCGCAGTGCAACCCAAGCATGCGATCGCCGCAGAATAGCGTAAGTCACAGCTTTTTAGTCAAGCAGGGGCGGTTTTGAGGCCGCCCCTTTTATTTCAGCATCTGTGCATTTGACTTTCGTCTAATTCGGCGTCTCATGATGGTGTCGGCCCGGGAGGCTGGCAGTTATGGAGGGACTGGTAATATGGACATGAACACGCTTCTTCCGATCATTATTCAGGTGATTACGGGTGTCATCGGTGGTCAGGCGATCGGTGTTGCGCTCAAGAACGCGGCTCTGGGACAGCTGCCCAAAATCCTCGGCGGTGCCATTGGCGGCGTCGGCGGCGCGGCTATCCTCGGCAGCTTGCTCGGCGGTGGTGCGGTCGATCCGGCAGCGGCCGCGGCGGCAACCGGCGGGTTGGGCAGCGCGTTGAACCTCAACAACATCGTTGGCGGTGCCGGCGGCGGCGCTATCCTGACCGGCATCATCGGTGCGGTCATGGGTGCGATGAAGAAATAAGCCTAAACGTTTCAGGCTTCTCGCATGGGCGGCTCCGGCCGCCCATTTATATTTTTGGGCCACTTGCCGGCCGCCTTTTGGCGGTGGACGGCTTTCGCCTCTGTCTCTACATCGGAGATGACACAGACCGGTTCATCGTTTCACGGAAACGCCGAACCGCTCTATCTCTTTGTTTTGACGCAATTCCGGACGGAAAACCGTTTCACACTTTTCCTGGAATTGCTCTAGCGAAAGGACCACCATGGGGCAGCTCAATGCCGGCATCGTGCCGGTCACACCCTTCCAGCAGAATTGCACCATCCTGTTCGACATGGACGACAAGCGTGGCGTCGTCGTCGATCCGGGCGGCGATATCGACAAGGTGCTGTCGGTGCTGAAGGACAATGCGATCACCGCGGGCGCGATCTGGATCACGCATGGCCATATTGATCATGCCGGCGGTGCGATGGATCTGAAGGAGGCGCTCGGCGTCGAGATCATCGGTCCGCACGAAGCAGACAAGCCGCTGCTGGCCAATCTCGAGAACCAGGCCAAGCGCTTCGGCATCACCGATCCGGTGCGCAACTGCGTGCCCGACCGGTTTCTCACCGAAGGCGAAACTGTGTCGTTCGGTCAGCATGTGTTCGAGGTGCTTCATTGTCCAGGCCACGCGCCCGGCCATGTCGTCTACTACAACCGCGCGGCGAAGTTCGCCCATGTCGGCGACGTGCTGTTTCGCGGCTCGGTCGGCCGCACGGATCTGCCGGGTGGCGACCATGCCGCACTGATCGCCTCGATCAAGGAGAAGCTTTTGCCGCTCGGCGACGACATCGGCTTCATCTGTGGCCATGGGCCCGGTGGCCGTTTTGGCGAGGAGCGGCGGACCAATCCGTTCCTGACCTGACGCTTTGGCTTCGACGGCAAAATCAACCGCGGGCATGAAAAAAGCGCTGGCCTTGCGGACAGCGCTTTTTGCTTTGGGGCAGGGATGTCCTAAAGCGCTTCGCGCTTTATGGCTCTGCCTTGTGCAAGTCGTTATCCCAAAACCGCTGCGCACTTTTGGGCGACATGCACCTCAGTTGGCGGTGCAGAAATGCTGCTCGCCGTCATTGCCGGTGAAGGTTCCCGAGCGGGAGTTGAAGGTCCGGTAACGATCCGAGCAGTATTCGTACCAGTCGCGGGTCCAAGGCTCGGCGTAGCGATCGGCATACACGACACGCGGCTGCGAATAGATGACCCGCGGCTGTGCGTAGTAGCGGCGTACCGGTGCCGGCCGCGCATAACCATCGTAGTCGTCGTAGCCGGGATCGTAGTAGCGCGGCTGCGGGTTGTTGAGCGCGCCAACGATCAGCGCGCCGGCCGCCAGGCCAAGGACGCCGGCGGCGAGGGCGTCGCCATTGTGGTGATGCCGGTGATGGCGCCACTCATCGGCATTGGCAGCAGGCAAGGTAGCGAACGTGGTCGCGGCGATGGCTGCCGACAGGATGGTGGTCTTGAAAATGCGATTCATCTTGGTCTCCTTCGCGCCGGCCCGTGCAGTTTTCGGGGGATGCGGTCCGGCTTTACCAAAGATTAATAGGCGACCGTGGCTGAACGGGGGCTGAACGAAATTTTCAGGGTTCTATGCGTGCGACAAAAACCGCACGCTCGCAGAGAGCGGACCTCACCCCGTTCGGTCCTGTCTTTCAGGCCGGCTCAGCCGACCGAAAGGTTGACGGCCTTCGGCCCCTTGCCACGCTTGTCCGGCTCGGTGTCGAAGGACACTTTCTGCCCATCCTCAAGACCGGGAAGACCCGACGCCTGCACGGCGGAAATATGGACGAAGACATCCTTCGCGCCATCGTCCGGCGTGATGAAGCCGAAGCCTTTGGCATGATTGAAGAATTTGACGGTGCCGGTCTGCGGCATGGGAAGCTCCCTTTGATCCCATAAAGTCCAGTCTCGGGCCGGCAAATGCCCGAAGGGAAATTTGTCCTTTATTTTAGCGCTATCGGCAAGAGAAAGTTTTGCGGCGGCGGCTAAAGCGCGTCGCGTTGAAGCGGATTCAGGCAACGCGCTTTAAGTCTTTGTTTTGATGCATCTCGTTGTCCCAAAACCGCTGCGCACTTTTGGGCGACATGCATTAGGCACGCCGGACACGAAAAAGGCGCGACAAAAACCGTCGCGCCTTCGAAAAAATTCAAGTCCGGCTCCGGAAGCCGGCTCAAGGTCTTGCAGCGCCCTTTCGCACGTCCGAACGGACGCGCAATGGTTCAAGCTGCGCGCAGATTGACCGCCTTCGGACCCTTGCCCATGCGGTCGGGCTCGACGTCGAAGGTGACCTTCTGGCCATCGACGAGAGTGCGCAGGCCCGAAGCCTCGATCGCGGAAATGTGGACGAACACATCCTTGGCGCCGCCGTCCGGCGTGATGAAGCCGAAGCCTTTGGTCGCGTTGAAGAATTTAACGGTGCCGGTCTGGGCCATTGGGGAAACTCCTTCACCCGTGTCAGTCTTGTGGTTTGCCCGCCGCCTGGCGCCGTGGGCAAGTCCCGGTGGTTGCTTCGGCAGTCATGCATTTGCGCATGGTCAAACCCCCCGCCGAAAACGGGGCCGTCAGAGATTCACAGTATCGGGGAAAGGTCGTCCAAAACGTTCCGCTCTCCGGGTCGCAAATGCCCGAACACAAAATTTATCGCACGGAAACGTGATGGTTGCAAGATAGGCCCGCGGGGCACCCCGATGGGCGCATCCCGACGCAGCGCATCGATAGACCCGGCTCTCTCCCCGGTCATCGGCCAGAGCCCGGCCACGCATGGTCCAGCGGCGGAAAGCGGCTACTTCAGAGGTGGCGCCAGCACGCACACCGCGTCGTTTGCCTGTGCAGGCGGTCCGCAAACGGGGGTTGCATTCGCGACCGGAATGACGAGGATTGGCTGGCGCGTTTAGCGCCGGGACGGGGGGTCTCGAGGGAGACATATTCATGAGATTTCTTGCGGCTATCTTCTCGCGACAGGGCTTTGCCATCTTGTTCCTGTCGGCAATTCTTGGCGCCTGCACGGTGGTGGTCGACGAGGGGCCAGGACCGCGCCCGCCGAGGCCGGAGCCGCAATTCTGCCCCAAGCACTATGAGCCGGTCTGCGCCCGGCGCGGTGGCGATCGCCAGACCTTCGCCAATGCCTGCCTTGCCGAGCGGGCCGGATATCGCATTCTGCGCGATGGCGAGTGCCGCGACGGTGGTGGCGGTGGCGGCGGCGGCGAGGAGCAGACATTCTGCACCCGTGAATACGCGCCCGTCTGTGCTCGCCGCCATGGCGAACTGCGCACCTTCCCGAACGAATGCGAGGCTCGTGCCGCCGACTACAACGTCGTCGATGATGGTCCCTGCTGAGGCGTGAGCGGGGCACGCCTCACACCTCTACGGGATACGCCCCATCGGCCGGACCGGCGTAAAGCTCGCTGCCATCCTCGTCGGAGATGCGCAGGCGGTCGGGGATCTGCGGCATGGCCAAAGTGTGGAAGAGCGCGGTTGCGCCTTGCAAGGCGGCGCGCAAATTCGGCGCCTCCAGCGACACCTTGTCGAGCATCGCCTCGTCGGCATCACGCGACCGATAGAACTCGATGACGAAGTTCAAGCGCGCCTCCGTGTTGGACAGGCGTTTAGCTGTCCTGCATCGCGGCAGCCATGCCGCAATGCCTCTCGCCTTCGAGGAACGAGCCGCCCGTTGGCTTCAGTCCGAAATGCTACTTGGACTTCGGCTTCAGTCCGGTTTCTGCCTGCTTGACCGCCGAGCCGAAGGGCGAAGCCGGTTTTGCCGCTACCTTGTCCTTCTTGGGCTTGCGTGTCTCGCGGTTGCTGCGCTGTTGACCCTTGGCCATTCTCTGATCCCTCGTTGCGTGTCTGTTGAGGTGCGGACGAGAGCCTGACCCACCCCCGTTGGATCGGGATGGGGCTCTGTCTTGTTGTTGAGCCGCTATGGTCCAAAGCGCGTCGCTCGACGCGCTTTAGATCTTTGTTTTATGCATGTCGTTGTCCCAAAACCGCTGCGCACTTTTGGGCGACATGCATTAGACGGCCGGATTGTCGGCCGCTTCGAGATTGTCTTCGGTGGTAACCCGCTCGTGGGTCTCCTGGTCGCTGCGGATGCGGTATTGCGGCGAGCCGTCCTTGACCGGCATCATGCTCTTGATCTGGAACAATTCCGCGGTCTTCTGCACCAGGCCGGTGCGGCTCTTCATGCGGACTGTCTGGCCGATTGCGAAGAGATGCGCGGGCGTGTCGGTGCGTGGGCGTGCATTCTGCTGGAAACGGATCATGCGGCGTTCTCCCGGTCTTGCCGAAGCGCTGTTTCGAGTTCGGCGTGGTCGATGGCGATGAGCTGGCTGGTCGGGCTTTTCACCGTCCTTGCCGGCAGATGGATGAAGGTGGCGACACGGCGCCAGGCAAGCCACGACATGCCGTCGATCAGCTCTTCGTCGTGGTCGATGTCGTAGTCGCCGGCCGGCAATTTTCCCTCCAGCCCGCCGAGCACGAAAGGTGCCGTGAAGTGGGCGATGGAATGGGTGGTGCGGCCGGACATTCTAGTGCCTCGATGTTCTATCAATCCGCGCAAGCGGTTTCTTCAAAGAAAGAAATGGTCGCGAGGCGTGGCGCGCCCCTGTATCGGCAATCTGGGTGTCGGCGATCTGGAATGAGATTGACGGGTCGAGAACTCTGACGCCGCGAGATGCCAAGCCTGACCCAAAAATGACCTCAAATCTTTATTCCGAAATCCGGGACAAATCAAGAAGATTTCCGTAAATCCCTGATCTTGTCGCAAAAATCGCCCGCTATATCTATCTGTAGAATGCTGATAGGATGCGGACGCATTCTCAAAAATTGTTTGATATTTCGCCGGAACATTTGTCCTGGCATTTGCGTTTTATTTAGGAATAGGAAGAGAAAACATGATTTCTGTAAAAACCCCGGACGGCTCCACAGTGACAATCAAACCGATCGTCAAGCCGATCAAAGTCATCTCGGCGCGGCTGACGATCAGAAGCGACGAGGCCGCAAGGCGGACGATCGCCGACACCGACGGAACGCTGCGGCGCGCGCGCCAGCTTGCCGAAAGCAACCGCCTGATTTGACAGGAGCCGGATCCCTGTCCTGGTCCGCTCTTGAATCTGCGTCTGTCATGGCTTAGGTCCGGCAAGCGGACAAACACGGCAGGTTTCCCATCACCAGAGATCCAAGAAGCCCGGCAGGCGCGGGCGCCACTTCCGGCTCAGGCGGACCGCCGCCGTTAGGGCTTGACCAGCGCGTGCAGCAGGCGTTGCAGCTGCATCAGGCCGGCCGCCGGCAAGAGGCCGAGATGCTGTACCGGCAAGTGCTGGCGCAAAAAGCCAATCACCCTGCTGCGGCGCATTTCCTCGGGCTGCTGCTGCACCAGATCGGGCGCAGCGCCGAAGGGCTGGAACTGATCGAGCAGTCGGGGCGTTTGCAGCCGAAGAATCCCGATTTCCTCAACAATCTCGGCACGGTGATGCGCGATCTCGGTCGCGTTGCAGCGGCCGTGGATCTTTTCCGCGGTGCGGTCAATCTCAAGCCCGACCAGCTCGCGGCACGCGATAATCTGGGTTCCGCGTTGAAACAGCTCGGCCAGTTCGAAGAGGCCGAAACGATCTATCGCGGCACAGTCGGGCGCAATCCCTTCCATGTCCGTGCGCGCATCGGGCTTGCCGAAACGCTGCAGGAAGCCGGGCGTCTGGATGAGGCACTGGCGACCTTCCGCGAGGCGCTGACGATCCGGCCGAAGGATGCCGAGCTCCTCTACGGGCTGGGCGTCGCCATGATGGAGAAGGGCAAGCTTGCCGAGGCGACCGAACTCGTGCGCCAGGCGCTGGCGATCGCTCCAGGCATGGCGAAGGGCTGGTTGCTGCTGACGCAGGTCAAGCGCCAGAAGGAGCGCGACGCGGAACTGACCGGCATGGAGGCACAGCATGCCAAGGCGCCCGCCGACAGCCTGGCGCGCATGCAGCTGTCCTTCGGTCTCGGCAAGGCCAATGACGATCTGAAGGACTACAACAGAGCCTTCGACTATTTCGCCGAGGGCAATGCGATCCGCCGCAAGGGCATCGACTATGATCCGGTCAGGACGCGCGCCGAATTCGAGGCGATGAAGACGGTGTTCGACGCCGGCTTTTTTGAAAAGCACAAGCCGAGCCCGATTGTCGACGACACGCCGATCTTCGTCGTCGGCATGCCGCGTTCGGGCACCACGCTGGTCGAACAGATCATCGCCAGCCATCCGCAGGTCTATGGCGCAGGCGAGCTCAGCATCCTGAAGACCGCGGTTGGCAAGCAGTTCCCGACGACCATGCCCGGCGGCTTCCCTTGGGGACTGGTTGATGTACCCGACGCGGATTTTGCCGAGGCCGGCCGAGCCTATCTCGACATGCTGCACGCCCGCTATCCCGACTTCAGGCATGTCACCGACAAGATGCCCGGCAACTTCCTGCTCATCGGCTTCATCCACATGACGCTGCCGAATGCCAAGATCATCCATTGCGCGCGCGATGCGGCGGCGACATGCCTTTCGATCTACAAGGTGCATTTCCGCGGCGACAGCCACCGCTATGGCTACGATCTCGGCGAGCTTGCCGACTTCCACAATCTCTACACCGACATCATGGCGCATTGGCGCACTGTCCTGCCCGGCGTCGTGCACGATGTGCGCTACGAGGATTTCGTCGCCGACCAGGAAGGGCAGACGCGGGCGCTGATGGCCCATCTCGGCCTGCCATGGGACGATGCCGTGCTGTCGTTCCACGAGACCGACCGTCCCGTGCGCACGGCCTCGGCCGCGCAAGTGCGCCAGCCGATGTATCAAGGCTCGGTCGATCTGTGGAAGCGCTATGGAGACCGGCTGAAGCCGCTGCTGGACAAGCTAGACCGATATTGAGGTGAGGCCGGCCTGCGAACGGCCGATACCTGCGCTTCCGGTGCTCACGTACTTCAAGTACGCTCCGCTCCGGTTCTCGGGTATCAACCGTTCTCGGCTCGGCCTGACCTCAATCTCGACCTAGCTTGGCGTCAGAGCTCCACGAACGGCTGGAAGCCGCCGAAGATCATGCGCTTCATATCGAAGGGCATGGGCCCCCAATCGGGTGTCAAACGCGGGTCGGCCATCACCTTGGGCATCACCGCGTCGCGGCTCTGCCTGGATTCATAGACCACCCAGGCGAAGACGACGATCTCGTCGTCCTTGGCCTGAACGGCACGCGGGAACGAGGTCAGCTCGCCATAGGGAACGTCGTCGCCGATACATTCGACATAGGCGAGCGCGCCGTGTTCCATCCATATGGGGCCTGCGAGGTTGGCCAGCCTCTTGTAGTCATCGAGCTTTGCTTTGGGCACGGCGAGTACGAAACCATCGACATAGGACATGGTGTCTCTCCTATGCCTGCTTCGCCGGCGCGTTCATTGCCCATTCGACGCCGAAGGGGTCGCGCATATTGCCCCACTGGTCGCCCCAGAACATGACCTGGAGCGGCACGGCGACTTCGCAGCCGGCATCGACGGCGCGCTTCCACCAGTCTTCGATGTCGTCGCTGCCGAGATGGAGCTGCATGGTGTAGCCTTGCGGCTTGACGGCGGGCATGCCGTTTTCGGGATAGAAATCCGAAATCATCAAGGTCGAGCCGTTGATGTGGAGGTGGATGTGCATGGTGCGGCCCTGCTCATCGGGCGGATAGAAGAACACCTGCTCGGCGCCAAACGCCTTCTTGTAGAATTCGGCAGCCTTGAAGGCGCCGTCCAGTTGCAGATAGGGGGTCAATCCACCGAGAACTTTCGCGGCCGGCTGAACGGGGGTCTGGTCGGTCATGTCTTGCTCCTCTTTGCGTTGGTCTGGGCGTTTGGTCTGGCCTTGCGAACCCTAGGACGAACGGGGCGGTAGCAATCCTACATGGCCGCTGCGATTTTTTGGCGTGAAATGAACTTGCATCGGGAGCGCCCAATCAGAGCGCAATCCTCGCGACCCGCAGGCTAGAAAAGGGGACTGCTCCCATCCCTGAGGCGACAATGATCCTCTACTACCAGACCCATTCGCCCTTCGCTCGCAAGGCGCTCGTCTTCGCCCATGAGGTTGGCATTGCCGATCGGCTCGAGGTCATCCATCACGAGACCAGTCCGACCTTGCGCAATGCGCGCGTCTATGACGAGAACCCGCTCGGCAAGGTGCCGGTGCTATTGCGGCCCGATGCGTCGCCGCTCTTCGATTCCGATGTCATTTGCGCCTATTTCGACACGCTGCATGACGGCCGCAAGCTGCTGCCACAAGACGGCGAGGCGCGCTGGCAGGCGTTGCGGCTGCAAGCGGTCGCCCAGGGCCTGGCGCAGACGGGCATAGGTTTGCGCTGGGAGACCGAAAGGCGGCCCGAACAGCTGCGCTATGCCACTCTTGAGGAGGGATACCGGGAAAAGATCGAGGCGAGCTACGACTGGCTCGAAAGCGCGCTGGACGACGAGGCGCCGCTCCATGTCGGCCATATTGCGCTCGCCACCACGCTGTCCTGGATGGCGTTTCGCCAGCTTCCGTCGTTTCGCGCGCGGGCACGGCTGACCCGCTGGTTCGAGGTTTTTGAAAAGCGCGCATCGATGCAGGCGACGCCGCTGTCGGGCGACACGCATGATTGAGCAACGGTCGCCCCATGGCGGCCGGCATCGATGCTTCTCCCGGGCATGGTCAGGGAGCCCTGCGGATCCGCGGACCGTTTTGCGCGTCGATGACGATTTCCGGCCAGCCGATGTCCTTGCGCAATTCGATCGGCAGGGACAACAGCGCCTGCTCGCTGCGATGGCGGGCGCGGTTCTGTGCGTAGCGCGTGGCGACGCGGCCTATGGATGACAGAATGGACATGATGCTTCTCCTCTTGAAGCCGGCATCATCGTGTCGGCATCCCAAGGACGGGGCGGGTTCAAGCGATCCGACAGAGCGCCGAAAATATTTGCGAGACATGCGAAAACATGGGCCGCAACACCAGGCGGTCCATGCATTCCGGCAGTTCTTCAACCTGTCGCTTCGGCCACCGAGCGGAAGAAATCTTCGGGGGCCTCGACTTCGGTCAGCTTCCGCTTGTCAATCAGCCAGAAGCGGTTGCCGATGGCGCGGATGAAGGAGCGGTCGTGCGAGGCGAGCAGGCAGCTTGCCTGATGCGCCAGCAGTTCCCCCTCCAGCGCTTCCTGGCCGTCAATGTCGAGATGGTTGGTCGGCTCGTCGAGCAAATAGAAGTTGGGATTGGCGAGCCGGAGCGCCAGCATCATCAGCCGCGCCTTCTGGCCGCCCGACAGCACACCGATCTTTTTCTCCTGCATCTCGATGACCACGCCGGCACCGGCAAGCAGCGAGCGGGCGCGCTGCTCGCCGACATCGTAGCGGCGTGAAACCATCGCCAGCGGCGTGTCGTCACCGCTGATACCGGCCAGTGCCTGGTCGCTGTAGCCGAGCACCGTCGACGGCGTCACCTTCACGTTCGGCACCGTTTCCGGCTCAGTGATGGCGTTGCGGATCAAGGTGACGAAGCGCGACTTGCCGACACCATTGCGGCCGAGCAGGACGATACGGTCGCCCTGGCAAATATGACGCTTGCCGGTCCGAAACAGCAGGGTTCCGTCGGGCGTTTCGACCGCCGCGTCATCGAGCGTGATCAGCACCTTGGCGTGGGTGCCGCGATTGGCCAGCCTGATCGCGCCCGCCGATTTCTCGCGGTGTGCCGGTGCCGCGGAGTCTTCGAGGCGCTCTGCGCGCTGGTTGAGCTGCTTGGTCTTGACCACCAAAAGATCGCTGCCCGAATTGATGCCGATGTTGTTGAGCTTGGCGGCCTGCCGTCGCAATTGCTGCGCCACCTTCATGTCGCGCTGGAATTTGCGTTCAGTCGAGGCATCGACCTCGTCCAGCGCCTGCCTTGCCCTGGAGTAGGGCAGGGCAAACACCGGCGACTGTTCCGGGCGCAGGAACAGCGTCCGGTTGGTGGTGGCGTCGAGGAAGGCGCGGTCGTGGCTGGCGATCACCACCGGCACTTCGCGCGGCAGCGCGTTCAGCCAGCTTTCCAGCTGGCTGATCCTGGCGAGATCGAGGTGGTTGGTCGGCTCGTCGAGCAGCAGCACATCCGGATCGGTGACCCAGGCGCGCGCGATCAGCGCCAGCCTTTGCCAGCCGCCGCTCAAGGCCCGCATCGGCCGTTCGCGCATCGGCTCCGGCACATCGAGCGAATCCAGCACCACGTCGACGCGCCACAGCTCGCTTTCGGCCTGCTCGGCCGGCAAGACATCGGCGACAACTTGGTGAAAGCTATGGTCGAGGAGAGCAGGGCAAACGGACTGCTCGGCATGGCCAACACGCAGGCCGCGGGTGCGGGTGATGTCGCCGGAGGTCGGCTCCATCTCGCCGGTCAGGCATTTCAGCAAAGTGGACTTGCCACGACCGTTGGCGGCAACGATGCCGAGCCGGTCGCCAGTGCCGATGGTGAGGTCGAGATTGGAAAACAGCGGCGCACTCATGGTGACGCCGAGGGATTTGAGGCTGATCAGGGCCATGGTGATTTCTCTGGTCTGTCCGGAGACAAACTCCGGTTCGATGCACTTTGACGGTGCGCGTGCTGGCCATCAGGCTCGGCGTTGCGGCACCACGAAGGGCAGACCAAAAAATCGAAGCGGGAAAAACCCGTGATGTCCCTGGTCAGCCCTGCAAGCAAGCTCGCAGGGCAGAAATCGGGCCACGCTGACGATGGTGACGAGAAAAATCAAACACGTGAGCCCTCCTTTCAAGACGTTCGAGTGTGCGAACTGGCTACACCAGAGGTAGGGTAGATGGCAAGGGGCGGTCGGCCGGAGCGGCGAAGCTGCCAATCTCCCCCCTTTGTGGGGGAGATGTCCGGTAGGACAGAGGGGGGCGCGAAGGATCGCTACCGTCCCGGTCTTCCGGTCTTGCCCGGTCGGCGCTTCTCGCGGCGGGCGTCGCCTGGGTCTTCGTAGGAGCCGATGCCGGCGCGCTGGCGAATGATTGGTTTGGCGGAATCGTCCCGATCCTTCGCGCCCCCCTCTGCCCTGCCGGGCATCTCCCCCACTTGGGGGGAGATCGGCTGTGGCTTCACCGGCACTTTTCCTTCTACCGGCTTTTCGGTCCGGCGCACGGTCATCTCGTCGAGCGAATTCTTCTTGAACAGCGGCTTGGTGGCGTCACCCGGAATGCCGAAATCGGAGCCATGCGCTTCTTCAGCCGACTGCTTCTTGAACAGCGAGCGCGATACCGCACCGGCCGGTGTCGGCATGTCGGTGCCTGGCCCCATGGCGTCGAGATCAGGTTTGCGGAAGAGGTTGGGCCGAGCCGCCTTGGCCGCCTCTTCTGCAGCCTGTGCCGCGTCGAGCTTGCGGAAACGCTCCTGTTCCTCTGAAGTACGATGTTTGGCCACGCCCTTGTTGTGCTTGCCCTTCTCGCGGCCCGAGACAGGGCTTTCCATGTCGGCGTATTTGGCCAGCGGATCTTCGGAGATGGAGAGTTCCATCTCGCGCAGCCGCTTGATCTCGTCGCGGATGCGCGCCGCCTTCTCGAAATCGAGATTGGTGGCGGCCTCGCGCATCTGCTTGTCCATGGCGTCGAGATGGGCCTTCAGATTGTTGCCCATCATGGCGCCGGCGCTGTCGGTGAACTGCGAGATATCGGCGCGGACGTGGTCCTTCTCATAGACCGAATCCAGAATGTCGGAGATGCGCGACTTGACCGATTCCGGGGTGATGCCGTTGGCCTCGTTCCACTCCATCTGTTTCTCACGGCGGCGGCTGGTCTCGGCCATCGCCCGCTCCATCGAACCGGTGATCTGGTCGGCATAGAGGATGACCTTGCCGTCGACGTTTCGGGCGGCGCGGCCGATGGTCTGGATCAGCGAAGTCTCCGAGCGCAAAAAGCCTTCCTTGTCGGCATCGAGAATGGCGACGAAGCCGCATTCGGGAATGTCGAGACCCTCGCGCAGCAGGTTGATGCCGACCAGCACGTCGAAGGCGCCGAGGCGCAAATCCCTAAGGATCTCGATGCGCTCAAGCGTGTCGATGTCGGAGTGCATGTAGCGGACGCGGACGCCTTGCTCGTGCAGATATTCGGTCAGGTCTTCGGCCATGCGCTTGGTCAGCACGGTGACCAGCGTACGGTAACCGGCCTTGGTGGTGTCACGGATTTCGCCGACGACATCGTCGACCTGGGACTTGGCCGGTCGCACCTCGACCGGCGGATCGATCAGCCCGGTCGGGCGGATGACCTGCTCGGCGAAGACGCCACCGGACTGTTCCATCTCCCAGCCGCCGGGCGTCGCCGAAACCGCGACCGAGAGCGGGCGCATCGCGTCCCATTCCTCGAAGCGCAGCGGCCGGTTGTCCATGCAGGACGGCAGACGGAAGCCATACTCGGCCAGCGTCGCCTTGCGGCGAAAGTCGCCCCGATACATACCGCCGATCTGCGGCACGGTGACGTGGCTCTCGTCGATGAAGACCAGCGCATTGTCAGGGATGTATTCGAACAAGGTCGGGGGCGGATCACCTGGCTGGCGGCCTGTGAGATAGCGCGAATAGTTCTCGATGCCGGCGCAGGAACCGGTGGCTTCCAGCATCTCAAGATCGAAGCGGCAGCGCTGTTCCAGCCGCTGCGCCTCGAGCAGGCGACCGGCGCGTTCCAGTTCCACAAGCCGGTGCTTGAGTTCTTCCTTGATCGACTTGATCGCCTGGTTCAGGGTCGGGCGCGGCGTCACATAGTGCGAGTTGGCGTAGATCTTGACGCTTTTCAACTCACCGGTCTTCTGGCCGGTCAGCGGGTCGAATTCGGTGATCTGCTCGATCTCGTCGCCGAACATCGAAATGCGCCAGGCGCGGTCTTCCAGGTGGGCCGGAAAGATCTCGATCGTATCGCCACGCACGCGGAACGAGCCGCGCACGAAATTGATGTCCTGGCGCTTGTATTGCTGGGCGACGAGGTCGGCGAGCAGCGCGCGCTGGTCCAGCCGGTCGCCGATCTGCATCTGGAAGGTCATCGCCGTATAGGTCTCGACCGAGCCGATACCGTAAATGCAGGACACCGATGCGACGATGATGACGTCGTCGCGCTCGAGCAGCGAGCGCGTCGCCGAATGGCGCATGCGGTCGATCTGCTCGTTGATCGAGGATTCCTTCTCGATGAAGGTGTCGGTGCGCGGGACGTAGGCTTCCGGCTGGTAATAATCGTAGTAGGAGACGAAATACTCGACGGCGTTTTCCGGGAAGAATTTCTTGAACTCGGAATAGAGCTGCGCCGCCAGCGTCTTGTTGGGCGCCAGGATCAGGGCAGGGCGCTGCGTCTCCTCGATCACCTTGGCCATGGTGAAGGTTTTGCCGGAGCCGGTGACGCCGAGCAGCACCTGGGTGCGGTCATTGTCGTTGACGCCCTCGACAAGGTCCTTGATCGCTGTCGGCTGGTCGCCGGCCGGCTCGAAATCCGACACCATCTTGATCGCGATGCCGCCTTCGGATTTTTCCGGACGGGCAGGGCGGTGCGGCGTCCACAGCACGCCGTCCTTGTGCAAGGGATTGCCGGATTCGATCAGCGCCGACAAAGCGGCGACCGTGGCGGTCACACCGCCGGAGGCCATGGTCTCGGCATCTTCCAGCGAAATGTCGAGGCCGGCGACCGGGTTGAGGCCGGCCGCGGTTCGCTCCCGGGCCGAAGCCGCGCCGCCCATCGAGGTACCGCGCGACGAGCGGCCCGGGGCGGCGGAGCGTTCGGGGATCTTTTTCGCCGTCTTCGCCGATCTGCCGCTATCCTTGCCGGAAAGGCGTCCTTCCTTCTCGGCTTCCTGCTCGATCTGCTCGGCCCAGTCGGCGATCGAGCCGGTCAGCGGCGCGCCGGTGAATTCGGCCTGCGGCGCCTCGGCAAAGCCGCCCTTGTGAAGGGGCTCCGATGCATCGAGGAAATCGGTCAGCGGGCTGCGCCGCTTGGGCGGCGAAGCGCTGTTGTCGCCCGCCGGCGGCGGCGTCTTTTTGTCGGAAAGTTTGGCCATGCCGCGAATATGGGCAGAGTCAGCCAAAATGGAAAGAGCCGAGTAGCGGAGGGCCCGGGGCGAAACCATGCTGCTGACACAAGGGTGTCAGCAGCATGTGTCGCCTGAACCGCGTTCTTCCCTCAGTTGAACCACAACGCAAACGTCAGAAACCCGCCGCCGCCGAACTGGCGCTGGATCTGGTTGAATTCCTCGCTGGTGAGGATCTTTCCGCTTTCGAGATAGGGCGCGATTGCTGGGCCGGTGATCGACAGCACGAGGTCGAAGTTTTTCGGTTCGTCGAAGAAGCGCTTCATGTTGATGCCTTTGCCGGTGATGCGGAAATGCGGCAGCAAGGTGCGGCCTTCGAGCAGATCCTCGGCCATGGTCAAGGTGGCGAGCCAGGCCTGGACCTGCTCCTCGCCGACTTCGAGGCCGGTGAGCCGGTTGGTGCCTTTCTGCTGCGGGCCGGGCAGCCATTCGCGATCATTGTCGGTCTCGGCGCGGATCGCTTTCCAGTCTTCGCGCGACAGCCGGATCATTTCCAGCAGATGGCGGCTAGCCGCTTGTCGGCGCTCGGGCTCGACCACCGGCCAGTTGATGAGATGCACCAGCGAGATGAAATCGGCCAGGCGCCATTCCGAGGTGAGGATGCCGCCGCCCATGCCGCCGTCCGGCGGCACGAGAATATCCTGCAGCGGCAGCCTGGCGCGCGGGAACAGCATGTGGAACGAACCGTCGAAAGTGTTTTTGAAATCATGCGCCAGCCAGAAATCCGCCTGCGCCATCAGAAACTCGGCATAGCCTTGCAGCCAGAAACCGTCGGCGCGGTCGAAGCGGAAAATGAGCGGGGTGGCATCCGGCGCATCGCCGCTGTTGTTCGAAAGCGCAGCCATGATTGCCGCGAGACTTTCCTGCGGCGTGATGTTGCCATCCTCGTCCAGGTCGACGCCGACATGGGTGAGGTCGATGACCATGCCAATATCGACATCGGCCGGCACAGAGCCCAGCGTCGCTGCGGATTTCTCCAGCCGGTCGCGGAAGGCGACCAGGATAGCGCGAAACTGCTCGTAGGTCAGCGGTTCGGGATTGGGATTGTCCGGCACGGGCAGCCGCATCAGCGGCAGCATGAAGGATTGCGGGCTGTCGAAACCGTGGCGGTGCAGGCCACCGGCGAGGATCTCCAGCGCGGTGAAGAATTCGCCGGCGCCGGCGGCATAGGCTGAGGCCGGATCGGCCGATGCCGCGGCTTCGAGCGTGGCGAGCGCGGTGTTGCGCTCTGCCACGGTTTTCGCCTCGAACAGCGCGCTTGCTGCTTCGGGCGCCGCGGCGTTGGCTGAAGACAGCGGCAGCAGCAGAACAAGCGCGGATGCCAGCAGGGTTGCGAGTCGTGTCATCTTGGTCCTCCGATGGCTGTTCCGCAGCAACCATACACGCATCTGCTGCGCCGCGCCTGTCGGTCCTGATACGATGCGGGCCTGTATTTCAATTGGCCAAGAGTCGACGCTTCAACCATCCCAGCAGACAGTCTACACAAGGCAAACGATTGGGCATTGCGTGTCGAACTATCCGCTCTCCTATAAACTGTCGTGGCTGCCGCGCTTCCTGAAGCCGTCGCTCGGCGGCGCTATCGATGGCTTTGCGCCGACGGCCGCAACCATGATCGAACCGCCGCCGGCGCGGACGGTGCGGCTGGCCTTCGTCGGCGATATCTCGGCGGTTGCCAATCGTGCCGCGCCCGAATGCGACCCGGCCATCGCAACGCTACTTGATTCCGCCGATCTGGTGATCGGCAATTGCGAAAGCCCGGTCGTGGAACGACCAAGCGTTGTCGCCGGCACGCGGCTCGGCACACATCATGCGATGACCGAGCGATTTCTTGCAGACGCGCTGGCGGCCGTCGGCATCCCACACAGGAAGCTCGTGCTGTCGCTGGCCAACAACCATGTGTTCGACCAGGGCGTGGCGGGCTTTGACGAGACGGTTGCGGCGCTGAAGCGCCTCGGTATCCGCAGCATCGGCACCACTGCCAAAGGTCCGGTCGCGCGGCTTGCGGTTGGGCCGCTCACCATCGGCTTTGCCGCCTTCACACTGTGGCGCAATGCCGATGCGGCTTTGTTTGCCGGCCGCGTTTCGATGCAAGGCGACCCGGCGCGATGGCCGCGCGATGCGGCCAAGGGCGTCGATATCGTCTGCGCCGTGCCGCATTGGGACTGGGAGTTCCGGCATTTTCCGCGGCCGGCAACACGGGCGCTGGCCAGGCTGATGGCCGGGCATGGGGTGGGCCTGATCGCCGGCCATCATGCCCATGTCGTGCAGCCGGTGGAGCGGCTAGGCAAGACGCTCATCGCCTATGGGCTTGGCGACTTTCTCGGCACGGCGCTCGCCCGCCAGCCATGGCCCGGCCGCATCGGTTGCATTTTCGTCGCCGATATCAGTGCCGATCTCGGCATGCGTGGCGCCATCGCAGCCTACGGGCTGCACCCTTTCATGCGGCTGCGCGCCGGTAATCATGAGCGGCTGGTGCCGGTGGAGGCGCTGCAGGGCCGGCTCCGTGGCAAGGTCGAGGGTCGGTTGAAAGCGATCTTTGGCGGCTGACGACTTTCCCGCAAAAGCGGCTATCATGGGTACATTCAAGCTTGCGAGGGGGCGATGGAAACAGCAGATTTCATGCCGAGCGAAGCGGTGATCGCTGGCATCAGGAAAAATATCGAGGCCTATGAGGCCGGACGGGCGTCGGCCTACCGCAATGTGCGCTGGCGGGTGCCGGCGTTTTTGGGGCCGCTGCTGGTCTTTGTCGTGCTGGTGGCCTGGCTGTTCAACAAGGTCGCCGACGCCAACGAGCAGTGGTTCTCGACACCGCACGTGTTCCTCTATGTCGTCGGTTTCTTCGCGGCGCTCCTGCTTTATTTCCTAGCGATCAAACCGGCGACGCGGCTGCAGCAATCGTTCCGCGACACGCTGTTGCCGATCATCTTCAGCTTCATCAGAGATGTGCGCTATCAGCAAGGAGTGACGCCGAATTCCTTCGACCGATTGCCACGCGCCGTGGTCGGTCCTTTCAACCGCCAAGCCTTCGACGACATCGTGTCCGGCCGCTACGAGGAATTTCCGTTCGAGCTCTACGAGGCAGAGCTGCGCGCAAGCACGGGCAAAGGCTCGTCGACAACATTCAAAGGCGTCATCGTCGCCTTCGACACCATCGAGACGTTCCCGGGGACTTTGGTGGCGGCGCGGCGGGCCAATGCGGTCGTCGGTTTCTTCCGCAGCATATTCACAGCGAAGATGCAGGAATTGTCATCCGGCGACGCGGCGCTCGATGCTGCCTACGAATTCCGCACCGACAATATCGAAGCAGCCAGACCGCTGGTGACTGGCCGGCTGGCGCAGGCGCTGAAATGGCTGCACGAAACATGGCCCGATGATCCGGCGCGGGTGGCGCTCAACGGCAGCGACGGTTTTCTGCTGTTGCCGCAGACGAAGAATTTCTTCGAGCTGCCCGCCATCTCGGTGCCGCTCGACTACAAGACCCATGTCGCGCCGATGATCGCCGACATGGGCGCGATGCTGGCGACGGTGGCGCTGGTCCGCAAGATCGGCGCGAAGGACGACGCGGGTTAGCCGGGCCGCGCCGTCAGCAGTCGAAGCCGTATTTGTCGCGCATGTAGTCTGCCTCTTCCTTCGACATTTTCTTGAACATTACGCAGACGGTGAAGCTGCCGATCTGACGCCCGCCGCTTGTGTATCCCCAGTCGGAAATATCGCCCCTGGTGAATTCTATGTTCTGGCCGAGAACGACGTTGTGCACTTCCTCCGGCTGGTTCGCCAATATGCCGACAAATCCGCTCTCGGTGCGGCGGAACGGTATGACCCAGAAGTGTTCGGTGACGTTCCCGTCGCGCACCTTGACCTTCAATTTGAACCTGTCCGTGCCGGAGGGAGGAGCCGCGGACAAAGCCAGGAATTCGTCCAGGCTGGCGAGCGCCTTCGCAGTCGCTGCCGCCATGTCGGGGTCGTCACGAGTGAAGGCAATCGTTTTGTCGTCACCCGAATCCGCACCCTGTGCGCTGGCCAACCCCGGAGCAAGCGCCAGCACCAAGGATATCATGATCCGGACTGCAAGCTTCATGGAAGGCCCCCTTCATCGTAATGGTCGTCACCATCCTGCATCCACCCCCGATTTGCAACCGGGGCGCGAGTTGCATCCGCTTCGGGGTGGTGGTTTGGCCTCATCCATGAAACAAAACTTGTACCGAGAAACTGGCCAGGAGTCTGTTTCGTGATGCCGACAGAGTTGGATTGCGGCGGCTGCGTGATGGCCGAAAGCCGCCCGCCACGATCGGCCAAGTGACTCTTTTCGCGGGAAGAAGCGCTCTTGCCGAGGAGCCGAAACGGCCGGAAGTCGCGCTGGCAAAAACAATGTGTCAGAATTAAGCGGCTGATTCTGTTTGCGAAATTCACTCAACGTGATTTGCGGCAGGTCGCTTTCCGTACCAGCTTTGGGGTGTTCGGTGGCTGTCGCTTCCAGGAGGCGGCGGTCCCGGCAAACTGAAACGGAGTACTTACCGATGAAGAAAATCCTTGTGACCACCGCCGCCATGCTCGCCTTTGTTGGCACCGCCTATGCCGCGACCGTTCAAGGCACCATCCAGGCGGTCGATCCGACAACCAAGTCGATCACGCTTGACGACGGCAAGATCTACCAGCTGCCGCCGGAAGCGGCGATCGAAAAACTGAAGATCGGCGCCAAGGTGGCGGTGACAGTCGACGACAAGACCGGGCTGGTCACGTCGATCGAAAAAGCTTCGTAGAAATTATCGTCGGCAGCAGCCTGCTGCCAGGAACTTTTTTAACAATGCCCCTGTCCCAGGAGTGGTCGGTCCCGTCCGGGGCCGGCCGCTTTTGATGCAGCCGCGCTGCGGTTTCGCCGTGCCCCGCTATGGTTTTTGCCAAAGCCGCGCGCTATCCCTGAGGCAGCGGGGTGGGGCATGGTCGAAGAGAAAAAAGGGTTTCGCCTGTCTCGGCGGCTGCTGCTTGGTGCTGCCGTGGTCGGCGGTGCTGTGCTGTGGGGCGGGACCACCGTGGCGCGGCTGGCGCGCGGTCCGTCGGGGCAGAAGAATGCCGGACGCATTGCCGATATAGACGGCATCGCCCTGCCGCTGAAGCCGCTGTCGAACGCGCCGGCCTACGACTCTTCGCTGCCATGGCTCAGCAAAGGCGGCGACATCAACGATGCCAGCGGGCTGTCGATGACACCGGTCTACGGTGTGGTCGAGGTGAGCGAGGAAGAGCACATCGTCAAGGCGCTGGCCTTTGCCCGCGCCAATGGTCTGAAAGTGTCGCTGGCCGCCATTCGCCATTCGATGGGCGGCCACGCCTTCGACGACAATGCGCTGGTCCTCGACATGCGCAAGTTCAACAAGGTTACGGTGGACGCCGCTGCAAAGACCATGACCTTGCAGCCCGGCGCGCGCTGGCATGACATCCAGAACCTTTTGCATCCGCACTTTGCGGTGAAGGCGATGCAGTCTACCGACATTTTTTCGGTTGGCGGTTCGCTGTCGGTCAATGCGCATGGCATGGACCATCAGGCCGGCTCGGTCGCCGGCTCGATCCGCTCGATGCGGGTGATGCTGGCCGACGGGTCGGTGACGATTTGTTCGCCGACCGAGAATGTCGAGCTGTTTCGCCATGTCGTCGGCGGCTACGGCCTGTTCGGCGTGGTGCTCGAGGCAACGCTCGACATTGTCGACAACGCCGTCTACCGGACGAGCCGCGAAATCATCAAGTCGGACGATTTTCCGAGATACTTCGCCGAGGTGCTGGAGCCGAACAAGGATATCGGCCTGTTCTACGGCCATCTGTCGACGGCGCCGGGCAATTTCCTCGAGGACATGATCGTCTACCGCTATGACAAGGTGGCCGACCAGCCGCCGGCCGACCAGCCGGCGATTGGCGAACCTGATGGCGTCGGCCTGAAGCGGGTGATCATGAACCTGGCGAAGAAGGGCGCCCTGTTCCAGGAGCTGAAATGGTTCACCGAAAAGACGCTGGAGCCGAAATTCGAGAGCTGCACGGTGGCGCGCACGACAGCGGTGGCGCAGGGCGAGGCCTGCCTGGTCACACGCAACAACCCGATGCACGATTCCGTGCCCTATCTGTTCAACGATTTGATGGACGAGACCGACATACTGCACGAGTATTTCATCCCGCGTGCTGCCTATATCGAGTTCATCGGCGAAGCGCGTGAGATCCTGCGCAACCAGACATTGCCGGTGCTCAACGCTTCGGTGCGTATCGTCCACAAGGAAGATGTGGCACTGACCTATGCGCCGGAGCCGGCCTATTCGCTGGTGCTCTACATCAACCAGCCCACCGACGCCGACGGCAATGCCAGGATGCGGGCGCTGACGCGGGCGCTGATCGACGTGACGATCAGGCATGGCGGGCGGTTCTTCCTGCCCTACCAATTGCATTACACGGCCGCGGAATTGCTGGCGTCCTATCCGGAATTGCCTGCGTTCCTCGCCAGCAAGCGGCAATATGATCCGACGGAGCTGTTTTCCTCGACCTTCTATCGTGCGATCAAAGCGCTGAGCGGCGTGGCATAGCAGACGACTGGAGCGGCGATGCGAATGAGATCAGCGGCGATGGCACTGGCTGTTGTAGCGCTTTGCTGCGGCGCGGCAGGATCGGAAGACCTCAAGGCGTTCAAGCTGACGATCGACGGCGTCGCCGTCGATATCGATGCCGGCGAGAGCGTCGACGTCACCTTGCCGGATGGCAAGAAGGCCAGGGCGACGCTGCAGCGCAACGACTTCGCCACCTTTTCGGGCGACAATTTTTCCTTCGTCCATCCAAGCGACGTCCCGGTCGGCAAGACCGATCTGGATGAGCACATCACCCAGTATCTGATGGCGTCGGCGCTGGGAACGATCGTGATCCTGCAGGAATATTCGACGATGAACCCGGTGTCGCTCAACCAGCTGATGCTGCAGGAGATGACCAAGGACTCGGTGCAGGCGGGGGCGACGCTCACCCAGGAGCCGACAACGCGCAAGCTTGCCGATGGCAGGGAGATGACCGGCATCCGTGGCACGGTCAAAACGCGGACCGACAGCGCTGACTACGAGGTGCTGAGCTTCGGCGCGGCCGACCGGGGCGTCATCGTGGTGACGCGCCTTGGCGCTGAAAACGCCAAGGCCGAAGGGCCGCTGATCGACAGATTTTGGCAGAGCCTGCAGATCAAGCTTTAGAGCCCAGTCGAGCCTACAGCCCGTCCGGCATCAACCCCGCCAGCCAGTTCGCCGACCGCTTTGCGATGCCCACAGTCGCTGACGCGGCGCGGCCAAGGTCGGTCTTGACCACGGCGTAGCCGTTTTTCGTGCGATAGAGCACGCCGGTTCCGCCATCGACCACTTGCTCGTAGGCAACGGGCCGGGCGGCGGCCGCGTCCATGGCGGTCGTCGGCGAGCCGACGGGGACGCTCGGCCGATGGCTTAGTTCTGGCGGCAGCGGGCTTTCAACCCTGACGACCTTGCTGACAGGCTTCAGCTCTGGGCGCGATGCGGTAGCGGCCAGTTGCGAGGTGGACGACGAGCCCTTCGTGCGGCAAATGCCGGAGACCAGCGGGTAGTTGAAATTTTTCTGGTGCAGTATCTGGCTCTTCATCGCGGCCTGGCAGTCGGCGATGGTCGCCCATTTGGCCGGCGTTTCGCCAATATATTCGCAAAGCTTGGCGTCGCAGTCGCAGCCGACGATGGTCATGGCGACAAGGGCGGTCTTGATCACGGTCTTGTCCCTTCGAATTGCCTCCCCCAGACGACCCATCGCTGCCGAACAAGGCGGGATTTTGGCCGCAATCAAGGAATGAGCAAGACGAAGCGCAGCAGGACGCCCAAGGGCTATCGGCTGTGACCGAAAAACCTCAGTAATCGTAGACGTGTTCGAGCCTGGCGCCTGCCTTGATCAGTGCCGGTAGCACCAGATGCAGCTTGCGCACGGCGACGGTCAGGCCGGTGCGGCGCGTGGCCGGCTCGGCCGGAAGCGGATAGCTGAACAAGATGCGGGCACCTTCCGGCACGGCGACCTCGCTGGCGGACAGCACGCTGACGATGATCTCGTCATTACCGCCGATCTCGACGAAGGAGACGCCCTTGTCGATCAGCCGCGGGATCATCTCAGTGAACGCCTGGTAGCGCTTGGTGACGAAGACCGTGCCGTCGGCGCCGAAGTCGCGCTCGAGCAGGGTATCGGGTTCGTCCCGTGTCGCTTCGCCGACCGGGCCCTTGGCCCAGACATGGATGTCGAGCAGGGCCGGGTCGGAGGTGGCGGCGAGTGCCTTGGTGATCAGGTCGGCATAGGCTTGCTTGATCGTGTCGGCGAGGCCGAAGGCGAGCTTGCGTTCGCTGGTGCGTACCCCGCTGTCGCCCGGCGCCGGCTGCACGGCGAAAAGACCGGCGCGTTTTTCGGCATAGGGAAACTGGTACCACGGCACCTGATCGAGAAAGCTCGCGTATTCGCCGGCCACCTTGGCCTGGTAGATGTCGGCTGCGGTGCGCTTGCCGGCGGTCGCCTCTGTGATGCGGCCGACCGTGTTTTCGTAGGCCCATTGCAGGGCATGCTCGATCGTGTGGCTGGTGCCGATGACGACCAGCATCTGATGGTTATCGAAGTTGAATTTGTAGTTCGCGCTGGCCCGGATCACCATCGCGTAGTCCTGCCAGAAGCGGCCGACATATGCGAAGTAGGGGAAGCCGCTCGGCTGGTTCTTGTCGACGAAGCCGGCATAGCCGCGGGCGGCATAGACGATCGACCATTCGGGATAGGTGAGGTAGGTCGATTCCTCCGGCCGCTGGTAGCCGGGGATCTCGGCGCGGACCTTGTCGGCCAGCGCCTTCGGTGGCGCGCCATCGGCGATGCCTGCCAGCGGTGCGGTGTCCAGCGACGGCGTGGTCAGGAAGCCATAGCTCAGCCCGGCGATCGGGATGAGGATGACAATGACGATCAGCCAGAGGATCGTCTTGATGATGCGCTTCAGCCAGCGGAACAGGAACATTCCGGTCAGGCCGCGGCGAAGTGGTCGTATATGCGCTTCGACAGCCAGAAGCCGACATAGACGGCAAAACCGCCAATGACGAGGTGCGGCAGGTTGGCGAAGAAGCGGGCCGGGAATTCGATGTCGTTGAGGGAGCGGAAGCCGTTGATGAAGATACCGGCGTCGAGGCAGCCGGAACCGGTGATCAGGCCGAGCACGCCGTCGAACAGATAGACCGAGCCGAACAGCTTGAAATAAAACACCGCCTGGCGGTGCGAGATGAAGGCGGCAGCCAGCGCCCAGACGCCGGAGAAGGCGTGCAGCAGGTCGTCGTACCATTGCAAGGAGAACAGGCCGAACAGATTGCCGTTGGCGTCGTTGAAGGCCGGTATATAGCCGATGGCGACAACGCCGAAGAACAGCAAAGCATAGGCGACTGCAAGCTTCTGGATCAGCGTCATGAAGTATCCCCCTTCAAGCGACGCGAGGATAGTAGCCGATTCTGCCGCAGGGTGAAGCGGCACCACGACAGGTTGTGGGGGATGGCCAGAAAGACAGTCGGCGCCGGGATTTCTCCCAGCGCCTCCCTGTCAGATCAGGACCCGGTCGCGGCAGCAACTTCCGTAAAGTCATCGCGCCTTGCCGGCCTTGATTTTGACGGTCCTGCCAGTCACCACCCGAGGGCAGTGCCCGTTCCAGACCACGCCGATCTCCACCCTTGCGAGCTTCGCCCAGCGCGCCATCGAAGGTTTTTGCCGTCCTTCATGGCAGCATCGGTCCGCCGTTGGCGTTCGCACGCTTTCCGCGGCCCCGTAGGTCTCGGCATCCGTCCCTCGAACAGGCAAGCCTGCTTTCGCTCCGGGCCGTACGGGCCTCAGGAAATCCGCCTTTTCGCTTTGCCTTTCGGCGTGGCGATCGGTAGCCGCCTGAGATGGGTTTAACGTACGCCGGGGAAGTGGTTTGCGATACTGGCGCGAGCCTGTGGATAGCGGGATTATCGGGGACTGTTCCAGGCAGCGGAGCGATTTTTCGGCCGCACCCGGCGGACAGGCGGGTCCTGTCATTTGTGGTATGCTCAGGACATTCGATCTTGCCCCGCAGTCCGGCGCGGTCTTCAATGCCGGCAAAGGATTCGAGGCGCAAGCGTCTTCGATCTCCCTGGGGAGGGTGTGCTTGAAGGTCGGGGTCATTCTCAATCCGATTGCCGGCGGCGGCCGGCTGAAGCGGCATTGGCCGGAGGTCGCCGCTTCGCTGAAAAAGCACTTTGGCGATTTCGAACTGCGTGAGACGCAAGCCGAAGGCGATGCCGAACGGCTGGCGCTCGATCTGGCGGCAACCGGCTTCGACCTGGTGATCGCGGCTGGCGGCGACGGCACCGCCAGCGAAGTGGCCGATGGGCTGCTGCAGGCGTCTGCCGAAAGCGGCCGGACGACCGAGCTTGGCCTTTTGCCTTGCGGCACCGGCATCGATTTTGCCCGCGGGCTCGGCCTGCCGCGCGACGTCGACGCGACGCTGAAGCAGATCGCCGAGTCCAAGGCCCGCACGGTCGATGCCGGGCGCATCTGCTACATCGACGATCATGGCGCGCTGGCCAGCCGCCACTTCATCAACATCGCCAGCCTGGGCTTGTCCGGTGCCACCGATCGCGCGGTCAATGCCGACAAGCGCAAGGGCAAGATGTCGGCCAAGGCGCTGTTCCTGTGGCGCACCGTGGTCGAGTTTATCCGCTACCGCTTCCAGGACGTCAGGATCACGGTGGACGACGGCACCCCGGTGGAAGCGCGCATGGCACTGGTGGCGGTGGCCAATGGAAAGTTCTTCGGCGGCGGCATGATGATCGCGCCCGACGCCGAACTGGACGACGGCCAGTTCGACATCGTCATCCTGCGGGCAGCGGGCAAGCTGAAGCTGATCTGGGACATCCGCCTGCTTTACGGCGGCCGGCATCGTAACCATCCGGCGATCACAATCTTGCGTGGCAAGAAAGTGGTTGTCGAACCGCTGGGCGATGTGGAAAAGAACGGCGCGCTGGTCGACATAGACGGTGAGTCGCCGGGGCGCATACCGGCCACCTTTGAGATCCTGCCCGGCGCGCTGACGCTCAGATATTGAACCAAGACGTTAAGGGATTGATTCAGGCAGTTGCGGGCTTGATTCCGACCAGCCGCCCAATTCGCTGAAATCGCTTGTAAAATTTAGTCGCCTCAGATTTCCAGCTTGGCCGGAAAACCGGGTGCGCGCAGGTCGGTGCCGACCGCATCTTCGAGCAGCTTGACGATCTGGGTCGACCAGGCGCCGCCGCCATAGGCGGACTTGCCCTGCTCGAAAATCGCGTTGACGCGTGATGCAAGGTCGAGCGGCACGCCGAATTTCTCGCCCATGCCGAGCGCAAAGCCGAGGTCCTTCAGCGCCAGGTCCATGGTGAAGCCGATGTCATAGGAGCCGTTCAGCACCAGCTGGCTTTCGGTCTCGTGGACGAAGCTGTTGCCGGAGGACGCAACGATGGCGTGGTAGGATTGGGCGAGGTCGAGCCCGCCTTGCTTGGCCAGCATCAGCGCTTCGCCGGCCGCGACCAGATGGATGAAGGCCAGCATGTTGGTGATGACCTTGATCACCGCTGCCGAGCCGACCGGCCCCATCAGAAACGATTTTGCGCACATCGCCTCGATGGCCGGCCGGTGGCGTTCGTAGAGCGCCGCATCGCCACCGACCAGCGCGGTGATCTTGCCGACCGCCGCCAGATGCACGCCACCGGTGACCGGGCATTCGAGCGTCTCGATGCCACTTGCCGAAGCCAACGCTGCGAGCCGCAATATCTCGTCGCGGCCGTTGGTCGACATCTCGATCCAGGTGCCGCCCTGGGGCAGGCCTTCGAGCAACCCGCTGGGGCCGGCGAGCACCGCTTCGCTCACCTTGGGCGAGGGCAGGCAAGTGATGGCATTGCCGGCCCGTGCTGCCGCCTCGGCCGGGCTGTCGGCAGCGCTGGCGCCGAGCGCGATGAGTCGCTCGACGGCGGTGGGGTCGCGGTCGAAGACGGTGACGGCAAAGCCGTTGCGGACCAGGCTGGCGGCGAGGTTGCCGCCGAGATGGCCAAGGCCGATGAAAGCGTAGTTTTCGCTCACGGCATCAACGGCGTCTGCATCATCTGCAGATGTAGTTCCTTGCCGGTGTAGGGATGCGCGTCGCAGACGGCTTCGTTGAGCTCGACGCCAAGGCCCGGCTCCTTCGACGGAATGACATTGCCGTCCTGCCACTCGATCTTCTTCTTCAGCAGCGTCGCGTGAAAGCCATCCCACTGTTTCAGCGATTCCAGGATCAGGAAGTTGGGCAAGGTCACCGCCAGCTGGATGTTGGCGGCGCCGACGATCGGCCCGCAATAACAGTGCGGGGCGACCTGGATGTGGTAGGCCTCGGCCATGGCGGCGATCTTCTTGGTCTCGAGAATACCGCCGGAGCGGCCGAGATCGGGCTGCAGGATGGTGGCCGCCCGGTTCTCGATGACGCGGGCGAATTCGAACTTGGTCGTCAGCCGCTCTCCGGTGGCGATCGGGATCGACGTGCCGCGGGCCACCTGCGCCATCACTTCGGGCATGTCCGGCGGCACCGGCTCCTCAAACCAGAGGGGGTCGTAGGGTTCGATGGCGCGGGCCATACGCAATGCGCCTGAAGCAGTGAACTGGCCGTGGGTGCCGAACAGGATATCGGCTCTTGTGCCGACCGCTTCGCGGATCGCCTTGATCATTCGGGTGGAGAGGTCGATGTCGATGAGGCGCGGCTGGTGGCCGTCAAAAGCGGTGTAGGGGCCGGCCGGGTCGAGCTTGACCGCAGTAAAACCCTGCTCCACATATTCGAGAGCACAGGCGGCGGCGAGGTCGGGGTCGTTGTAGACGTTCTTGCCGTGCGCATCCTCGGAATGGACGCTACCAGTGTGTGGGTAGAGGTAGGTGTAGGAGCGCAGTGTCTCGTGCACCTGGCCGCCAAGCAATTTGTAGACCGGCTTGTTGGCCTCCTTGCCGATAATGTCCCAGCAGGCCATTTCCAGCGCCGAAAAACAGCCCATGCCGGAAACGTCAGGGCGCTGGGTGAAGCCGGAGGAATAGGCGCGGCGGAAGAAGTTTTCGATGTCGTGCGGGTCGCGTCCCAGGAGATAGCGCTCGGCCATGTCCTCGACCATTTTGGCGGTGACATGGGCGGAGAAGGTAGCGTTGTAGGCCTCACCATAGCCGACGACACCGCCATCGGTGGTCAGCTTGACGAAGATGAAATACTTGCCCCCGATGCCGGGCGGCGGGTTGCCGACAACCCAGGTCTTGACGTCGGTGATTTTCATTTTTGATCCTCCAGGACCAGTTCGGCGCCCTTCCATCCGGTCAGGATAGAGGCGGCGTTGGTGTTACCGGTGATGTTGTCGGGAAAGATCGAGGCGTCAATGACGCGCAGGCCTTCCAGACCGTGCACTTTCAGCCGCGGGTCGACTACGGCGCGCGCGGGATCAGGTCCCATGCGGCAGGTCGACACCGGATGGTAGACGGTGCCGGAACGCTTCCTGAAATCCTGGATCAGATCGGCGTCCGATGTGATCGAAGGACCCGGCAAAACCTCTTCCTCGATGATTTCGGCCATCGCAGGCATCGAGGCGATCTTGCGCACGAACTTCACCGCCGCCAGCATCTCTTCGACATCGGCGTTCGTCGAATAGGCATTGGCGACGATCTTGGGATAGTCGCGCGGGTTGCTGGAGCGGATCATGATCTCGCCACGGCTCGACGGCCGGCAGTTGGACAGGCCGATGGAAAAGCCCGGCCACGGATCGGGCGTCAGGATCGGCCGCTCGCCGCTTTTCGGAATGAGGGTCGAAAAGGCCTGGAAATAGAGCTGCATGTTGGGCCGCGTCGCCGCCGGGTCGGTGCGGAAGAAGCCGCCGGCATGGTTCATCGACAGCGACAGTGGACCGGAACGGGTCAGGATGTATTGCATGCCGACCAGCAACTTGCCCCACCATGGCCGCAGGATCTGGTTGAGCGTCGGCACCTTGCCCTTGAAGGTGTAGTTGATGCCAACATGGTCCTGCAGGTTCGCCCCGACATTCTCGTTGGCGTGGACGACGGGTATGCCGAGGCTGCCGAGCAGCGCCTGGGGGCCAATGCCGGACAACTGCAGCAGTTGCGGCGAGTTGATCGAGCCGCCTGAAAGGATCACTTCACGACCGGCGCGGGCGGTCTTCGTCTCGCCGTTCTGCAGATATTCGATGCCGACGGCGCGTTTGCCCTGAAACAGAATTCTGGTCGCCAGCGCATTCATCTCGACGCGAACATTTTTGCGCTTCATCGCCGGCCGCAGGAAGGCCCGCGCCGCGGACATACGGCGGCCGTTCCTGGTGGTGATCTGGTAGGTGCCGACACCTTCCTGGGCGGCGCCGTTGAAGTCTGGATTGAGCGGCAGGCCGGCCTGCTGGCCGGCGGCGAGATAACGGCTGGTCAGCGGATGGACGGCGTTGGTCGTGTCGGTGATGTGCAGCGGCCCACCGGTGCCGCGCCATCTGTCGGCGCCGGCCTGATTGTCCTCTAGCGCCTTGAAGGCGGGCAACAGATCGTCGTAACCCCAGCCGGGATTGCCTGCATCGCGCCAATCGTCGAAATCCTCGCGCGCCCCCCTGATCCAGACCATGGCATTGATCGAGCTTGAGCCGCCAAGCAGTTTGCCGCGAGGCCAGTGGTCGACATTGCCGCCGAGGCCGGGGTCCGGCTCCGGCTTGTAGTTCCAGTTGACCGCTGGATCGAAGAAGGTCTTGCCGTAGCCGAGTGGCATCTGCACATAGAAGCGCTGGTCGGTGCCTCCGGCTTCCAGCACCAGCACCGAGAAGCGGCCGGAGGCCGACAGTTTTTCCGCCAAAACCGAACCGGCCGAGCCGGAGCCGACGATGATGAAGTCATAAGTCTGCATGATGGGTTGGGCGGCTCCGGAATTCCAGGCTACAGCCTAGACGCCGCAGGCTTCCAAAGTCGCCGTGCCATCCGGCATCGGCTGTGAAAAAAGCGACTGCTTGGGAGACGCGCTTTTCGCCTTAACCGATACTTCCGGCATGTTGAGCGCGTTGACGCGTCGGCGGCATGCCGATACGTGACTTGGAACTGTCGATCGCAAGGGGATTTCCGCATGGTGCAGTACGCTGAGGGACGGCCGATCGGCGATCTGACGCTGCGCACGCTGGCCATGCCTTCGGACGCCAATGCGGCGGGCGACATTTTCGGCGGCTGGGTGATGGCGCAGATGGATCTGGCCTGCGGCATCCGCGCCGCCGAGCGCGCCAAGGGCCGCGTGGTGACAGCGGCGGTGAAGGAAATGTCTTTTGCGAAAGCGATGAAGATCGGCGACACGCTGTGTATCTACACGCATGTCGAACGCGTCGGCCGTACCTCGATGACGCTGAAGGTCGAGGCCTGGGCGCAGCGTTACCTCTCCGACCTGATGGAGAAGGTCACCCATGCCGATTTCGTCATGGTGGCGCTGGACGGCGAGGGCAAGCCGAAGGCGGTTCCGGCCGAGAGCTGATCGGCCGTTAGCTTAAGATCAGACAGCCAAGCCGCTCTCGGCCTTCGCATGCAAACAGCAATCCTGTGTGACGTCTTTCATAGTCGCGTTCGCAAGTTTTCGTGACCGTGTCCGAGCGGACCTGGGAGAAGACAATGCGTCAACGATTGCTGAACGGCGCATTGGCAGGCGCGCTTGCAGGCTTGTTCTGCCTGCTGGCCGCGACTGCTTATGAAGAGGTCAAGCAGGACGATTCCGAGGTCGGCTGCGCCTCCGAAAACCGCCCCCTCGAACAGCAAGCGGCCAGGTGCGAAATCTGCGTCGTGCCGCCATGCGACAGCGCTGCGATGACCACGAGCCACTGCGCTGGCGCAGCGAGCTGCATCATCGACGGCAAGGTGGTCAGCCGGGATTCGAAATCGAAGCGGATCGAAAGCCGTCTGCGGACCGGACTGCAGATGCAGCCGTAGGATTAATCTATACTATGTGCCGCCCGAAAACCCTTGCAGCGCAAGGATTTCAGGCATGAATCCCATCGAATTTCGCCCGCGCCGCCTTGACGCGATCGGTGTTGTTGCGGGCCCATTCGCCGAGTGCGCCGACCGGCACCAGCAGGTCACATCCAAGCTGCGTCAGCTCGTAGTCGACACGCGGCGGGATGGTTGGAAACACGGTGCGGGTGACGAAACCGTCGCGCTCCAGACCGCGCAAAGTGGTGGTCAGCATCTTCTGCGAAATGCCGCCGACGGCGGCCCGCAATTCATTGAAGCGCAGCGGTCCGTCGCCCAGTTTGCCGACGACCAGAACGGTCCATTTGTCGCCGACGCGCTGCAGGATTTCCGAGATGGCGCGACAGTCCTCGGTGCGGTGTGGGTGCCTAGGTAACAAAAAGGTGCCTCCTTGCGCTTCAACTTGGCAGTATCTCATATAGCTCAGGTATCTAAATGATACCAGAGATACCCGCTAGGAGAGCCCCTTATGTCCAAACCCAAAATCGCCATCGTCGTCGGTTCGACCCGCGCCGCGCGCTTCGCCGATGTACCCGCCGAGTGGATCGCCAAGATCGCCAAGTCGCACGCCGACATTGACGTGGAAGTCGTCGATCTCAGGGACTTCCCGCTGCCCTTCTTCGACGAGGTTGCATCCTCCGCCTGGGCACCGTCGCAGAACGAAGTGGCAAAGCGCTGGCAGAAGAAGGTCGCCAGCTTCGACGGCTTCATCTTCACCGCCGCCGAATACAACCATGGCCCGACCGCCGTGCTGAAGAACGCCATCGACTACGCCGCCAATGAATGGAACAAGAAGCCGGCCGGCTTCGTCGGCTATGGCAGTGTCGGTGGCGCGCGTGCTGTCGAGCAGCTCCGTCTTCATGCCGTCGAGTTGCAGATGGCGCCGGTCAAGTCGGCGGTCCATATCGCCTGGGGCGACTACCTCGCCGTCAAGCAGGGCGACAAGAAGCTCGATGATTTCGAGCACCTGAACCAGGCCGCCGCAGCGCTTGTCAACGACATTGCCTGGTGGGCGAGAGTGCTGAAGGCCGCGCGTCAGGCCGACGCCGTTGCCGAGGAAGTCAAGGCGGCCTGAGCCGTCAAGTCGAATTATTCTCCCAAGGATATCGGGCGGCGCTTGCGCCGCCCTTTTCAGTTTTGCGTGCCGCGCCTGCCTGTCGTGTTGATGTCTTGGGATCGTGGTCGCTTGATCGCCCACAGATCGATAGTCGAACCCGTCCACTTTGCGCCAGACCGGGTCATTCACCGCCATTTCTCGAATGACCGCAGTGGCCGGAAGCGGACTGGCAGGTTCAAGGCTCGGAATTCTGAAATCGGACGTTCACAGCCACGCAGTCCCACAGGGGTAAGTTGAGATTTTTAGGGCGAGCTGCCAAGGCGCGCCTGGCCGTGTCAGCCGGTGAAGCCGTTGTAGTGGTGGAGTATGCGGTCAACGATGCTCTGCGGCATGAAACGGCGCAGTATGCTGGTCTGACGCGCCTGCGGTCCCGCAGGATAGCGCAGCTTGGGCTTAGCGGCGGTCGCGGCCTTCACTACGGCGTCGGCCACCACTTGTGGATCGTCGCCCGTCTCCACCCACTTGCGCATAAGCTTCTCGCTGCGGAGGCGCCCGTCTCTGTACACATCGATGGGTTGGTCTGCACGCGTCAGGTTTTCCTCGAAGGCGGTGCGCGTTACGCCTGGCTCGACCATGACAACGCGGATGCCGAAGGCCCGCACTTCGTGGTCCAGCGACTCCGAGTAGCCCTCGATGGCATGCTTGGTCGATGCGTAATAGGCGTTGAACGGTGAAGGGATCAGGCCCAGGATAGAACTCATGTTGACGATCCGGCCACTCTTCTGGCGACGCATCACGGGCAGCACGGCGTTGATGACCCGGGCGACGCCAAAAACGTTGACATCGAACAATCGCTGCGCCTGGCCGATGGAGGACTCCTCGGCGCTGCCCAGCATACCAATTCCGGCATTGTTGACGACGACGTCGACGCGTCCGGCGCGCCGCACGATTTCGGCGACTAGGTTCTGTACCGCTGCATCGTCGGTGACGTCGCAGACCAGCATGGTGATCCCATCGCGGTCAGCAACGGCCTTGCGGCTAGTGCCGAACACACGATAGCCCGCTTTCACTAGGGCCCTGGCGGTCACCAAGCCAATGCCCGAAGATGCGCCGGTCACCAGCGCAACAGCTTTGTCATTCTTGCTCATTTTCTAGTCTTTCGGTTCGCTCACTTGCCCGCGGGCAGTGGAGGTTGGTAAGGTTGGTAGGGTTCACAGGCTGCCGATGATCGTCCGCGTGATCGCCAACTGGCTCGGCCAGTAGCCGCGATAATTTGGGACATGGTCATGCATGTCCTGCACGCGACGGTGTTAGAAGACATCTGCCCGGACGGGGGGCAGAGGGACGGTCGGCTGCAGGTTGTCGACCGGGATGAACATCACCTTGAACGACCCAAGACCGGCTACTTCCACCACGGGCTTGCCGCAGGTCAGGCATTTGCCTCGGTTGAAGTTCGGCGGCGGACGATACTTGGCGAAGGAGATGTTGGCGGCGTTGTTCAGCACAACATTTTTTGCGGCCACCACGACGACGTCAGAGAAGGGCTTGCCCGTGAAACCTTGGCAGACATGGCAGTGACATCTGAACCGTCCCTTTGGCGCGGCGTGCACTTCAAATGAACAAGCGCCGCATTCGCAGGAGCCTAGGAGAGGCATGTGATCGGTCGTGGACATCGGGCCTAGATCCGTGAGATTGAGCCGGGGGGCTGCGTTGGTCTTGTCGCCAGCATTGACTGTGGCGCTTGGGGCGATCAAGATGTAGACAGTAGAAACTTTAGCTACAGATAAACCGAAAAGTAGCCACTGTCAACAATGTTGCTGAGAGAAACTTTATGGCTCTGGACCAACCCGATCGCCGCTATCACCACGGCGACCTTCGCCGTGCCATCATCGAGACGGCCCAAGCGATGCTGCGCGAAGACAAGGGGTGGGAATTCACCCTGCGCGAGATTGCCCGCCGGGCGGGGGTCAGCCACGCCGCGCCGTACAAGCACTTTCCCGACAAGTCAGCGCTACTTGCTGAGTTGGCGACCTTGGGATTTGTCGAGTTGGCCACGGCGCTCAACGCTGCGAAACCAAAGGCCGCTGCATCGATGCGCGACGAGGTGGTCCCGATGGCGCAAACCTACATTGCCTTCGCGCTGCAAAACCCGGCACTTTATCGCCTAATGTTCAGCGCCGAAGAGGGGAGATCGACTGGCCTGCACTTGAGCGACAGCGCCCTAAGCGTCTTTGACGTGACGCTAGATCTTTTGCGACGCGGTCAGGTCGCGGGCGTCATCCGCAACCGGCCAATCCAGGGGCAGGGCGCGGCGTGCTGGGCCATGCTGCATGGCTTCGCCATGCTGGCCATTGACGGTCTTCTTGTACCCGAGAAAGTTGGATCAAATCCGCTCGAAGCTGCGCTGGATACGCTGATCGAGGGTCTGGCGGTCGGACAATAGCCGCTCTTCATGACAATAGCCGCTCTTCATATTGTATGGTGTTTGACCCGATCACCTGGCGAAGGCTCGCTCAATGCCCGATATGAGGCGCAAAGCTGCCATTCGCGTCTTGGAAGACGTACGTCGGCTTCGGGTTAGGAATCGACATTCGAATGGGCCTGCATCGTGTCGAGTGTCAGCGCGCCACTTCGCGGTGGCCGCCGGGCAGGCGGGTGGCGATCAGTTTGTCGATGCGGCGGCCGTCGAGGTCGACGACTTCGAAGCGCCAGCCTTGCGCGTCGACGCATTCGCCGGTCGCCGGCAGATGGTGCATGTGCGCCAGCACATAGCCTGCGACGGTTTCGTAGTCGCGGTTTTCCGGCAGGTCGATGCCAAGAACGTCGGCCATCTCGTCGGCCTGCATATAGCCGGCCAGCAGCCATGAGCCGTCCTCCCGCCTGACGGCGTTTTCCTCGTCGCCGGCGTCAGTATCCGCGCGGAACACGCCGGTGATGGCTTCCAGAATGTCGGCGGGGGTGACGATGCCTTCGAAGTGGCCGTATTCGTCATGGACGAGCGCCATCGGCACGTCCGATTCCTTGAGCTTGGACAGCACATCCAGTGCGTCGGCCTGATCGTAGACGATGGGGGCGGCGCGCACATGCTTGCGCGGATCGAGCGCGCGGCCGGCAAGCATGGCCGCCAGCACATCGCGGGTCTGGACGACACCGACCATGACATCGACGCCGCCGTCACCGGCGGGCAGGCGCGAATGCTGGGTCTCCATCAGCAATTTTCGGATCGCCGCTTCGTCGGACTGCAAATTGATCCAGTCGACCTCGGTACGCGGCGTCATCACGGCGCGCACGGCGCGGTCGCCGAGCCGCATGACGCCGGCGATCATGCGCCGCTCGTCGGATTCGATGGTGCCGTGATGCTCGGCCTCGGCGACCAGCATCTTGATCTCTTCGTCGGTGACCTTCTCCTCGCTTTCGCCGCGCTGGCCGAGCAGCCACAATATGGCCCGGCCGGAAAGGTCGAGCAGGAAGACCAGCGGCGCCGAGACGGTGGCAAGCACGGTCATCGCCGGGGCAGCGCGGGCGGCGACGCGCTCGGGATCACGCAACGCGATCTGCTTTGGCACCAGTTCGCCGACGATCAGCGAGAAATAGGTGATGATGGCAACAACGATGCCGACGCCGAGCGGATCGGCGATGGTTTCGCGAATGCCGGTCGAAGCCAGGAACCGGGCCAGCCGCTCGCCCAGCGTGGCGCCGGAAAAGGCGCCCGACAAGACGCCGACCAGGGTGATGCCGATCTGCACCGAGGACAGGAACTTGCCGGGATTGGAGCCGAGCGCCAAAGCGCGGCCGGCGCCATTGACGCCGCGGTCGATCATTGCCTTGAGGCGGGCTGGCCGCGACGAGACGATGGCAAGTTCGGACATCGACAGAAGGCCGTTCACGCAGATGAGGACGACCACGATGGCGATTTCAACGTAAAGCATGAGCGGTCAATAGCATTGCGGCGGTGCGATCGAAAAGCCTGTGAGCAATCTTCGTCAACGATCGCGGCTATGGCAGTTGCTTCAACACCCCGACCACGGCCTTGCCGTCGGTAAAATAGGGATCGCCGCCGCCATTGCGCCCGGTCTTGGTGGCGCCGATACCAGGGATCTCGCTGGTCGAGGCCAGCGTGCCGGCGGCGGTCAGGTCCTTCATCAGGAAATTGCGCTCGGCGTCGATGTCGGGGCCGATGTGATGCGTGACGGCGCCGGTGTCATGGCTGAGACCGACGCCGCGATCGAAGCTGGCCGAGCCCAGCCACAGCGGGCGGCCATCGTCGCCGGTGGCATCGGTCTGCCAGAAGCGGACGTGGTGACGTTGGTCGGCGCTGTCGCCGACCGGTTTTTCGAAGGCGAGGTCCTGGGAGCGGCCTTCGAATAGCAGCCGGCTGACCGGCGCATCGGGATAGGGACGGCCGAACAAAACACTTTCGCCGATCTCGATCGCGGTCTTCAGGGTGACGGCGTCGGCCGTATCCCATCCGGCCACGGCGAAGGCGTGGACCAGTTCCTTCTGCGTGCCAACAAGGCCGACATTGATCGGATCGCCCGGAATGCCTTGCGGCGTGTGCGTCACCATCTCGAAGCGCTGGGTGCGAAAACCGCGATCATGAAACGTCCAGAATTCCGGCGCGGCGACATAGGCCAGCGCCAGATAGGCCGCGCAGAGCGCCACCAACCAGGTCAATGCGTGTCGTCGCAGGCTTCGTCGGCTCATGAATGCGGCTCGATCCGTGCGGTATCTTTTTGCCTGACAGACCCTGGAAATCAATGGCCAGCGGCGCGCAGCCGTTCTATCGTCGGCCATCGTTTTTGCGTGGGGTGGGCAGGAATGGAGCGGAAGCCGGTAGGTCGCAGCTCAATGGCATTGACCGCCGACCTTGTCGCAAGGGTCGAACGTATCGAGCCGGATCCCGGTCCCGAGCCTGGAACAACCGAGCATACCGACGCGGAGTTCGATAATCTTGTCGAGCAACTCCTGTCGGAACATCGGCCTGAAGCGCTGTGGGTTTTTGCCTATGGGTCGCTGATCTGGAATCCTGAATTCGCCTATGTCGAACAGCGCCCGGCCACGGCGCCAGGATGGCACCGCTCGTTCTGCCTGACGCTGACCCGCTGGCGCGGAACCCGCGATTTGCCGGCCTTGATGCTGGCCCTCGATCGAGGCGGCAGCTGCAACGGCATCGTCTATCGGCTGCCTGCGCAAGACCATTTCGGGCAACTTGGCCAATTGATGCGCCGGGAGATCGATGCCAACCCGCCAACCAACGTGCCGTGCTGGATCAAGGTCAAGACCGAGGATGGGCCGCTGCGTGCCTTGGCTTTCGTCGCCGCGCCAGGCGGCAGGGCCTATGCCGGCCGGTTGCCATTGGAGCAGGTTGCCGACACGCTGGCGCGGGCTGCCGGGCATTGGGGCTCGTCGGCGCAGTACCTCTTCCGAACCGTCAGCAAACTGGAGGAGAGCGGGATCCGCGACAAGAACCTTTGGCGCATCCAGGATCTGGTAGCTCGGCAAATCATAGCGTCCACCGGCGGCGCCCAGCACGCCCGATCTTCACCCTAGCGGCAGGCGCGATAGCCGCTCTTGCGGTTCTTGATGTCGAAATGGAAATGGTTGCGGTGGTCGTAATTGTAGCCGGGGCCGAGCACTGTGGTGAAATACTGGCAGCCGTCGGCGCGCACATTGTTGAGGAAGCCGCGGGTGCGGAAGGCAAACAGGCCAGGCTTGCGCACGTCGATGTCGTCGCCATTGTTGAGCTCGATGCTCATCACGTCGAGCGCATTGCCCTTGCCGTGCTCCGACAGGACACCTTCGCCGGCAATGTTGCGGCAGGAATAGCTTGAGCCCTGATGGATGGTCTTGACGCCGGAGAAATAGCGCCAGCGCGCGGACGGAACCAACTCGTTCTTCGTCCAGCCGGCGAAGGTGGCGGCCATGTCGCAGGTCAGGGTGGCGGCAGGCTTCATCTGAATGCTGCCGATGGCCGAGACCTTGACCGGATAGTCGATGCCGCACTGGCCTTCATGGATCGGCTGGACGTCGGTGTAGACGACGCCGAGGCGCCTCAACTCGGCGCGGCAGTCGGTTTCGCTGGCCGGCATCTGCTCGGGCTCGGACATCGGCTCGTCCATGCGCGGATAGGCGGCGGTCATGTAGGGGTTGGAGGGCACCAGGGCCTGCATGCCGGCGGCTTGCGGCGGCACCGCTGACGTCGAGCCGACATCGACGGCAGGCTGCAACGACAGCACACTGCCAGTGTTGCATGCCGAAACGGCGGCCAGCGCGAGGCCGGCGGCGGCGAAAAAAGCGGCGCGAAATTTGCCGGCCATTGGCGGAGTCCCGTTGACGAACCTGATCCCGATCAGGTTCTTCCTTTTGCCTGACCATGATCTTGTCCGAAAACCGGTTCCCACTTTTCGGGATCATGGCTCGATATCCGGCATTTTAACGATCAAGGGTAAAGGAAAACTCTGCGGTTGCGTTCACGCCTGCGGCTGAATTGCGGCAAGCGACCCCTGCAACATCTACGCCTACTGGCAGAATGTGCCGCCATGCCGGCGCGGCTCCAGGTCGAGATGGAAATGCAGGGAATGATCGGGGTCAGAGCCTGGTCCGAGCACGGTCTTGAACGGCCCGCAGGCCGCCTTGCGCACGTCGCTAAGGAATTTACCATCCTTCTCCGGCGGCGTCGGCCCGACTTCGATCTTCCTGCCATCCGACAGCGTGAAGCTGGCGATGTCGAGCGCGTTGCCAAAGGCATGTTCCGACAGTTTCCTGGTGCCATGGCGCGGCCGGCAGACAAAGGCCGATGCCTGGCTGATCGACTTCAGATCCGCGCCGAATTCGGCTTTCGCGGCCGGCTGGATGACATCGGCGGCAAAACGTGCGGCGGCTTCGGCCATCTGGCAGTTGAGCTCGGTGCCAGGGCCGATATCGATGGATTTGCCAAGCGTCTTAAGCACTAGGGGATAGGGGATCGAACAGCCGATTTCGGGATCGCTTTCCGCCTTGTGCGCCTCGAACTCGACGCCAAGCGTCTTCAACCGTTCGCGGCAAGCGACTTCCTCTTGCGGCATTTTTTCATCCGGCAGGTCCGCCGAGCGCGGGTCGGGAAGCATTTTCTTGTCGCCGGCATCCGCTGGTCTTTCGGCTGGCTGTGGGGCAACTGTAGGTGGCTCAACCTCGGGTGCCGCGATGTCGGGCTTCCGTGTCGGTGTCGGCGCAACAGTCGGCGGCTCCGGCTCGCTCTCCGTGTGGTCAGACGGTTCTGGTGCCAGCGGCTCGGGACGTGCCTGCCTTGTGTGACGAGACTTTTCTTCATTGAACCGGTCGTCATTGGACCGGTTGGGCGCCCCAGTGGTCTTTGGACCCTCGGTCTTTTGCTCTTCGATCGTTGCTGGGTCGGTCTTCCCAGCGTCCGCGGGACGTGCCTCCGGCACCGGAACAACGTCACGCGAGGGCAGCGGATCCGGTGTTTTCTCTGGCATCTGGCTCGGCGTGATATGCCTGACACCCCGCGATTTCAGGCGATGCTTGCCCCGTCGTGTCAGCGGCCGGTCGGCCCGCGGCGTCAGCGGCTCCTCCACCCGCATCGTCAGCGGCTTGTGTTGCCTGTGGCGATGTCTGGCGTCGGCCGGCGTCGCCAGCAGGGCCGTGACGGCCATGACCAGTACAATCCTGCATGTTCGGGAAAAGACAAAAGACCCCATCGCCATCAACGGCATGAGCGCCCGGAGGTTGCCTGCGGCCCATCACGAACGGTAACCGCACTGTCACGCACCAATCGCTTCCAGTCCTTCCTCCAGCCAATCGGCGAGCAACGGCATGCCAAGCAGATACTTTGCCGTGCGCTTGTTGGCGCGTTCGCGCGCCGCCGTCAGAGCGTCCGTCCATTCCGAGGCGTCGTAGTCGCCGCGGCCGACCCAGGCCAGCGCTATCAGTTCGGCCGCTTCATCGACATTGAGGTCGTTGATCAGTTCGCGCAGTTCCTCCTCGGTCAGGTTTTCGGAGCTTTCCTCGGCCAGGCCGTCATGGTGGTGATTGGCGTGCGCCTCGCCGTCGAGCTCGATCTCGTGCTCGGCGCCATCGGCATAGTCTTCGTTGACGGCGGCGCTCAGCGCCTTGGCCTTGAGAATGAACAGCCGCACGGTGTCGGGACCGATCGAAAGCTCCCATTCCTTCTCAAGGCGCCGTTGCACTGGCCTTCTCCATCCTCCGTTCTCCAGATGATAGCGGATTTAGAGCGCTCGTCACGTCACGTTCGGCTTGCGGTCCTCACCTTTGGCAGAATCCCGGCGAAACGGAATCTGGCCGGATCTCAGCCTCGAGCGGTTGCGAGGCGGCTCGTTCCCGATAGTTTTGGCGGACGCTACTTTTTTCCGGGATGAAACGGCTTCTGCCTGGCGTTAGTGTTACATTGTCATCCTCAAGGAGGCTTCGATGCATAAAAGAGTTTTGATCCAGGCGGCTGCGGCGCTTGTCGCACTGCAGTTCTTCGCGGTTCCGGTGTTTGCAGCCGGCGGAGACAGTTCCGGCGGTAGCGGTGGAACTTCCACGCAATGCAAGAAGGGCGAGGTCTGGGACAAGAAGCTGAAGAAGTGCGTGGCGCCGAAGTACGGCATGCTGGATGACGATAACATCTATGATGCCGGTCACGACCTGGCGATGGCCGGACGCTATGACGAGGCGATCGCCGTGCTCAGCCTGGCCGCCAACAAGCAGGATCCGCGCATCCTCAACTATCTCGGCTATTCGCACCGCCATTCCGGCCGCGTCACGGTCGGCCTCGGCTATTATGAGGAAGCGCTGCGCATCAACCCTGACTACACGCTGGTGCGCGAATATCTCGGCGAGGCGCATCTGCAGATCGGCGATCTGGCTGGCGCCCGCGAGCAGCTCAGCGAGATCGAAAAGCGCACCGGCAAGGGTTCGCGCGAATACGGCATGCTGTCGGAACAGATCGACCATTTCATGAGAAGCTGATTTACCCCAACGCTTCTCGAACCGGCTGCGAGCAATCGCGGCCGGTTTTTTGTTGGCAAAACCGCATCTGCCGCAACGGCAACTGCTTAACCGGCAGATGAATTTTCAAAATCCGATTTTTTGGCGTGAAAAACCCGGGAAGATTGCTATATTCAGCGAAATTGCGGTGAAACGGTTCCGTTAGCCCGAGGCTGGCGGACCGTTTTCTTTTTGTACCCATCGACAAGGCTTTCCCCGAAACGCGGGGGTGGCGGCAGGAAAGGTCAGGCATCATGAACAAGGTCCCGATGACAGGCGAGGGGTTCGCGTCATTGAAGGAAGAGCTGCGTTGGCGTCAGCAGGAAGAGCGGCCGCGCATCATCGAGGCGATCTCCGAGGCGCGCTCGCATGGCGACCTGTCCGAAAATGCCGAATACCATGCTGCGAAAGAGGCGCAGAGCCTCAACGAGGGCCGGGTCAACGAGCTTGAGGACTATATCGCGCGGGCCGAGGTCATCGATGTCAGCAAGCTCAGCGGCGACAAGGTCAAGTTCGGCGCCACCGTGGTGCTGGTCGACGAGGACACCGAGGAAAAGAAGACCTACCGGATCGTTGGCGATCAGGAAGCGGACGTGAAGTCGGGCCGCATCTCGATCTCTTCGCCAATCGCGCGCGCGCTGATCGGCAAGGAAGTCGGCGACGCCATCGAGGTTAATGCGCCCGGAGGTGCAAGGGGTTATGAAATCGTCCAGGTGCAGTTTATCTAGGACCTTTTGATAATTCTGCTCTGGCGGCCAGCAATCTCTCGGCTTCAGCTACCACCTCGGCGGGCGTGACTTGGCCGCCCGGCGCAGCCAGCAGCGTCGACGAATACGGCCCGCGCGGGCCGGTCAGGCCGGGCTCGGTCGCCAGAAATATCGCGACGGTTGGCAGGCCGAAGGCGCTGGCGAGATGGGTCAGGCCGGTGTCGGCGCCGATGACCAGGGTCGAGCGGCCGAGGATCGCAGCGATTTCTGCAAGCGGTGATTTGGGCACAACGATAGCTTCGGGAACGGTCGCCGCGATGGTTTCGGCGACCGCTTTTTCCTTTGCGTTGGACCAGGTGGTGACCGGCGTCATCTTCCGCGCCACCAGGAGGCGGGCGGTTTCGATCCAGTCGCCGACCGGCCATTTCTTGTCCTCGCGGCTGGTGCCGTGCAGCAGGAAGGCGGTTTTGCCTGATATGCCGGTCAGACCGCCAGCCGGCGGCTCAATGCCTGATGCCAGCGTTGAAAAATCAGGCTCGTAGCCGAGCACCAGCCCAAATAGCCGCCGCGTCCGCTCGATGGCGTGGCGATCGCGCGGCACGGCGTAGCGGCGGTTGTAGAACAGGGTCGCCGATGGCTCACGCGCGCTCGACCGGTCGAAGCCGGCGATCGGTGCTGCCGCCTGTTTTGCCACCAGGGCCGACTTCAGCAAGCCTTGCGCATCGATGACGAGGTCGTAGCGGCAGGCCCGCAGCGCGTGGCGCAATCCCAATGCCTCGTGCCAGGTGCCGCGGTCGAACAGCGCCTTGCGCCAGCGCCTTATGGCAACGGTGTGGACGGTGCCGATTGCCGGCTGCAAGGCAACGATGCCGGCAAAAGCCTCTTCAACGCACCAGTCGAACGACACATCCGGACGGCTGCGGCGCGCATCCTCGACGGCGGGAAATGTGTGGATGACGTCGCCCATCGAGGAGGTCTTGACGATGAGCACCCTCATACGGCGGCCGGAATTTCCAGCAACCGGTCGGCCGCTGCCGCAACCCGTGCGACGTCCAGCGTCTTCAGGCAATTGAGATGGCCGAGCGGACAGATCTTCTTGTGGCAGGGCGAACAAGACAGGCCCAGCCAGACCAGTTCGCGGTGTTCGGCAAGCGGCGGCGTGTTTTGCGGCGACGTCGAGCCGTAGACGGCGACGATCGGCGTGCCGACGGCAGCAGCGACATGCATCAGCCCGCTGTCGTTCGACACCGCCAGTCTGGCAGCCGCGATCAGGTCGATGGCGTCCTCCAGCCGCGTCTTGCCGGCGAGATCGACGACGCCGGGCGCGAGTGCTGCAATTTCCGCCGTCACATATGCATCGTTCTTCGACCCGAGCAGCGCGACCTGGAAACCTTTGGCCATCATGTCGCGAGCAAGGCCGGCATAGCTCTCGCTCGGCCAGCGTTTGGCCGGCCCGAATTCGGCGCCGGGCATAAGGGCGACGAATTTATCCGCTCTCAGCCCAAATCGGCCGAGCAACGCCGCCTGGTTGGTGGCATCGACGGTGAGCTTCGGAGCGCGAAATGCCCCTCCCTGGGCGAGGCCGAAATAGGCTTGCGCCGTGCGCCGTTTCACCGCATCGGGCAACGGCACGATGTCGGTCAGCAGGCCATAGCGCATTTCGCGCAAATTGCCGACGCGGCGCGGAATGCGGGCAAAGAACGGGATCAGCGCCGATTTCCAGCTGCCCGGCAGGATATAGGCCATGTCGTAGCGGCCACGCAGCAGGCGGCCGAAGCGGCGGCGAATGGTGAATTCGAGCGCGCCGGGTTTCAGCGGAAAGTCGATCTGCTGGCGTAGCTCCGGCATGCGCTTGACCAAAGGTGCCGCCCAGGCCGGGGCCAGCACATCGATCGCGGCGTTGGGATACAGTTCTTTCAGCGCCGAGAACAGGCACTGCGCCATTACCATGTCGCCCACCCAGCGTGGGCCGATCACGAGGATCGTTGGGCTTTCAGCCATTCGACATAGTCTCTGACACCGGTTTCCACTGTCCGGAATTGGCCATTGTAACCGGCCGCTCGCAAACGGGACATATCAGCTTGCGTAAAGCTCTGGTAGCTGCCCTTGAGATGGTCAGGAAATTCGATGAACTCGATCTCGCCTTTTCCCAGCGTGTCGATCACCGTTTCGGCTATGGCGCGGAACGGCTGGGCACGGCCGGTGCCGCAGTTGAAGATACCGCTCGAGCCGCGCTTCCACAGCCACAGATTAACGTCGGCAACGTCGCCGACATGGATGAAGTCACGGCTTTGCTCGCCAGGCCCGAAACCGTCATAAGCGCCGAAAAGCTTTGGGTTCTGGCCTTGCTCGACCTGGTTGAACAGATGGAAGGCGACCGAGGCCATGGCGCCCTTGTGCGCCTCGCGCGGACCATAGACGTTGAAGTAGCGCAGTCCCGCTACCTGAGAGTGATCGGTGTCGAAGACGGTGCGCCTGACATAGTCGTCGAAGAGTTTTTTGGAATAGGCATAGACGTTGAGCGGCCGCTCGCATTGCGGCTCTTCGCGAAACTCGGCGCCGCCGCCATAGACCGAAGCCGAGGAGGCATAGAGAAACGGCACGCGCAACGACTGGCAGGCATGCAGCAGACGTTTCGAATAGGCGTAATTCACCTCCATCATGAACTTGCCGTTCCACTCGGTGGTGGTCGAGCAGGCACCCTGATGGAACACCGCCTCGATACGGCCAAGCGCGCCTGCTTCGAGCTGTGTCAGGAATTCGTCCTTGTCGAGATAATCGGCGATCTCAAGGTCGGCGAGATTGGTGATCTTGTGGCCGTTGGTGAGGTCGTCGACGACGAGGATGTCGCTATGGCCTTCGGCGTTGAGAGCGGCGACGATGTTGGAGCCGATCATGCCGGCGCCGCCCGTGACGATGATCATGATGGCCTCTGGTTTGCCTTGCCGATTCCGGCCCTTATAGGGGAGGCTGGCTGGCCTGTCGATAAAGCAGGCTATTGAGAAGGGTGCGCGGGCCAGTCACAGTGGCGCCGCAAATCTCCCGCTTCAGTCGGCACGGGCCGACCCGTCGGGACGCGCGACAGGAGCAAGACAATGCCGTCGACCGAATTGCTGATTGCCTTTTTCGCCACCACGGCGATTTTCGCCTATATTCCCGGTCCGGCCATGCTCTATGCCGCCGCGCAGACCATGGCGCGCGGCCGCTGGTCTGGCCTGACGGCGGCGTTGGGTATTCATCTTGGCGGCTATGTGCATGTCATCGCCGCCGCGACGGGGCTGTCAGTGCTCTTTCACGCGGTGCCGACGCTCTACATGGCGGTCAAGCTGGTCGGCGCGCTGTACCTGATCTGGCTCGGCGTCTCGCTGTTTCGCGCCAAGGCACAAGGCGACGCGGTTCTGCCCGGCATCGAGCCGAAATCGGCCCGCCGGGCGTTTTTCGAGAGCATTACCGTCGAGGTGCTCAATCCCAAGACGGCGATCTTCTTCATGGCGTTCCTGCCGCAATTCATCGATGCGTCGGCGACGTTCCCGGTCTGGCTGCAGTTCGTCGTGCTGGGCACCATCGTCAATCTGATGTTTTCCTCGGCCGATGTCATGTGCGTGTTCCTGGCAGGTGCCGTGATCGGCAGGCTGCGGCGCTCGAGCCGTGCGCAGCGGCTGATGCAGCGCGCGGGCGGCACGGTTCTGGTCGGACTGGGCGTGCATGTCGCCTTGCAGAAGGCTTGACCGGTTGAGCTGTTCTGGCCGTGTCCTGCCGTTGCGCTGCTCGGAATTGCGGTATATCGGCTTCGCCGAGTCCTTTTCCCGCGCGTTGCAGATGACATGATCAAGCACAATCCGCCTTCTTCCGAACCCTTGCACCGCGCCATTGCGCGGTTCGGCAGTGCTACCGTGCTGGTGGTCGGCGATTTCATCCTCGATCGTTTCGTCAACGGCGTCATCGAGCGGATTTCGCCGGAGGCGCCGATCCCGGTCCTGCACGGGCGCGGCGAAACGTCGGCGATGGGCGGTGCCGGCAACGTCATCGCCAACATCGTTTCGCTTGGCGCTGCCGCCATACCGGTGTCGGCAATCGGCGCCGACACAGCCGGAAACACTCTGGTGCGCATGCTGGGGGAGTTGGGCGTCGACACAAGCGGTCTGGCGCAGGATGGCAACCGCATGACCTCGTCGAAGAGCCGCTTCAGCGCCCTCAACCAGCAGGTGCTGCGCTTCGACGAAGAGGAAATCAGGCCGCTCGGCGACGCGGAGCGGGCGACGCTGATCCGGCATTTCCGCTCAGCGCTCAAACAGGCCGACATCGTCATCCTGTCCGACTACGGCAAGGGCATATTGCTCGACGGCGTTGCTGGCGAGCTGATCTCGATCTGCCGCGAGGCGGGAAAGCCGGCGCTGGTCGACCCAAAGGGGCGCGACTATGCGCGTTATGCCGGAGCAACCGCGATCACGCCCAACCGCAAGGAACTGGGCGAGGCCGTCGGCCGCGCTGTGTTTGCCGACGAGGAGATCGTGGCGGCCGCGCGCGCGTTGATCTCGGCCCACGGCTTTGATTTCGTCGTCGCGACGCGCAGCGAGAAAGGCATGAGCGTCGTTGGCCCCAACGATGCCCGCCATATTTCCACGCAGGCGCGCGAAGTGTTTGACGTCTCGGGCGCCGGCGACACGGTGATCGCTACGTTTGCGCTGGCGCTTGCCGCCGGCGCCGACCGCGTCATGGCGGCCTCCATCGCCAACGCCGCCGGCGGCGTGGTGGTGGGCAAGCGCGGCACTGCCCGGCTGACGGTCGAGGAATTGACCGGCGCGCTGTTTCGCTCGCACGGACCGACCGCTCACAAGGATGCGATCCTCGATGCCACAGCAGCCGCGCGGATGGTGGCGGCGTGGAAGGAGGAGGGCCTGAGCGTCGGCTTCACCAATGGCTGCTTCGACATCCTGCATGCCGGCCATGTCAGCCTTTTGCACGCCGCGCGCAGCCAGTGCGACCGGCTGGTTCTCGGCCTCAACAGCGACGCCTCGGTGCGCCGGCTGAAGGGTGCCGGGCGTCCGGTCAACGACCAGCATGACCGCGCCTGCGTGCTGGCAGCACTTGCCTCGGTCGATGCGGTCGTTGTGTTCGAGGAAGACACGCCGCTGGCCCTGATCGAAGCGTTGCTGCCCGACATATTGGTCAAGGGCGCCGATTATACGGTCGAAACCGTGGTCGGCGCCGACGTGGTGCAGAAGGCGGGCGGGCGCGTTGTACTCGTCGATCTCGTCGCCGGCAAAAGCACGACCGGCACCATCGGCAAATTGCGCGCCGGCAGCACTACCAACTGAGGTTTTCATGTCTGAGCTAAATGACTACCTGGTCCGCTCGGCGGGCGCGATCAATGCAATGGTCGAGCGCGACCTCACGGCTGAGATGGAGCGGGCGGTGACGTCGGTCGTCGCGGCTCTTTCCTCAGGCAAGGCGCTGCTGATCGCTGGCAATGGCGGTTCAGCCAGCGACGCCATCCACATTGCCGGCGAACTGGTCGGCCGCTTCCTGAAGGAGCGCAAGGCCTACAATGTCATCGCACTGCCGGCCAATGCCGCGGTGCTGACCGCCTGGGGCAATGATTACGGCTTCGACACCGTGTTTTCGCGCCAGGTCGAGGCGCATGGTTCGGCCGGCGGCGTGCTGCTGGCGATTTCGACCAGCGGCAATTCGCCGAGCATCCTCGCCGCCGCCGAACAGGCGCGGATGATGGACATGACGGTGATCAGCCTGACCGGCGACACCGGCGGCAAGCTGAAGCCGCTCTCGGACATCCTGCTCAACGTGCCCTCGACCTCGACGCCGATCATTCAGCAAGGGCATCTGTGCCTCTACCATCATCTGTGCGAGGTGGTCGAAGCGCGCCTGAGCAATGGCTGACGGGACGCCGCCCGTGAAGCCTGAACCCTATCCGCTGGAAGAGCCAGGGCTGTGGGTCGAGCGGATCGGTTCGCATGTTTTTCCAGCTAACGCTCCGGCGCTGTTCCTCGACCGCGACGGCACCATCAATGTCGACACCGGTTATCCCGACGATCCCGCTGATATGGTGCTGCGGCCGGAAATGTTGCCGGTGATCCGAACGGCCAATCTTGTCGGCCTTCCCGCGATTATCGTCTCGAACCAGTCGGGCATTGCGCGCGGCTATTTCGGCTGGCCGGAATTCGCCGCCGTGAATGCCAGACTGCTGGCACTTCTCGAAGCCGAGCAATGCCACATCGATATGGTGCTTGCCTGTGCCTACCATTCGAGCGGCACGGGTGAACTTGCGATAGGTGATCATCCGATGCGCAAGCCAAATCCGGGTATGATTTTGCGTGCTCGTGATCTGCTGGGCGTGGATGTTGGTCGATCGATCATCGTCGGCGACAAGGCTGACGACATGGAAGCCGGTCGAAGGGCTGGGCTGGTGGAAGGTTGGCTGGTCGGCGGCAGGTTCAACAAAAAGGCCCCGGACGGCAGTTTTTCGACGCGCAAGCTGATGACGGGCAATGATTACCGCAGACTGTGCGACGTAGTTGTCGGGCTGGGCGTGGCTTAGAACGCCACCAGTCCTTCGTCCTTGACGCGGCGGATGGTGAGCGCGGTGCGCACGGTGTCGACATTCGGCGCCGAGGCCAGTTGCTCGATGACGAAGGTCTGGAAGGTGCCGAGGTCGCTCGCCACGCAATGCAGCAAGAAATCGGATTCGCCCGATACCATCCAGGCATCGCGCACGATCGGCCAGCCGCGCGTGCGCTCGGCGAAGGTTTTCAGTTCGGCATCGGCCTGGTGGTGCAGGCCGATCAGGCAGAAGGCGACAACGTCCAAGCCGAGCGCCGGTGCATTGAGCAAAGCGCGATAGCCGCGGATGATGCCGGTTTCCTCCAACCGCCTGACGCGGCGCAGGCAAGGCGGCGCCGATATGCCGACCCGGCTCGACAGTTCGACATTGGTCATGCGCCCGTCGCCCTGGAGTTCGCGCAGGATCTTCCAGTCGATGGCGTCGAGGTCGGCTTTGAGCGGCATGGGCGGCTTTCGTGCGGCGCGAAAGAATCTTTCGTGATTTTGTAATTAAACGAGTTCACTGTCCATTCCATCCCCACAATGGAAGCTTTCCGGGGACGAGCGCCGACTCGCCTTGCTGGCGTGGCGGGCAGCACTTACATTACGCGCGATATCAGTTTCCATGCCACAATCGCTGGCTGCTCTCCGCAGAGGCTCTAGATGACCACCAAGCACGCGCCTGTTCTTATCATCGGTTCCGGCCCCGCCGGCTATACGGCGGCGGTCTACGCTGCCCGCGCCATGCTGAAGCCGATGCTGGTCGCCGGCCTGCAGCAGGGCGGTCAGCTGATGATCACCACCGATGTCGAAAATTATCCCGGCTTCGCCGATCCGATCCAGGGTCCGTGGCTGATGGAACAGATGCTCAAGCAGGCCGAGCATGTCGGCACCGACATCATCAACGACATCATCACCGAGGTCGATCTCAATGTGCGGCCGTTCCGCGCCAAGGGCGATTCCGGCACCACCTACACCGCCGATGCGCTGATCATCGCCACCGGCGCGCAGGCGAAATGGCTGGGCATACCGACCGAACAGACCTTCATGGGATTTGGAGTGTCGGCCTGCGCAACCTGCGACGGCTTCTTCTATCGCGGCAAGGATGTAGCGGTGATCGGCGGCGGCAATTCGGCGGTCGAGGAAGCGCTCTATCTCTCCAACCTCGCCAAGAGCGTGACGGTCATTCACCGGCGCAACGACTTCCGTGCCGAGCGCATCCTGCGCGAGCGGCTGTTCAAGAAGGAAAACGTCCGCGTCATCTGGGACACGATCGTCGACGAGATCACCGGCCGGCCCGGTATGAAACCGCTGCCGCCTTCGGTGGAAGGGCTGAAGCTGCGCAACGCTGTGACCGGCGAGGAAACGCATCTGAAGGTCGACGGCGTGTTCGTGGCGATCGGCCATGCGCCGGCGGTCGAACTGTTCGCCGGCAAGCTGAAGCAGAAGCCCAACGGCTATCTGTGGACGGCGCCGGATTCGACCCGCACCGACGTTCCCGGCGTGTTCGCCGCCGGCGACGTCACCGACGACATCTACCGCCAGGCGGTGACGGCGGCGGGGCTCGGCTGTATGGCGGCCCTCGAGGCGGAAAAGTATCTGGCCGGCATCGAGGTTCATCGCGAAGCGGCGGAATAAGTTTATCAAAGCGGCGGGACAAGCCGTTCAAAAGCCTGATTTTTCATTCAGACGCCAAAGAACAGAACGAGGGGTATCATGGCGTTGGACTGGGACAAGCTACGCGTGTTTCACGCTGCGGCGGAAGCTGGGTCCTTTACCCATGCCGCCGAGACCCTGCATCTGTCGCAGTCGGCGATCTCACGCCAGGTCAGCGCGCTCGAACATGATGTCGGCGTGCCGCTGTTCAATCGCCACGCCCGCGGTCTGGTGCTGACCGAGCAAGGCGAGATGCTGTTTCGCACGGCGCATGACGTGCTGATGAAGCTGGAGACGATCAAGTCGCGGCTGACCGAGGCCAAGGACCGGCCTTCCGGCGTGCTCCGAGTGACGACGACGGTGGGCCTGGGCGCCGGCTGGCTGACCGAGCGAGTCCAGGAATTCATCGAACTCTATCCGGAGATCAGCCTGCAACTGATCCTGGCCAATGAGGAACTCGACCTGACGATGCGCCAGGCGGATTGCGCGATCAGGCTGCGCCAGCCGCAGCAGCCGGACCTGATCCAGCGCCGCCTGTTCACCGTGCATTTTCACCTGTATGCCTCGCCGGCCTATGTCAACAAACACGGCAAGCCGGCTTCGGTGGCCGAGCTGAAAAACCATCGCATCGTCACCTTCGGCGTGCCGGTGCCCTCGCATCTGTCGGAGCTGAACTGGCTTGAAACGGTCGGCGATTTCGAGGGCGGGCAAAGGGTGCCGACGCTGCAGATCAACGACATCCTGTCGATCAAGCGCGCCGTGCAGGGCGGCGCCGGCATTGCCATGCTGCCAGACTATGTGATCAACAAGGAGTCAGGGCTGGTGCAGTTGTTGCCGGAGACCGAAGTGCCGTCCTTCGACACCTATTTCGCTTATCCGGACGCAATGAAGAACCAGGCGAAGCTGCATGTGTTTCGCGATTTCATCATCGCCAAGGCACGAAGCTGGTCTTTCTAAATCACCCCGATCGGGATCGGCAGGCCTGCCGTCGCGCAAAGCCTGAGAGCCCTCTTCATGGAGTGCCTCTGGCCAGCAGCTTGATGTTCGTCGGCGCGGCAACCGGCGCATGGCTGTTGTCGATAAGCAATGTCGCTATTGTGCTCTCCGCGACTTTGGCAATTCTCGTGCTAGTGTGCGCGCGGATGTTGCGAATACGGCATTCCATTGCATTCCTGGACGAAATAAACCGACACCCGATCAATTAGCGGAGAGTGCCATGACCTGGGGAATTCCAACGGCTGCATTCGTCACGATCCACGTCGTCCTCAGCCTGATCGGCATCGCAGCAGGCGTCGTTGCGCTCGCCGGATTGTTGACAGGAAAAACGTTCGGCAGGTGGACGATGCTGTTTCTTGCCGCAACCATCCTGACGAGCGTCACGGGGTTTCCGTTGCCGCCCCTGGGGATCGATCCGCCGCGCATTGTCGGCGGGATTTCGCTGGTGTTGCTCGGTCTCGCCGTGATCGCACTGTACGTCTTCAGGCTGGCTGGGGCTTGGCGTTGGATCTATACAAGCTGCGCGATTGCCGCGCTTTACCTGAACGTCTTTGTCGGCGTGGTGCAGGCAGTTCAGAAGCTGCCGTTTCTTCAGCCGCTGGCGCCGACACAGTCAGAACCGCCATTTCTGGTCACACAGTTGGTCGTGCTCTTGATCTTCATCGGTCTGGGTATCCGAACCGCGATGGTGTTTCATCCAGAGCTGGGTCGAAGCGGGACTAACCCAACGATGTAAAGCCGGGAAGCCAGGTTCAATGACGCGAGCCTGGCGCCGCCTTCGTCTTGATCATGGCATCAGTTGCCTCCCCGCCACGGCGTCAGCCGCGGCAGCCAGCCGGGTACGTTGCGGCGGTAGGTTTCGTATTCGGCGCCGTAGTGGCGGGCCAGGGTCGGCTCCTCGTAGAGCCTGACGAAAGAGCCCATCGCAGTGGCGGCGATGGCTGCGTAGACCACAACCGTCCCGCTCGAAAACAGCAGCGCCTGGCCAAGGATGATCGACAGCACGGCGACATACATCGGGTTGCGGACATGGCGGTAGATGCCGCCGACGACCAGTCTTTCGGTTGGCGCCACTGGAGCCGGGGTGCCCAGGCCTTCGAGGGCAAAGCGGGCGAAGGAATGCAGCAGCAAGGCTACGGCCGCGACAATGAGGATCGTGCCGACCGCGACAAAGCCGGGCATGCTCGACAATGGCAGACCATAGCGATCCGTCAGCAGCCAGGGCACCAGTCCCGCGACGACGCATGGTGCGGCGATGAAGAACAGCGCGCTGCCGGCGATTGCCTGAGGTGTTCGCATTGAGGTCTCCCCTGCCGGTTCACGGCCTGGTGCCGTAAAAATAAACGCCGGCTGCCCGATTCAGCGTCATTCGGCGTTTTGCGAATTTCGGCAACAGAATCGGTTCAGATCGGCGGTTCCGCAATGGCTTTGGTGCCGGGCGCGCCCATTTCGGCGGGTTTTTCTGGTCCTATCGGGTCCGAAAATGGGTTGGACCACAGACTGCGTCTTTTTGCATGCGTGTGTTGCAAAATAGATGCTTGTTTCTTGGGCATGATGAGCACATATATAGTTCATCTCCTGGGCGCGTTCTCCTCCCATTAGCGCCCGCGAGTGTTCCCCTCTGGAGGTTAGCCTTAACAGGCACTTCCAATCAAACTCAGCCGGATCTTTATTGATCCGGCTTTTTTGTTGCCCGAACCCTGCTCGGGCCGGCCGAAAATTGATCAGCATTGCCGCGTAACAGTGACATGTAACCCCAGGTAACATGTCGCGGACGCACTCTATGGATTAAGTAGATCATAGGACGCGGTGTGGTTCGTTCGGGAGATGGGGGCATCACTCGAACGACCCGGGCTCAGGCGGCTACCGCGTCCGAACCTTTTCTCTGCCGGCCAACACGGCGGACATCGTGCGGCGGACCTGCCGTTTTTACCTCCCACGAAGACGGTCCGCAAAACGGCGTCCGGATTATCCGGGCGCCGTTTTCATGTCGGTGCTGATGGCGAAGACAAGCCGCCACCGCAAGCGCCCGCTTCAGGCAGCTTTGCCGTTGGAGTTCATCGCCTCGTCGGCGAGACGCCCGGTCAGCTCGGCCATGTGATCGAAGACGCTGCGATAGGTGGCAACGCCTGCGGTCGCCGAGCGCAATTCGATGATCAGGTCGCCGATCTCCGCCTGCGGCATGGTCGCCTCGACGACATCCCATCCCGGCCAATCGGGCCGAGCGTCGTAGCCGAGGATCTGACCACGCCGCTGCGGGATCAGCGCAATGATCTTCGAGGTGGCGTCGGACGGTGTGACGATCTCGACCTTCATCACCGGTTCAAGCAGCACCGGCGAGCAGGCAGCCATGCCTTCCTTCATCGCCAGCTTGGCTGCCATCTGGAAGGCCATGTCGGAGGAATCGACGGCATGGTAGGAGCCATCGGAAAGGTTGACGGCGACATCGACCACCGCAAAGCCAAGCGGGCCGGATTTCAGATAGTCGCGCACGCCGGTCTCGACCGACTGGATATAGGTTTTCGGCACAACGCCGCCGGTGATGGTGTCTGAGAACTGGAAACCGGAGCCGCGCGGCAGCGGCTTGATCTCGATCACTACGTCGCCGAACTGGCCGTGGCCGCCCGACTGCTTCTTGTGGCGGCCGCGCTGCTGGACGGACTTGCGGATCGTCTCGCGGTAGGGGACCGCCGGAGCGTGGCCCTCGACCGGGATCTGGTTCTTGCCCTCCAGCCGCTCGCGCACGACGCGCAGATGCATCTCGCCATGCCCCGACAGCACGGTTTCAGCCGAATCCTGGTTGTGGCGCAGGCTGAGCGAGGGATCCTCCTCGGCAAGGCGCTGGATGGCCGCCGACATCTTGACCTCGTCCTTGCGTTCCTTCGGACGCAGCGCGAAGGCGAAGACCGGTTGCGGCGGCGCCAGGGCGACAAGCGGCTTGATGCCACCTTTGGCCGAGCTCAGCGTCTGGCCTGTCTTGACGTCGTCAAGCTTGCCGAGCGCGACGGTGTCGCCTGCTTTGGCGGAGGTCAGTTTCGACTGGTCCTTGCCCAGCATTCTGTAGATGCCGGAGACTTTTGCCGTCTCGCCGTTCGAGAGGTAGAGCTCCGAGGCATCGGCAAGCTGGCCCGACAGGACGCGCGACACCGACAGCTTGCCGCCATGCGCCGTGTGAATGGTCTTCATCACCTGGACCACGGCCGCGTTGCCGTCGGGCGCGCCGAGGCGCTTGCGGGTCGCTTCGACATCGGGCGCATCATGGCGGATTGCCTTCAAGAGGCGCAGCACGCCATTGCCCTTTTCGGCGGTGCCGATCAGCACCGGCGTCACAATGCCGGCGCGCAGGTCGGCGGAGAGGTCGTCGAAAATCTCGTCCTTGGGCGGCTCGATCTCTTCCAGCAACTGCTCCATCAACTGGTCGTCATGGTCTGCGAGCGTTTCCAGCATGGAGAAGCGCGCTTCCAGTTCGCGCGCCTTGTCGTCGCCTGGAATCTGGGCGACTTCGCTTTCGGCGTATTCGCGATAGATGTAGGCGCGCTCCAGCGCGAGATCGATCGAGCCGATGACGACGCCATCCTTGCGCAGTGGAATCTGGCGCAGCAGCAGCGGCACTGAGCTCGCCGGCTGCAGCATTTTCAGCGTGTCGCGCACACCGGCAATTGCCTTGTCGACCTTGTTCAGGAACAGGATGCGCGGCACGCCGAGATCGTCGAGCTTGCGCATGATCAGCTGCAAAGCGGGGATCTTCTTCTCGTCGGCTTCGGCGACGACCACAGCGAGGTCGCAAGCGGCCAGCACCGGCTCGGCCTCGAAGGAGAATTCGATCGAGCCGGGACAATCGACGAAGGTGATCTGCTCGCCCATGAATTCGGTGGTGGCGACGGTCGCCTCGACGCTCATGGCGTGGGCGCGCGCCTCGGGCGAATGATCGGAAACGGTGTTTCCCGATGAAACGGGGTTTTGGCGGGGAATGGCGCCCGTACGGGCGAGTATGGCTTCGAGAAGTGTTGTCTTACCGCTTGCAAAGGGACCGACGATGGCAATGCATTTCGGTCCCGTGCGTCGTCCTCCGGCGCGAGTACCCATGACTGACCTCCACTCAGGCGTTTCCCTGGGAGCGGCGGCCGGCCTGTCGACCGTCGCGGGCGGGGTTTTTTCGTTTGCCACCTGCCCAGGGACATCGTCCCACGGGTTAGCCGGCAGGGCAAGGAAAATAGGATCCCTGCTTTTCCGTCTCAGGCGATTGCACCGCGCCGGATATCGGACGAAACTGTTGAGCGCCCGAAAGAGAGGAGCAGGCGGGTTCCGTTGGCCGCCATCAGCCGACCAAACTTGAGGATTGCCTGTCATGAAGATCATTGCCTGCGGCAGCGTCGCGACCATCATCGCGCCGGAAAAGTACTTTACCGGCCGTGTGCTGCAGACGCCGGTCATCGAGAAAGAGGCGCCGGCGCGGCTACGCGCCACAATGGTCAGCTTCGAGCCCGGCGCACGCACCCACTGGCACACGCATCCGCTTGGCCAGACGCTGTATGTCACCGCGGGCGCCGGCCGCGCGCAGAGCTGGGGTGGGCCGATCCAGGAGATCAAGGCTGGCGACGTCGTCTCGTTTGAACCAGGCGAAAAGCACTGGCATGGCGCCGGCCCGAAATCGGCGATGACGCATATGGCGATGCAGGAAGCGCTCGAAGGCTCACATGCCGACTGGATGGAGCAGGTCACCGACGAGCAGTACGGCGTCTAGGCCACAAAGGCTCTGTTGGGCCGACATGAAAAACCCGGCCGCGCGGCCGGGTTTTTCATGATCTCGTCGATGTGCCGATCAGGTCAGCGATGCGGTAAAGCGCTGGATGCGGGTGCAGGCTTCCTCGAGCAACGTCTCCGAGGTGGCGTAGGAGATGCGGAAGTTCGGGCCGAGGCCGAAGGCCGAACCGAACACGACCGCTACGCCCTCGGCCTCGAGCAGCTCCGAGCAAAAGGTTTCGTCGGTGTCGATCACCTTGCCGGCTTTCGTCTTCTTGCCGATCAGCTGGGCGCAGGATGGATAGACGTAGAAGGCGCCCTCCGGCGACGGGCAAGAAATGCCGCGCGCCTGGTTGAGCATCGAGACGACGAGGTCGCGCCGGCCTTGGAAGATAGCCTTGTTCTTGGCGATGAAATCCTGCGGGCCGTTCAGCGCCTCGACCGAGGCCCATTGGGCGATGGTGCAGGCGCCGGAGGTCTGCTGGCCCTGGATCATGTCCATCGCCTTGATCAGCGCCACCGGCCCGGCCGCATAGCCGATGCGCCAACCGGTCATGGCATAGGCCTTCGACACGCCGTTCATGGTCAGCGTACGCTCGTAGAGTTTCGGCTCGACCTCGGCGATGGTTTTGAAGACGAAGTCGCCATAGGTCAGGTGCTCGTACATGTCGTCGGTCAGCACCCAGACATGCGGATGCTTCAACAGCACGTCGGCCAGCGCCCTGAGTTCGGCTTCCGTGTAGGCAGCGCCCGACGGGTTAGACGGCGAGTTCATCAGCAGCCATTTGGTCTTTGGCGTGATCGCCTTTTCCAGCACTGCCGCCGTCAGCTTGAAACCGTTGTCGATCGAGGTGTCGGCAAAGGCCGAGGTGCCGCCGCAGATCGCCACCATTTCGGGATAGCTGACCCAGTAGGGACGCGGGATGATGACCTCGTCACCGGGGTTCAGCGTCGCCATGAAGGCGTTGAACAGGATCTGCTTGCCGCCGGTCCCGACAATGGTCTGCTCCGGTCTGTAGTCGAGATTGTTCTCGCGCTTGAACTTTTTCGCGATCGCTTCGCGCAGCGGCGCGATGCCTGAAACCGGCGGATATTTGGTCTCGCCACGGCGGATGGCTTCGATCGCGGCATTCTTGATGTTGTCGGGCGTGTCGAAATCCGGCTCGCCGGCGCCCAGGCCGATAATGTCACGACCGGCGTTTTTCAGCTCGCGCGCTTTCTGCGTCACCGCGATGGTCGCGGAAGGCTTTACGCGGGAAAGGGCGTCGGCAAGAAAGGCCATGACCAGGTGTCTCCAGACAGGATCGGCGCGGCCAACAGCGGCCGCGGCGCTTCTCATGTCGCATCATTTAGCCAAGCGCAAGCATTGTCGGGTGAGCCAGGGCTCAAATCCTCGGCAACACAAAATTCATTAACGAGGGGTAGACCCTTTGCATGGCAGGATCGCGGTCCAATTCCGCCAATCTTGCGGAGCGAGGAACCGTGTCGAGCAGCATCGGGCTTGCCCACCACATCATTCGCCAGAATGACGGCACCTCCACCGGTGTCTGGGGCATCTATACGCTGCAGAGCGCCTTCCAGCCGATCTTCGCCTTCAGGGGTGGCAAGCTGTCGGCCGTCGCGTTCGAGGGGCTTATCCGGCCGTTTCGCGACGGCGAGCCGCAATCGCCGATGAGTTTTTTCAACAACTGTCCGGCGGGCGACCGCCTGCATATCGAGGCGCTGACGCGGACACTTCACCTTCTCAATGCCGGCGCCTGCTTGCCGGAAGAGGCGTCCATCTTCATCAATTTCGACCCATCGGTGTTCACCGATCGCGCCATCTCCGACCATGCGCTGCGCGACATGCGGCTGGTGCTGCAGGAGGCCAGCATCGATCCACGCCGCGTCGTCTGCGAAGTGACAGAGCAGAAATCGGCATCGCAGGAAACCCTGCACAGTTTCGTCGCGGCGCTAAAGGCCAATGGATTTCGCATCGCCGTCGACGATTACGGCGCCGACGAGTCCGACATCAACCGCATCAAGGAACTCAAGCCTGATATCGTCAAGTTCGATGCGCACTGGATCACGCAGCTGATGGAGTCCGGTGCCGGCTTTGCCCTGCTGACCGCCATGGTGACGAGCTTCGAACAGCAAGGCATTCGCACCGTGTTCGAGGGCATCGAGGAAAGCTGGCAGCTTGAGCTGGCCGAAAAGTCGGGAGCCTCCATGGTGCAGGGCTTCGTGATGGCGCGACCGGAATTGGCGCCGACCAGTTTTCGTACATTCGGCAAGGACACGCAGCCATCGGCCGCGGCAGCCGATGCGGGGACTTCCAGCCCAACCGCGGCGCCGTCGGCACGCCCGGCGAAAGCATTCGGGCGCAGGAAGGCGCCATGATCCGACCAGGCGACAGGCGGCGCAATGCCGGCGAGGCGATCTTTGCCGACGAGATCGGGATCGAATACGGCATCTATGGCGAATTCCGGCTGAAGAGCGCCTATCAGCCGATCTTCATGCCGCGCAGCAGGACATTGACGGCGGTCGCGATCGAGGCGCTGGTCGAGCCGCACCGCGCCGGCAGGCCGGTTGCGCCACCAGTGTTTTTCGACGGCGTGCCAGTAGAGGATCGCCTGCTCGTCGAGACCATGTGCCGGATGCTGCATCTGAGGAATTTCCGCAATATCGGCGTCGACGGACTTAATCTGTTCTTCAACTACAACCCGCTGATCAACGATCATCACGGACGGGCGCTGGCCGAAATCCGGCTGATGACCAGGCATCTCGGCGAGCTCGGCCTGCATCCGGCGATGCTGGTCTGCGAGATCACCGAGCAGGCGGCCGATGACAAGGTGCTCATTAGCCTGGTGCGGGAGATGCGGCGTGACGGCTTCCGCATCGCCATCGACGACTTTGGCACCGGCCACTCGACCGAAGAGCGGATAAGCCTTCTGCAGCCCGACATCGTCAAGATCGACGGCGCCTGGTTTGCGGAATTCTGCCGCCATGCCGCGGCCGAGCGGTTTTTTCGGCCGCTCGTCTCCATGCTGCATGATCGCGGCGCCAAGGTGCTGGTCGAGGGGATCGAGCAGTCCGTGCACCTTCGCGTTGCGCTGGAGGGTGGTGTCGACCTGCTGCAGGGGTTCCTGCTGGCACGGCCGGCGCTTGCCGGCACGATCTTCAACGAAGAACCGCTGCGCATCGACACGCTGCTCGGCACCGACAACAAGGTCATCCCCTTGCATCAGCGCCGCTGATGGACACGCCAAAACAAATCACTGGTTGACGCCGTTCCCGTCGCGATAATTGCCCAGCCAGGGAGCGCAGCCCGAAGGGAGCGGCAATGACCATACTTTACGGGATGATCGACAGCGGCAATTGCTACAAGCCGCGCCTGTTGATGGCCAAGCTCGGCATCGCCTTCACCAACGTCGAGGTGAGTTCGCACACCGGTGAGACGCGCAAGGCCGACTATGTCGCCAAGAACCCCAATGCCATGGTGCCGCTGCTCGAACTCGACGATGGCCGGCGGCTGGCCGAATCCAACGCCATCCTGCTCTATCTCGCCGAAGCCACGCGTTTCCTGCCGACCGACAGATATGAGCGGGGGCTGGCCTATCAGTGGCTGTTCTTCGAGCAGTACAGCCACGAGCCCTACATAGCGGTGCGCAAGGCGCTACTGACCTTTCCTGAACGCGCCAAGGATGCGACGCCGGAGCGGCTGGCGGTGACGCTGGAGCGCGGCAACAAGGCGCTCGGGGTGATGGACAAGCATCTGCAAGGCAGCGCGTTCTTCGCGGGTGACGCGCTGAGCGTCGCCGACATCGCACTCTATGCCTATACGCATACGGCGGAGCAAGGCGGCTTCCAGCTCGACGCCTACCCGGCGGTGGCGGCCTGGCTGAAGCGGGTCGAGGCGGATCCAGGGCATGTGCCGATGGAATGGCTGCCTTAGCAACGTCGGCGATTAGCGAAGGCCTCGACGAGCGTCCTTCTCCCCGTTCACGGGGAGAAGATGGCGGCAGCCAGATGAGGGGCGGCGCTAGCCTTTTCAGCAAATTGGTCTGGTGATGAGCAGTCTTGAAGCGTCGAGCTGCCCCTCATCGCCCTGCCGGGCACTTCTCCCCGTATAGTGACGGGGAGAAGGACGCTGAAATCCAGACAAATAAAAAGGCGGGATAAATCCCGCCTTCCCATTTCCGGTAGCCTGATCGGGAGCGTTGGTCCGGGCTGGCAGCTATCTGCTGATCCAGCTTGTCGGGTCTTTTCGCTCCGGTACGCTTCTCGCGCGACCGTCAGTACATCCGTGACTTGCCGCGCGCCCCGAGCTGTCGCCCGGCGCGCGCCATTCGCAAAATCAGGCCGCCTTGCTCAGAGAACCAGCGGACGACTTGCCAGTGCGGCGGTCCTGCTCGATCTCGAAGTTGATCTTCTGGCCTTCGACCAGGGTCGACAGCCCAGCGCGCTCGACAGCGGAGATGTGAACGAAAACGTCCGCGCCGCCATTGTCAGGCTGGATGAAGCCGAAGCCCTTGGTGGAGTTAAACCACTTGACCGTACCAGTTGCCATTTAGATAGTCCTTCAACATTTGCTTTAGTTTGACCGAACCGAAGTCCAGCCGGTGTGCATCGAGATTTTGGAGATAGACGTCAGCAAACGCGAAGATCGCGAGGCCCGGATCGATCGGCCGAAATATCAATGGGACGCATATAGTCTGGTTTTGCACCAAAAACAAGATGGTGCGGAAAAACCCGTCACCGCGGCACCGCCCAACGGCCGCCCCAATCGCGTGAAAGCGTTGCAAAATTGGGAAGATCGTACCGCCGTCTGGCGTTGGTCCGGTTTTGGGAGAAGACCATGAAAACCATTCTGCTTGCCGCCTGCCTGACGCTGGTCGCCGCCGAGGCGCAGGCGATCTCGCGCTATGACCCGACCCATATGAGCTGCGGCAAGGTGCAGGCGACGATCGCCAGGCAAGGCGCGGTCATTCTGCGTTATCAGTCGACGCGCGTGCCGGGGCTGCCACTCTACGACCGCTATGTGCAAAGCGAGCAATTCTGCACCATGGGCGAGGTCAGGAAGCGCGCCTATGTGCCGAGCGCCGACACGAAATCCTGCCCGGTCTACATCTGCAAGCGGGTGGATTCGGAGCGGCGTTTCCGCCGGCGACTTCTCCCGGACTAGAGTTTTCCAGGCGTTATCCCGAAACAGGGTCGGGCTTACGTGCCGGCCTCAGAATCCGAACGATACCTGTGCCGGCGGCGGGGGGCCGACGCGCACGCCTTCCATCGCCAGCATCTTTTCCTTGGTGGCAGAACCGCCCGGCGCGGAAAACCCGCCGATCTTGCCGCCTGCGGCAAGAATGCGGTGGCACGGGATGACCAGCGGCACCGGGTTGGCGCCAAGCGCTGCACCGGTTTCGCGTGGCAGGCCGGCATGGCCGGCGCGCTTGGCCAGTTCGCCATAGGTGGTGGTTTCGCCATAGCTCAGTTTTCGCGCCGCGTCATAGATGGCGAGGCGGAAATCGTCGACGCCGGCGAGATCGACCGGCACGCCGGAGAAATCGACATCCTCGCCTGCGGCATAGGCCTTGATCGAGGCGATCAGTTCGACCACCCATTGCGGCTGGTCGGTCGAGGCGGAAACACCGGCATGGCGCATCAGCCGGCGCTCCACCGCCTCGCGGCTGCGTTCGGGCAGGCAAAGGCGGATCAGCCCTTTCTCGCTCCAGGCAATGCCCATGAAGCCGATCACTGTTTCTAACACTGCGTGACCGGCTGTGATCGCGGCTGCGTTTTCCATGGCGGGCTCCTTTGCGCAAAAGGCCAAGAAACGGGTACGTGTCTGGTACAGATAGGGAACAATATCGCAGCTTGCACCCGGTCTCGCCACCCGAAAACCACCTGATGGCCCTGATTGCCGCAGGAAAAGCGCTGGTGTAAGGACTTCTTAACAACCCGACAAACTGGACCTCCGCGGCTTGCCAGCGAAAATCATCATTACCGCGATCGGCGTGCTCGTTGCCGCGGCCGGCCTTAGCGGCTGCACCACGACATCGCAGACCAAGGCTACGCCGGCGCTTGCCGCGGCCGCCACACCTGCCGACGACACACCGACGGTTGCGCTGCCTGAAACCGTGGCCGTGCTGCCGGAACCGTCCGGTCTTGCCCAGGTTCAGACGGCGGCGCTGACCGGCGACACTGTCGCTGGGGCGACGCTAGGCGCGCTGGCGACGCCTGGCGCGCTGCCGGCGCCGGCACAGCCTGGCGAGGTGCTGGCGCAGCCGACCGCCTTTGCCGGCTCGACACCCGTCGCCGGACAGTTTCCGCCGCCGCCGGCCGTGATGGCCGGCCCGACAAGCCCCGGCTCCATCAAGGCTGCGCCCGTCTATGCCACCGCGGCGGTCGCCATGCCGCTCACTGGCCAGACGGTCAAGACGGCCGAGATGCCGGGCGTTCAACAAGTCGCCTATGTCGTACCGCAGAATCCTGCCGCCCTTGTACAAGCCCCGCTCAGCCCACCGGTGGAACCCGCCACCGGACCGCGCGGCGAAATCGAGCGGCTGATCGAGAAATATGCCGCGCTCTATCAGGTGCCTGTCGATCTGGTGCGTCATGTCGTCAACCGCGAGAGCACCTTCAACCCGAAAGCCTACAATCACGGCCATTGGGGGCTGATGCAGATCAAGCACGCGACGGCGCGCGGCATGGGCTATCTCGGACCGGCAAGCGGCCTGTTCGACGCCGAGACCAATCTGAAATACGCGGTCAAGTATCTGCGCGGCGCCTGGCTGGTCTCCGACGGCAATGAAAAGCGTGCCGACCGGCTCTATCAGACTGGCTATTACTACGACGCCAAGCGCAAGGGCCTGCTGGAAGAAACCGGCCTTGGCCGCGACCGTTCGCGCCGCCGCCTGCAGCCCGATGCCTGAGCCGCGTCCGCCGGCGCTCAACGACATCCGGCTGCGCAAGATCCTCGACGACACGCTTGTTGCACCGCGCTGGCCTGAGGGCTTTGTCATGCGCGGCTTTGCGACCACTGACGCGCTCGCTTTGCATACGCTGCTGAGCGAAGTGTTCGACGACGGCAGCGACGGTCCGTTCGACGAATGGTGGCCGCGCATTTCAGGTGACGCCGAATTCGACCCGGCTTTGTGTTTTCTGGTCATCGACGACAAGGGCCGGCTGGCGGGGGCGGCGCTGTGCTGGACGCGGGCCTTCGTCAAGGACCTTGCCGTCCACCCCGAGGCGCGCGGCAAGGGTATTGCCGAGGCGCTGATGTGGCACGCCTTCGCCGTCTTTCGTGCACGCGGTGCCGCCTATGTCGACCTGAAGACCAACACGGTCGAGAACGCCGCCGCGGTCCGGCTCTACGAGCGGCTGGGCATGACGCCTGTCGCCTGGGAAGGGTAAGGCGGTTTCTGCCGTTGGGGAAAGCGTTCGCTTTGTGAACTGCTTCACATAGGCCGCTGCAGGCAAATGTTAACCACATATCCACGCCGCTCGGCCGATCAGGGATCTGCGAGAGGCAAGATATCGGAGTGGGCTGCGCCGGCATGTGTCGGTCCCTCCCGGGCGGGTCTCAGGCGGGGGTTTGGGACCCGCCTGTTCTTGGCGCTTCCGTCGCAAGTTTGCTTCTTCAGCCAGGCATCGGTGTCTCTGACGCCCGCTCAGATGTCCGGTGCGTTGCCGATCTTCCGCTTCAGCTCGAGCGCCCAGGCGCGGCCTTCGTCGCCGCCCCATAACAGCCAGGCAATGGTGCCGGCCGACGGGTTCGCCTCATTGCCATAGTTCTTGCCGCGCTTATCGACCTCGTGACGGGCGAAAAAGCTGACCATGCGGCGGATGGTGGAAGGTGCGAGCTTTTCGCGGTTCATCAGTTCGGTGGCCCGCGCGACGCCGATCTCGGTGCCGCCGCGGCCGAATTTTTCGCGCAGCCGCAGACCCTTGGCGGCGTTGTCGGCAACGATCTGCGGACAGCGCAGGTCGATCTCGTCATCGTCGGCTTCACGCATTTCTTCTCCTCGGATCCCGCAAGCTCTAGCCGATGGGAAGAATGCGGGGAAGCGGGACAGGTTCCGCAGCGGCGGCGTGCAAAAATGTCGGAACCGATCCCGGCGAAACGTCCTTGGTTTGCAGAGCAACCGCGCCAGGATGCCGGTGCGACGAACCAGGAGCCGATCATGATCACCTTTCCCAACGAATCCGCGAAATACCGCACCGCCCGCGAAAGACTGCTGAAGAAGGAAATCGAGCTCCGCCGGGTCATGGAAGACGTCGCCGTGGCGCGCCGCGCGCTGCCGCCGGGCGGGCTGGTGCCTCAGGATTACGTGTTCGACGGGCTCGGCGCCGATGGCCGGCCGGCCAAGGTCAAATTGTCGGAACTGTTTGCGCCGGGCAAGGACACGCTGATCCTCTACAGCATGATGTTTCCGCGCCATCCCAAGGAAACGCGCGACGTGGCGACCAGCGGCGGCACGGCGAAGCTCGCGCGGCCGGACCAGCCGTGCCCGTCCTGCACCGGCCTGCTCGACCAGTTCGACGGCGCCATCGGCCATCTCGAAGCCGCCGGCTTCAATTTCGCAGTGGTCGGCAAGACCGCGCTCGACAATCTGCTCACGCTCGGCCGCGATAGAGGCTGGCGCAACATGCGGCTGCTGTCGTCGGCCGGCAACAGCTTCAAGCGCGACTACAATGCGGAAGCCGCCGACGGTGCGCAGCTGCCGCTGCTGTCGGTGTTCCACCGCGATGCCGATGGTGTCAGGCATTTCTGGAGTTCCGAGCTTGACTTCGCGCCGTCCGAACCCGGCCAGGACGCGCGCGCCATCGGCACCTGCGAGATCCTGTGGAATTTGATGGATTTTACCCCCGAAGGCCGGCCGGACTGGCACGAGCAATTGCAGTATGGCGAGGGGTGTTGTGGTTGAGGGGGAGGGCGGTAGTGCCTTTGGGGTGATTCAAAATCAGCGCTCTACGGCGCCCCCTCTGTCCTGCCGGACATCTCCCCCACAGGTGGGAGATCAGCAGCTTTGGCGCCGGCTTTCTTCTCTGCAAGGTTGACAATTGGCGAAGGCAGCGGTGACGGCCGATCTCCCCCCGAGTGGGGGAGATGTCCGGCAGGACAGAGGGGGCGCCGTAGAGCGCCACGGCGGGAGCTTCAACGCGCTTGGTGAACCGAGTGCCGTAAGGTGGCTCTGTGCCTCCGCCTGCCGTGAACTAGACTGCCTGCACCAATCCATGGAGGCACCCATGCCCAAGATCGACCTATCCGCTGTGCCCGCCCGCAAGGGCTCGGGCTACCCGCCACCTTTCGATGCGCCCTGCGCCACCCGCACGCGCCGGCGCCTGGGCGATGCCGGCGGCCTCACCGATTTCGGCGTCAATCTGATGACATTGCCATCCGGCGGCTGGTCCAGCCAGCGCCACTGGCACAGCCATGAGGACGAGTTCGTCTATGTGCTGGAAGGCGAACTGACGCTGGTCGAGGACGGCGGCGAGACGCTGCTGCGCGCCGGTGACTGCGCGACCTTCGCCAGGAACAGCGGCAATGGCCATCATTTGATCAACCGGTCGACGACGACGACGCTCTATCTGGAGGTCGGCTCGCGCAATCCTGACGATGTCATCACCTGCTCCGACATCGACATGATGAGCCCGAGTTCCGACGGACGGTTTTTACACAAGGATGGCACGCCGTATCCGGGGCAGGGGTGAGCGAGGCGCCGGCCTTTCCTTCTCCCGTTGTGGGAGAATGTGTCGCCGAAGGCGACGGATGAGGGGTGCTCCAGGGAACGCCGACGTCTCACTCCGCTGGAACACCCCTCATCCGACCCGGCGCTAACGCGTCGGCCCACCTTCTCCCACAAGGGGAAAAGGGAAGAACGGCGCTGGCGTTCGCCGGGTGGCGCGATAAGCTCCCGGCAAACCCAGGGAGGATTGTCATGAAGAAGGAAATCATCGAGGTCCCGGTGCTGTCGGCGGCCGTGCGCGCGCTGGGCCTGCCGCTGTCGCTGGTGACCAAAGCTGCGGGGCTGGTCTTCGTGTCCGGCACGCCGCCGCTCGATATCTCGACCGGCAGACTGGTCAAGGGCGACATCGAAACCCAGACCGAGGCGTCGCTGAAGGCGCTGAAACATTGCCTGGAAGCGGCCGGAACCTCCCTGGACAATGTCGTGATGGTGCGCATCTACGCCGTCAATTCCGGCTTCTACAACGCCATCAACCGCATCTATGCCAGGCATTTTCCCGAAAATCCGCCGTCGCGGACCTTCGTTCCGGTGGCGTCATGGCCGATGGAGTTCGATATCGAGATCGAGTGCGTGGCGACGGCTTGAGCCCTGGACCATGCATCGGCGCTGGCGTTCCGCCAGTGCCGGGATAAGCTCCCTGAAACAATAGGGTTGTCGCAGAAGACCCCCTCATCCGGCCGCTTCGCGGCCACTTCTCCCCTCGGGGAGAGGTCAGCCGAGCGTAGCGGAGGCTGGGTGAGGGGGCCTTTGCGCCAGCGTGACCAACAAACGGAGGACCACCATGAAAAAAGAAGTCATCGAAGTGCCGGTCATGTCGGACAAGGTGCGGGCGCTTGGCCTGCCGTGTTCGACGGCGGTCAGGGCCAACGGCTTCGTGTTCATCTCGGCGACGCCGCCTGTCGACATGGTGACCGGCGAGATGGTGCGCGGCGACATCGAAACGCAGACCGAGGCATCGTTGAAGGCGCTGAAGCATTGCCTGGAAGCGGCGGGAACCTCGCTGGACAATGTGGTGATGGTGCGCATCTACGCCGTCAATTCCGGCTTCTACAACGCCATCAACCGGGTCTATGCGAAGTACTTCAGCGTCAACCCGCCGGCGCGCAGCTTTGTGCCGGTGGCGTCTTGGCCGATGGAGTTCGATATCGAGATCGAGTGTGTGGCGGTGGCGTGAGGGGGGAAGCTACTGGAGAACTCTGTTGTTTCCTAAAGAAGCGATTCGATAAATCTGCCAGAGATGACTATGTTTAAGTAAGTTCAACTAGCTGGAGGCCGCAGGAATTTTGAGCAAGCTCCCTATTTCATTGGATTTAGGTTTAGGCGCCAAAGCGGAAATACGGGCAGAGGTAAAAACTGAAATTCCATCAGAGACGTCAGGAAAATTTCTCGATGCGATAACTGACATCTTTCGCCCATTTAGTGAACGGCGCGGTTTGCGAGCAGATCAAATCCGGCTGCAACGCGAGGATGTGCTCATCGCAATTGCAAGAAAGGCTCAGGAAAGGCTCGCAGTTGAGGGCAAGGTTCCCAACTCGATCCCGAACAGAGTGCTGATTCCCTTCATGGAGAAAGCATCTCTCTCTGATTTGGAGGATGAAGTCCTTACGAGCGCCTGGTCAAATATTCTTGCCGCAGCTTCGAACGGCGTAAAGGCAAACCACGCGGTTTTTGTCGACATTCTTGGAAAATTGGATTCCGCTCACCTACGATTTCTCTCTTTTATCGCTCAGCCCGAAAAATTGGAATCTGCAGAAGATGGATTTCTGAACCTAGCTGATAACTTGGTGAGGGCTGAGATTGATACACTAATCGAACATCATATCGAGAATGAAAGTGAGCAATCTTTTGATGAGAGAATTGAACAATTTTCAGATGCGATAGCTAACTTCCTGCGCCAACGGGGATCTTGCCTTATCAGCGGCGGCTTGGAACTGATAAAAAATGAAAATGATTCAGATTACTATGAATTGTTGGGAGAAAGAGATTTTGAGGAATTTCCGGAAAATATCTCGGGTGCCCTGGAAGGGTTAAGTCTAATAAAGCGTGTTGAATTGCACAATTTTCAGAAGAGTAATTTTGTGTTGTGGCTCGATTTTCACGTCATGACTATGTTTGGGTATGAATTCTTTTACGCCTGCCATGATGGAAGAGACGTATTCGAGATTTGAAAATTGGCGGTGTGTTAGCCGTAGTAGCTCGGCTGCAGTGGCGGACTGGATGCCAGCCGTTACTTCCAGTCATCCCGTTCCGGCGCTATCGCGCCGGTCCACCTTTCCCGCAAAGGTCTACGCAAAATACTCCTGCAGCGGCCTGACCTCCAGGCTCCCCGCCTTCAGCGCCGCAATCGCCTCCGCCACCGCAGCCGCGCCCGACAGCGTCGTGTAATACGGCACCTTCTGCATCAGCGTCGCCCGGCGCAGCGATTTCGAATCCGACACCGCCTTCTGGCCGTCCGTCGTGTTGAAGACGATCTGCACCTGGCGGTTGCGGATGGCGTCTTCGATGTGAGGGCGGCCTTCCAGCACCTTGTTGATTTTCTGGGCGTCGACGCCGTTTTCAGCGAGGAAGCGCTGCGTGCCTGAGGTCGCCAGCACCTTGAAGCCGAGGCCGGCGAGGCGCTTGACCGCCGGCAAGATGCCCTTCTTGTCCTCGTCGCGCACCGAGACGAACAGCGTGCCGGATCGCGGCAGGTCGACGCCGGCCCCTAACTGGCTCTTGGCGAAGGCCAGTGCAAAATCGCGGTCGAGGCCCATGACCTCGCCGGTCGAGCGCATTTCCGGGCCGAGCAGGATGTCGACGCCGGGGAAGCGGGCGAAGGGGAAGACGGCTTCCTTGACCGCAATGTGGCCGGGATTGCGGGGGTCGGGCATGGCGCCGTAATGGGCGAAGGCGTCTTCCAGTTTCTCGCCGGCCATGATGCGGGCGGCGATTTTCGCGATAGGACGCCCGATGGTTTTTGCGACGAAGGGCACGGTGCGTGACGCCCGCGGGTTGACCTCCAGCACATAGACGGTGCCGTCCTTGATCGCATACTGCACGTTCATCAGGCCGCCGACATTGAGCGCGCGGGCGAGTGCCGCCGTCTGGCGCTCCAGCTCGTCGACCAGCTCCGAAGGCAGCGAGTGCACCGGCAGCGAGCAGGCACTGTCGCCGGAATGGATGCCGGCCTCCTCGATGTGTTCCAGAATGCCTGACACAAAGGTCGACTTGCCGTCGCACAGGCAATCGACGTCGACCTCGATGGCGCCCGAGAGATAGGTGTCGAACAGCAGCGGGTTCTTGCCCAGCAGCGTGTTGATCTGGCCGGTCTTGTCGTTGGGGTATTTCTGCTTGATGTCCTCCGGCACCAGGCCGGGCACGGTGTCGAGCAGATAGGATTGCAGCATGCTCTCGTCATGGATGATCTGCATGGCGCGGCCGCCGAGCACATAGGACGGGCGCACCACCAGGGGGAAGCCGAGCTCGCCGGCGACGAGGCGGGCCTGCTCGACCGAATAGGCGATGCCGTTCTTCGGCTGGCTGAGGTTCAGCTTGTGCAGCAGCTTCTGGAAACGGTCGCGGTCCTCGGCCAGATCGATCATGTCGGGTGATGTGCCGAGGATCGGGATGCCGGCCTTCTCCAGCGCATCGGCCAGCTTCAGCGGCGTCTGGCCACCGAACTGGACGATGACGCCGACCAGTTCGCCCGAGGCCTGTTCGGCGCGCAGGATCTCCAAAACGTCCTCCGCCGTCAGCGGCTCGAAATAGAGCCGGTCGGACGTGTCGTAATCGGTCGACACGGTCTCGGGGTTACAGTTGATCATGATCGCTTCGAAGCCGGCGTCGCGCAGCGCAAAGGCGGCATGGCAGCAACAATAGTCGAACTCGATGCCCTGGCCGATGCGGTTGGGACCGCCGCCGAGGATGACCACCTTCCTGCGCGACGAGACCTGCGCCTCGTTGGCGAGCGCGCCGGCGAAGGGCACTTCATAGGTCGAATACATGTACGCGGTGGGCGAGGCGAATTCGGCCGCACAGGTGTCGATGCGTTTGTAAACCGGATGAACGTCGAGCTTTTCGCGAGTCTTCTGAATCACTTCGGCGTCGGTCTTCGTCAGCGACGCGAGGCGGGCGTCGGAAAAACCCATCGCCTTCAGCATGCGCAGATTGACGGCATCCTCGGGAATGCCGTGCTCGCGAATGCGGGCTTCCATATCAAGGATGCCGGCGATCTGCTCGAGGAACCACGGGTCGATCTTGCACATGGCGTGCACGTCTTCGAGCGACGTGCCCATGCGGATCGCCTGCGCCACCATGCGCAGCCGGTCGGGCGTCGGCGTGCCCAGTGCGGCGCGGATGGCGTTGCGGTCGTCGGCATGGTTGGCGACGGCGGCACCGTGGCCGAGGCCGGGGATCTCGATCTCGTCCAAACCCGTCAGGCCGGTTTCCAGTCCCCGCAAAGCCTTCTGCAGCGATTCCTGAAAGGTGCGGCCGATGGCCATGACTTCGCCGACCGACTTCATCGACGTGGTCAGCACCGGCTCGGCGCCAGGGAATTTCTCGAAGGCAAAGCGCGGGATCTTGGTGACGACGTAATCGATGCTCGGCTCGAACGAGGCGGGCGTGGCGCCGCCGGTGATGTCGTTCTCCAGCTCGTCCAGCGTGTAGCCGACGGCGAGTTTGGCCGCGATCTTGGCGATCGGGAAACCGGTCGCCTTGGAAGCCAGTGCCGACGAGCGCGAGACGCGCGGGTTCATCTCGATCACCACCAGCCGGCCATCGGCCGGGTTGACGGCGAACTGCACGTTGGAGCCGCCGGTCTCGACGCCGATCTCCCTGAGCACCGCAATCGAGGCGTTGCGCATCATCTGGTATTCTTTGTCGGTCAGCGTCAGCGCCGGGGCAACGGTGATTGAATCGCCGGTGTGCACGCCCATCGGGTCGATGTTCTCGATCGAGCAGACGATGATGCAATTGTCCGCCTTGTCGCGGACAACCTCCATCTCATACTCCTTCCAGCCGAGCACGCTTTCCTCGATCAGCACTTCGGTGGTCGGCGAGGCGTCGAGGCCGGACTGGACGATCTCATAGAATTCGGCGCGATTGTAGGCGATGCCGCCGCCGGTGCCGCCCATGGTGAAGGACGGGCGGATGATGGCGGGCAGGCCGACATGGTCGAGCGCCTGGGCGGCGATCGCCATGCCATGACTGATGTAGCGCTGCTTGCGGTCGCCTTCGCCGAGGTTCCAGCGGGTTTCCAGCGCGTCGAGCGCGGCGTCGAGATTGTCCGGCTTCTCGGCCTTGAGCGCGGCGCGCTCGGCCTCATGCGTCTTGCGGTCGGTGTTCTTGACGTCGGTGGCGTTGGCCAGCATCGACTTTGGCGTTTCCAGGCCGATCTTCTGCATCGCCTCGCGAAACAAGGCGCGGTCCTCGGCCTTGTCGATGGCATGCGCGTCGGCGCCGATCATCTCGACATTGTAGCGGTCGAGCACGCCCATGCGGCGCAGCGACAAAGCGGTGTTGAGCGCGGTCTGGCCGCCCATGGTCGGCAGCAGCGCGTCCGGCCGCTCCTTGGCGATGATCTTGGCGACGACTTCGGGCGTGATCGGCTCGATGTAGGTGGCGTCGGCCAGTTCCGGGTCGGTCATGATGGTGGCCGGATTGGAATTGACCAGGATGACCCTAAAACCCTCTTCCTTCAGCGCCTTGCAGGCCTGGGTGCCGGAATAGTCGAACTCGCAGGCCTGGCCGATGACGATGGGGCCGGCCCCGATGATCAGGATCGACTTGATGTCAGTGCGTCTTGGCATGTCATAGGTCCGTTCGGCGGGCGGCTTGCACAAAAAACCGGGACGGGGAAGACCCGGCCGGTTGTGCTCGCGATTCTGGTATCAGGCTAGGAGGGCCTTATAGGGAAGAGTTTTGGCGGATGTAACCCCGAAAATGCGGGTTCTTATGGCAACTAGCGCCGCGTTCCTTCGCGCCCCCCTCTGCCCTGCCGGGCATCTCCCCCACGAGGGGGGAGATTGGACGTCATGAACGCTTTCGCCAATTTTCAACGACGAAGGAAGGTGGAGGCGCCGGAACTGCCGATCTCCCCCCCATGTGGGGGAGATGTCCGGCAGGGCAGAGGGGGGCGCTGTCCCGCCAGCGTTCAAAGTGAGATTTACCTTAATCCCCAAACGCCAGCGCATCCGTAATCTCGAAACGCTCAGATACTCCGACACGGACGATGCTCAGGCTGCCCTCGCGGGTGAAGCGGAAGTCGCCGGGGGCGTTCGAACCGGTGGGCAGACCGGCGGTAAAGCTGATGACACGCGTGCCGCCATCGGGCCAGGTTACGGTCACGTCGGCCTTGTCGCCGCCTGTGCGGACAACGCTTGCCGCGCAGCCTGTCATCGGCTGGCCGATATACCGGGCGCACGGAACCTCGCCGGTGGCAGTTGGAGCGGGCGCGTTCACCGCCGGCGCCTCTGTCTCCCCGGTCGACGGGTCGGCCGCGAGCGCCATTGTGTAGGCATCCTCGATGGCGGTCTTGCCGATGATCTCGGCGGCCGTCTGAGCGGTTTCAGGATCGTCCAGCCGCGCTGTCAGGCCGGGCGGCGGCTGGTCCGCTGTGGTGGGACTTGCACCGGTCGCCTCGGTGTCCGCAACGGCCACCGGGTTCTCCGGGTTCAAATAGCGCGCCGGCGCCCATCCGCTCATTTGCGGGTTGTCGATCGCTTCGACCTTGCACCAGCGATGCCCGTTGACGTCGTTGCAGCCGAGGTTCTTCAAGCTCGAACCACCGGGCAGGCGCGCTTCGGTCTTGCCGATCGGCGATGGCGTGGTGCGGACGTTGAGAAGATCGCCCGGGGCGAGGTTGGTGACGATGGAGATGACCAGAGCCGGATCGTCCTCGGCCTTGGCCGCGATCGCCGCCAGCAGCAGCGGAGCGGCAATCAGCGCGGCTAGCGTCGTCCGGAGGGAATGTGTGCGCCTCATCATCTGGCCATGGGCGATCGATTGCGTTGCCGAGAATGCGGCCAGACTCAAGAGCGCCACCGCATGCCACGCCGGTTTTATAGGGAACGACATGGCGCTATGTAAGCCCGAAAATACGGCTGGTTTGCGGGGAGCGCCGTCCCGCTCTGCGGGGGCATGAACGCGTTCCGCGTTCAGCCCGGCATATGCCCGGTCCGCAGCGCGTGGGCCCATTCCGGTCGTCCCGCCTGTTCGGCCTGCCGTGCCGCCGCCTCATGGTCGTAGTCGACGGCGATGGTCTCGAAGATGTCGGGCCGGCCCTCACCACCCAAGGTGACGATGCCGTAGCGCGCATGCGGCGAGCCTTGCTCGGAGACATGCGCCGGCGGGGTCGAATCGTCATAGGCGGGGCAGCCGATGCTGCCCGGATTGAAGATGACCGGACCGTCTGGCATGCGGATCAGCTCGCTGCGGTGGCTGTGGCCGCACAGCGCGATGCGGCAAGAGGGGTCGAGGGCCTTCAGCCGCCGTCTGATCGCCGCCAGCGGCGCGCGCACCAACTGGCCATCGGTAATCGCATCGGCCAGATATTTCTCGTCATGGTCGGGCCGGGCATGGAAGGCGATCACGCCGGGCGCGATCACCAGCGTCAGCGGCTGGGCGAACAGAACCTCGCGCTGCGCCACGGTCAGCCGCTCCTGCGCATAACGGTCGGACGCCCACATCGTGTCGTCGGCCGGGTCGCGGGCAACGCGGCGATCGTGATTGCCGCGCACCGTCGGCAGGTTGAGCGCTTCCAACCGCGCAAAAGTCTCGCGCGGCCACAGCGGACCGGAGACGCTGTCACCGAGATTGACGGTGAGGTCGGCGCCGCCGCGCCGCTTCAAATCGCCGAGCACTGCGTCGAGGGCGAGGACATTGCCGTGGATGTCTGCGAGGACGGCGATGCGCATGAGGAGGCTCCGGTGGTGAGGAACACCCTCAGGCGGTGATTTCAATCTCGTGGCCGCCAACCGCGGGCAGGGCCGTATCCTCGCCGGCGGCGGCAATGACGCTGTCGAGCAGGCCGGGGAAGCGGGCGTCGAGGTCGTCGCGGCGCAGCGTGATCAGCCGGCTGGTGCCGACCACTTCGGCGCGGGTGACGCCGGCTTCGCGCAGTTTGGCCAGGTGATAGCTGAGATTGGTTTTCGAGCCGAGATCGAGGAACTGGCTGCAGTTCAGCGGCACGCCTTCCTTGCTGGCGAGATAGCGCACGATGGCGAGCCGCGTCGGGTCGCCAAGCACGGCAAGCACGATCGGCAGGCTGATCTGTTCGATGTTGGGGTGGGGCAAGGTCATGCCGCAGAATTAAGCACAATCGGGGCCGATTTCAACGCATCTCCTCCTTTGGCCGGGGCGCACGGTTTCTCGTTTCGCGATCCGTCCTGACACAGGGCTGTCAGCAGGGTTGGACTATTTATGCTCCCGGACATTGACATGATGGCACCTTATGTCCAATTGTTCAATAACTTTTGAACTAAGGACATCGCCATGGACAAGCGCCTTTTCTGGCTTGCGCTCGGGTCGTTCACGATCTCGACCGAAGGCTTCGTCATTTCCAGCCTGCTGCCCGATATCGCCAGGGATGCCGGCATCTCCATTCCGCTCGCCGGCACGCTGATCACCGCCTTCGCACTCGCCTATGCGGTCGGCACGCCGATCCTGGCGACGCTGACCGGCGAATGGGACCGGCGCCGCGTCATCCTGTGGACGCTGGTGTTTTTCGTTCTCGGCAATCTGGCGGCCGCGTTGAGCTCCTCCTTCGAATTGCTGCTGATCGCCCGCATCGTCATGGCGCTGTCTTCCGGCCTGTTCGCGGCCACCGCGCAAGGCACGGCCGTGGCGCTGGTCGATAGCCATCACCGCGCACGCGCCATCGCCGTCGTCGTCGGCGGCACCACGGTTGCGGTTGCGGTCGGCGCACCGCTTGGCGCGCTGGTCGCGGCCTTCGCCGGCTGGCGCGGCACGTTCTATGCCATTGCCGGGCTCGGCGCGCTCGCCGGCGCCATCCTGTGGTACCGGCTGCCGCGCGGCATCATCGGCACCAAGCTGCCGCTTAGGCGCAGGCTTGCCGCGGCGCTGCGTCCCGGCGTGATGCCGATCCTGTTGACGACGCTGCTGGCGCTGACCGGCGCCTTCACCGTGTTTGCCTATGTCGCGCCGCTGGCCATTCAAGGCGGTGGGCTGAGCCCGATCGCGCTGCCCGGCATGCTGCTCGCCTTCGGCGTCGGCGCCGTCATCGGCAACATCGCCGGCGGCCAGGCTGCCGACCGTTTCGGCGCGACGCGCACCGTCGGCTGGTCGCTGGGGTTGAGCGCAGCCATGCTGGTCATGCTGTCGGTCATCCCGACCTTCCTGCCGCCGCATATCGCCGGACCGGCGCTGATGGCGATGATGGTGCCGTGGGGCATCGTCGGCTGGGCCTTCCCGCCGGCACAGGCCAGCCGCATCATCAAGCTGGCGCCCGACGCCGCACCCATCGTGCTGTCGCTCAACGGCTCGGCACTTTATCTCGGCGTGGCGCTGGGCGCCGTGGTCGGTGGCGGCGTGCTGCGCTACGGCGTGCCTGCCGACCTTGGCCTGATCGCGGCGGCGTTCCCGATCGTGGGACTGGGTGTCGTGCTGGCCGGCCGCTGGGCGGCGCGGCCGGTGGCCATGCCGGCCGAATAGCACCATTTCCAGAGCTGATTGCCGGCGCCGCTCTTTCAGGTTGAAAGGGCGGCCGGCGGCACTTCGTAGTCCAGCGCGGCGACTTCGTCGAGCAAGGCGCGCAGATCTGCCGCCCGTTGCTGGCCGACCATGGCCTCGAAGCGCCGCTGGGCAATGCTCCATAGTTTCGTGGCCTCGTCTAGCTTGGCGAGGCCTTGTGGCGTCAACCGCACCCGCTTGACACGGCGATCGTCCTCGTCGGCGAAGGTTTCGACATAGCCGTCTCGGACCAGCGGCTTCAGCGTGTGGCCGAGCGCCGACAAATCCATCACCATCGCTTCTGCGATCGTGCCCATCGCGGGCTCGCTGCTGACATAGATCTGGTAGAGCAGACCGTATTGCGTGCCCTTCAGGCCCGAAGGCGAGATCACATCGTCATAGAAGCGACCGAGCTTGCGCGCCGCGCGCCGCAGCGTGGCGTTGTTGCAAGGGCTAAATCCCGGCATCGCGGTCTTTGTCATTACGACTCCTCGCCGGCAAAAAGCTTCGCCGGCCTACCGCAAAAATAGTTTCTGTCGCCTCCGTTGACAAGATAGTGGCATATACCTACTTCCCAGAAAGTGGCATATGCCACTAATTAGAAATCAGGCGGCGGGCGAGGAACATCGGCCTGTTCCGCCGGGCAGCAACAGAAGGAACAGGACAATGAGTGCAGAAAACAACAAGGGTACGGCGGTCGTCACCGGCGCCTCATCGGGCATTGGCGCGGTCTATGCCGACCGGCTCGCCGGCCAGGGTTATGATCTGGTGCTTGTGGCGCGGCGCGCCGACCGGCTGGAGGAACTGGCCGAGAAGCTGCGCTATGCCTACAACCGCAAGGTCAGTGTCATCAGTGCCGATCTTGCCGACGACAACGACGTCCGCCGGGTCGAACAGGCGATATCAGCCGACGACAGTGTGACGCTGCTGGTCAACAATGCCGGCCTCGGCGGCGCGCAAGTGGTGGCGACGGCCGACGCCGATGTGGCCGAACGCATGATCAAGGTCAATGTGGTCGCCTTGACGCGGCTGACCCGCGCCGTGCTGCCGGGTCTGATCGCGCGCAACCGCGGCGGTATCGTCAACATCGCCTCGGTGCTCGCCTTCGATACGTCGTTCGGTGGCATCTACAGCGGCACAAAGGCCTATGTCGTCAACTTCACCGAAGCCCTGCAGCGCGAAGTCGCTGATACCGAAGTAAAGGTGCAAGTCGTTCTGCCGGGGGCGACCCGGACCGAATTCTGGGAGCTTGCCGGCAGCGACATCGACAACCTGCCGAAGGAGATCATCATGACCGCCGACGATCTGGTCGATGCCGCTCTTGTCGGTCTGGCCAGAGGCGAAGCCGTCACCGCGCCGGCGCTTACCGATGCGGCCAAGCTGGACATTTTCCTCGGCGCCCGGCAAGCCTTCTACGGCAGCCTGCACGCCAACAAGCCGGCGGCGCGCTACGCGGCTTGAGGGCTGGTCTCATGCTGCTCGCCACATCGGAATGATCGAGGCGGCGAGCAGCAGGCCAAGCGCGATGTTGAGCACACGCCACTGCCGCTCGGTTCTGAGCAACCGGGCGAGCAGCGTGCCGGCCACGCACCACAGCGACAGTGACAATGCAGCGGCAAGGCCAAACACCGCGCCAAGCAAAAGGGCAAGTTGCAGTGGTCCGTTGGCCAGTGCCGCGAACGATGCCGCGGCGCCCAGTCCCATCGCCCAGCCTTTTGGATTCATCCATTGCAGGCCAGCGCCACCCAAAAAGCTGTTCGGCCTGGCCATCGTCACCTCCAGATTGGGTGGTCCGCTGCGGCCGATCTTGAGGGCGAGCCAGACGAGATAGAGCGAGCCGGCGATCTTCATCGCCAGCTGCAAGGACGGGACTGCCGCCAGCAGGCCGGCAAGCCCGGCCGCACCGGCAGCGGCCACGGTGGCAAGACCAGCCGCGCTGCCGGCCATCAGCGGCATGGAGCGGCGAAAGCCGAACTGTGCGCCGGACGCCGTCGACAAGGTCGTCGCCATGCCAGGCGTGGAGGTGGCGACCAGTGCGAACAGGACGAGAGGAAGGATGGCCTCAAACATGCGGTTTCTCTCCTGGGAAGCCGCATGCTAGGCGCCATGTCGCATCAGTAAATGCAATGTTTGCGATGGTTAGCATTAGAGATTATGATGTCGCATGATCCGCAATCTCGACACGGCCCTGATCCGCACCTTCGTCACCGTCGCCGACAAGGCCAGTATGACGGCGGCCGCCAACGCTTTGCATCTGACACAGGGCGCCGTCAGCCAGCAGATCAAGCGGCTGGAGGAGGCTCTGGGATGCAGTCTGTTTGAGCGCGACCGGCGCGGGCTGAGGCTGACGCACTCCGGCGAGCGGCTGTTCGGCAAGGGCAAACGCCTGCTCAGCCTCAATGACGAGATCTGGGCCGAGATGGCGGGCAATGCGTTCGCGGGTGAGGTGCGGCTCGGCGTGCCCTACGACCTTGTCGGCACCTTGCTTGCGCCAATTTTGAAGAGCTATGCCGAGACATATCCGCAGGTCGAGATTTCGCTGGTCTGCGCCTCGTCGCCGGAACTCGCCGCGGCATTGGCGACCGGCACGATAGACCTCGCCGTCATCGAGGAGCGGGTCGGCCCGTCGGCCGGCGAATGCCTAGCCATCGACCGGCTGGTCTGGGTCGGCGCCAAGGGCGGTGTCGCGCGCCGCAAGCGGCCACTGCCGGTGTCGATGGTCGCCGACACCTGCGCGTTTCGGCCAGCGGTGCTTGCGGCTCTCAACGAGCACGGGCTGGAATGGCGCACCGTGTTCGAAAACGGCAACATCGACGCGACGACGGCCACAGTGCGTTCGGACCTCGCCGTCACCGCCTGGCTGGCGTCGACCGTGCCGGCCGATCTCAACATTCTGCCTGCCGATTCCGAGCTGCCGGCCTTGCCGAATTTTTCGATTAACCTGCACCTGCCGCAGCATGGTGTCGGGCCGGCGGCGCAGGAGTTTGCACGCCACATCCGCGATGGGCTGGCGCGGCGGGCGGTGGCTGCTTGAGGCCAAGCAGAACTCGGTTTCCTCTCCCCCCTCCGGAGGGAGAGGAAAGGTGCCAAGACCGTCCCGCTACTTCCAGTTCTTGCGCCGTTCGAGCTCGGCGTGGGACGGCTCTTGCGTGACAAACGACCCGACCTTGATCTCACCTGATAGTTCGTAGGTCGCCACAATGACGCCGGTGGTCGTGGCCTGCGACTTCACGAGCTTGAAGGCGGCAGGCATCGCACTATCGCCGAACAGCCGCTTGCCCTTGCCCAGTAGCAGCGGGAAGGTCATCAGCCGGATCTCGTCGATCAGCCCGTTGGCGAGCAAAGTCTGGATCAGCTCGCCCGAGCCCTGGATGAGAAGGTCAGGTCCATCCTCCTTTTTGAGGTTGCGCAACGTCGCGACGATATCGTCGCCAAGCCATTGCGTGTTCTCCCAGGTCAGGCTGTCCGGCCGGTGCGTCGCCACATATTTGGTCGCAGGGTTGAAGGCATCTCCGATCGGATCTTTCTGGTAAGGCCAGTATGCCGCGAAGATGTCGTAGGTTCTGCGGCCGAGCAGCAGGGCGAAGGGTTTGGAGAAAAGTTCCTCCATGGCCACGCCCGCCACCTCGTCAAAGTAGTGGAACGTCCAGCCGCCATATTCGAAGCCGCTGACCGGATCTTCCTCCGGCCCGCCGGGCGCCTGCATGACGCCGTCGAGGCTGACGAATGTTGCTGCGGTGATCTTCCTCATTGGGGTGCTCCTTTTTTATCATCCCGCCGGCGGGGCCGGACTTCGATCCAAGGACGGATGATCAGGCGTCTGCCCGACAGCAGCCTGAGAAATTCCGGCATTCGGGACCCTCGGAGATCACAAGGCGGTCTTGCGCTTGGTCCGTGAAGTCCGCGGTCGGTTCCCAAGGCTCTGTGACGAAAACCAGACATTGCCGATGATGGCGGTCGCGGTCCCGTCCGGGGACCTGTCCGATGTCAGCCAGATCGAGCGGCTGCGCGCGGCCTGTTCGCTGTCGGGGATTTTTGCAGCCGGACTTGCCGTCGAGGCGCCAACGCAAGGGATGAACCACGAGCGCATGAACGGGTCGCAGGCAAAGCCTTGTGAGGTGCGAGTCACCAGCACCGCCAGGGCGACACGCTCGGCCGGACGCCACGGGAAGATCAAGCGGCCCCCCGGCCTCAGCGCCTTCAACCATCCAGCTGGTGGCGCGGCTACGCCGGCATTGACATAGATGATATCGGATGGTGGCAGCGTCGTGGTGACCGCGTCGCCGTGGACGACCGTCACATTGCCATAGGTTTCGAGATTCTTTGTCGCGCGGTCGGCGAGATCGGCCTCCAATTCGAATCCGGTAACAGCGCCGCCAGGCGAAACCAGCCGCGCCAGCAAGGCGGTGTAGTAGCCGGTGCCGGCGCCGACATGGGTAACGGCCTCGCCCGGTTTGGGCGCGACCTTGCCGATCCACATGGCGTGCAGGGAGGGCTCGCCATTGTTGATGCCCTTGTCGGCATCGAGCGCCACCAGCACGTCCTGATAGATGTGAACCGGATCGGCGCTTGGGGTCACGACCTTGCCATTGCCGGCTGTGACCATCCTGCCAACGATGACCGTCCATGGTCCTGGACCGAGAAAGGCTTCGCGCGGCACCGTGGCGAAAGCCTCTTCGAGACGCGGATCGGCCGAGCCGGAATTGGCAGCCATCAGCCGCGCGTAGAATTTTCGAGCTTCCGCAAGGACGGTCATCGTCTGTCAAGATAGCGCAGACAGCCGATTTGTCTCACCGGTTTGTCGGACAAGCCGGTGAGGGAGCAATTGGACTGTTCGTTGTTCAGCCGACGCCGAAGACGGTGTCGTAGAGCAGCTTGAAGTTGAGCACCAGGATGATGGCGGCGACCACCCAAGCGAGCGCGGCGACGCTGCGTGGTATCGCGAGATTGCCCATCTTCTTCTTGTCGGAGACGAACTGCACCAGCGGGACCACCGCGAAGGGCAGCTGCATCGACAGGATCACCTGGCTGAAGACGAGCAGCTGGCCGGTTCCTTTTTCGCCATAGAGCGCGGTGACGATCACCACCGGAACGATGGCGATGCCGCGCGTCACCAGGCGGCGTGCCCATTGCGGGATGCGCAGGCGCAGGAAACCTTCCATGACGATCTGGCCGGCGAGTGTCGCCGTCACCGTCGAGTTCAGGCCCGAGGCAAGCAGCGCTACGGCAAACAGGGTGGAGGCGATGCCGAGGCCAAGCAGCGGCGACAGCAGTTCAAAGGCCTGGCCGATCTCGGCCACGTCCTGGTGACCGGTGCCGTGGAAGGCCACCGCCGACACGATCAGGATGGAAGCGTTGATGAACAGCGCCAGCATCAGGGCGATGGTCGAGTCGGTGGTTGCCCATTTGATGGCGTCGCGCTTGCCTTTCTCGGTGCGCTCATAGGCACGCGTCTGCACAATCGAGGAGTGCAGGTAGAGATTGTGCGGCATGACGGTGGCGCCGATGATGCCGATGGCGATGTACAGCATGGCCGGGTTGGTGACGATCTCGGTTGACGGCACGAACATGGCGTGCAGGACCGAGCCAACCGGCGGAGAGGCAGCAAAGATCTGGACGGCGAAGCAGCCGAAGATGATGATCAAAAGCGCGATGATGAAGGCTTCGAGGGAGCGAAACCCCTTGTTCATCAGCAGAAGCAGCAGGAAAGCGTCGAGCGCGGTGATGAGCGCGCCGCCGATCAGCGGAATGCCGAACAAAAGCTGCAGCGCAATCGCCGTGCCGATGACCTCGGCCAGGTCGCAGGCGATGATGGCCAGTTCGCAGGCGATCCACAGCACGAAATTGACCGGCCGCGGGTAATAGGCGCGGCAGGCCTGGGCGAGATCGCGGCCAGTGGCGATACCGAGCCGTGCGGAGAGCGCCTGCAGCAGGATGGCCATCAGGTTCGACAGTAGGATGATGAACAGCAAGGTGTAGCCGAACTGGGCGCCACCGGCGAGGTCGGTCGCCCAGTTGCCGGGGTCCATGTAGCCGACCGAGACCATGTAGCCTGGACCCATGAAGGCGAACAGCCGGCGAAACCAGACGCCCGAGCTCGGCACGGCGATCGAGGAATTGACTTCGCGCAGGCTGGGCTGGTCGTCCTCTTCCGGCCGGGCAAATCGCCACATGGATCGGGATTCAGAGGTGGCTTGGGCTTCCGACATGAAAGGGATTTCCGCTGGGATCGGTGGATGTTGCCGCCAATCTATGCCACGGCTGAACATTATGCAATATGCTATATTTCATTGTATGTGCTTTTTAAGAGCGCCTTGTCAGAGAGCAGGGGGTAATCGGGGGAACCCTGTTGCGCCCGCCGAGGAATGCAAATAAACGGCCAGAACATTTCAAGCCCGTGCTATGAATGTTCAATGTCGGGACATCCGCCGACGGCCACAAGGAGCGCATATTGGCGCTGAAAAACAGACCCGTCCCGCGCGAACCGCTGCCGGATGCCGACGTCCATTCGGAGGGATTCCGGCATACACGCGAAGCGCGCCGCAGCGCGCTGGTCGAGGACTATGTCGAGCTCATCGCCGACCTGATCGAGGACGGCAACGAGGCGCGGCAGGTCGATATCGCGGCAAGGCTCGGTGTCGCCCAGCCGACGGTCGCCAAGATGCTGACGCGGCTGTGCACCGACGGGCTGGTGTCCAGGAAACCCTATCGCGGCGTGTTCCTGACCGATGCCGGTCGCAAGGTCGCCGAGGAGAGCCGCATCCGCCACCAGACCGTTGAAGCTTTCCTGCGCTCGCTCGGCGTCAGCGCCGAAACGGCGCGCATCGATGCCGAGGGCATCGAGCACCATGTCAGTGCCGAGACGCTCGAAGCCTTTCGCAAGGCGATGACCGCAACGCGCTAGTAGTCCTCCTATCCCACAAAGCTGCCGGAACCGCCGCATCACGTATGCGTTGAGGGGCATGCCGCGCGGTTGGCGCGAGGCCGAGGAGGACATTATGGGCGTTGAACAGGCACCGACCGCGAAGGGCAAGCAGGCGGCCAAGGGATTGAAGCAAGCTGCGGCGAAGGACGAGCGCAAGACCGAAGCCGAATCCGGTCATCCCCTGAAGAAGGGCGCGGCCCGCTTCGAGGAGCGTTCGAAAAGCTCGGACGGCCAGAGCGCCGGCGCCAAGCAGAAGAGTTGAGATTTCGTCGCGGGGGCGGCGCGTCTGCTCAGCGCGTCTAATCCTCGGTGTCCTGCACCCAGCTTCTGGGATGGCCGTCGACGCGGAACTGGAAGATGAAATAGGGCGGGATGCAGGTGCCTTTGCCGGGTTTCGCCTCCGCCAGATCGTCGTAGCCGGCGGTGCAGATATAGTCCTCGCGACAGGGATGCGCCTTGTCGCAGGCGCGTAGACCAGCTGTCTTGGTGAATTCCTTGGTGCAGAATTTATGATCCTTACCTGAGGCGATGCAGTCGTTGAAGCCGGTCTTGGCAAGCCGTCCGCAAGTCGCCTCGTCGGGCAGTTTTTCGCAACTCGCCTTGCGCAGCATGCCGCCGGGAAAACCGCCGGTCTTCTGCTCGGGATTGTCGTAGCGCTGGCGCGCCGCGCCGTACCCGGCCAGCTTGATGCGCGGTTTCTTGTCTCTGGCGGGGTCGATGGCGCAGGCTTTTGCGGTCGCCGGTGACAAGCGGCAATATTTATCGTCGCCCCATTTCGACATCTTGATCTCGCCGAACTCGACGGGGTCGCCGACTGCGGTTCCCGCTTCGCTGACGCAGGTGCCGAAGCCGGGATGGATGGCGCTTTCATGCACGCCGGCGCAGCTCAGGCCCTTACCGCAGGCCCAATCCTTGAAGCTCGCATCCTCACCGCGATAGCAGATCGAGCCCCAGCCATTGTAGAGGTCGGTGCCCTTCAGCGCTTCGGCGTATTTGGCGTCCGGCCGGGCGACGAAGCCGCGAGAAAAATCCGGGTGGCCGCCGGCGGCAAATTCCTCGACGATGGCGCGGCGGCGCGGCAGGTCGGCGAAGAACACGGCCGAACCCGGCACCAAGACCGCGTTGCGGCGCGGTTCGCTGGCCGGATCGGCGCCGGTGTAGTGGAAACCGGCAATGCCGTGTGTCTGGTGGCAACCGGTGCAACTCATCTCGTTGAGCCGCAGATTGAAGCCGGCCACCGACTTCACAGTTTTCAGCTCGTTGCCCCTGGCGACATAGTCCTTCAGCGCCCTGTCGATGGCGTCGTCGTCGAGCAGCCCATAGGCGAGATTGTTCTGCGACCGGCTCATGCCACCCGGCGCCACCGAGACGGCGCTGGTCGCCAGGAACTTTTCGTCGATGACCAGCCGGCCGCGGTCGAGGTCGTAGATATTGCGGTCGGTGAGCAGCCATTTTGCGAAGGCCTGCCTGTCGGCCAGCACCACTTTGCGGTCGATCTCGTTCTCCATCTTCGATTCCTGGAAGGTGGAGGTGGCCGGATCCCATTTGAAGATCTTCAGCAGGTATTCCGCGTGGCCGCCGAAATCGCGGCGGGTCGAGGCCGACAGCCGCAAAACCTGCATGTTGAGCTCGAGCCGCATGATCTGCGAGGAATTCAGCATGGTGTTCGAAAGCGGACCCTCGTCCGAGCGCAGCCAAGCCGCGAGTTGTTCGGGCTCGAGGTCCTTTTGCCCGGCGGCAAGCCAGCGTTTGGCGACATCCGCACAGGAGGCGCCAGTGGCGCTGGGGCGGTCTTTCGAGGCACGGGCCTGCGCCTCGGTGGGCCTGGCGTTGAAGACCAGGCTCATGGTCAGCGGCAGGCGCGACGAGATGCGCTGGCCAGGTGTCTCCTCGACCGAATAGTGAAAGCGGTAGATCAGCCTGATCTCGCCGCATTGGGTGTGGCCGAGATAGCCGCGATCCATGCGGTTGACGACACCGGTGAGGTCGAGCGTCGAGCCGTCGTCGTCGATGTATCTGGGGTTGAATTTCTGGCTTGTATCCTTCGATTTGGCCAGTGAGGCGACATAAGGGTCGGGGCTGTTGCCGGGCTCGTCCATGATCTGCTGCTTGACGGCGTTGCGCACCGGGGTCAGCGCGCGCACCGAAAACAGCCCATGGTTGTCGACATCGCGCGTCAGGCCAAGTGCCGGTCCAAGCAGGCGGCTGATCGACAGCCCGCCGCGTTCGAGCGCCTGCAAGGTGGCGGGGTCGGTGACGGCGACGCTGGAATCGAGCGTGACCGCGCGGGCCGGCCAGGGGCCAAGGCAAAGCAGCGCCACCAGCAACAAGAATCGGCCGATCGTGCGCAAACGCCCCTCAAATCCTTTTGTCGACGCGGATGCTACAGGTCTCACGCGGTCTCGGCCAGAGCGGCGAAGCAGCAATGCCAGCAGCACTTCTGCCGCGAAAAATACTGTGACTTGGTGCAACCATTGGGATAATTGTTTGTTGGGTCGGACCAGGCCATGACATCGGCAGGTCAATCGAAACGTGCATCACGGGGAGTTGCCATGCTCTGGAAGGGCCGCCGTCAAAGTGACAATGTCGAGGACGAGCGCAGTGACAGCGGTGGCGGCGGGATCGGCGGCGGCGGCCCCGGCCAGTTCCGCATCCCGATCGGGGGACGCGCCGGCGGTGGTTCGAGCCTCTTTATTATCGTCCTGGTTGTCCTTGCCGGATGGTACTTCGGCTTCGATCCTTCACAGATTCTGGGCGGCGACAGCGGTGGTTTGCTGCCGGGTGGCGACGGTCAGATTACCGACAACAGCGGCGCGCAGGACGGTGGCACCGGTGCGCCGGCCTCCGACGAGATGAAGCAGTTCGTTTCGACGGTGCTGGCCGAAACCGAGGACACCTGGAAAGGTATTTTCCAGGCCAACGGCCTGAAATATGAGGATCCGAAACTGGTCCTGTTCAGCGGCCAGATTCGCTCGGCCTGCGGTGCCGCCTCGACCGCGGCTGGACCGTTCTACTGTCCCGGTGACCACAAGGTCTATCTCGACACCAGCTTCTTCCAACAGCTCGACCAGCAGTTCGGCGCCTCGGGCGACTTCGCCCAGGCCTATGTGATCGCGCATGAGGTCGGCCATCACGTGCAGAATCTGACCGGCATCCTGCCCAAGTTCAACCAGATGCGGCAAGGCATGAGCGAGGCCGACGCCAACCACATGTCGGTGCAGGTCGAACTCCAGGCCGATTGCTTTGCCGGCATCTGGGCGCACTTCACCGCGCAAAAAGGCATTCTGGAACAGGGCGACATCGAGGAGGCACTGAACGCGGCCCAGAAGATCGGCGACGACACACTGCAGAAGAAGATGCAGGGCTATGTCGTGCCGGAAAGCTTCAACCATGGAACGTCGCAGCAGCGGCAGACATGGCTGGCGCGGGGCTACAAGAGCGGCAAGCTTTCGGATTGCGATACGTTCAACAATCCGATCTGAGGCTCTGGGCCAATCTGAGGCTGGCTCATCTGAGACGCTGGAATTTTTCTGGAAAACCGACGCATCTAACGATGCGGCGCGGACAGCATCCATCATGGCAAGTGATGTCAGGATGAGAATATCTGACCCGTTCCCTTATTGTTCCTGGCGGCGGGCTCGCCTATAAGGTGCGTCCGCCTGCGCCCCAGGGTGGTAAGAGGAGTTTGACCCATCATGATCGACCCCAAAACAGCCAGGCGGGGCCTTGCGCTTGTTTTCACCACGCTGCTGCTCGACATCATCGGCTTTGGCATGATCATGCCGGTGCTGCCGGCCTATCTCAGGGAATTGTCCGGCGTCAGTATCAGCGGCGCGGCGATCGAAGGGGGCTGGCTGTTCTTCGTCTATGCGGCGATGCAATTCTTTTTCGCGCCCATCATGGGCGGGTTGAGCGACCGCTTCGGCCGGCGGCCGATCCTGCTCGCCTCGGTGCTGACCTTCTCCATCGACAATCTGATCTGCGCGCTCGCCTGGTCCTATCCGATGCTGTTCATCGGCCGTGTGCTGGCCGGCATTTCGGGCGCCAGCTATTCGACGACGTCGGCCTTCATCGCCGATATCTCCAACGACGAGAACCGGGCCAAGAATTTCGGCCTGCTCGGCATCGCCTTTGGCGTCGGCTTCGTCATCGGTCCGGTGCTGGGCGGACTGCTCGGGACGTTCGGGCCGCGCGTGCCGTTCTATTTCGCCGCCGGGCTTGCTTTCGTGAACTTCCTGATCGCGATGTTCTTCCTGCCGGAAACGCTGGATGACAAGCACCGCCGCCGCTTCGAGTGGAAACGCGCCAACCCTGTGGGGACACTCCTCCAGATGCGCCAATACAAAGGCATTGGCTGGGTCGGGCTTGTCTTCTTCCTGATGACGCTCGGGCACATGATGTACCCGGCGGTGTGGTCGTTCGTTTCCACGTACCGTTATGGCTGGAGCCAACAGCAGATCGGCTTTTCGCTCGGTGCCTTCGGCCTGTGCGGAGCGATCGTCATGGCGACTGTGCTGCCGCGGGTGATCCCCAGGCTTGGTGAGTGGAAGACGGCGGCAATCGGTCTTGCGTTCACGGCACTCAGCGCCTTCGGCTATGCCTTCGCGTCACAAGGCTGGATGATCTATGCAGTGATCGTCGTCGGCTGTCTCGAAGCGCTGGCCGACCCACCGCTGAGGAGTCTGGCCGCCGCCAAGGTGCCGCCTTCGGCGCAAGGCGAACTCCAGGGCGCGATGACCTCGATCTTCTCGATCACCTCGATCATCACGCCGCTGCTCTATACGGCGATCTTTTCCTGGTTTACCGGGCCGAACGCGCCGGTGACCTTCGGCGGCGCGCCCTATCTGGTTGGCGGGTTGTTCATGACGCTGGCGCTCATCGTCTTTGTCACCAAAGTGGCGAGGCCCGCGGCACTTGGAAAGGTCACGAGCGACGTCGCGGAAGATGGGGCCAAGATATGAGCCATGCGCGCCGCATCGTCCTGACCAAGGATGGGCTGTCGCTGTCGCGCCTCGTCTTCGGCGCCTGGCGCCTGCTCGACGGTGATGCTCGGCCGGATGCGGAAGCCGTCGCCCGGCTGATCGGCACGGCGGTCGATCTCGGCCTGACCAGCTTCGACCATGCCGACATCTACGGGAACTATGAGGTGGAAGCGGCCTTTGGCACCGGGCTGGCGCGCTGGACGGGCAAGCGCGACAGCATCGAGCTGATCTCCAAATGCGACATCATGCTGAAGTCGGCCAACCGGCCGGGCAACAAATTGAAGCACTACGACACCAGCGCTGCTCACATCGTTGCGTCGGTGGAGCGCTCGCTGACCAATCTCGGCACCGACTACCTCGACCTTCTGCTGCTGCACCGGCCGGACCCGTTGATGGATGCCGATGAGACGGCAGGGGCACTGGCCGGGCTGGTCACATCGGGCAAGGTGCGTGCGCTCGGTGTTTCCAACTTCACGCCGTCGCAGTTCGACCTGCTGGCCTCACGGCTGCCTTTTGCACTGGTCACCAACCAGATCGAGATGTCGGTGCTGAAAACGACAGCGCTGACGGACGGCAGCCTCGACCATGCGCAGCGGCTTGCCTATGCGCCGATGATCTGGTCGCCGCTTGGCGGCGGCTCGCTGTTTACCGGCAAAGGGGAACGCGAGGCGCGGGTGCGTGCAGCACTTGCCGCCGTGGCGGCGGAAACCGGAGTTGCCGATCTCGCTGCGATCGCCATTGCCTGGCTGCTGCGCCATCCCGCCCGGCTGCTGCCGGTGCTGGGCACGATGAAACCGGAGCGATTGGCCGGCATGGTCAAAGCGCTGGATATCAGCCTCGACCGCCAACAATGGTTTGCCATCCTGGAGGCCAGCGAAGGCCGTCCGGTGCCGTAAGCATCAGGCGCGCTCGGCCAGCAATTCTTCGCCGCGCTTCTCGCGAATGAGATTGACGAAGCGGCGGAACAGATAGTGCGAGTCTTGGGGGCCCGGCGAGGCTTCGGGATGATGCTGGACCGAGAACACCGGCCTTCCGGTCAGCGCGATGCCGCAGTTCGAGCCGTCGAACAGCGAGACATGGGTTTCCTCGACGCCCTCGGGCAGCGAGTCGGCATCGACGGCAAAGCCGTGGTTCATCGAGACAATCTCGACCTTGCCTGTCGTGTGGTCCTTGACCGGATGGTTGGCGCCGTGATGGCCCTGATGCATCTTTGCGGTCTTGCCGCCCAGCGCCAGCGCCAGCATCTGGTGGCCGAGGCAGATGCCGAACACCGGGATATCGGTCTTCAAAAGATCCTGGATGACCGGCACGGCATAGTCGCCGGTGGCTTCCGGGTCGCCGGGGCCGTTGGAGAGAAAGATGCCGTCCGGCTGCATGGCCAGGATCTCTTCGGCGCCGGTGCTGGCCGGCACCACGGTGACCTTGGCGCCGAGACCGGCAAGCAGCCGCAAGATGTTGCGCTTGACGCCATAGTCGATGGCGACGACATGCATGGACGGATCGGCCTGTTCGCCAAAGCCTTCGTTCCACACCCATTGCGTCTCGCGCCAGACCGAGGACTGGCCGGAGGTGACCTCCTTGGCGAGATCAAGCCCGATCAGGCCGGACCATGCGGCAGCGCGCTGCTTCAGATCATCAATGTCGAAGACGCCGTCGGGCGCGTGCGCGATGACGGCATTGGGCATGCCCTTTTCGCGGATCAGCGCGGTCAGCGCGCGGGTGTCGATACCCGACAGGGCGACGATGCCGCGCTTCTTCAGCCATTGGTCGAGACCGGTGCCGGCGCGGTAGTTGGATGGGTTGGTGACATCGGCCTTGAACACGGCGCCGACGGCGCCTGAGCGTGCCACTGGATTGAGATCCTCAATGTCCTCGTCATTGGTGCCGATGTTACCGATATGCGGGAAGGTGAAGGTGACGATCTGGCCGGCATAGGACGGGTCGGTGAGGATTTCCTGGTAGCCGGTGAGCGCGGTGTTGAAGCAGACTTCGGCGACGGCGGAGCCGGTGGCGCCGAGGCCCCGACCCTCGATGACGGTGCCGTCGGCCAGCACCAGCAGAGCGGTCGGCTTCTCGGTGGCCCAAGGGGTCGTTGCCATCGCGGCGCTCCTATCAAGCTGCTTTGCGGATTGCCGCGCGCAGCATTCGGCGTGGCGGCGATTTATCGAGCCCGCTCACGTCAATCCATTGTCTTATGCAAGGCCGAGTACATAGGGGAAGGCGCCAGAACGGTCAATCATGCCGTGCCAAAACGGTGGGCATTTGTTTCGTCAAACAATATCAGTAACTTGGCGCGTTTGCTTTACGGGTTCGCCGCGGTTATTGTCCGCGCCGTTCGAAGGAGAAAGCATCATGCGCGCAAAAATCGCCGAATCCCTGAAGAGTGCGATGAAGGCGCAGGACAAGCGCCGGCTGCCGACGCTGCGGCTGATCCAGGCCGCCATCCATGACCGCGACATCCTCAATCGCGGTTCGGCCAAGGAGCCGGCCAGCGACGAAGAGATCCTGCAGATCCTGGCCAAGATGGTGAAGCAACGCGAGGAGTCGGCCAAGGCTTTCGACGATGGGAAGCGGCCGGAGCTTGCCGTGCAGGAGCGCGACGAGATGACCATCATCCGGGATTTTCTGCCGACGCAGCTCGACGACGCCGCGGTGACTGCGGCCGCGCGCGAGGCGATCGCTGCCACCGGTGCAGCCAGTCAGAAGGACATGGGCAAAGTGATCGCCGCGCTGAAGCAGAAATATGCCGGCCAGATGGATTTCGGCAAGGCAAGCGGCATCGTCAAAGGGTTGCTGCAGTAGTCTGCTGCCACCTTTCGGGTGTGCGTTAGCGCCGGCTTGGCGCTGTGTCTATTCGGCAGCGGCGGGGACAGGCAGCGTTGCGTTGCTGCGTCCCTCCGAAATGTAGGAAACGGCAGCGACCGCCACCGCGACCAGCATCGCCAGCGCGCCGACGACCGGCAGGCTGCGATAGCCGTAGCCGGCATTGAGCATGGCGGCACCCAGCGATGCGGCGAGCGCAATGCCGACATTGAAGCCCGACGGAATGAGCGAGGAGGCGAGGTTGGAGGCGTCCGCCGTCCACGCCAGGATGCGGGTCTGGATCGGCGTGCCGATGGAGAAGTTGAGGCCGCCCCAGATGACGATCGCAACGACCATCGGCAGCGGATAGGGGCTGACGGCATAGATTACCGCGAGCGTGACCGCTTGCAGGCAGAGCAAGGTGATGAGCGACGGCATCAGCTTCCAGTCGGAGAGCTTGCCGCCGACGAAGACGCCGATCGTGGCGCCGACACCATTGAGCAGAAGCACCCAGGGCACCAGGCTCTCGTCGAGGCCGGTAACTTCTAGCAGCGTCGGCGTGATGTAGGTGAAGAGAGTAAACTGGCCGATCATCAACATCAGCATCAGGATCAGCGAGGTCCAGACCTGCTGGCGGGCCAGCACGCGCACCTCGCGGGCAAAGCCTGCCTGCCGGTTCGTCGCGCCTGCCGTACGCGGCAAAAGCGCCAGCATGGCCAAGGTCGCGACCACGCCCAGTGCGCACATCACCCAGAAGGTGGCGCGCCAGCCCCACAGCGTGCCGATCGCGGTTCCGGCGGGAACGCCGATGACGTTGGAGACGGTGAGGCCGGACAGGATGACCGCCACTGCCATGCCGCGCTTGTCCTCGGGGACGAGGCCGACCGCGACCACCATGGCGACGCCGAAATAGGCGCCATGCGCCACGGCCACGGCGATCCGCAACGCCAACATCGACGCAAAGTCGGGCGCCAGCGCGCAGGCGGCCTGGCCGATGGTGAAAGCTATCGAAAGGCCAAGCAACAGGGCCTTTCGCGAAAGGCCTTTGGTGGCGAGCGTCAGCAGCGGGCCGCCAATCGCGATGCCGCAGGCGTAGCCGGAGACGAGATAGCCTGATGTGGGGATCGAAACGCCAAGGCCATCCGCCACCTGCGGCAGCACGCCAGCAATGACGAACTCGGTGGTGCCGAAGGCGAAGGCGGCAAAGAACAGGGCGAAAAGCGGCAGCATGGCGCGGAAGCGATCCTCAGACAAGGTCGCCTCAAATCATGGATGGAGCTTGCCGGCAATGCAGAAATTGTCGCCGACGCTTTAGGTTTTCTTGATCAGCTCGCCTTGGCGATGTGCTGCCAGCAAGGTTACGCGGCCGTTTTCCGACCGTAAGGAATCTTCAGCCACGCCCGTTCATGAAAATAGTAGAGCAGCGATTTGGTGACGACTTCGGTCAGGCCGATGGTAGCGGCGAGTTTGATGCTGCCGGTCACGACGAGCGAGATGATGATCGTGTCGATGGTGCCGGTGACGCGCCAGGAGAGCGCCTTGGCGAAACTGCGCGAATGCGTATCCATCGATTTTCCTCCCGGTGGACTTTGATCGATCCTTAGCCGACGGACAGGAGGTGGCGCAAAGGTATTATTAGGCCCGGCTGCTGAACTTGGGAGACCGCTCAGCTCGCCTTCAACCTCGACCCGGTGAGCAGGCCGCGTTCCTCGAGTACGGGATAGGCCATCGACGCCAGCAGCGAGTTGATCTGCTTGAGGTCGCGGATGGTGTCGAGATGGATCGAGCTGGTCTCGACGCTCTTGGCGGTGCCGTCGCGCAGGCGCACGAAATGGCTGGCGCTGGTTTCCTTCTCGCGGTCGCGCAGCCGGTCCTTTTCCAGCACCAGCTGGCGGGCGGTCTCGGGATCGCGCGACACCAGAACATTGAAGGCGAGCCGCGCATTGGCAAGCACCGAGGCGTGGAAGGCGCAAAGCTCGCGCCAGCCCTCGGGCGTGAATTCCAGTCCGCGCTCGAGCTTCTTCTTCACATGCACCAGCATGTTGCGCACGATGATGTCGCCGACCTGTTCGAGCTTGACGCAGGCGCCGATCAGTTCCTGGCAGCGCAGCGCCTCGTCCTCGCTCAGCGGGTTCCTGGTAAGCTTGGCCAGGTAGAGCTTGATCGCCGCGTGCTTGCGGTCGACGCGGTCGTCGAGGGCAGCCAGCGCCTTTATCTTGTCGGCGTCGGCGCTCTCATAGAGCTCAATGATGCGCTTCAGCATGATCTCGACCGTCTCGCAGACCCGCACCACCTCGCGGGCGGCGTTGGCCAGCGCCTGGCTCGGCATGTCCAGCGCACTGTCGTTGAGCGCGGACAACTCGACGACATCGAGCGCGTTGGCCGGTACCGACGGGGTGCCGAGCGCCACGATCTTTTCCGAGGCGCGGTAGACGAGACCGGCCAGCGGCAGGCCGGCGAGCAGGATCAGGACATTGAACAGGATGTGGGCGTTGACGATCTGGTCGGGCACGGTGGCGCCGAGAAAGGCGACCGGCGGCTTGAAGGTCATGAACAGGATCAGCATGACCAGCGAGCCCACGCCGCGCATCAAGAGGTTGCCGATCGGCACGACGCGTACGCCGGGCTCGGCATTGCGGGTCAGCAGCGGGGCGATGATCGATGAGCCGAGATTGACGCCGAGCACCAGCACGATGCCGAGCTCGGGCGGAATGAAGCCGCGGCCGGCCAGCGTCACCATCAGCAAAACGGCGGCGATCGAGGAATGAAACAGCCAGGTGATCAGCGCCGCCAGCAGATAGGCGGTGATCGGGTCGCCGGAGAAATAGTTGACGATCATCGGCATCAGCGTGCTCTGGCGCAGCGGCTCCGACGCTTGGCCGATCATTTCCAGCGACAAAAGCAACAGGCCGATGCCGACCAGGATGCGGCCGAACTGGCGCCAGTCGCGCCGCTCGGTGGCCATGAACATGACGGTGCCGGCGGCAAGGCAGATCGGCACCAGCAGCGACAGGTCGAAGGTCAAAAGCTTGACCACCAGGGCCGAGCCGATCTCGGCGCCGCGCACGGCAAGCTGGCCCGATATCCCTGAGACGATGCCGGCGCCGGCGAAGGAACCGACCAGCAGGGTAACGGCGGTGGAGCTCTGCAGTGCGATCGACAGGCCGCAACCGGCCAGCACCGCCATGATCGGGTTGCGCATGGTGGCGCGCAGCTTGTGGCGCAGCACGTCGCCATAGGCGCGCTCGACACCGGTCTTGACCATGCGGGTGGCAAACAACATCAGCGCCACGGCGCCGGCCAGATGCAGGAGGACGACGGAGCCGCTCATCTCGGGGTGTGCATGCCGGCAGGGGCCGCCACGCGGACAGCGTGGCGAGCGGGGTGAAAAACAGGAGTACGAATCATGTTCATGACAGCGACCGATAATAGTCCGAATATTTTAGCCGGATAATAAAATCTTGTCGATTTCAGGGACTGTTGCGGCGCGACAGGCGGTGTCGGAAAATGAACGGATGTGGAGTGGCCGCATTGCCAGGTGGCGGTGGTGTGGCAGATCGGCTGAGCGCGCCGCTCTGCGGGCCTGTCTTTGCGGTGATGTTAAATTCTCTTGGATAAACGAAGGAATTCATTACATAATTGCGATGCGCGCAGGGTCAGGCTGCATCGATGAGTGCGCCGGTCGTGCCGCAGTCAAACTACACGCAGGTTGACTGGCAGAAGCCCCGCAAGCACGTCGACGTCAGGAAGCGCGCCATCGTGAAGAAGCGCATCGTGGTGAAGAACAACCACTGGAAGCAAGGCCAGAAATATTCCAGCTGGAAGCGCCACCAGCCGATCCGTGACTACGGCCGCTATGGCTGCATCGCCCCGGCCGCAGCCAAGAATGGATCCACGTCGGCAACGACTATGTGCTGGTCAGCATCCTCTCCGGCATCATCTTCGGCGCCATCGCCGCGCACTGATCCGGGCGGACCATGAAAGGAAGGTGGTCAGCGATGGCCGCCTTCCATTTTTGCCCTGTGGAAACCGGGTATGGTCTGCATTAGGGGTCGTCGGCCCCGGCAAGCGTGATTATATGGGCAGGAAAAGAGTTTCCGATGCGCTTTCCGCCCGCCTTCCTTGATGAGATACGCGACCGCGTGCCGATTTCCTCGGTGATCGGCCAACGCGTCGCGTGGGACCGGAAGAAGACCAACGCGTCGCGCGGCGACTATTGGGCCTGCTGTCCGTTCCATGGCGAGAAGAGCCCGTCCTTCCACTGCGAGGACAAGAAGGGCCGCTACCATTGTTTCGGCTGCTCGGTTTCGGGCGACCATTTCAAGTTCCTGACCGAACTCGAGGGACTAAGTTTTCCCGAAGCGGTCGAGAAGATCGCCGACATGGCTGGCGTGCCGATGCCGGTTCGCGATGCCCAGGAGGAGCGGCGCGAAAAGGAACGCGCCAGCCTGACCGATGTCATGGAAATGGCGACCGCCTTCTTCCAGGAACGGCTGCAAGGGCCGGAGGGTGCAAAGGCCCGCGCCTATCTCAGGGACCGCGGGCTGACGCCGGCCACACAGCAGTCATTCCGCCTCGGCTTCGCGCCGGACAGCCGCAATGCGTTGAAGGAGCATCTTGCCGCCAAGGGCGTGCCCAAGGCCGATATCGAGGCCTGCGGGCTGGTGCGCCATGGCGACGACATTCCGGTGTCCTACGACTGGTTCCGCGATCGCATCATGTTTCCGATCCCGGATTCGAGAGGCAAGATCATCGCCTTTGGCGGCCGGGCGCTGGCGCCCGATGCGCTGGCCAAATACATGAACTCGCCCGACACCGAGCTCTTCCACAAGGGCAATGTGCTCTACAATTTCGCCCGCGCCCGCAAGGCGCTGGCCAAGGGCGGCACGGTCATCGCGGTCGAAGGCTATATGGACGTCATCGCGCTGGCGCAGGCCGGCTTCGAAAACGCAGTGGCGCCGCTCGGCACCGCGCTCACCGAAAACCAGCTCGAGCTGTTGTGGCGCATGGCGCCGGAACCGATGCTGTGCTTCGACGGCGACCAGGCTGGGCTGAAGGCGGCATGGCGCGCCGCCGACATGGCGCTGCCGGCGGTCCAGGCCGGCCGTTCGGTGCGCTTTGCGCTGCTGCCGGAGGGCAAGGATCCAGACGATCTGGTCAAGGCGGAAGGACCGGACGCGTTTCGTGTCGTGCTGGCGGAAGCGCGGCCGCTCGCCGATTTGTTGTGGATGCGCGAGACGGCGGGCGGTGTCTTCGACACGCCGGAGCGGCGGGCGGGGCTAACAAAGACGCTGCGCGAACTGACCAGCCGCATCCGCGATGAGAGCCAGCGCTACCACTACCAGCAGTGGATGCGTGAGCGGGAGCAGAACTTCTTCAGCGCCCAGCGCAATGTTCGGCAAGATCGTCAGGATTGGAAACCGGGGCAGGGCAAGACGCCCCCACCTGGCGGACAGTTCGCGAAAGGCAGCGGCGTCGGCGCGCGGGCCGCGATCACCGAAAGCCTCAGCCGCTCCGCCATGGTCAAGCGCGGCGGCGAGATGATGTCAGTGCGCGAGGCGACGATCATCGTGGCGCTGATCAATCATCCGGCGCTGATCGACGAGAACTTCGCCCATGTCGAGTTCCTCGACCTCGCCAACACCGATCTGAAGCGGCTGCACGCCGCTATCCTCGACGCCATGGCGCATGACATGGCTAATGACCGGCACGCGGTGATCGCGACAATTGAGCGCGCCGGCTGCAGCGACATCTGGGCGCGCTCGGTGGCACTGATCAAGCGTGCCAGGCAATGGCCGGCGCTGGAAACCGCGGCGCTCGACGATGCCCGCGACGCCTTCAACCAGGCGCTGCACTTGCAGCGCAGCGCGCGCACCTTACATAGAGAGCTAAAACAGGCGCAAGCGGCGCTCGATGCGGATCCCTCGGACGAAAATTTCCGGCATCTGGTCGAGATTCAGGCGCAATTCAATGATGTGCAAGCGACGGAAGCGTTGATCGAAGGGTTTGGCGTGTCTTCAGGGCGTGCCGGGCGCGTGTAGGTCAAAGCCTGCGTCGAAGTGAAAGAGCAAGAACGTGCTTACGCGTCGAATTGGGCGCGCGGCGCTCTAAGTCGGGTAATTGATTCGCTTTTTTCATGCGAATCATGCGAGAGGCGCTTGACCTTCTGACAGAATGGCGGAATCAGGACGATTCGAAACGTTAACCCGCACCCGGCGTCGATGGGCAATGCAACGATGTGAGGTACTGGTCACTGGACAGGCAAGCTGCCTGCCCCAGATATCAGGGTTAATCTGGACTTAACGAGAGATGCAGTTACTGGCCCCGGTGAAGCGCGTTTGACAACGAGCGCATCCGATTTGACCGGTCCGGCAGCATACGCGGCTTTGATGTTCAGCCGCTAGGAGAAAACAAAGACTATGGCGACAAAGGAAAAGGAAGAGGTCGAAACCGAACGCGAAGGCGCCACCGATGGGCCTCTGCTCGACCTTTCCGATGATGCTGTCAAGAAGATGATCAAGGCCGCCAAGAAGCGCGGCTATGTCACCATGGACGAGCTGAATTCGGTGCTGCCCTCGGAGGAAGTGACCTCCGAGCAGATCGAGGACACGATGGCGATGCTGTCCGACATGGGCATCAACGTGGTCGAGGACGACGAGCAGGGCGAGGAGCCCGAAGCCGCCGACACGGCCGCCGACGCCGAGGAAGACGCCAACGAGCTGGCCGAGCAGACCGGCACCGCCGTTGCCGCGACGACCACCAAGAAAGAGCCGACCGACCGTACCGACGATCCGGTGCGCATGTATCTGCGCGAGATGGGCTCCGTTGAGCTTCTGTCGCGCGAAGGCGAAATCGCCATTGCCAAGCGCATCGAGGCCGGTCGCGAGACGATGATTGCGGGCCTGTGCGAAAGCCCGCTGACCTTCCAGGCCATCATCATCTGGCGTGACGAGCTCAACGAATCCAAGATTCTGCTGCGCGAGATCATCGATCTCGAGGCGACCTATGCCGGACCCGAAGCCAAGCAGGCGCCGGTGGTCGAGCGCATCGAGGAAACCCCGAAGCCCGAGGAAAAGTTGCGCCGTTCGCGCGACGAGGAAGAAGACGTCACCAATGTCGGCGCCGACACGCGCGGACTGGTCGATGACGACGAGGAAGACGAAGACGAGGCCAGCCTGTCGCTGGCGGCGATGGAAGCGGAACTGCGCCCGCAGGTGATGGAGACGCTCGACGTCATCGCCGACACATACAAGAAGCTCAGGAAGCTGCAGGATCAGCAGGTCGAAAACCGGCTGGCTGCCGCCGGCACTTTGTCGCCCAGCCAGGATCGCCGGCTGAAGGAGCTGAAGGACCAACTGATCAAGGCGGTGAAGTCGCTGTCTCTCAACACGGCGCGCATCGAGGCGCTGGTCGAGCAGCTGTACGACATCAACAAGCGGCTGGTGCAGAACGAGGGCAAGCTGCTCAGGCTCGCCGAAAGCTATGGCGTGCGCCGCGAGGAGTTCCTGAAGGAATATCAGGGCTCGGAACTTGACCCGAACTGGACGCGCTCGATTGGTAATTTGACCTCGCGCGGCTGGAAGGAATTCACCAAGAACGAGAAGGACGCGATCCGCGACCTGCGCGCCGAGATCCAGAACCTCGCCACTGAAACGGCGATCTCGATCCTGGAATTCCGCAAGATCGTCAACCAGGTGCAGAAGGGCGAGCGTGAAGCCGCGATCGCCAAGAAGGAAATGGTCGAGGCCAATCTGCGCCTCGTCATCTCCATCGCCAAGAAATATACCAATCGCGGCCTGCAGTTCCTCGACCTGATCCAGGAAGGCAATATCGGCCTGATGAAGGCGGTCGACAAATTCGAATACCGCCGCGGTTACAAGTTCTCGACCTACGCGACATGGTGGATCCGGCAGGCGATCACCCGTTCGATCGCCGACCAGGCGCGCACCATCCGCATTCCGGTGCACATGATCGAGACGATCAACAAGATCGTGCGCACCTCGCGCCAGATGCTGCACGAGATAGGCCGCGAGCCGACGCCGGAGGAATTGGCCGAAAAGCTCGCCATGCCGCTGGAAAAGGTGCGCAAGGTGTTGAAGATCGCCAAGGAGCCGATCTCGCTCGAAACGCCGGTCGGCGACGAGGAGGATTCGCATCTCGGCGATTTCATCGAGGACAAGATGGCGATCCTGCCGATCGATGCGGCGATCCAGGCCAATCTGCGCGAGACGACGACGCGCGTGCTGGCCTCGCTGACGCCGCGCGAGGAGCGCGTTCTGCGCATGCGCTTCGGCATCGGCATGAACACCGACCACACGCTGGAAGAAGTCGGCCAGCAGTTCTCGGTGACACGCGAGCGTATCCGCCAGATCGAAGCCAAGGCGCTGCGCAAGCTCAAGCACCCGAGCCGCAGCAGAAAGTTGCGCAGCTTCCTGGACAGCTGATACCCGCCACGGGTACGAGCAATTCAAAAGGGCGCCGATGGCGCCCTTTTTCGTTGGTGCCAAAGGGATCGCGTTGCCAGAGGCGAGACCCTTGCCGCGCTCATCTTTCGGGCAGATAGTCTCCAAGTCGGATGCATTTTCTGGGCGACAACCCGGATGCCCGCCCCGGCGGTGACGCCGTGCTCCGTGGCCCCGGAGGGAGGTGTGCCATGACGACTTACATCGTGCTTATCAACTGGACGGAGCAGGGCGCTAAGAATGTGCGCGACTCGCCAAAGCGGCTCGATGCCGCCAGGAAGATGCTGGGGGACATGGGCGGGTCGTTCAAGGCGTTTTATCTCACCATGGGCGAATGCGACATGGTGGCGGTGGTCGAGGCGCCCGACGATGCGGTGCTCGCCCGCTTCTCGCTGATGCTGGCGAGTGGCGGCAACGTCAAGACGCGAACGCTGAAGGCTTTCCCGGAGGTTGCCTATCGCGAGATCATCGCATCACTTGGATAGATACGGTCCAGATTCGAGCGACGAGCGGTAAGACCAAATAACCTTCTCGATCGCCCATGGTCAGGCGCCGCTTGACGGCGCCTGATGGCGCTTCCCAGGGCGAACATCAACGCGCCCTTTGACTATCGCACGCACTATGATGACGAGGCCAAAAGAATCGTTCGACGGCTCTATCTCAGAGATTTCGAGCGGTTCGGCTACGAATTCTGATTCCGGGCGCGCAACGGGAAGACGCGACGCGACGTCGTGGTAGGATAGGCCATGTCTGAACCGCATTCACATTCGCATCTGTGGCCCGGTGTGCCGCTTGCTCTCGGCTCTGCCGCCTTGTTTGGTGCGGCACCGCCGCTTTCCAAGCTGCTGCTTGATACCGTCAACCCCTTCATGCTGGCCGGCCTGCTCTACCTCGGCGCGGGTGTGGGGCTGGCCGTATTTCGTCTGCTCCGAGGCGCGGAAGCACGGGCCGGCGAAGCACAGCTGGCGCGCAAGGACATACCATGGCTGGTGCTGGCCATCGGCATGGGCGGCATCGTCGCGCCGGTGCTTTTGATGTTCGGCCTCACACTGAATACGGCATCCAGCTCCGCGCTGCTGCTCAATCTCGAAGGGCTGGCGACGATGGCGATCGCCTGGCTCATCTATCGCGAGAATGTCGACCGGCGTTTGCTTTTCGGTGCCTTCGCCATTCTTGCCGGCGCGGTTCTGTTGTCATGGGAGGGCAAGGGTGTTGCCTTCAACCTCGGCGCTCTGCTGGTTGCCGGAGCTTGCCTGGCATGGGGGCTGGACAACAATTTCACCCGCAAGATCTCGGCCACCGACCCGGTGGTCATCGCCATGCTCAAGGGCCTTGTGGCGGGCATCGTCAATGTCGGGCTCGGCTTCATTGCCGGTGCATCATTTCCCGCCGCGTCCTTTGTCGCCGCTGCGGCCGCTGTCGGCTTCTTCGGCATCGGCGTCAGCCTGGTGATGTTCATCCTGGCGCTGCGCCATCTCGGCACGGCACGCACAGGAGCCTATTACTCGCTGGCGCCGTTCATCGGTGCGCTGCTTGCCATCGCTGTCGTCGGCGATCCCTTGACGCTGAAGCTGGCGATTGCCGGACTTCTGATGGGCGTCGGCCTGTGGCTGCATCTTTCTGAACGCCACGATCACGAGCATGATCACCAGGCTCTTGAGCATGAGCATAGTCATGTGCATGACGAGCACCACCGGCACCATCATGACGGGCCGGTAACAGAGCCGCATTCGCACCCACACCAGCATGCGCCGATGCGCCACGCGCATGCGCACTATCCCGATCTGCATCACCGGCATGACCACGGCTGACATATGGCCCGGCCTCTGCTGACCGTCTGGTACAACACGCGTTGCCCGGTCTGCGATGCGGGCATCAGCCGGCAGAAGCGGCGGCTGATCGAGGCGATCAAGGCCGGGCGGATCGCGTTTCGCGACATCAATGCCGAGCCGGCGGCGCTGGCCAAATACCATGTCTCGCTGGAAGACATCCGCCGCCGGCTGCACGCCACGAACGCGGAGGGCAAACTGCTGGTCGGCGCCGATGTCGCGGTTGCCGTGTGGAGGGCGACGCCGGGCGAAGGCTGGCTGGCTTGGCTGTTCGGCAATCCTGCCGTGCTGCCGCTGACGCGCTTTGCCTATGACCGCTTCGCCGATCTTCTCTATGCCTGGAACCGGCGCAAGGGTCGCTGGTAGTCAGCACTCCGGCAGGTTGAAAGGCCCGGAAGCATTTCCGGGCCTTTCCCATTGGCTTCTATCGGGTCGCGGGTTCGCACAGCCAGCCAACGATGCGGCGCACCATCGGCAGCACCAGCAGCAGCGTTGGAAACGCCACCAGCCAGGACAAGCCCCAGGCGGTGAGCCAGACGGTTGGCAGGCCGGGCTGGAAGCCGAGGCTTTTCAGCGTCGAGATGAACGAGACGATGAAGGTCATCAACAGTGACAACACCAACGGGTTGACGATCGTCGCATAGCGCGCAGGCAGCTTCCTGCGCCGGGTTTTCATGGTCATTGGGATTTTCCCTGAAGCATCCGGTCCATCGCATTGGCATCCGTTCGCCGATTTCCGGCGTAACTGCCCGGAAAGACCGGGTTGGATGCGTTGCTTGACGTCAGACGCTTACGGAGCAGCCCTGGGGCGCTCAAGCGGCCTTCTAACGGGGCTGGCCGACGATATCAACCCCGCTGGCGCCACTCTTAGATACATCGTAAGATATATCTTGACTCGACGGAAGTGCGCGCCTACTTAAGATATATCGTAAGATAGAACTCATGGAGCAATCAATGCACAGACATCATCCCTTTGGCGAGCGCGCAGAGCGCGCTTTCATGCATATGGCCGGCAAGTTCGGCGGCCGTGGCGGCGGCTCCGGTCCGTTCGGACATGGCGGTCGTGGCGGCGGACGCGGCGGGCCGGGCGACATGTTTCGCGCCGGACGCATGCTGGCCGACGGCGACCTCAAGCTGATCACGCTGTCGCTGCTGGCGCAGGCGCCGCGCCACGGCTACGACATCATCAAGGCGCTGGAAGAGCGCACCAGCGGCATCTACAGCCCGAGCCCGGGCGTTGTTTATCCGACGCTGACCTTTCTGGAAGAGGCCGGCTATGCCGCCTCTGCAGCCGATGGCAACAAGAAGGTGTTTTCGATCACCGAGGAAGGGAAGGCGCATCTCGACGAAAATCGCGAGATGATCGACGGCGTCCTCGAGCATCTCGAGCGCTTCGGCCGCAAGATGGCCAAGGCGCGCGACTGGTTCGGCTGGAACGACGACGGCGAGGAGGGCGGACGGCGTGGCGGGCGTGGTCGCTCAGATGCCCGCGATGAATTTCGCGCCGTGCGCCACCGGCTGCGTGCCGCACTCGGCGACTTCGTCGACGCGCCGGCTGAAAAGCAGGCCGAGGCGATTGCAGTGCTGGAGGCCGCCGCCGAGGCGCTGGAAGCGCTCTCGCGCGGTTGAGCAGTTTCTGTTTATGCATGTCGTTGTCCCAAAACCGCTGCACACTTTTGGACGACATGCTGAGCGTGCGGGCCGGATGCGGCCTTGCCCGTTTGGCTGAGGAACGGTACTGAAAATGATCCTGCACCGCGAGATGCGGTGCAGGATCATTGCCGTTGGAGGAAGCCCCCATGTCTTTTCTGAAGCGTCTTTTCGGTGGTGGCGGCGGTGAGGCGGGCGAGCCCAGGAGCGCCGCACCGGCAAAGCAGGTCGAGCACAAGGGATTTTTGATCAGCGCCACGCCCTACAAGGCGGAGGGCGGCCAGTACCAGACCTGCGGCGTGGTCTCGAAGGAAGTCGGCGGCGTCATGAAGGAACACAAATTCATCCGCGCCGATCGCTTTGCCGGACTGGATGACGCCGTCGACATCTCGATCAAGAAGGGCATGCAGCTGGTGGATGAGCAGGGCGAGAGGATTTTTGGGTAGGGCCTGCGGTGACCAACATTGCTCCTGTCGTTTATCTTTTCCCCCGATTTCCGTTCGATAATTTTCGACTTATGGCTCCGGCATCCCACTCATCTTCTTGAAACATTCGTCAAACGACAGATTACGACAGAGGCCGGGAGGAATGCCTGCGGGCACTTGTGTGGCATCGGGCCGTGGGAATGTTTTCGCGGGCTCATTTGAGCCCGAAAGAACGGCGGCAAGTTTAACAAGCACAAAAAAGATCACAAACCATCCCCACCCGGTAATAGGTGATTGACGCGCCGAACCGGCGGTTTGGATCGATGGTGCGATCGTTTCGGGCTCAGGGTCCTGTCGCGGCGTGGACGCCATACGATATTGGGGTGCCGTCTCAGGATCGATTAGCGCGTGCAACCAGTCAAGCTGGTGACGCTCCCAATAGTTTGATCCGCGATTGCGTGTCCAGCCAAAGCGTTCGTCAAGCAAGTCAAGCAAGCGCTGAACCATCCAGGGCTTGGCCAACGGACGCTGCCGCTCGCCGAAGCCTGATTGCTCACAGACATAGGTCCGCATGCGGGTTTCAAACTCTTGAATGTCATCAATCGTCTGTAGGAGCTCGCCATCCAGAATTGCCAGCCAGTTGTCTATTCTCTGCCATTTCCATGGTTCGGTGATAAGCGACTCGACAGCTTTCATGGCGCGCAAGGCAGGCGCTTCGATGACAATTGAAGCCGTGCGGGCAGGAGCCGCTTCTTTCGGTGCATCTGGTTCGATGTTTTCGATAAGGAGCGTCTCGATATCATCTTCCATGGCCCGCAGAGCGTGTGCTTCGAGGATAGCGGGCGCCGCGCTCTCGTCGGATAGTGGCACGTTCTTCAACGCGCGCGAGTCGGTGTCTTCGGCAATTTGTGTCTCGTCAGGGAGCGTAATTTTCTTGAAATATTCCCGCCCGTTGACTTGATCGCGCGCCTGCTCGAATGCCTGACGCAACGCAATGAAGCTGTCGCGATCCTCATTGATGTTGATTAGTTTGAGCTTTGTAGCGTAGGCGCGCTTGATCTCGCGTTCGGTGACGTCTTCCCGGTCGGATATTCCGAGCATGGAAAACGCATCAATAAACATCGTACTTCTCTAACGCTTCGAGTTCTTCCGTGATTTGGGATCGCACGGCGGCGATTTCCTTGGGATATTGCCGGGCAAGGATCGCCTCGAATTCCCCAAGCCGTGCCGACAACACCTTGCGTTGCGGCCCCAAGGCATTTTCAAAAGCTTTCGTGATGCGCGCGACGAGCGCCGCGTTAACCGCTTCTTCGCGTGGATGGATCTTGATCCGTTCAAGTTCCGCCAGGCGCTGCAGAATGTCTTTTTGCGAAAGAGCGCCCGGATTGCCTTCTATTACGAGTCGATGAGCCTTGCCATTGGTGACGACCGTTGCGATGACTTCGAGCACTCCGGACGTATCGTAGGTAAAGCGAACATCGACCGCTTCATTTGCGTTGCGGTTGACGGGAATAGGAACGCTCAATGTGCCTATCTTCACATTGTCGCGTACCAGCGGCGCCTCGCCCTGAAAGACATTGAGTTCCACTTTCTGCTGGCCAGGAACTACACTATTGAAACGCTCAATTCGGCTCGCTGGAATAACTGTGTTGCGCTCAATGATTGGAGCAAAATATCCGGGCAGGGTTTGGCCGTTCGGTCCGACGTGATGGTTTGTCTCGATACCCAAGGTGAAGGGTGAAACATCGGTCATGACGATGTCGTCGAGTGCCTGATGCCGGGAAGCAAGGCCGGCCTGCACCGCCGCGCCCAGGGCCACGACATGATCGGGGTCGAGATCATGTTCCGGAAAACGTTTGAAAAGCTTGGTTATTGCAGACTTGATGATTGGCATTCTCGTTGCACCGCCAACGAGTATGATCCGGTCGATCTGGTCGTTGCCCAGGTTTGCGTCGCGCATCGCGCGCTGTAAAGGGGCCTTCATCCGGTTGACTAACTGCGTCGTTGCCTCCTCAAAACGATCTGCAGAGATAGAAAGATGCTTCTGTTCGCCGTTCAGAACATATCGGATATCGGCGTCTTTGCTGGTTGAAAGCTTGTGCTTTGCTTCGTCAGCCAGCGCACGCAGCCGGGACAGATCTCCCTTTCCCAAATCATCACGGCCAAGATCCTTACCCAGCAACGCCACAAGGATATCCGTGAAGTCTTCTCCGCCAAGAAATGCGTCCCCGGCCGACGCCCGCACCTCCATGACGCCAGAAAACATCTCCAGAATTGAAACGTCGAATGTGCCGCCGCCAAGATCCACGACAAGAAAGGTGCTTTCATCGTCCTTGCGATGCAGGCCATAAGCCAAGGCCGCCGCGGTCGGTTCATTGATCAGCCGGCTTACCTTAAGGCCCGCGAGTTGTGCGGCAGCGATCGTTGCCTTGCGTTGCACGTCGTTGAAGTAGGCCGGCACGGAAATGACCGCATCGTCAATAGGCTGCTGGAGATGCGCCTCGGCGTCCGCTTTCAAGGAGCGCAGAATGAACGCGGACAACTCTTCCGGGCGAAATGTCTTGCGGCCGAGATGAACCATGTGGTCCGTGCCCATATAGCGCTTGAATCGTGCCGTGCTTATATCGGGATTGGACACGAGCCTGTCCTTGGCTGCCTGGCCGACCAGCAAGTCACCACTGTCGCTAAGCCCCACGGCGGAAGGCGTCAGAAAAGCGCCCATAGCATTGGGGATCAATATGGGACCTTCTGCGGTAAAATGAGCTACCAACGAATTGGTCGTGCCAAGGTCAATGCCGAGAATTGGGAACTCAGACAAACAAGTCTCCGTGGGAGGTTTTGAGGTGGCTTGTCATTTATGACGTGTGTGACTTGCACATACTGTACTTGGCATAAAACTCAAAATTGAACTTATCTGAATAATCAAACACGTGTGAAGAGGATTCGCCCGACAACGCGCACACGGTTACGTGGCGATCTCGCGGCGCGTTTCACTACACGCGCTGCTCCGTTTCGGTCGACGTTCGTGGAACAACAAAAAGGCAGGCGCCGGAGCACCTGCCTTTTTCATTCGGGTCGGGAATGGCCTGCGGTTACGCCGCTGCGGCAACCTGCTGGGTCGCGGCCACCACGGCGTCGACCTTGGCCGTCGCCTTGGCGAGCGCGGCGGTCACCGCGTCGGGACCCATGCCGACGCCTTCAATGCGGATGACGTCGACGTCGGTCATGCCGAGGAAACCGAGCACGCCGCGCAGATAAGGGATGGCGTGGTCGAACTGCACGGCCGCACCTTCGGAATAGATGCCGCCCGAAGCCAGCACGATATAGACCTTCTTGCCGGTGACGAGGCCCTTGGGGCCGTTCTCGCCGTAGGAGAAGCTCTTGCCGGAGCGGGCGATGTGGTCGACCCAGGACTTCAGGGTCGACGAGATACCGAAGTTGATGAAGCCGGTGGCGAGTATGATGGTGTCGGCCGCGAACACTTCATCGAGCGCGGCATCGGAAACGCCGACCACTTCGGCCTGGCGCTGGGTGCGAGCCTCGACAGGCGTGTAGATGCCGGTCGAATAGTCGGCATCGATATGCGGCAGCGGATTGGCGACGAGGTCGCGCACGACAAGCGTGGCCGACGGATCGGCGGCAAGCAGCTTTTCAGCGAATTCAGTGGCGATGCGGGTCGAGTGCGAGGCATTGCCGCGCGGGCTGGACGTAACGAGAAGGATGGACATGGGGGCTCTCCAGGGTTGGAATGAATTGTCCAGCCAGATATGGGGCCACCGACCCATTTGAAAAACTGGTATATTTTGTATAGTATCCATCTACAATCTGGATAAGACGATGCAACCCAACCCGACGCTGGACCAGCTTCAGATCCTTGTGGCCGTTGCCGACACCGGCAGTTTCTCGGCCGCCGGCCGCAAGCTCAACCGGGCGCAATCCGTCATCAGCTATGGCATTACCAATCTCGAGGCACAGCTTGGGCTGAAACTGTTCGAGCGCGAGGGCACGCGCGAGCCGCAACTGACCGATGTCGGCCGCGCGACGCTGGAAGATGCGCGGCGCATGATCGGCGTGCTGCAGCGCATCCGCTCGCGCGTCGACGGCTACCGGCAAGGACTGGAGGCGGAAGTCGTCCTGTCGGTCGACATGGCGCTGCCTTCACCGGTGCTGGTGCGGGTGCTGAAAGCGTTCGAGGCGCAGTTTCCAACGGTGACGCTGCGCTTGCATATCGGCTCGCTGGGGCTGATCGTCGATCAAGTCGTCGAAGGGCTGGCCGATCTCGGCGTCGGCGGCATTCCGGGCGATGCGGACGTGCAGATTTTGCGCATCGGCTTCACCTCGATGGTGCCGGTCGCCGCACCCAGCCATCCCTTGGCGCTGCTGCCAAAACCGGTGCCGGTCGAGGATGTGCGTGAACACACGCAGCTTGTCGTCACCGACCAGTCCGAGCGCACCAAGGGACGCGACTACGGCGTGTTCGCCTACCGCACCTGGCGACTGACGGATGTGCGCACCAAGCATGCGCTGATGCGCGAGGGGCTGGGCTGGGGCGGGCTGCCGCGATGGCTGGCCGCCGACGATCTGGCCAGCGGCCGGCTGGTTGAGCTCGATCTGGAACCCTACAGCGAGGTGCGCTCGCCGCTGTTTGCCATGCACCGTGCCGACCGCAGTCCGAAACCGGCGGCGGCCTGGCTGATCGACCAGTTCAAACGCCAGCTCGGCTGCTTCAACGAGTTCGAGCCGGGTCAGGTGCCGGAAGAGGAGCCGGGGACAATCCATCCATCAGCGCCATGAGAACGGCGCGGTAATCCTCGGCTGAAGCGCCGGCCTCGGCGGCCAGAGCGGCCCGGTCGAAGGCGGCGGCAAGCAGTGCGGTCAGTGCGTCCACGGGCAATTTTGCCATCGACTGCTCACGCATCGACGCCACGAGGCCTTCGCGCAGCGAGCGGTTGCCGTGCCGATTGTCTATCTCGTCCATGCCGGCGCGGCCGAGCACGGCCGGCCCGTCAAGCAGCAGGAGCCGGGTGCGGCCGGGCACGCGCATGGCGCTGAGATAGGCGTCCGAGCCGGCGATCAGTGCGTCGCGGGCAAACAGTGAGGGCGGCGAAGCGCGCTCGATTTCCTCCGCCACCGCAGCTGCCTCCTGCTCGACGACGGCGGCGAACAGTGCCTGTTTGTCGGCGAAATGGTGGTAAAGCGCACCCCGCGTGACGCCGGCGGCCGCGACGATCTCGGGGGTGCCGGTCTCGGCATAGGGTTTTTCAATGAACAGTTTTCGCGCCGCGGCGATCAAATCGGCGCGCGTCGCTTCGGTGCGGTCGCGGTTGGAACGGTGCGTGGTTTCTCGTTGCATACATGCAGCCTGTATGTTATTTCAAGTTACATACAGACTGTATGTTATGTGGTGGGAGAAAGAAAGATGAAGACGACGAGCTATTATCCGGTGCTGATGACGGGCGACGTGGCCGGCACGGCAGCCTTCTATGTCAAGCACTTCCGCTTCAAGCCGCTGTTTGCGAGCGACTGGTACGTGCATCTGCAGTCGGCCGAGGACCGGCGCGTCAATCTCGGCATCGTCCAGGGCGACCACGAGACGATCCCCGAGGAGGGGCGCGGGCGAACGTCAGGCCTGCTGATCAACTTCGAGGTCAAGGACCCGGACGCGGTTTATGAACGGATCGTTGCGGCCGGATTGCCGATCTTGCTGTCCTTGCGGGATGAACCCTTCGGCCAGCGCCATTTCATCACCAAGGACCCTAATGGTGTGCTGATCGACGTGATCCAGCCGATCCCGCTCAGCGAGGAATTTCTGGCGCAATTCGTGGAGGGTGCGGCGGGGGTATGAACCCGCGCCGATGGCAGCAAGTGTCGGTAGGGGGCTCCGGCCCCGGTGGCCGGAGTTCTGCCATGCGGTCTATGTTGGGTGATGTGAAGCTGGATCTGCCGCATGCGCGATATCTGCCTTGTTCGTGCGCCTTCCAATCTCGGCCTTCGGCCGTTGCAGCCGGGCCATGTGCCCGGGACCTGGCGCGCGCCGCAGGCGCTGACTGAGGCCGGCCTCATCAAGGCGCTGGCGCCAGTGCGAGTTGTCGATCTCGAACGGCCCGCTTACAGCACCGAAACGCCGCCGGGCACAAAGCTGCGCAATGGCCCGGCAATCCGCCGCTTCAATCTGGAACTTGCCGAGATCATCGCCGCCGCGCTCAGGCAGAGCGAGTTGCCGGTGGTCATCGGCGGGGATTGTTCGATCCTGCTTGGCGCACTGGCGGCCGCGCGGCGATTCGGTCCATTGGCGCTGGTGCATGTTGATGGCCACAGCGATTTCCGCCATCCCGGCAATTACGACATCGACGCCATGCTTGGCTCTGCTGCCGGCATGGATCTGGCGCTCGCCACCGGACGCGGCGAAGCTTTGCTGACCGAGTGGCCTGGCATTGAAGGACCGCTGGTGGCCGACGCGGCGGTGGTGCAGATCGGCGAGCGCGAGAGCCGCGATGCCGATTTTGCCTGGCCCGACATCAATTCGACGGCGATCACGCGCATCGATGTCTTTGCCGTGCAGAACATGGGCGCCGCCAAAGTGCTGGAGACAACGAGAGCGACGCTGGCACGTGCCGATTGTGCCTACTGGCTGCATTTCGATGTCGACGTGCTCGACCAGACGGTGATGCCTGCGGTGGATTCACCCGGCAGTCCCGGCGTCGATCCAGACGATCTGGTCGCCATCCTGTCGGCACTTGTCGGCGATCCACACTGTGTCGGCATGGACGTGACCATCTTCGATCCCGATCTCGACCCGAATGGCGAGCTGGCGGCGTTGCTGGTGTCGCTGCTCGGGCGGGTGCTCATGCCGCGATAAGGCTCAGCTCGCCCTTGCCACCGGTATCACCGTTACCTGGCTGACGCCGGTGCGGCGCACCACGGTGCACAGCGTTTCGCGGCCGATGCGTTCGGCATCGAGCATGCGCACCAGATCGTCGACGCCGGTCACCGGGCGGCCGTCAATGGCCGCGATGATGTCGCCCTCCTTCAGGCCGGCCTTGGCCGCCGGGCCGTTCTTCTCGATGCTGCGCAGGCGCACGGCCGTGCTGGTCGACACTTGCGACAGAAGGGCGGCGCGGCGCGGCAGGTTTGTCGTGTCGGCGGAAATGCCGATGAAAGCGCGCCGGACGCGGCCGAAGCGAATGATCTCCGAAATGACGAAATTGGCGGTGTTGGAGGCAACCGCGAAAGCGATGCCTTGCGCACCGTGGATCATGGCGGTGTTGACGCCGATGACCTCGCCGGCCGAAGAAACCAGCGGCCCGCCGGAATTGCCAGGGTTCAGCGCCGCGTCGGTCTGGATGACGTCGTCGATCAACCGGCCTGTGGAAGCGCGCATCGAGCGGCCGAGCGCCGAGACGACGCCAGCCGTAACAGTCCATTCGAAGCCGAGCGGATTGCCGATGGCGATGGCGATCTGGCCGCGCCGCAGCCGCTTGGAATCGCCGAGGGGTGCTACGTCGGTAAAGCTGCCGTCGGCGCGCACCAGCGCAATGTCGGTGTCGGGGTCGCGGCCGAGCACGCGGCCTTCGCTGGAGGCGCCGTCCGGCATCGAGACGCGCACCGTGCGGGCGTCGCCGACGACATGGAAATTGGTGACGACCAGCCCGTCCGGCGCGATGACGAAGCCGGAGCCATGGCCGCCGGCGCCACCGATGCGCTCGATGCGGCAGACGGCCGGACCGATGCGGTCGACCGCATCGGCAACCGTCGTGGAATAGGTGTCAAGCAGCGTGTCGTCGGATTGGAATCTTGGGGCGAGGAGGGCCATCGGCGGGGCTCCGTGTTATCAGGCTTGATGATGACTATATGTGCGAAGCGGCCCATTCGGTCGCGACCTGACCAGATGGCCAGTCGAACGAGCAACTAGCCGTCAGGCGAGTACAAGCAAACGCGTAGCCGAGCGATATCTGGGGCATGAGAAAACCCAGGAGACAATCATGAGCGACTTCAACCTGAGCGCATTTTCCGACGCCATCGCCGACATCGCCGCAACCGCGGCACCGGTGGCGGCGAGCTTCGCCACCCATCACCACCGCACGGCAACCGCTTTCCATTGGCGCGACGGCTATTTCGTCACCGCCGAAGAGGCGGTGGAGACCGGCGAAGAGATCGAGCTGACGCTGGCCTCCGGCGAGACCGTGAAGGCCGAACTGGTTGGACGCGACCCTTCGACCGGCGTCGCCTTGCTGAAGCCGGCAGGTGCTGTCAGCGCGCCGTCTTTGTTAAGCAAGGAGGGGCTGGCCAAAGCCGGCGCGGTGCGGCCGGGCAACCTGGCCATCGCCGTCGGCAACAGCGATGGTTCGGCGCTCGCCGTCTTCGGCACGGTCGCCGAGGTCGGTCCGGCCTGGCGCTCGATGCGCGGCGGCACGATCGACCAGCGCATCAATCTTGCGGTTGGTGCCGGCGGCCGTTTCGAGGGCGGCCCGGTTCTCGACGCCAAGGGTGCGTTGATCGGCATGCTTTTGTTCGGGCCGCGCCGGCGGGCGTTGGTCATGCCCTACGAGACGATCGAGCGGGCTGTGGCGACGTTGCGCGAGAAGGGTCATGTTGCGCGCGGCTATCTCGGCGCCGGCCTGCACCCGATCCGCGATGGCAACGCGCATGGCGCCATGGTGATGAGCCTTGACGACAATGGTCCGGCCAAGGCCGCCGGCCTCTCTCTGGGCGACATCATCGTCTCGTGGAATGGCGAAGCGGTGCACGGCCCGCGCGAGCTGATCCGCAAGCTCGGGCCCGACAGCGCAGGTGCCTCGGTGACGCTCGGCGTGGTGCGCGGCGGCGAGACGCGCCAGGTCGTGCTGACCATCGGCGAAAAGCCGCTGAGCTGAGAGGATCGATGGCAAGCAGCGAGGCTGACGGAATCTCAGGGCGGCGGCTGACAGTGCTGATCGCGCTCGGTGATGCCGCGCGCGCCGAGCGCCTGTCCGCCGCGCTTGCCATGAGCGACGATCTGCTGCCCGTTGTCGTCGGCGGCGGCGAGGCGGCTGATGTCGCCATCGTGGATGCCGACGCGCTGGAAAACGGCACGCTGAGCGGCGGCGGCGCCGATGCACCGCGTGTACTGCTCTCCTCGGGGGCAAGCCGCGAGCGTCCCTCGGGTGCGGTGTTTGCCGTGCTGCCGGCGGCAGCGGACGCGCTGCTGGTCGCCGCTGCCGTCAGGCTGGCGGCGGCGGGCTACCGGATTTCAGGCGAGGGGCGCCCCTTGTCCGACCGGCGTGACGATTTCCATGATGGCGATGGCGACCCGTTCGAAGATGAGACGCTCGACGGCGTTTCATCCAGGCCATCGCTTTCGCCGCGCGAGAGCGAAGTGCTGGCGCTGCTGGCCGAGGGCGCGCCCAACAAGGTCATCGCGCGGCGGCTCAACATCTCCGTGCACACGGCAAAGTTCCACGTCGCCGCGATCCTGATCAAGCTGGGTGCCGCCAACCGCACCGACGCGATTGCCATCGCCATGCGGCAGGGCCTGGTGCTGGTTTAGGGAACCCAAGTTCTGGGCGGCCCTCCGCAGCGTCACCATGGCTTCCCCTTACAATCTCTTGTATCCGCAAGCTGCGCAGGCAAGGATTGCGCAAAGAGATAGGTGGAGGAAAAATGTCGCTCAAGGGAAAGACGCTGTTCATCTCCGGCGGATCGCGTGGCATTGGTCTGGCGATCGCGCTACGCGCCGCGCGCGATGGCGCCAATGTGACGATCGCGGCCAAGACCGCCGAGCCGCATCCGAAGCTGCCGGGCACGATCTACACGGCGGCTGAAGAGATCGAACAGGCCGGCGGCAAGGCACTGCCGATGCTGTGCGACATACGCGAGGAGGCGCAGGTCGCCGAGGCGGTGGCAAAAACCGTCGAAAAATTCGGCGGCATCGACATCTGCATCAACAATGCCAGCGCCATCCAGCTTACCGGCACGCTGGAGACCGACATGAAGCGCTACGATCTGATGCACCAGATCAACACCCGCGGCACGTTCCTGGTTTCCAAAATGTGCATTCCGCACCTGAAGTTGGCGCAAAATCCTCATATTTTGAATCTGGCGCCGCCGCTCGACATGAAGGCCAAGTGGTTCAAGAACCATGTCGCCTACACGATGGCCAAATTCGGCATGTCGATGTGCACGCTGGGCATGAGCGCGGAGTTCGCCAAAGACGGCATCGCGGTCAATTCGCTGTGGCCGATCTCGACCATCGACACGGCGGCGGTGCGCAATCTTCTGGGCGGTGCGACGGTGGTGGCAATGAGCCGTTCGCCCGACATCATGGCCGATGCCGCGCATGCGATCCTGATGCGGCCGTCGCGCGAGGCGACCGGCAATTTCTACATCGACGAGGAGGTGCTGCGCGCCGAGGGCGTCAGCGACTTTTCAGTCTATGCGCCCGGTGCAACAGGCCCGCTGGCTGGCGACTTCTTTGTGCCCGATGAGGTGTTTGCGAACTCGAGCACGAAGATAAAAGGCATCTACTAGCGGCACCGCCGCTGGCGTCATTCCTCGCCGGCCTTCTTGACTTTGCCCAGACCCATCAGCCGGTCGATATAGGCGAGCATGAACGCCGAGGCGACGAAGGCGAGGTGGATGATGGTCAGCCACATCAACTGGTCGGTGGTGTAGGAGACCGAATTCAGGAACACCTGCAACAGGTGGATCGAGGAGATCGCAACGATGGTCGAGGCGACCTTGACCTTCAGCGAACCGACATCGATCGTGCCCAGCCAGTGAACCTCGCCGTCATTCTCGTCGAAGCGGCTGACGAAGTTTTCGTAGCCGGAGATGATGACCATCACCACCAGCGAGGCGACCAGAGCCGCGTCAATCAGGCTGAGCATCTTCAGGATGGTGTCGGTCTCGCCGAGCGTGAAGGCCATGAGAACGAACTCATAGAGCTTCTTGCCGAAGGACAGCGCATAGATGGCCAGCGCCAAGCCCAGTCCGAGATAGAACACCACGAGCAGCCAGCGCGACGCAAGAATGATCGATTCAATGGCGAGTTCGAGGCGTTTCATAGAACGGTTCCGGTCTGGTTCTTCTTGAGGGCGGTATTTCAGGCAGACCGCCACCGTTTGCAAGGGCAGTCATGCCAAAAACAGAGACCCCGCCGGGAGGGCCGGCGGGGCTCATGTGTCCCGCTGGAGTCGGGACAGGGCAGGGAACGCCCTGTGACGAATCTGGGGTGGGTGACCGCGCGATTCAATGATCTCTTCGAATCGCGCGGTTCACATCTTGGTCAGTTGTCGCTTGCCACCGGCGCCACCAGCGAGGTGATGCGGCGGATGGCGACACGGCGGTTCTCGCGGTTGGGCGCCTGCGTGTTGACCTTCAGATATTCCTCGCCATAGCCCTGTGTCGTCAGGTTTTCCGGCGGGATACCGAAGGCATTGGTCAGGGCCTCCGCCACCGCCTCGGCGCGGCGATCCGACAAGGCCAGATTGGCCACCGGCGTGCCGACCGCGTCGGTATGGCCTTCGATCAGGAAGGTCTCGGCCGGGTTCTTCTTCAACAGCTTCTCCATCGCATTGGCGACACCCTCGAGTTTCTGCACTTCGGTGTCGGAGATCGAGGCCGAACCGAATTCGAAGTTGAGCGTGTCGAGGTCGACGCGCCGTGCAATGTCGCGCACGCGGGCCGATCGCTTCACCTCGTCGATCGAATAGAGGCGTTGGACTTTTTCCACCGGCGGCTGTTCGAGGAAGGTGTAGTAGTCGTCCGGATCCTCCACATCCTCCGAATCCAGAATGTAGTCCCGACGCGAGATGTTGAGCCGCATCGGCGGCAGGTCGTCGCCGGGATCGCGCCAGTCGTTGTCGTCGTCATAGTGCCGCTCGTCGACATAGCTCAGCACATATTCGCGGCCGTCCGGCGTGATGCGCGAGCGCTGGATGACGTCGCCGTTGCGGTTGCGGATGGTGACGATCTGGACGCCGTTGGCGCGCACCACGGTTTCGCGGGTGCGGCCGCGCGGCAGATCCTCGTAGTAGACATCCTTGGCGCCGCGGTTCATGCGCGGGCCGTCATTGCTTTCGACGATCGTCTGGTTGTTGAACTGGATGATGACGCGGTCGCCGATCTCCTTCAACACGTCCACGCCCTTGGGGCGCCGGCGGTCGCGAACATTCTCGTCGGGTGCGCGCTCGACGCGCGTGCCCTGTTCCTCCGTCACCGGAACGATCTTTTCAGGCTTGATTTCCTGCTGGGCTGCCTTGTCGTCGGTGGGCGGCGGTCCCTGGTCGACTGGAGGCTGTGCTACCTGCTCGCCATTCTGCTGTTCGGTCTGGTTGCCGCCCTTATCCTTGCCACCGCCCTTGTGCTTGCGCTGGACATCCTTCTGGCTGTCCAGAATGGGGGCTGCGTTGGGATCGACCGGGGCTTCGCCCTGAACCGGATTTTCACCCTGGACCGGCTGCGCGCCAGTGACGGGCTGCTCGCCAGTAACGGGTTGCTCATCTGTAACAGGCTGTTCGCCGGTGGCGGGCTGTTCCGCTGTTGCCGGCTGTTCGCCGACAGGCTTCTTGCCATGCTTCTTCTTGTCCAGCGGCTGCTCGCCCTCGGCAGGAGCGGCCTGCTGGTCGGTCGGAAGCGGTTCAGCCTGCGGCACGGGCTCTCCGGCAGGCGCTTCTGTCTTGACTGGCGCCTGTTCCGCAGGGGCGGCCTCGATTTGCTGGTCCTGCTTGTGCTTTTTCTTGCGCGGGTTCGCCTGCTCATTGTCGTTTGCGGGCGCGACCTGTTCGGCAGGTGCAATCTGTTCGGCCGGCTGTTCCGCAGGGGCAGCCTCGATCTGCTGCTGCTGGTCATGCTTCTTCTTGCGCGGCTTGAGCGGCTGTTCGTCGACTGCCGGGGCTGCCTGTTCGATGGGCTGTTCGGCAGGGGCCGCTTCGATCTGCTGCTGCTGATCGTGCTTCTTCCTGCGCGGCTTGAGCGGCTGTTCATCGACTGCAGGGGCTGCCTGCTCGACAGCAGGAGCGGCTTGCTCTGCCGGCGCTGCCTCGATCTGCTGTTCCTGCTTGTGCCTCTTCTTGCGGGGCTGCTGTTCTTCGACGGCTGGAGCCGCCTGTTCGATTGGGGCAGATTCCGTCTGCTGCTGCTGATCGTGCCTCTTCTTGCGGGGCTGCAGTTCTTCCACAGCTGGAGCGGCCTGCTCGGCTGGAGCAGATTCTGTCTGTTGCTGCTGGTCCCGCTTCTTCTTTTCGGGCTTCTGTTCCGGTTCTGCCTGCTGGTTCTGCGCACAGGCTTCGGCCGATTCCCCTTCGGCGCAAGCTGCTTGCGCCAGGATGAGCGGTGCTGCCGTGCGCTGCAGCGGGGCGAATGCGGCACTGCCGTGCAGCGGGAACGCGCCCAACGGCGCGGATGCCATCAGCAGGCCAAGCGCTGTGCCTGCCAGAATCCGTGGTTGGCGTTTCATGTCAAAAATTCTCCTTGTGGGTCCCATCCCTGCCCAAACTGTCCTTAACCGGATTGGTTCCGATTTGCAGGCATTACCGGCAGCGAAGGACGTTTGGCCGGCGTTTTGAAGGCGATTTCGTGTTTTTCGTATGGTGCGGCCGGCAATTGCGACCATCGCGCTGCTTGACCTTGACGCCAACGCGGGCCACATCCCCGCAATGGACACGCCATTCTGGAAAACCAAGACGCTGGAGGCGATGACCCCGACCGAGTGGGAGTCGCTCTGCGACGGGTGCGGCAAATGCTGCCTGTCGAAACTCGAGGACGAGGACACCGGCGAAATCTACTGGACAAGTGTCGGCTGCCGGCTGTTCGACGCTCAGACCTGCCGCTGCTCGGACTACGCCAACCGGCTGGCGCGGGTTCCCGACTGTGTCGGGCTGACGCCGCAAAATGTGCGCACCATCAGCTGGCTGCCCAGGACATGCGCCTACCGGCTGGTCGCCGAGGGCCGCGATCTCTACTGGTGGCACCGGCTGGTTTCGGGAAGTGCCGAGACCGTGCACGAGGCCGGCATCTCGATCCGCGGCCGGGTCAGCGCCAGCGAGACCGAGCTTGCCGAGCCGGAGGACTATTTCGACCATATGCTCGACGACGAGCCCTGAATCGTTTGCGGAACAGACTTTGCGCTCAGGCGTTTTGGGCGATCAGGCGTTTGGACAATCAGGCGTTTGGGAGATCGGATTTTTTTGGGGTTCAAGATCGTTTGCAAACGGGGAAGGTCGGAATTCCATCTGCTTTCGCCTGGTCCTGCGGATTAACCGAAAATGAACAGCCGGTTCGCAATGAGTTCAGACTGGAAGGAGCATTCTCCGCTCCATCGGTTCGACGAAGACGGGCAGAAAAAGGCCCTCAACAAGGAGAGAAGACAATGTTCAACGTGATCAAGACCGCGACGCTTTCAGCCATGATCGGCCTTAGCACGCTTGCCACCATCCCCGTCGCTCATGCCGACAGCATCTATCTCGGCTTCGGCAACAACAACGATCCCCGCTTCGGCGTCTATACCGGAGACGACGACAACTACTATCGCCGCCGCCATCACCGCCATGACGACAACGAATGGCGCCCTGACGACCGTGGCGGACGCCGGTTCTGCTCGCCCGAGCGTGCTCTCGACAAGGCCGAGCGCATGGGTCTGTACCGCGCCCGCATCGTCGACATCAACCGCCGCACGGTGAAGGTTGCAGGCCGCCAGGACGGCGACCGCGTGCTGGTCGTGTTTGCCAATGAGCGCGGCTGCCCGGTCCTCTACCGCTAAGGCGAAGATCAGCTTGAAAACTGACTTCTGCGAAGGTCAGTCTGGAGTAGTATGAGCCCCTCCACACAGGGAATGCGCGGCTCAAACAAAACCCCGGAGGATCGATCCTCCGGGGTTTTTCATTTTTCTCATGAATGACGTTTCAGGCGCCGGTCACTTCAACTCGAAAGTGCCAGTCACTTCAGCTCGAAAGTGACGGTGACCTGCACCGCATAGGAATTCTCGCCGGCCTGCACCGGAACCGCAGCACCGGCCGCGTCGAAGGCCTTGGCGTTGATCGGCATCGGCGCCGGCGCGACATTCTGGTCGGTGATCTCGAGCACCCGGCCAATGCTGACGCCTGCGGCTTGGGCGAGTGTCTTGGCCTTGGCCATCGCGTTGGCGACCGCTTTCTTGCGGGCTTCGGTGATGGCCGCCGCCGGATCCTCATTGGTGAAGGCGATGCCGCCGCCCTGGTTGACGCCGAGCGACACTGCCTTGTCGAGGATGTCGCCGGTCTTGTCGATATCGCGGATCCGCACCGAAAGCGTGTTGGTCACCTGGTAGGCGACGAGCTCGGCCTCCTGGCTGCCGTCCGGCTTGTTGGTGTAGTTGTAGCGCGGGTTGATCTGGATGCCGGCGGTCTGCAGGTCGCGTTCCTTGATGCCGGCCGATTTCATCGCCGCGATCACGGCGGCCATCGCATCATTGTTGGCATCGAGTGCTGCGCGCGCGGTTTTTGCCTCACGCATGACGCTCAGCGTCAGCAGCGCCAGATCGGGCGCCATGGTTGCGTCGCCTTCACCGGAAACAATGATGCGGGGTGATGGCGGCGAATCGGCAGCGCCAGCCATCGCCGGAAAAGCGATTGCGGCAGCAAGTGCTAGGGGCAAAAGATATCTGGTCATGAAAATCTCCTTGGTCTGCGATCCGGTCGCACCTGCCAACTAGGGCGCGAATATGGGCTGATTTGGGCGATCGCTTCCAGCCCTTCCGGAAAGCCTTGTGCCGCTCGGGGAAAAACATTAATCCAGCCCACGTGGGGCCTGTAGCTCAATGGTTAGAGCCGGCGGCTCATAACCGCTTGGTTGGGGGTTCGAGTCCCTCCGGGCCCACCATTATCGTTATTTATCAATGGTTTATTGACCGGTTCGCCACGAGGTTCGCCAATAGGTTCGCCAAGCAGCGGTTTGCGCGTTACGAGCCGTACGACTCGGTCCATGCCCTGCACAGCCAAACGCACCTGCGACGCTTCCCGGGAATAGAGTTCGGCATGGTCGATGTCGTCATGGCCGAGAACGTCCATCATCTGCCTGGTGGATGCTTCCGCTTCGGCGAGATAAACCCCGAGTGACTTCCTCAAACCGTGCAGCGTAAGACCCTTCGGCAATCCGGCGAGAGCGCTCCAGTGTGCCATGGCACCGGTCAGGGATTTCGCCGAGAAAGGTTGGCCATATCCTGTGACTAGGACTGTTTCGCCTCGCCGATCCGCTGCGTCTAGGATCTCAGCGAGCATGGGAGTGACTGGAACGAAAAGCCGCTTGCCGCCGGTCCTTCCCTTGTTCTTGGCCTGAACAATGTCAAATCCGTCGAATTGGCGCTCAACACCATCGATGAGGACTCGGTGGTTTACGCGCTGATCCCATCGCAAACCTGCGACATCGCCTCGACGATTGCCAAGCCAAAGAGCAAGCCCGTAGCACGTTCGCGCGGAAGTGCCGACTGGCCAGCGCCGTTCGAATTGTTCCATTGCTTCGCGAGGCCATGCCTTCCAACCGGTATAGGCTGGCCGCCATTCAACTGAGGCGGTAGGGTCTGTTTCGATCCAATCCTGGCGCAGCCCGACATAGATCAATTTGCGAATTGCGACCAACAGGTGCTTCGCCTTGTGAGGCGTGGCAATGAAACGGCCTAGAAGTTCTTCGACATGGACACGCCTGAGATTTTTGACTGGCACGTCGCGCCAGGTAAGTGAATGGTCAGGCACAACTCGCAGGTCCAGGAACTCATCGATTAGACGAGTGTTCTTTCGTCTTGTCGCTTCGTCGTGGGCCAGCCATTTGACCGATACTTTTAGCCTCTGATTAGCCGCGCCGAACGTGCCGGGCAGGGCAGCGCCCGGCATCCTGACGACGGGCGCCTTAGGGGCCTTTCGGCCTTCGACTGCAGCTAAATATGCCTCCTTGAATCCCGGCTGGTTCGGTGCAGGCAGGCTAACCACGCGCTCCTTGGTTCGATAGCGCCAGCGAACTTTGCCATGGCGATCGGTATAGGAGGAGAGGCCAGGATATTTATCCGTCATCGCGAACGAATCTATTCCTTTCTATGATTCCCCTGCAACAGGAAGTCGACGATATTCTCATCATCGTCGCCGGGCAGGTCGGCAAATGCCGCCTCAAGTTTGATACGATCCCAAATCACCCGGCCGTCTACCTTCTTCGGCTTCGGCATGCGACGGTCCGAAACCATTTGGTCGAACTTGGTGATGCCGACGCCGACGTATCTCGCAGCTTCTTCGCGTGACAGGCCTCGTGGGGGATAGGAGAGAGGATCGCTCTTCACCGCTTTATCCAAGGTTTCTATGCATAAGACTGGCCTTGGCTAGCCCCCAATGATCATGGAAGGAAGAGAGCTGATCGGGTCGTTCGGAAAATCGCGGTCGCGACCTGTAAATAGGATAGTCGCCTTCGGCCGCTGCTTCGCCCATCGTCAGTGTCGGGGGTTGGTAGCGGGAGACCGCTACATCGCAACACCCACTATCGAAGAGGCGTTCTTCTGCTATCGGATGCACGCGTCATCGCGGTGGCGCTTATCGCGTTCGCCGCCTGACTGAAACATCGCCTTGACAAAACGCCGCGTCGATCACATCTGACCCTTACGGCGGCGCTTATGCCGTCTGAGGCTAGCGTTTCTTCCGTAACCGCGACCTCTTCAATGTTGATGTTATGACGAGCTTCCTTCCGACAGGGGGAGCTTCGGTTTTCTCGGTGCGAAGGCCCCCGACAAAATGAAAGGGCCTGAACGGAAGAGCTCTGAGGAACTTCGATTCGACCGTGTTAACCGGGTCGATGGAAGTTCCTTGGCTGCGCACAAAGGACTTCCTCGACCAAGAAGAGAAGTCCAAATGCACAACAAATCCGCTATTGTGGCAGCCTGCCTGATCCTGACCGTGCTTTGCGGTCTGGGCGCAATCGCCATCGCCATCGTCGCCTCTATCTATCCGATCGGCGAAGCAAACACGATCATCATGCCCGTGCTGACGACGCTCGTAACGTTGTTCGGCCTCGGCGCGTCCGCGTTCTTTTTCAAGGGGCTCGGCGGCTGACAACGTTAACGACAAACGGGGCGCCTTGCGGCGCCCCGTCCATTCCATCGAAGCTTCCGCATGTGTCGGCAATCCTGTCCGTCACCCTCACCAGCACGGTATCTGCCGGACAGCATCGCCTGAAGTTCCGGCCGGTTCGCGTTCTTCCCGCTGCGCTTCTCATGGGAGATACGCACTCACCCGGCTTTGGCAACCCTTCTCAAGCTGGTCGGCGAGGTGTTGACCCTCAGTAGAAACCCTTGTGTATCCGTGGATCATCGCTCCTTTCCGGACCGATGTCGGCAAGAGTATACGCCTTTCAGCTGCGCAGACGTGTTGTGGGCATTGCGCACGATATTCGGCCGAATTCCTTCACCCTGACCGTCACAACGGCAAACGTTTGTACTATTTCACAAATAGACGGTTGCGTTTCCTGCCCTGAATGACACGGTCCGGACGGGCAGAAAACAGGGGACTTTATGAAGGCACCTACCAAAGCGTCGATCGAAAAGCGCATGGCCGAATTCCGGCGAATTGGACAGCCCGCGTTCCTAGCCAAATACGCCAATGGAAGGGCGCCTCATCATTTCTACGTCGAGGAGGACGGCGTCTATTATCCGATGAAGGCTCTGTGGGCCTCGTCCTTCCGCCCGCGTATTATGCCCGCTCGCTTTCAGCCCAAGGATGCGATGCGCGGATTTGATAACCTCGACTACAAAATCGCAAATCTGTCGGGAGTTTCAGTCGAAGATGTCTCGGCCATTCTCGATCTCCAGGCTGAAGAGGGCGAGCGGTATCGGGCCGAAGTGGTTCGGATTTGGCGAAACGCGAACATCGTTGCTGATGCGAAGGCCTACTATGGGGCCATTTGCCAGGCATGCGATTTCGACTTCGAGCACTTCTACGGCAAACACGGCAAGGATTACATCGAATGCCACCACGTTGACCCGCTCTCCGGGCGCGACGGAAAGGGCGAGGTCACGACCATCGAGGATCTGGCAATGCTGTGCTCCAATTGCCACCGGATGGTGCACCGCACAAAGCAGTGTCTCACCATCGAAGAGCTTAAGGCCTTTATCGAGGAAGCAGCGTAGGAATCTCTTGCCCCTTACGTAAGCCTCCAGATCCGTAGCTCCCCCCAGGCGCCGAGGCTACCGAAAGTATCTATGCCTCGCTCCGAGCGGACAATGCCGACATGGACTCGCCCATCGCGACGCTTAAGGCAGCGCTGACAATAGAGGGCACAAAACAGGCGGTGTTCGATCCGACCCAAGTTGGCGAAGAACAACCGATCGGGCCACAAGTTGATGCAGGCTTATTTTCGGCAGCGCGGAGTGAGCGTAACGTTTTCGGACCGCGCGCGGGCGATCTCAAACGCGTCATTGGGAGTGCTGGGCTGGTCCGGCGGTTTGCCAACTGGAAATCGGGACTGCGCCTCAATCAGAAGTCGAAGCCGTCGCCGCCTCTTCCCACAACCGGACGCCAAGAAGGGCACTGCCGACGTTTGGTCCAGGCGCAGATGGCACGCCTCGGCGGGCGCGGCAGCACGCCCAACATACTGGATTTATGAAGATAACGATCCATATCGCGCGGCGCTTCTGGGTGTGATACTTGTGCGAAATGCTCCACGATCAAAAGAAGGAAAATAGCTTCGAAACATTCTTCCCTAACGGTTCCGCCTGGGTCCGGGTAGACTTCCATCTGCATACCAAGGCCGACAAGGAATTCGCCTATACAGGGCAAGACAACGATTTCGTCAGCGCATACATCGCTGGCCTGGAAGCCGCAGGCATCCGCCTCGGCGTGGTCACCAATCACAACAAGTTCGACCTCCAGGAATTCAAAGCTCTAAGAAGAGCCGCGAGGCAGGAAGGCATCGGCCTGCTCCCGGGCGTCGAACTGTCCGTCAAAGATGGAGGAAATGGTGTCCACGCCCTCATCGTGTTTTCCGATGAGTGGCTCGAAAACGGCCACGACTTTATCAACGCGTTTCTCGGAAACACCTTCAGCGGCCGCACGCCAGCGCAGTACGAAAACGAGAATGCCCGCTCGAACGAAGACATCGTTTCAACTCTAAAGACCCTTGAGCAGTTCAACCGCGATTTCCTCGTTGTATTCGCCCATGTTGAGGCATCTAGCGGGCTCTGGAACGAGGTCAAAGGCGGGCGAATGCAGGAGCTGGCCGCCAATCCGCTCGTGCAGAAATACTGCCTCGGCTTTCAGAAGGTCCGCACGCACGATGTGCCGGATCGAGTCGGCCGAACGAAAGTCAAACAATGGTGGCCGCAATACCCGGCGGAAGTCGAAGGTAGCGACCCGAAGAGCATCGAGCAGATTGGCAAAGGCGAGCACACCTTTCTTAAGCTCGGTGACCTCACCTTCGAGGCCGTGAAGTTCGCTCTGCGCGATTTCGAGTTCCGCGCAGCAGGCGCTGCACTCAAACTGACACACGGCTATATCGAGGCCGTACGCTTTGAAGGCGGGCTGCTGGATGGTGTCCGTATTCCGCTCTCGCCGCACCTCAACTGTCTGATTGGCATCCAAGGCAGTGGAAAGTCATCCGCCCTCGAATGCCTTCGATGGGCGCTCGACATTCCATTCGGCGATAGACCCCAAGATCGAAAGTACAAAGAAGACCTAGTTCCGTTCGTACTGAAGAGTGGCGGTCGCGTTATCGTCGAGGCGGTTGATCACCTCGGATCAAAATATGAGGTTCGCAGGATCTTGGGACACGACCCGGAAGTCTACCTGAACGGCGTCCTACGGAGTGGAGTCGCCGTCAGACAAAGTGTGATCCGAAACCCGCTCTACTTCGGGCAAAAAGACCTCTCGGCCGCAGGCCAGGATTTTGGAAAAGACCTGGTCGAGAAGCTAGTCGGTGAATCTCTGCGGTCTATCCGTGAGTCGATTGCGACTAAGGCTGGTGAGCTTAAGTCTGCGGTTACGCTACTGCAGGCGATCCAAACCGACACCGAAAAACTTACCGGTTTTCGCCAGGAGCTTGCTGCCCTCGAATACCAGATCGAACAGTTTGACAAGCATGGTGTGAAGGACAAGCTGGAAAAGCAGCTTGCCTATAATCAAGACGCCTCGTTCGTAACCTCAGTCGATGAAAAGGCGGAAAGTTGGAGTGAAGCCGTCGGTGATCTAACCGACGAGGGCATCGAGCAGCTCGATGCCCTCGCTGTCCCCGGCTCAAAGTACAACGCCGCTTTCTTCACCGACTACGCGCTAGCTCTCGCCGAACTGAAAGCGTCTGTAGCCTCGATCAAGGCTGTTCAAACAGCCATCGACACCGTCCGCGACAAGCTTGGCGAAAAGCACGCCGCTCTGAACGGCACGATCAGTGGTCTCAAGGAAGAGTTTGCCTCCGTTGAGCGCGAGCTTCTCGAAGCGCTCGCCGACAAAGGTGTTACCGCGCTTCAGCCCGATGACTATCTCAAGAGCACTGACCGAAAAACGGTGATCGAAGGGAAGATCGCTGAGCTCGTGACCGCAACCTCTAAGGCTGCGGACCGTAGAGAACTCGTCGCCAACACGAGCAGTGCGCTCAATGAAAAGTGGCTCGAAGAGTATCGGGTGACGGCCGCCGCCCTCGACAAGATCAATAATGTCCAATCTGAGCTAAAGATCACCCCGACGTTCAAGGGCGACAAGAAAGCCTTCACGATGCGGCTAGAGGCCGCCCTCAAGGGTAGCAGCGTACGAAGTGAGAGCATCGAAGCCATCTGTGGAAAGTACGTGGACTTCGCGGCTATCTACGCCAACCTCGACGAGGCAGCAGCCTTGGCGAAAGGACGTGCAGATGCTTTTCGTGAATACTTCCTGAGGGCGCTGCCCACGCTCCTGACCTTCCAGGTGCCCAACACCTACGAAATCAACTATCACGAACGCCCTCTACGTTCACATTCCCTCGGTCAGCGTGCCTCCGCGATGATGCTCTTTTTGCTGAGCCAGCAGGAACACGACCTCGTTCTCATCGACCAGCCTGAAGACGACCTCGACAGTCAAACGGTTTACGAAGAAGTTGTGAAGCGCATCCGCAAGATCAAATCCAACAGGCAGTTCATCTTCGCGACCCACAACGCAAACTTCCCGGTACTGGGAGACTCGGAGTCTGTCTCCGCATTCAGCGCATCCGATGACAGGATTGCCGTTTCCTCTGCCAGCATCGACGCCGCCGACACCCAGAAGCTAATCATCAGGATCATGGAAGGCGGGCCCGAGGCGTTTGCGCGCCGCAAAACAATCTACGAACATTGGAAGGCAGGGCTATAGCAATGGAGCGGACACACGCTTCCCAGATTGCCGAGCAGCTGAATGCGCAGAACCAACTTGCGATAAAGTACGACGCCCAGCGTGTTCTTGATCATGCGAACGAGTACGTAGTCGACCTCTCGGAAGACGGGCGCGTCGTGTGCTGTGCTCAACTCAAGCGCGTGCAGTGGTATCAGGCCGAGATTTCGCACGTGACCACACATGTGGATTTTGTTCGCCAGGGTCGAGGCGGACGATTGATAGAAGCGGCAGAGCACCGCGCGCGTAAAGATGGGGCACGTTTGCTTCAATGCACGGTACGGACCGAAAATAGTCCGAGCGAGGGTATGCTCGCAAAGGCCGGATTCCAACGTGGCCCGACGTTTGGAAATCCTCAGACCGGAAACAGTGTGACGGTCTGGAGCAAAGCGCTCTACTCCTGAGCAACCTGTTCGGGACGGCCAAGGCAATCAGCGGAAAGTGCGCTCAGGGCCTTGTCGATACCCATTTCGCCAAATTGGTGCTGGAAGCGGCCAGTCCGCTTCCCGCCCACTGCGGTCTTTCGAGAACTGGCGGCGAATGACCGCTACGGCGCTTCTACGCCGTTCTGGGGGTTCGTGTGCCCTTTCCGTTCAACAACGTTGATCCGCAGGCCGGACGTGCCCAGGGCTATCCATTCTGGATAGCCCGGCGCGTCGCCGGGCGGTTGCTGGTGTGGCTTCAGCGCGGCTTCACTAGGAGCGAGGACGCTCCCCCGCTAGCTTCGCCGAGTTGATTTTGAATGCAACGAATGATCTATGCCACGTCCATGACCCGTGCGCTAAAGGAGCAATGGAGCCAGCCGCTGCCGGCCGGGTACGTGCGCAACACGCCGGTGCTGCAGAATTTGTTGGCTGCCCTTGGCGATGGCGATCCAATCATCGAGCTGGTCGGCGCTCACGGCACCGGCAAGACTACCTTGCTGCAGTCGCTGATGCACGACCGGCCTGAACGCTTCGATGGTGCGATTGAGCATTTTGGCGGGAGCCCGGGCTTTCCACTCGTGGATGCCGTCGATGTCATCGCCGAAATCTTCCGGAGTTCCCGCGGGCGAAACCTCCTCATCATCGATGAGGGCGAGCGCATGGACAGGGGCGACCTGCTCGAAGGCATCAAGCGGCTCGGCACTGGGCCATGGCGTTTCGCAGCCATCATCGCCACGACGGAGCCGCTCAACGTTGGCCGACCCGTATACATTACGCCGCTAAGCTACGAGGATATGGGGTTGCTGCTGGAGGCCCAACTCGGGCAGCCCTTGCCCCACGAGGTGCTCGGAAAGCTCTGGGCCGCGTCCCAAGGTGTACCGCGCCTCGCCCATATTCTTGCCAATGAATGGCGCGCGGGCAGCGTGCGCAACTTCGACGCCCTGGCGGACCTGTTCAACCCGCTCGCCCTACCAGGCTTGGTCGACCCTTACGGGCGACCGCTATCGCGGGGCAGCCACGAAGAAAAGACCATCATCTCGGACGTCCGCTTCGTGAGCGACGCGCTGCTTAAAGCGGTGGGCCAGGATCCGGATCTGGTCCATGCACTGACGCCACGCGAGTTCGAAGAATTGTCCGCCGAATTGTTCCAACGACAGGGCTACAAGGTCACGATCACGCCGCAAACCCGTGATGGCGGCAAGGATCTCTATCTGGCTAAGGCGGACGGCTTCGGGTCGTTCCTATATATTGTTGAGTGCAAGCGTTACGCGCCGGACAACCCGGTCGACGTTGGTGTCGTCCGCGCGCTTTATGGGGTGGCTCAGCATGAGCGCGTCACTGCAGCAATGACGCTTACCACGTCTTATTTCAGCAAGGACGCGGCGGATTTCGCCGCCGAGATCCAGTATCAGCTGACGCTTAAAGATTTTATTGGTTTGAAGCTATTACTCACACCTTATCGCGATAGCTGATCTACGAAGCGATCGCGCGAAATAATCTCGACCAGGACACGTGTCGCGCGTGGATAAGCGCGAATATCAAGCCCTGATATCGTGAACCGTGCATGGCTTTGCCTCCGGCTCATCGTCGCTCCCAATTTCGTCGGTGCCTTCGCGAGGTCCTTGCCGCGACAGAACCACTTCGGGCCATACAAACCTCAGACGATAACCAACCGATTGGCGTCATCGATCAAGTAGCGTGCTGTCTTCTCACCGACGGGCGAGATCGCGGCGACGATGGGTTTTGGGTTCCACAGGTTCCAAAAGGGTCCACTGAGCTGTTGCCACGACGCGAACGGCAACTGAACGACCAGCTCGGCCACTGCGGTGGCGGCTTCCTGAACCCACGGCCGCTCGTGGGGCATTGCATATACCCGGTCGGCGCGTTTCAAGATCTCGGTTCGCAGGTCAATACTTGAAATTGGCGCCGTCGCCGCGCTGGAGACATCAACGGCGGCGAGGGCGATGGCGGACAGAACTGCAAGATCCATGTGATCCCGCCGAAGGTTTGGAAGCAGCTGCGACGCTGTCGATCTATCCTCGTATTTCGCCAGGATTTGGATGAGGTGCCGATAATCGCCGTCCCACACACCAGCATTTAGAAAGTCGCCCTCAATAAATCGGTCGTACACTGTCGGATCGAAATGTTCCTTACCGTAATAGAACGAGCCGGCCGCCAGCAGGTCTGCCTTCATGGCGTCCCACTCGAGACCTTTGATCCAGACGACATCGAGGTGGGTGGCGAAGATGTCATCGGGAAGCGGGAGGCTGACGTACACCTCGGTGACGCCGCCGGTATAGACATCATAGGCTGATACCCACAATAACCGGCTGATCACCCTTTCGACCGGGGCGGCAGTCACTCCGATAGCTGCGTCGATCAGCGCCTGTACGGCAACGCGCCCAGCACCAACAGTGTCAGCGGCGCGCTTTAGGCGCACGGGAACGCTCGGATCATGCTTGGCGTGATTGTAGAGCTCGCGGAGGGCATGCAGCTGGCCGCGCGTGGCTTTATCAACGCCGTTTGCCTTGAGGCGATTGATGAGGCTGTCGAAAGTGTCGCTGGGGACCGCGTTGGGAAAGAGCGCAGACTTAAAGAACCGTTCCACCCGAGACCCGAGACGCTCGACGATACTCCGGAGAGCGACATCCTCATAGTGTTCCAGTCGAAGCGCATCGAGGGCCGCACAAGCCTCATCGAAAGCAACGACAATTTCCTCACCACGCGTCAAGATCGCTCGCATCCTAGTTCCCTGTTGCGTCCTGCCCCGAGATACGCTTCCGGTATCAAGCGGTCATCCTTATGGCCGGCATGACCTGTTTGTCTTCGCACTATTCCGCAAACCGAGAATGGTCGGTTCTAGCACACCATCCGCCGGGTGCAGGAGGAAGCGAACGAGTGCGGCCTTTCCGGACCCGTGGTCGAGTGCGTCGGCCTTGGCGAAGCCACTAAAGGCGTCATTCTCCGTTCGCGGGCCAGGAAATACATAGGCGGGGGACGGTGCTTTCTGCGTTCCTCGATATACTCGACCAGAGGGATACCGATGGGACGGATGGAAGCTCCTTGCTTACTGTCGATCAGGCACAGGCAACTGGAATTCGTGTCGGTCCTCCGACTACATGAGCTTGATCGTCTCGGTTCGGGGGCGGCTGGTCAGGGCGATCTGCCGGATGAGGTGCACCGACGTCCGGCGTTTTTCATCCGGGGCGGCTCGCTGCCATCAGAATGCCGCCCAGCGTCACTCGCGCCGCACCAATCGGAGCAGACGAACCAGTTGGTGAGCATCCACCAACTCAACGGGTGTGCTGTTCAGGCTGGCCAAACCAGCGATACCATCCTGATCAGTTACGAGGGTGATTGTCTCGTGGCTCGCCAGAAGTTCGACAATGGGAGCGAACAGGGACGTTGACTGCCCCAGCTTTTCCACTGCGATCCACTCCCGCAAATGCCGGCGCTTGACTCTTCCCCTGACAACATTGTCGATGAGAACGAAGTCTAGGTCGTCATGCTCAGGAGCATCGAGCAGGCTCCAGAACCAGGCACTCTCGAGAATTGATGACATTGATGCCGAGACGTCGAGTGCGATTGCGCAGCTGGTTGTTAGTGCCGTGCTGGCGGTCGCGTAGGTTACCGGTTCGCCCACGACGCTGCGTACCAATTGGCGAAACGTCGCCTTTGCTGCCGGGACATCTGGGTTGAAGTCTCCCAAGACGGTGCAGCGGTCCTTGTCTGCGCCCCAAAGCCCAGCATAGTCGCCGGTGGCTGGACCATAGTTTACCAGCACAATCTTGGCCTGGGGGTGTGCTTTGGCGTAGTCGGCGAGCGCCGCTCCAAAATTTGTGGTCGACTCTTTCTTGTAGTGCTTTACCTCAACCACGAGCACACACGTGGCGTCCGTGGTATCACGCGTCCAGATGCCGAAATCCGGTTGCGTAGCGTTCTTCCGAGACTTGCCGACCGGGTTACTGAGCGGGCTCCTACGTTCCGCGTAGAGACTGAGCAACGGGCGTGAGCTTGCAATATCTGCTAGCCGCGTCTCGGTGAAGGCAAAGCGAAGCGCTCCACCGTCATGATTGATCGTGACGTCGTGGTCTTCGAGGGCGTCCATGACCTGCGTCGCTACCCAGACACCATAAAACTCGTACCGACGTTTCCATGCGGGAAGAGAAAGGATCCGCTCGAGGAATTTGACCTCGATCGTTGAGCTGAAACGTCTGCGCCCAAACGGGGCATAGGTCCGTGTGAGTTCGGCACCGAAGGCCGCTTTAGTGTCATCTGGCTCCGCAAGCAGATTGGCCAGATACAGAACTTCGGAACGAAGCCAGTAGTCAGTTTCAGACTGAGCGATGGTCCAAGGATGAAAAGCGTCGGATGGGTCCGAGCGATGCGACCGGGAACGATGCTCTTCCAACATTGCGTCCCTGGACAGGCCACGCTCGCGTATAACGTGCAAGGCCGCCATGATCACTTTCGCCGCCTCGTCCAATCCAGGCGGTTGGATTTCTGGAGATAAGCTCCGCGGGAGCGGCAGATAATACCCGGCGTCATAAGCAGCGAACCATTCATCCACATCTGGCACGCCAATCACGTTGAGACCGCCAGCTTCTGTTTTCCTCGTGCGCCAGTAGTCATAGTCGCCCAGCTTCAGCCGCGCGTTGTTTAGCGCGAATGCGTCTGCCTCGCTGAGAGCGGGAACATCAATATCGAAGTCAATCGAATTCCACGCTTCCAGAAACTCCTCAAAATGCTTGAATTCGGCCATCTCGTCGCCGACGCTGACTCTCCATTGGGCTTGGCCATCGCGTGCGCCGGCCTTCTCAAAGAAAGCGAGGATGTCACGAAACATTTGGGCGAACGGTTGGATCGTTGCCAGAAGGGCCGTCACGAACTGAGCAACTGGCGTCTTGGTCAATGCCTGTTCCAGACTCTCGGCGCCCGGATCGATCCGCTGCTTGAGCTGTGCAAGCAGGTCTTCGTCGCGGCCAGTCGGTTCCAGGCCGCCGATTGACGCCAATGCCCGCCAAGCGCTCAGACTATCGCGGTAGATCTCCGCGTTGCTCATTTCGCATACCTCTCAAGGACAGTTGCGTCAGCGCCGCGAAAGCGAGTCCTTCCGAATGACCTCCGGGGGGTGACTGTTATGATCATCTATCGTCCGTCGTCTTGGTCACGGCGTAGAAGTGGCCCCAAGACGTAGCGTCGGCTCCCGCTGCAGGAGGGCGCCTGGTTGCTGAGGGCCTCGGCCCGTAGCCGGGACCTCGCAAGATGTCGGCGGCAATACAGATTAGCCGAAGCTAATTCCATCGCAGCCGCTCGTGCCAAGGGAGGCCATTGTGCGCCTCCCGTTGGCGGCCGCAAACTGAGAACCTTGTTCCCTTCGGAGCCCAAAGCGCATTTAGTCCAAGCGCCAGCCTTACTTGACGCTAAATCCCTTCTGTTCCAGCTGAAAGAGGGTGTAGTAGCACTGCCCCGCACGGCAGACGCATCCTGTTCCGCAAGACGCTCCATCCATCTTTCCGGCACATGGATTTAGGTTGGCGACCAGAGTATCCAGCGGAAAATAGGCCCTCCCGTTGATTTTTACACGCAGTTCTTTGTCCAGGGACAGACCTGCTCCGTCGTCGCCATTCTTTTCATCTTTGCCCATCTACAAATCCCTTTCTATCTTGCCTGACTGCTAATGGACGCAGCCGTTGCTCCAGCGGTGAGGGCTGCGTCGTGTTGAACTTGCGCTTGCAACGAAAGTTCGGCCGGCCCCGCAGGGCTCGCCGCCTTTGCAAGAGGGCCCAACGTAACAATAACGGTGCTCGTCTTCACGCGGCTCGCGCCCAGGAACGGGCCGCTTGGATTTGCGGTGAACTTAGTGAGCTTCCACGTCGGCGTAACATTTCCAGTGCGAGTGGCTACAAATGTAAGCGTCTCCTGGAATACGCTGAACTGCGGATAGTCGATGGTCTTGGTCGTGGCTACGCCCCCGCCCGCTATCGTTGCCTTATCGTAGATAAACTCGTCGATCTTCAAATCGCTCTCGACTCTCGCACCCGGCGCGAGAACCGAACAATCGAGACTGCCACGCGCTTTGCGCGTGGCCAGCGCATCCTCCAGAAGAACTGCATTCTCAAGGGTGAACGTTATCGCCTCATTTCTTGTTGCCTTCTCTGACGAACTCAAACCGGCGCCAAGAGTGAACAACTTGGAGGCCCCAATCGGATCCGAGTACGTCAATCCTGGGCTTAGATTGGATGCCTCCTCCCAGATCAAATTGAGGGAGATCGTGGTACCATAGCCAGCAATCCAAGGAATATGGCCGGTATTGACCGCATCGTAGATTCCCTTCGTGATCTCGCAGCGAATATTGGCAATCACGTTGCTTTCAAACTTGCCGCTTCGGGAACGGCCCTGCGCATCCACCGCGTTCGCGTAAAACAGCTCCTTTTGGGGCACGTTCAGGCCGCACCCCGCCATCCAAATCGGCATCACAGCCAAGCATGAGGCCGCTGAAATCCTATTACGCAAAGACTGTCCCTCCCGTGCTATCGATTTATAGAGTCTGTCCTGACTTATTCGTAGTCAGAACCGAGGCCAGCGTTGACCTCGGAGTCACTTTGGCCGCCAACCGTAGAGTGCGTGAAGAACGTCTTTGGGAATCGAATCCCGGCCGGTCCGCCAAGTTGGGAATCCGAAGAACTAATCCGGAAATACGAATCACAACTTCAGGGTGCTTGGACTGAACGCTCAATAGCGCCAAATTCATAAAGGCAGAGAAGCTGCCCGGCACCTCTGTTCTGAGAGCAGATCGATTCCCTGTGTCCATTTTGGACATTGTTCCCCAGACGTCCTGCCACAATACAGTCAAAACTCGACCTTGAACACTCGCATATTATCTGAGTTCGCTCTATTGCTCATCCGGTTCAACAGTTCGCCGCTATTTAGCGGGCGTTAAGAAGAATTCTGAGTTGAACGGCATTGTGGCTGCACCGAGCGCCGACATATCACCGCCGATTTCGGAAACGATTGCTCCGAAGTCAGAGGTCACCGGGTCTTCGGCTCGCATAAAGGGAACCTATCGCTTCATCTCGAATTGAGTCGCGTTCGGGTTCGGGAGGTTAGCGTGCAAGACCAGCGATTTGAAAAGCCTGTTCACGTTGCGCTCGGCAGGTCGAGGAACACGGTCTACACTGTGGACCGAGTAGCCCAGGCAGCGGACATCTTACTGAACCGATGGCCGGCGATAACGGGCAAGAAACATGTCGCTGCCCGCAAAGCCTGCCTTGGCGTACTCGAAGGCCTGAAAGAAACCCGCGACGCCCGCAAGGCCTTCGTTGAGGCCGCAAAGGAGGCAGACATCCTCGTTGAGCGGGAGCCGTTCAGTTGAGCGCCGAACCGCTTCTCATCGTGTCCTCGATAGCCTTACTGTAAACAGGTCGCCCAGGTCCGGAGCCTCCCATGTGCAACGATTACGAACAGCATGTACTCTGGGCTGAATATTGCCGGATGATGGCGTCACTGGCGCTCAAAATCCCCAGCCACCAAACCGAACTTGATTTGCCCCAGGCGGATGACGTCCGCATCAGTGACCCGGCGCCAATAATGCGTGCTGGTGATGACACGATCGAACTGACATCGATGACGTTCGGATTTCCGCCGACTGGACCAAAAGGCGGGCCGGTGTTCAACTTCCGCTCCGAAGGCCGGCAGTTCGCCAATAGCAAACGCTGCCTCGTTCCCGCGTCCGCGTTCTTCGAGTTCACAGGCACGAAATATCCAAAGGCGAAACATCGCTTCACGCTCAACGGCTCTCCCTTCATGGCCGTCGCAGGGCTTTGGCGTGACGCTGCCGGTAACAAGCCGCCCACCTTCACCATGCTGACGACCGATCCTGGGCCGGATGTCGCCCCATATCACAACCGGCAGGTGGTCGTTCTTCGGCCCGAGGATTGGGCGGCCTGGATCAATCTAACAAAGCCTGAGGCTGAGTTGCTGCGTCCGCTTCCCGCTGGATCGCTCTCGGTGGAGACAGTTCGCCCCGAAAGCTCGTGACTTAGCTGCGCAAGATCTCTGGTACGTTGAGCGGCCCGAGATCGAGAACCGGCGCGTATTCGCCCGTGCGGCGCCAGACGCCTCGCGCCTTTCCATTTTCCCGATCCGGCAGCGCAATCTGGTGTGGCCAGTCGCGGTCAATGACCGATGGCGTTGGTGAGCCACGACTGCGTTTGACCACTATTCGAAATGCATGGACTGGCCGCGCATCATTGCCAGCGTCAGCGCGATTGCAGGATTTGCCGGTGGCTTCTCCATATGCAACGAGCCGTCGAAATCACGCCATGCCGCCATGCGCAACTCATCACCGTCATCGCTGGCCGCCGGGTCGAAAACGTGGGCATCACAGGGATCTCGGTCAATCTCGATTGTCCAGTCCTTGAGTGCCTTGCGAGCCATCTCTTCCACCTGGGCAAGGTCGCTGGTGAAGAAGGGGATACGATCTCCGTCTTCCGAAAGCGGCTCAACCCGGTCCAGCATCGGCCGCTCGGGAACCCAACCCAGAACGAAAGCAATATCGAAATCGATCTGGCGGTCCGGCCCGGTCGTGATCTCCAGCCGCTTGACGACGACAGGATAGAGCTGCTTCCGCTCCGGCCAGGTGTCTGGAATCGCCTCGGCTTGCAGCTTCGTGCGGGGAACATTGATCAGTTCCATGACCTGATGGTGCGGAACTTTGTCCTCCGGCCAGCCCGCACAACATGCAGCCGACGCAGCCTCGTCGGCCTCCAGCCAGACGGTGGCGGCCCGGTCCTCGTCCTCGGTAGGCTTGTCGTCTTCTGGAAAGCCTTTGATATCCCACCCTTCCGACGCAAACAGCCCTTCCGCGCCTTGCAAAGCTGTAATGCCGGCCCGTGCAAACACTGCTTCAGCTGCCGCGATGCCACGCACGAGCTCTTGGGGTGTTGCTCCCTCGATGTTCAAGCGAAGTTCCATGGTTCGCCTCCTATGACCCAATCCTGTCAATGTGAACAAAATGAGAACAAAGAGTCAAGCAGGCTCTTGACGGGAGAGGAATATGTTCCTTATTTCAGCGTGATCTGGAGCAGCAAAGGACCATGGCTCGGCGTCAATCGCGCTGGCCGGCGAAGCTATGGCAAAAACAGCGGAAGACAATTTTCGGATCGAGGTTTGGGATCGCGACGAGCAGGCGCTGTCGGAAACCATCTCGCGCTCTCCGGATTCAATGGTGAGTCAGGCAGCCTGGCAGGCCGCCATCCGGCGCCGGCCAGGCATGCTGCTGATCCACTACAACAGCCGGCATGTGATGGAGAAAATCTTGACGCCAGGCGAGGTGAAGATTCCGCCACAGACCATCATCGACGGCAGCGTTCACGCCGGTCTTGATGTGGCGCTCGGAGATCTTCGCGAATGGCATGTGTTGCGGGCCTGGTGCAGATCCTGTTCGCACCATGCGACGGTAAAGCCTGCCGGGCTCATCGAGCGCTATGGAAAGGGTGCTCTGTTCAGTTCGGTCGAGCGCGCGCTTTTCTGTACGAGTTGTGACAGGGGCGGGCCGGTCAGGTTGGAAATTCACAAACTTCCACGCAATTGAGGGAGCTGAAGAGACGCAACTTTCTCCGGGCCAACTCGGGCTGATACTGGCCAATTCTATCGCATCGCCGATCTGCGGCCGGATTGCCGAGAAGCGGAACTGCGCGCCATCTCGGGCGGTCGACTTCCATCCTGACGCAAGACATGCGGACCGCCGCGGACGGGGACAGTCGGTCCCGCGTCCCGTCCTGCGGCCGGCGCTATGCTGACGCTCCTACGGCTGTCCCGTTCACCGCCCGCGGCGGGGGCGAATTTCCTCCGTCCTGCGCGCGACAACGTCCACTGTTGCGGACGCGCAGGACTGCGGTTTATACGCCGTTCTTCCTTAGAGCGCCGACGGTTGTCGGCGCGGAGATTGACCAGTGAGCACGCGTCGTCTGGAAAGACGAATGAGGATGGCCCCATCATCACTACGCACTCCCGTCGGTTTTGCTCTCCTCGTCGATCATGCGCACGGGCAGATAGGCGTTCGTCTCCAGCCACTCGCGCAATACAATCTGTATGAGGTCAGATCGGCTCACTCTCATCTCAGCCGCTATGGCGTTGAGTGCATCCTCAGTCGCCGGCTCCAGGGACACGCCGGCAACATTCCTGAGCATCAACGCCGCGCGACGAAGGATGATTTGCAGTTCCGGCCGCGACATGTCCGCTATGCGATCTGCTGCGCTTTCAAGCTCCCCAGCAAAAGGTATGCGAGTCATTGTCGGCTGCGCCGCCGCTCGCTGCGCCTTTTTGCTTTTTCCAGCTCAACGGCGATGTAGGCGGCGGCGTCTTCTGTCGCTCGCCTTGTGTTCTCACGCTGCCGTGCCAACTCCTCTGGGGGGTAGTAAAGTTCGGAGACAGTTGCGGAGACGGTACCGTCCGTGGAAAGCGGTTTCCATTCCTCCTCCCCGGTTTGGGCCAACCGTCCCTTTGTCAGCGCCAGCACAAATGCAAAAGGTGAACGTCGCATCTAGCCAGGATTGCGGAAACCGTACGCGAGCGCAAGCCATGCTGCATCTGCTGCCGGAATTGCCGAAATGACCTGGAGAGCGGCGCCGGGACGACTCGAAAGTCATCTTACAGACCGGGACAGCCGATCCCCCCAATGCGAATTCCGTGCTCGTCATTGCCGCGCCGCCCTTTGAGCGATCCGCCTCATTTTTGATCGCCTATCCACTCTTGGATCAGATGCCAGGCGTCCTCGTAGCTCTCTGGGTTGTCGATCCGAGACAGCGAGACCTTTCCCCACAGATCGGTCACGCTTTGGGCAGCTCGGACAATCTCAACAGGGAAACAGTAGAACCGGGGTGGTCTCCTCCCGTCGTCAGGGGCTCGCGTGGGCGCTCGTCTGAATCTATATCCACGATTCAACGCGGCGAGAACGACAAAGTCGCAGTCAAAGTTCTTTATGGCGAAAGAGCGATCGTAATCGGTTGCCCATCGGCTCTTCACCTGAATCCGCGCCGACCGACCCGTCGAAGGGTCTAGCGCAACCAAGTCATAGCCGGCGAAATTCGTGTATGCCTTAAAGCAGTGGAGCCCCTCGACCAACAGCAGACCGAGAACCATGAACTCAGCGCCCTCTGCCTCAAGCTTGGTGTTCTGCCGCTCGCCCATCTCATTTTCTCACCTGCCGCCACGGTCATCGCGTTGCCATTCTCGCGCAGCGCACGACCAAACCCCCAAATGATCCCTGTGACCTTCCCATGATACCGGAATGGCTCGCTCACAAGGGCCAGTGTCGGGAGATCCTTCGAAAGCACTTTGAAAGCGTTGCCGTAGTTGTTTCAGGCCTTGAACGTTATGTTGTTCGGCGCGAGATGCGATCGCGGAAATCCGGAACCACCGGCGCCGACAAGTAGCGGCGTCCATCAGAAGTAAGACTCCTGCCGCCCGGTCCTACCCGGATCAGATCGAGTCGCGTGAGATACTCGGAAATCTCCACGAAATCTCCGCGATTTGAAATACCGAGACCGCGGCGCACCTCCTCTTCTGACGTTGGACCGCGCGTGCGTAGCAAAATGAGATATTCGCGATGGGTTGGGGTCAGACCGTTCCTGTCAATGGAATGAGTGTTTTCGAACCAGCTTGAAACTGCATCGGACGTCATCAGGCGGGATACGTCCGCACGGCTTGGAACATCCCCCAAGGCGCTTGCAGCGACCCCATAAAAGCTCGCGACCAACGGCTCGAGAATGTTCACGGCTGGGCGAGGCGCGCACTGCATGCGCGCTGCTATTTCTATGCATGTCTCACGGCTCAACGCCGCGCCATCAAGCTTCTCTTTAGAATGGAGCCAAACAATCCCAGCCAGTTCTTCCAGCGTGTAGGATCGCAAAGTCGTGCGATCCGGCCGGCTCAAAAACGCCTCAGTCAACTTGCCTGGGTCGGTAGTGGCGAGCAGGAATACTACTCTAGCGAAGCTATAGACAGTGTTGCCCACGGTCGTGTTGCGACGCTCATCAAGGGCGCTCAACAACACAGTCGCGACGGATCCCGCGATCGCGTGCACCTCGTCGATGAAAATCAGGCATGGCTCGACCTCAACCGTTCCCGTTGCGCGGCGTGGGACTTTTTTGTGCTCTACGAGTCGATCGATGATCATGTCAGGACGGCGAAGATCCGCCCCGTTGAAAATGATCGGCTCCAACTTAAGCACCTGCTCGGCAATCCGACGAGCAAGAGTGGTCTTGCCCACGCCCGCTGGTCCGACAAATAACTTGTCGAGAAAGCGCTCACCCCAGCCCAGCGCCTTTTGCGCCTGATTCACCAGCTCGCGAGCAACTTCATATTGTCCGATCATGCCGAGCGCGTTCACCGCGGGCGGCCATTCCAGTGGATCGACGGGTTCTATGATCAGGGGCGATTGAGCAGGAACTTCAGATTGCTCACTCTTCGGCTCGGCCATTTCCGTTGTTACCGGCTGCACCGCCTCTTCACGGCCAATTGTTGCGTTCGCCAACTCAGCTTCTTTTTCGGTCCCGCCGCTGGCGGGCGCTTTGGGTCTTATTGGCTTGGTAGGCTTAGGGCCTGAGGATGTATCGTCCGGTGGCGCGCGCCCCGGCAGCGGTGGTGTCTGCTGTTCTTGAGCGATTAGCGACTCCGCCAGCGGCTCGGTAATCGTGCGCAGCACTATGGGGATTGCCGTGCCGGGGAGCACGGTTGAACGTGGCGACTCTGCGGAGCGCAATTTGACCAAAACGACCTCGCCATCAATCCGGACAACGGGTCGTTCACTCGTGTTACCAAACAATTTTTGAAGCCAGGGACCCCAGGCCAGGCGCCGCGCACTATCTTCGGCCTCGGTGCTCCACCTGCCCGAGGCAGCGCGTACCAGGACCTCTTTCAACATTTCAGACCGTGGGGCGCCGAAGGGGCCGTCGCCCGCAACGGCGTTAGCGAGAACCGCAGCCGTACTCTGTATCTGTGCCACAGCCCGTGCGACCAGCGCCGCCTCGTCAAATAGGACAGTTTCCTGTGTTGTCTTCACCTCTATGGCCGTCAGCCGGAACGCGCCATCAGGATCACGGCGCACCGACAGCAAGTCGCAGCGTTCGGCCCCCGCTCTTACGCCCAATTTGAGCCACAGCCTCGCGATCTTGCCATCGACGGACGCAATCAATGCGTCGGGGTGAGAGCGTCGCAGATCGCGCGCAGCGAGCAGCATGCCTACAAAGCCTAAGACCTTGCCATTGTCCGGCTGTCCCGATTGCTTCTTGATCATATCGAGCAGACCGGCCCCCACCAGGTTGACGCCTTGACGCAGGATGTCGCCAAGGCCATCGGGCGTGACCGTCAAGTTGCAGGACTGGAATGCCGAATACATAAGGTTCGACAGTCGGCCATAATCGGCCGCACTGAGCAGGAGCTGTCTGTGGCCTTCCTTTCGCTCAAGCAACCGCACTGAACGCATGCCGGTTTCGGTCGGCAGCGCGCGATCGGCGAGAAGCACCCAGCGCGCGATGGGCGCATCGCCAAGTACAAGCTTGTCAATCGTCGCGCGGAGCATGTCAGCATCGGCGGACGCCACCATCGTGCTGTCTCGCTGCTCCTGTTCAAGCTCATGGATCATCAGGACGAAGTCAGAGAAGGGTGGCTCTCCCGGATGAGGGCTGAGACTGATGTCGCCAAGAAATTCGTCAACGACGATCTCGTAACGAATGCAAAATGGGCTCATCGGCAGGAACCGTTCTACCCTGCGTCGCCGTACTGAGATCGCAGACTCGTCAAATATTGCTGCAATATGGAATGCCCTTTCGCTCAGGGCGCCATCGACCAGATGCTGCAGGCTGTCGGCAGCCACAGTCTGGACACGAAGATCAAATCGGCCGGCCGCAACCTTCTCATAAATGAGATCCTGAGCCCGGCCCTCAAGTGTGGCGGCAGCGACCAGACGGTCCTGGTGCCCCGAACTTGCTAGAATCGTCACTTCGATCCCAGGCAGGCGATTCACATTGTTACGTCGCTCGTCCAGAAGCCTCGCAATGCGTTCGAGCAATTTCGAAGGCTCTGGCGGATTGATCAGAGCCAGGCGAAGCGGACGCGGATGGTTTGGGTACAGCAGCACATAGTGATCGATCGCCAGGATGAGCGTATCCACACCATCAGCACTGCTGACAGCGTTGTGCAGATTTTCGAAAGTCGCCATACCCCAGATTGTGTTTGCGACAGGAAGGAGCTGGTTCAAACCACGCCCGTCAGGGGTCGCGCCAGTGCGGATAACCCCCAGAAACTGCTCCGGCCTTTTAAGTTCCGCGATGAGAACGGCTCGATCGGCCTCGTCAAGGGTGCTTGTCTGGGCAAGATCCTTCAGGACCTCACCAAGTCGCTGGTAGCGCCACAAATGCAGCGGATGGAGAGGCAACATGACGGACTTGGCGCTGACGCCGCCATCGGCCCGCCGAATACGGACTTGAACGATGTCGAGCGACAGGATCCCATCAAGGGTCGCTTGCGCCCATTCGCGGGACCGCTCCCAAACCAGCCTGTAGTGGCGCTGAACGTTTCTAAACAATTCAGAGGCTGCAGCCAAATAGGCCTTGCACATCTCGCGGCTTGTCGGATGGCTGTCGAGCCATTCACGAGGGTGTATCGTGAGCGGCTGTACCCAACTTGCCAAGTCAGCGCGCCGCGCGACAAAATCCTTCCATGTGTCTACGAGCGGTCGCGAACATGCTTCACGCACGGCGTCGACGGTATCCCATTTTTCAAGCAAGTTCTCAATGGAGCGCACCTGCCCGTTGTGGCGCCAGATGGCCTCGACATCCAGGAACGTGGGGTCGAACTCGACATAGCGCGCCAGCGCCTGCGGCAGATCCGCGACGTCCGTTTCTATCAGACCGCCGAACCGGTCCACCGCGCAGAAGGCGGTTACCCATTCCAGCAGTTTCTGATCGACAGGCTCATCCAGGGTTACGGTACCCCGGGATGTTTGCGCGCTCGCGGAGATCCTGTCCCCGTCGAATTCCTCCCATGCCTTGTCGAGAGCAACGCCTATCGCCTCTAGGTCTTCTTCACGTCCTTCTAGCAAGGCATCGATCGACTCTACCGAAAGGTCCGGTTCGCGCTGAGGCGCGCGCCCAATCTCGTCCGCATCATCGACGCTTCCCGCCTCGTCATCCACCGGCCTGTCGAGGGGCAAACGAATGAGCTGCGTTGCGTCTTCGAGAGTCAGCCCGGATAGGGGATCACCACGCCTATGGGCGTCGAGCCGGTCCAATGCTGCGCTGACACTGTCGCGGGTAGCGTCATTGACGTATCGAGCGGCTCGAGCACGCTTCTGACGAATTTCCCCGGGAGACAGGATCGTGACGAGCTCGCCCAGCTGGAGATTGCGCTCCAGCTCCTTGCCAATGTCAGGCTTTTCGAACAGATGGGGGTCCGGGAGCAAACCGAGCGCCGGCAATGCCTCCCTCGGTGCGTCGATTGCACCAGCTGGAGCTTTTGACCACGCTTCCAGAAACGCTGTGATGCCATCCAGCGAGCGCAACGGTTTGAGCGCCAGCTGATCGCTCAGCGCCTGCAAAAGCATGCGATGCTGAGGGGTCGCAGTAAATGCCGGATCCGACTTTGCCCAAGCGAGCAAGTAGGAGGCGAGTTCCGACGATGTCGCGCGCGCGAAGAATCGAAGACCGTGGACGCTCGGGTTATATCCAGTCGCGAGCGCAATGATCCGGGGATGCTGATCCCGCTCATTCCGCCATTCCGTCGCTACGTGCAAATCGGTGGTTATGCCGGCAAGGCCCTGCAGTCCGCCTGACTTTACGATCTCCTTCAATGCGTCATCGTCAACGCCAAATCCTACAAGGGCCAGAGAAAATCCTTCATTGACAAAGCGGGATGATTCGCTGAGCGCCTTTACGAGAATTTTCACGTCGCATCGCGGAAGACCTTCGCGTGCGAAATCATTGTCGCGATCGAGTGCCTCGATGATCCAGCAAGCAAGTGCTTGTGCGACAAAATGCGGTGCCAGACGGGTCATTCTAAATAAGGTCCTCGGCATCAATTGCGCACAACGTCAGACCGTCCGACGGCTCGACCGCAAGACCGAGGCGGACAAGCAGAGCCTGAAAGCTCGCTGCGTTGGGCTGCAGGTCCTCGTCGCTGTCGAGCGGACCGAAACGCTGTGCGCGCAACAGCTGGGCATCCTCGGCATCGGCGCCCACGCAGATGCACCACGTCTCGCGCAGAGCACGGGCCAATTCTGATAGGGTCATGATCTGCCGCGGTCCTATCAAGCTTAAGACCAGCACACGCAGCGTGTCGGCTTGAATCTCAATGTGCTTACGCTTCGCGTTCGCAGCGCGAGGTTGAACAAAGCCAATTCGAACGCCGAGGTCGCGGAAATGATCATCAAGGGTTTGGCGGGCATCGGCGGACGCGGCGAAAACAGCCCAATCACTGGCGGACAATTCGGTCGCCTTTCCATCCCGCTGGCGATCATAGCTCGCCGAAAAGATATCCAGCTGCCTCGCGTAGCTTGCTCGGCTCTGCGCACGAACGCGCGGGTTCGCTCCTTGCAATGCGTCTACTAGCAAAAGTGGGTCTGAGCCACCTCGCTTCATCATGTAGACAAACAGCCAGCTGCAAAGGCCGATGATGAGGAAACGGAGCGCATAGGCAGATCGGCTCGTCTCCAAATTCTGCACCAGCCGGCCGATGGCCGCGGTTTGCGCCTGCATTTCGGATCCAAGGAGCCTCAGCCGATTGCTGTCTAACGGGCCGAATTGCTCATCGTAACGGTCCGCAAATGGCTCATCGAACTCATCGAGCAGTGGCGCTCCCAAGTCTGCAAGAGGCGGCGGTGGGGCTTCCAGCAAGCGTCGGCAGCCTTCTAGAACAGCCTGACCCTCAGCCGTTGCCTCCAGAACCCTCACCACGAACGTTCCAGAGTATCCATGATTTTTCGACTTGTTGGAGACGTACCGGAGCGACGGCGCGCTATAATCCGTCCCGGGCGAGTTATACGGGGCGAAGGCGGCGTTCAGCGCTGCGCCATCGTTGTTATAGGCGGCATTAAGATGGGCGCGAAGCGCGCGAAAATCTTCCGCATCGATATCGCTGCTGAGGCGCTCTAACTCGACCAGCCGAGGGTAGAGCCGATCTGACGGATATTCGTCGAGCAAGTTTTTCTTATCGCGTGGTGCGGCTTTGGGCACAGATGCCTTGTTCAGCAGTTCTAGTTCATACTGCCGCTCAGTCAGCGCGAGCAGAAAGCTCGTGGCAAAATGGACTGGCTTCATCCGCTTTGGCTGATACCCCAGAAACGTCGCATGAACGCGCCGCTCAGCTGCGGCATCTGCCGAGATGCCTTCCTTGGTCCGGCGCGGTTTAAGCATAGCGCTTGACCCCATCATAGCGTTTGCCATCAGCGCTCAGGCTGATCTGGATCACGTCAAGATTTTCGAGGTGGACCGACCAAATCGTGCGAACACCACTATCATCCGCCTTACCGAGCCTTTCCAAGAAGGCATCAAGCTTGTGGATATCGCGTTCCGGAATGAGCTTACGCGGAAGTCCGCGCCCGAGGCGTTTGAGCGTGCGATACAGGGGGAAATCAATCCGCAATTTCGGATGGTTGGCCAGGGAAGGTACGCTAAGGGCAATGTGATCGGGCTGATACTCAAAGCAGCCGGTCAACCTCGAAGGTAGGCGAGGCACATCGACGGAGAACCTGTCGATCGCAATCCGACAGGCTGCGAGAAACGATCGCGAAGGCTGCTCGTGGAACCTGTGACCATTCCACAAATAGAGATGATCCTCACTGCCCGAGAATCTCACTGGGCAGTATGCCGCATTGATGGCGGTGATCAGTTGACTGGCGAGTTGACTGCCGTTTGATCCTCCCGAGAGAAGTTTGCTGAAGTCCTGCGCGTCTGGATCCGCAAGCGCGAAAGCGTAGTGTCCATCACGGTGTTCGAAATAGAAGCGCCGCTTCAACGCTGCAAAGTTTTCTTCATCAAGAAGGGAATGCGGTGCCGGCGCGGGAGGTGTTGCCGCCCATCCCGATCGAATGGGTTCGCCGCGAGACTCCAGGACCACGTCCCATTGCGGATGACTGCATCGGGCGGGATCGACATCGCGCATTGCGACGGTAAGATCGAACCGCGCATCGGCGGCAAACAGCGTTTCGGAATACCAGTCGGAACGCTGATAGTCGAGCTGACCGCTCGTTCCGAAAATCAAGCGGGCGGCCAGGATCCACAATTCTCGCACCGTGGCGCGGTGTCCGACCGACAACAGTCGAGCCATCAAAAATGCCAACCGCTCCCGCACCCTCGGGATACTGAGCAGGGCATGGTTTCGAGCTGCGATAGTATCGCGGTCGACATTTATCATATGCCGCAGCGCACTGTCGTTCAGCAGCGTATCGACCAGACGGCTGAAGAAGTTGGCAGCTAGCGGATTGCGAAGGCTCAGGTCGACTACAATGACATCGCTTCGGGCGTGCTCGTCCGCCGAATTGGCACCGTAGGCCAGCCGGTGACGGCATTGGCGTTCGACCTCCGCGAGCTGCTCGAATCCTTCCTTGACGGAACGCAGCTGAAACAACGGGTATTCGTTCGCTGCCATGCAGAACGGTCGACCAGCCCGTAACGCCCCGCGCCAAGCGTTTAGCACAGGCGTTGGATCGTCGCCACGCATGAGTGCCGTCGCGTCGGGCAGTACTTGCGCACCCGCCGACTCAAGTGCCGGTCGGATACGACGCAGAATATGGGTCTTGCCGTCCCCGGCGTTGCCGGTAAGGATGACGCTTCTTCCCTCTGCGACCTGTTTGGCTACGAAAGTCTCGATCGAGGTGGGCACATGCAGGCGGTCGAACTCCTCCGCAGTTAGAGCTTCAGCGATGGCTTTTGGGCCCGCTGCCGCCAGCGTCGTCCACAACTTGCAGTCACCAGTATCCTCTACCCCCGTAGTCTCCGGGTTCCCGCTCTTAATCACTCAATACTGTCCCCTTGGTCGGTCAGATAGTCGCCCAGCGGTCGGAAACTGTCCACCAGCAAATGCTTTAGAGCTGGCTGGTGGTTGAGCCGGCTCGCAAGCCAACGCGACCGCCAATAGTCTGCTATACGCTCAGTTGCTCCCTCGAAATTGTCCGGGTCGGCGACATAGGACGGAAGGCGACTGGTTCGTTCCATAAGCCAGTCCCGCGCAGCGTCGAACAATGGCGCGGCATATATCAGCCGTCGCTGGCGGTGCTGGAGGAGCTTGTCGGGATCAAAGCCCAGCATTCGAAGGCCCATTTTGAGCTTTCGAAGCTTTGGGCTGGTTCCTTCGCCAAAGACACTGTTGACCTCCTTATATTCATGTGTGCGAGAGAGCAGCGCGTCGATGGAGCGACTTGTTTCGGGAGAGAATTGGACCGTTCCGAATCCCGAAGTCGGTCCGATAGACCGATAGGCGATCTCCGCTTGGTCAGGCGCGATCGTCCCCGGGGGAATACGAAGCCGGTTGTATTGGCTCGACCCGTGGACATAGAGGCTAGTCGTTCCGAGATAGACCAGTGCAGTGTCCCGCGTGACCGGTTGGTTTCGCATTTGTGACGATATGATCGACGGACTGTCGTATGCTCGGCGATAGTCCGCAGCCACCTGGGGGCTCAGCATCAGGAGCGCGACGAGTTTGCCACCGAGCATCCCCGAATAGGGGGGGATCGCACCGCATGTTGTGATTTCCAAGAGATTGGCACCGGCACGTCGCGCCTTCAAAGCTTCGAGCACGATGTTGATTGCGCTTCGTACCTCGTCCTGTTCCAGTGTGGCCATCGCTCTGACCGGATCAACCAGTGCCGACCGATGTTTCTTTAGTGTAAGACGAGCTTGCAGCAACCGCCCAATCGCATGCGCGCGTTTCTTCGCGATGAGCTGCTTTCTGGCCGTGTGCATGCGAGCGTCGATGGAAGCCTTTGCCTCCATCTCGAGCACATTGTCGTCGACGGGCGGCGCATCGTCCATTTCCCAACGCGCCACCTCAAAGGCATCGAGCTCGCCATTTGCCAATTCGCGCAACAGCTCTTCGCGAAGGCGTGCAAACTCCTGTCCGCGTCGCAGAAGTTTGCGTATGATGTGGTCATCCGGCTCAGCAACCTGCTCGGCTGTCACCAAGTTTGTCCATTCGACCTCCCCGAGAGACGTTTCGATCTGTTGCTCCAGCCAGCGGACCTCGGCGTCGAGTGCCATTGCCCCTGATGCAGCTGCGGCTGCGAACCGTGGTCCCAAAGCCCGGCGATGCCAGCCGATGAATGATTCGCGCGTCTCACCCATCTCCAACGGGCAATTGTTCAGCGAGGCGATCCCAATGATCGGCTTCGAGAGGAGCGCATGATCACGAACAAGGTAAAGCAGCTGACGGCCAGGTGTTGGCACCTGTGGAATTGACCACGTATACCGGACATAGCGCCAGATTTCGCGCAGGCTGTGGCCTGTCAACTCGTCCTTGGTGTCGTCAGCGAGCTCAAGCACCGGCTTGACCGCCTTGCTCAGCGCCTCGGTTCGAGCCGTTCCCTCCAGGTCCGCTGCTTTGGCCAGCCTTCCGGCGAGCTCAGAGCCCTCTGTAAAAAGAAGTCGAATGCTCTTCTTGTCGCGGCTGCCAGCCTCCATTCTATGAATGAACGCGCGCACCGCGGGCTGGTCGAGTTGATCCTGCACCAGCGGTCGAAGCTCGGAGCGCAGGATCTCCTTACTGGCGACAATCTCGGCTGTTGGACGACCGCTGACCACCTCTTTGGGATTTTCCAGCGCGAACCCGTATCCCTGTTCGACCAGCTTCCACCGAAGCCTCACGAGATCCATCAGTACGCGGATGCACGCCTCATAGACGAGCCGCTGCTCTCCAAGTTGTGTCGCGCGTTCGCACCACCGCAGTTCACTCGACAGGATTTCTTGCATACTGCCACGGTCGCCTGCCTGTTGAGCCGCTGAGAGCGAGCGGGCGAACTCAGGGAAACGCTCCGCCGGACTCCCGTCGAGCGGTGGGAACAGAGGTACGATCATGCAAATAGGCGGAAATTGCCGCTTGCCGGGCTATACACCATGCTTTGCGCGTGGAGCGATTTGCGTCGCAAATTTTCGATCAGAATCATAGAAGTCAGATAGCATATTATGCTTGGCGCGGCCACCCGCATTGCGCATCCCGACTACAACTCCTTCGACGTCAGCCCCTTGCCGACGCCGAGATCAAAAAGAACGACGCGTGGCGGTGCGCTCGTTGGGCAAGCATGGGCGAGCCACTCTCGCAGCCTGCGACACACGATGTGTTTTCTTCAAGCCACCGCAGCCTCGTAGTTGAACGAGAAAACCTCCGAGAAGCTTGGCGGCTGAATCTTGGGTAGCGCTTCCTGCACTGGATAGACGCCCCCTTTTCCCTGTATAGGGTCCCCTTTTTGAAGCGGAAAGTTTCGTAGGGCCGGGAACGGTTCCTTCTGCAATGAGTCGAAAAGCCGGCACAATCCCCGGCTCATGGCGACGATCCGATTAACGCGCTCATCGTCCGCGAAAAAGTTCAGTTGGTGGCAATCGGCGTACAAAATCAGCACGACCTGTTTCTGCGGACCCAAAAATGGGATCGCGAGATAAGAGCTCGGCACGGCATGAAGATCGCCCTTTTCCGCGTCCCGGAGTTCGGCATGTAGCGCCTTAAGGTCTGGATAGTGCTTGGTGCGCCATACCTGTCCGTTGCCGTAAGAGGCACCGATGATTCGATCATCGACCGGGAAAAATCGACCGACTTTACCCCGTCCATCCACTCCGCTTTCGGCCAGATATGCACATACCTGCTGCAGATACCCGTCGCCTTCGCGATTCACGGCGCGGTGCATGGTAATGCGAAGACCAGGGACATTGCCGTTCTCCAGCAGGTATCCGTCAACCGCTGCCAAAAAAGGAAGAACCGCCAACTGCGAAGCAGGTGGCACGGGTTCTGGATTTCGATATAGATTCTCAGCCATCATCTAATCCTCTTTGTTGTTCAGGACTTGGAAACGCGCCTGGGTGCCATATCCGGCGAGGCAGTTGCTCGCGCTTTTCCTTCATTTCAAGCAATCGAGCCTCCACGGCATCGTAGTCAGCTATCATGTCTCGGAGGTGACCGAGCGTGTTCGCTCCATAGCGACATAGGACGTTCTCTTTTGGAATCCCCGTGGTGACAACTGCTTTCTCGAGCTCCTGGAAATTGAGCGAAAACCCACCGCTGCGGAAAAGAAGGAAGGTCATAAGTCTGTTGAGAATGGAGCTATTCTGCCCAAATATGTCGGAAATCCTCTTGATGTTTCCGTCTCTCCCGCGGAGGTGAAGAACGACAGACGTATCCTTGCGTACTCGATTTGATATTTCTCTTCGAGCCTCAGAGAAAAGCTGATCTTCGGATTGCACAAGAAAATCATAGATATTGGCGCTATTACCGAGTCGATCGAGCTCAAGCTGCAATGTCTCTTCAAGTTTTTCGAGCCGCGAACCAAACAGTTCATATAGGATGGTATCTTGCCGGAATCGCTCGACAGTCAATCTGCACAGGTCGACCAACGCGCCATCACCGAATCCCGAGATAAGATACCGACGCTGACTGCCGTCCAAAAGAGGCTGGCCCAGTTGCTCGTTCCGCCAATATGAAGTGAATGGAAAAGGCGAGGTTTCGGTTTCCAGACCGAACCCACAAGCTATGATGATGCAATCGAATGTCGTGCTTCGTCCTTCGCGCCTATCCAGATGAAAGTGCGCTCCCTCTCGGGTCGTGCGCGTCGCCACATAGTCGATCTGCTTGCGGGCAACATCCAGCTGAAAGTTTTGCGACCCAAGAAATACCGTCAGACGGTCAGGATCGGCTGCGAACGCGCTACAGAATTCTCCAAATGAGCGAAGAATCGTTCTTGCGACATCGGATGCTCGTCCTTCTGACCAATTGAGGACGGGCAACGACGCCCCAGGCGCCCTACTACCATATTGCGGCCAATCATAAATTCGGGGATGCAGCCAACGCCCATCTGCGCCCTGTTGAAGGGGATCAAGATCCCACAACCGCTCAAACAAAGTGACCTTTGTGGAAGCGTCAAAACGCGCGAGAAGACACGCGGCAACCGTAAGGCCAGCGATGCCGCCACCAACAATCGCGATGTTTCCTATCGGGTTTGTTCCACGCCTCTCCCATAGCGCCCAAGCCAGGTTGTGTGCCCGCACCTGTTGATTATAGACCGTGACGCCCCGCTCAAGGCTACCAAGGAGGTAACAGCCGTCGCTTACGCGGTAAGCAGCGTCAATCTCATCGGCTTTCTTTTGACTATCGAAATCTGATGGCACGGTCGCTTCCGCGATTCATTCGGGCAGAACGTAGCAGAAACCTAGCGGGTCCTACCATTGGCTTCCGGTTTCAGCAGCAATCTCCTGTCATCCATTACACCAGTCCGACTTAGCCTCCCTTGCCTGCGCCCGTGCGCACTGTCGCACAATCGCTTTGGCCAGTATCGATGAGAACAAAGATAGAACATAGCATACGCTTTTCACGTTTCAAGGGTCAGATGAGTCTGTGGGCGTTCCTACTGACATTTCCGGGCGTTCTAGAACTCGTGTTGCGCCTTGCACGTGCAAGCGCGTGCTCGAACCGTTTTGCCATTCGAAGTTATTGCGGTCGACGCCAACCGTGTAGCTCGCGATGACGTGGATCGCAGTTGCCATCGGATTCTTCGGTGGCCGAAGGGCATGCAGCAGACCGGCAACCGTTCACCGTTCCGCTCGGGCGATCAATGGATCGCCATAGACCGTCATAGCCAGATCGGCGGCAGGCTCCGCGCCGCGCACGGCACGTACGGCCGCATTGGCGTCAAAGCACGCGTCGATCACTGGCGCATGTGCCATCCATCGATCAAGGAAGGTTGGCAGCCATACAGGGGGCACGGAAGTATCGAGCGGCCAGGGCGGGGCCACGACCGCCCGACATCCGCGCGCGAGCAGTTGCTTGGTAAGCCCGATGGTCGTGCTTGCGCCGGGATGCTTGTCGATCCGACCTCCGGAACACACGAACAGCACAACCACGCCGATATCCCGCAACGCTCCAGACACAGTCGACGATGCCAGCGCAAGATCGACATCATCGGTAACGACGCGGAAATAGCGTTTGTCCTCGCCGACGCCGCCATGAGCGCCGATAATAACCATATCGGAATTTGACAGTTCCGTCGGCGTGGCTTCACCATTGAAGAGTTCTACGGCATGATTTTCAAAGCTTGCTCGTAGGCGACTTGCAAGCACGGCAAGAGCGGGCAGCCCCTCTGCGGGCTCAGCGTCGGGGATCCAGGCGCGAATGGCCCCATCACCTTTGAATGCTGTCCGACGCGCGTCGCGAAGCCATGTGATGGAGGGTGCGAGTGCAAGACGATGCTCCTGACCCGCCAGCTGGCGGTTGATCTGAAGAATGTTGGGAGGCAGCGCCTGCAGCCCGGTCTCGGCAACGATGACTGCCCGCGCGGGGAGTGCGGACAGTCCCAAATGGCGCGTGCTCAGGAAGAAATCGTGCGACGTATCGCGCTTCGGATCTTGGTAGGCATGAGGATAGCGCTCGCGCCATTCGCGCAGCGACGCGCCTGAAAAGGTCTCCTCGTCCTCCACCACGATCGACGCGTCAGTTTGCGAAAAGATCACGCGGGTCAATTTGTCGTTGGCCAGCCCAAGCATGACAACGTCAATGCCCTCTGCAGCGACCTCACGGGCATATCGCGCAGGCGCTCCAACCTCCTTTGGAAGTTCTGTCACACGCCCGCCGCTCGGCGCTGGCAACCCAAGGTCGCTGATGATCTCGATGGCGAAGGCTGCCGTGTCAGGATCGTCAGTCCCTACCTCCAGCAGACGTTTTGCTCCGATCGCGAGATGGCGCAGGTCAAAGCCGACATCGTCGGCGTAGCGGGCGGCGTCGATCGCGGCTGCAAGGCGCGCGACAGCCTTCTTGTCTGGCGCCGCGTCGGTGGTGATGGCGAGAAGGGTTTGCGCCAGATCGCCCAGCCGAGCCCGCCCCTCGGCGATAGCCGCCTCGACATCTTTGGGGACTGGGATTCCGGCATGTCGGGCGATGCGGGCGATGGAAGCCAGCAACATGGTGGCGGGCCCAGCATCGTCGTTGTTTTCAATGACAGCCCGCAGATTGGCCGTCGTGTCCGCCATCAGGCCGGCAGCTTCGTCCACGTCGAGCGCCTTCCGGTTGACGCCAGCCAGACGGATCTGCAACTCAATCGTATCGAGCCAATGACCTCGACTTTCCGTCAGACCAGCGATGGCGAGCGCTGCGCGGGCGCGCGCCATTAGGGGAGGAAGGAGTGGAATGAGACCAATGTCGCGGAAAAGGCGGATACCAAGGTGGCTCTCGTACCACAGTTGGTCTCCATCCACCGCGGTGTCGGCCGCCAAGGCGCAAGCATAGCCAATGAGAGCTTCGATCACATTGCCTGACCGGTGATAGAGATCGGCGAAGCTGTACCAAGCGACTCTGATCCGATGCGGGTCCGTTCCGGCAATGTTGAGTGCGTGCTCCGCGAGGTCACGAGCGCGCTGAGCTTGACCATGCAGCGCAAACTTTCCCCCCGCAGTTCGCAGTAGCATCAGGTCAGCGTCAGGCTGCGTGCCAAGAGTGGCTAGCGACGTGGCGACGAGCAGGTAGTTCTCGATTGCGGTGGCGTCCCCTTCGCCGTAGGTCTCTCCCGCATATTCCAGCAGCTCGACGAATCCAGCTACCGCCTCGTCGGCGGGTACCGACAGCTTGTCGGCGGGGAAACGGGAGCGGCCCAGCACGGTCCCAAGCTCCAGCTCAAAGTGCTCCATACCCGTGCGCAGAATGGGCGATAAGAGCTTTGGATCACACGGCCTCGGTCGTTGCTCAAGGGGCGTAGAGGGACGGAGGCTTACTTCGCGTTCGCCATATTGCAGACAGACTTTCGCAATGACGGCCGTCGAGGCCGCGCCACCGATCATCTGCGGAGACAGAAGGTCTGCGACCTTCAATCGGACGTGGCCGTCTAGCGGATTGCGCGAAAGCCAGCGGATGGACTCGCCCACAACCGTCGCCGCCCTTGCGCTGTCGCATGCCGCATCAAGCGTGAGGATACCGCGTTCGAGCATCTCCATCGCAGCCCAGACATTGGCCCGGGATTGTTCGCTGGTGTCGCCGACGTCAGCAAGGAGAAGATCAAGCGCCTCGGCGCGGCGCCCAGCCCGCTCGAGGGCCGTTGCGGTGGCTCGCCGGGCTCGGGCCAGACACGCCGGAAAGGCTAATCGGCATTTCGCCAGCAAGCGTTCAGGTTCCAACGGTTCGACGGTGAGTTCGGCATCGAGCCAGCGGAGATAGGCCGCCTCACGGCCAGCATCGGCATTGCCGGTTTCTTCGAGCCGCAGCGCTGCGTCGCCGCGTCGGTCCTCCGCAACGAGTCGTCGGACCGAGCGATCGACCAAAAGTGGCGATCGGGGATATCTCTCACCAAGAGTCGCCTCAATCGCTTCGACCAGTGCTGCATCTCCCAAGTCGTCGGCATGGCGTAACGCCATCTGCATCGTTTCAGCGCGACTGAGCTCAGGATATGCCCGCGTGAGCAGGCTTTGGGCTGGCTCGGTCAGACCCGCTTCGATGGCGGGTCCGACAAAGAGCAAAGCGCCGTCCCCTTTCTCGGCGTCGATGACGTCTTTCTCCCGCGTGAACTCCGCCACGGTCTCGATAATGAAACCTGCCTCGTTGAAGGCCGTCATTCGATTGAAGACGCGTTGCGCAGGCGACAGACTGGGCTGGCTTGCAATCTCACCAAGGGCCGTGGCGATTTCGCCGGCGCGCGCTAGACCGATCCAGCGCTGTCGGAGTGCGGTGGCCGCAAGGACCGACAGCCCAGGATTGCTCGCAGTCGCAACACCGCAATGGTCGACCGCCGACAACAAGTCCTGGTGCCGCTGGCGTTCAGGCCACCATTCGCCGGCGTCCAAGACCACATAGCTACCCACGGGATACACAGTCTCGACAACGGATTTGCCAAGGGCGTGGAGTTCGGGGACCCAAACATCTTCGGGAGCTTCGGGAATAGCCGGCAAGTCGAGTGGTTTGCGATATCGCGCCGCCCACGGCACGACGAAAGCGGCCGGGTGATGGGATGCCCGGATGAACTCTACGAGAGCGGGCGCGTCGAAGGTCGCCATCGTCTCGAAACGTATTTTAGGCGACAGCGTGATCTGGTCCGACTTTTCCTGTTCGAGGGAATACAACTCAATGGCTTGCTGGCGATAGGTGTTCTCAATGCCCGTCCTGGCCGTCTCCTCGGTTTGCCCGGGCGGCAGAATTATCACCACCTCCTGGACGAGAGGGCCCTTGTCGTTCCCTAGCAGTGTCAAGAGCAAGGCGTGCGCGCCGCTCCGTTCCAGAGAACCGCTGCCGACTACAAAAAAATCGGCGCCCGGCGAGACGCCATTCTTTCTATAGAAATCCACTATCGTGAATCCGGCCAATTCACTGTCGTCCGGTCCGCTGCTTGTCGTATCCATTGTCCTGATAATTTCCTGTGCAAGCTGCGCGGCACGAATGACGGTTCCAGAAACCGGGCGAGCGCTGTCCTACTCTCATCGGTCGCACACCCACAAGAGACAACCTTCGACTGGAATGCGGTCATTTGAGACTGACGAACCGGATGTCTGCTGTTGTCGCTGGTTGAAGCGGCTGCGGTGACGTGACAGGACGACAAGTCCGGTCCCTTTGGCGACAGGCCAAACTCAGATTGCCGGCGATCGCGCGGGGGAGAGATGGTCTTGGCCATCTCTCCCCCGCGAATGCCGCCTGCGGCAGAGCGGGGCCGCCCGCTCGCAAGGCGGGCATAACCGACACCCGCTGAACTGACCCCATCCGCCCCGCTCGACGCGCAACCCAGCTCCGCTCGCCGGCATTCGCCCCCCTCTCTGCCGCGCGCTCACGCGCCCCCGGAAGGCATGCCGAGGGGCATGCCTTCGGCATCTAACGGGAAAGGACGAAAACCATGACGATCAACGTGACAAATGCGAAGACCACAACTGCCGGCGAACGCGGCGCGGAGGTTTTCATTCCGCTGAACAAGCTGAAGAAGTCGCCGCGCAATGCGCGCAAGACCGCGCACAGCGAGGCGATCATCGAGGCCTATGCGGCCAGCATCGCCGCCAAAGGCATCCTGCAAAACCTAGTGGTGGAGCCGGAGCTCGACGGGGAGGGCGCGGAAACCGGCTTCTATTTCGTCAGCATCGGCGAAGGCCGCAGGCTGGCGCAGTTGCTGCGGGTGAAGCGCAAGCAGATCAAGAAGACCGAGCCGATCCGCTGCATCATCGACACCATCAACGATGCGCGCGAGATCAGCCTGGACGAAAACATCACCCGCGAGGCGATGCACCCCGCCGACCAGTTCGAGGCGTTCCGCGAGCTTCACGAAGAGCGCGGATGGGGTGCGGAGGAAATCGCCGCCCGCTTCGGCATCACCGCGCATGTCGTGCGGCAGCGCCTGCGGTTGGGCGCGGTCAGCCCCACGCTGATGCAGGTCTATCGCGATGGCGACCTGACGCTTGACCACTTGATGGCTTTCGCCATCACCGACGATCACGCCCGGCAAGAGCAGGTTTTCGAAAACCTGACCTACAATCGCGAGCCCTACAACATTCGCCGCGAACTGACGCGGACCCATGTTGCGGCGAACGATCGCCGCGCGATCTTCATCGGCGCAGAAGCCTACATGGAAGCCGGCGGCGCCATCCTGCGCGATCTGTTCACCGAGGATCGCGGCGGCTTCTACGAGGATGCCGCTTTGCTCGACCGACTGGTGATCGAGAAGCTGCAAGGCATCTCGGAAACTGTCAGGGAGGCCGAAGGCTGGAAATGGGCGGATGTCCACATCGACTTTCCACACGCAAACGGCTTGCGCCGCACCTACCCGCAACCGGTGGATTTGTCGGAGGAAGACGAGACCGCCTACACAAGGACATCGGACGAATTCAACCGGCTCACGGAGGAATGGAATAGCGCCGAGGAACTGCCCAATGATGTCGATCAGCGTTTCGGGAAGCTTGAAGCGGAGATCGAGCGCATCGACGCGCTACGTCACGCCTACGATCCCGATATTGTTGCGCGCGGCGGCGTGTTCGTCGTGCTTTCCCATGACGGAACGGCCCGTGTCGAACGTGGGTTCATCCGCGCCGAAGACGAACAGGTTGAACCGGAAGCCGGAACGCGGCCAGACGGCGACGCCTACGCCGTCAACGACGATGGCGAGATCATCGAGACCGACAGCGGATCGGACCCCGATGGTGGGAGTGACGAAGATGCGGAAGATGAAGGCGAGCCGCTATCGGACCTTCTGATCCGCGATCTAACCGCCCATCGGACGCTTGGCCTTCGCCTTGCGCTCGGCCAACAGCCGGATATGGCGCTTATCGCCGTCACTCATGCGCTGGCCGGGCAGACCTTCTATCAGGGTGCAGAAGCCCATTGCCTCGAAATCCGCCCGACCAGCGCCTACCTCGCCGGTCACGCGGACGGCATCGAGGATACGGCAGCGGGCAAAGCGTTGGCGGATCGACATGCGGAGTGGGCTGTGGACATGCCTCGCGACGTGGCTGACCTATGGGGCTTCATCGCCTCGCTCGACCATGCCAGTGTCATGGCGTTGTTCGCCCATTGCGCCGCGCTCACCGTCAATGCGGTAAAGCAGCCTTGGGAGCGCAAGCCTCGCGCCCACGAGACTGCGGACAGGCTGGCGAGGGCGGTCAATCTCGACATGACGGCACATTGGAGACCGACCGTCAGGACGTATCTCGGGCGTATCACCAAGGCACATATCCTCGACGCCGTGCGCGAAGCCGCCAGCGAAGAAGCAGTGGACAGGCTATCGACCTTGAAAAAGCAGCCTATGGCGGAAGCCGCCGAGCAGCTTCTTGCCGGAACGGGATGGCTTCCCGCCATCATGCGGACCCAAGAACCGGCCGTGTTTGGCAGCCTCCGGGACGAGGAAGATGCCGACGCCAAATTGGCGAAAGGTATCGATATGGAGCCGGATGCCTCCGAGCCGGACGTGGCGAATGCTGCGTTGGCCGATGGTGGTGCTCCGGCTTCAGAGGGGGAGCCCTTCAACATCGCCGCCGAGTGAGCCGCAGTGGCCGGAGCCGCGATGCGGTTCCGGCCAGCTTTTCAGCTAACCCCGTGAATTTTCCGGCCGCGCCATTGGCGCGACCGGGGACCTCGACTGCCGCACGTCAGGAATCGCAGCAATGAGAGCCGTCAAGAGCACTTCGATTGTCGTAGCCTGGGCGCCATCGTCCCGCATGACAGCGCCTCGCAACCGAGGCGCATCGACGTTCTACGGATGATCAGCCGTTTACCGCGTCCTTGAAGGCCTTTGCCGGCTGAAAGACGACCTTCTTCGAAGCCGCTATCTTGATCGTGGCGCCAGTCGACGGATTGCGCCCCTCACGCGCCGGTTTGTTCTGAACCTTGAACTTGCCGAACCCGGTGAGGCTGATTTCCTCACCCTTGGCAGCGGCCTCCGCAATGCCTTTCAGCACATCCTCGACGACGGTCTTCGCCTGGGTTTTCGAAAGGCCATGCGCGTCTGCAAGGCGTTCGGCAATATCGATCGTGTTTACGGCCATCGTTTCCATCCCTTCTGTATGTGTTGGTTCAACGGCCGGCCTTATGCCACAGGCGGTTCCTCACTGTCATCGCCCCAGGAAATGGAATCCGTAGCAAACTAAGGGTTGGATCTGGCATTTCCATCACCGCGGTCAAGAAAGTCAGGCAGCGGATCTCTTGACCTTGGTATCGAGCGCTTAACGCCAAGGGCGGTGGCGGACCTTTCCGGTACTGCCTCACCGCCGTGCGCGGCCACGGGAGTCGGATCATTCGGTGATGCGGCTGAGAATCCCGTATGAGCATACTCGTCTTCGCTCTCGACCATTTCCGCGTTGATCGAGCGGAGAGGGGAAGGTCGTCACGGTGTGTGGCAGCATGGCAGGCTCTGGCCCCGGCAAGAGCACTGTGTTCCGCCGCAGCACAGTGACAGCGGTTCGGGGCCAAGAGCGGGGCTAGGGCCGGTCATTTCATGGACACTTCTATGCGGGCGGCGTTCGACATCGCCTCGTGGTTGAGAGGCAGGCTCCCTGTCCTCACGCAATGGAGAAGCGCTCACGGTGCGAAGCGGGTGACCGATCACTGTCGCCACAATGGGGTTCCGAGTTGGCTGTTCGTTCCAAGCCACGCCCACTGCGCCCTCGAATGGATTGGGTCTGACCGAAGACCGCCTTCGCTTCGCTCAGCCTCGATCGTCTTCTCGCAACGTCGGCGCTGCGTTTTCTTCCCCTGGCCGCACCACCCCACCACGCAGGCGTGGCAGGGACCCCGGTCTTTACGCGTCCATTCCTCGCGGGCCAAGAAAGCCTCGCGCCGCCGTCTTTCACTCCGTTTCAGCCCCTTCGGGATGCGGACCGATCGTCTCCGGTCTCATGACCACCATCGAGGCCGCGATGGGCGCGGCCCGAGAAAAACAGAAGGAACCACCACAATGGCTACGATCGGCACTTTTTCGCGCACCGCGAACGGCTTCTCCGGCTCGGTCAAGACCCTCAACCTCAACGTCAAGACGGTGACGTTCGCCCCGGCAGAAGGCGACAACGACAAGGGCCCGGACTTCCGCATCTTCGCCGGCGCCACCGAATTCGGCGCAGCATGGAAGAAGACCTCGCGCGAGGGCCGCGACTACCACTCCGTCAAGCTCGATGATCCCAGCTTCCCCGCTCCGATCTATGCGAGCCTGGTCGAGACCGACAGCGAGGGCGACTACTCGCTCATCTGGTCCCGCCGCACCGCAGAGTGATCCGACCTAACACGAAGCCCCGCCGCAAAGGCGGGGCTTCGCCATGTTCAGGTCCTACACGGCCTGGCACGTCCGCCAGGCGCAGCGCGCTAGGGTTTGACCGGTGCCTTGCGCGTCTTCTTCAGCGGCGACTTGATGGCTGCCGCAGTCGTCGCTGCTGCCGCACGAGCAGCCCGTTTTGGTTTTTCTGTCGCGGCAGGTGTGGGCGTCGCCGCCTTGCGCCCGAGCCCTATTGACTTCGCCAGGGCCGAGCGCGTGGCGGCATAGTTCGGCGCCACCATCGGATAGTCGGATGGCAGGCTCCATTTCTGCCGGTATTGGTCGGGGCTCAGATTATAATGGACTCCGATATGCCGCTTCAGTGATTTGAATTGCTTTCCGTCTTCCAGACAGATGATGAAGTCCGGCGTCACGGACTTTCTGATCGATACTGCCGGTTCCTGCTTGACCACTGGTTCCGTGGTCGGCGTGCCGATGCCTTTCAGAGCGGCATGGATATCGCCGATCAGCTTTGGCAGCTCGCCGACCGGCAGTGGATTGTTCGACACATAGGCAGCGACAATATCGGCAGCGATCGATACGGTATCCAGTTGGCCATCTTGTTCGGGAGAAATGATCATAGAGTTTCCTCTTGTCTTGTTGGACGCACTTAAAAACGTGTGATTTACCCATTCCGCCAATCAGGTAAATAATCGGTTTCCTCTCTACAATCCACATCACCCGCCAATATTATCAAGGAAAGCTTCGCTTTTATCGTTCTGATCGGCAGCGGATAACCTTACCGATCGGTTGGGAAGCGAGGAGCTTCCCCTCGCTTCCCCGCCATTGCCGCCTGTGCAGAGCAGCGCCGCCGGCTCGCAAAGCTACCGACTGCAGCAATGGTCGCCACTTTCCATGAGCTCCGCTCGACCGTGCAGCCCGGCTCCGCGCGCCGGCATTGGCCCCCATCACTCCCGCGCGCTCACGCGCCCCCGGAAGGCATGCCGCAGGACATGCCTTCGGTATCAACGGAAAAAGGAGTGAGCACAATGAACATGACCACCATCATCGACGGCGAGAGCAACCGCCAGCAGCAGCCGGCTTCAAGTGGCTTTCGAGTGGACATCTCGCGCGGCGAGCGGATCGGGCGGGTTTCTTCGGAATGGTTTTCGCGTCCCGATGACGAGCGCTATCTGAGCCTCACCGAGCTTTTTGATGCCGTGAAGCAGAGAGCGGACCGCGCTACCGCCCGTACCGTCGAGAGCCGTGCGGTTCGCGTCGAAGCGACCCGCGACAATGCAGAGCGGCTTTCGCTTATCGTCCCCGGACAGGAGCAACCGATTGCGCCCACGCATTGGAGTTTTGGCCAGCTTTGCAGTCTTGTCAGCGCACCGGCAACCTACATGCGCCAGCTTCCTGCGCCTCTGGCAGGCATCAATTTGCAGCATGGCCTTTTGAGCCATCGGGCGGAGTTGATGAAGACCCTCGAGACGGAGGACGGGCGCGTCGAGCTTCGCGCCGTGACCGGCCCGGACTATGGCCGCATCTGGGATCACGAGCTTGTCGCCGCCGTCATGAAGATCGCGGGCAATGGCACCGGTGACACCATGTGGAAGGTGCCGGGCGTTCTCGACTGGGCGACCATGACGCACAATCCATTTGTGGACGTGACCAAGGACACCACCACGCTTTACGCCAGCGACCGCGACGTGTTTCTGTTTCTGGTGGACGACACACATCCGATCGAAGCCGGACGGCTGCCGAATGGCGAACCGGATTTGTATTTCCGAGGCTTCTATTGCTGGAATTCGGAGGTCGGTTCGAAGACGCTAGGCATTGCGAGTTTCTATCTCCGCGCCGTTTGCATGAACCGCAATCTGTGGGGCGTCGAAGGCTTTGAAGAAATCAGCATCCGTCATTCGAAGTTCGCAGCACTTCGTTTTGCTCATGAGGCAGCGCCCGCTTTGACGAGCTTTGCGAACTCAAGCCCGGCGCCGTTCATCGCCGGCATCAAGGCCGCGCGTGAGAAGATCGTCGCCCGTAGCGACGAAGACCGCGAAAGCTTCCTGCGCAAGCGCGGTTTCTCCAAGAGCGAAACAGGCAAGATTATCGAGGCAGTTTTGCAGGAGGAAGGCCGCCCGCCCGAAAGCATCTTCGATTTCGTACAGGGCATGACCGCGCATGCCCGCACCAAGGCGCATCAGGATAGCCGATTGGAGCTCGAAGGCAGGGCGAAGGCCTTGTTGGAAAAGGCGGCATGAGGAAACGAAAGGCCGCGCAGCGAACGTCTCGCCGCGCGGCCTATCAGGTCCGCCCTATCAACGAGACCGTCATAGCAATAAGAATATCTTGCGACCAGGTCATCGGGGTCGGCGCATGCCGCCGCCTTTGAACACGGCGGCCGCTCGCCGGGCTCCGCCCGGCTCGCGATGCAACTGCTGTCATGTTCGCGACTGGTGCACTTCGGGCCCGGTGCGCCATTCCGCCAATCAGTTCACCGTGTCGTTTTTCTGATCAACTCGCATGGGTCCACATTTAGCGCCTTTGCGATCCTACCAAGAACACTAACGCTTGCCGAAACCCGGGCGCGCTCGATCGACCCGACGTAGCGCATGCTCAGTCCAGAGCGGGCGGCCAGTTCCTCCTGCGTCACGTTCTGGTCATGGCGCAGACGACGCATGTTTACCGCCATGATCTCCTTGAGATCCATGGCGGATTAGGGACCAGAAAGGGAACTATCGTTCTAGGAATGATCGTTCCTATTCGTTATGATCAGAACTCGACCTGGATAATAGTTCCTTCGGGATCGCCGCCAAAACATTAGCGATTCGATACGATGCTTAAGCCGCTGCTCGATCCCGATGTCGCCGACGTCGCGCCGAATGCCCCGATCCTGACCGGCTATGATGAGGAGCGGCTGCTAACCTACATCCGCCTGCTCGACGCGGCGGCGGAAGATGCGGATTGGCGCGAGGTGGCCAGGATCGTCCTCCACATAGATCCTGACCAGGAACCGGAGCGGGCATTCCGGTCGTGGGAGACGCATCTTGCCCGCGCCCGCTGGATAACGACGAACGGCTACCGATATCTTCTGGCCGGCGGTGCGCCACACTGAGAGTCCCAAGCCATGGTTTGCTGAATCAGCACAGCGGTTTGCCGACTTTCCAACTACCCGATTTGCGTATCGACAGGGATGCTCATTCCGAAGCCCGCAACCTGATGCGGGCATCGGGAGAGGACTTGGCGCATTGCAAGGCGATTGGACCGATCCGGAAGCCTTCGCGCACATGCAAGGCCACGAGCCTGCGGAGTTCGCTGCCGAATATCTGATCCGGAACGACGACTTCGTCGCCGAGTGCGGCCAGCTTTCGTCACATCTCCCAGGTTCCGTAGACCCTGTTGGGCCACCCGACTTCATCGCTCGTTGGGGCGCGCGATTTCACAGTCACCGGTGACGGGCTTCCGTTAGCTGGGAACATCGTCTGGACGGAACAGGCCTCGCCGCGCGTGTTGCGAGCCACGCAAATCCGATCGTCAGTCAGTCTTTCGCATCAGACTGTCCAACTTTCCAGACTCAGCGGCGCCGCCGTTTGGAAAGCCGACGAGCTGCATATTCTTTGGCCGGCATCGACCGGAACAAATAATCTCGTCACTGACATCCGCAGCGGCGCGACCGAATTCAACGCCATCATCCTGCCACTCGATGCGGCATTCGAGACACGACTCGACGCAGCGCACCGGTTCTGGCGGGCGCTGAACGGGCGACCGCCCGGTCCTGCCTACGGCGCGCTGCCGAAGCAAACGAAGACGAGGCACATTCTCAATCTGCGCGCTTATGACGCCCGTCGTGCAGGGGCCGTCTACCGCGAGATCGCGGAGGTGCTTCTGTCACGAGAGTCGATCCCGCCTCGAGACTGGCGCGATCATCACCTCCGCCACAAGGTTCGAGCGATCCTGCGAAGGGCGGATCGTCTTGTGGCCGGCGGTTACCGCGACCTTCTCTTCTATCCTCACAGCCGCATCCGAAAATCCGATCGCTGAAACCCTTCTCGCATGGGTAGCGAAAACACATAACCCGATGTTTGCCCTCCCTCGCCTTTCCTCAATTCGACCATCGTCCGTTTCGCGCGTCCCGGCAGGCCAGGGCGACAGCAGAACCGAATGGAGATCGAGCGATGTCGAAGGGTCCCGCGGACGCGCCCCAAAAATACCTGCGAACGAAGGAAGCAGCGCCCATTGTCGGTCTTTGCGCTCGCACCTTGGAAAAGCACCGGACCTATGGCACAGGCCCAAAATACCGAAAGGTCGGCGGTCGCGTCCTCTATGACATCGACGATCTGCACGCCTGGATCGAGCTTGGTGCGCGCACTTCCACCAGCGATGCCAACGCGACATTTGTTCCGCCTGCCAAGCCGCATGCCGCCCGCGCGCCGGCCTATGCCGGCCGGCGCGATCGCGTCTCCTGATTCTGCGGTGCAAAGAAAATGCAGCTTCGCTCGACCGATCAGGGACACCTTGATCTGTTCCACGCGCGCGCCAGTGTGATCACGCCACGCGATGCCCAAGACCTGATGTCGTGGCCGTTCTTCTCGCTTGCCAAATCCCGCCGCGTGACACCGATCGACTTTCGCATGGGCGAGGTTTCGATCCGGGTCGAGGCGACGATCGAACATGGCATGGCGACGATCTGGGACGCCGACATCCTAATCTGGGCAGCCAGTCAGATTGTCGATGCACGTGACAAAGGCCTTCGTACGTCGCGTCTGATGGCGGCCACGCCGTACGAGATCCTTGCGTTCATCGAGCGGGGCGACTCCGCTCACTCCTACGACAGGCTGAAAGCCGCGCTTGACCGCCTGCAATCGACGACGGTTGCCACATCCATCCGCCAGTCTTCGGAACGGCGGCGGCATCGCTTCTCCTGGATCAACGAATGGAAGGAGCGGATGGACGCCAGCGGGCGCCCGCTCGGTATCGAGCTCATCCTGCCCGACTGGTTCTATGCGGGCGTTCTCGATGATGCCCTGATCCTCACCATTGACCGCCAGTATTTCGGGTTGACGGGCGGCCTGGAGCGTTGGCTCTATCGTCTCGTTCGCAAGCACGGTGGCCGCCAGACCCATGGCTGGAGTTTTGATCTCCGCCATCTCCATACGAAGTCCGGCAGCCTGTCACCCTTCAAGCGCTTTACCTTCGACCTGCGCGAGATCGTCCGTCGCCAGCCGCTGCCTGGCTACCGGCTGGCACTCTCTGTCGATCCCGACGGTCGGTCACGCCTGAACTTCCAACTCAACCCGGCCGATCCATTCGCGAGCGCCAGCGCAACGCCGCGCTTCCCACTTGCCCGCATCACCAGGGCTGTGAAATGACTGTGGACAGGCCCGTGCTATCAGGAACCGCAACTCCCGTGCCATCGGGAACCGGATTCCCGTGCTATCAGGAACCGGAATCGGGCTTAAGTCATTGCAGCGATTGCCGAACCCGCTCCTCTAACGTTTCTAACTGTGAATCCTTCGGATTCTTTCTAACGGAAAGCGCCGATCCGCGAGGCTGTGGACGACAGCGGAGCCACGATCGTTCGGCCAGCCCGAGAATAGTCGATGTCCGTTGTTCCTCGTGGAGCACGGCTGAATTCACCGCCTCCGGTTTCGCCACGTTCTCCGCCGGCCTCCTGTCATGGAGGCCAGCATGAGCGATCTCACCCAGGTCGAACTGGTGTGGCTGAAGAAGCGGATCGAGAACTACATCCGGTTCGGCAAGGTTGCTTCCAACAGGAACATCGACCGCACTCGTCGGGTCGTCTCCTTCACGCCAGGCTGCGTCTTCGCTTTCGTTCGCTGGACCGCGAACGACTTCGGCACTGTCGCTTCCCGTATTGATATCCTACGCGCTGTTGCCACCGGCGAGCGCAGCTCGACGGTCGCCTATGTGCGACCTGGTGCCGACATCCTGCTTACGGCTATCGGATGGCCGAATGTCGAGAAGGTGCTGAAGATCATCGACGCTATCGAAGCGATCGGCATCGATCCCATTGACGTGTCTCCGGACTACTGGCGGCATGCCCACAGCCGGCTCGCCGCGCGCGAAGCACCCAGACCCTACACTCGCCAGCGCCATGAGGCATGGCTCCTCCGCCGCCGAGTTGAGCCATGAGCATGCGCGCAACGATCATCGTCGCGATGTTCGGCGGCGCGGTCCTGGTCGCCGCGCCGGCATGGGTCGACCATCGACCGAAGTTGATCTGGAACGCGTCAGCGAGCGTCCCGGTCGGGCTCTACCGCGTGGAGCCGGTCGACAGGATCGGCGTTTCCGATATCGCCGTCGTCATGCCGCCCAAGCCGTTGGTGGATTTGCTTGCCCAACGCGAATACTTGCCGAACGGCGTGCCGCTGCTGAAGCATGTGTTGGCACTCGGCGGCACGATGGTGTGCCGGCGAGGCGGCTCCATCATCGTCTATGGCGTGGCCTTTGGACGTGCGCTCGAGCGTGACAGTCGTGGCCGGCCGCTGCCCGTCTGGCAGGGCTGCCGCGTCATCGCTGGCGACGAGGTCTTCCTCATGAACTGGGACGTGGCCGACAGTTTTGACGGACGCTATTTCGGTCCGCTCCCGCTGACTTCGATCATCGGCCGCGCGGTCCCGGTCTGGACCGCCGTCCGCACCTCTCTAGCACCGAAGACTACCGGCGAACCGGCTCCAGGCCAGCCGTGACAGCTCGCACCAACCCCCATCAGCGCTCATGAGAGGAGCAACCCCATGGCCCAGATCGGCACCTTCACCCGCAACGATGACGGCTTCTTCGGCAACATCTCAACGCTGACGCTCGACGCGAAGCTTGCCATCCTGCCGGCCGAGAAATCGGATGCTGAAAACGCGCCAAACCATCGCGTCTTCTGTGAAGGCATGGAGATCGGCGCAGCTTGGAATCGCACCGGCGAGAAGGCAGGCAACTATCTTTCCGTCTCCATCGACGACCCATCCTTCACGCAACCGATCCACGCCAATCTGTTTCAGTCCGATGCTGAGAAAAATGTCTGGGCCTTGCATTGGAGTCGCCCATCTAAGCGCGACGAGCGAGGCTGATCGGATGCACCGATTTCGGTTCAGCGGCCTTTCTACGTCAAACCCTTTGATCGATCGGGCGCCGGTCAAACCCTTCGACCCGATCGCCTGTCAGGCGGCCGCCGCGCGCAGCGAAGGACAAGGGCGGCCGAACGCTTGCCCGTCGTTCAAGACGTTCATGGCGCCGCAGTTTGCGGCAATCAGGTTTGGCCGGCGAAGCCTTGCCCTTGACGGGAGCGAGCACGGTGGCAGGCTGCAGGCGCGTCGGGATCGTCGTGCATGTGCTTTTATCTGCCGAGGCATTGCAGCACTGTCAGCAAGCGTCATGCTCGCCCTCCCAGCGCCTACTGTCTGTGCAGAGCCTTCCGCGCATCGTGAGCGGCCGGCGCACGTCGGCAGCGTCATCTCGTCTTCTGATCCCTGGTCGGCATATATCCGGGAGGCTGCCAAACGCTTTGCCATTCCCGAGCGGCTGCTTCGCGCTGTCATGCATGTCGAGAGCGTTGGGGATGTTCATGCGGTGTCGAGTAAGGGCGCAATGGGCTTGATGCAGATCATGCCGGCGACATGGGAGGAACTACGCATCAAGTATCGCTTCGGCGATGATCCTTATCAGCCGCGCGACAACATTTTTGCAGGTGCTGCGTATCTGCGCGAGATGCTCGACCGCTTTGGCCGCAACGGATTCCTCGCTGCTTACAATGCCGGTCCTGGGCGATACGAAGAGCATCTTGTTACCGGCCGGGCGCTGCCACGCGAGACGATCGACTATGTCAGGAAACTGACGCCACTGATCAATGGTTCGGTTCCCATTCCGATGCGCGCACGGCAAGGAGCGGGCAGGGCGAGCGCACTCGAAGCGGCGATTTTCGCGCGCGTCATGAACACACGGAATGACTCAACTTCGCAAGGCGAGCGCGAGATCGATATCCCCGTCGAGACCGTGTTCACAGCGATCCGCTCACCCGGCGTGCGAGCACCGGTGGACAAAGCTGTCACCGATCTTACGGCGCTCGTACCGCAACCGGTCGGCTCGCGCAGTGAACATGCGTTAGATCCGCCGCCCGCTACGCAGAGCCCGTTTGTGCAAGGTTCGTCCGAGACATCACAATGATCGGTGAATTCCTGGTCAATCGCATTCCGGCCTGTTCTGTCGCAGAAATTGCGGCGGGAGGGTGGGTTTCGAGGCAGTACGGGAAGGGATGGCAGGATAAAGGGCCGCGATGTGCGGCTCGGTCGGTTGGTTGTTTTCCTTATGGTTTTTGTCTCGCTTTGCGATGTGCTCGGGTAATCGGCGATGTGCACCACCGCCATTTGTTCAATCTTTCCGACAGAAACCGCACCTCGTGGGTTCTTCCACCATGAACAGGGACGATAACTTTCGTATCCGCCCCGGCCGCATCCGCTCTCGCGCCAGTCAGCGCGCGCGTCCCTTCATTTTCCAGGCGCTCGCAGCGGCACAGCAAGCGGGCGGCCATATCTCGCGCAAGGGTCGGATCATTTCGCCAAGAAACTCCACCTTTGGACGCGGCAGATCAGCGAGTATCCGCGCCAACCGCCTCATCACCAGCCGCTCGCGTGGCGCCGTCGTCAAGGCCCGCGTCGTCCGGCAGTTCAGGGGATCGACGCCGCTTGCCGCGCATCTCAAATATCTTCGTCGCGAGGGTGTCACGCGAGACGGCAAGAGCGCCAAGATGTTTGGCGCGGACAGGGACGAGGCTGATCATGATGCCTTCTCTGATCGCTGCAGGGACGACCGGCACCATTTCCGTTTCATTGTCTCACCGGACGACACCCACAAATTGGGAGAGCTCAAGGGGTTCGCCCGCGAGCTGATGGTCGATATGGAGCGCGACCTCGGCACCAAGCTCGACTGGATCGGCATCGACCACTGGAACACCGAACATGCTCACGTCCATATTCTCGTGCGCGGTGTGGCCGATGATGGCGAGAACCTCGTCATCTCACGCGACTACATCCGCCAAGGCATGCGCGACCGGGCAAGCGATATCCTCACACAGACGCTGGGGCCCCGGACCGACAAGGACATCCGCCGAACAGTCGAACGACAGATCGACACCGAGCGCTGGACACAGCTCGACCGCCAGCTTGTTCGCGATGCCGATCGCCTTGGCGTCATCGATCTTGCGCCACCTCGTAGCCACCAGCACGACGAGTTCCTGACGGTCAAGATCGGGCGGCTGCGTAAGTTGGAACGTCTTGGTCTCGCCAACGAGATCCGTCCTGGTCAGTGGATGCTTGGCGAAGAGGTTGAGCCGGCCTTGCGCGCACTCGGCGAGCGCGGCGACATCATCAAGCGCATGCATCGCAGTCTCGCCGGGAAAGGCGTCGACAGAGGCGCAGCCGACTATGTACTCGCGGCGGAACAGATCGACAAACGAGTCATTGGTCGACTGGTCGAGCGTGGCCTGGATGACGAACTGCGCGGCTCGGCCTATGCCATCGTCGATGGTGTCGACGGACGCGTCCATCACATTCGCTGTAATGATCTCGACGCCACCGGAGATTCCGCGCCCGGCTCGATCGTTGAACTGCGCCGCTACGAGGATGCAAGGGGCCGTGGTCGTGTCGCACTCGCCGTCCGTTCAGACCTTTCTGTCGAAGAGCAGGTGCGCGCCGGTGGCGCGACTTGGCTCGACCGGCAGCTTTTGGCGCGCGACCCCCCCGAACTCGGTGAAACCGGCTTCGGTAGGGAGATCAGGCGGGCGCTGGCGGATCGCACCGATCATCTGATCGCGCAGGGCCTCGCCAGGCGCGAGGGTCAGCGTGTCATCCTTGCGCACAACCTGATCGATACTTTGCGCAGTCGGGAGATCGGCGCTGTCGGCGCGCAGGTGGCGACAGAGACCGGACTTCCTTTCACAACCACGGCGGACGGCGACAATGTAACCGGCATCTATCGGCGGCGCTTCTCGCTCGCCTCTGGCCGATTTGCCATGATCGATGATGGGCTCGGGTTTAGGCTAGTGCCGTGGTCGCCATCACTCGGGAAACAAGTAGGCAGCCATATTTCGGGTGTCGCTCGCCCTGATGGCGGTGTGGATTGGAGTTTCGGCCGGAAGCGAGGACTCGGGCTTTGAACGGCTTCGACCGTCGCCCCAACCAAAAACTCGTTTCTGCGTCGAGGCAAGTCATGCCCCGGAGACCAGCGCAGGAATGGCTAAAGCCGTATTCGCCTCGTCAAGGATGGAAAAACCGTATCGACCATCTGCATCAAGATCGACGGAGTAGCTCAGCCGGTCGAGTATGTGGTTGTCCTGGTCAAACGTGACGATCCGCGGCTTCAGTGAGGTGATTTGCGCTTCGTCCAGATAGACGGAATTGCAGACGATGATCTGGTCGTCGGGCTGGCAGGTGCGGGCCGCTGCTCCATTGAGGATGCAGCATCGTGAGCCGCGCTCGCCAAGAATGACATAGGTTGAAATCCGCGCCCCGGAGTTTTTGTTCCAAATCTCCACGAATTCCATCGGTAGAATCCCGGCTGCCTCGCAGTGGTCGGGGTCCAGCGTTATCGAACCGTGGTAGTTGAGGTTCGCCTCGGTGACGTGGATACCGTGCAGCTTGCCGGCGACTAATTTTCGCATTGGTCCGTTGCCCTATTCGTGTTGAGAAGCAATCATTCGGATGTCGATGGTCAGCTCGACGATCAAACCTCGCGGTAGTCGAGACCGATATCCAGGATCGGCGCGCTGTGGGTCAGCCAGCCGATGGAAATCAGGTCGACGCCGGTCGCGGCGACGGCGGGCGCCGTAGCGGCGGTGATCCTGCCCGACGCCTCGGTGATCGCCCGGCCGGCAACCATGGCAACCGCCTGGCGCAACTCCTCGATTGACATGTTGTCGAGCAGGACTGCGTCGGGGGCGAGAGCCAAGGCCTCTTCCAGCTGGGTCAGCGTATCGACCTCGACTTCGATCTTGACGAGATGGCCGACGCTGCTCCGCGCGCGCTCGATTGCCGTGCGAATTCCGCCGGCAATGGCGATGTGGTTGTCCTTGATCAGGATCGCGTCGTCGAGACCGAAACGGTGGTTGGAACCGCCACCGGCGCGCACGGCATACTTTTCGATAGCCCGCAATCCGGGTGTCGTCTTGCGGGTGCAGACGATCTTCGCCTTGTGCCCCAGGACTGCATTGACAATCGATGCGGTCGCCGTGCCGATGCCGCTCAGATGGCAGAGGAAATTGAGCGCCGTCCGTTCCGCCGTGAGCATGGCCCGGGCCGGACCGCTCACCGATGCAATGATCTCCCCTTGCGCGACACTACTTCCGTCCGCCCGCTCCACCAAGATTTCGACCTCAGGATCGATCAGCCTGAAAGCGAGCATCGCCAGGTCGAGGCCAGCAACAATTCCGCCCTGGCGCGCCGCCAATACGGTTGTCGCATGATGGCCCTTCGGCACGAGGGCGTCGGTGGTCAAGTCGCCGACTCTGCCGAGGTCTTCGAGAAGAGCTGCTCGTACCAGAGGCTCGAGCATGATTGCAGGAAGTGGTGAGAGGTTCATCACGGGACGCTTTCCAGTGTTGGGGAGTGTGCGAGTTCCCGCATCGCAGACATGGCCGCGTCGAGCGTAGTCTGCGAACGGCGGGCGACGGCCGCATGATGCGGAAAGTCCGTCCGGTAGTGGGCCCCGCGGCTTTCCCGGCGTAGCAAGGCCGCAATCGTGATCATCAACGCGACTGCAGCGGGATCGGATACCGCATCGTGCCGCTGAGCCAGCGGCAGCAAGGCCCGTGCAGCCTCTTTCAATCCATCGCCATCCCGCATGAGGCCGAGGGCACGTGACAAGAGAGGGCGCACAGGTCCTGGATCTGGCGCGGGCAGGTCAGGCGCCATCGTGGGCTTTCCGCGGTGCTCAGGCGACGTGGCTACACTCTCGGCAACCCAGCGCGCGCAAACGACGGCCTCGGTCAGCGAGTTGCTGGCAAGCCGGTTGGCGCCGTGCAGCCCGGTCGATGCGACTTCGCCGCAGGCCCAAAGTCCCGGCACCGATGTGCGCCCGGCCAGATCCACGGCGACACCACCCATGTGATAGTGCTGCGCGGGCCGGATGGGAATGAGATCACGCGCCGGTTCGATGCCGGCCTTGCTGCAGGCTGATGCGATCGTTGGAAAATGCTGCGCGAATGTCGCGCCCGGCTTTTCGCGTGCGTCAAGAAAGACGCAATGGCCTTCGGCAAGATGTCGCCAGACGGCGCGCGCGACGATGTCGCGCGGCGCAAGCTCCGCCCCTCGCACGCTGTCGAGGAAACGCCGGCCTGTCTCGTCTACGATCTTTGCGCCTTCGCCGCGAACCGCCTCGCTGATGAGCGGCATCGGACGGCCAAGCCCGTCAAGCGCAGTCGGGTGGTACTGGATGAATTCCAGGTCGGTAAGCACAGCGCCCGCACGCGCTGCAAGCGCCAAGCCTTGTCCACAGTTGCCCAGTGGGTTGGTTGAATCGTGGAACAGGCCGCCGATCCCGCCAGTGGCGAGAACGACCCGTCCCGTGGCGAGGAACACCGGAGCTGTCGGGCAACTCGCCAGCACACCGGTGACCCTGCCGTCCTCCACGGCCAGCCGCCGCGCTTCCACGCCTTCCACGACCGCAATCGACGGACTGGAACGCACGGCGGCGACAAGTGCACGCATGACCTCCCGTCCGCTACCGTCACCCCCGGCATGAACGATGCGCCGCCGGCTGTGCGCGGCCTCCAGTCCCAGGCGCAGAGCTCCTTCGGGTGTCCGATCGAAGCGAACCCCAAGGTGCGCCAGATTTTCGATCGCGGCGGGCGCCGCGTATACAATGCGCCTTGCCGCTTGCGCATCGCAAAGACCGTCGCCTGCGGCAAGCGTGTCGGCAAGATGGAGCGCCGGTTCATCATCGCTGCCCAGGCTGGCGGCCAGCCCACCCTGCGCCCACACGCTCGACGCATCCGCGCCAAGCGGCGATCTCGACAGAAGAACCACCGGCTCGGGCGCCAGATGCAGCGCGGTCATCAGCCCGGCTATGCCGCCGCCGATGATGACCGGCCGGCCGTCGAGATCGTCTATGCTCATACGGCCAGCATCCGCTCGACGGCCAGCCGCGCGGGTCCGGCAATCCCGGGTTCGATGGTTACGACATGGCGGTTTTGCTCGAGTGCGGTGCGGATGTTGGCGAGCGTTATCCGCTTCATGTGCGGGCACAGATTGCAAGGCCGGATGAACTCGACCTCGGGATGCTCGACGGCGACATTGTCGCTCATCGAGCACTCCGTCATCAACACGACCCGCGGCGGTTTTTGCCTTCCGACATAGTCGGACATGGCGGCGGTCGAGCCCGAGAAGTCAGCTTCCGCGACCACTTCAGGCGGGCACTCGGGATGCGCCAGCACAGTCACGCCCGGGTGACTTGCGCGCAACTCCCTGATGTCGGCTGGTGTGAAACGCTCATGCACCTCGCAATGCCCTTTCCAGGCGATGATCTGCACGTCGGTCTGGGCAGCGATATTCTGGGCCAAATACTCGTCCGGCAACATGATCACCCGAGAAACACCCAGCGACTCCACGACCGCTTTTGCATTGCCTGAGGTACAGCAGATATCGGACTCAGCTTTCACTTCGGCCGATGTGTTGACATAGGTCACGACCGGCACGCCGGGATAGCGTTGGCGCAGCAGCCGGATGTCCTCGGCGGTAATGGAGTCCGCAAGTGAACAGCCTGCCTGCAAGTCGGGAATGAGCACCGTCTTTTGTGGATTGAGCAGCTTCGCCGTCTCGGCCATGAAATGTACGCCGGCAAGCACAATGACATCGGCTTCGACCGACATCGCCTTGCGGGCAAGCGCAAGACTGTCGCCGACGATGTCGGCCACGCAGTGGAAGATTTCCGGTGTCTGATAGTTGTGCGCCAGGATGACGGCGTTTCGCTGCTGTTTCAGATCGAGGATGGCTTCGATATCACCGGTGAAGGCGGGCCACTCGATGGGCGGAATGACACGCCGTACCCGATCGTAGAGCGTGGCCGTACGTGCGGAGGCGATCAGCATAGCCTATTATTCTCCAAATGAGTATAATAAGCATATTCTTATCTTGAGAATAACAAATGTCAAACGCGTGAGAGCGGCAATTTGGTCCCTGCGACAGTTCGCTCCGCCAGAACCGTCTGCCGAAAGCGAAAGCGCTTGGCTGGACGCCCCCCGGTGTCGGACATTGTCTCGCCTGTCTCTTCCACCAGATCCTGCTCTTCGATGAGACGGCGAAAGTTTGGCTTATGAACGAGCCGGCCTGCGAGCGCTTCAACGGTGCGCTGCAGCTGCAGGAATGTAAATGTTGGCGGCATCAACTCGAAGACGACGGGCCGATATTTGATCTTGGTCCGCAACCTGGCGATTCCCGTCGCCAGAATACGGCGATGGTCGGCAATCATCGGCCGGCCAGGTGTCGACGGCAGGCTGCCCATGTTGCTGCCGCGTACAGCTTCCGCCACCAGCGCGGCTTCATAGAGCAGTTCGTATCGCTGCAGGACGAGTTCCTCGTTCCAGTCGCGCGCATCGAAGCCGAAAGCGATTGCCGCGCGCTGCCATCGATCGTGACGCGTGGCCGGGGCGTCGGCCTCATCGGCCCAGGCCCGCAGTCGGGGCATCAGAATGCCAGGCACTATCGGCGGCACGCCCGCGCGATGATCTTCCCACGGAAAATAGTCGTACCAGCCTCGCCAGCCATGCGCCGCCGACTTTTCCGTCTGCTCCTCCCGCGTCAGTCCAAGATAGCTGATCGAGATCACGCGCCGCACGTGCTCGTCATCGATCCGGTCGCGATCGGCAAAGGTATAGAGCTGCTCGACATAGCCCAGTGGGTGATCGGTCTGCCGCTCTACCCAAGCTCGCAGACCCGACTGTAGGGAACGATGGTCGAGTTCGAAGGGACCCGACGGCAAAGCACCGGCGCCCTGTCCGACGGTCAGCACGCGTGGCTCGCCATTTGTCACGGCGATCACAACGGCGATCAGGTCCGCGTTGACGGCCTGGCCGCGGTCGTTTCTAGCGTTCTCGTTTTTCGCCAGAGTTTTCTTGTTTTGCATAGGGGTTTGATGGAATTCCAATTATCAAGTCGCCCCGAAGGGACCAATGTGAGCCAAGGTTGAACTGCTGTCTGCTGCCCGTCAACGTCATCCAGGACGGCGGATTCGGCCACGTCTTGGTCTTTGCCCTTCGCGTCGGCGCATTTCTATACCAAATGCGACAGCCGTGGATGTTGCCTTTTTAGAGCAAACGCATCTCTGAACGCGTGAGCCTCGCACCGTAACCAGCAAGTCTTTCCACGTCGGCCCACGCCATATTGCCGTGGCCGGCCCTTTGTTCTTGCGTGTCCGAAACCTCGACACTTTCTATCTGCTCACGCTTGTTCATCCCCGAGGAGAGAGAAGTGCCGGCGACCAAGATATTGTGGGGCCAGATTCTCACCGTGCTCCTGATCGTGATCGGCACCACCTGGTGCGCGACACAGTGGACGGCATGGCGACTGGGCTTCCAGCCACAACTCGGTTCGCCCTGGTTCGATTTCGCTGGCCAGTCCGTCTATCCCCCTCCTGCATTCTTCTGGTGGTGGTTTTTCTACGACGCCTATGCGCCGGCGGTCTTTCTCGAAGGGGCACTGATCGCGGCGAGCGGAAGCTTTGTTGCAATCGCGGTCGCCATCGGCATGTCGGTGTGGCGTGCGCGCGAGGCGAAGAACGCGGCCACCTATGGGTCGGCGCGCTGGGCGACGCAGGAGGAAGTCTTGGCCGAAGGCATGATTGGCCCCGATGGTGTCGTGCTGGGCAAGCTCGATGAGAATTATCTGCGCCACGACGGTCCGGAGCACATTCTGTGCTTCGCGCCGACACGCAGCGGCAAGGGCGTCGGCCTCGTGGTACCGTCGCTGCTGACCTGGCCGGGTTCGGCGATCGTTCATGACATCAAGGGAGAGAACTGGGAACTGACGGCCGGCTGGCGGTCGCGCTTTGGTCGCGTCCTCCTGTTCGATCCGACCAACGGCGCCTCGGCCGCCTACAATCCACTGCTCGAGGTGCGGCGCGGCGAATGGGAAGTCCGCGACGTCCAGAACGTCGCCGACGTGTTGGTCGATCCCGAGGGCTCATTGGAGCGCAGGAACCATTGGGAGAAAACCAGCCACGCGCTGCTGGTCGGCGCCATCCTGCATGTTCTCTATGCCGAGAACGACAAGACGCTGGCCGGCGTTGCCAACTTCCTATCCGATCCGCAACGGCCAATCGAAACGACATTGCGCACCATGATGCTGACGCGCCATCTGGGTGAGGGCGGCCCGCATCCGGTCGTGGCGTCGGCCGCACGCGAACTGCTCAACAAGTCGGAGAACGAGCGCTCCGGTGTGCTCTCGACGGCCATGAGTTTTCTGGGCCTCTACCGTGACCCTGTGGTGGCCAGGGTGACGTCTCGCTGCGACTGGCGGATTGCCGATCTTGTCGAAGGCGCGCGCCCGACGACCCTCTATCTGGTCGTCCCGCCATCGGACATCAGCCGCACCAAGCCACTCATTCGCCTCGTGCTCAATCAGATCGGCCGGAGGCTGACTGAGGATCTGCACGCAAAGGACCAGCGACAACGCCTTCTGATGATGCTCGACGAGTTCCCCGCGCTCGGGCGGCTTGATTTCTTCGAAAGCGCGCTGGCCTTCATGGCTGGCTACGGCATCAAGTCTTTCCTAATTGCCCAATCGCTCAACCAGATCGAAAAGGCCTACGGGCCCAATAACTCCATCCTCGACAATTGCCATGTGCGGGTCAGCTTCGCCACCAATGACGAGCGGACTGCCAAGCGCGTTTCGGATTCGCTTGGGACGGCGACCGAGATGCGAGCCATGAAGAACTATGCCGGACACAGGTTATCGCCTTGGCTTGGGCATCTGATGGTGTCGCGGCAGGAGACGGCGCGTGCGCTATTGACGCCTGGTGAGATCATGCAACTCCCGCCGACCGATGCAGTCGTCATGGTGTCGGGCCTGTTTCCGATCCGGGCGAAGAAAGTTCGCTATTTCGCCGATCCGCGCCTGGCCGAGCGGGTGCTGTCGCCGCCGGAGCCCGAAATGGCCAAGGGAACATCCCGGGCCGACGACTGGACTGGCGCAACAGTTCCTGCGGCGTTGGAAGGCAGTCCTCTGCAATCGAAACCCTCAGCAGATTTGCAGGATGAGGATTCGGCCAATGGCGGTATTCGCCGCCAGCCTGAACTCCCCGAATACGAGGACATCGCGCCTGCGCGGACGGCGCAGCGCGACGACGAGTTCGACCTCGATAGGGACGAAACTGACGATGAGGCCGTCCGTCGGCGCGCGGTCGATCAGGTCATGCGGCGCGCCGCACGGCAGGCCGCCCTCGATCCGAACGACGGCATTGAGCTTTGAGCCCTTGAAGAACGCCAAGAAAAAACGGCTTTCCGCCTATCTCGATCCTGACGTGATGAACGCGTTGGCCGACTACTCTGCTCGGCGCGATGTCTCGCTGTCATTAATCGCCGAGGCTGCGATCGCGTCATTCTTGTCTCCGGACGCCGAGGAACGGAAGGAGGCGGCAATCACCCGCCGCCTCGACCAGATCGACCGGCGCGTCCAACGCGTCGAGCGCGATGTCGGCATTGCCATCGAAACATTGGCGCTGTTCGTACGCTTCTGGCTGAACTCGACACCTGCACTGCCGGAATCCGCGCAAGCCGAAGCCCGTGCGAAGGGATTGCAACGCTACGATGGTTTTGTCGACGCGCTCGGCCGCAGGTTGAGCAAAGGGCCAAAACTCAGGCAGGAAATTGCTGAGGACGTGCCGCCTGCGTCGCCAGCCGACGCGGATGATTCCCCGGCGAGATAGGCAACGGTGGCAAGCCGACGAGGCCGCCGCACCGCATTTCGCAAGTCTCTGCACGTCGCATCACGATCACTCGTTTTGCTTGTTGCATGGCCGATGTTCCTGCCTCTTCTAATCGTCCCCGACCGCGGCACGAACCAACTCGCCGCAGGAAACGGGGAGTATCGTGGCAGTCAGATACCAGTCTATTGACGAGGCGGTTTCACGCGGGGCGCGCATGCTGCGCACGGCCCTTGGACCTGCCATTGCCGGGTTCCTTGAAGATCCCGATATCGTCGAGGTGATGCTCAACCCCGATGGGCGTCTGTGGGTCGACCGGCTGAAGGAAGGACTTGTCGCCACCGATGGAGTCCTGATCCCCGCCGACGGCGAGCGCATCGTGCGATTGGTCGCGCACCATGTCGGCGCCGAGGTGCATCCTGGCAGCCCTCGTGTTTCGGCCGAACTGCCGGAAACAGGCGAGCGCTTCGAGGGCCTGCTGCCGCCTGTTGTGGCGGCACCCACCTTCGCCATCCGCAAGCCCGCCGTTGCCGTGTTCACCCTCGAAGATTATGTCGTCACCGGCATCATGACGGGACCCCAAGCCGACGTGCTGAGGCTCGCCGTCGAAAAGCGGAAGAATTTGCTGGTCGCCGGTGGTACGTCGACCGGGAAGACCACCCTGGTCAATGCGCTGCTGGCCGAAGTAGCGAAGACCGCAGACCGCGTGGTGCTGATCGAGGACACGCGCGAGCTGCGGTGTACTGCACCCAATCTTGTGGCGTTGCGCACAAAAGATGGCGTCGCCTCGCTTTCCGATCTGGTGAAGTCGTCCCTGCGGCTTCGCCCGGACCGCATCCCGATCGGCGAAGTGCGCGGCGCCGAAGCACTTGATCTGCTGAAGGCGTGGGGCACGGGCCACCCCGGCGGCATCGGCACCATCCACGCCAGTTCCGCCCTTGGCGCACTGCGCCGTCTCGAGCAGCTCGTTCAGGAGGCCGTCATAACGGTTCCACGCGCGCTCATTGCCGAAACCGTCGACCTCATCGCGGTCCTCGCTGGCCGCGGTTCAGCCCGCCGTCTCATTGAGATCGCCTGGGTCGACGGGCTCGATCCCACCACCGACGATTACCGCACCCTCGAAGCCAAGCTCGAGACCAAATCAACCGGCAATCCCCAATCCCTCATGGAGCTCCAGAATGAATCCGATCCGCTTCACTGCATCGTCTATCCGTAAGCTTGGTGCGGTGCTCCCGAAAGCCTCGGCGACCGCTGGGGTCGCCGCGATGATGATCGCGCCTGCACACGCCGCAGGCTCTTCCATGCCGTGGGAAGAACCGCTTCAGCAGATCCTTGAATCTGTCGAGGGACCGGTCGCCAAGATCGTGGCGGTGATCATCATCATCGTCACCGGCCTGTCGCTCGCCTTCGGCGACACGTCCGGAGGATTTAGGCGCCTGATCCAGATCGTGTTCGGGCTGTCGATCGCCTTCGCCGCCAGTTCTTTCTTCCTGTCCTTCTTCTCGTTCGGCGGCGGGGCGCTGATCTGATGGAACAAGACGTTCGCGACTTTTTCTCGCCAGTACATCGCGCGCTCACCGAACCGATCCTGCTCGGCGGCGCGCCGCGCGCGGTCGCCATTGCCAATGGCACGCTCGCCAGCGCCGTAGGGTTCGGCCTTCGCCTCTGGATCGCAGGTCTCGTCATATGGGCGATTGGCCATTTCGCAGCCGTCTGGGCCGCAAAGCGCGATGCGCAATTCGTCGACGTGGTTCGCAGGCACCTACGCTATCCCGCGCATTTCGGTTGCTGAGAGGGTTTTCGAGATGATGAACCTCGCTGAATATCGAAAGCGCTCATCGAGCCTCGCTGACTATCTACCCTGGGCGGCACTGGTTGCGCCTGGTGTGGTGCTCAACAAGGATGGCTCGTTCCAGCGAACCGCCCGTTTCCGCGGCCCCGATTTGGATTCCGCCACGCCGGCGGAACTGGTCGGGACCACGGCGCGGCTGAACAGTTCGCTTCGCCGCCTCGGGTCAGGCTGGGTGATCTTCGTCGAAGCCGTCCGGTTGGCCGCGCAGCACTATCCCGAAGGTCTCTTCCCGGACAGCGCCTCGGCGTTGATCGATCTCGAACGCCGTGAACAGTTCGAGGGTGACGCCAATCATGAATCCTCCTTCCAATGGTCCGACCGCAGGTCAGACGGGGAACTGTTCGAGAGCAGTTTTTTTCTTACGCTCGTCTGGCTTCCGCCGGCCGAGGAAGCCTCGCGCATCGAGAGCTGGCTCTACGAAGGCCGGGAAAAAGGCGGCGTCGATCCGTGGGAATTTCTGAAGAGTTTCGTGGACCGCACCGACCGCGTCCTGAACCTCGTCGAAGGTTTTGTCCCGGAGGCCGTCTGGCTCGATGATGGCGAGACGCTGACCTACCTCCACTCCTGCGTTTCCACCAAGCGCCATCATGTCCGTGTCCCCGAGACGCCGATGCATCTCGATGCGCTTCTTATCGATCAACCGCTCGCCGGCGGGCTAGAGCCGAGGCTCGGCGATGTCCATCTGCGCACGCTCACCATCGTCGGTTTCCCCACCGCGACTTTTCCGGGGATACTCGACGATCTCAATCGGCTTGCCTTCCCCTACCGCTGGTCGACGCGTGCGATCATGCTCGACAAGGCTGACGCCACCAAGCTGCTGACGAAAATCCGCCGGCAGTGGTTCGCCAAGCGCAAGTCCGTCGCCTCGATCCTCAAGGAAGTGATGACCAATGAGGCATCCGTCCTCATCGACACGGACGCCGCCAACAAGGCGGCCGATGCGGACGCTGCCCTTCAGGACCTTGGCTCCGACCAGATTGGCCAAGCCTATGTCACCGCCACGGTAACGGTATGGGATGCCGATCCGTCAATCGCCGGCGAGAAACTTAGGCTGGTCGAGAAAGTCATTCAGGGCAAGGACTTCACCTGTATCGCCGAAGGCATCAACGCAATCGAGGCCTGGCTCGGCAGCATTCCCGGCCACGTCTATGCGAATGTCCGCCAGCCGCCGCTGTCGACGCTGAATCTCGCTCACATGATTCCAATCTCGGCAGTTTGGGCTGGACCGGTTGAGGATGAGCATTTTGCTGCTCCGCCACTATTCTTCGCCCGGACCGAAGGCGCGACCCCGTTCCGGTTCAGCCTGCATGTCGGCGATGTCGGTCACACTCTAATTGTTGGCCCGACAGGTGCGGGAAAGTCGGTCTTGCTGGCCCTGATGGCGCTGCAGTTCCGGCGCTATGAAAACAATCAGATCTTTGCCTTCGACTTCGGCGGCTCAATCCGTGCAGCCATGCTGGCCATGGACGGCGACTGGCACAATCTCGGTAGCAATGCGGTGAGCGGGCAGGGAGCGGACGATCCGCTTGCTCTGCTGACCCCGGCCGATTTGTCGGACGACGTCGACACCGTCTCGCTACAGCCGCTTGGCGGCATCCACCAAACTCCAGAGCGCGCTTGGGCAGCCGACTGGCTGGTCGACATTCTTCTGCGCGAAGGCGTTCCCGTCACGCCGGAGGTGAAAGAACATCTCTGGTCGGCGCTGACCTCGTTGGCCTCTGCGCCGGTAGAGGAACGGACGCTGACTGGCTTGACGGCGCTGCTGCAGTCCTCGCCGTTGAAGCAGGCACTGCGGCCCTATTGTATTGGCGGTCCATATGGCCGTCTGCTCGACGCCGAGCACGAGCGTCTTGGTGAAGCTTCAGTCCAGGCCTTCGAGACCGAGGGGCTGATCGGTACGGGTGCGGCACCGGCGGTGCTCGCCTATCTCTTCCATCGTATCGAGCAACGGATGGATGGCAGGCCGACGCTGCTGATCATCGATGAGGGCTGGCTGGCGCTAGACGATGGTGGCTTCGCCGATCAGCTTCGCGAATGGCTGAAGACCCTTCGCAAGAAGAATGCTTCCGTCGTCTTCGCCACGCAGTCGCTCTCAGACATCGACGGCAGCAGGATCGCACCGGCCATCGTCGAGAGCTGTCCGACGCGGCTGTTCCTGCCGAACGAGCGCGCGATCGAGCCACAGATCACTCAGATATACAGACGTTTCGGCCTCAACGACCGCCAGATCGAAATCGTCGCGCGGGCAACGCCAAAGCGCGACTACTACTGCCAGTCACGGCGCGGCAACCGGTTGTTCGAACTGGGCCTTGGTCCGATCGCGCTCGCACTGTGCGCCGCATCGTCCAAGTCCGATCAAGCGGCGATCGATCGGATCATCATTGAGGCTGGCCGAGACCATTTCCTCGAGGCCTGGCTTTCCGATCGCGGTCTTTCCTGGGCCGCTGACCTCATTCCCGATCTCACCAATGTCATCGACCATTCCGCAAAGGAGGTTTCTCCATGAAGTCCGTTCTTGCACGTCACCGCATCCGCCGCATGGCCACCGCCGGCGCACTTGCCGCCGCTGTTGCGCTTTCAGTGGTACCGGCATCGGCGTTCATCGTTTTTGACCCCAGGAACTACGCCGAGAACCTGCTTTCAGCATCGCGAGCCCTCGAGCTGATCCAGAACCAGGTCACCTCGCTTCAGAACGAAGCGCAAATGCTGATCAACCAGGCAAAGAATCTTACCTCGCTGCCGACCTCGTTGCTTGGCCAGATCGAAAGCAATTTTTCCGAGATGAAGAACCTGCTCGGCGAGGCCGACAGACTCGCCTACAGCGTCCAGGACATCGAGAGCCAGTTTACTTCGACCTACGAGAATTTCGGCTCGGATCTTTCCAGCCAGCAGCTTGTCGATGGCGCGCGTGAACGCTGGCAGACATCTGTCTCGGCCTTCGAGCATTCCTTGAAGGCCGGCGCCGTCGCCGTCGACAACATCGAAGGGACACAGCAACAGACGAGTGCTTTGGTCGACGCCAGCCAATCGGCCGTCGGCGTGCTGCAGGCGACGCAGGCCGGCAATCAGCTTCTCGCCGTGCAGGCGAAACAGGTCGCCGATCTCACAGCCATGTTGGCTGCGCAGGGCAGAGCCGATGCCCTGGAGCAAGCGAGGAAAGCTGCGGCTCAGGAGCAGGCACGGGAACAGTTCAACCGCTTCATGACCGGCAGTGGTTACAGCCCGTCCTCGGTCCGCATGTTCCACGACTGAGGTTTTTCCCATGGACCTGAGAATGACGGCGCGACTTGTCGCGGTGACGGCGCTCGCGCTGGCGGTCGCCGCGACCATCGTGTCGCGCAACGATGACAGATACACGTCACCGCCGATCTTGCGCCCGGCCGATCCCGATGGCGGACCGCTCGCCCGCGAGCTTAAGCGTTGCCGCCAGCTCGGGGAGCGCGCGGTCGACGAAGCGGCGTGTAAGGCGGCCTGGGAAGAGAATCGCAAGCGCTTCTTCATGCCCGCCGACAGCGACAAGCCGGCTTGGCCAGCGGACGACCGCTTCGACCGGATCGACCGTTCGATTGGCGAGAACAAGAAGCCATGAACGACACCGGCGTTATCGACCGCTTCCTGGAGACCTTTACCCGCTACATCGATTCCGGGTTCGGCTTGCTTGGTGGGGAAGTCGCGTTCCTCACCTCCACCCTGATCGTCATCGACGTCACGCTCGCCGGCCTGTTCTGGGCCTGGGGTGCTGACGAGGACGTGCTGCACCGGCTGGTGAAGAAGACGCTCTATATCGGCTTCTTCGCTTTCATCATCGGCAACTTCAATTATCTCGCCGGCATCGTCTTCGAGAGTTTTTCCGGGCTCGGCCTGAAGGCTGGAGGATCCGCACTTTCGGGCTCCGCACTGCTGCAGCCGGGCCGCGTCGCGCAGGTCGGCATCGATGCCGGCAATCCGATCCTCGAGGCCGCGAGCCAGCTGATGGGCTACGTCTCCTTCTTCGAAAATTTTGTTCAGATCGCGGTGCTGATGATCGCCTGGGCAATCGTCCTGATCGCCTTCTTCATCCTCGCCGTCCAGATCTTCGTAACGCTGATCGAGTTCAAGCTGACGACCCTTGCTGGCTTCATTCTGATCCCTTTCGCGCTGTTCAACCGGACCGCCTTCCTCGCCGAAAAAGTGCTCGGCAACATCGTCGCCTCGGGCGTGAAGATTCTGGTACTCGCCGTCATCGTTGGGATCGGCTCAGGCCTCTTCAGCGAGTTCACTCAAGGTTTTGGCGGGGAGCAGCCGACGATCACGGATGCGCTGTCGCTTGTGCTGGGCGCTCTGTCGCTGATGGGGCTCTCGATCTTTGGTCCGGGCATTGCGACGGGCCTGGTTTCCGGTGCCCCGCAACTTGGCGCGGGTGCTGCCGTTGGTACGAGCCTCGCTGCCGTGGGCCTTGGTGCCGCCGGCGCCATGGGCGCTCGAGCCACCTTGAGCGGTACCGCGAGTGCTATCGGGGCCGGAGGGCGCATGTCGGCGGCCGCGGCGCGTGGTGGAGCGCATCTAGCCGGCAGCACCTCGACAGCCTGGGGACTTGCCGCCGCCACATCCGGGCAGAGCAGCCCAGGTTCAATCGCCGCCGGCGTGGCGGGTGTCGCCAAAGCGGGTGCCGGCTCCGCCATCCAACCGGTGAAGCAGGCAATGTCGCGTGCGGCCTCAGCCCTGTCTTCCAGCCAGCAGGCCGGCCGTTCTGCCGCCTGGACCGCGACCGGTGGAGTGCAGCCACCGGGAACTGCCTCCCCAGCTGGTGTGCCGGCCGCCGAATTCGGTGCGGGATCGCCGCCGGCCTGGGCCGCTCGCATGAAGCGCGGCCAGACCATGAGCCATGGCGCCAGCATGGCAGCCCACTCCGTCCGCTCCGGCGACCACGGCGGCGGCTCGACGAACGTTTCCCTCAATCAGGATGATCGCCGATGAACCTCTTCAGACGAGCTTCCGTTCGTTACGGAAAGACCCCGCAACCTGAGACACCCCATCAGCGTGCAGCCCAAGTCTGGGATGAGCGCATCGGCTCGGCTCGTGTGCAGGCGAAAAACTGGCGCTTGATGGCCTTCGGCTCGCTCGTCCTGGCCGGCGGTTTTGCTTTCGCTTTGGTCTGGCAGTCGACGCGCGGCACCGTGGTTCCCTGGGTGGTACAGGTCGACAAATTCGGTGAGGCGCAGGCCATCTCCCCGGCCACTGCCGACTATCGTCCAACCGATCCGCAGATCGCATGGCATCTCGCCCGATTCGTCGAGCAGGTCAGAAGCATCGCGGACGATCCCGTCATTGTCCGTCAGAACTGGTTGCGCGCCTACGACTACACGACCGATCGCGGCGCCGTCTCTTTGAACGACTACGCCCGCCTGAACGATCCTTTTACCAAGGTCGGCAAGATCCAGATCGCGGTCGATGTCTCCAGTGTCATCCGCGCCTCGGAGGACTCGTTCCGCGTTGCCTGGATCGAGCGCCGCTATGAGAACGGCAGTCTCGCCAACACTGAGCGTTGGACTGCCATCCTCACAATTGTCATCCAACCACCCCGCGACGCCGACCGGCTGAAGACCAATCCGCTCGGCGTCTACGTCAACGCCATCAACTGGTCGAAGGAACTTTCATGATGCGTGCGGCACGAACACCCAAAACGACGAGACAGATCGCCCGCAACGTGATCAAAGCGCGGCTGCTTGCCGCGGCACTGCTGTCGGCGACAGCGCTCGCCGGCTGCGCCTCGAGAAAATACATTCCGCCCGAGATCCAATATGACGATGCGGTGCCTGCGGTGCGGAAGGTCGACCCACCTGGTCCCGTAAAGGTGGTGGAATTGCCGAAGCCCATGCCGCTCCCCGGCCAGTTGAAGCCTGTCGAGATCAGCAAGGCCAAGGCGGAACCAGCCGATCCCAAACAGCGGATCAGCCAGGCAAATGAGGCGGCGCGGATGCAGCCGGTCCGCAATGGCTTTGTCAACGCGATCCAGCTCTATCCCTGGAGCGAAGGCGCGCTCTACCAGATCTACGCCGCGCCCGGCCAGGTCACCGACATCGCCCTGCAGCCGGGCGAGCAGCTTGTCGGCTCCGGTCCGGTCGCCGCCGGCGACACGGTGCGCTGGATCATCGGCGACACGCAGAGCGGGGCAGGGGATCGGCTTCAGGTCCACATCCTCGTCAAGCCGACAAGGCCAGAGCTCCAGACCAACCTTGTCATCAACAGCGATCGCCGCACCTATCATCTCGAGCTGCGATCGACCGAAAAGACCTACATGGCCTCCGTGTCCTGGCAATACCCGCAGGACCAGCTGATCGCGCTCCGGCGCCAGAACGTCCAGGCTTCCGCAGCACAGCCTGTCGCCGCCGGCGTCGACATCCAGAAACTCAATTTTCGCTATCGCGTCGAAGGCGATGCAGCACCCTGGAGGCCACTTCGCGCTTTCGACGACGGCGCAAAGGTCTACATCGAATTCCCGCCGGGCATAGGCCAGGGGGAGATGCCGCCGCTCTTCGTCATCGGCCCGTCGGGTGGCTCCGAACTGGTCAACTACCGCGCCCGCCAGAATTACTACGTTGTCGACCGGCTGTTCGCCGCCGCCGAACTGCGGCTCGGCGACAAGACGAGCGAGAAGCGTGTCCGTATCGTTCGCACCGACGGCCGACCCCAGCGCAGTGTGGGGCTGTTCCGATGAGCGGCGCTGCAAATGTCCCGAACCCGGACATCAGGGCGCAACTGCACCTGCGGCCTGAACCCGCTGGGGTAACGCGGCTGTCGCGCAAAGTGCTGATCGGACTTGGAGGTGTCGTCAGCGTTGCGATCCTTGGCACACTGATCTGGGCGCTTGATACCAGACGACGCGGCAACGAGCAGCCCTCGGAGCTCTTCACTACGGAAAACCGTGCCACGCCTGACGGGCTGCAGGCGCTGCCAAAGGATTACTCCGGCGTCCCGAAACTTGGCCCCGCGCTTCCCGGCGATCTCGGACGGCCGATCCTGCGCGCGCAGGAACGTGGACAGCCAGCCGAGGTGCCGGACATCAGCGCGCCGCGCGCCGATCCTGACGAGCAGCGCCGCCGGGCAGAGATCGAGGCAGCGCGCGTCGCAAAACTGTTTGCCGACTCCAATGCGCGGGCAAATCCGGTGCGACAGGGTGCTGGTGCAGGACATACCGTTGCGGACGCCATGTCCGGCTTGACGGGGCCGGCCGAACCGCCGGCAATCGATCCAGGTTCCGCTCAGAACGTGCAGGACCGCAAACTCGCCTTCGTCAATGCCGAACCAGACCGACGCACCGTCAGCTCCGATCGTCTCGCCGAAAAGGCCTCGCCCTATATCGTTCAGGCCGGCACGATCATCCCTGCCGCGCTCATCACGGGAATTCGTTCCGATCTTCCCGGCGAGATCACAGCTCAGGTCACCGAGAACGTCTACGACACCCCGTCAGGTTCGTACCTGCTGATCCCCCAGGGCGCAAAAATGATTGGCCAGTACGACAGCCAGGTCGCCTTTGGACAGTCGCGCGTGCTCCTCGTCTGGAACCGGCTCATCATGCCGGACGGCACCTCCATCGTCCTGGAGCGTCAACAGGGCGCGGATGCTCAAGGTTTTTCCGGGCTCGAGGACGAGGTCGACCATCACTGGGGGCAATTGTTTCGCGCCGCGGCGCTCTCGACCCTGCTCGGCATCGGGACATCGCTTGGTTCCAGCAGCGATGAGAGCGACATCGCCAAGGCCATCCGCGAAGGTGCGCAGGATTCGGCGAGCAATATCGGTCAGCAGATTGTGCGCGACCAGCTGAACGTCCAGCCAACACTTACCATCCGGCCCGGTTTTCCGGTTCGTGTCATCGTCAATCGCGACCTTGTACTGGCGCCCTATGGCACAGCAAAGGAGCCCTCATGATCAAGCTGAAACTTTCCGCCATTCCCGATGATCGGCCGGTCAAGATCACAGTCGAACTGCCCGCGACCGTTCACCGCGATCTCGTCGCCTACGCCGAAGTGCTCGGACGCGAGACGGACCAGAAAGTTGCCGATCCGGCAAAGCTGATCGCGCCGATGCTGGCACGATTCATGACGACCGATCGTGCGTTCAGCCGAGCCCGACGCGTCTCTAAGTCAGGGTAAGCGGGTCGCGGCACGTTTCTCTTCCACGAAGCGCAGGGCAATATCCGGCCTGCTCCGAATGAAGTCGGCAACTGCATCCAGAAACTCCGTTGCGTGCAAGGACGCGTCGAAGCCGATCGACACCCTGTCGGTTTGTCCATCTCGGGCCGTCTTGACCATGGCGAGTGTGCCGTCGAGGTCAGTCAGAACGCGGCGAAGGTTGCGCAGGAATTCGACGCCAGCCAGGGTTGGCCGAACACCGCCTGTGTGACGTTCGAACAGAACCGCTCCAAGCGAGTGCTCAAGGTCACGGACGCGCCGGCTCAGAGCAGAATGGTGGATCCCCATGCGTCGAGAGGCGCCGAGGAAGCTACCTTCTTCAGCAATGACGAGGGCGCAATCGAGCGTAATGAGCTGGACGCGTCGCCGCATCGCGCTTTCTGGAGACGTCTTGATCCACCCGCCAGCGTCCGTGAAGTGCTGCGTCGCCTCGTCCGTCGGCTCCATTGAAATATCTGGTTGTCGGGTGCTCCTCTCGGCCACGTTGCGAGCGTTCAACTGTCGACTGCGCCAGCCTGCGGGCCCGCCTTGCGCATTTCATGCAATCTGGCGAGTGTCCGCTCGTCGAAACTCGCGGTCACCGCCACTGTTTCCTCGTTGCCGATGATCCGCGGCAGGCCGAGCGGTGTGACCCTGAAATGCAGTTGCACGAGGCGGAGGAGCCAGAGTGGGTTCATCTCGATGATGATCGTATCGACGCCCCGGTCGAAACCCCATTCGACAATGCCGGAAAGGAGTGCATTCGCTACGGGGCTCAGCATCCTGCCGCGCTCGCGGTGGCCGGCTTCGACACAGTAACGCGTCCACTCCCAGATATTCGGACCGATGGGCGTCGCGCCTTCGCAGAGATCCGACAGGACTTCCGTGAGGAGGTGTGGCCTGGTCGATGGGAGCATCCGTTGATAGCCGACAACGCGGTTTTCAAACGTAAAAAGCATGTGGACCGCGTGCTCGTCGTCGAAGCGGTCGGTCTCGCGACCGTCCTCGCTCGCGAGTTCGGTCCAATTCTTTTCTTCGACGAAAACCCTATGTCGGAGTTGGAAGGCTTGGTCCATCTCGGCGCGATAGAGGTCGATATTCTCGCTTGTCACGATATGCAGCATCGGTTGTTCTCCGTTATGGAAGCCAACCGATTCTGGGCGTGCTAACAGGATTTCGGCATCACGAGATTCCGTGAGATGTCTAACTGATCAGGCCGAGTCGGAAGGCTTCGGCGACGGCGTGAATGGTGCTCGATACGCCTAGCCTCTCCCGGACCGCACGCAGATGAGTGTCCGCTGTGTTGCTGCTGATGTTTAGGCGCTCGGCGATATTGTCGAGAGTGAGTCCTTCAGACGCCCAATGAAGTACGTCCCGCTGCCGTGGCGACAAATGAACAGGATTGTAGTGATTTGGGGGCCCTGCGAGAACGTGCGCGCAACCAAGGGCGTAGGCACCCACGAGTTGGAGAGCTAGCTGCTCGCAAGGGTCGGGGTCCAGTTTGTCTCCGGCGATCGAGAAGCCGACCTGGTGTCGCTCGATAGTCGAGAATGCTATGGTCAAACCTTCACTCAGGCCAAACTCGGTTGCCTCCTGCATGATGCGGCGACCAAACGGGCAGACCTTGCATTGGGCGCTAACGTCGCTCCAACGAAACGGCCCGCTGGCCCTCCTCACGAGCAGGATCGTCGGATCACGGTAAAGATAGCCGTTCGAGAAGTAGCGGCTTGCCCATTCCTCAGGCCAAGCGTCAAGCACCACGTGCGACAGTTGCTCGCGCCGCGACAGACTTGGCGGCGGAATTACTCCGGCAAGTAGGTTCGTCGCGCCGAAGCGTGCTCCATAGGAGAGCAAGCATGCGCAGATTTCGGCGGCTTTACGGCTTCGCCGAATTTCCTCGAAAAGCCCGTACGTGTCGGCAAGATTACGTCGCCAGCTCCGGACTTGGTGGTTCGGTTTTGTCGAGGCCGTGCTTGGCTTCTTTTTCCCCATCGCTACTCACCTGAGATCGACCGACATCGCCCTATCCTTGGCGATCAGATCAAGTGCTCCGCGCCCTCAAGATGCTGAGTTCGCGGAGCTCGAGGGCCTGGGAGCCAAAACGTGGCGTGTTCCATAGTTGCGTGCGAGACCACCTTGAGCTTTGAAAATCGACATCCCTGTAGCCCATACATCTGGGACGCGCGCGATATTCCTTCGGGGTGCGAATGGGTTCAGTCGATGAAGTCTGCGACGCGGACGACGAAGACGCAAAGCCACGATTTATCTTCCCGTAGGGTATCGCGATGTAGATCAAGCATTCATCTTGCCGACGCGCGCTGCTCGAAGATCGGCTTTTTGAATCGCTACTACGCTCGCTCCCAGACCCAGCGCGCCGGCGTCGCCGTCCCGGCTTTCCACATCGGTAATGTTTCCGCCTAATCCTCTAGCGTCCCGTGCTTGGCTGCGGCGCTCGGCGCATCGCCGGCGAGCTTGAGCAGATCGTCCCCAGCCCGTGTCGAACGATGGCTGCGGCGCGTGAAGATGAAACCGGACTGGGGGGCGAGGACATCCACGCCGCCGCCTTCTTCGCCCGGCGCGTGCACAACGCTCGCCAGTCGCTGGCCTTTCTCGACTCGGTCGCCGGGCTTGACGTCGTAGAGGATGAAGCCTGCCTTCGGCGCAGGAAGTGTTTCGATCGTTTCGGTCGTCGCAACAGCACCGCTGAAGGGTTGCGGCGCGAGAACAGTAGGATCCTTCACGACGCCGCGCAGTACAAGAAACCGATAGAGGCCGCTCGCGTCGGATTCGGCCTTCGCCCGGTCCACGTTCCGGACGCCGCGATATTCGATCGTGGCGACAACGAGCCGGTCGAGGCGCGCCTTGTCTCTTGGCAATCGCAGATAGGGATGGACGGATGCTTCCTCGAAAGATCGCCCGCCTTCACCTTCGCGCCACAAGATCACCCCTTCCAGTCCCAGGGCTGCGGCGCAGTCGCTCATGGCAGGCCATAGCGCAGCGAAGGTATAGAGGTAGGCTACACCTTCGTCGTCGCAATGCAGATCGAGCACGATGTCATGCCCCACCGAAAGTTCGACGAGGCGCCTTTTCAGCCTTGCGTCGGCCATCGCCCTTGGATCCGGCGGCGGCAAGCTTGCGGCCTCCGGACGGGACGGCAAGGGAAAGTCCCGATTGAAGTTCGTGCGCGTGCCGAGGTGAAAACGGCCCTGGATCGTGCCAAAGAGGTGTTGCTCCCTACCAATGGGATTGGCCTGCGGGACAAGGGTGATATGTCCTCTGATCCTGTTCTCTGCCTCGGCGTTTCGCAGCATCGGCATCAGAACGTTTATCGCTGCCGTTCCAGGCAATTCGCCTGCGTGCAGTGCCGCCTGAAGGTATGCCCTTGGTGCGCATTCGTCGTTTCCCTTGAAACGGAACACGGGAAACGCGTAGCTCGCGCCCTCGGTATCACCCGAGATCGTCTCGACGGACTTTTCCATTTTGGGCTTCTCCTGGAAAGGAACTATCCGCGCCGCAGGCGCAAACCCCATCGGCCTCCACGCCTCTCAAGCGGCAGCGATCCCGGACTTGTGCGAGTTGATCCACAAAGCCAGTCTGTGAGCGGCTTCCTCGAGTTGGCCGACCTCGCGGAGGAAGCAAAGTCTGAGATAGGCTTCTCCTTCAGCGCCAAATGCACTGCCGGGCGCCAAACCGATATTGGCGTGATCGACAATATCGAAAGCAGCCGCCCGGGAATCGCGAACGCCCTCAACGGTGAAAAACAGGTAGAATGCGCCTTGCGGGATACTGAAGCGCGCGCGGCCAGACTTGCCGAGAATATCGCAGACCATGTCTCTAGCCTTGCGCGCGGCAACGACCTGCGACGCAACGAAGCTGTCGCCATCGTCAAGCGCAGCGACCGCACCGCGCTGCAGAAACTGTGCCACCCCAGAGGATGAGTACTGGATAAGATTCTCGAAAGTGCGTGACAAGGACGGATGAGCGGTCAGCCAGCCAACCCGCCAGCCCGTCATGGCCCAATTCTTGGAAAATGAGTTTACGAAGATAACACGGTCCTCGGGATCCACAACGTCGAAGAATGAGGGCGCGCGACCGGTATCATACTCAAACAGGGAGTATATCTCATCCGCAATGATCCACAGCCCGTGCTTGCGAGCGAGATCCAGGATTGCCTGGAGCGTCCATCGGTCCGCAACCCAACCGGTTGGGTTTGAGGGCGAGTTTATGAAAATTGCTTTCGAGCGCGGCGACAAGGCCGCTGCGATGCGCTCCACGTCGCAGGTCCATCCATTGGCTCCGTCCCGCAGCGGAACCGCGACCGGTTTCACGCCAGCGATAGCCGCGGCCATGTTGATGTTCGGCCATCCAGGCGTGAGATACACCAGCTCATCGCCGGCGCCGGCGGTCGCCTGCAACGCGAGCGTGATTGCCTGCATGCCGCCGATAGTGACGACGAACTCGTCGGGACTGAATGCGCGACCGAAATGCCGTTGGTGGTACCGGGCAAGGGCATCACGCAACTCCGGAAGGCCGCCTTGCCAAGTGTAAAAGGTCTCGCCCCGATCCAAACCTTGAATAGCCGCCTTGCGGATGAAATCCGGCGTCGCAGCATCACCCTCACCGTTCCATAGGCCGATCAAACCTGGCCGATCGCGGCCATAGTTTACGACCGCCTCAATACCGCTGACCGGCGCGTTGCGAGCTTCCGCCCGTAAGGCATTGATGATCATGATCTACTCTCCAACCAAGGGGGCGGGTCGCGAAGCCTTGGGCTAATCCGGCTGTTTGCTTGATAGAATGCCGAAGCCGTTTTGAACCAACGAGATAATCCGAATTCAGATCGAGGCCGCGTCCCGCCCCAGCCCCATCATTCTGTTTCGGACTATCATCACGCTCTCGGAAGCTGCCATCCCCCCGAAGAACGATGCGTCGTTTGGATTGACCATACCGAGACCTCCCCCTGCGGGGGGATGGCGGGGGTCTGCAACGTCGCCGAACATGCGAGAAGAGGCGACCTTGCCAAGATTGTCAGGTCTCAATGCCTAATCCAATGGCCGCCTGAGCAGGACATCTCATGGAAAGCAACTGCACCTGGAGCATCCGAGATACGCAATCAGTGGTAGGCTGCACATGACCAGCCAGTATGCAACGCGCAATCAACACCAGCGCGGGATTTCTTCTGCACCGGAAGCCATTCACGTTGAGAACTTACACAAGAAGTTCGGCCAACTTCATGTTCTCAAAGGTGTGTCCCTTTCAGCTAGCGACGGCGATGTCGTGGCCATCATCGGCGGGAGCGGCTCGGGAAAGTCGACGTTCTTGAGATGCATCAACTGCCTTGAGAATCCCACCAGCGGAATAATCCGCGTGAATGGTGAACACATCAAACTGAAAACCGAGAGCCACGGCAACAGCGTGCCTGCCGACCGCCGGCAAATCGAACGCGTCCGCTCCAAGCTCGGCATGGTGTTCCAGAGTTTCAATCTTTGGAGCCACATGACGCTTCTTCAGAACGTCATCGAGGTTCCAATCCATGTGCTCGGGCTCAAGCGCGATGTCGCCATCGCCACCGCCGAGGCCCTGCTCGATCGCGTTGGACTTCGCGAGAAACGTGACGTCTATCCCGCCTTTCTTTCGGGAGGCCAGCAGCAGCGCGCCGCCATCGCGCGGGCGCTCGCCATCCAACCAAGGGTTATGCTGTTCGACGAGCCTACATCGGCTCTCGATCCAGAGCTGGTTGGAGAGGTTCTTCGCGTAATCGCCGATCTTGCAAGGGAAGGCAGGACGATGGTGCTGGTTACGCACGAGATGAAGTTTGCCCGCGAAGTCGCGACACACGTGATCTACCTCCACAACGGCATGGTGGAAGAGGAGGGCCCACCGGAGCAGATTTTTGGCAATCCCCGCTCCGAGCGCCTCAAACAGTTTATTCGCAACGTCGGCTAAATAAGGCCGAGCAACAGGGGAACCAGAACATGAATGTATGGATCAGAACGCTGGCGACAGCCGGAATTGCGATCATGGTCAGCATGGGCCACGCAGCAGCGGAGCCGCTCAAGATAGGCGTGGCCGCCGAGCCCTTTCCTCCGTTTGCCTCGCCGGACCCCTCGGGCAAATGGGTCGGCTGGGAGATCGACTTCATGGCGGCTATCTGTGCGGAAGCCAAGCTTGACTGCGTGACCACGCCGATAGCGTGGGATGCCGTCATCCCGGCACTGACGACGGGTAAGATCGATGTCTTCGCCAACTCCATGTCGATTACCGAAGAACGCAAGAAAATCATCGATTTTTCAGACAAATACTACGAGTCGCCGGTCGCAATTATCGGCCCAAAGGGCGAGAACTTCCAGCCAACGCCTGAGGGTATGGCCGGCAAGATCATTGGAGTGCAAACGGCTACAACGCACGCCGCATACGCCAAAAAGCACTTCCCGGCGGCAGCGGAGATCAAAGAATACCAGACGATGGATGAAGCCGTGCAGGATCTCGCTGCCGGCCGCGTTGACGCCGTCCAGGCGGAACAGTTCGCCTTGGCAGAATTCCTAAAGACGGACCAGGGCAAACAGTGCTGCGAGATCAAAGGCAAGATTGCACCCGATGTCGATATTTATGGGCCTGGAGTCGGCGTCGGCCTTCGCAAGGGCGATGCTGAACTGAAGGACAAAATCAACGCTTCCATCAAAACGATCCGCGCGAACGGAAAGTATGCGGAAATCACGAGAAAGTATTTCGATGTGGATATCTACGGACAATAGATTCCGTTGAAGTGATGAAGTGGGCCTCTTCTACCGGACTCGTCTGGTTGCGGGCATCAGCTTCAGCCCTGCACTGATATCCACAGATAGGATCGCGGATTATGGATACGTCAGGCGTCTCTTTTGCGACAGCCACGATCGAACTGCTGTCGCCTTTTGGAGGCTGGGGAAGCAATCTTCTGCGCGGATTGCTTCATACTATCGAGATCGCCGCCGGTGCGTTCAGCCTCGGATTGGTGATCGGTATTTCTGGTGCGTATGGCAAGCTATACGCTGGACTGATCGTGCGCGACATACTTCAGGTTTACACGACGCTGGTGAGAGCGGTACCGGAATTGGTGCTGATATTATTGCTCTACTACGCCGGAGCCGATCTAATAAACCACCTGCTACGCGCATCGGGATATCAACCAATCGAGATAAATGGTCTCGCAGCTGGCATCCTGGTTCTTGGTTTTGTGCAGGGAGCCTACTCCACCGAAGTCATACGTGGAGCCATTCTAGCCATACCGCAAGGCCAGATCGAAGCAGCACGCGCATATGGAATGCCGCCTCTCCTTACCCTCCGGCGCGTGACAATTCCGGCGATGCTGCCCTTCGCGTTGCCGGGTCTTGCCAATCTTTGGCTGATTGCAACCAAGGACACAGCCCTGCTGGCCGTGGTTGGCTTCAGCGAACTCGTGCTGGAAACGCGTCAGGCAGCGGGTGTCACAAAGGCGTATTTCACGTTCTTCTCGGCGGCGGGCGTCCTCTATCTGCTGTTGTCGATCGGGTCCAACGCGTTGATCAGCCGCCTCGAAGAACGGGCTAGGCGCGGTATGCCCAAAATGCGGGAGGCCTCGCTTTGACGACAGGCGCGGATGTCGTCAAAGCCGTCTCCAGCCGCGATGCGTCGTGGCTCCGGCCTCATCGCGTTGTCATGATAGGGATGGCCTTCGCACTCGTGACGGCGGCCGCAGTCTTCATGCGCTGGGACTGGCTGCCTCGGTATTATGAGTTGGGTCTGGTTGGGTTGTGGCGCACTTTGTGGTTGCTCGCTGTTACCAGCGTCGTGGGTTTTATTCTCGCCGTTCCGATCGGGCTGGTGCAAGTTGTCGGACCTGCTTGGTTGTCGGCTCCGGCCAGAATTTTCTGCACCATTATAAGAGGCACGCCACTTCTGCTGCAGATTTGGATGCTGTATTACGGACTTGGGTCGCTGTTCCCGCAAGTTCCCTGGACTCGAGAATCTTGGCTCTGGCCTTATCTGAGGCAAGCTTGGCCCTACGGTGCCGTGGCTCTTACTCTCAGCTTTGCCGGCTATGAAGCAGAGGTCATGCGAGGAGCGTTCGCAGGCGTCCCGCGCGGACAACTCGAAGCCGCCCGTGCCTTCGGTATGTCACGGTTCACTGCCTTCCGCCGGATATGGCTCCCCCAAGCCGTTTATCGAGCGTTGCCAACTCTGACGGGAGAGACTGTGCTTCAACTGAAGTCGACGCCACTGGTCGCGACGATCAGCGTCATCGACATTTTTGCCGTATCCTCAAAGGTCCGGCAGGATACCTATCTGACCTACGAGCCTTTGTTGCTGCTTGCCGTCATATACATGGGAATCACATTTGTGCTCGTGTTCCTCTTCCGCCGGCTGGAAGCAAGGATCCCTGTGAAAATCGGTTGATCGACCGTGATGCGTTATCAAAAGGAAATTCCTTAGCCGTGCAGCCTGTCGCCAACGGAATCAGTGAATAGCGTGAAAAGTTCAAATTGGGTCGCGATGCCAAGTTTCGCATAAAGGTTCTTGCGATGCGTTTTGACGGTGCTGATAGAAATGCCAAGCCGCAGGCTGATGGAGAGCGTTGAGTTGCCGCGCAACAGCAGCAAGGCGATTTCTCGCTCCCGAGGACTCAATGTGCCTGTCAGACTACCGATCCCCAAAACGGTTTTGCGTTCAGCGGCGGTGTGGGTAAAGCGGGCCTGGCGCCAATGGCGACGGAAGGCAGCCGCCAGAAACGGTATCACTGTCCTTAACTGCTCGATCTCTCCCGCCGAAAAACCACGATCCCCCCGCTTTCGCGCTAATGTGATCGCGGCGCATTCCTCGCCTTGCATTTCGAGCGTTAGGCAAACCTCTTCTCTTCCGGCCAGCCAACTGTTCGTCAGATGTCCAATTTCTTCGTCAGCCTTCGGAGAAGCCCTGTATTTGGCGGGATCATCGGAATTGGTACCACAAGATTTTGCGAGATCTCGCACGCGGTACGCGCCGGACCGCATACCGGCGCAGTACATCCTGTAAACAGGGTCTATTAGGTAGCTGCTCTTGAGGTAGTTGGTAATGCCGGGCGCATAACGTGCCTCTATCTCACCGTCATATACGAGGATTGGGTTGGCGTTATGACGATACACCATCTGTTCGCAGTGCTCGAACGGAAGAAGTGTGTTCAATGCGCGCGCGAGCAGTTTGGGGAGCACCGGCTCCTCGAGGCATTCGATGATCTCCGCAGTGGCGTCGGCCCAGGCGCCTGGCAGATATTTAGCGCTGCCAGTTTCCGCTTGATATCCTAGAATGTTATACACGTCAGCTCCTTCGATGAAAAAACAAGAGACGCTAGTAACCCTTGAACATTCTCGTAAAGAGCCAGGATGAGCCGGCCAATGATCCGATGGGTTGCTGGTCGACTGGTGCGGGTATCTATCCTTCAGATCAGTAGCCGAGCCGTCCGGGGCTCTTCAAGTCGTCGGTGCCTTTAAGGGGCGGGTTGAACACGCTCACCAACACGAGGTCCTCACTCTCGCCACCGCGAAGGTATGCTTCCAGGTGCTTCCGATGTTGGTGCATGCTTGCCGTGGCACAAGCCCACGTTAGCCGGAAGCGTCGGGTAGAAATATCGACTGCGCGGCGGCAACCACAAACGACGATATCTTACGGACCTGAAAGTGACTGTTACAGATTGGGCTGTCGCTCCGCCTCAGCGACCGCTCCATCAGGGCGTTTCTCGGAAGGCCCGAGCACCTTCAATGAAGTCGTCAGAGGTCGACATCCGTTCGTACATGGGAAGACTGCACCGACCAAGTCTAGCCAAAGCTTCGGTCGCCGGCATCATTTCGATGTGACGCAGGACTTCTCTCATTGCCGCAAGGCCGCAAATGCTGTCGTTAGCCTTTGCGATAGCTCGGCCTCATCCTCAAATGGAAACGCTGCCAGGATCGGTCCAGAAATCTCTTCCCGAACGATCGGCGAGGCATTGTCCTCAAGCGCATAAAGCGTCGGTTCGACAAAATAGCCTAGCTTTTTCTGCTTTGCGCCGCCGAACAAGCGTGCGGTGTTGCTAACAACGCGCAAAGCGCCTAGGTCATGGCACCGGGCGAACCAAGGGCAATGGAAAATTCTGCTGCCGTTTTCGAACGAATTTCATCCACCGTTACGCCATCCGCCAACCCTGTAAGTGTCATTTTGACGTCGCCACGCTTTTGGATTTCGAAAGTGCCGAGGTCGGTTATGACGAGATCCGCCACGCGCTTCCCGGTCAATGGGAGCGTGCATTCGGATACCAGCTTGGGTTGGCCTTTGGCCACATGTTCCATAACGACGACAACACGCTTGACTCCAGCCACAAGATCCATCGCACCACCCATGCCTTTCACCATGTGACCAGGGATCATCCAGTTCGCCAGATCGCCGCTTGAGGAAACCTGCATCGCACCGAGAATGGAAAGATCGATATGTCCGCCGCGAATCATTGCGAAACTATCGGCACTCGAGAAGTAGCTTGTTGTCGGAAGCTCGGAGATCGTTTGCTTGCCGGCATTGATCAAATCAGCGTCCTCGTCGCCCTCATAGGGGAACGGGCCCATTCCCAACATGCCATTTTCGCTCTGCAAATTGACCCTCATTCCGCCGGGAATGAAATTTGCAACCAGCGTCGGAATTCCGATGCCTAGGTTGACATAGTATCCGTCGCGCAATTCCTGACCCGCGCGTGCAGCCATCTGTTCGCGTGTCCACGCCATTAAACTGCTCCATCCGACATGAGTTCGCGCCTGCGTATTGTCCTTTGCTCGATATGCTTTGACGGATTTGGGTCGTGAATGACTGCCGAGACAAATATCCCTTGGGTGTGAATCTGGTCGGGATCCAGTTCACCGATCTGAACAAGGTGTTCGACTTCAGCGACTGTTACGTTGGCGGCGGTGGCCATCACAGGATTGAAATTGCGTGCCGTTTTTCGGTAAACGAGGTTGCCCTCAGCATCGCCCTTATAGGCGTGCACCAGTGCGATGTCGGCCCAAAGACTCCGCTCCATGACATACAACTCTCCGTCGAATTCCTGAGTCGGCTTACCGTCGGCAATAAGAGTTCCGACCCCGGTTTTCGTGTAAAATGCCGGAATGCCAGCACCTCCTGCGCGGATCCGTTCGGCGAGGGTGCCCTGCGGATTAAATTCGAGTTCGAGATCGCCCGACAGGTACTGTTGCGCGAAGAGTTTGTTCTCGCCCACATAGGATGAGATCATCTTTCGGATTTGACGCGTCTCAAGCAAGCGACCAAGGCCGATCCCATCAACACCCGCATTGTTTGAAATGAATGTGAGGTCTTTGGCCCCGGACAACCGCACAGCTTCGATCAGGCTTTCCGGGATGCCGCAGAGTCCGAATCCGCCGGACATAATTGTCATGCCGTCCCGGATAATTTCAGCCAGCACGTCGTCGGCCGCAGATCGAACTTTGCTCACGTAGTCCTCCTCAATCTTGGTCAGACACTGCATTCGCACCTTGCTTCCCGCCCTATGAAGCAGAGCTGGTGTCGTAGATCGTGGGCCGTCCGGACCGTCTTCTCAGACTACGATGCTTGCGCCATCGACCGGCAATGCCACGCCCGTTATCGAGCGCGCCGCATCGCTGCACAGGAACAGCATTGCGGCGGCAATCTCTTCGGTTTCCACGAAACGCTTTGTCGGAAGATCGCGCAGGAAATGCTGACGTGCCGTTTCGTCAAAGGTCAAGCCAAACGCCGCGGCCTTTGCCTCAACCTGCTTTCGAACCAAAGGCGTCAGCACCCAACCCGGGCAGATCGCGTTACAGGTGATGCCGAGCTCCGCTCCTTCAAGCGCGATCTCCCGCGTCAGTCCCAGAACGCCATGCTTGGCCGAAACATAGGCCGCCTTGCGTGGCTCCGCCGTCATGGCGAGAGTCGATGCCGTGTTGATGATCCGCCCCCATCGGCGTTCGCGCATTCCCGGCCATGCGGCGCGGATCGCGGTAAAGGCCGCCGTTAGGTTGACGGCGATCAGCCGGTGCCATTCGGCATCGGGAAAGTCCTGAATATCGGCGACGTGCTGGATACCCGCATTGTTGATCAGGATATCCACACGCCCCATCTCCGCAATCACATCCGGCACCAAGGCGGCACCCTGATCGTGCACGGAAAGATCGTGCCCGAAGTGGCGCGCCACTGCACCAAGACCTCCGAGTTCGTTCAGGACCGCTGCGATCTCGGCGCTGTCTCCCAGACCGTGAAGCGCAACCGACGCGCCGTTACGGGCCAGTACGCGGGCAGTCTCTAGTCCCATGCCGCTGGTTGATCCGGTGATCAGCGCGACCTTGCCTTGCAAGGGAACGGCAATGTCGATGGCCATCGGTTCCTCTCAATCCGGTAGAAATTGTGTGTGGTTGGGCCAGCTTTCAGCAGCGGCGCCCGGGCGAGCAGTCCTAAGATCTGGCCTCGTTGGTACCGTGCCTTGCCAGCACGTTTCGGGTATCCGCTCCATATTTGCGCGGATAGCCGGGGGCAGTGACAGGCGAGTCCCGCCCGCCCAACCGGATGGTCGGCATGACGGATGAAGGCCACGTTGTTCGCAGCTTCTGACCCGGTCAAAGCCAGTTGCTTGCGCAGATCGGCATAGCGCGCCAACGGCTCACGTTTCCCATCGGAGGCGACATAGGCATCGCCGTCGATCCGCCCAATTGCGATCCGGCGCCGGACCTTTCGCTTCACTGGCCCAGAGGAACGCCATCTGCACGGCGCAGTGCAGGACGACGCGAGTTCCGCAAAGTGACTGATATCGCTTGTCACGCATCAGCGGCCGCTATTGATCGTCAGTTTGGCTCGTACTTCCGCCATTGCATCACGCCCGCCCAGCACCAGAAAGCCGGTGTCAGAGCCAAACGTGAAAACGCTGAAGCCCAATGCCATGAAAGTGGGGATGAAATCGGAAGAGGCCACGTCGATGCCAGCCACAATACCTTTTTTGGCCGCTGCAGTAGCTACGCTTTCACAGGCGGCCAGCAATTCGGGATGAAGCTCGCCGGGCTTTAATCCCAGCGATAGAGCGAGATCCGCCGGGCCAATGTAAAGTACGTCGACGCCCTTAACCGCCGCGATCCCGTCGATATCTTCAACCGCCTCGCGCGTTTCGATCTGCAGGATGACCAGGGTGAGCGTATCCGCAGTGGCAAAGTACTCTTTCTCGTCGAGATAATAGTTCGATGCGCGCCATGCGCCGGCGCCACGCGTTCCCAGTGGCGGGTACTTTGTAGAGGAGACGGCAGCGCGCGCTTCCGCCTCAGAGTTGATCATCGGAACCATGAGGCCCGTCACGCCTTGATCGAGCGCGCCTTTTATCAACTCCGGCGTTTTCCACCGCACGCGGTAGATCACGGGCATATTGTGAAGTTCCGTGGCCGGCAGAAGCGCACCCAGACTGTCGGGCGGAATGGGAGCGTGTTCGCCATCGACCAATAGGAAGTCGGCGTTTGTCTGAGCCAGGGTTTCGGCCACCATGGGGTGGGGAATGCCCATCCAGATGCCAAACACAGTCTGGCGGGAACGTATTTTTTCCGCGAAAGCCTTGCGATCCACGCGCGTCTCCTTGGGTTGAGAAACTCAGGCTTTCGGTTGAAGACCAAGCCGTTCGCGGGTGGCATTGGAAGAAAGGACTTTGGCGCCCATGCCTTCGACAATAGTCTTGGCCCGCGCGACCAGCTGGGCATTGGTGGCCAGAACGCCGCGCTCAAGATAGAGATTGTCTTCGAGACCGACCCGGATATTGCCGCCCATCAAAACCGCCTGCGCGGCCATCGGCAACTGCAAAGCGCCCAGGCCGAAGCCCGCCCAGATCGCATTTGCCGGCAGGGCATTCCGCATTGCCATCATCGCATCGGGCGTTGCCGGCGCGCCATATTTGATGCCGAGGCAAAGCTGGAAGATCGGTGGCTGCCGAACAATGCCTTCCTTGATCAGCTGCTTTGCGAGTTCGATATGGCCGAGTTCGAAAACCTCGATCTCCGGTACCACACCACTTGCCTGGTAACCGGTGCACATTTTGCGCAACCAGGTCGGGGTGGTCGCATAAAGCGCCTCGTCGAAATTGAGCGACCCGGTATCCAGGCTGGCGATTTCCGGCTTGAGTTCGACAATGTGCTGCATGCGTTCTTCCGGGCCAACGAAATCCGTGTCCGGCGTCGGAGGGAAGGGCTTTTCGGCCGGTCCGAACAGGATCTCTCCGCCCATGCCGCCGGTGAGGTTGATGATGACGTCCGTGTTGCGTTCGCGGATGATCGTTACGAGTTCCCGGAAAAGGCCAGGGTCACGGCTACCAAGCCGGGTTTTCGGATCGCGGACATGTAAATGTACGATGGCCGCACCCGCCTCATGGGCTTCGAGCGCACTGTCGGCTATTTCCATCGGCGTGACAGGGACATGTGGGCTTTTGCCGGCGAAGTCGCCGCCGCCGGTCACGGCGCAGGTAATAAAAGGTTCGCGGTTCACCGCTGTCTCCACCCGTTGCGCTGCCTGCATCAATCCGACGAGTCCGCAGGTTCGCGGCACGGTTCATCGGGCAGGCTGAGCGATTGTCAAATCGGTGGCATTGTTTCTGAAGCCAGCAACGCGATGACGTGTCTGTTCTGAAACCTAGAATGCCTGGCGCACCTAAGGGCGACAATCACACCGGCGACAAGTGAATGGTGTCGTTGGAAGTTGAATCATTTCGACGAGAGATGCTTTGTGAGGACAAGCACGAGCCCGTGCGCCGGTTAAGATGGCCGGGCGGAACGGCAACGGCGGCTGTGCGGATCATATTTGTTCGAATAAGCTCTCGGATTGTGACAGGGATAGCCGATTTCCGCTGTTTCTGGCTGCTCCGCGCCGGCGAGGCTGATCACGCGACGTCGCCGTTCGACGTTAGGATTTGTCAGCCGCTACAGGCAAGATAGAGCGCCGCCGAATACGCGATCGCATGCCGGGCAGTCGCCGGATAGGCAGATATTACTCACATATTGCCACCAAAAAATCAATTGATGCCCCGGCTACTTTCCGAGAGCTTTCGGGTGCAAGGCAAACGCTGGTGGCGGTGATGGCGCCGCCTGGGTGAGAAAGGAACGCCTTCAGCATTTAATTGCATGCCGCGCCGAGCAATCGACTGCTGTATACAGCTATTGACAACGGTCGGAATCTGCACCAGCCTGTATACAGGTAGGTCAGTTTTTTAGCACAGGATACTTGATGGAGCAGGGCTCAGCAGTCGCGGATCGACCCCTCCTGGAGGTTCGAAATCTCAGAAAATCCTTCGGTCCGCTGGAGGTGCTCAAAGGCGTCAACCTTGCGGCGAACAAAGGAGACATCCTGACGTTGATCGGCAGTTCCGGGTCTGGCAAAAGCACGCTGATCCGCTGCATCAATTTTCTGGAAGAGCCGACCGCGGGCGATATCGTGCTGGACGGCGCGGTCTTTCCGGCGGTTCAGGGCGGCAAGCGGTCGCGCAGACAGAGCGGCGAGCTGGTCATTCTCAGGCGCAAAGTCGGCATGGTCTTCCAGTCGTTCAACCTCTGGCCGCATCGCAGCGCCATTGAAAACGTGATGGAAGGGCCGCTCCAGGTGCTGCGCGTATCCAGGAAAGAGGCGCATGACCGTGCGAGCGCCTATCTGGACAAAGTGGGGCTTACCGACAGGAGCGGTCACTATCCGTCGCAGCTTTCCGGCGGCCAGCAGCAGCGTGTCGCAATCGCCCGCGCGCTGGCCATGGAACCGGAAATCCTGCTGTTCGACGAACCGACATCGGCGCTCGATCCCGAACTTGTCGGCGAGGTGTTGCGCGTGATGCAGCGCCTTGCCGTCGAAGGCCGGACGATGGTGATCGTGACGCACGAAATGCACTTCGCCCGCGAAGTGTCGTCCGAGGTCATCTACCTATCGGGGGGGAACATCGAGGAAAGAGGCAAGCCAGAAGACCTTTTGACGGCGCCGAAATCGCCGACACTGGCATCCTTTCTGCAGAGATATCGATCGTAAGTGAACCACAACAAAAAGGGGAACAAAATGAAAATGCGTAACCTGCCGGCAGCAATCTTCATGACTGCCGTGAGTCTCATGCCTTTCTCGACGGCCAATGCCGACGAAGCAATCAAGATCGGCATCGATGCAGCCTACAAGCCCTTCGCCTTCATCGACGCCAATGGCGAGTTGACAGGTCTTGAGCCGGACCTCGTCAAGTTGGTCTGCGCCGAGATCAAGGCAAATTGCGAAATCTCCAGCGTGCCGTGGGATGGCATCTGGACGGCCCTGGAAACCGGGACGATCGACATGGTCGGAACGACTGTCACGGAAACCAAGCCGCGCCTTGAAAAATATGACGCGACGCGGATCATCTACAAGGTTGGCTACGCCTTCCTGGTGCCTCAGGACGCCGACATTTCCGCGGGCATCCCCGGACTGAAGGGCAAGCCGATCGGCACCATCGTCGGAACGCAGTCCTACTACGATTACATCAAAGCCACACTTGGCAACGACACCGAAATTCAAGGCTATGAAAGCCCGGATGCCGCCGTTCTCGATCTTGATGCCGGACGCATCGCAGCGTTCCAGAACGACAATCTGCAACTCCAGCAGCAGTTCGTCAGCACCGGAAAATACAAGCTGGTGGACAAGCCCAGCTTCGACAAGCAGTTCGTCGGCGATGGCCGCGGCTGGTTCTTCCGCAAGGGATCAACCGACCTGGTCACCAAGTTCAACACCGGCCTCGACGCGGTGATCGCGTCCGGCAAGCTCAACGAACTCGGTGAGAAATACCTGAACACCAAGCTCCAGTCCGAGTGATGCTTCTGGGCTACGGTGACGTGCAATGATCTATATCGTTGCACCCTATTTTGTCTTTTGGTTGAAGGGCGCAGCCTTGACCCTCGGGTTGTCGGCTGTGTCCTTTCCCATCTGCGTTGCAATCGGGCTGGCGGTTGCGTTCGCCAGTTTCTCACCGAGCCGGCCGGTCGCGATGTTGGGGGCCGGATATATCAATTTGTTCCGCGGTCTGCCAGAAGTGATTGTCATCTTCATCGTCTTCTACGGCTCCAACATCGCGTTCGCGGGGATCGGCAAGGCCATCGGCTTTCAGCTTGGTGGAACGAACCCCATGATCGCCGCCGTGGTAGCGCTGTCGGTCCAGTTTGGTTCCTACGCAGCCGTCATTTTCAAGGACTGGATGGGCGTGCTTCCCCGTGGATACACCGAAGCGGGGCTGTCGATAGGAATGACGCCCTTCCAGATCCGCCGGCGCATCGTCGTGCCGCTGGTGTTGCGTTCCGCGACGCCAGCGCTCGGCAATTTGTTCCTGGTGATGCTGAAGATTTCCGCGCTAGCTTCGCTCATAGGCGTGCAGGAACTCAGCCGTACCACCACCATCATCGCCGGATCAACGCGTGAGCCTATGTTGTGCTACATGATCGCGGCAGGCATGTATCTTGCCATTTCTGCCGTGTCCGGCCTGATCCAGCATCGCTTCGAAGCAATTATCGATAGGTCTCGATAAATGCTGAATTTCGCAATCCTGAACACGCAGGTTTTCTGGTTGGCGGTCGCCAATGGCTTCATTGTTACCGTCGCGCTGACCGGGCTCAGCATGGTGTTCGGTTTTCTGCTCGGCGGTATCCTGGCGTCGATGCATGAATATGGCCGACAGACGGTCCGCCTCATCGCCAAGGCCTATATCTTCGTCTTCCGCGGCGTGCCGCTGCTGATCCTGCTGTTTCTTGTCTACTACGGCATGCCGCGAATCTCCTGGCTGCGTGGCGGACTGTTCTGGGACCTTGTGCTCAGTTCGCCGTTCCGCACGGCAGTCTTCGTGCTCAGCATCAACAACGCGGCCTATCTGGGCGAGACAATCAGAGGTGGTTTGAAAATGGTGCCACGCGGACTGCTCGAGGCAGCCCTTGCCATCGGCATGACGCGGACCCGCGCCTTTTTCCGCGTTCACGCGCCGCTTGCGCTGAGGTCGATCCTGGGAAATCTCGGCAGCGAAACGGTCGCCGTGGTCAAGGCCTCAGCCATAACAAGCGTCATCACCGTTCACGATTTGATGGGGGGACCGACCGTCCTTGGCAAAGTCTATCTTGATCCTTTGACGCCGCTGCTGGTGGTCGGCGTCGTCTATATCGTCATCGTCCAGATCATCGATCATGTCGTAAAGCGGATCCATCGGCATCTGACCATTCCCGGCGCGGTACACACGCAGCACCTCTAGCTACTGGTTCTTTTGTCCACGAAGGAGATGCGATGGATCTGATCGAGACCCTGAAGGCAGGCATCGGCGCGGACAACGTGCTGGTCGGCGACCAGGTCGCTGCCCGATACTGGACGGACGCGGCAGGACTTGAACCGAAAGGTCCGCTCGCCGTGGCGCGGCCATCCACCACGCAGGATGTTGCTACCATTCTTAAGTTGTGCAGCGCCGCGTCCCAGCCCGTGGTCATCCAGGGCGGGCTGACCGGCGTCGTCGGTGGCGCACACCCTCTAGCGGGTGAAATCGCCGTTACAACGGACAGGATGTGCCGGATCGAGGAAATCGACCCCGTCAACAGGACGATGACGGTACAGGCCGGGGTCACGCTGGCTGCCGTGCAGGAGGCGGCGCGGAAAGCCGGCTTTTTCTACGGCGTCGATCTCGGCGCGCGCGGTTCCTGCACGATCGGCGGCAACGTCGCCACCAATGCCGGGGGCGTACAGGTGCTGCGCTACGGCATGACACGGCAGCAGATCGCCGGCGTCGAAGCGGTCTTCGCCGATGGCACGGTGCTGTCATCGCTCAACAAATCGGTGAAGAACAACACCGGTTATGACTGGCCGCAGCTGATGACGGGCAGCGAAGGCACGCTTGCGATCATCACGCGTGTCTGTCTGCGGCTGATGCCGTTACCCAAGCCCTTACAGACCGCTCTTTGCGCCGTGGATAGTGTCGCATCCGCGCTTGTGATCCGAAGCCGGCTGGAGGAGCGTTTCGACGGCAAGCTCGTCACCTTCGAAGGGATGTGGCGCGACTATATGCAAGCCGGCGAAAAATGGGGCTTGGTCGTACAGCCCTTCGAAAGCCCATGCGAAATCACCCTGCTCGTCGAAGCGGCGCTGGGCCACGATGGTCAAGGCCAGGTCTTGTTCGAAAAAGGGCTGTTCGACCTGATGGAAGGGGGCCTGTTGCAAGATGCGCTGATCGCGCGTTCGGACGCCGACCGGCAACGCTTCTGGGCTTACCGGGAAGCGAACTACGAATTTTACCGCTACGCACCGGGCGAGGTTCATTTCGATGTCAGCCTGCCGCTCAGCGGCATCGCCGAGGCGGTCGAGGAAATCCATCGCAGCGCTGCCAGGGACATGCCGGGCGGACTCGCGCTCATCTACGGCCATCTTGGGGACGGCAACCTCCATGTCGCCGCCTACCCTGGCGATGCGGCCGCCGACATGGGCCCGTTCAGTGTGTCGGTCTACAATCTGGTGGGCAGGCTTTCCGGCAGCATATCGGCCGAGCACGGGATCGGCATGCAAAAGCGCAAATACCTGCGCCAGACGCGGTCGGCAGCCGAAGTCGCCTTTATGAAGGCGATCAAGCGGATGGCCGATCCAGGGAACATCCTCAATCGAGGCCGGATATTCGAGCTTTCCTAGTCTCTGGTAACACCGAGCTTGATCGTGCCCGGCAGGGATTGCATCCACTGCGCAAAGACAAGCGCGCTGCGCGGCACGGGCCGAGATATCGGTGTGAGAACCAGATAGGACTTGTCTTCCTGAACGGCGATATTCGAGAGCGATATCAGCGTTTTAGCTCGCAGTTGGGAACGCACCACGTCCCGCGGCAAGAGCGCAACGCCATCTCCTGCCAGACAGCCGGCCAAGGTTAGATTGCCATCCAGATAGACCGGTCCCGTTTCCGCCAGATCGACGTCAAAATCGTAGTCAAGAGCGGTTTTCTTCAGCCACATGCGCCAGAAGCTGCGGTCGGCATCATGCAGCAGCGTGAGCCGGGCGATATCATTCAAATCCGTGTAACCGACTTGGGCAAGGTAGTCAGGCGACGCGACGGGGATGGTCAGTCCTTCCAGCAGCGGCATTGCGACGAAATCGGGAAAATCGCTCGAGTTCCCATGCTGGACCGCAACGTCCACCTTGGCCGGATCGATGGTATTCTCAGCCCTGGAATATTGAACCGCGACCTGAATGTCTGGATGCTTGCCCCAAAAGTCATGCATCTGCGGCATGAGCCAGCAGACCGCGAACATCGGCAGGCATGACACGCGTATCAATGGCGATGCCTCGCGCTGGCGCAGCAGCTCGGTCTCTCCATGGATCATATTGAAGGCTTCGCAGACCTTCACCTTGTAACGCTCACCGGCCTCGGTCAGACGAATGCCGCGGCCGCTTCGCTCGACAAGTGCCATCCCCATCCATTCTTCGAGTTTTCGGATCTGGTGACTAACGGCGGAATGCGACACGCAGAGCTCTTCAGCGGCCCGAGTGACACTGCGCATCCTTGCGACAGCCTCGAACGAACGGAGTGCCTGCAAGGGCGGGAGCTTCATGCCGATAGGTCTATCATATTCACATTTCGCCAGACAATACGAAACAATCTGTGGCCATCGGGACTGCTATCAATCTCATAGTGGAGGTTTTTGCAATGGACGCGCTCAGCCGAGATTTGACTGATCCCCAGGCGATTGAATTCCGCCGCAAGATCAGGACATTTCTTTCCGAAAATCTGCCGGCTCATATTCGCGATCAGGTCAATTTCGAACGCATGGACCTGTTCAAGGAAGATCAGCGCATTTGGCACAGGATCATTCGTGCCCATGGGTTCGCCTGCCCGGCATGGCCCAAGGATCACGGCGGCGCGGGACTTTCCGATAGCGAACTTTACATCCTGGAGCGCGAGTTTGCGTTGGCCGGCGCGCCAAGGCCGATGATCTATGGTGCATCCATGCTTGGGCCAGCGCTGATTGCTCATGGCACGCCTGAGCAGAAGCAACGTTTCCTGCCGGGAATCCTCGAAGGCGACACCTTCTGGTGCCAGGGGTTTTCCGAGACCAACGCCGGATCGGACCTTGCCAGCCTGAAGTGCAGCGCGCGGCGGGACGGCGATGAATATGTCATCAACGGTCACAAGATGTGGACCAGCGAAGGACATATAGCCGACTGGATGTTCGGTATTTTCCGCAGCGACTCCTTAGGCCGCAAGCAGCAGGGCATCACGTTTCTGCTTCTGGACCTCAAGAGCCCAGGCATCACGGTACATCCGATATGGACCTTCGATGGCACAGGCATCGAAATCAACCAGGTCTTCTTCGACAATGTCCGCGTGCCGGTGGACCAGCGCATTGGCGAGGAAGGCGCTGGATGGGAGATCGCCAAGAGCGTTCTGACATCAGAGCGTTTTGGCAACGCAGAGATTTCGCGCTCTATCGCGTCGCTCGAACGCCTCAAATCATACTGCCGCAACCAGTGGATCGATGGTCGGCGGCTGATCGATGAGCCGAGCGTGTCGCGGCAATTGGTCGAGCTCGACATAGCCCTGAGCGCGGTCGAACGGACCGAACTGCGGTTTCTTTTCCGGGCTGGCGAGGAATTGGGTGCCGAGGCAGCCTTGCTGAAATTGCGTGGCACCGAGGTGCAGAACGACATTCTCGCCGCCGCTGCCGACATGTACGGGCCGAGCGCCTGCATTGATATTGATGAGGCAGCGTCGTCCGATATGCCCCAAGACCATATCAGTGCCAGCTACGCGCTGAAGGCGCATATGAATTATCGCAAGACGATGATCTATGGCGGCTCGAGCGAAATCCAGCGCAACATTTTGGCGCGGGGAGTGCTCGGCCTATGATCCGCTCCCTGGGGCTGAACGAAACGGAGGCGCAGGTCCGCGACATGGTCGCGGGCCGGCTTGCCTCCCTGCTGAATGGGATCGAGGGGAGCGGCAATCTCTCGGGCGCAGCTTTCCAGGCACTTGCCGAATTGGGGGTTCTTGCAGTGCCCTTACCCGAGGTTTTGGGCGGCATGGGCGAGGGGCTTGGCAACGCCGCGCTCGTTCTCGAACCGCTGGGCCAGCAGGCGCTTGTAACGTCCTATCTCGAAAGTGTTTGCGTGCCGGCGGCGATTGCCGAGTTCTATCCCGCATTCGCGCGCCTACAAGCGTCGCTGGAAATGGCGGCGAGCGGGAAGGCAGGTGCAGTCATGGCCTGGATGGAGAAAGGGCAGGGCTGGAACCGGACGCCTCGTTTGACCAGTGCTGTCAGGAGCGGTGCAAATTGGGTGTTGAGCGGCCACAAGACGCTTGTTCGTTGTGGTGATCTTGCCAGCGCCTTTCTGCTGACGGCCAACGTGAACGGCGCACCCGCGCTTTTCTGGCTACCAGTCAATACCAAGGGCGTCGGGGTGACATCCTACCATGCCGCCGATGGTCGCGGGTTGGTCGATATCGAACTCGACGGTGTCGTGCTCGCACCAGAGTGCCGCATCGACGACGGCAATGCCGAAGCCGCAATCGACTACGGTGTGGATGCGGGTTCCGCACTTTCGCTTTGCGAGGCGGTGGGCCTGATGAACCGATCGCTGGAGTTGACTGTCGACTACCTAAAGACGCGGGAACAGTTCGGCAATCCCCTGTCAAAAATGCAGGCGCTGCAGCACCGGATGGTCGACATGTACGCGCATGTCGAATGCGCATGGTCGCTCGCCCACGACGCAGCATGCTGCTTGTCCATGAAGACACCGGTCTCGATCCGGCATGCCACTGTCTCCAAGGCGAAGGCCTATGTCGGACGGACGGGTCGGCGCGTGGCGCAGGAAGCGCTGCAGATGCACGGGGCGATAGGGATGACGAAGGAATATCCGCTCGGCAGCTACCTGCAGCGGCTGACGGCCATCGATCTCGATTACGGCGACAGCAATTGGCATATCCGTCGCCTGGAGTGCGCCTTGCAGGGGGATGAGGCATGAGCCGGAATTTGATACCGCTCTTTGCACCATCTTCGGTTGCCGTGTTCGGCGCCAGCGGGCGCGAAGGCCGACCTGGCTATGAGATCGTAAAGGCGCTCAAATCCTACGGCGGACCGCGGCGAATCTACCCAATCACGCCGAGCTACGCGGATATCGAAGGGATTGTCTGCTTTGCCGATCCGCAGGCGATCCCGGAAAGGATTGATCTGGGCGTCATCGCCAGCGGCCCGACGCGGATTCTCGACGATGCTGTTATTGCCCTGTCGCTCGGCGCGCGTGCATTGCATGTCATGGGCGACCTCGATGCCAACGCCTGCAGGCACCTGGCAGCCCTTGCCAAGGATGCCGGTTCGCCGCTGCTTGGTCCCAATTCCATTGGCTTCATCGACTATGTCGGCCGGACCGCGTCGACCTGGGTGATGCCGCCAGAACGGCATAGAAGTCCCGGCAACATCGCGCTCATCATGCAATCCGGCGCGCTGTTTTCCTACGCAAACGCTATCGATCCACGGCTTAAATTCTGCGCTACCTTCCATCTGGGACGGGAAGCTGACGTCACACTGGTCGACGTCATCGACCATGCGTTGTCGATGGATGAGACGAAGGTGATCGGCATCTATCTCGAAACGGTCGGTAACGGCACCGCGTTCGTTGGGGCACTGGAACGGGCTGCCCTTCGGGGCGTGCCGGTCATCGTACTGGCGCCCGGTCAAACGCCGGAAGCCGCCGAAGCGATTGCCACCCATGCCGGTCGAATGGCTGGCGGAAAGGCTTCGCTGGAAGCGCTGTTCCGGCGGCACAATGTGGTTGCCTGCGTTTCGCTCGACCAGTTCTGGTGCACGCTGCACCTGTTTTCCAAAGGGATCATTTTCGACCGGGGCGGCGCCGTGATCGTCACCGATTCCGGGGCGCAGCGTGCCATGGCAATCGACGCGGCAAGCCGCGCAGGACTGCCGCTGACCCGGTTCTCCAAGGCGACCGAGGACGCCCTTCGCGGTACCCTTGCGCCGGAACTGACGACGGCCAATCCCGTGGATATTTGGTCCGGCGAAAAAGACGTCGCCCTGCATGTCGCCACTTGCCTGTCGACTGCGTTGGCCGATGCCGGTGCTTCCGTCGGCGTCGTCCTCACGGAGTTCGGTGCCTCGGAAGTCGATACGTTCGCGACGCATATGGCCGAAGGCGCTCTGCGCCTTGCAGGCGGCGAAAAACCCGTTATCGCCATTGGTTTTTCGACGCGACATTTCAATGCCGAGCGCATTCTCCACATGGAACAGGGCGGGCTGCCAGTGCTCGACGGACTGGAAACGTCATTTGCGGCGTTGGCGCAGCTCCGTCACTATCAAACGCGCAAGCGCTACCTTTCTGTAGCCGGCTTTTCGGAAATACAGAGACGCCACGTCGGCGAAGCATTGGAGCGGCTTACTCCGAACGACGAGAATGCTGCCCTTGACCTGATGGCCGCCGCCGGCATTCCGACAGTAAGGCGCAGTTTATCCATGGCTCTAGACCATGCTCTCGAAGCGGCTGAGGCCATCGGATATCCGGTGGTCGTCAAGACGGCGGAACCGGTCGCGCATAAGACTGAGCAACGCGGCGTCTGGCTCGACATCGCCGATCCAAAAGCGCTCGAAGAAGCTTTCCTGGACCTCACTTCCCGGCTTGGTCCGCGTGTGCTGGTCGCGTCGATGATCAAGGGCGGCGTGGAACTGGCGCTGGGCGCCGTGGTCGATCCGCTCGCCGGCCCTATGGTCATGGTCGCCGCCGGCGGCGTGATGGCGGAGCTTTTGGCTGACCGGCAGTTCGCGCTGGCGCCTGTCAGCCAGGACGAAGCCCGTGATATGGTGCGCGCGCTGACAGTCAGTCCTACCCTTGATCCCTACCGTGGCAAGCCTGGCATCGATCGTGAAGCCGTCGCGGGCGCCATTGTCGCGCTGTCGCGATTGATCAGCGACTTTCCGCATGCCATCGCCGCCGTCGACATCAATCCGGTCATCGCCACTGCGCAAGGCGTGGTCGCGGTCGATGCCCTTGTCTCGCCGAAGGGCGAACACTCAACGATGGAGTTGCTGAATGTCGCATCCTGATAGCTCCGCTGCGCGCAAGATCACCAAGGTAACCTGCGTCGGAAGCGGTCTGATCGGCGCCGGGTGGGCCGCGCATTTCATGCGTGCCGGCCTGGACGTCGTGGTTCATGACCAGTCTCCCGAACGAGAAGCGTTTCTTCGCCAAACCCTTGCCAAGGCCATGCCGGTTCTCACCGAGCTTGGGTTGGCGCCGGGCGCCACGCCCGAGCGGGTCTCCTTCACAACCGATCTCGTGGAAGCACTCGACGACACCGGATTCGTCCAGGAAAGCGCCACCGAAGATGTCGACGCCAAGATCGCGCTTATCGCGCAAATCGACGCACTCACTGCCCCCGACGTCGTTATCGCGTCGAGTTCGTCCGGCTTTCTTACCGGACATCTGGCCAGCAAGGCGCAACGCCCCGAACGCATCCTTATCGGCCACCCCTTCAACCCGCCTTTCCTTGTGCCGCTGGTTGAAGTCGCCGCCAGCGAAGCGGCCAGGCGAGCTGCGGCCGAAGCCAGCGCGTTCTATCGCTCGACAGGTTGCGAGGTTGTCCAACTGGACCGCGAGATCGACGGCTATATCGGCAATCGCGTCCAGATGGCCGTTTTAAGGGAAATTCTCTATCTGATGTCGCAAGGCGTCGCCGACCTTGCGGCGATCGACAGGGCGATCGCTACCGGTCCGGCCATCCGCTGGGCGGTCATGGGACCGTCGTCGGTGTTCTTCCTGGGCGCGCGCGACCCATCCCTCTATGGAGAGTTCGTCGACCTTCTCGCCCACGAAATGGCGAGCGGTTATCTTGCCCCGCCAGAGTTCCAACCGGACAGGAAGCTGATGCGCGACTACGCCGATCAGGTTGTGCGAGGTTTGGGAGCGGGCGGACAGGCGGGGCTGATCGCCTTGCGCGATTCCGGCGTAGCCGGCATTCGAAGCGCTTTGCAGCGCGTCAAGGCAACGCTTGACGGCGGCGCGACATGACCTGGGTCACCACCCTGGAGGCGGTTGTCGAAAAGGACTGGCTCGACGAACTCGACCACGTCAATTTTCTGACCTACCAGCGCATCGCCGATCTCGCCAGCATGGAAATCTGGCGGTGTGCGCGAGAGGGTGATGCATCTGCGTCCCATCTCGAATTTGTCATGACCGAGACGCATGTCCGCTATCTCCGCGAACTGCGGCTCGGCGCACTGGTCGAAATCCGCACGGGGCTGATCGCCTTTGACACGAAACGGTTCCAGCTTCTGCACCGCATAGAAAGCGMAGGCGTCGTCGCCTGCACGGTGGAAACGCTCAATCTCTGCTTCGATCCGGCAAGCCGCAAAGTCACCAATTTCACGGCAGCCATGAACGGCTATTTCATCTCCTGGGGAAGCCCACCGGATGACGCCACCCCGCAGCTGCCCCTAGACCGGAGGCTGGCTCATGCCTGACCCTATCGTTCTCACCCAAAGGATCGGCAACGTGCTTGAGATCATGCTCAACCGTCCGCCGGTCAATGCCATCAACCGTGAGATGAGCAGGACGATCCATTCCGCACTCAAGACCTTGCAGGACGACCCGGAGATTCGCGTCGGCGTCATCATTGGCGCCGGCGACCGCATTTTCTCGGCAGGCTGGGATCTCAAGGACGCCGCCATGCCAGGTTTCGACCCGGCTGCGGATGCGGACAACGAAACCGGCCATGGGCCCGGCGGCTTTGCGGGCATCGTCGAGTATCATGGTTTGCTGAAGCCCGTGATTGCCGCCGTCAACGGCGTTGCCGTCGGAGGCGGCTTTGAAATCGCGCTCGCTTGCGACATCATCGTCGCGGCCGATCATGCCTATTTCGAGCTTCCAGAAATGCAGAGGGGCTTTTTGGCGGATTCCGGTGGTGTCCAGCGCCTCCCGAAGCGAGTGCCTTATAATGTTGCGAAGGACTTGCTGCTGACCGGCCGGCGGATGACGGCCAGAGAGGCGTTGAGCTGGGGCCTCGTCGCGTCTGTGCATAAAAGCGCGGATTTGAGGCGCGCCGCGCTCGATCTTGCGGCTACCATTGCGAAGGGCGCACCCCTTGCGCTGCAAGCGATGAAAGAAGTCATGGCGCATATCGAGACCATGCCCACCGCCGACGCCCTGACACTCACAAAGCCGGGCAAGAGCGGGCTTGCGATGTATGAACGCATGGCTCAATCGGAAGATTTTCTGGAAGGCCCAAAGGCTTTCGTCGAAAAGCGGCCGCCGGCGTGGAAAGGCCGATAGGTTTCCTCCACCGCCAGCCCTTTGACCGGCAATATGACGCCTTGGGATGCTGTATACAGCTATTGACTTGCGCAGTTTTTTGCGCGTAGCTGTATACAGGGCGATCGCTTTTTTAACGATCGGCGACAACGCGCCGCCCGGCGCTATCCAATGGACGAGCGATGAAGCCGAATATTCTTCTCATCATGGCCGACCAACTCTCGGCCAGTGCACTGCCCTTCTATGGCAACCCGGTGGTGCATGCCCGCAATCTCTCGGACCTCGCGGCGAACGCAGTGATTTTCGATGCCGCTTATTGCCCGAGTCCGCTCTGTGCGCCGTCGCGCTTCGCGACGATGACCAGCCGTCTGCCATCGCGAATCAGCGCCTATGACAATGCAGCGCATTTCGGCTCCGACCTGCCGACATTCGCCCATCATCTCAGAAATGCCGGTTACAAAACGGCATTGTCCGGCAAGATGCACTTCGTCGGTCCCGACCAGCTTCATGGCTTCGAGGAACGGCTTACGACCGACATTTATCCGGCGGATTTCGCCTGGACGCCCAACTGGGCGGATGCCGACGCGACGGCAGACTGGTCCTACGCGCTGCCGGCATTCATGGAAGCCGGGCCATGCATCCGCTCCAACCAGATCGACTACGATGAGGAGGCTGTCTTTGCCGCCCGCCGCTGGCTGTATGACCGCGCACGTTCAAAGGATGGTCAGCCCTTTGCGCTCACCTTGTCACTCTCGCATCCGCATGATCCGTATTTCATCGGCGAGGACTATTGGAGCATGCATGAGCTCGACGAGATCGACCTGCCGAAATGTCCGAACAACCCGCTGGCGGACGATCCACATTGGCACCGGCTGCGCACGCTCAACATAGGTGTCCGCCCGGAGCATGTTGTCACCGACGATATCGTCCGGCGTGCGAGACGGGCTTATTACGGCGCCATCGAATTCGTCGACGACCAGGTAGGACATATCTTGAAGACGCTGAAGGATTGCGGCTTCGACGACAATACGGTCATCGTCTTCACCGCCGATCACGGTGACATGCTGGGCGAGCGCGGGCTTTGGGACAAATCGACGTTTTACGAGAATGCTGCGCGTGTGCCGCTGTTTTTCCATGCACCCAAGCAGTTCAGCCCGGGACGCGTGAAGAGCGCGGTTTCGACGCTCGACTTCCTGCCGACCTTCGTGGAGCTCGCGACTGGCGTGCCGATGGAACAGGGTGTCGGCGATATTGACGGCCACAGCCTCGTTTCACAACTGAATGGTGGATCAGGTCATGACGAAGCCGTTGGCGAGTATCTTGGCGAAGGTACACATTGGCCATTGCTGATGATCCGTCGCGGCGACTACAAATATGTCCGCTGCCATGGCGATCCCGAGCAGCTTTTCGATCTCTCCAACGATCCGCTGGAAACGCGCAATCTTGCAGGCGAAAATCCAGACAGTCCTGTCCTGCGGGCTTTCCAGGCCGAAGCGGACGAGCGCTGGAAGGAATCGGAGCTGCGTGACGACGTCATCGACAGCCAACGGCGCCGGCGGCTGATCGACCGTGCGCTCATAACCGGCAAGCCGCACCCGTGGGATTTCCAGCCTTTCGTGGATGCCAGCACCACATACATCAGGGAACGCGGCACTCTGGATGTGCGTGAGGCGCATCGACGCCTCATCGGGTAACAATATGCACAAGCCTGCTCGCCTCGATGATGCGCCCGCATCATGTTGCCTGCGGTCGGGACGAAAATCGGAAGAGGTTTTACGTCTCGAGCGAGAGTTTTTGCCGCAAGCACGGCCAGATCGGCTCGTACGGATATCGCGGCGGCAGGTTCTGGTGGGCACCGACACGCCCATTCTACCGCATGACGGTGAGGGACCCGTACGCCGCCTGCGCGTCAAGGCGTTCGAGATCGATCCCTATGCCGTCACCAACGAATGGTTCGCACGCTTCGTCGCGCAGACCGCTTACCGCACCGATGCCGAGAGGTTCGGCTGGTCGTTCGTCTTCCATCAATTTGCTGCGCGATCGCCAAGGTCTGAGACCGTTGACGGCAGCGAATGGTGGGTAAGGGTGGAAGGCGCGACATGGCGGACACCCTTCGGCCCGCGGTCAACCCTGGATGGCCTGTCACATCATCCTGTCGTGCATGTCTCGCGCAGGGATGCACAGGCTTTCGCGGACTGGGCGGGCGGGCGGCTCCCAGCTGAAGCCGAATGGGAGGCCGCGGCGCAAGGCACGATGCGTTGCGCACGCTATCCCTGGGGCGATCGCGAGCCCGACGACGAAAGCTTTTTTCCGCTGAACATATGGCAAGGCACCTTTCCCACCCGAAACACCGCAGGGGACGGATTTAGCGCAACGGCCCCCGTTGACGCTTTTGCACCCAATTCGATCGGCCTGCACAACATGTGCGGCAATGTCTGGGAGTGGACAGCGGACAATTCGGGGGGCGGAAATGGTCCTGCCGGAGGCAACCGCGCCCTCCTCAAAGGCGGCTCATATCTCTGCCACCGGTCCTATTGCTGGCGCTATCGGATCGCTGCCCGGATTATGGTAGAGGAGGCCACATCGACGGGTCATATCGGGATGCGGCTGGCCTTCGATGGCGACCGAGGGGAAGGATTTCGGATGAGTAAGGTCGGAGCTTGATGTCGTTGGGATTAATGCGCGGTGGCGATCTGCGCGAGGAGCGGAAGGGGCTCGCCTACCGCATGCTGTTGCTAAGGATTTGCGATCTCGAATATCCGCCGGGAACCATATTGAGTGAGACATCGCTCGCGGACGAGTTCGGCATCAGCCGCACACCGCTTCGCGAAGTGCTGCATCAGCTTGGCTTCATGGGCCTTGTCGCACCGAAAAACGGCGTCGGCACCGTCGTCACGGATCTCTCCGAGCAGGAGAACGCCGAGCTCGGGCATCTGAGGTTGTCACTGACCGAAATCCTGCCGAACATGCTCGACATGTCCGGCGCAGACGCGGTTCGCCGGCAGTTCTTGGCGTTGAAGGAAACGAATCTGCAGCTTCTTAAGCGACAGGATTTCCACGCCTATGCAACCATCGGCGTGGCGATACAGGAGGGTGTTGGTGGGCTGATCCACAACCGCGAGTTTCGCAGTATCTGGGACAAAGCCTATTACAGGCATTCCCGATTTGCCTACAAACTCATGAAGCTCGATTGGGACCGCTGCATCCTTGGCCAGGATGCAGAATTGCAGGGTTTCATCACTGTCTTGGAAAAGTCTGACCCGCATAAGTTGGCGGCGCACTACCGAAAGACTTTTGAGTTTTGGATGTCGTTCGCCTCGAGTGTGGGAGGCGACGACCACACGCTCTAATGGTTCAAAACCACAGCTTCCATGCCGCCGATGCGACAGGTTTTGGCGAAGGTCGGTGGCGGCCATGATACTGGTTCATACCCTTGGTAGTCCTCCGCGGTGTGCGGGTTCTCCTCCACTGGATTTTTTTACTGCTGCCATCAATTACCACCAAGTTCTGAGAAGCTGGCCGAAACCAGGGATGGGCTCTTTCCAACCTGCAAGTCGTAGCGCGTGCCAGAACGCGGCCTGATTGGACGATACGCAAGGCAGTCCCGTTGCGGCTTCGATCTCATCGATGGCGTCTAGTGCCTTGGTCGCCGTGCAGGAGATGAAGATCGCTTGCGCGTCCCTGTGGTCTGTGTTGCGGGCTTGCTCGAGATAGGCTGCGCGTGGCACCGAACCGATGTCCATGTCGGTATCGAAGCCGAAACATGAGACTTGAACCGGCTCGATGCCCCCGTCAGTGAGCATGCGCACGACGTTCGCGGTGTTTGCAACTGTATATGGTGTAATGACCGAAACGCGCTTGGCTCTCAGTGTCTTCAGCGCGGCGATGGCGCCGCTGCCAGGGTTGGTGACGTTTACCCCCGGCCGGGCGCTGCGCACGAGGTCGGCGACGCGCGCCTCGCCGATGTACGATGTTGCCGAAGTACACCCGAAGACGATCGAATCTAACCTCAGCAGCGGACACAGGAGCTTTACCGTATCGGGAATTCGATCGGCCATATCCAGAAAAGTGCGCTTCGAGTTAGGCTGCTCCAGGAAGATCCGCGACGTGACGAGGGCCACGCGGTCATCAGGTATCATTCGCGCGAAATCGCGATCCACCGCAAGATCGTCGCACAGAGCGATCAGTCCGACCCGGACCTTGTCGCCGTAATTGTCTTCCATCTTGCCGGGAACTGGCACTTGGCGGATTTGGGGCGTCGCTTGGGTGGCGGTCATCAAGTCATCTCCTCGTCAGTGCGTGCCGCGTTGGATTGAAAGTCGGTCAAGCTCTTGTAATTCGGATTCCAGCGTCATCGCTTCCGTAGCCATGAGGCCTTCCAAAGGAGGCCTCACACGTGCCCAGCTCAGATGCTTGTCGCGCCGCGCCAGCATTGCCTTCATGGCCGGAATGGGCCGATGACGCTGAACGGTAAGGCGATAGCGATCGATCTCAGCCTCGCGTTCAAGCGCGTCCGGCGCGTCGGCAGCCTTAGCAAGCGCCGAGATGGCCGACGCGTTGACGTTTGCCGTTGCGGTGATGCAGCCTTTGGCGCCGGCCTGGATCGATCTGACCAGCCGCAATTCGTTGCCAGGAAAGACTGTGAAATCCGGAACTCCGGCAAGAAACGCTGCCGTGTTATCCCAGTCGCCGCCGCTATCCTTGATGCCTACGATGATGCCTGGAAAATTCCCGACCAGACGCTGGACCAGCGGGATCGAAAAGCCGACCTTGGCCACTGGCGGGATATGGTAGAGATAAATCCGTAGTGTCGTCTGGCCAACGCCTTCGATGAGCCGGGCGAACCAATCGTATAATCCATCGTCGCTGACCTCTTTGTAGTAGAAAGGCGGCAGCACCATCACTCCCGATACGCCAAGTTCCAAGGCATGACGGCAGAGCCTGACGGTGTCGGGCAAGGCGGTGAGGCCGGTGCCGGGTATCAGCCTATCGGGTGCGACGCCGGCGGCGACCAGGGCTTCAAGCAGAGCCATGCGCTCATTCATACCCAGTGACGCGGCCTCCCCTGTGGTGCCGAAGGGAGCGAGCGCAGTGCAGCCGTCCGCCAGCAGACGCTTGGCGTGCACAACGTAAAGCGCGGCATCCAGTGAAAGATCGGCGTTGAACGGGGTCAGATTGGGCGCAATGACGGCGCGATCAAAATGCATGGCGGCACCTGGGATAGTTTCTGGGCTTCAGCTCCCGCTCGCCGTGAAAGCATCATAGCGAGCGCGCGTTTCGGCATTCATTGGATAGAGGCCGGGCAACGGCACACCGCGTCCGACTTCCAGCATGATCCAGGCTTCCATGCGTTCCTGTTCGACAGCTTCACCAACAACATCGGCAAGCAGGGCCACGGGAATGACCACGGCGCCGTCGTCGTCGGCGACAATGGTGTCGCCGGGGAAGATGGCCACGCCGCCACAACCAATCGGCTCCTGCCAGTTCACGAAGGTCAGACCTGCGACCGAGGGTGGTGCGGCTATGCCCTGGCACCAGATCGGTAGGTTGGTGGTCAACACGCCGGCGAGGTCGCGCATCACGCCATCAGTAACAAGTCCCGCGACACCGCGATGGGCCATGCGCGCCGCAAGGATGTCGCCGAAGATACCCGCATCGGTGATGCCCATGGCGTCGGCCACGGCGATGCAGCCCTCCGGCATGGCTTCGATAGCTGCGCGGGTCGAGATCGGCGACGACCAGCTTGCCGGTGTTGCCAAATCTTCGCGTGCAGGCACGAAACGCAACGTGAAGGCTTCGCCCACAAGGCGGCGCTGGCCTTTGGCCAGGGGCGCGCTGCCGCGTATCCAGACGTTTCGAAGACCTTTCTTAAGAAGAACGGTGGTCAGCGTCGCTGTCGAGACGCCTTCGAGGGCAGTGCGGTTGTCGGGGGTCAGGGTCATGGGTCCTCTCAGATGCTTGGGATCAGGCCGCCATCGACGCGAATGACGGAGCCGGTGATGTAGGATGCGCGGCGCGATGCAAGAAAGGCTACCGTCGCCGCATATTCGGCCGGTTCGCCGTATCGGCCTACAGGAATGGTGCCGGTGCTTTCGGTTGTCACTTCAGCCGTGGTACGGCCCTCACGCTTGGCCTTCTGTTCGTCAAGGAACAGGATGCGGCCGGTGGCGATGCGGCCCGGCAGGATGATGTTTGTGGTGATGCCGTCCTTGCCGACTTCACGCGCCAGCGTTTTAGACCAGCCGACCAGCGCCAGGCGAAGCGCATTCGAAATGCCCAGGTTTGGGATCGGTGCAACCACACCGGACGACGTCGAGGTGATGATACGGCCCCAGCCGGCGGCGCGCATACCGGGAAGGACGGCGTCCGTAACCGCGATGACTGACCGCACCATCTGGTCGAAATATTTCGACCAGATTTCCGGCGATTGACCGGAGACAGTGGTGGGCGGCGGCCCACCTGTGTTGTTGACCAGAATGTTGATCGTGCCGCACGCGGCCTCGATCGTGGCAAGCCGCTCGGAAAGCACGTCCAGATCGCCGATGTCCCAGACCAGCGCCTGCGCCGTGCCACCCGCCATCCGGATTGCAGATACGGTCGCTTCCGCTGCGGCTGCGTCGATATCGGCAACCGTGACCTTGGCGCCCTCGGCAGCAAGCTCCCTGGCGATCGCGCCGCCGAGGCCGCCACCTGCGCCAAAGACCAGCGCACACGTTCCCTTCAAGCCCAGATCCATATGGTCAATTCCTCCAGAGGCGGTGCAGTACGGTTTCGACCGCTTGCGCGGCAGCCAGCAACTTGCGGTCGGCGCCGCGCCGACCGATCATCATCAGCCCGACCGGCGGCTGGCCGGGGTCGCTGATGGGAAGCGAGATGGCGGGAAGGTCGAGGATGCTTGCAATCAAGGTGTTGCGCAGCGCGGCCGCGTTGAGCGCGAAGAAGGTCTCGTCGTCGTCGAGTTCAGCCAATCGGGGCGGCAGGATGGCCACGGTCGGCATCAGGATCGCATCGAAACCCTCTGCCGCCGCATCGAACTGGCGCCTGAGCGCCGCGATGTGTCGCTTTGCACGGACATAGTCGGTCGCCGGGATCGTTTCGCCAGCGCGCATGCGGACGATGACGCGCTGGTCGTAGCGATCGTGTTGGTCGAACAGGGCGCCGTGCGCCACCAGTCCCTCGACTGCCGTGATCTGCCCGGCACGCAACGCCGTTGCCGGCGCAGCCCAGTCGAAATCGCCGAAAGCGTCGATCCGCGCTCCAGAACCAGTCAGCCGGTCAAGCGCCGCGGCGATTGCCATGGCAATCTCGGGCGCAAGATCTTCGAACGGCATGCCGTCTGCCCGGCCAAAGCGGAGCGCCGATAACGGCGGCACCGCAACATCGTCGGCTCCGGCGCCGGTCAGCACCGCGTCGAGCAATCGGCAATCCTCGGCGGTGCGCACGATGAGGCCGGGTGTGTCGAAACTGGCTGCGAGAGGGAAGGCGCCATCGCCCGGCATGCGCCCTTGTGAGGGACGCCAGCCGATCAGGCCGCAAAAGGCCGCTGGTATTCGAGTCGAGCCGCCGGTGTCGCTGCCAAGCGTGGCATAAGCCAGGCCATCGGCCACAGCTACGGCTCCGCCGGAGGTCGAACCCCCGGGTGATCTGCCCCTGCCTACATCGATCTCGCGCTGCCAAGGCGAGCGCGGCTGTGCAAAATGCGGATTGGTGCCCAAGGCCGAAAAGGCAAACTCGTTCATATGGGTGCGCCCAAGGACCACCGCGCCGGCCTGGCGCAGCCGCGCCACCATGGCCGCATCCGCCTCGGCAGCCGGGGCATCAGCCAGAACGCGCGAGCCCGCCGTCGTCACCTGACCGGCAATGTCGAAAAGGTCTTTCACCGCGACCGGCAGACCAGCAAGCGGGCCGGCCTTTCCGTCGTTGCGCAGGCGATCCGCGGTACGAGCAGCAGTTCGCGCGCCCTCGGCATCGACCGAGAGATAGGCGCGTTCGCCCTCGCTGCCTGCTGCGGCAATACTCTCGAGCAAAGAGTCGACGAGAGCCTGTGCCGTAAGACGTCCCTCGGCCAGGGCGGTCAGGACCGCACTGGCCGAGGGTGGCAGCGCCAGGGAGGATGCGCTTTCAACGGACATGGAAGATCGCCTCGACCTCGACGGTCACGCGGCTGGGCAGCGAACCCATGCCAACGGCACTACGTGCATGCCGTCCCTCCTCGCCAAATACTTCGACGAACAGGTCGGAAGCGCCGTTCACGACCTTGGGATGGTCGGCGAAATCCGGCGCCGCGTTGACCATGCCGAGCAGCTTGATCACCGATAGCCGGGAAAGCTCACCTGCGGCTGACTTGGCCACCGCGATGAGTTGCAGGGCGCAGGCTCGAGCATGCTGGTAGCCTTGCTCGACAGTCGTATCCACGCCCAGGCGCCCCACCATGGGCTGTCCGTCCTGTCCGCGCGGGACTTGGCCGGACAGGAACAGAAGCGATCCCGCGAATCGGAAGGGGATATAGTTGGCTACCGGAACCGGCACCTCGGGCAAGGTAATGCCCATTTTGGCAAGGCGCTCTTCAGGAGTGGTCATGCCAGATACCTTTCGGCGATGCTGCGGTAGACACGCACCGACGATTCGAGCTTGTCGATTTCGCAATATTCGTCGGGCCGTCCGCTGTGGCCGACCTCGCCCGGTCCGATGATCACCATCGGCAAGTTGAGCACAGGGGCAATTACCGCGCAGTCAGAGTAGTAAGGTACGCCCTCCGGACCATCGCCATACCCCGTCTCGTCTTTCAGCGCGGCGAGGCACAGCTGCACGAATGGGTCGTCGTCAGGTGTATCCACCGGCGGCTTCGAATCGAGAATGGACAGCGCGATATCTGGTCCAGCTACGGCCTGGAAAGCCGCCAGCACCGCTTCGGGCACCAGTCCGGGAACAAGCCTGACGTCGATGTCGCAGACCGCGCGCGGCGGCGTCAGCGGCGTCGACAAGCCACCCGAAATCATACCCGGATTGATTGTCGGCGGCTTCAGGTTGCGATGCGGCGGCGCCTTCAGGTCCAGGTCGTGGATGCGATCGATGAAACGTGCCAGCCGCACGATTGCGTTGCCGCGATCACCGGTCTCTCCGTCGCGGAAGGCCGAGTGACCAGTGTCGCCGCGCGCAATCGCGCGAATCCAGACGGTGCCCTTCTCGGTCACGAACAGGCGCATCGACGAGGGTTCGGAATTGAGCAAGGCGCCGACGCCATCAAGATAGCCGCCTTCAACCAGCGCCTTCGCGCCGAGCAGGCTCGAATTCTCGGCCGCCGTGAAATGCAGCACGAGATCGCCGCGGAGGGGTGTTCCGGCGCGCTTGATCTCGATTGCGGCCATCGCCATCGCCGCGATCCCGCCCTTCATGTCGGTGGAGCCGCGACCGTAGACGCGGCCATTTTCGACTTCTCCGGTGAAGGCGTTTCGCGTCCAGGTCGCTGGGTCGACGCCGATCGTGTCGAAATGTGCCGACATCGACAAGGCAGGGCGGCCGCCAGTGCCTTTCAACCGGGCGATCAGATTGGTGCGGCCGGGCGCGATCGTCTGAAACGTCGATTCAATCCCCTCAGCCGCCAGCACGCGCGCCACGATCTTGGCCGCCACCTCTTCGTTGCCAGGTGGATCGATCGTATCGATCGCCAGCATCTCACGCGTGAGCTTCAGGACTTCACTTTCGTTCATAGCTCGCTTGCCTCTCCAGCTGGGCTCGACCGTTGCGCCTCAAAAATAGGTCCGGACCGCGCCTGTCACGCGGTAGTCGTCGTCAACAAGCAGCACGGATCGCCACTTGTCGAAGGTGGTACAGACATGGCTCACCCCGAAGCCGATCAGATCGCCGAGCTGGAAGGGTGAAGGGTCAGGCACGCGCAGGAATGCATGCTGGTCGTTCAGGCGCGTGACGAATACGCCGGGTGGAACCGGGCAGGGTGCTGAGTCGCGGCCGGGCCGGAACCAATGCACGGGTACCGGCATCTCGATATCATAAGAAACATCGCGCTTGCCCATCGTGGCGAAGCCCAGGCCGGGCTCCGGCTGCGACTGCACCGCAGCCCAAACTTCCAGCGCCGGTGTCAGCCCCGGCCCAATCTCGGCAAGTCCGGGATCGCGGACCAGCATGCGTTCAAACATCTTGGCGAAAGACAAATGGTCGTGCGTCAGATAGCAGCCGCTGCGGATCACCGGGATGACCTCGCGGCCGGCGATGCCGCCCGAAAGCGCCTGCGCAGCAAGGTCGAAGAATTCAGTGCCGCCCGCGGTCATCAGGATCGGACCGTCTGCGAAAAGGCCTTCGCCTGCGGCGACATGGGCAAACGTCGCGACCTCTTCGACCATTTGGCGTGCCAGCGCTGTGCGGGAATCGGGAGCGTGGTCGCCAAAGACACCCTCGTAAGCCTCGACGCCCGACAGAGCGAGCCAAGGATGCAGCATTGCGATGTCGCGAGCCAGCACCAGTGCGGCTTTGCCGCCGCGTACGCCGGTACGGGCTCCCAACGCGCCAATTTCGATCAGGACCCGAAGCGGCCGCCTCAGCTTTCCATGCGCACGAACGGCATGCGCCAGGAGGTGCGCGCCTTCCGCGGAATCGACGAGGCACCACAGGTCGAGGTTGGGGTATTGTGCGATCAGCTCAACGACGACGCGGATGTTCTCCCGGCCGACAAGCTGATTGGCAAGAATGATGCGACGTATGCCGAATGCGGCGAAGGTGGCCGCCTGCTGGGCGGTGGCCGCGGTGATGCCCCACGCACCATCCTGCATCTGCATTTGCGCTAGGGCAGGGGACATTGGCGTCTTGCCGTGGGGCGCGATTTTGACGCGGGTTCTGGCGAGAAACGCCCGCATCCAGGCCCGATTCTGAGTCAAGGCCGATTGGCGAAGCACTGCGACCGGCAGAGGCAGGTCGCCGTCAAGCAGCGAGAGCCCCCTGGTGGCCACGCTGGCGAAATCGCCCGTCATGTCGGACGGGATACCCTTGACGGTTCCGTCCAGGGTCAGGGTGGCTTCGAGGGCGAGCCGTCCCGCCATAGCTGCCGCGTCGTGACTTTGCCTTAACATGTCACCCTGCCAGGCCAAGTTCTATGCCCGACACGAGCAGGGTCTTGGTTTCGAGATAGGCTTCCATCTGCTCGGCGCCCATATCCTTGCCGAAACCCGACATTCCAAGTCCGCCGAACGGGAAAGAGGGATCGAGGAAGCCGTGGCCGTTGACGTAGATGGTGCCGGCATCGATTGCACGGGCCGCGGCCAGGACGCGGCCGATGTTCCGGGAATAAATCGCGGCGCCGAGACCATAGCGGGTATCGCGCGCCTGTCGAAGAACGTCTTCGGCGCCGTCGGCGCGGCTGAGTGCCAGGACCGGGCCGAAAATCTCCTCGCGCCAGACCGGATGCGTTGTCGGAACCTCCTCAACGATCACCGGACCGACGAAGTGGCCGCGATTGTGTACCTGCGATCGATCCAAGGCGAATGGAAGACCATCACCCTGCGCCCGCTCCACATAGGACATCACCTTCGTGCGGTGGGTGTCCGAAACCATCGGCCCCATGTCGCTGCCCGGATCGAGACCGGGAAGGACTTTTACCGAGGACGCGAGACGGACCAGACGCTCGCGCACTTGGTCATAGAGCCGCGCATCTACGATCGCCCGCGATGTGGCGTCGCAAACCTGGCCGGCATTGAAATAGATGCCGTTGTACAGTCCCTCGACGACCGCATCGACGTCGCTGTCGGCAAAGACCAGAGCCGGAGACTTGCCTCCCAGTTCCAGGGTCAGCCGCGTCATGTTATGCAACGCGGCCTCGCCCACGCGCAATCCGGTCGCGGTCGAGCCGGTGAAGCTGACCTTGTTGACGCCGGGGTGGCCAACAAGGGCCGCGCCCGTCACCGCGCCGGTGCCGTTCACCACATTGAACACGCCGGACGGGAACCCCGCTTCTGCGATCAGCTCGGCGAGGCGAAGCGTGCTGACGGGGGTTACTTCGCTGGGTTTTGCCACCACCGCGCAGCCCGCGGCGAAGGCAGCGCCGATCTTCCAGATCAGGGTTTGAAGCGGAAAGTTCCAGGGTGCGATGGCCGCGACGACGCCGACCGGCTGGCGCAGCGTCAGCCCGAGGAAATGCTTGTCATAGGCGGCCATATCGCCGGTGCGGCCGGAAATCTTGGTGGCCCAGCCGGCGAAATAGCGCAGGCAGTCGATCGCACCGCCGATGTCGATGGCCAAGGCTTGCGAGCGCGGCTTGCCGACGTCGACGGATTCGAGGAACGCCAACTCGTCCTGATGCGCTTCCAAGCTGTCGGCGAGCTTGAGGATCAGGGTCTGCCGGTCCAGGGGACGCAGGGCGCTCCAGGCGCCGTCAAAGGCACGCCGTGCCGAAGCGACGGCCCGGTCGACAATCTCGGCGCCGGCCTCGAACGTCTCGGTCAGGCGGCCGCCGGTGCTGGGCTCGGTCACCGCGATCGGTGCGCCCGAAATCAATGGCGCGCCGTCGATCCAATGCGCCACCGGACGGCGAACGAGCGCCGAACGCTCGGCGGGAACCTGCCAGCTGGTGAGATAGTCGGTGACGAGGGTGTCGGTCATCGTTCAGCCCGCAGGGTTCGAATGACCCGATACTGGTTGCGGACCGGCCTGATAAAAAGCAAATTCGGTGAACATACCTGAACAAGAATATTACACCTCAATGCCGAGAAAGGAGGCAGATGGGATCATTCAGCCCAGTGAGATGTAATAGGACGTTACAGATTGGTTCACGTTCATTGTTTGTCGACGACCTGCCGGTTTCGTATTGTATCGACAACGCCGTCACAGAGCGGTGCAAGGCAGCCGCGGCTGCGCCAACAGGGGAACATGGGCATGCACTACAAAAGCGCGACCATCAAACTGCTGGCGGCAGCCAGTTTCGCAATGATTGCAGGATCAGCCCTGTCGGCGCCCGAAATACGGGAGCCGGTGAAGATCCTTTACATAGGCTCTTCCGACAGCGACTTCATCAACGCCGTTTATGGTGAAGTGATCAAGGAGTACGGTTATCGCGTCAAATATGTGCAGTCGGACTTTTCCGCGCACTTCCTGGCGCTGGAGAACGACGATATCGACATTTCCTTGGGTGCCTGGCAAACCATACCCGAGATGACGAAGGCGGCGCTGGCCACTGGCAAGGTAAAGGATTTCGGTCCAACCGGTGTCAAGGTGGTCGAGGGCTGGTGGTACACCAACGAACTGGTTCCATTCTGTCCTGGCCTGCCTGATTGGACGGCATTCAAGAACCCGGATTGCATCAAGGCGCTCGCAAGTGCGGATACGGCCCCGCTCGGCCGCTATCTGGATGCGCCAGCGGATTGGGCGAGTGACTCCGCCGATTTCATCAAGAAGGAAGGGCTGCAACTCTCGAACGTCAATTCGGGGTCTGCCGCGGCGCTCGTGGCTGAACTGAAGTCGGCGATCGACCAGAAGAAGCCTTTCCTCGGCTGGGGCTTCGAGCCGCACTGGGTTTTGAATTCTAGCCTTGGGGGCTATGTACATCGCCCCGGGTTTCGTCCTGACAACGAAGTGCTCAAGCTTGGGAACATCGAAGCGACCTCCAGGATTCCCGACGCGGTTCACATCCTCGAGCAGTTCCACCTCAGTCGTGAGGAAGTTGCTGCGGCAATGGACCGGATCGACAACGGTGGGCTCTCTGCCGTGGACGCAGCGAAGGAGTGGATGTCGTCACACGACTCCGTATGGAAGGCTTGGCTTCCTGCCCAATAAGTCCGCGTGACGAGAGCGCGAGGTAACCTCGCGCCTTCTGCTTTGGCTGCAGTCCACGGAGATGGTGCATGGTTGATGCGATTCTGGAAGCGCGCAGCGTCTGGAAGGTGTTTGGCCAGCGCGCCGAAAGCCTAAAGCGCGATTCCTCATCATGGGAAGCGGATGACTTGCGGCGACAGGGCCTCATCGTCGGGGTTGAGGATGCGACCTTTTCCGTCAAGCGCGGCGAAAGCTTCGTCATCATGGGCCTGTCGGGCTCCGGCAAGTCCACGTTGCTGCGCTGCCTGACCGGGCTCTATCCGGCGACGCGCGGCCACGTGCTGATTGACCAGATCGATCTGTCGCAGGCATCGCGGCAAAGGCTGGTGACACTGCGCCGGCAGAAGGTCGGAATGGTGTTCCAGTCCTTCGCGCTGCTGCCGCATCTGACCGCGCTCGACAACGTGGCGTTCCCGTTGCAGGTTACCGGCATCGCCCGGACCGAACGGCGTGGGCGCGCTGAGGCGGCGCTCTCGCTTGTGGGACTGAAAGGGTTGGGACACCGGTTCCCAAGCCAGATGAGCGGCGGGCAGCAACAACGCGTAGGTATAGCCCGCAGCCTGATAGCAGATCCGGCTGTGTGGTTTCTCGATGAGCCATTTTCGGCACTGGACCCATTGATCCGCCGCGACATGCAGGACGAATTTATGCGTCTGCAGTCGCAACTGCACAAGACGATAGTCTTCGTGACCCATGACCTGGAGGAAGCGGTTCGGCTGGCCGACCGCATTGCGATCATGGCCGAGGGTCGCATCCTCCAAATTGGCACCCCGGAAGAAGTTGTGATCAATCCAGCCACGGATTATGTGCGTCGCTTTGTGTCCGGCATTCCAAAATCGCGCGTTGTACGTGTCGGGCGCGTCATGGGGCCGGCACCTGTCAAGCCGGACCCAGCAGCCCCGACATTGCCGGAAACGGCGACCCTGCACGAGGTGATGGGCCGCATACTGCAGGCCGAGGGGCCAATCCAGGTCGCTGACGGCAACGGAAAGATCGTCGGCGCGCTCTCGCGCGGCGAGGTGGCGACATGGCTTTGAGCCCATGGAATACCACGCCATATGTGCCGCGCTTCCCGCCAGTCTTGCTCTGCATCCTCCTTGCCGTGGCGTGCTGGTTGCTTTCGCCAAGCGTTCCAGCTCTGGCACGCTGGCCGCAAGAGGCGGTCTTGCCGCTCGGTGAATGGCTGAATGGGGTGCTCAATCATCTTCTTCGCGAGGTAACCATCGCTGGACATTCCATCACGGACTATTCGCGGGGAGTGGCGGATGTGTTTGCGTGGCCGGTCAACTGGCTGATCGAAGCCGTGACAGAGGGCCATTTCTACGATCTCCCCGACGGAGGGGAGTTCTGGCTCGCGCCTCCGCCCTGGTTCGGCATCGCGCTGACGCTGATACTCGTGGTGCATGCGCTCGGCGGTAAGGGCCCTGCCGTGATGGCGCTGGCAACGCTAGTTTTCGTGGTATTGCTTGGGTTGTGGCCGAGTAGCCTGACGACATTGATAGCTGTGCTGTTTTCGGTTCTCGTCAGCGTGGCGGCAGGTCTCTTCTTTGGCATCTGGGCATTCCGCAGTCCGCGGGTGAGCGCCGTTCTCTCCCCGATCTATGATGCGTTACAGACAGTCCCGGTCTTCTCCTATCTCGCACTTATCATCCTGGTCTTTGGATTCGGACAGGTCGCGGGGCTGATCGCCACGGTCATATTTGCCATGCCGCCCATGGCCAGGGCCACAGAACTCGCTTTGAAAGACGTCCCGGCGGAGCTCCGGGAGCTTTCGGAAATTACCGGTTGCAGTCCGCGGCAGAAGCTCTGGCTGGTGGATCTGCCGGCCCGCAGCTCAGTTCTGCTGTTGGGGGTCAACCAAGTGATCATGCTGTCGCTGGCCATGGTCATTATTACCTCAGTGATTGGAGCTGGTGGTCTGGGTGGCGACGTCATCTCGAGTCTTCGCTCCATGCGCCTGACCGAGGCGCTGCTTTCGGGTCTCGCCATCACCCTCCTGGCAATCGTCTTGGATCGTACCACACGGGCCTGGGCAACCAGATCGGAGGTTCCGCGCATCTGGGGCGTGTCGAGCTGGCGACTGGCACTGATCGTCATGGCCGCCTCGGTGATCTTCGGTCTCATCTTTCCCGAAGCTGGGCTGCTGGACGACCATCCGATCGTGAATGTAGGCCGGCAACTCGACAGCGCGCTCAACGCTTTCAATGCTGCCGCTGGACCGGGCCTAACCGCCGTACAAAATGTTTTTATTACCTGGGTTTTGCGGCCGGTCCGCGAAGGCTTCGCGGCGATACCATGGACTGTCGCAACGCTCTTGCTCGCGGCTCCTGCCTTGCTTGCAAAACGGCCGCGCCTGGCGCTTGCGATCGCGCTGATGCTGGTTGCGGTGGCGGCTTTGGGCTTGTGGGATAAGGCGATGATCTCGCTCTATCTGGTAACGCTGTCGATCCTGGGCGCCTTCTTGATCGGCCTGCCGTTCGGAATTGCAGCCGGGCTTTCCGACTGGGTCGATCGCGTGGCCACCATCGTTGTCGATCTCATTCAAACCCTGCCGACTTTTGTCTATCTAATCCCGGTGGTAGCACTTTTCGGGGTCGGCGACTTTGCAGCCTTTCTGGCGATCTTGATTTTCGTCATAGCTCCGATCGTGCGCTACACGGCAGCGGGCTTGCGGCAGGTTCCGGTGCAATTGTCGGAGGCAGCCACCATGGCTGGCTGCACACCGTTACAGAAACTGAGGCTGGTGCTGATGCCAGCCGCTTTGCCTCAACTGATCCTTGGCCTGAACCAGGCGGTCATGCTGGGCTTTTCCATGCTGGTCATCACCGCATTGGTCGGTTCGCGTGGGCTTGAGGAGATCACACTCGTCGCCGTTTCGAAGGTACGGCCCGGCGATGGCATTGTCGCGGGTTTCAGCATCGCGGCGCTGGCAATCATCCTCGACCGGCTGCTTGGCCTGGCAGCACAGGAAGCCGAACGCCGGTTCGCCCCAGCTCAGAGCGCTCACTGACGCGGAATTCGGAAAGGGACTGCACGGATGGAAACTTTCGACTTCGTCGTGGTTGGCGCCGGATCCGCGGGTTGCGCGCTGGCCTATCGGCTTAGCGCTGACCCGAAAAACCGCGTCCTCCTTCTGGAGGCGGGCCCGCGCGACTGGAACCCTCTCATCAGGTTGCCGGTCGGCGAGGCTCTTACCATAGGCGGAGCGATCGATTGGAAATTCCGGACCGAACCCGAGCCCGGCCTTGACGGGCGCGCGATAGACGCACCGCGCGGCAAAGTGCTGGGCGGATCCTCTGCGATTAACGGTCAGCTTTATGTTCGCGGTCACCACGGCGACTTTGACGAGTGGGAAGGCCTCGGCTGTCCCGGCTGGGGCTATGATGACGTGCTGCCCTACTTCCGGAGGGCGGAAAGCTGGGCTGGCACTCCCGACCAGACACGCGGTACGATGGGTCCGTTGAAGACGATCCTCGGCCGCTATCGTACGCCGCTTTACGAAGCCTTCCTCGATGCGGGCGCCGAGCAGGGATACTCCGTTGTCAACGACTATAATCGTGGCGATACAGAGGGCTTCGCCTGGGCCCAATTTACGCAGGAGCATGACCGGGCACGGCGCTGCTCTTCAGCGCACGCCTATCTCAGGTCGGCGGCCGGTCGCAAAAATCTTACGGTCCGTACCGGTTGCCATGTCACCGGCCTGACGCTGGCCGGCAGCACCTGCACAGGACTTGGCTATGTCCAGGGCGGACAGGCGCAAAACGTGTCGGCGGCCGAGGTCATTCTTTCCGCGGGCGCCTATCAATCGCCGCAGATCCTGCTTCTGTCAGGGATTGGAGACGGCGCGGCGTTGCGTCCGCTAGGTGTCACGCCACGGCATCAGCTTCCCGGCGTCGGCCAGAACCTGCAGGATCATTGCGGCGGCTTGATCCAGTCACGCTGCAAAGAGCGGATGACCTACCATCAGTTTCGCAATCCGCTCCGCGCCCTGGGTGCGGTCTGGGATCTCTATGTCAATGCGCGCGGCCCGCTGTCCGTGTTTCCCATGAACGCGGTCGCTTTCGTGCGCAGTGATCCCGCCGAGCCGAGGCCGGATCTCGAATTCCTGTTCTTTCCGGTCGCAACCGACATCCAGGGCGGCTCGGGCAGCTACGCTGCCTTCAACGGCTATGCCATCACCTGGGGCATCATGCGGCCGCGCTCGCGCGGGTCGGTGACGCTTGCCTCGTCGGACCCCTTCGCCAAGCCGGTCATCCAGCACAACTACCTCACCGATCCGCATGATGTCGCGGTCAACAACAAGGGCCTGCGCGTCGCGCGCGAACTGAACGCGTCCAGGGCTTTCGACCGTTTCCGCGGTGAGGAGGTCGATCCGGGGGTGGACTGCACGTCGGAGGAAGCGATATCGGCCTACAACCGCCGCACCATGGGCAGCCACTTCCACCCCTCAGGCAGCTGCCGCATGGGCAGTGACGACATGGCGGTGGTGGACCCAGCGCTGCGCGTGCGCGGCCTCAGGGGCCTGCGCGTCGCCGATGCGTCCATCATGCCCCGCGTGACGTCAGGCAACACCAACGCCCCTTCGATCATGATCGGCGAGAAGGCCGCTGATCTGGTGCTGGCCGGCTGAACCATTCCCCGCGGAAATTACGAGTAAAGCCGATGAGCGCACCGCAGCCGGCATCTGCCGGATCGTCTCCGATGATAGCGATTACGCCCGATTGCACGACGGAGGAATTGGTACCGACCGAAGCGGCCTATGTCGTGCGCGCCAACTATGCCGCCGCACTTGCAGCGGCCGGCGCTCTGCCGGTGGTGCTCCCCTATTTGCCGGATCGCATTGCCGAGATTGTCAGCCGCTTCGATGGCTTCCTCATCTCGGGCAGCACGCCCGGCATTTCGGAAATACCCGGCCGTACTGATTTCGAATTGGCCTTGATCCGGGCGGCGCTGGCGGCGGGGAAGCCGGTCTTGGGCATCTGCAATGGCATGCAGATGATAGGGCTCGCATTGGGTGGCGGCTTGATCGAAAAGCTGGACCCACCCGCGCCAGGAGGTCCCGATCATATGCCGCAGCCGGTGCCATCCTCTGCGGCACATTCCATCACGCTTTCTGTGGGAAGCCGCTTGGCCGGGCTAGCCACAGCCGGCTCGATGGAGGTCAACAGCCTGCACCGGCAGGCCATCCGGCCGGATGGCGACTTCCGCGTTGTTGCAACGGCGCCGGACGGAGTGGTCGAAGCCATCGAGAGTGCAGGATCAGGCTACATGCTGGGCACGCAGTGGCACCCGGAATACCTGCTCACAAACCTGGACCGCGCCCTGCTCGCCGACTTTGTCGCGGCAGCCCGCCGGCGCAGCTGAGGACATCCAAGATGGGAAAGTTCATTGTTGTCGGCGCCGGCGTCGTAGGTGTTGCAACGGCCTGGCAGTTGTGCCGGACCGGGCATAGCGTCACGCTCGTGGATCGCAATGACGGTCCCAGTGGCGGAGCCAGCAGGAGAAACGGTGCCCAGCTCAGCTATTCCTATTGCGACGCCCTGGCTTCGCCTGGGCTGCTTGCCCGGATGCCCTCGATCCTGTTTGGACGCGACGATGCTTTTCGGGTCAGGATTCAAGCCGACCCAGCCTTCCTGTTGTGGGGCCTGCGGTTTCTTTTAAACTCGACCCCGAGCGCTTTCAGTCGCAATACTGCGGCTTTGTTGACGCTCGCATCGGCCACCGCGCGGCTCGTGCCTCAACTCATGGCTGAGTTTCCGTTGTCTTTCGACTACGCGGTCGCTGGAAAACTGGTGCTCTGCCATAGCGCGGAAAGCTTTTTGAAGGCGCGCGCCAATGTGAAAATGAAGTCCGTGCTCGGCGTCGACGTCGAATTGCTCACCCAGGCGGAGGCAGTGCGGGTGGAGCCAGCGTTGGAAGGCTATACGGATAGATTTGCCGGTGCTGTCTATAGTCCGAACGACGCTGTGGGCAGCCCAAGCCGCTTCAGTGAGGAATTGGTTGCCGGTCTGGTCTCTCGATACGGCCTCCGCACCTTGTACCGTTGCGAAGCTCGCGAAATAATCCTCGAACACGGACGGGTGGCTGGAATAGCCTTCCGCAATAACGAGACCGAACGCTGCGACGGCGTTGTTGTGGCGACTGGCTATGATACGCATCTGCTTGGCAAGCGAACGGCCTTTGCCAGCATCTGGCCCGTTCAGGGCTACTCCGTCACTGTTCCTGCGCGTTCGGACGCCATGCGGGTATCGATCACCGACCCCAAGCGCCGTCTGGTGTTTGCGCGCCTTGGCGAGGCGATAAGGATCGCCGGCATCGCCGATATCGGTTCGCGGCAGTTCACATTTGATCAGTCGCGGTTCGAAACCCTCAAACGGGGCGCGGCCTCGGCATTTCCCGGTAGCTTTGATCAGACTGCCGATGGAGCATGGAGCGACGCCCGGCCTTGTACACCATCCTCGCAGCCGTTGATCGGACGAGGAAAAGTACCCGGACTTTATTTGAACCTCGGCCATGGGACGCTCGGCTGGACATTGTGCCTGGGTTCGGCCGAACGGCTTGCGGCAGTGATTGCCGACGACAGGGCACGAGGCATGTCGGGACTTCTGGATTTGAAGGAACGCGCGCCGTAAGCTAGCGGCAAAGCAGGGATGGCGCCATGAAACTTCCGCCGATGAACACGCTGGCCACCTTCTGTATCGCGGCGCATCGGATGAACTTTTCGCAGGCCGGCGAAGAACTGAACATCACCCATGCTGCCGTCAGCAACCAGATGAAGCGGCTGGAGGAGTGGTTCGGGCGCAAGCTTTTCGAGCGCTCTGGCCGGGGTCTCAAGCTCACTGCTGCTGGGCAGGAATTGCTGCGCACGGTCGATGCATCCTTGCTGGCCATTTCGGCGACAAGCGAAAAACTGCGCGTATCGCGCGACAGGCGGCAAATTTCCGTGGCCTGCCTGCCGTCTATCGCCACCCGCTGGCTGGTGCCGTCGTTGAGCGAGTTCATGCAGCGTTATCCGGGGGTGTCTGTCGAACTCTCCTACGCTGAGGCCTACCAGACGTTCGATCCCGAACGGCATGACATCCTGATCACTCACCTCACCCAATTGCCAGAACGGGCGCAAACCACGCAGATCTTCGGCAGAACCAGCAAGCCGGTTGCCAGTGCGGCTTATGTGCGGGAGCGCGGGGAGGGGCTTGAAGGTCGTCTCGAAGGGGCACGGCTCCTGCACGATGCGACGACGCAGGATTGGGAAGATTGGTTCGCCGCAGCCGGATTTCGGCCCTCGGGCTTTACCAACGGGCCAGTATCCCCAGACTTCAATTACCTTTTCACCGCCGTCCTGGCAGGCCATGGCGTAGCCCTTTGTCCCGTCGAGGTTTTCCGCCAGGAAATAGAGCGCGGCGACCTTGTCGTCCTTTCCGATATCGCGACCCGCAAGGACCAAGGCTATTTTATCGTCACGCCCGAGCGGCGGGTGCCGACAGTCGCGAATTTTGTCAGGTGGTTTCAAGAGCGTGTGTCGGCAGGAGTTGTGTGACTATCTAAATCTTGCCTAGCGAGGCGGTGTGCCTCGCCGCATTTTGCACTTCGTTGCCGCGCGTAGCACCAGCAATCACGCACGGCTGAATAGGATCACTGGTTCTTTCGGATCACTGGATCATGAATCGCGAGCTGAACGGCAGGCTCGCCGCGCCAACAGCCTTCGGGCTGATGGTGACCCGCGCCGGCAACGCTTCGATAGCAGCGAATTCCCGGCTGATGTCGGCGCACAGCGCCTTGGCGATCTTCTGCGATGCATAGCTGGAGAGGACGACCGTTCTGAATTCGACAAACTGGGTCAAAGCGGAAATGGAAGCCTTTAGGCGATCAGAACATTCACCCAGCCACTCGCTGTAGGCCTCTCCAAGGTCAGGCCATTGCGGGCTGCTGCTCCAGATGATTTCGGAGGGGCGCCCGCGCTTGGTGAGAATTCTAGGTTCGACTACTTGGTCTCACCGATGATGCTGTCATCGTCGAAGCACACTAACAGCCTGAGTCAGGATCGCAGTCTACAACGCCGCCGCCACGCGTCTTCTCGATGCACCTAAATCAGATCCAGCGTGTGCCGAGTCGCGTTCTTCGCGAGCAACCGCAGCTTAACGGCAGGTGCGATGCCGCCAGCTCCGAAGGATCCTTCAATTTTTTGCCAGAGGTTCAGGTGCTTGGTAGCGCAGCGACCTGTCGAGCAGTTGAACCAGAACGTGGTGTCGCCGCCGGCGATCAATGGCGTCGCCTTCACGGCTTTGAGATATCCCTCAACCACATCGGGCTCTGGATTGTGATGCTCGCCATCGCCGCAGAAGACATAGTGCCTAGCGCGAATCCGATCGACGAATTTTTCCGAATAGCTGTTGTTGGCGCCGTGATGAGGCACCTTCAACACGTCAACTTCAAGCCGCTTGTTGTCCGCTATTAGCTTCGCGGCGGTGAGATATTCAAGCAAGCTCTCGTCGCCGGCGTCGCCCGTTAGCAACACCCGCCTACCGTTTTCCTCAACGAGAAGCACCAGCGAGGCGAGATTGGGCGGGGTCACGTCCTTTTCAGTCGCAAGCGCCAACTCCTGGGTAAGCCGCGCGACCTCCATCGGCGACAGCCCAGAACGCAGATCCTCGATATCCCCTTGATGCTGCTTGCGCAGAGTGTCTATGTAGCTCTCGTTCGCCTCCAGCCAGGCGATCCACTCCTTCTTCAGCACCTCGAGCTGCAATTTGGTTGGGCCAAGCACGGTGATTGTCATCGATCCGAGCTGGATCGGCTTCTTGGGGCGCGCCACCATGAACTTGCCGGCAAACTCAGGATTGAGGGGGATGTTTAGTTGATCGTCGCCAATCCGCCAGTTGACCTCAATGGCATCGCCCACGCTCAGCGCAAGCATCTCAACTCGCTCCGCCCGCCGCACCACGTCTGGATCGCCTAAGCCTGCCGCGTTGACCCCGGCCATCGCGTTGGCGCTTGCCGCCAGCGCGACCGCAAGTTGAACGCCCTTGGATTTGGCGACGTCGTCGAGGAACGCATTATGCCAGAGCACGCGAATCTCCGGCGGCCGCGGCATCTTGGGCTGCTTGAACTTTCTTCCGTTCAGTTGCATGTGGTCGAACACCCGCCATTTCATCTCGTCATCGAGCATCCTCAAAATGCCCCCGATGTGGTCGCGGTCGATGTGCGAGACGTAGGCGACGTCGATCGCCTTTTGCGCCGCCCGCAGCTCGGAGAGTGGGGCGGCAATGAAATCATCATAGGCGTCCGGCAGACCGGCGTCGGCCAACAGGCGCTTCTCGTCACTTGAGGTCAACAGCAGGCAGTCGCCGCTGCCGGCAGGAAAGACTTCGATGCGCATCAGGTACCGCCCTTCATGAGCTTTTGTAGGCCGTCGGTGAGGTCGTCGACCGGCTGCACCATGCGGAGCACCTCGCGCAGGCAGGCCGCGGGGTCGATGACGCCGAAGCCTGACCCGTTCTGCCATTCGTAGCCTGAGCCGGGAAGCGGTCTCGACGTGCGCTGGACAATTCCCCCAATCTGGGCCGCAGTTAGCTGCGGATTAAGGGAGAGCATCAGGCCGGCAACCCCCGTGACATAGGGGCTTGCCATGCTGGTGCCGGTCATTTCAATCCACTTGCTTTGGGGATCGAATGCGCATGCCGCCACGATTTTGGTGCCTGGCGCCGCGATCTCGGGCTTCATTCGCCCGTCGCGGGTTGGCCCTTGGCTAGATGAGATGTTGAGCAGTTCGCGCGCCTCATCGAGATTGGCAACCCCGGTCACCCGCGGACCACAGGCGAGCGAACTCAGCGTCGAATTATCGACGAAGGTGTCCGGACCGAAGAATGAAGGTAGTCGCCATTGCGTGCGCACGCGGCCGCGGGCCGGATCGTCGCGCTCGATCCACGCGTGATAGGCGCCATTGCGGACGACCTTTCCGGTCAGCCGCACCTTCCAGCTTCCGGCGGTGATCCCGACGATCGGCTCGCCCATGTACGGGCTGAGATAGATCGAGATGCGGTTGTCGCCGTTCTTGGGGTCGCTCAGAACGTTGTAGATGGAGACGATTGTTCGATCGGCGAGGAGCAGGTTCTCGACCCGCTGGCCGGGCGAGATCGGCCCGATCCTGCGCCCGCCTGGAGTGAAGAGCTCAACATCGAAGTCGTCCTGCGCGCTGTACCAGATCTCCAGCTCGTTCTCGGATACATCTTCGATGCCGTTCCCGACCACTACCCATTCCAGATCGCGCCGCAGCGCTGCCGATGGAATGCGCCCACTCGAGTGGATACGACCTGACCAGAAGCCGGTGTCGCCCTTGAACTCCGGCGCCTCCTGGCCCGAGTTACCGGCCGCTACACAGATGGAGCGGCCTGGCTCGGTCATAGACACGTCGATCCAGCGCGACAGCAACTCCGAGCCGTCATGGGCGCCGCCATTGGTCCCAAGGCTGATGTTGATTGAGACTGCGGCGATGTCCTGTTCGGCCTCGGCTAGTGCGAAGAGATAGGCGAGACCGTCGACGATGCAGGTCGTATCGTAGAACGACTTCCGACGCTCATTGTCGGCATCGGGCAGCGACACCAAAACGGCCGCAATCTTGGCCCGTTTGCAGAGGCCGGAACGACCGGCCGCAATACTCGCCACGTGTGTTGCATGTGAGCCTCGTATCTTTTGGGATTGCGGCGCGAGATCGTAGGGCGACACCCGGGCGACCTTGGCCTCCCTCAGCGCGAACGCAATGTCCTCTGCCTTGATCTCAGATCCGCGGGCAGCCGTCGTGTCCGCCTTCCCCTCGGAGATCGGCAACTGCGGCGGGTCGAACGCGTCGCCCCCTTGATCCCAGATTCGGATCACGCGCGAGTTGCCGGCATCGTCCATGAAGTCTTCGTGCGCAAAATCGATACCACCAACGTCGATAATCCCAATTAGAACGTTTTTGCCGATATCGTTGATCGATCGACCCTTGCCACCGGCGGTCGCGATTGTGCCGGAATTGAACGCGGCGTACCGGTCTCGGTCCGGTTTTGCCGGAACGGTAGCGCCGATCCTGGGATCTGGTACGCGCAAGGTCTCGGCAAGTTCGATCGCCTGTACAGCTGGATCGGAGTCAAGTTTGTGGAGATCGGCGATCGTCACCACCGCTGAGCCGACCCGGCCGCTACGCCGCGTCACAAGGTCTGGCGTCTTTGCGCTTTCGCGGTTGAACAACACAAAGACACTCACTTCGACATCTTGGGGCAGACTCTTCTGCTTAGGCCCTCGCCCAATATTCCTGATCGCCGATTTCATCTGCTTGATACTGTCGTCGGTGGTCATGCCGATGATATCCGGCACACGCAGCTTCTGTGCCGCCGGCTTCAGTCGCACCGCGCCATTCTGCTGGGCGCGGACTGCATTGACTTCTGAATCGCCGTTGGCGACACAGCGCAGGCGGCTATGCAGCTTCCGCATCTGGTCAAGTGGATTTGCCATCTCGCCTCCCGAAGATCCCGAAACCAATTCTACTATCATCGGCCACTTTGTATTGTTTCCGAATGTGCTGAGGACTGTACGTCGACTGGAGGTCAAAGGCGAGACTGTCGGTGCCCCTAGTTAACGTATTCTCTGCCGGTAAACCCTGTGACTATAACCGTTGCACGAACGATCTGGGCAGAAGGGTTCGTTTCGCCAACCGAGCACCTCTACGAGCGGCTCTTTCTCGACAAGCGCCTGCACCTTCGCAACGCGTGCGTGCAACGACAGCGCGCGCGACACCGGAGGGTCGACATGTGGGCAGTCTAGCCTTAAGCGGCATCGATCGTGCATTCATCCGAAAGAAAAAGACTTGAAAACGCTATTGCGGCATATATTGTCGATCTACTTTTCTGGCATGTCATTTGTTTCCTTGTTCTGCAATGACAATTGGAGGGTGTGATGGTGGCGGTGATGCGTTTGGCTTTTGCGGCACTTTTTTTAGCCTGCGCATTGTTAACCCCGACAACTCTTTTTGCATATACGAAACACGGCTCTTCCTGGTCATACCTGACCAAACCCCGAGTCGTTACTTACAGCATCTGTGACGACGGACTGTCAGCGGCCGCGAAGACCCGCATCAAGGAAGCGGCCGCACTTTGGAACAATGGAGACAAGTTCAAGTTTCAGTTCGACGCCGGAACCTGCAGTGACAATCCAAATTGGAATACGTGCGGCCAGAAGCATGTCATCGACCGGGGACCGCTGACAGCCGATATCGAATTGATGCAGACGCCGGCTGCCGCCTCTGCGGTATGCGCCAAGACGGACGACAAAGCCAAACTTGGCGATTGCGATATCCGCATTAGTTCGTCTGTGAAGCTTTACGAGGGCACGGGCAGCGTGCCGGCAGACGCCTATGATCTAACAAGCATAGTGGTTCATGAGTTTGGCCACTGTGTAGGGCTGGCCGATCAGGCCGCCGGGGGCGATTCGACCTCTGTCATGAATCCCGACATCACACAGGGTCAGAAGCGGCGGAGCTTGTCAGCGGACGATATTGGCGGACGCAACGCGATTTATCCTTAGGATCAACACTGAGGGTTTCGCTGTGGAGGGCCGATATCGATGCGGAGTTCGCGGGTTGCGGTTGAGACAAGGCGTGATCTGCCCCGGACGAGCTTCGAATAAGAGAAATGGCGCCGAGCATTGGTCGCCCTTGCGTAATTTGCTGATTTGTTGTTGGCGAGTACTCATAAACGTGCGGTTCGGCGCAGCTCAATCATCTCGAAGCCAGGATGATCGATTGTGTAGAATAGTTAAATAATATACCATTTCATGGTCTAGTGACATACTGCGGGTAGGTCACGGCGGGGGGTCTAAATGTTTAGTCTTTCTCTCTGGGATCGCGTTCCGAAGCGCCTCCGCTTGGGTCTCATTCCAATCCTGACAACGGCGCTCTTGGTACAATCCGGAGCCCAGACGGCGACACTGCTGTCATGCCTGTCGCATGGGACCCCTTTTTGCAATGATCCTAGCAAGCTCTCGGTCATTGACATCCAGGGCCTTCTGATCCTGGTGAATTTCGTAGTTGTGTTCTGGTTCGCCTATCGGGCGCTAGGGGATACTCTGGCGAAGTCCGGCCAGATCAGCCTTGATGTCAAGGTGATCGGTTTGGGAACGGCATTTCTGAGCAGCCTTGAGATCTATGGGTATGCCTTAAAAAATGGCGTCCCCGAGCGATTGGTGTTCGCACTCCCGGTCATCTTTTTCGTGTTCATTGTGCCCTTCATTCTACTGCGGAACGCCCAACCCACCGAGGATTTCGATGACCCGCGCGACACAACCCGGCAAGCCTATTCGTCTTTGCGGCAAGTTGTCATTGCACTTGTCGTGTGCGTCGTGGCAACCGTCGCGGGTTCGGTTTATTACGTGCTGCTGACTGAGGGGCTGCACTTCGGCTCCACCGTTTTCCTAGCTCCGCTCGTCAGCCGAGGGGCGTGGGTCTTCAATCCGGCGATCCTTGGCATGGGGTGGATTCCCGTTCTCGTAATGACGCTTAGGCCTGACGGATCCAACGCCGATGTGGTACCACTCTGCACGACCAGGGCTGGCGCCCTCTGGCTGCTGATTGGTCCTTTACTGATCAACGCAGCCATAGGGATGGTCTTGATTGCCGACAGCAGCATCTTGGGTCCCACCGTGGCAGGAAACGAAACCTGGTCCCTTTGGCTTGCCAAAGCGGGCCTGGGGGCGGGCCTGACTGTCATTTTCATCGCGGCCTTTTTCTCCAGCAAAAGAGTCGGCTTCGATACTTCCGCGGGAATGCTGACGGGTGTCGCTATTTTCGCAGCCGCTGGCGCCATTGCCGGGTTGGCGGCTTCCAGCCTTCAGACAAGGTTCGGCGGCCCCGCCGCCTGGAGCACTACCGCGGCGATCCAAGCGGGTGGATTTGCGATTGCCTACCTAGCTGGCGTCCTGGCTCTTCGTTGGATGCGGGGCAGCTTTCCTGATTTGATCCTCAGCGACGCAATCGCCCTTCCTCCTCGAACTGCCATTGGAGGCTGACATGGATGCCTCTCTTAGCGTCGACCCTCTTTGCCATCGGGCTTATGGCTTGGATGATTGGGTCCATCGCCGTACGCGCGTGTGACGAGTTCCTGGGACGATCGTTCCAACGCCGTCGCTCGTTGGGACGACAAGAGCGATGGCGATGGCGGTCGCGTAGATCGCATAGGCCCAAACAGATGCGCTGGTATTTCCGTCGTTGGCCGCGCTCTGTGAAACCGATTCAATGCCCCTTCCGGATTCCTGCCAAAAGCGCTTGAAAAAGCCGGAGGCCGAGTGACCCGTCGACGACGGCCGACATCTCGAGCTGAGCTGCAAGGTGTCCTTCTTTCTCGACAAAAGTTGCGGCCGACAGATTTGGTTCGATTCCAGCGATCGAGGGTACTGCCTGGCGCAGGTCATCCGGATCAACTGCCCGCTGAAGCGCCTCACCGGCCTTGGCGTTGATATCGACCCCGGCCAAGGACAGGATGCCTTTGGTGATCGAAGCGTACTTCCCTCCGAGGCTGATTGTGGGCTCGTCGAGCTCTACCCTTATCGACTTTGCATCTGACACGATAAGCCGCACCGGGATCTCTGCATCAAATGGCTGCGAGGCAACGATTGTCTTGATCGGATCGCCGGGCCCCATGTCCACCACAACAGGAACCTTAGTCTTAACGCCAAAACCGAGATCCTGCATCTGCATCTCGACTTTTGTCTTGTGCACCGGATTCTCAAGGCAAGCCCAGATGACGATAGTTCCCCCCAATGCCAGAACAGCCTGGCCTGACCGATAGTGGAGGCTGGATCGATCGAGTGACACGACCGGATTGTCCGGGCTGAAGGATCTGCAATTGTCTCTTGGCAGTGGGAGCGTAGCCAGAATGCGCCCGATGTTTGCGGCAATATCGTTCAGATCGGCGGCGATGGTAATGTCGATCCTTAGCCTCTTCTCCACCGCGAGTGGTGTGACGATGACGTTGTATGGAACATGGACGTCCACGCCATTGAAATTCTGGGTTCGCTGAAATGGGCCGAGCGATATGGGTTGCAGCAAGTCTGCTGCTGCAGCGCCGGACGTGACCAGTGAGAAGAGCACAATTCTAGCAATGCAATGCATAGTGGCATCCCTCTTTGGCTGCGCGACTGCCCCTTCAAGAGAATAGACAGCCATCGTCTGTCCGCGGTGCGTTGCACGGGCGCCCTTGCCCATCTGAATTCCCTTCGGGATCACAGATCAGGGGTTAATGGCCAAGGTGACTGCTCCTTTCGCCTCCGCCCACAACCGAAGGTCCTGGTCTTGAACCCAAATGTCTTTGGGATCGATGGTATCGATTGTCCCGGTGATCTTAGTGTTTTTGCCGCTGCTCTCGAACTTGGCGACCTCCCCCTGCAGCTTCGCAAGCTCGCCCCCATACGCAAATCTCGCCTTGTCTTCGATGATGTCTTCCAGAACGCCATCCGCAAACTTAGCTATGAACTTAACCGCCACACGCTTTGAATCCGCGTCAAGGTCCACATCCGCTAGCCTAACCTCCTTGGCTGCCGCATCTAGATACGGCTTTGCGAGAAGGTAGAGCTTGCCTTCTTCTTCTCCACCCGAGCGTTTGACGAATGTCAGTGCCAATGCCAGGCGATCACCACTTTGGTAAAGATCAATGTCTCCTGCTGTGACAGGGACGTCAGAATATTCCTTGTCCAGAAACGCCTGCACCTCTTTCAGCAGTTTGGCCGCAGCGCTCTCGAGATTGACCGCGCCTCCGGCTCCCAGGATGAAGCTCGGCGGTACTTTTGCAGCAATCTTTACCGGAAGCTTTCCTCCTTGCGAGAGCGCAGGTTCAGGCCCCAACTGGACGGCAGGCTTGGCCCGGAGACCTACCTGAAGCACCAACTTGTTATCGGCACCCGATCCAGATGATCCAAATTGCGAGAGCGAGAGTTCCTTTGGATTGATGCTCAGCCAAAGATCGTCTCCCAGCTTAATTGGCTTCCTCGCATCCTGACCTATCGCGTCCAGATCATCTGCAAAATTTAGGGAGTCACCTGTCGACTTCTTCAACTGCTTGTTTAGTTCCTTCAGAATGATTGGCTTCAGGGTGTCTTCAAGCAGGTTCTTCTGGATTATCGTAGCTGGATCGAGCATCGCCAGGTTAGTGAGTTCGACGGCTCCCGGAACACAAAGCTTGTCGATGCCGATGTTGAAGTTTTCAGCCTTCACCTCGACCGAGGGTGCATCCGTTACGTTTGTCGAGAAGTCCGCATCTATCTGGGTAGACAGGTCACACGCCAGCGCTCCCTTTACGGTGACAGCCTCATAGAGAATCCCTTGTTTCACATCGATCGAAATGTTGATGTCGATTCTTGCCGACAGGTGCAGATTCTGGCCATTAGCCTCAATATCGGCTCCGCGCAGCATTACTTTATGGCTCAACCAAAAACTTGTGGGAAACAGCTTCTCGTGGATCTCGGTAACAAGTTGCTTTTGAGATTCGAATAGGGCTTTCGCTTCAGGCCAACACTCTTTAACGACTTCGTCGCATGGAAAGCTAATGGTCTTCCAACAGTCAAAAGGATTGAGAAGATTTCCACATCTCTTCAAGATTTCTCTTTTGCAAGTTTTAGGAATGTTCTTATTGACGCATCCGGCCGCTTTGGCGGGAGCAATAAGAACGTCAACAATTCTTTCTTCAGTTGTCTTTTCATTGAGAAAAAGTTTTCCGCTGATCTCATCGGAACGACCGCTGCTCAGTGGCTCATTCGCATACTTGGCGAGCAACTGTTTTTCAACTTCAGCGGTGCTAGCCATTACGTCGACGTTAAATACAGATTCTGGGATTTCAACCATCTTCTGGCCAACAGATGTGACAGGAGGAGCCTTTGCGTCCCAATCGGTACATGCAGAAAGCAATATTACCAGACCAATGACAAAAATCTTGCCCATGACCCCCCCATCGAAGCCTGGTCTGGCATCGATATTTCTCTAGTGCTCATCTGTTGCGAAGTCGTTTTAAGATCTGATCTCTTATATGACCATAAAATTGTGCTACAAGAGCGCTTCCCCTCAAGTCACTGCCCGCGACGATATTGCTCCATTGGTTGACCAATGTCGATAGTAATTTGTTGCCACTACAAATCCGTAGCCTGTCGGTCCGACCCAACTCGACTTTAACCACACCGGATTGGGCACACCAAGATCGAGTGCTCGGTGCGGTACCTCGGCGTCGCCCTAGAAGATGCGCTGACGCTGGCTGAAGCAACGGAGATGCGTAGCTAACAGTACTTTTCGACTCGACAGACGCGCTTCGACACTTTGTGCGGCGATTGCGCGCTAGACCACCTGAGGCTTGAAGGGATTATGGGGAAGGCGGCGGCCTGTCTGGCAATGCACCCTCTTTGCTTCCAACGGGTTGTCCGCCGGCTTCGACAGGAGCCGGAATGGCCCCGGCGACGGACGAAGCCTTGTGCGACGCGCGATGGCTGCCGGCGACGTCGCGCACCTCGCGACGAAAGCTGCCAATACCCTTGCCTACATCACCCATGAGCGCAGAAATGCGGCCTCGACCGAAGAGCAGAAAGATGATGGCCAGGACAATTAGCCAATGCCAAGCACTAAGTGATCCCATGCGTTTCCAAATCCACTAGCTGCGTTTCATACGGCTTCTGCACCGCTTCGTTGTGATGTCATAAGCGTGGATTGTTGCCGAACCTTTCCGCTGCCAACAGGTTCCGCAAAGCTCCGCCAGCCGCCTACCCCTACAACAAAATAAGTTGGGGTTGCGCATTGTCACGCAGCATCCCGTCGCCTTCATTTCAGGCGTATTATGACCTGGAAAACAAAAAAGGCAATGAAAGCCGCATGAGAACTTGGCTCCAGTAGAATTCATATTGACGGATGCAGGTCAATACACCAATTTAGGCGGCTTGGCCGGGGGAACTTAGTTTAGCGCGGCCAATAGGGGGATATTTTGGCCCGTTTGCTCGAAGGCGGCGGATCGCTGCTGCGTGGGAATTTGCCTGTTGGTTGGCACGAGATTGTCAACCCCAAGCTTACTCGACGTGCATTGCTTGGTGGGCTGGTTGCCTCTCCCGTCGTTCTCTATTCTGGCGTTGTATCCGCAGCGGCGCAATACAGTTCGAGCTGGTACGATCTTGAACTGGTCATCTCCGAGGACCAGTCCTCCGTCACTGTTCGCGAGATCAAGGTCGACGTATACAAGGAGATCGTCGACAAGGATGGCAAGCCTACAGAGGTGGTCTCCGAAGTTCGCTGCGCCGCATGCTTGTGGGACGTGCCAGCAGGGGCATTCGGCAGGGACGCGTTTTTCGACATGGCTCAACCGGACGCCCGCCCGGCCGATGCTAAAAATGGCTATGAACAAGTCCTCTATGTCAGGCGCGTCCAATATGGTCTGCGTTTCACCGGGCAGGACCCCGATGGCAAGACGCCGACCATCAAGGATGGTAAGGTCAACAAAGCCGGTTATGTCGCCTTCCGGTTCACACGGTCCGGACTGCGCTGGAAGATAGCCTATGAGACGGATTTGTGGCTCCGCTCCAGCGGCAGCACCGAGTCGATCGTCAGCAGCGGCTCCGTCGAGTTGGAGCACTTCATCGGCGAGACACTAACGCAGCCCGACAAGGCGCTGACCAATGGTAATCCGACAGTATCAACCGGCCGGCTGCGTCCCGCTGAATTCGTGGAGGCTGGCCGGGTAGGCAAGACGTTGCAGGTCACGTTCGGCCAATTGGTCTCTGCGGCCGCACCATCGAAGAGCGTCTTCGACGTATCCCTTGACCGCCATCTCGTATGGCATATCGAGGCGCTCGACTCGGCGAGGCTGCTCGCCCATGAAGGAAAGATCAGGACGTCCAGGCTGAGCTTTGCCTGGCGGCGGCTCAAGAAGCAGGAACCGAAAGCGGGAAGTGCAGACGACGAAGAGCCTGGTGACAAAGCCGGCGACGGCAAGGCGCCAGTCGACGCGGGAGGCGATGCCAAGCCAGCCCCCAGCGTCGCCATAGGCGACGTGGAGGCGGGGGCCGCACCCGACATCGTGTATTTCTCAGGCGAAGCGGAGGGCGAAGGCCTATCACTGGCGGCAACGGACGGAATATACCGCCATGGCAATGCCGGTGCTCACCATCTCGGCATAAGGTTGCCGCAAGGCAGCACGTCAAGGCTCGACGTCATCGTTGGCGCGGCGACCTTCCTGCCGTCGCAATCGCAGGCAGTTTGCGCGCTGACCCTGACGGCGGCGGTCCTGGCCGTCCGCTCCGGCGAGACTGCGCTCGTGGATCGCGTCGCGGCGGACAGCTTGACGATCGCCCAGACCATCACTCCGGGCGCACGCGGCTTGAAGCGTGTCCTGCGCACGGTGCTTTGGGGCAATGCGAACGGCGCGGGCGAACCCCTTGTCCTCAGGGCCGAGGTGCCGGAAAGCGTGGCGCCGAAGCCGAAAGAGGAGGGGCCGGAAAAGGAATTGGGTGGTGCGGGAACGATCGATTCTCCGATCGGCCCCCTTGCTGTCGACAAGCCCGTCCTGCGTCTTGATCTCAAAAAGGATCCCGAGCCCCCGAAAAAGGAGCCGGTGGCAACCAGCAAGAAGGCGGAAACGGCTGCCGGGCAACCCGCTGAGAATGTGTGCAAGCCTCCCAAGATCGGCGAGGAGGTGCCACGTGCTGAAGAACAGAATCGCAATCGGCTGGCTCGCTTTTTCCAGGCTGCGAACGGCGATCGCGGCGGCGTGCCCGAAGCCTCGATCCATGCGCTGGCCGACCGTGACCTGCCAAGCCCTGGCGACTCGCGCCTGAGACGGGTCCATATCGACCTGACGCTGCTCGGCGTTGCCACCGCATTGCCGGACGCCAGCTTCAGCAGGCTGGCTTTCAAGCGAACAGAACTGCGTCTGGCCTTTGAGGACGGCGAACCAATCAAGGAACTGTCGGGCGGCGAATATCCGCGCTCATTGTCGACCAGCTTCGTGTGGATCGGCGCTCCCGCCGCGCTCGCGAAGCCGCTTGCGGTGATTGATCTTTCGCGTGCGACGTTGACCTGCGCCCGTGACTACGACCTGATGAAGGTGCGCCTGCGCTTCCACGATCTGCTGCTGCATTACAGTCCCAATCCGAGCATCAGGCCTGTCCGAGATGACGCCCGGGTGCGCGTGGGCGAGGACGGCGCGGTTCAGGACAGCCGTCCCATTCTCGTTGCGGAGTTTGATCCGCAACACGTCATGGAGGAGGCGGTATTTCTCCCGGAAACCCCGCAATTGCCGGATATCGATCTTAAGCCCGGGGATAGTCCCGAAATCGGGGACAAATGTTCGCGCCAGCAGATCCTGGACCATCTCGCAAGCCTCTCGGACGAGCAGGCCCGGGTCGAATACCGAACGCAGGTGCAGAACGCCAAGAAGAATAAAGAGGGGACGCAGGGTCCATTCCATGAGATTGCCGACGGCTTGCCCGGCGAGATCGGAAAGTTGCCCAAGCCCTCGCCTCCGCCAGCGGACCAGAAGGTCTATATCGGCCCATTTGCTCTCGACCCCGACGCAATGGGCGCCGCTCGCCGGCTGATGCGAGACAAGGGTAAGGCGGGTGTCAAGCAAAGCCTTGAGGACATGCTGGAGCGCGTGAAGGCGCAGATTGCCGGGCCGCTGGCGCCCCGGTTGGAGAAAATTGACAAGGTCAACGAGGGCAATCTCCCTGACAACCAGGAAAACTTTGCGAATGCACTGCGCAACGAGGCGCTGCTCGAATCGCTTGAGCCATTCTATGGCGTGTTCCGTGCCTTCTGGCGAGAAGCCGTTTCAGGAGACCCTTCCGCCGTTCCGGGTGGCGTTCCGCAGTTCGATCCGAAACTCTGGATGCAATGCGAATATCTGAGCGACAAAAATCGACCGGCAACCTACGGCGACATCAGCGCGCTGTATGACAGGATCGTGGAGGCCTTCCTCGATCGTGCGTTGGGCCGGGATCCGCTGAAAGACCTGATGAACGCACGTCTGTCGGGTCCAAGCCGTCTCGCGTTCCGCGTCAACGGAGAGGCGCAGATCGGCGTCGACGCGCGCGAAGCGGGCACGTTACCTTCCAGCGGCGATGGCCCAGCCGGTGCCGGCGCGGGCAACACGCAGTTCAGGCCCATTCCATTCACGTTCGAAGGTCTGACGGAGTGGTCCCGGTTCGAGCCCGCTGTGACGAAACGTGCGCGCAAGCTGTTCCAGACCCTGCCGTCCGGCACGCTGCCACGACCCGGTAACCGGGCGGAGAACCCTAGCGACCAGGCGATGATGCGCTTCCAGGGCTTTACGGAGGCGCCGACCACTGGTGAAGCGCGAATGGCCGAAGTACGCGGCGCGCTCAAGAGTGAGCGCATTGCGTCGCTCGAAGACGGCCACGACCGTCCCTTTCCGGGCGAGCCGCTGGACTTCGAAACAGCTATCGAACTGCCATCGCGGCTGATTCTATCCACAGCGCAGGATGCGGTGTGGTACACAAACCGACGAATGCCGAAATCGGTCTTCGGCTCCGACAAGACGACGCCTGTCGAGGTGCCGCCGGCCAACGAGGCCTTGCCCGAGCTGGAGAATGGCGCTTCCGTCGCTGGAAACCCTCTCACCAACGAACTTCCCTACGACTTGTGGTCCGTGCGGCTTGCAACGCAGGGCCAGAACCCGTGGGTCCGCGCCGTTTCCTCGCCGGACCTGCGTACGACGGCGCTGACGCCGCGTCGGCTCGACACCATCCCAAGGCTCCCCGGAGAAGGTCCGCCGCCGCGTGGCCCCTATGCCCCTTGGTTCATCGGCCTCGAACAGCTCGAAAACCAGAACCTCAACGAGATTGCCGCGCCGAGATTTCCCGGCTCGCGGCTAGCGCGCTGGCTTATGGAGCGTATGAAGTTCCGCAAGGACATTCAGAAAAGCGGATACACCTATTTCCGAACATCGCTTGACGCGTTCGACAGGCACCAACTCGTACTGCTGACCTCCGCCTACGGCCTGCCGGTTATCGGCAAGCGGCTGCCAGGCCCGGACAAGGACTCCGACGATGGCGGCGGACTGATCGCGGAATCTGGGCAGATCGAACCAGGGGAAAGGTTCGTGCTGCTGGACGCAACCGACGACCAGGCTCTGCACAAGCCCGTGCCACTTGATGTGAAGGCATTGTCGCTGACGGCACTCGGTGGGTCGTTCCTCCACGAAACGGCCTTCAAGCCCTCGGCCGGGGCAAACGACATCTTCGGCCGCAAGATTTTTGAAGGCTTCTCCATCGACACCCTGCAGCAGGACATCGTGCTGGGACGCGATATCCGCACCGAGGTGGTCTACAAGGGCTATCTGCTGCCACTCGGCCATAAGGCGTCGTTCGTCAAATTGACCGAGCGCATCTTCTTGCGCGTTGAGGGCCACGGCATCAAGGCCATCCTGCGGCAACGCATGTTCCTGCGCATGGCGGACCCGGTAAAGCTCTACGGGGCCATGGGACAGCCGCATGGCGGGCGCTTGTGGTGCGCAAAGAAGGTGCGTCTGACGACGGACAAGACGCCGGACATCCTTGACCCGACATTCCCTATTGATGGCGAGGTGAACCGCGCCAACCAGGTCAGCCTCAGCGGAAAAATCTGGTTGAACGACGGTCCCGGCTTGGCGTTCTGGCCACGCACGGACGTTACGGACCAGGGCGTTTTCCGTTTCCCTGTCACCATCGACGGGTCACCGACCGAACTGCCGATGCTGTTTCTCGACAATATCGCGGCGACGTCTTCCCAATCGCTAAAAGCCGCCTGTGACTACTACAACAGCCTCGTGCCGGAGGTCGATGTGCAGCCGGGCGCGTTGCGACCGCCTCACACTCGCACGCTTCGGCTGGCTGGCCGCAAGATCGACTACGCGCCGAACAGCAAGAGCGGCGAGGCGCAGTTCGAAACCGAGAAGATCGTTGTGCGCGCGCAAGGCCGCCTGCTGTCTGCAAGCAGCGATAGCTGGGCCGGCCAGCTCGAAGCCGAGGATAATTTCGCCACAACAGGCGTGCTCGAAGGCGCGAGCCAGCCTCCCTTCTATCCAACGATGCAATTCGCCAGAATCAGATTGGGCCAGGTTGAGCGCCTGAGCGGCGGCATCCCGGCGTCGGTCGAGGTGCAATTTGACGGCCACTATGTCCTCTATGGCTTTCCCGGAGAGGAGCCGCCCAAGGGGCATTCGAAGCCGGAAGGAAAGGGCGCCAACCCGCAGGAAGTATTCCTGGTGCTGCGTCACGTGTACAAGCTCGACATGGGCAACAGCGGCGACCGCTCCGGCGGTATTGCGCGCCCCAACTCCAACATAGTCGGCATCAGCCGTAGCAAAGGCCCACTCGGCGGTGATGAGGCGACGTGGTGGAGCACAGCACCGGGACAAAAAGCGCCGGATGACCTGACGCTGCCTCCCTCAAGCAAGGCCGGTGAGCCCGATCAGAAAACACTTGATGGGCTCGTTGAGCGTGGCGTGCTCGTTTCGCTTGCGCCGTATTTCAACGTTGCGCTTCCGCGTCCGGGCATCAAGAACCCACCTCCGCTGGAGGACGAGGACAAGGATCCCTACGACGCCATCGACGTATCGGATACCATCAAGCAGGTCCAATCCTTCTTCAGCATGGACGCCAAGCTGCTTGGCACCATAAAGCTGAAGCACCTGATGCGGTTGCTGGGCCTGTCGTTTGATAGCATCCCGGTTCTCAAAGAATTGCAGGAGTTCGGCACCGCCGCGCTTCGCGAGGCCAATGAATTGAGCGGCGACATACGCACCCGGGTGCTTGTTCCCCTGCGCGACGCCGTGGCCCTTTTGCGGCGAGAGTGGGATCTCTTCGACGAGAAGGTGCAACGAACCTCCTCCAATCTGCAAAACGGGCTGGAGGAATTGGGCGGGAACAATCCGCTCAGCCTCAAGTCCATCTACCCTGAGGTCGATGGTGGGCTCACCAAGCTCGAGGCGGCGCTCGACGACGCGCTGGCGACGGAAGACGCCGCCAGCCTCATTCCCAAGCTTGCCGCCGTGCATGCGGCTGCCAAGCAGCTTATCCGCGGCCTTGCGATCATAGCGTCCAACCCGATCGAACGCCTGGAGGAGGCTGTAACCGCGAATCTGCGGGAAAAGATCGCTTCTCTTGAAGCAATTCTGAAAGAGCTCAAGGGGCTTGCGGCCACATTCAAGCTACTTGTCGATCAGTTCGTCAAGGCAGCACCCGACACTGCCGCCGAGTTCGTCACGAATTGGATACTCGAGAAGCTTGCGCGCAGTTCCGAGCCGGACGTCCGGGATACAAAGGGTCCTTCAGAACTGGCCAGCCTTATGCCGCTGGCGTCTCTTTCTCCGGATCTGCGCGAATTGACGAAGCTGCTGGTCGTCGACGTTCAGAACACTGCCAAGGCTTTCTGGGACGCCGTTTCGAAGCAAGACGGCATTGCCGACACACTGGTTGTCGATATCCGGAAGGTATCTGAGGACGCGCTCAAGTCGACCTTGACCAGCGCGCTCGCCAAGGTGTTCCGCGGGGAGGATTCTGGTCCGGCCCTCGAGGAGGGCCTGAAAACCTACCGTGAAGCGGTCAAGGCCAAGGCCCAGGACGCGGTCGCCACCACCAAGCAAGCGCTCGACATGGCCGCGGTCGCGGCCGACGCCGTGGTCAAGAGTGCCGTCACGCAATTGAAAGCCGCGCTCGACATCTATCTCCGGCAACTCGAAGAGCAGGTGCTGGACGCTGTCTTCGATATCGCTGGCCAGTTTCCGGATGAATTGAACGCCATCGTGACCGGTATCGACAGGCTCAACGTCACGGTTCGCGAAGGCAAGGCGTTCGCGAAGGCGCTCGAAGGAGGCGATAGCGAGACGATCCTGAAAGCGAGCGGCGCATTTGCCCAGAACGTGCTCGGTATCGACATCGCGGCGGTCCAGGCCGAGGCCGAAGGCATCGAGAAGAAGCTGGTCGCGGAAATCGTTACCCGGGCCAAGGTCATCTTCAAGGAGGGCACCTTCGCGATCGTCCCAAACGACGGCCAGGGCGCAGTCCTTGCCAAGGAACGCGACGAGCTCGATAAGCTGCGGGCTCCAGGCTACGTGCCTGTAACGCCGGGTCCATTGCCGCTAAAGAACAGCCAGAACTCTTCAATCGTCATTGCCAGCAACGAGTTGCTGGCTGCCATCGGCCGACAAATCAGCGAGTTGGACAGCCTTCTCCTTCAGCCGTCCGAATCTACGACCTCGCTCGACATCCTCAGATTGCTGATCGAGGGCAACAGAAGCCAGATCGACGATGCCGCCAAGAAGGTCGGCGAAACCGCGTTCGGCGCCGACGGTCTCTTGAATTTCGTCGCCGAGGTCCGTTCACTCGCCCAGGGTATAAACCTTGACAGAAAAGACTGCCTGATCTCCGACCTGGAAGGCCTCTACGGCGATATCGTCGATATCGTCGTTACGACCCGTGCCTTGCAGAACTTCCCCGATCCGGACCCGAAAACCGTGCGCGCGCTGCAGACGGAACTCGGCGATCTCATGCGTCGGCTTCGCCAACTCGGCGAGAGGCTCGGCAGCAGGCTGGAGAGCATCGTCAAGCGTCTGGCGCAGTTTGGAAACAAGCCGAGCAACAAACTGATCATGGCGGCCGGCGGGATTGTCGGCGGCGCCGCGGTCGTTCTCCAGGCCTATCTAGACAAGAACCAGCTTGAGAACATATCCGACGACGTCAGGCAGACGATCACCAAGGCCAAGGCCGCATTTGAAAAGACGGAAAAGGAGATCGTTACCCAGCTCACGACGGTCACGAACTTTGCGCTTGGGCTCGTCGGCGTCTCGGTGCTCGGCGCTGCCGACGCAGTCGGGAAAGTCGAGCAAGCCTTGCCGAAGCTGGTGCAGGTCGCTGCTAGTTTCGGCTTCGACCTCGGCACGGAAACACAGGCGCTGACCGCAGCAGTCGCCCGGCTCCGGACCAAGTTGCTTGGCTTCAAGGATGTGTCCGTTCCCACCGGCCTCTCCACACTCAAGGAATTCATCGTCGCTTCCGTCGGGCCTGACGGCGGCAAGACGAAGGTCTTGGAACTGTTCAATCCAGACGGTGCGGCCAAGAGTTATCATGCGGTGGAAGCAGCGCTGAGAGACGAAGAGACCGCCGTCATACGCGAGTGGCGAAAGCTCGAGGAGCGCATCGCCGGAGCACCCGAGAGGCTGCGGCAGGAGGTCGAAAAGGCTCTCCTTTCAACTGGCGTCTTTTCTGCCCTCGACGCTGCTTATGGTGAGATCAAAAAGCAGCGCAACGACCTGCTCGAGCTGGCCGAGAGCGTGCCGGTCTTCAACGTCGCGGCGCGTAAGGCGCTGCTTGTCACACCCGTCCAAGTCCTGGCCCGCGACGAGAACGAAAGCCTTGACCAGTGCAAGATAGACGATGCGACATCCGTCAACCCGATGACAGATTGCGACCGGCTGGCACAAGAGGCCAGCGTGGCCGAAGACGTCGCGGCGATCAAGGACGGCAAGCTGGAGCAAGGCCACCGCCGCCGCCTCGTGGCGCTTCTAAGCGGCTGGTCGGCCAAGACGGCGGCGCCACTGGTGATCCTGTCGCAGGCCGACGACATGGCCAAGGACCTGATGCGCGGCGATGTGCTTGCCGCGATCGACTTCGGGGCCTTCCGTGACCACATCGAGGACGCGATCTCCAGCCTCATCCCCACCAAGGTCAACCTCAGTTACGATTTCAATTCGACAGTTGACAAGGACCCTGGCGCCGGGGCGATCTTCCGGCCTCTGGTGGGCTCGTCTTTCGGCATCACCATGCGTGCGTCCATCGACCTTCTGAAGCAGAAGTCCGACTTCAGTGCCACGGCAAGCCTCGGCCCGTTCGAAATCTACCTGATCGGCGGAGTGGTCGACGCGCTGCGGCTCAGATTCGGTGGCGCAGCCTTCACCGTGGCCAGCAACACCAGTTCACGCTTCGATGTCGTTTACCAGGATTTCGTGATTGGCCGGGACCTGGAATTCGCACAGAAGCTGCAAAGCTACCTGTCGCCAAAGGAGGGCAACGGCGTCTTCATCCAGCCGATGACGCGCACGGCCGGCATCGAGGCCGGCTACGGCATCAATCTGGGAACGATCGGCATCGGCGTGACGTCCTTCTTCAACGTCTCGCTCAACGTGTCGGCCGAGCTTCCCTTCGGCAACGAAGAATCGCTGTTCAAGGTATCGCTTGGGCGTCGGCTTTCGCCATTCACCATGGGCGTCTTCCCGTTTGTCGGCTCGGGCTATTTTGCCATCTACGCAGCCGCCGACGGCGTCAGGGGCTTCGAGGCATCGTTCGAGTATGGCGGCGGTGCGGCCATCGGGTACGGTCCGTTCGAGGCAAGCTGCCGCATCCAGGTCGGTGTCTTCGTGCGGGTCATCAAGGCCGATGGCAAGAAGACGACCGAGCTGTACGGCACCTTCTTCGCGGGTGGTTCGGCCAGCATCTGGATATTTCACTTCGCGACGTCGCTCTCTGTGAGGCTGGGGACGGCGGCGGGCGGCGAGATGTATGGCGAGGCGACCTATTCGTTCTCATTCTCGATCGGCATCGCCGACTATGATTACTCGATCACGGCGTACAAGAAAGAGAAGGCGCTTGGCAAACAGACGTCGTTGTCCGGGGGAAAGACCCGCTTCGCCGCGCTTGACTCGGACATTGATTTCACGACGACCGGCTCGATCGACCCAACCGGCACAGCCGCCTTCGGTGCGCCGGACGTCTCCGCGATCCTGATCAAAGCCGTCGACCAGGCGCGCGACTGGAAAACCTACGCAACCTATTTTGATACCAGCCTGACCAAGGAGTTCATGTGATGAGTGGTTCCAAGGTCAAACCGCTGTTTCGCGTCGTGGCAAACGGCCTCAAGGACGCAAAGACTCTGCGCCTGACGGTGATCGCCACGCCTCAGCAGAGTACCGAGGCAGGGGCATTCGAACTGGCGGACTGGCCAAAAGCGATGGCGCAGGGATTGAGGGACGGGGTTTCACCATTTCCGCATGGCGGGCTGGTGCTTTGGGTCCGGGAGATCGGAGGCAAGATTCCCAAGATCGCGGAACATGACTGGACGAAGGTGACGATGCGACCGAGCCGAGCGGCTGCGTACTCGAAACCTTCGGATTGGCTGAAGATCAACGAACTGTGGAACAAAGCGCTCGTCGATCCGCGTGCAACTTGGGAGGAACTCGCTACCGACATCGCCAGATCGCTCAAGGGATCAAAACACGCGGCCGATCTGAAGGACAGCTATTCGGGTAAGGAAGGGAACGATCAGGAAATCGAAAAAGCCGACGAGGCAGCGGCCAGAGCCACCCTGGCCGACGACGGCTCGATCGCCGTGCATCGGCCGAAGTCCGAAGATTCGTTGACGGTAGCCGCGGTCCTGCCGATCCGGCAAAGTGACATCGCGGTGGAGGAGGAGACGGTTCGCGCGGCTCGTGTTCTGGCAAAGCAATATGCGGGACCGTTTTCAGTGCTCGACGAGCGCAAAATGGATCTCGGGGCCGTCGGTTCGGCGAAGGACCGCTTCGTGGCGGCCATCAAGGCTACCCGGGACGAGCGGATCTTCTCCAAGAAAACCTACGACAAGATCAAGGAGGCGCTCGGCTCGGATACCGCCACGGGGATCGCGGAGGGCGCACCCGTGCGGCCGTTCCTGGTCCCAGAGGTTGTCGATGTCGTCGCTCCGGAGGTGGAGGAGGAGGACGATGGCAAATCTCCGCGCAAGAAGCGCCGGGCCACGCAGGAATATGGCGGCTGGCTGCAGCGCCGCTATGGTCTGACCGGCAAGAAGGATGAAGACGGCAAGGAGGGCGGCGCAATCACTCCGCCCGTCATCGACGATCAGGCCCTAAAGGACGATGACAAGACGGCCGCGCTGATGGCGATCCGAGGCACCTATTTCGCCATGCAGGGCGATCCGATGCTGTCGCGCCTTTTCGGCCTTGCTTTCGATTTCGAAGCGCCGCTCGACAAATTTCCTTCAATCGCCTTCCTTTCGAAGCCCGGTTTCGAACTGCGACTGCACCTTGCCGTCTCGGCGGACGCGGGCGCGTTGTCCGATACTGGCCAGGTGGCAACAGCCGCGAAGCTCCATCTCCACGGCTTCTGGCCCGTCTCGGTATTCGACATCAAGGCGCCCGGGCAGGAAAACAAACAGGCGCACCTGGTGGAGCAGTCGGACGGCATCTGGAAGCTCGGCGCAACGACCGTGGACGGACCACGCTACGAACTTGCTTCACTGGACATTCGTCGGTCAGTGGATTCCAAGTCGCAGGGTCGAGACCGAGGCGAAGCCCATCGAACCGGGGGGTTCACCATCTTGGATCGCGGCAGATCAGAACAGATCGCCCGCGATATAGCCCTCGCCAATATCAATCGCGAGAAACTTCACCAGGATGAACCTGTGGTCGTCCTTCATGCCGAGGAATTGACAATAGGGCGGCGGATCGACGTGGCCGTGGCCTCTGCGAACAAGCCACTCGATACGCTTGTCTGGCGAAGTCTCATGCAGCGCTTCGTGGACCTGAATTTCGGCAAGAACGACAAGCTCGTCGAGTCAGTGCTCTATGCGCTGATGGGGACAAAAACCAACAGCAAGGGCCTTCTTGAGGAAACCTCGTTCCAGACCGCTGCCCGCTTCGTGCCGAAGACCTCGGACGATGGCATGATTTCCGGATTCGAAGCTGTGGCCGATGAAGCCATATTCCTGTGGGACGGCACACCGGCCAGTGTCCTCACCGACGGCCGCCCAGGCAACGAGTCGATACCCAGCGGCTTGCCTTTCGGCCGTACACTGGACCTGCCAGGGTCCGGCGCCGGCGAAGCGGGGTTGCGTCCTCCGCCACTCCGCTTCGGGGTGCCTTACCTGTTCCGCTTCCGCTCCATGTTCCTTGGTGGCGGCTCGCCGTCATCGTCAACGCCGACCGAGCATGGAACGTTCGTTCCCGCCGAGCAGCACGTCATGAAAGACGGACACTACGTCAAGGCGGTCACGCCCCGGCGGTATCTGCGCCATGAATCCATCGGCGCGCCGATCTTGCTGCTGCCACGGCATCTGGCCGACTATTGGTTGAAGCAGATGGGATACGAGTTGGTCGACCAGGCGATCGTCCGTTCTTGGAACGATGAGAATTCGAAACTTACAGACATCCTGCTTCCGGACGATATCAAGGGCGAATATGTCGGGAAGGACATCCGCACCAACCCGACGGAAACGATCCGCGTCTTCATCGCGCCAGAGGCGCCGCACGAACTTGTTTCGGCCCATGGCAAGCTCGACAATCCCAATGCCGTTGAGGTCCGGAAGGGGGGCCTGCGCGATATAAGCTACACGCCACGCAAGAACCACGGCGGTGCCGTATCCCCTCAGGACGAAAGCGAGAGGCCGAGCGGGTTTCCTGTCGCGGTCAGCACGCGGCGCGATTCGCTTGACGACGAGGGCGTCATCTATCCGCGAACTGTCTTTCCGGTGAAAGACGGTACGCCGCGCGGCATCCCGGTGTTCGAGCCCGGCGGCCAGAACACCACCCAAACGGGTGAGGTCGGGTACCTCCCCGACCCCGCCATTGTCGAATACAGCCTTCGGGCCAAGATAACTGGCAGCGATAAGTATCTGAAAGGTGCGCAGGCCGTCCCGCTCTATCAAGGAAATAGCTATCCCCACGCGCTGCCCTTGGCCGTGAAAGTGGTTCGTGTCGCCGCCGTCCGCATTTCTCCACCGGGCTCGATATCTGACATAGCCAAGGCACCGCAACTGACCTCAATGGACCTCGCCGGCAAGATTCCGGCCAAGGATGCGAGACGCGCCCGTGTCCAGTTCGTCGAAATCACGTTGTATCAAGGCGAGGACTTCGAACTCGAGGTGAGCTGCCTGCCAGATGTCGCCACGCTTGCTGACAGGTTCTCGGTGCCCGAGACGATGGCGATGCAACTGAGCTGCGCCGCCAGCGACGAGGAAGCGCGGGAACGTCTTCGGGAAATCTGCGGCGACTCGGTGCTTGCCGCCTGCACTCCAGGGGGGGCAGACAGCCTCACCGGATTGGGCGGACAGCAGGTACCCGTCCCCAGCTATCGGCGCAAGGTCGCCGAGGCGCTGCTCGACGCCATGAAGTCGAAATGGCCGGTCGAGGAAATCGCCGAGCTCAAGACCCTTCGTGTTCATCACGCGCTCAACAAGCCGCTAGCAAAGGCGATTCGCTGGCTGTCGGACGACCCAAAGCTTCGATCCATCCGTACGCAAAATGCGTCAGTTTGCGACAACATCCCCAACAAGAACAGCGATGAGCCGGATGCAACCGACCTCATTATCGACGGCACGGTTGAACTCGACCTCGATTTGGTCGAGTCCTTCCACGTCATCGCCACCACCGTCGCCACTAGCGGCTTCCAAATCGACGCAGCTGAGAGGGGACGCAGTCTGATCTCCAGACGTTCCGGGAGATGGCCTGTCGTCACAAACCCCGATGGCGCCGACGCCTACGCCATGCCCACCGACGTCGTCGGCTTCGCCGTCGCCGAGGACGGCAGGGTGACGCTGCCGCGGGAGCCGGTGACGCTCCTGAGCCTAGCGAACCTGCCATCGACCAAGGCTATCGGCCCGCTCTTGCCGGTAAACGGCGATGCCTGCACGGCAAACGTTTTCACCCTGCCGAAGGACGGGGCGCGGCTGGCGGGAGTGTCACTGCTGCCGCTGTTTGCCGCCGCGATCAGCGGAACGCCAATCGAACAGTCGGTCGCCATGCTGCCCGAAGGCCACGACCAAACCAAGAGGAAGAAAGCGCTGCAGATTAGGCGTCCGCATATTTTCAAGGACACATTGGCCCGCAGGTTGACGCTGGATCTCGTCGCGGTGTCGCGCGGCGCGGCCGCCTTCGAAACGGCACCGACCTATATCCAGGGCAAGGAGCAGACCTTGTTCCGCCGCCAGCCCCTCAGGCGCATCGATCAGGCGACGCGGTCCGCCACACCCATCGAACTTTGGATGAAGTCGACGAAGGCGCCAGCCTCTCCAGAGGCCCGACGGCCAGAGCCTTCTTTCATCTTCCGACGGTCGGCCACGGCGGTCACAGGCAAGACGACGATCGAACACGTCGTGCAGCGCCATGCGTTGGCGCGCATCTATCTCGGTCGCGGCTGGTTCAGTTCCGGCGAGGGGGAGCGTCTGGGCATCGTGCTCTGGCCGCCGCGATACGACGAGCTCAACTGGCAAGAACTGGACAACAACCTGGTCCTGAACGGTGGGCGGACGATGGAACTCAAGGACTTCCAAGACCGCGATCTGGGAGCCGCCGGCGCCTATGTCACACGATGGGGCGGGGACCCCATCCGCCTCGACAAGAGCGTCCAGGAGGGCAATTTCATTCCGCCCAACGCCTTCGCCGACATGCCCTTGGTGGATAAGTCGGCCGGCTCGAAGCATGGCGACGATGTATCGTCTCTCAGCGAGGTCACATCCAACCCGCATCGGCCAAAATTTGTTTCGGAAGCGCGCATGCCCGTCCCAAAAGCCGCTCCGCCGAAGAAGGACGACGAAAAGCAGAAGGCTGCGCCGGAAGATGGAGAACGCGAGTTCCTTGCTGTGTCACTCCTGACTTATGAGCCGTGTTTCGATCTCGATCGCGAGGAATGGTATGTCGATGTCGATCTAAGGGCCAACCGCGCCTCGGAGCCGTTCGTTCGCTTCGGCCTCGTGCGCTACCAGGAAAATGCGATCTCGCCGGACCTGATGACGTCCGAGCCCGTCGCCCTGCAGCTGCAACTCCTGCCGAAGCGCAAAGTTAGCGTTAACGTGGAACTGTTGAATGACCCGGCGCCTGCCGCCGGCCGCAAAGTGACAGTCGAGGTTTCGGGTCGTGGTTCGCGCGGCATTAAGGAGCTCAAGTTCGACGATCTGCCTGCGGAGACGGCTAAAAAGCAGCCAGAATGGAAAAACAATTTTGACAGGCTGAAACTGCCGAAGATCCGAGCCGTCGTGTTCCACGAAAGCGGCGATGCCGGCAACCGTATCCGTAAGCCGATTAAGCCGGAGGGGTGGTCCATTGCCTTTCCGGAAGGCGATCTTCCGCTGGAAATGCCGGAGGCGAATGTCGACGGGGACCCTGACCTGGTTTGGAAGCAGTGTTTCGACCTGTCTGGTTCGGCGCTGGGCGAACTGGGGAAGGGACAGTTGGTCATCTATCTCGAGGAAATCGATCTGCGTATGCCAGCTGCTTATCGCGAAGAGCCGGTCACACTCGACAAGATGTTCGACAAGACGACTTTCGTGACATCAGGCCCTCGTTTCAGTGCCAGAGTGCCGTTCCTGGAGCTGCCGTAAATAGGCTGTCGCGACCATCGCCGACCAAACTAGAGAGGCGTCCTCATGGCTGTAAGCTATCGAACTTTGTGGAATGCAAGGCTGCGGTCTTTTATCGCTGAGGCGAGTGTCGTGCGCTTTGGCCTTATTCAGGTCCCCGTCCTGATCTCGCTCGCCACGCCTCACGCGGCGCTTGCGGACGGCTACGACAAATATCGGATAAAATGCAGTTCGAGTGAACTCACGGCACTTTCCGATGCTGTTGCAAAGGCAAAGGACCTTGCGAGTGGGGCGAGCGCAGAATTGCCGCCGAAAGAATCAACAGGGGGCGCTCGCTTCAAAAAGTGGTTCGGCGGCCCGGAAGGCGACTACGATGCCGTCGTCAAGACCGTGTATGATGAAATGGCGCTTAACCTGATCTTTCAGAACTTTTGGTGCCTGCCTCCCAACAGCTAGACACCGGAAAAGTGGTTCCACACCAACGCCTTCATTCTGCGAGGGTCGGTCGGCGAGATCTTTGTGACATCGAATTTTTTCCAGTTAGGGACGTCAGGGCCAAAGTCGCAGGGTGGGACTATTGTGCACGAGGTTTCTCATCAATCATCGCACCGCAAGATCGTCGACGACGACATCGATGGAGACGGCAAGAACGACTATGGGCCGACCGCGGTGAAGCAGAGAGCCGCAGCGTCCGCCGCCAAAGCACGAGCCAACGCCGACAGTTACAAGTATTTCGCCGAAGACGTCGCATATGGCGTACCATGAGATCGAATAGTAACTCTCAAGCATAGTAATATATAATCAGGAGAAAAATATGATAATCTCAAAAATATCGATGCTGTCTGTCGTGTCAACATTGCTAACATTTTCTGTGTCACCATCGACTGCCGCCGATACTACGATCCGAATCACGGGTACTGATGGTGAAACGGCTTCCGTCTTCCTGGACGCAGACAACGGAAAATGGGCGGGAACAAATGGTCCGAAAGGGGATCTACTCAAGGCACGGAGCGGTATTTATAAGTCAGGTACAAATGTTGTCCCCGGTTTCGCGGTAAAAGGCACGGGTTTGTTTGTAGGTAACGACGAGAAGCAGGTAGAGGCCTTTTTCTACAACCTGATTCCAGCGGAGACTGCCGTCGTTACGGGCGACGCACATTTGTTTGGCACCACCAAGACAGGCAAGTGGACTCGTCGTTGATAGGCCCGGATAGGTCCTAGTTGCCGTTGTTTCGTCAGAGCGGACTCGATGCGATGACGTGTAGTGGATCGTCGAGCCAGCAGACGGCGCTGGATTCTGGGCTCTGAAATAGGGGCTCTGATGCACCGGTCGACAGAGCTCCAAAGTTAGGCTGACCGTACTTTTTCGACGGCGATTTGGAAGCACTGCCGAGGACTGAAATTCAGAAAGTCTTTCGATTGGTCCCGATAGTTGGTGAAACCTCAAAATATATTTCGCGACGATTTTCCCTTTAAAATCAAAAGCGTAATTTTTTGACGACTTCTAGTGTCGGTCTTTTCGCGGATACGAAGAATATTTGCCAGTCTCAGGGCGATTGCAGCGATGGGCAAGGTCCAGCGTCATCAAGGTGCTGATCAGGCCGACCGCTGGCGAAGAAACGCCAGGAGGCATTGGGCGCGTCTCCGACCTCAGTATCTATTCGCGTTGCTGATGGTCCCCTTGGCCGTGTTTCTCACGGCGAGACCACAAACCATCGACGCTGTCGCCGGCTTCGTCCCCGCTGGCTGGCTCACAGCCATCGCGGACGGCAGCGCCGGCACTTGCGACATCAAAGGCAACATTTCGATTAACACCGGCGAACGCATCTACCACGTCCCCGGCCAAGAACATTATTCCGAAACCAAAATCAGCCCGCAGTATGGCGAACGCTGGTTCTGCAGTGAGTCAGAGGCGCGCGCTGCAGGCTGGCGCAAGGCGAGGCGATGACGGACACCAGTCAATGGCCGGCCGCCCTGGTCTACAGCCCTCGTGACTACGCTCTCATCCTCAAGCTTTCGGAAGTTGGTGATCTGCCGCCAACGTGGGAGGAGTGGTGGGAGAATTTCAAAGCGTCTGAAGCTGAGCAACGACGGCAAGGCTTTCCCGCTATCAGGGTGAGCGTCCACGCCGGCAAATTCAAAGCATGGCTACAAGCGAACTCACTTTCGTCGTCGCAACAGACACGGCAGCAGTTCGCTCAAGAATGGCTGGATATGAAACGAGAGAGAAAGGCTGCGCGTCTCGCTGCGGAGTTACCATTTGGCGAGCGGCTGTGGGCTCCAGCTCCGCCGCCGCCCGCGCCTTGGTCACATAGAGCGATCGAGATTTGCGCGTTGACCCTATTGGCGATTGCGATCTCTTTCGCCGCGGTCGTTGGCGCGATGCTCGCCACATCGACAGGGGTTCTCTATCACCAAGAGAAAGCGGCGGACGGGGCTCTGTGTCACTACTTCACGGGCATCGGGACGTTCACGACGCCGAGCTACACGGTAGACGGCTGCCCGCGCTTCATCAGCGTCGGAGCGCACTAGTGAAGCGCGTTTGCCTGGCGGCACTATTCGTAACGGCGGCTCTACCTGCTCACGCCGATGGCGAGCGCTGGAGCATGATACCTGCTTGCGTGTCGGCAGTCGGGATGATTTCGGCGCTCAGGACCGTTTCGGCAGTAAGCAGAAAATTCAGGAGCGTTCGCCCTTACGACGGCTATCGGCTCCTGTATGCCGAGGAAGATTTCGCGGGGCGTATCACGAGGATTGAGTACGCTACGCGGGACGACCACGGCACATTCGTCCATCATTCGGCCCAGTGCCACTTTTCGCATGGGCGCTTGAGTGGGATGAGCATCGACGACGATGTCGAGGGACACATCATCATTGATTGACTCGCGGCGCCTGGAGCCCCGCCAAGCGCGCGCATTAGCTGCCGCTTGTATTTCGCCTGACGACCGGTGCTAATTGTGATCGCCTTGGCAATCTGCTTTGTCCTATGGGACAGGCTGGCGAATGACGGCAGGTATACAGCCGAGGTGGAACGCAGCTTCCGTCAGGTGGCGGCAGAATCTACCAAGTGGGTCATACGGCCATGAGATCCGGTTCAATCGTGACCTCATGAAAGCATTGAACTCGCGCCAGCGAGGTCGCCCAAACTGTCGCTCTGAGGGAGGGCATTTCGATGCGTCCAATACTCATCGTAATTACCCTGGTGGCCTGCTTTTTCCTATGGGACGGCTATTCAACAAAGGAATATATACGGCAGCAGTGGGACACAGATACCGGGAGGCAGTGGCCGATCTGCCGACCGGTTATAAGCGTTGAATCTACGCACAGCCTTGCCACAGCGACGTTCCGTCGGCCGCTATCCCTACACCGCCGAAGTGTCTCCCTCGCTCTGGCGCCCAGCTGATCGGCCGCAAGGGAGGCGGCCGGCGTCGAGTTCAGCCCTGAGAACGGTGGCGGCGCCGGAGTGAGATTGAGGAAGCTCTAAGCATCCACTCTTTGGGGGATCGTCTTGCATGCGCCTTAGGGTTGCGCGATGGTTCCACCTCCTGAGGGGGGATTGGCCATGAAGATCGAAATCCAGAGCCAGCAGAATTTCACTGGCGCCGGCAGCGCAGGCGTCCTCATGTTCCTAGGCGGGCCGATCCTCAGCGGCATTGCCTACGGCGAGATGTTGGGAGCTACCTACGGTTCCATGACGGGTTACTGGATCACTATTTGGCTCGGTGCGATCGCCTTTCAGGTCGGCTGCGTCTTCATGCTGGTTGGCAGGAAGTATGACCATGAAGTGGTCGTGCAGCCGACGCAGGCGGCCGCAAAGAAGGGTGAGCCTGCTGAGTTGAAATAACGCTAAAGGGGGGGCGACGTTATGGGGTGGCGTTTTCGTAAGTCGATAAGGCTTGTGCCGGGCGTGCGGCTCAACGTCGGCAAGAAGGGGGTCAGCATTTCCGCCGGGCCTCGCGGTTTTAAAACAACCGTCGGAACATCGGGGCGCACGACAACGGTCGGTATTCCGGGTACCGGATTTTCTCATACTTCGCGCAGGAGCCGCAAGGTCGAGGCGCCGCCCCAGGTCGCCGCGCTCGCCAGCATCGACGCGGTGTCCGAACCGGTGAAGAGGTTGCCGGGGAGACGATGGGTAGGCTGGGCAATCGTGCTGTTGATAGCCCTTTGCTTGTTTGCACGGTATTCAGGCTAGACGCGGGGCGCACACGTGAAAATCGAAATCCAGAGCGAGCAAATATTGGCATGGTTTTCCGTCGCCACGAATTGATTTACGTCGGTACTGCCTTGGCAGTGTGAGATTCCGCCCTTGTGGCCACTGCATGGGGTATTTGAGGCGGGGGATGGTAGAACAACGCAGCGACCATGACGGCGCCCACTGTGCATTGACGCCAACCCTTTGCGGTCCCAGCAAGTGCCGGCCTCCTTCTCACTTGGGTCCTTCGGGTGAGTCGTCGAGATCGTCGGGGGGCTTATCATCGGTCTTCGCCGGCGGCTGCGCGCGCCCAGGAACTTTCTGCGTCTCCCCCAAGGAAACACTCTTAAGCCCGCCATCGTCGGTGGCGGCGATAGCGAGTGATAGCTTGCTGAATGGCCTACGCACTACTGGGATCAGGGTATAGGTCCCAAGTTGGGGAAAGGATTCGATACTCGACGAATGGATATTGCTCCGTTTCGTCGGCTGGCATGTACCGACGCAAAGGATAACCCTTGCTAAGCCGGGCGTTCTAAACACAATTCCATTGGCTGTGGCCGGTGGTTCTCCCGCGGGAAGCTGACCCTGCTCGACTTTGTCGATTTGCACATCAATAGAAAGCAGGGACGCAGCGGCTTTGATGACTGGGCCAAGCCCCGTCGAACCGAGGAACGGGCGCACCAGACCCGTCCCAGGTGTCGTAATGGCCGTATTCTTAGATCTGGGAATCAGAAGCATGGACTCAGAATAGGAAAGGACCCCATTTGCAATTGAGTTCAGGATGGATCGACGGTCTTGGTCTGTTAGTATCTCAGCGGTCTGCTTCAATTTCAACGCAGCGACAACGCTCGCGCCGCACTGATCCTCAACAGACAAGCTCAAACCAGGCTCACTCTGCGGGGGGACGTGGACCGCATACAATTCGCTCTTGGCAGGCGATACCAGCGGCAATGCAACTACATCTGCTGTACTATTTAGAACAAATTCACGAATGAAACCTTGAGAGGTTAACTTGACGCCAATCGTGTTCGAGAAAGCCCAATCAAATATGCTTCCCTCAGTAATAACGTACGAGATTGTTGGATCGGGGATAATGCGACTTTGAACGTCCGTCGAGACTTGCATGACTACGTTAAAGAGACGCGTGTCCACATCAAATTCGCAAGAGACCACGTCCCAGTCTAATTCGATATTTTCGGTCCTTAACGGAAGATTGTAAACGATGCCTTGGTTTTTGAGGCTTTCGTTTCTAACCGAAATAACGGGGGCGTCAAGAATAGAGGATTGCCTAACAATAATGTAAATAGCAAGTAATCCCAACGAAGCCAGAATGCCGCTCTTGATGAGAAGTGAAATGGCATTGCTTAGCAGTGGGTTATTATACCATCTTCTTTTCTTGACATCGGTTGTTTCAACCATGGTGTCTTTCCCCCTCCGGGGATACTAACAGCAAGCTGGCGAAGAGGCAATTTTTGCGGCGTCGAAGGTTCTGCTGACCTAGAGGCATTCTGGAAACAAAGGCCGCTCCGCTTAACGAGGTATCATTGGTGCGTGGACTCGCGCCACAGCCCGGACACGCATGCTCTTGACTGCGCTAGAAGGGTCGCAAGCTCCTCCTCATCGCGATTGCGCTGCATAGCGCCGCGCGACGGCGAGGCCGGCATCATCGAAAACATCGAACTGTAGGCCGACTGGCCAGCGAAGCAGTCACGCAAGCCGAAGTCCTCGCAGTGCTGGCTGTGGTCAATGCGCGGAACATGCCTGACCTCGTGTCCGCCGGCTCTACTCTCCGGCCAGATAGATCGATGACATAGTGTCGTTTGCCAGACCAAATTCGTCGGGAGTTTGGTATTCTCCGGGTCCCAGGGGACCGCTGGTTCGGCCCTTGTAGTCAATGTGTTCAAAGAAGTGCCAGACGCCGGACACTACTTTGACCGATGATACTCGGTCCCCCCAACCCATGGCGGCCAAATTTCGAATCTCTCGATCGATTGGGTGCCGGTCATCACCAATGCAACCCGCTTCTTTAAAGATCCAGCACAACGCCATTGTTTCCCCCCAAGTTTAGAGCCATCAAATCACGCAAATGTAGAGCTGACAATATGCCTGACCTGACGCACAAGCCTCGCCTGAATCAGCGCCTTTGCGGGGGCAAAGCATTTGACGTTCAGTACATGGAGGGGGAATCAGCATGCGCAAGATCCATATTTTCGCGGTGGCCGCTACCATCATTACAACCGGCTGCTCCGGTTAGGGCATCGTCTGTTTTTCTGAGTGCGCCGCGTGAGTTAAGGCCCTCAAAGATGCCACCCTAAATCATCAATTACCTTGCCTGGGTGAGGAAGGTCTCTCAACTGGTTAAGTATTTGTTCAGTTCTCCCAAGGGGATCTGGGTGCTCCAGCTCATTTCTAAATGACTCGATCACGGGATTGGTCGGGTCCATTAGAGCAATGATCTGTTTCAGGAGATGCTGAGCCTTTCCCAACTTGTCGGAAAAGTCCTCTAACGCCTTCTTCAATTCGGACCTAAGGCTCTCCTCAGTGGAATTGTCATCGGGCGGAGTCGTGTCATTCGCCGTGTACATGGCAGCGATAAACATGCAGTCCCAGTACATGGTATCAGTCCACTCCTTCTTTGCCGTGTCGCGCTCCCATGACCACTGTCGCCGAAGATGCGGATGAATAAGATCCATCGCAGCAGATGGGCACTCGGCAAGGATAAGAGGCAGCATGCTGTCCTTGTTACTCCGGCGGTGTGCCACATACTGGAAGAACGGGTTGAGGGGTTCACTCTCTACTGCGCTCTTGGCTACGCTGCTCATCCAGTTGGTTCCTGAGCCCCAGTCCTGCAGCATCATGATCTGGAGTAGCGCGTTGTGTCGTGGAAACCCACGGTCATTGAATTGTCCGGACAACGCCTTCTCGATCTGAGGCAGGTTTTGTCGTTGAACCACCTCCGCCGCAAGCTTAGTACGCAAGAGGTCAATCGGCTCAATAGCGTCCTCGTACGCTTTCAATGCTTTCTCGAAATTATCCCTCAAGGCTTTTAACTCAGGGGGCTGCACCGGAAACTTTCCGACAGTCTGGTCGTAAGCGTTCCTCATCGCGTGGGCCATATTGGCAACGGTCGGTATAGTTCCCGCCGGGCTGTCCAAACAGAAGGGTAGGGCGACGTTTAACCTGCTCGCGAGCAGGAGGAGCGTCTGGCAATCCCCGATCCTGAATACGCAGCGGTCATTTTTGCAGTACCTAGGCGTACCGACCGGCATGGGGCCACAAAACGTCAAGCATCGCTCGTTCGAGTCGATCCAGTGGACCCACCGCCTAAAGGCGTTCGGATCGCCCTTGAACCCGAAGTAAAGGAAAAGCCCCGCAGCGTGGTCACCACTAAAGGTGGTCTCTCCGCTTTTGAGCCCGACAGCTTCCACGGGATGGGTTCGACGCTTCTCTGGGGACCTCCAAAATCGACCGGTGTCGTCTTGCGAAAGTCCAATGGCGTTGCAGCCTCTAGGGTCGCCCGCTCGGCAGAGAAGGGCGTTGAACATGACAGAGTCACCGTCGTCGCACGATGGCGCGCCGCTTTCGGCCTCCTTCGAGGGAAAGGCTGCTGCGGGTGAGGGGCAGTAGAAGGCCCGGCTCTCCCAATAGGCCATCCTAATTTCAAGCTCCGATGCGTTTGGCGAGAGGCGCGTCCACACAGAGCCGTTATCCCAGTTTATGGAGATTCCGTCCGCACTCACAGTCGCCCCCACTCCCCAACCGATGGCCTGTATGCGTCCTCCAGAACCGGTTAGCGCTGTCTCCTGGCCGCACTCGTTGCGAGCCGAGCCGTGGGCGGCGGAAATAGACGCGTAGCGGTGGGGAGACGCAGGGCTGCAACCGCACCCAGACTGGCAAATCCAGGTTCCATCTAGGTTGGAGAGATTTTGGGCCGCGACGCGTCCCACAGAAACCAATAAGACGATGAATGCGAACGATATGGCAAGACGCATCATCTCAACCCCAAGAGTTGTTGCAGCAGTCCATCACGCGGAGCATAGCGACTGCAACCATGCCCCAATAAGCTTATCACAAGTCGCCTACGCGACGACAGGCCGAGGCGGTATCAGCGGGCTCACAACGCCCATGAGGGGGGCGAACGCGCAGCGTCGACCTACGAACCACGAAGGCGGGTGATGACGGCAGCCCTGGAGACGATGTCAAGTTCGTAAGTTAGCTCTTGTTCCAACAGAGCGAGTAGGGATCGAGAGACTACAGACGCGGTCAGACAGTCGGGGGCCGAATGGCAACGCGCGCGGGCTCGCTTTCACGATGCCGCCGCCGAACCTACGATCAGGCGCAAGCCTAGGCGACGGCAGGGCGCTACGCTAACGTCTCGAGCATCCTCGGGGTTTTGTTGAAAAGACGACGTCCCTTCGGGGCCTGCCACGACCATTGATTCTGCAACGAAAAAATGCACCTGTTTGAAGCAGTGACGGTACTTTTCGAGACGAACTAAGTCGCGCTGTCGAACGCCACAAGCTGCAAAAATCGTCCGATTGTTCTCGATGGTTGGTGAAACCTCAAAATATTTTTTGTGGCGAATTTCCCTTTAAAATCAAAAGCGTAATTTTTTGACGGTCCTGGTGTCGGACTTGTCGGCGCTGATGAATCGATTCAACGCTTGATTGCGTAGAGATCGCAAATATTTACCCGTCATAGGCGGTAAAGAGCCGACCGACTGCCGCGTGGATATTGGTGTTCGGCGGGGTCCGCGATGGCTTTGATTTCGCACGGCGCAAGGCATTTTCTCAAGCTGCGATCGTCGGTAGGGGAAACAGAAGGCGCGCGACATATCGATCGCGCACCCAAATCGCTCACTCCCTTCCAGCTTCGATGCTCGAGGAGGCTTATGTGATGCCCAGGGCGACCTTCGATGATGAACCCAGGGCCGACGTCCCCGATGCCGACAAGGGAATAAGCGATCCATCCCGTTGGCAGGAGTCCGGTCCGCGATTTGCGGTGCGGCTGGAGGTTTGAATGAGTCGCGCGCGACCAGCGAGATTTGCCGCAGCGCATACTGATGGAAGCAGGTCCGATCACCTTTTCGGTCGAGCAAGATCAAAGGAGAGCACAATGAAGATACTGGTTCCATTGATGTTTCTGTTGGCTCTTGGCTCCCAGGCCGTTGCCAAGGAAGTCGATCTGAGGAACCAGACGGATGCGGACGGAGAATACAACATAGCCTTCTGCGCCCGGCCTTCGCCCGACAAAAGCGGGCTGCCCGGCCATATGTTTGTTGCGTACAGCAGGGTCACCAACACAGGAGAGCGCACTTTCGTCGCGATCGGCCACACCGTGGAAGCCGGTGTCGGCGTAACGCCCGCTGTCTGGTCCTATTTCGGCAGTCCGGTGAATGGTCTGCTCAAGCATGAAATGTACACCGCAATCGAGCAAAAGTGCCTCGATACGCGTGTCAACCAGGCCGATTTCGACAAGGCGTTTGCCTTGACGGTCAGTCCGCTCGCCGCGTTAGGCATCAGCACCGGACAGGATGTGGTTCTGGAGCAGTATTCGCTCGGCGAGGAACATTGCATGACATTTGCCCTCTCCGTCGCGAACCTGCTGGTGTCCCGAGGGCTCGTCGTGCCGGACAGGGGAGCGGTAGAAACCCCAATGAAGTATATTCAGCGGCTGATAGACGCCAACTAGTTTGCCGGCACGCTGCAAGCGACATTGGAGTGGCCTAACCAAGCTGAGAGTTGGCGCAGAATCTTCCGACTAAGTCTTGGTTTTCGCCCGCGCGCGCGGCCACGCGAATGTGAAGCCGTCACTCTCGTTGGGCCACGCTAGGCCGAATCCATTGTCGAATGCGAGCGCCCGATCGTCGGCATTCTTCACCTCGGTCTCGACGACGATCAACTGCTTGCCGGTCCAGCATTGGTGCTGCCTGTAATCGAGGAGCTGTCCAATCGCAGCCCGGATTGCGAACCTCACGGTCGCCGGTTCGGTGGGCTTGATCTCGGCCATCACATCCTCGCCTTTGTCATCGATGTAGCGCAGGTCGTCGCGAAAGCTCTGTGGGAAGACACCGTCGGGAAAAAGCTTTTTCAAGCACGCCTTGAACCGATTTTGCAGTTCGTTGTGCCGGGGGTTGACGATAGCCTCATATTCCCTGACGTAGCGGGAATATGCACTCGATGCGGCTTCTCCTGCTCGCCCCCTCCTTCGATTGACGGGTCGCTTACGGCCGTTGGAATTGGGAGCGCCGTCAAGAAGCCTCTTGACGGAACGGACAAAGTTCCGCGCCCTCTGGTTCGTCGAATCCTCCGCGTACCACCAACTGGTTTGGCCGCTCCAGCCAGGCCCGCGCTCAAGCGTCTTGTCTCGCTCACTGAAAGGCAAGAGCCGAACATCTTCGACCTTTGCTCTCACTCGGAAACTCTTGATTTCATCCACCATGTGCTGGGCTGAGGGGTATTGGTCGTTGAACATCTGCCGAGGACGATAGATGCGCGCGTTCCGGTACCATCCAACGACACAGCGCGGATCGTTGCCGCCGACCGGAGCCGTCCAAACAATGTCTACGCCATCAAGAAAGTCGTCGTCGCGTCCCGCTCCCAGGCGCTCAATGTTGACCTGTCGGTCCTCCTCCCCCTTGATGGTCTCGAAGTGGCCGTAGACGTAACCGTCTTCGCACGCGACAAAGTTCAGCTCCTCGCCGCAATATCCCTCCGACACCGGGAAACCGCCACCGCCCTTGGGTGGATCGTTTGGATCCCTCCCCGAATAATGGTCCATCCATGCGATGTTGCAGAAGAGCAATGGCATTCGTGTATCCCCACACCGGTCCTGTCTGCGCTCGACATCGGCCCAACATCCCCGTGCGAGCAAGATACCGCTGCACCCCGCAAATGAGGCAGCAGGCGGCTGAGCTCATCCTAACGGGATATTTGGGCAGCGATCGCCTCTGAGATCACTCGCCGCTTCGCAGCGCGCTCCACTGCCAGCGTATCCTCGCCGGACTCCTTGAGCCATTGAAGGAAGCGGTGGATCGCGCTTCGAGTGGTTGTGTCGTCGCGGCAGTTTCCAAGCAGTGCAAACTGGATCTGCTGCACGTTATCGGTAGCGAAGATGCCGAAACCAGGGGTCACGAAAGTCGCGTCGGGAAAGCCAAGCATGGTGCGCGCCTGGGCCTCGGTTGCGCTGCCGTGGCAGCCGATGACATGAACTGGTCCGACGGCGCCTCTCGGATAATCCGCGACGCTGCGATGATCGTCGAGAAAAGGACGCCCAACCATTTCGCGGCTCGCCGCGATCGCCAGGCTGGCCGGCGCCGCATGCAGATGCAAGACTACCGATCGACCCTCGATAGTGGCGATCACTTCGTCTGGTGCGTGTTGCGTGCCCCCGCTTTCCACCAGAGCGGCGGCCATAGTCGCGCGCATACGCGCGATCCGATCGGAAAAAGACAGCCTGCTCCACTCCAGCGCGTCGCCCTGGGCAAAGCCGCCTTTGACTGCCTCGCGGACGCCCAAGCCGACCAGCGAGGTGATCGCATCCGCAACCGCTTGATCCACGGCGTTCATCAGCTCCGGCTCGGTTCTGACCGAGACGCGGAAAGGATTGATCCGGTCCACGTAGCGCCGGAAAAGTTCGTTTGACTTCGCAAGCTCATCTTTGAGCGGCGCGGTGCCCTCAAGCTTTATGAGCCTGATCTTGGCAGGCGCTGCGTTATGGGCGGTCATCAACTCGGCATGGCAAATGCCGATATCGCCGTCGGATGGCGCCCAGCCTCCGTGCCCGGTTGCGAGCACGATGAGTATGTCTGCCTTGCGGACCTCTGCGAGACAGGCGTCCCAGCTGTTTTTGTCGGTGCCGCGGCCCGGGGAATCCTCGTTGATCCAGACCTCCAAGACGTTGTTGCCGAGGAGTTTATAGCGTTCGAGACGGTCGCGCATGTCCCGGCGTATTTCTGTCAAAGTCCTTCCGCCAGGAGGAAATTCTCGATTGCATTGGCTGGAAATCATGATCTTGATTTTTCGCAATGCGGTCGATCGTTTGGCCATGCCTCCTCCACACTCCCCAAATGTTGCAGCGCAACTGCTCCGTATACAATTAGCCGGCGGAAGGACAGGCCGTTCATGCTCAGAATCTTCTCGTCAACGGAAGAACGTGATGTACAATGTGGTGGACATTGATCTGCCATTCGGAGCAACACGATGAAGAGGACAGCTTTCATTGCCGCGACACTGTGCTTGACACTTCAACTGCCAGCAAACGCTTGGGCTGGCTTCGTCGACTGCTCAGCGGACCAGCAGCCGATAGTTCAAAGCGCTATCGATAGCTCGCATGCCTGGATCGACAACGCGCTGACCAACATGGCTCTTCCGCAACCCAACGCGACGTATGCGAAATGGTTTGGCTCCTATAATGACAGCAACTTTTCTACGGTTAAAACAAATCTGCAAACAATACGATCGCACCTGCTGATCGGCGTGATCTCGGCACACTGCCAGTGCCCCGCATCAGCTGACGCCGACCAAGATTACGCGCTGGTGGATAGTCCCAGTGACGGGATAAAGAAAACTCCATATAACGTCTACTTTTGCAATAGGTTCTTTGCAGGGACGACACCTGATACAGGCGTCGACTCGCGCCCGGGCATCGTGATACACGAGATGTCGCACTTTGATAACGTGGCCGACACAATTGACGAGTGCAGCTCGTCCGCGAAGTGTGAGACCTTGGCGGGGTCGTTGCCGGATCACGCAATTGTAAGCGCTGGTAACTACGAGTATTACGTCGAGGAGGTGCAGCCCTGAGCCTTGCGGTGACTTCGGGGTTGAGCGACTTTCGACTTCTCCGACACGAATTGACTTGCCGCAGCAGACATTTCGGTGCCTCCGTCTTCTAGACCATCGCCCCTTTGAACCGAAGCGCTCCGTATTCTCCGAGCATCTCTGTTCGTCATGCCCAATTGAAACGCTTGCATATGACAAGCAATTGAGATGTACTCTCAAAGTTGGGAGGCGTCACCATACTTTACTCTACTTGCTTCGCTTGGCGACCGCCCGCATTTCTTTCTCATAAAAATTCTGCGGTCACGTTGAGTGACCGGAAAGAAGGGAATCGTATGCGCGCAAAGGCTTCTAAAGACGGTTTGACGCTGCGGGTCATCACAGGCACCAGCAACGCCTTGCTGGCGATGGACTTAAGTGATGCAAAGCGCCAAGGTTGCTTGGGCTTCACTATCGAACGCACCGACCTGGATACCGGGGACCGCCGCTGGTTGCCCAACATGCTGCGGTTTCCTTCAGACCCGGATCCGAAATCTGTGACCGCGGCGCGAGCGCCGCTGCAGACATTCCGATGGGGTGACTATACGATAGAGGCTGGCAAGCGCTACCGCTATAGAGCGATCGCACGCTACGGCTCCGCTGCCGATATCCTGAGCGAAGGAAGAAAGGCGGAGAAGCCTGGGTCTTTCGAGGCGATTAGCGGCGGTGCGGTCATCGAGGTAAAGGCCGAAAATTCCCGCGACGAGCACACTGCTGTGTTCTTCAACCGAGGTGCGGCGGCCAGCGAGGTCTACGTTCGAAAATTCGGAAACAATGACCCTTCCAAGATACCTGACGCCCTGGTTTGGCTATCAAGAGGACTGGAGGAGGCCATCCTTGCATTCATGGCAAAGGCAAGTGACGAGCAATTCGCGTTGCACGCGGCCATCTATGAGTTTCAAAAGCCAAATTTGCTCAAAGGCCTGCACGATGCGCACCAGCGCGGTGTGGAGGTAAAGGTTGTCTATCACGCGCGAGACAAGGGCGAGAAGGACAAGACCCGAGAGAAAAATGAAGCCGCGATCGCAGCGGCGCATCTGGGTTTCACCCAACCCAGGAGGACCGACCCTCAGGGGGCGATCATGCACGACAAGTTCGTCGTGCTGCTGAAGAGGGGCGCAGACGGGGCCTTGCAGCCAGTGGCTGTGTGGACTGGTTCAACCAATTGGACGGATGGTGGAATCTACGGCCAGCTGAACGTTGGGCATGCCGTCTACGATCCCGATATCGCCGACAAGTATGAAAAGCTTTTCCAACTTCTCACTCAGGACTTGGACGAAAAGGACTCGCACGCGGCGCTCAAGAAACTCACTCCGGTTCCCACCGGCGTCGCCCAAATACAGCATGGAATCACCCCGATGCACAGCTGAGATGCTTATGCCTCTATTCGTCTAGCCGATCATCCAAGGCATATCGATCGCCCCGAGCGATACAACGATCCCGAGGGCCACCAAAGCAATCCCCAAACTACCTTCGAAGCGGCGGCCACGGGGCAGCAGCTTCTCGACGAAGACGAGCAGCGTCAAAAGCAACATCCAGGCGACGCTCATCACGCCGGTCGCGACCAGCACGGCAAACAGCGCCCAGCAGCAGCCAAAGCAATAGAGACCATGGCGCAGCCCCATCTTGAGCGCGCCAACACGCCCGTCGCGCCAGTGCTGCGCAACGAAAGCGAGCGGCGAACGGCAATGGCTGAGGCAAATGTGCTTGAGGGTCGTGAATTGATAGAGCCCGGCGATGCCAAGCGTGGCGCCGAGCGCGAGCGGTGCCCATTTCGCACGCTGGGGCGGATCGAGGCTCGTTGCAACGTCGCTACCGAGCTGGACCAGGACATATACGAGAAGGCCCGCCCCCGCCCAGACGAGCAGATAGCCCGCGACGAAGGTCCACGTCGGGATGGCCACATGTTGTTCGCGCCTAGCCTGCGCCGCCGCGAACATAAATATCATGGGCGCCGCGGCTGGCAGCATCATAGCCGCCATCATCACGGTCCACACAGCAAGAAAAGCGGCGGCGCCGGCAAATGACCAGTCGTCGGCGGCAATTCCGGCCATCGCCATGCCAGCCATGCCTTCCATACCCTCCATACCGCCGCGCACGGCAATGCCCATGGGCATATCCATGCTGAATGTCTGGTAGAGGGTGAGCGTCCACGCCGCTGCTGTCAGCCCGACGAGCGATGCGAGTAGACCGAGCGGGATCCCGCGCAGATTCCGGGTGAACCGCCGCGACTTCCTGGGGAACGCGTCAGCCATTGTCACGCCCTAGTTCGGGCCGGTCCAGTCGAACGGAATGTGCTTGCTTGAGCGGGCCGTGCCAGTCCAGTCGAGCCCGAAGCCCTTGGTGCTCACTTCGACAGAACGCCCCCAGGTGGCAACCTGGCCCGGGCCGACCTCCGAACCCGGCGGGTTGATCGTCTGCACTCGCTTGCCGGGTGGTGTGGTCGGACCGGAAAGCGCCTCTGCGCGTCCAACGACGAGACCAGGAATTTCGACCCGCCAGGTGGCCAGGTCGCCCGCCACGTCGAAAGTGATTGGCACGAACTCCATGCCACGCATCTCCCCGATATTGGCGGCAAAGCCCGCCGGCCAGCCGCCGGCGTGGCCGCCGAAGATCACCTGCAGGGCTTCGCGCTGCTGCTCATCAGCCTTCTCGTCGAGATACATGCCCATCACGGCCTTTGCCTCGCCGGCCCACAGATTGCCTTCGAACTCGCCGAGCGCCACCAGCGTCAGGCCGTCGAGCTTCACGCCGCCATACTGACCCTCACGCACATGCCAGGCGAGCACGCCCTGGCAGTGATTGCCGGTTGGCCGCTGGGCGAACTCGCAAGGGCAAGGGATATCGCAGCTGCAGATGTCGAACCAGTCGCCTGCGAGCCGCCATTGAGGCACTGCATTCATGGCTCGTCCTCCGAAGATTGGCCCTAGTTATACGCCGAAGATTGGTCGCGCTCCAGCAGTTCGTGCGTCGTTCGCTGACTTTGATGGAAAGGCCCCCACATTGGTGGTCGAGCGGTTCACACCAAGCCTGCAACTGGACCACTTCAGCTCCCGATTTCGACAACCACCGTTCCGGAGACGGGATCCGTCACGCCGAGGTCGCCGCCGAGATCCTCCAGCATGTCGCGCATTGTATCCAGAAGGCCAATCATCTGCGGCCGCGCCGCCGCGAGGCTGTCCATGTCATTCCATTCACCGACAACACAGAAGGTGCGGTCACCTGTCTTGATCAGTTCGGCCTTTCGGAATCCCTTGACGTCGAGGCTCGCCTTCTTGTGCGCGTCGATGAAGGCCTGTTCCTTGCCGGGCTTGGTGCGAAACCGAACGACATTGCAAGCGGTCATGCCTTCCTCCAATCCATAGCCAAATTGACAAATCGACCAGGCTTACGGTCGGGCCTCCAGGACCATGTTGAATGGCGTCTCGGTGGCGCGGCGGAAGCGGCGGAAGCCGCCGCTCGTAACCACCTTGCGCAGTCTGGCCTCGCCCGCCTGGGCGCCGAGGCCGAGCCCAACCTCCTGCGATAGCGAGGCAGGTGTGCAGATGAAGGTCGAGGCGGCGTAATAGATGCGGCCGACCGGATTGAGGTTCGCTGAAAGCTTGTCATGGGCGAAGGGTTCGACGATCATCCATGTGCCGTCCGGCTTCAGCGCCTTGTGCACATGCCTGGCAGCACCTTCCGGATCGCCCATGTCGTGCAGGCAGTCGAAGAAGGCGACGAGATCGTACGTGCCTGGAAAGTCCTTGGCCGCCGCCACTTCGAAGCTTGTGTTGCCGGCGACGCCGGCTTCCTTGGCGGCGGCGCGCGCCCGTTCGATCGACGGGGCATGATAGTCGAAGCCGGTGAAGCGCGAATTCGGGAATGCCTTGGCCATGAGCACGGTTGATGCGCCGTGGCCGCAGCCGACGTCGGCGACGTCTACGCCACGCTCCAGCTTCTCGACCGTGCCATCGAGCGCCGGCAGCCAGGAGCCGATCAGATTGGCGTTGTAGCCGGGGCGGAAGAACCGTTCCGTGCCGCGAAACAGGCAGGCGCTGTGATCGTGCCAGCCCACCCCCTTGCCCGAGCGAAAGGCCTGCCGCACCTTTTCTTCGTCAAGCCATAGTGCCGAGACGACCTCGAAGGCGCCGGCCATGAAAGCCGGGCTGTCCTCGTTGACGAAGACCTGTTCCTGCTCGGGGCTGAGGTAGAAGCAGTCGCTGGCCTCGTCATATTCGACATAGCCGGCGGCGGCCTGCGCCGAAAGCCATTCGCGGACCAGCCGCTCCTGCGTGCCGGTCTTTTTGGCAAGCTGTCCAGCGGTCATCTTGCTGCCCCCGCTCATTGCCGAAAACAAGCCGAGCCTGTCTCCCAGCAGCACCGCAGCGCCCGTGGTGATGGCGCCCAGATCGCCGACCATTTTTCCAAGAAGCGCTTCCAGCTTCTCCTGGTCCGGCTGCCTTTCTTGATTGCGCTCCAGCATTGGCTGATCCCTCCGGCTCGATCCAACTGCTCGCCCTTTGGCGGCACGCCCAATACCCAGCCTGGCGGCTCGCCATGGACGCGCATGGAAAGTTTACCTAAGGATAGGGGTCGCCGATAATGCCAAATTCTAATTGCGGTGATGCATACCGGACATCAGCATCAAGCGGGGTGTGCCATGGAAATGCACGAAATCCGATACTTCCTGGCCGCTTGCCAGACACTCAACTTCCGCCGCGCGGCCGACCTGGTCCATGTCACTCAGCCAGCACTGACGCGCGCCATCCAGAAACTGGAAGCCGAACTCGGCGGAATGCTCTTCCATCGCGACAAGGGCCATGTCCAGCTCAGCGATTTCGGTCGCTTGATGCGGAGTCATCTCGACGAGATCGCGCAGCGCGCGGAGCATGCCAGGCGCACCGCTAGAAGCTTTCTGTCGCTTGAGACGGCGCCGGTGACGCTCGGTGTCATGTGCACTATCGGACCGCTGCGCTTTATCGGCTTCCTCAATGCATTCCGCGAGCGGTTTCCCGGAATCGAGGTGACCGTAATCGAAGGCGCCGCTGACCACCTCACCGACCTTTTGCTACAGGGCAAGCTGGACATCGCGCTCTTGGCGCGCCCGGAGCCGTTCGATCATCGGCTGAGGGCGGAGCAGGTCTATACGGAGCGCTTCGGGCTGGCCTTCTCAACCGGGCATCCGTTCGAGACGCGGAACACGCTGCAACTGACGGACGTGCGCAACGAGCCCTATCTCGAACGTATCAACTGCGAATACGGCAATCGCATCGACGAGCTCTGCCAAAACCTCGGCTTCGAGATCAAGAGCGCCTATCGCAGCGAGCGCGAGGACTGGATCCTGGCTATGGTAGCCGCGGGAATGGGCGTCTGCTTCATCGCGGAATTCTCCGCCAGCCAGCCGGGCGTCTGCCACAGGCTGGTCGTCGACCCAGAGATCGTGCGCGAGGTGTCACTGGTCTCCGTCGCGGATCGCCTGCCTTCGCCCGCCATCTCCGCATTTGCTAAGGCGGTGATGGAGTATGACTGGCACATACCGATGACGGCGGAATCGACTGGTCTCTAAGTCCGCAGTCCCGCCTTCCGCGTCAGCAAACAGGCGCCATACGATCACATCTTCGTGTCGATGTAACTGACCCTAATTTCCAGCGAAGCCCAGAATGGGGCAACTCTGCCCCTCAAAAAATGGGAGTATTCCGAATGCATTCGTTCAAAATCTTTGTCGCCGTCAGCATTGCCGCTCTTTGCGCCTCGCAGGCATTCGCCGAAGACACAATGGGCACGATGTCCATGATGAAGGGCGGGCAAGTGACAGCCGTCATGCCCGATGGGCATATGGGCACCATGATGCCGGACGCCAAGATGAGCGCCGAAATGATGAAAATGGCCAAGCCGATCAAGCATTGCATGATGATGATGACCGACGCCAAGGGCAAAACCTACATGGTCGATACGTCGACCAAGAAGGCCCAGGCCGAGTGTGAAAAAATGGCGATGTGAGGAGTCATCGCGCCCAGTCAATGCTTCCATCCCGCCGGCACGCGCGCCGGCGGGATGTCCGATCGATCCTGCGCCATCGAGACCATGTCACTGCCGTGGTTGCTGATCCTCGCCAGCCATAGCTTTTGCTTCGCAAGGTTGATCGGCTCGGTGGGTGTGTTAGGCCGGGTCTATTACGAAGGGACCCAACATGGCACGCTTATCGCGACGACATCCGATGCTGCGGCGCTCGCAGGCGATGTGGGTTTCGCGACGCGTCTGGCAGCCGCGCATTGTCTTCTGGGCAGGTGCCATTTCGATCGGGCTGATCAGCGTGCTGTTCGCGATCCTTGCCGACCAAGCACAGGCGCTATTCCATACCGTTATCGACAGCGGTAGCGGCTGGCGCTTTTACCTGCCATTGGTGCTAACGCCGCTCGGCTTCGTTCTCTGCGCCTGGCTTGCGCATTCCTTCTTTCCGGGCTCGCAGGGCAGCGGCATTCCGCAGGCGATCGCCGCGCGCCATCTGCGCGATGACGAAGACCGCGGCCACATCCTGTCGTTGCGGCTGGTGGTGGGCAAGATCGCGCTCACCGTCGTCGGTCTAGGCTGCGGGGCTTCAATTGGTCGCGAGGGACCGACAGTGCAGGTCGGCGCCTCCCTGATGCTGCAGGTCGCGCGCTGGGGCGGCATGGGGCAGGCGCGCGGACTGATCCTGGCCGGGTCCGCGGCCGGCATAGCGGCTGCCTTCAACACACCGCTTGCCGGCATTGTCTTCGCTATCGAGGAGATGGGCCGCGCCTATGAATCCCGCACCAATGGGCTGGTGCTAACGGCGGTGATCCTCGCTGGACTCGCATCATTGGGCCTGGTCGGAAACTACACATACTTCGGCGTCGCCAAAGAAACAGTTTCCTTTGCCAGCGACTGGCCGCTGGTGCTTGCCTGCGGCATCATCGGCGGCGGTGTCGGCGCGCTATTTTCTCTGCTGGCGCTGAAAGCGATGCGCCGCATCCGGCGCTGGAACGCGTTGCAGCCGCTCTGGCGCACAATGGTTGTGGCAAGCATTTGCGGGCTGGCGGTGGCCGCCATCGGGATCGCCTCGAATGGCCTCACCTTCGGCACCGGCTATGCTCAGGCGCGGGGAGCCATCGAAGGCACGCCGCTGCCGGCGTTTTTCTTTGCTGAGAAATTCGCGGCTGGCCTGCTCTCGATGGTTTCGGGCATTCCGGGCGGCATCTTCGCGCCATCGTTAGCCGTAGGAGCCGGCCTTGGCAGCGCGCTTGGCCTACTCCTCGGCGCCGCCACCGGCACCGCTGCGCTGCTTGGCATGGCTGGCTATTTTGCCGGCGTTGTCCAGGCTCCGATGACGGCCTTCGTCATTATCCTCGAAATGACCGGCAACCACGACAATGTCATTGCGCTGATGTGCGCATCGATGCTGGGCTATGGGACAGCGCGATTGATTTCGAACGAGCCGCTTTACCACGCCCTATCTCGCCTGTTCATCGCCGAGGCGATCCGGCGCAGAAGATCCAGAAATCTTGAAACATTCGACTCTGCCGCGTAGAGCCCAGTTTGAGTTGCCAGTAAGCTCAAACTTCAGTGAGCATAAGGCGCATGGCGCAACGTCGGCTTGCCGGCATTCCGTGTTCGACCTCTCGGCGCAGCACCTGTCGAAGCCGCTCTCCGGCCTGCGCGTCATCCATCACCCGAAAGCCCAGCTTCTGGTAAAATGGCGCGTTCCAGATCACGTCTCGGAACGTCGTCAGGGTAATAGCGACAAGGCGACGACGCCTCGCATCCGCAACGGCCTTTTCTAGCAAGGCGCGTCCGATACCCGAGCGTTGTCGATCAAGGCGCACGGCAAGTTCCCAGATGTGCAATGTGTCATCCTGGATCTCCGCGCTCAGGAATGCGACCGGCGGGTCGTCGAGCTCCGCCGCGACCCAGCACGTGCCCCTGGCGATGAGTTCACGGTGGCGCTCGACGGTCTGGTTATCGTCATCGGCAATCCAGGCAAGCTCCTCGACCCCACGGTAAGCTTCACCCGCGGACTGTTCGATATCGGGTAGTGCTTCCGCGTCAGGGTCTTGCGCAATTCGGATGGTGGTCATTGGGTTGCAGTCGGCTCTTCAAGTATTTTGCAGAGAATGACGTTGGAGTGTCCCTCGGGCCAATCCGCAAACTCAGCTACGCGCACGAAGCCGGATTTTTCATACATTCCTGGCGCTTGGAAATCATGGCTCTGCACCCAAATCCGACGAACGCCTCGAGCCTCGGCCTCGGCCGCGAAGGCGTTCAACAACGCTCGCGCATAGCCACGTCCCCTATGCGCCTCGTCGATCCACATCTGTTTGAGTTCGGAAGTGCCTGCCCATGAAAATCCCGTTGCAATGCCGACGATGCGTCCAACCGCGTCGCGGATCACAAAGCCAAGGCCCTGAGCGTCATCACGCCCTACAGCTTCCCGGTTGTAGGCGTAGATCCTGTCTTCGAAGGCGTCGATCTCAATTGCCGAAAGATCGTGCTGGGGTTGGGCAAGGGTGGTCATTTCGAGCGCTCGATTCCCTTGGGTCGAGACAAGACCGTCTCAAGCGACAAACGGCCAGGACCGCCTACTGCAAGCGTTGCAAGGCCGGCGAGGTAAAGCAGGATGATTTCGTAGCCAACAGGCCCGAACCGGATCCCCTCGGCCGTCACCTCAGCAAACTTCACCGAGAAGAACCCATACTGGGAATGGACCGTGAACAATGCAGTCAAAAGCACGATCGCCATCGGCACGCTAACGAGTGGAATGAATGCGCCCGCCAAGACAGCACCGCCGCCGACAAGTTCAACCAGCGTTGTCAACCATGCTAGCGCTTGAGGCTCAGGGACTCCGAGTGTCTGAAGCACGACGCCAAAGCTTCCCGGCCCTCTGCTGAGTTTGGCATAGCCATGGGCAAGGAAGCCAAAGCCCACGATCAACCTTATCGGCAACGGCGCCCATCCGGCTGTGGTGGACGAGAAGAGTCTAGTTCTCGTGACGAGTCCACTGAGATGCATTCCCGGTATACCTTTCTTTGGGCGGTGTGCCTGAGGTTCGGCACTATTCGAAAAAAGCGCGCTATGGCGCGCTAGGGAGACGGCCTCTTATTCGCCCCATGGGAACCGACCGTTACAGCCTCACGGCATCGTTACCGCCGCTGCCGGAGCCTCCACGAGACCAGATCCGAAATCGCCCGGCCCACCCTAGGCGGCGGACCGGGCGTAATGTGGAGCGGGGTCGGTCAGGCAGCTTCGGCGGCGAGAACGACGGGAAAGTCGATATCGGTCCCGGCAACATTGTTGATGAGATTGGTCAGGAAGTTCTCGGCTACGATGGCGACAATCTCGATAACTTGAGCCTCGGTAAAACCCGCCGATTTCACGGCGGCAATCTCGGCGTCCGTTACCTTGCCGCGGGTCACCGCCACCCTGGCCGCGAAACGCACCGCCGCGTCAGCCTTGGGATCGCTCGACCTGCCCTTGCGGTTGAGCGCGATCTCCTCGGGGCTGATCTTTGCCAGATTAAGACCGAGATAGGTATGAGCGGACAGGCAGTAGTCGCAGCCGTTCACCTGGGCAACGGCTAATGCAATGCGCTCGCGGGTCTTCACGTCCAGTGCTTTGGTGAGCGCACCAGACAGGCTGGTCATGCCCGTCAGAGCTGCAGGGCTTATGGATACGAGGCGGAAAAGGCCGGGCACGACGCCAAGCTGCTTGTTCACGGCGTCTAGAATGGGTTGCGAGGCGGTCGGGGCTGCTTCACGGGTCGGGATGGCAATGCGGGACATTTTATAAGCCTCTCCTGTTCGATGATGTCGATGCGACAGGAGCTATCTATTATCTTCCAGGTGGTGAGAGTATTGGATACCTAGGAGATATGACCTCTCAATATATGGAAGGGCTTGCGCGTGGACCGCCTAGAAGCCATGTCAATTCTGATTGCCGCCGTCGAAACCGGCAGTCTCTCAGCAGCAGGGCGGAAACTTGGAACACCGCTTCCAACTGTCAGTCGCAAGGTGGCGGAATTGGAAGCCTATCTCCACACCCGCCTGCTCGTCCGATCGACACGCCGACTTATCCTCACCGAGAGCGGAGCCGCCTACGTCGCAGCCTCCAGGCGAATCCTGGAGCAGGTGGGCGAGGCGGAGCGAACTGCTTCGGGCGAATACAACGTGCCAAAGGGCGATCTGATTATTACGGCACCCGTTGTATTCGGGCGGCTACATGTGTTGCCGACGATAAATGATTTCTTGGCGCGCTTTCCGGACATCAATGTCCGGTTGGTTTTGTCAGACCGCAATGTGAATCTCGTCGACGATCATGTCGACATGGCTGTGCGGATTGGCCCCTTGCCAGATAGCAGCATGGTGGCGACGCGGGTAGGATCCGTGCGCAGTGTGGTTTGCGGCAGTCCGACCTATTTTGCCGACCACGACCTGCCGAGGACGCCGGCCGATCTCTCCGGACTCTCTTGCGTCACGTTTGATGTTGTGGCGTCCGCCACGTCCTGGCGTTTTGCCACGCCAATCTCACGCGCTGAGCAGACCGTAGCGATCCGGTCACGCCTGTCAGTGAATACCGCGGAAGCCGCGATCGACGCTGCCATTGCAGGTGTAGGCGTCACCAGGGTCCTCTCCTATCAAGCGGCAAAGGCGATGGAACAGGGAAAGCTGGTGGCCGTTCTTGAAGAGTTCGAACCGGCACCCATGGCGGTCAGTCTCGTCCATGCAGGTCAGGGACTTTTGCCACTCAAGATGCGATTCTTTCTTGATTTTGTAGCCCCGCGTTTGCGCAAAGCCCTGGTGCCGCCAAAGCATGACTGATGGCGAGGCGGTCTCTCACAGCCGTGCCGAACTCACGTCCTACCATTGCGTGCGAAGCCTTGGCCGCGTCTGTTCCTTGAGTTGCGGGGACGATATGATAGCCGTCACCGCAGGCGCGGCATCAAGCATGTGAAGGACCGAAATGACACTTGAGCTCAAGTTGCTCGCGTTCAGCATAGGGCTGGGATTAGTGCAAATTATCCTAGCCTCGCATGCTGCAAGCCTGCAACGTGGTTATGCTTGGACGGCCGGCTCACGGGACGAGGCCGTGCCAGAATTGACCGGGCTTGCGGGCCGACTGGCCCGAGCGCTGCAGAATTTCGTCGAGACGTTTCCTCTGTTCGCTGCAGCTGTTCTGATCGCACATCTGACAGCCACGCACAGCTGGATGACCGAGTGGGGTGTTCAGCTCTATTTTTGGGCTCGTATCGCCTATCTCGCATTATACGCAGCAGGGGTTTTTCTCTTACGCTCCCTCGTATGGAACGTGGCTGCGCTCGGGATCGTCATGGTCCTTCTTTCACTCATCTGATCCATGGTTGGCCCATCGAATATGCGGCCTGCTCAGGTCTCAATTGCGTTATCATGGAAGCGGCACTGTATGGGGTCCAACCAAAATCGCCTTCCGCTTTGCGAAAACACCGGCCCAACAAGGCTTTTGCGGCTGCGAAATCAGGGAGTTTGATCGGGGAACGACAATTGGATGGTCAAGCCGGCGGGGTATCCTATCGTAAGCCCCGAAACGCGAACGTAGGGATTGGAAGCAAGTCGATCGCGAAGCGCCATCGCCCTCGTAACGGCCCTTTGAAGGTTCTCTCGCAGAACCTCCGGAGCGATTTCGCCGTTGGAAATCCTATATGACGGCAGCGTCTCCTCGATAAACGCTATATCTGCCGCGACTTGCGCGATGGTCTCTTCCCGGTTCATTTGATGTTGGGCTAACGCGGGACACGCCGACAACCCTATCACACAGGTTGCCACGAGGCGCTTCAACATCGACTTCCTTCCGACCATCCTGTTAGCATTGCGCACCCCAGGAGCGCATGCAAGGCGGGATCAATTGCGCAGAGGGCGATCTTGTGCAAGCCCGCAGTGAGATGGCGTCCAGGACGCGCGAGGGCTCCGTTCCCCCCCCGACAGCAACGACATCGTCTTGGAACGCGCTGGCAGTGGGCTGTTGTAAGGGAAATGCGACTGCATCAAAGACCGGCGCTCGCATCGTAATGGCTTGCGGTTTCCTCACTTACTCTGGCTGGTGATACGGTCGGCAACGTAGTCAAACGAGAAGACGCCGGCGCCACGGGTCAGCACGAGAAGCAGCAGCGAGGCCCACAGCAGGTGTTCGGCCCAGTTCTCCGGAAAAACAAAGATCTGAATAACCGAAACGACGCCGAGCAGCATCAGCGCGCCGAGACGCGAGAACAGCCCCAGGAAAAGCAACACCGCCCCGGTGATCTCTGCTGTTGTCGCCAGCGGCGCCGCGATCGACGGATCGATGAGCGGTAGATTGTATTCGCTGGCGAACAGCTGCAGCGTCACCGGCCAGGACGCCAGCTTCGATTGTGCGGACTGCCAGAAGACATGCGCAATCGCGACTCGAGCTGCGAGCTGGACCAGCGAAAATGGGATACGCTCCGGCAACTTGATCATTCGTCGGTAAAGACCAACAAGGCCGGCAGGGCGGGGCGTGGAATATTCCGGTATCGCAGTCATGATCGTCTCCTTCAGTTTGAGAGAGGGTGCAGCGGGACGCGCACGTCGGTGACGAGCCTGTCGCGGAACAGACGCACAAGCGCTGAAACCAGGTCGAAGGCCGGGTCGAGCGCCAAGGCGCGGCCAGTGGCATGCTCAAGGCCGAAGCCGTGCTTCAGCGAATGCCAGAAGGCGAAGCTCGCGCGGTCGAGCAGAAAAAGCCGCACGTAGTTCCCCGACCTCCACAGCGCCACCCGTTCGGGGCGCCTTGTCCAGGTGATTTTTTCATCGACCGCCGTCTCCTGTTGATGCTCCATCCATACCGACAGGATCGACCAGGGGGAGACGATCATTCGCAGTGAAGGCTGGAGCAGGATATCCGGCGCCAGTCCAAGGTCGGTGCTGTCGTATTCGGCGAGACTGCGGGCCGGCAGCGAAGCTGTATCGAGCGCTTCGGCAATGGCCCATTCGAGCCGAGCCGTCTCGGCGACGATCGGCATGTCGGACAGGGTGTCGATGGTCTTCAGGAAGCGAGGGAAGCCCGCGCCATAACGCGCCAGGCGTGACTCCGCCGGCGGATGCCGTCGAATGAACTCGCTCGCCATGAAGCGGAAGAAACGTTCGTCGACGAGGCGGGCCGTAACAGGGAAGACGGCCATCAGCACGGCGGTCAACGAACTGCGCGTGTTGTTCTGGTAGATGCGCAGGCGAGCCATTGGGTCGGCCTTGCCAGCGGTCAGCATTTTCGCGTCGATCAGAGGCTCCATCGCCAGAACCGACCGCGCCACGATGGTCTGCAGATGTTCAAGCGGCAGCATGATATCCTCCCTCGATTGTCGGCAAGGCCATGTGCATGGCCGGTTTGGCTCTGGCAGCGGCAAACGCCGCAAGCACAGGCATGCTGGTTCGCGTGCTTTCGAAAGTTGGCAGGCTGGACACTGGCAGGACCATGGTTGGGACGGTCTGCCTTGCGGCCAGCTTGCGGCTGAACATAATCGAAGCGGAGAGCATGTCGGCCCACATAGCTTCGCCGAGCAACACGTCGAGAATCGGAACGTCGGTATCCCATTCGATCAGCGTAGGGCGCGGCCCGAGATGGCTGATGGCATGGTGATAGAGCCCCCAGACAACTGGCGGCACACGAGAGCCGTGATCGTCGATGAGCACGGTGTCGCCGCCGACCTGATTGGTCGCGTGACCGGCAAGGTGGATCTCACCGATGGCATCGGCGGGCAAAGCGTCGATGAAGGTCTTTGCGTCGTATTGGAGATTGTGCGCCGAGACCTGGACATTGTTGACGTCCAGCAGCAGGCCGCAGCCAGTTTGCGCCACCAGCTCGGCCAGAAATTCAGCTTCATTCATGGAGGAATCCGCAAACGCGACATAGGCGGACAGATTTTCGATCAGCACCTGCCGCTTCAGAGTGTCCTGGACGGTCACCACGTTGCGCACCACAATCGCCAGCGCCTCTTCGTCATAGCGAAGCGGCAGCAGGTCGTTGAGATAGGCGCCGTCGGCAACGCTCCAGGCAAGATGCTCCGAAACGAGATCAGGCTGGAACCGCTCGCAGACCTTGCGCAGCCTTTCCAGATGATCGCGGTCCACCCCCTGTGCGCTGCCCAGGGACAGCCCAACACCGTGAACTGACAGCGGATATATCTGGCGCAGCCGTTCAAGCTCCTCGACGGCGGCGCCGTCGCCCATATAGTTCTCGGCATGCACTTCGAGCCATCCGGCGGAGGGTCTGCGGCTCAGCATCTCGCTGATGTGAGGAGAGCGCAGACCGATGCCCGCGGATGCCGGGATCGTAAGGGGCTGAAATGCATGGGACATCGGTCTGCTCCTTTCCAAAGGGGTTGGCTTGAAGTTTGCGTCGGTCAGGCTTTCGGCTTGTCGCTGCCGCCGGTGATCTTGGCGCAGCTTCCGGCTGGCACGTAGAGCCAGGAATCCGGCTGGTTGTCGGCGGTCGAGGTGCCCGCGCATGAGTGCGTCGCGGTCTGGCAGTCGTTCTGGCCGGCCTTGACGACGCCGTAGCACTTCTCGAACGAGAAGTTGGGCTGAGCGGCCGGGCCGCTATAGGCTGCAGTTGCGGCAAGCGAGGTGGCGGCCGCGAGGGCCGTTCCGATAAGGGTCTTGGTGTTGATCACGGTCGTTTCTCCTGGTTGCGTTTCGAGGGAAGACTGACCTGGCGGCCTGTCTGCAAGCAGTGTCGTCGAAYGCGCGATGAAGCTGAAATGCTGTCTCGGCATGGATTTGATACGCGGTCACTATGTTGAGGAGGATGACGAGCAAAAGCCCTCCGGCGAGGAACCGGAGGGCTTTTGCGCCTGCACTTCGTGAGCGGAGCGAAGCAGGCGCGACTAGGCGGAGGGAGGCGCCTAGACGTATAGATTTTTGCTGTGGACGACTGAGTTTTCGCTCAAGCTTGGATGGTCGGCGAGAAGCCAGTCCTCGGCCTGCTGCCGTCCGCGGTCACGCATGTCGGTCAATTCTCCCCAGTCGGTCCAAGGCCTGGCAAACAAGGCAGCACTTGTTCTGTGTCTGTCGAAGATGGTGTGGACAGACACAGAGTTCACGGCATTTGCGGCGGGACGGTAAGTCGCACAAGGCGTGATGCAGGTGGAGGGTTTGCCGCTTACAATCAGCCATTGCCCACCCTCGATCGGCTGCACGGGCGGCAAGGCCAAAAAATCGCCTTCGCCCCAATATGGATCGCCATCGATTTCCACGGCCGGAAAGAGGAATGGGACTGTCGCTCCCGCCAGGATCGCGTCGATCGACAACTGGTCGCCGGAGAAAATCGTGACGGTGTCGGAGCGGGCGTTCGAAGCCAGGATGTTGAGCTTCAACGGGCAGTTCTTCTTGTGCAACTCGTCAATGTCGATCGACTGTTCCAGGATCGACCTCAGCGGATTGGCCGTAACGGTCGCGAACATCGTTGCATGGCTGACGCGCCGCCAGAAATTGGTGAGCGCGGTCCTTGCCCCACGCCTGCCGCCCAGAGCCAGTCCGTAGGCAAGAACCGCCGCCTCCATGCCTCCGAAACCGGATGCAGTGATGGTGCGGAAGGAAAGGCGAGGCTCATCCAGCAGGCGATCGAGCACGCCCCAGACAAATGCGCCGTGTGCGTCGCTTGCCAGCGTAATGTCGATCGGCTGGCGGTCTTCAATCACCAGTTTCGCACCGGCAATAAAGGCTTGGTTGGTTGCGGCCTGGATTTGCATCTTTTGAGTCTCCTCCCGAAGAACGCCAGGCGAGGCGTTTGATGGAGACACTGCCGCATGATCCTTCATTGGCGAAATGCCAAGGTGGCATGAACTCCATAGGCAGATTGCATTGGCGGCAATCTCTTCCGCGCCGCAAGGTTTGCGAGGCTGGCGAGTATCCCGCGATCTTGCACTGGAGCTGGCGCCACTACGGTCGCCGGCAGGTCCTTAAGCACCAAGAGGAGCTTGTCATGAGAATACGAAATGTCTGTTTGGGGGCGTTCGCCCTCGCTCTTTTAGCCGGGCCTGCATCCGCCGATGCCTTCAGCGATCTGGCGTCGCTGCCGTCATTCTATAGCGATGCCGGCATGAAAACGATGAAGCCGATGGCCGGTTTCAAAAAGGCTTGGCGAGCTGCGCCCCGGGGTGATCGGGACAAGATGATGAAGATGTGCAATGACGCAGCCATGAGCAAGCCGCACGCAGCGTTCTGCGCCAATGTGTTGGCGCTTGGCGGCGCCAACTGAGGTGCACCGACCGTGCCGGGCAACACAGGAATGATGTCACGATGGCGAGCGGTCTGCTCGCCACCGTCTTTTGTGATGGCCAGCTGCTGCGCAACGCAAGCAGTCCGCGGCGCGCTGTCGCGGCGCCATGACGGACCGCTATCGACTTTATAGCCGCAGTGCATTGGCGCCAAAGCAAGCCTTGCGGCAGTCTCCGAAGCGCGAACAACCTCGTGCAATTGGGGACAAATCGGCATGGACATTCACCACATCCGCTACTTCCTGGCCGTGTGCGAGACGCGAAATTTCACGCGCGCAGGCGAAAAGTGCAACGTCACTCAGCCGGCTCTGTCCCGCGCCATCCAGCAACTCGAGGAGGAGGTCGGAGGGCTACTGTTTCGCCGCGAACGAAGCTTGACCCACCTGACCGACCTGGGCGTGCTGCTTCGCCCCCGTTTTCAGCAGATCCTCGACGAACTGACTGGAGTGCGGCGGGAGGCATCGAGGTTTCTGTGCCTGGAAAACGCCAACCTGAAGGTTGGCGTCATGTGCACCATCGGGCCCCGTCGCTTCACCGGCTTGCTGACTGACTTCAACCGGCGGCAGCAGGGCATCCAGCTGCAACTGGTTGAGGGCGTGCCGGCATCGCTCTCGCAACTTCTGGAGTCTGGCGAGATCGACGTCGCCATCATGGCGTCGAGCGACAGCTTCCCAGACCGGTTCGACGTCACACCGCTCTATCGCGAGCGCTTTGTCCTCGCGTTTCCCAACGGTCATCGACTGGCCCGCAACGACAATGTTGCCATTTCCGAACTCGACGGCGAAAATTATCTCAGGCGCCTCAATTGCGAGTATCGCGATCATCTTGCTGGTCTTTGCAATGATCGTGGCGTCAAGCTCAGGATTTCCTATGCCAGCGAACGCGAGGACTGGATCCAGAACATGGTTTCGGGGGGCCTCGGAATCTGCTTCATCCCTGAATTTAGCGCAGTTATCCCGGGCCTGCAGGTCCGGCCGGTTATAGACCCCGAAGTCTGGCGGGAGGTGTCTCTGGTCGTCGTCGCGGGGCGCAGGTTCTCGCCCGCGGCGTCGGCCTTCGTGAACAGCGTCAAGGCGCATGGCTGGCCTGAGAGCGCAATAGTCCAGGCGATCCACAAGACCGCAGCCTGAAGCAAAACGATCAAATTCTGGTAGCGCGCGATAAGTCTTGTCGTGCGCTTTTTTATGCTCTCGCGACGTTCGACGATAGCTTTCAGGTATCGATTTGAGAGCCAGTCAGCATTTCTCTTTTCTGGTCGCTCCGGTCACTCTCCCCGTCATGCCCCGCCTCCCGCGTTTGGGCACCGACAAAGGAGAAATACAAGATGGCTACCAAGAAACTCACCCTTGCGTTTGCGGCAGGTCTGCTTTCGGCAACCGCTGCATTTTCCTCTGCTCCGGCCTTCGCCGGCGACTGCCCTGCCGGTCAGGCCGCAACGACCGATATCCAGGAACATCCCAGCAAACCGGTTGGCGTTGTCGACACGGTTCTCTCGGCCATCGATCTGAGCAGCAAGGGCGAGGCCTGGAAAGGTAACATGCTGCGTCTTCGCAAGCTCGTCGTTCAGCCCGGCGGCGTCGTGCCATGGCATGAGCACAATCTGCGCCCGGCCAACATCCTCATCGTCGAAGGTTCGATCACCGAATATCGCAGCACCTGTAAAGTGGGCATCGAGCACCCGGCTGGCGATGTGACCGCCGAGTTCGGCCAGCTCGCCCATTGGTGGAAGAACAACGGCAAGGTGCCCGCCGTGCTCTATTCCGCCGACGTCCTGCCGCCCGCGATGCCCGACGACCACATGATGTGATCCGAACATTTCGGCGAACAATCCCACCTCAGCAACCGAAAGCGCGTCCTCAGGTGATCACCTGGGGACGTCCGGCCACGGAGCCTCGTCATGACAACCAGTGAACAGACAGAGACGGCGCGGTTGCACACGGTGGCCACAGATAGTTGGCGCTTTGGCCTTGTTGCGCTGATCGCATTTCTTACGCTTGTCGATCTGTTCGCCACCCAGGCAATACTGCCCTCACTGGTGATAAAATTCGGCGTCAGCCGTGCAACCATGGGCTTCGCCGTCAACGCCAGCACATTCGGCATGGCGGTGGCAGGTATCGCCGTTGCCCTATTCGGGCGCGGGATTGATCGCCGCAACGGCATCTGGATCAGCCTGGCCATATTGGCGATCCCGACGACACTGCTTTCGCAGACCGACAGCATAGTCGTCTTCGCCCTGCTGCGCGTAGCGCAAGGCCTATGCATGTCGACTGCGTTCACGCTGACGATGGCCTACCTGGCCGAACATTTCTCCGCACGGCAGACGACCAGTGCGCTCGCTGCCTATGTAACGGGCAATGTCGCCAGCAATTTCTTCGGACGGCTAATGTCGGCCGCCGTTGCTGACACGTTCGGCATCTCCACCAACTTCCTGACCTTCGCCGCCCTCAATCTGTTTGGTGCCGCTCTTGTCTGGTTCACGCTGCAAAGGACATCCGCAATGATGTGCGCCGACGCGAAGGGCGGTCTCGCCAACACGACTTGGAAAGGCCCGCTGGAAAGCGCCGAGTTGCGCGCCTGCTTCGTGATCGCCTTCCTGATCCTCTTCGTCTTCATCGGCACGTTCACCTATGTGAACTTCCAACTCGTCGCCGCGCCGCTATCACTGTCGCCGATGGCGCTGGGGCTGGTGTATTTCGTCTTCCTGCCCTCCATGCTGACCACGCCGCTCGCCGGGCGCGTCGCTGCGAGCCTTGGCCCACGGATCGGCATCAGCGTTACGCTTGCGCTGGCGGTCCTGGGTTTGCTTCTGCTGATCGTGCCCCGCCTGCCGATCGTTCTTGTAGGGATGGCACTGGTCGCCATCGGCACCTTCCTGGCGCAGGCGATAGCCACGGGGCATGTCAGCCGGACCGCCTCGCGCGACCGAGCCGCCGCAAGCGGTATCTACCTCGCCTCCTACTATGCGGGTGGGCTCGCCGGCAGCTTCGTCATCGGCCAAATCTACGACCGGATCGGCTGGACCGCATGTGTGGCGGTGCTCGCCACGGTCCTTGCCGGTGCGATCGTGATCGCGCGCATGCTGCAAACGTCAAAGATCTAGCATCCGAAATTTGACCATCCAACAAAGGAGACTGACATGACCACTTACCTGAAAACGTTGTTTGCCGGCGCCGCCATGATTGTGGCGATCGTCGTCCCGGCTGCCGCTTCGGACGGCGTCGTTACGGTGAAGAGCGACTATTCCGTCACTGAAACCGTCGCCCGCATCAAGAAGGATGTCCTCAAGAAAGGCATCAAGTTCTTCGGCGTCATCGACCAGGCAAAGCTTGGCAACAATGCCGGCAACGATGTCAGGCCATCGCGGCTGGTGATGTTCGGCAACCCGGCGCTCGGCACAACCTTCATCACATCCAATCCCGAAGCCGGTCTCGACTGGCCGGTGCGCGTGCTGGTCTACCAGACCGCGGATGGCACGGTTTACGCCGCCTATAGCGATTTCGACTGGATCGCCAAGCGTCATGGCATCACGGACCGCGCCCCGCAGTTCAAGATGGCGACCGAGGTCATCCAGTCCGTGACCTCGACGATCAGGAAGAACTGAGCGTGGACATGCGCCGGAGATCCCTCGCTCTGGCCTGGGAAAGAAGGTCTTTGCGCAGAGGCTATTCCGCGGCGGATAACGCCTTTGCACGCTCGCCGAACCACTTCTTCTGCGTGGCCTCGCGCACGAGTGCGCCAACTGCCGGCGAATGCCTGCGGCCGCGCACCGTGACGAGATTGACCTCGCGCCAGAATTCCGGATCGGTGATCGGCAACGGCACCACTCCGGGGTGCTTGGCGGTATGCTCGGGCATGAATCCGAAACCAAGCCCGGCGGCGATCATCGCGAGTGTCCAATCGTCACGATCGCTCCAGTAAACGGGACTGACCGTGACGCCCTGCTCGGCAAGAATGGCATCGGCATAACCGGCAAATTCACAATTGTTGCGGTGGATGTAGGTCTCATTGCTCATATCCGTCACCCGCACGCTGCGCTGGTTGGCCAGGCGATGGTTGAGATGAACGACCATCACCATCTGTTCCTGAAACAAGGGCAAGGAGTGAACCTCCTCGTCGGGCGCGTTTGACGGCAACGCGTAAATTGCCGCCTCGAGGTCGCCTCCAAGCAGCCGCCGTCGCAAGCTCGGTGCATCGGCGTCGCAAAGATGAAGCTCCACACCAGGATGGTGCGTGCGCACGGACGAAATGAGTTCGATGATTTCATCCGGAGCAATGGTGCTCATGATGCCGACCCGGAGAGGCGTCTTCTTGAGGTGCACATATTGCTCGGCGATCTGCTTTGCCTGCCGGGAGTTCTCAAAAACGCCTTCGAGATAGGTCTCGACCATGCGACCGAGTTCCGTCAGATGTGTAAAGCGTCGCTCACGGTGAAAAAGCGCGCCGCCGAACTCGTCTTCGAGCAGCTTGATTGCGCGCGACAGTGCCGGCTGCGTAACGTTGCACAGCTCGGCCGCCCTGGTGAAATTCAGTTCCTTGGCGACGGCCAAGAAATACCTGACCTGGCTGATCTCCACTGCGCGCTCCCCCAGCGGCTGGCATACGGCACGAGCCGCATTGCCGGGTGATCTTACTAGCTGCCCCAACGTCAAACAACCCGATCCGGCGATTGATATCCCAGGCGACAGATTGACGATCTGACCGTGGGCTATCGAATCCATGTCTCAACGGCATTTCCGCTGTCCCGAGCCAACCGCCATACTTGGCCCAGAAGTCGAGACCCGGGTGCTAAGGCCCGTTGCTCGCAGCCGTTTGCAGGCCATTTCGGCTGCAGCTTCAACCGTAGGAAACAACCATGCTCAGAGGAAAGACGGCACTGATCACAGGCTCGACCAGCGGCATTGGCCAAGGCATCGCCGAGGCCTTCGCTGCGAAGGGCTGCAACATTGTGTTGAACGGCTTCGGCGATCCCGGTCAGATCGAGTTGCTGCGGGCAAAGCTTGCCGCGGACCATGGGGTGATTGTTCGCTACGACGGTGCGGACATGAGCAAGGGCAGCGCGATAACCGCGATGATGGACAAGGCAATCGCCGAGTTCGGCGCGGTAGACATCCTCGTCAACAATGCCGGCATCCAGCATGTCGCACCGATCGATGACTTTCCGATCGAAAAATTTGAAGCAGTCGTGGCGATCGACCTGATGTCGTCATTCTACACGATCCGGCGCGCGCTACAGGCCATGAAAGAACGCAAATGGGGTCGCATCATCAACGTTGCGTCCGCCCACGCCCTTGTCGCCTCGCCTTATAAATCCGCATACGTCGCTGCCAAGCACGGCGTCGCCGGTCTGACCAAGACGGTCGCACTGGAGGTTGCCGAACAGGGTATCACCGTCAATGCGGTTTGCCCCGGATACGTGCTCACCCCGCTGGTCGAAAAGCAGATACCGGATACGGCCAAGGCCCGCGGTATCACAGAGGAGCAGGTCATCAAGGATGTGCTCCTGTCGGCCCAGCCGACCAAGCAGTTCGTAACCGTAGCCCAGGTCGCGGCGCTTTGCCTGTTCCTGGCCTCGACCGATGCGGCCTCGATCACCGGCGCCATCATCCCGATAGAAGGCGGCTGGACCGCTCATTGAACCGGCAACGAGGAGTAAAGACCATGAACAAGATTACCCGAAATCCTCCGACCACTGAACCTTTGCCGGAGGTCGTCCATATGGCCGATGCTGCCGTTCAGCGGCAAACAGTGCTGGTGCTGCAAGGCGGCGGCGCTTTGGGTGCCTATCAGGCTGGTGTATACCAGGCGCTCGTCGAAGGCGGGATCGAGCCGGATTGGGTCATCGGCACCTCGATCGGCGCCATCAACGCGGCGTTGATTGCCGGAAACGAGCCAACGGTTCGGCTGGCGAGGCTTCAGGAGTTCTGGGAAAGCGTTAGCCGTATCAGCCCGCTCGACGAGTTTTTCCGAATGATGGTTCCAAGCAATGTCTTTGCCAACATGGGCACCGTGATGCGCGGCATACCGGGGTTCTTCGAACCGAATCCAAGTGCCATGTTCGGAGTGAACCGCGAAGTGGGTGTCGAGAACGCCTCCTACTACACGACCGATCCACTCAAACGGACGCTGAATGACCTGATCGACTTCGACTATCTCAACCGGCGCCATACCCGGCTGACGGTCGGGGCGGTCAACGTCAACACTAGTGAACTCAAATACTTCGACACCCGCGAGATGACCCTGTCGGCGGCGCACATTATGGCGTCGGGCGCCTTGCCGCCGGCGTTTCCTGCGGTCTGCATCGACGGCGAGCCCTACTGGGATGGCGGCATCTATTCGAACACGCCCATCGAGGTCGTGCTGGACGCGCGTCCGCGGCGCGACGCGCTGATCTTTGCCGTCAACATGTGGCAGCCCCTCGCAACCGAGCCGAAGTCGATCTGGCAGGTGATGGGGCGGCAAAAGGACCTTCAATTCGCAAGCCGCGGCAAGAGCCACGTGGCCCGGCAGGAGCAATTGCATCGTCTGCGCCACGTCGTGCGTGAAATGGGAAAGCTCGTCCCGGACGAGCGGCGCGAGGATGCAATGTTCAAGGAACTCGCCTCCTATGGTTGCCCGTCTGTCATGCACCTGGTCAGATTGCTTTCACCACGCCTCGACGGCGAAGACCACACCAAGGACATCGACTTCACCCGCGCCGGCATCCGCTCCCGCTGGCAGGCCGGCTACGAGCATGGCCAGCGCGTCCTCTCGGAGAAACCGTGGGAGTGCGAAGTCGACATGCTGCAGGGCATCGTTATCCACGAATCGCAAGAGTGACTTCTTCGAGCGCGGCGGGAAGAAAGACGGAGAATACCGATGCAGATCATCACTCCCGGGATGCGGCTGGTTCCGGAAGCCGTGCTCGCCAACAATGCCGCGATTTTCCGCGCGATACCGGAGACTGCGTCCCATGCGGATAGCTCGCTGCATCGCGTGGTCATTGTCGGCGGCGGTGCGGGCGGACTGGAACTGGCGACGCGGCTCGGCCATAAATTCGGCAAGCGGCGTCTTTCCGTTACGCTTGTCGACCGCAATCGCACGCACATCTGGAAGCCGCTTCTGCACGAGGTCGCCTCAGGCGCACTGAGCGCGTCTACCGATGCGGTGGAATACATTGGCCATGCCAGTCGCCATCACTATCGATACCGGATTGGCGAAGTCGTCGGCATCGATCGCGCCAAACGCCAGATCTTCGTTGCGCCGAGCTTCGACGACGAAGGCAGGCAGATCATACCGCCACGTGTGCTGGGCTACGATACACTGGTGCTGGCTGTCGGCAGCGTCAGCAACGATTTCGACACGCCAGGGGCGGCGCGTCACGCGATCGCGCTCGACACCGCTACCCAGGCCGTCCGATTCAACAAGCGCATGATAGATGCCTGCCTGAGGGCCAATGCTCAATACGAGCAGCTGTCGCCGGGTCAGCTCCATTGCGTCATCGTTGGCGCCGGGGCGACCGGCGTTGAACTGGCGGCCGAGTTACACAAGTCGATGCGGGTGATCGCCTCGCACAATCTCGACAACATCGATTTCGAGAGGCTGATCCGCATCACCATCGTCGAGGCCGGACCGCGCATCCTGCCGGCATTGCCGGAACACCTTGCGCGCTCTTCTGCCCGCCGGCTCGTCGATCTGGGTGTTCAGATCCGATGCGGCATCAAGGTTACCGAAGTGACGGAAGACGGTATCAAGCTTGGCGAGAAGTTGTTCGTGCCGGCCAAACTCGTCGTGTGGTCTGCCGGGATCAAGGCGCCGGATTTTCTGAAGCAACTCGATGGCCTCGATACAGATCGCATCAACCGCCTGGTCGTGGATGAGACGCTGCGGGCGATAGGAGACGAAAACGTGTTTGCGATCGGCGACTGCGCGAGTTGTGTATTGCCCGGCAGCGAAGATCCCTTGCCGCCGCGCGCCCAGACAGCCCATCAGCAAGCCGATCATATGGTCAAGGTGATCGTGGCACGCCTCGAAGGGCAGGCGGCACCGGCGTTCCGTTACCACGACTACGGTTCCCTCGTTTCACTGGCCGATTACGGCACCTTTGGCAACCTGATCGGCGGACTGAGGGTCGAGGGTCTGCTTGCCCGATTGATGTATCGCTCGCTCTACAAGATGCATCTCAAAGCAGTGCACGGGACCTTCAAGGCCATGCGAGATACGGTCATCGGGGTCCTGTCACATCGCACCAAGCCACGGGTCAAATTGCATTGAATCTCGGTAGGCCAGGACGGTGGAAAAACATGATGTCGTCATCCTTGGTGGCGACATGCCGAGATGGCTGTGAAAGTCGCTATATGTGCTGCCGGCCTGTCGGTGGCGATGATCGAGGCGCGCGGCCTCGGCGGCACCTGTCACATCCGCGGCTGATGTAACAATTCGAGCGGAAATACCGAACAGAAGATGAATCCCCGCGGTTTCGATGCACGCAAGGCATCGACTCCATGCAAGAAAAGCATGGCCGCGCCCGTGGGGCTTCAATGATAGGCTGTATGCAAATTGCGAAAGTGCAGAAATGGCCGCCGACGACCAGCCAATGACATTTGAACAGTCCGTCCAGGCTGCCATAGAACTGGATGCACCTCTCAACGAGCGGCTGGCGGTAATTGCCAGGGCAGTGCGCAGACTGAACGCGGATTTCGCGGACGCGGTTGACCGGCTGGTAGCGCGCCTCCGGGAGCAGGGAGCAGGCGCAAGCGCGCCCGTGCCCGGCGATGTCATGCCCGCATTCCTGCTGCCTGACGACGAGGGCAGGCTAGTGAGCCTGGCTGAAATCCTTGCTCACGGGCCGGCCGTTATAACCTTTCAGCGCGGACATTGGTGTCCCTATTGCCGCCTGAACGCGATCGGCATCGTCGAAGCCCAGCAGGAGATCACGAGTTTGGGCGGCCAGGTCGTGGTGATCATGCCGGAGCGGCGCAAATTCGCGAAGGCGATGAAGGCATCGGTTGGTGCACTTTTTCCTTTCCTGACCGATATGGACAATGGCTACGCTTTGTCCCTCAACTTGGCGATCTGGGTGGGAGCCGAAATGGAGCGGCTGATGGGCCTTGGCCTCGATCTGCCGAACTACCAGGGCAATAACAGCTGGTTCCTTCCGATTCCTGCCACTTTTGTTGTCGGGATTGATGGCTTCATCACAGATCGGTTCGTCGATCCCGACTACCGTCGGCGGATGGACATCGACGACTTGATCGCGGCGCTCAGGCGGGCTCGCTGACACCAAATGTCGACCAGTCGGTCGATCGCAGCAGGTTGAGGAGCGTCATGGCCACCTGCGAGCGATGTCGTCCGGCGACTGCGTAGACGGCGACGATCCGAGAAACATCCAGATCACGCAGCTTGAGCCTGCGGACGTTGGGCGAGCGGGGTGCCGTCATCGAGACAAAGCCAACGCCTGCATTGGCTTCCAGCAGCGCCAGCAAATCCTGGTCGGTTTCAACCTCATGTGTGGTGCGAGGCGTAATTCCTTTGGCCGCGAGACCGCGCGACAGATCTTCGCTCGTTTCCCAGTCAATGCGGCTGAGCACGGGTTCTGCGGCCAACTGGCTCAGCGCGACGTCCGCTTCGTTTCGACGGGCAAGAGGGTGATCGGAATTCACGACGAGCTCGATCCCTTCCTGGAAAAGTGGCCAGGTGTCGAGCCGATCCCAGGCCTGTCCCAGCGGGCCGGCAACCGCTAGTTCAACCTCACCGTTCTTGAGGGCTTCGATGACAGCGGTGGGCGAACCGCGACTGATTTTGAGATGCACACCTGGGTAGGCCCGGAAAAGCTCGGTGAACGGTGAAACCAGAAGCGCTATGTTGATACTATTGGAAATGGTGACGTTGAGTGGAGCGATGTCACTGCTTTGCACTGCCTTGGCAAGAGATTTTGCGGAGGTGGCAGCATCGTAACATTGTTGCAGAAGGGGCAGCATGCGCCGGCCGAGCTCGGTCAGATGGGAATGCTGGCGCTCGCGCCGAAGCAGCTCCCCGCCCAACTCGTCTTCAAGTGTCTTGATTGCACGCGTCAGAGCCGGCTGCGTGACATTGCACTCTTCCGCTGCTCTGGTGAAATTAAGCGTGTTGGACAGGGCCAGAAAATAGCGGACCTGCTGCATCTCCATGAATTTTCGCCCCCTCAGCGAAATGGTCTATCAGCGATGGCGCATATTCGAAGATTAACGCAATGGGTCGTTCTCAGCAAAGTGGCCCGCACCATAGGTGCGAATGGCGGCGGCGCCAAGGCAACCATAACCCAGAGTCATGATGAACCAAGCGATCTGCTCAGCCACTCGGCGAAGCCTCTGGTCCGCTTGATCGGCTGGGCAGAGCCGGACAGTCCGCTTGCGGCCAATTTCGCTCATTCATTACCAGGGAGTTCCTGGCCACCTGCGGCTACATCGGCGATACCTCGAAGCCTGTAATTAGTCGCGTTCATCGTCCTTAGGTTCGCCAGACCATACGAGAGAATACGAAGTAAACGGCTTGGCGAACCATCCGCTAACGTATTGATTTTGTGTAGAAAACGCTGACCCTCCGGGCCCACCAACTATCAGTAGCTCACGCTTAATTCTCGGTGAGTCGCGTGAAGGCTCACCGGATGCGTTCTCCGTCGTCGCTGAAGAGCCGCGCCGATGCGGGCGCGAAATGCAGGGTGATCTTGTCGCCGGTCCTTGGTTGTGACGACCGCCGCTCCGCGATGATGGTCTCGCCGCTCGCCAGCGTGGCGTGGACGTAGCATGTGGAGCCCATCGCTTCGACGAATTCCACGCTTGCCTCGAGGTCGATGCCCTTGTCCTGGTCGAGATGCTCGGGCCGCAAACCGAGCTGCAGTTTCCGTCTGGGCTCAAGCGGGGTCTGTGCCGGGCTGTCCATCTCTCGGCCGCCAAATGCAAGGCGCCCCCCCGCCTGCACAGTGGCGGTCAGAAAGTTCATCCGGGGAGAGCCGATGAAACCCGCGACGAACGCGTTGTCGGGATCTTGATAGAGATTTTCGGGCGTGCCGATCTGCTCGATGCGGCCACTGCGCAACACGACGATCCGATCGGCCATGGTCAGCGCTTCCGTCTGATCGTGCGTCACATAGATCATGGTGTTGCCTAGGACCCGGTGGAGCTTGGCCAGCTCCACGCGCATCTGCACCCGCAGCTCGGCATCCAGATTGCTGAGCGGCTCATCGAAGAGAAACACTTTCGGGTCGCGCACGATCGCGCGTCCAATTGCAACCCGCTGGCGCTGTCCTCCCGAGAGATGAGCCGGCTTGCGCTGCAAATAGTCTTCGAGCTGCAGGATCTTGGCCGCGCGCCCGACCTTGTCGGTTATTTCCTCTTTCGGGCGGTGCGCCATCCGCAGGCCGAAGCTCATATTGTCCGCCACCGTCATATGCGGATACAGCGCATAGGACTGGAACACCATCGCCACGCCCCGGTCGGCAGGCTCCGCGTCGGTCACGTCGTCACCGCCGATGAAGATCTCGCCCGCGCTGGTCTCTTCGAGCCCGGCAATCATGCGCAGCAGGGTGGATTTTCCGCAGCCCGACGGCCCCACGAACACGGCGAACTCGCCCTCTTCGATCGAAAGCGAGACACCGCGGATAACCTCCGTCGACCCAAAGCTCTTGCTGACATGTTTCAGTTCGACACGCGCCATCGACTAACCTTTCACTGCGCCCACGGCGATCCCCGAAACGATTCGCCGTTGGAACAGGATGTAAAGAACAACGATCGGCGCCGCCGCGATGACGATGCCAGCGGTAAACAGGGGTATCTGGTCCGAGTACTGGCCCTTGAGCGCGGAAATCCCCACCATAAGGGTGCGGTGCTTCTGCATGACCAGCAGGGAAATCAGAATGTCGTTCCAGCAGCTGAGGGTGTTGAGGATAGCCAGCGTCACCAATGCCGGCATTCCCAGGGGCAGCATCACGTGCCACCAGACCTGCAGCAAACTGGCCCCGTCGATCCGCGCCGCTTCGATCAGCTCGCGCGGCAGTCCGGAGTAGAACGCCGTCATCATGTAGACCGAGAAAGGCAGGAAAAATGCGGTGTATGACAAGATGAGCCCGAGATGCGTGTTGACGAGATCGAGGGCAAGCATCGTGCGCATGAAGGGCACGAGAACGACCTGCACCGGGATCATCAGCGACGACAGGATGACCGCAAACAGCAAGCGCCGATAGGGAAAGCGCAGCGACGCCAGGGCAAAGCCGGCCATGGAAGACACGACCATCAACAAGATGACCGCCCCGAGCGTCGCAATCACGGAGTTGAGGAAGTACTCGTTGAGGTGCGCGCGGGTCCAGGCCTGGACGAAATTGTCGAACGTGGGCTGCAGGGCCAGCCCGAAGCGGTCGCGCATGTAGTCATCGCGGGTCTTGAACGCGTTGTTGATCGCGAAAAAGATCGGGTAGAGGCAGCTCAGGGCCAGCAGCCCCATTGGGACCGCCGCAATCCTGAGGGCCAGCCTCTGTCGTTTTCCTGCTCCTGACACAACGCCCCCTTCAGATATTCGCGTTGCGTGACAAGATGCGGATCTGCAGCCAGGCGAGAATGCTGGTCATGACGAACAGGACCATCGAGATGGCCGCGGCGTAGGCGGGGCGATTGAGCCTGCCCTGGGCAGCCCAGATGAGATATTCGGGCACCGTCGTTGCTGTGCCGGGTCCGCCACCGGTCAGCACGTAAATCAGGCCGAACATCGATGTAAGCAGGCCGATGGTCGTGATCACCGTCGAGAACTCGATGATCGGGCGAAGCTCGGGGATGATGACATGCCACCAGATTTGCCACATCTTGGCGCCGTCGAGACGCGCCGCCTCCACCATCTCCTTTGAAACGGTCGACAGGCCGGCAAGGAAGATCAGCACACCCATGCCGAAGGTTGACCAGCATTGGATCGCGAGCGTCACCGGAAGGGCGGTCGCCGAGTGCCCCAGCCAGTCCACACTCTTGATGCCCGCGAGGTTCAGCAGCGCGTTGAGGTTGCCATTGAAGCTCAGCACCACGCTGAAGATCGAGCCGATGATGACGCTCGAGAGAATGGCGGGAAAGAAATAGACGGAGCGAAAAAACGTCCGTCCCGGCACGCCCTGATGGATCAGGATGGCCAGCAGCATAGGGATGGTGACAAAGATCGGCACCGAAAGCAGCACCACGACGGCGTTGGCCATGGCGGAGCGGAAATTCGGATCGTCCAGCGCCCGCAGATAGTTGCCGGCGCCGATGAACTGGCCAGGGTCGGTCGACGTCGCGCTGGTCAGGGAGATGCCAAACCCCCAGAACAGCGGGAAAATGCGGAACACCAGAACAAGCAGGATTGCCGGAAGCAGGAACAGAAATGCTACGCGGGCCTCTGCTCGGCGGCCCCTATTCCGGCGGGAACGGAGCCGCGCGGCCTGGCCAGTCTGGTGTAGCGAATTGGCGGTCATGCACTGGTCACTGAGCTTGGGGATGGGGGCGCATGGTTGCGCCCCCACCGAGAAAGATTACTTTTGCGGCTTGGCCTCAGCCTGGACCTTGTCCAGAGCAACCGCGGCCTCGTCCACCGTGGTTTCGCCATTGTAGAGAAGCTGGCTCTGGCGGTGCCATTCATCGAGCTCTGGCGCCGAGGAATTGGCGTGCGTGGTCGGAACGGCTCTGGTTGCAAGCCAGCCCATGATCTGCTTGAGGCCGGGGCTGTCGATACCGGAAGTGTTGACTTCGGTGTTTGCGGGCACCGATCCGGTGTCGTTGACCAGATAGGACAGGACCTCCGGCGAAGCGAGGATCCGCACCGCGTCAACGGCGAGATCGATGTTGGGAGAGTCCTTGTTGACGCCGTAGCCGACGCCGCCATCAAGCGGCACGCCGGGAGCGCCTTCATGCTGATCGGCGGCAACGGTCGGCGAGGGCATCGGATAGACGCCGACCTTGTCGACGCCCATGTTCTTTTCAAACTGCTTCCAGTGCGCGACGTTGGAGAGCAGCCCCATCACGTTGGCCCCGACGCCTTGTTCGAAGAGGGCGAACTCATCCATGAACATGGTCTGCGAGTTGCCGCCCTCCTGATACCAGCCGTTCTTGGCGGTATCGACCCAGGCCTGCAGGATCGCCTTGATCGGCGGATCCGACCAATGGAGCTTGCCGGCCAGCCAATCGGCCTGCTGCTGGGCTGTCAGCGACTGGTTTGCGGCCTCCGACAGGAAGAACTCGGCGTTGTAGCCTTCCTTGTTGGCCATCATGAAGCAGGCTGGCTTGCCCTGCGCCTTGAACGCGTCGCAGACCTTGGTCAGCTCGGCCCAACTTGTCGGCGGCTTCTCCGGATCGAGCCCCGCGGCCTTGTAGAGCGCCTTGTTGTAGTAGACGACGTGACCCTGCAGCGTCGTCGGGATGAAGTACAGCTTGCCGTCAGGTCCGGTGAACGCAGACTTTCCAACCAGCTTTGAGATCAGGTCGGGCAGCTTGTCGTCGAGCGGGATCAGCCCGCCGACCAGGGCCTTGGCCTGGGCGCCACCATTGGCCCAGATGACGTCAGGGCCGGCTTTCGAAGCGATCGCCGTACCCAGCAGCGTGTAGTACTCCGCGTCCGGCTGGGACAGGAGGTTGAGCGTTGCTCCTGGGTGCGCGGCCTCGAATGCGGCCTTCGCATGATCGTAGTATGTCGCGTGGGCGGCATCGTCCACGTTGACGTCCCATACGGTGATTTCCTGTGCCAGTACGGGCGAGGCGACTATCGTGGTCGCAATGGCAGTCAATATCTTCAGTTTCTGCACGTCATTCCTCCCTTTTTATCCAACAAGCTTTCGCTTCATCCAGCGCTCGCTGCGAGTTTGGGACGCCCATCAACCCGCGGGTTGACGGGCGCATCGCCAAGTTCTTCGCGCGACAGGATTTCAGGGCGCGCCCAGGCCAGACGCGCAGTCTCCGACAAGACCAGGCCATGGCCCGGTCGATCGGGCGCATAAATCCAGCCGTCATGAATTTCGATTGTCTGCTCGACCAGGTGGTCGAAGTTCTGGAACGAGTATTCGAGCCACTCGACTTCGGGCAGCGCGCAGGCCATGTGCACGCCGATCTCAAGAAACGTATTGCCAAGCGTCACCGGAACACCGAGTTCAGCTGCCAGCCAGCCGATCCTCATCACGTCGGTCACCTGCCCATGAACATTCAGCATGTCGGTCGCCCCGGCCTGCATCAAAAGGCGCTTGCCGGCGGCGTCGAGGTATTCGCCTGAATTGATCATGGTCCACGGCGTTGCCGCCTTGAGGTTGCGAAGGCCGTCGAAGTCATGGCGCAGAATGGGGTCCTCGACCCATAGGAGATCATAACCAAGGCTATGAATCTTCTGCAGTTTCGCCGATGCCTCCTTGGCTCCCCAAGCTTCATTGGCGTCAATCATGATCGACGAGCCGGGCCGTACCGTCTTTCTCAACAGCTCCAGCCGGGACAAGTCCCGGTCGAAATCGGGATGCCCCACCTTGATCTTGAATGCGCGGTAGCCGAGGGCCTCGGCATTGGCAAAGAATGCCTGGAACTCATCGTCGCCAAGGTGGAAATCGAGGCCGGATGCATAGGCTTTCACGCGCGTGCGCCGGCTTCCCAGGAGCTCGTGCAACGGCAGGCCGACCAGCTTTGCGCTTAGATCCCACAACGCAACCTGCAGGGCTTCCTCGAAAGGCAAGCCAAAGGCGCGCCTGTTCCCGCCGCGGGGCCGGTGGACCCGATGTACCAGCGCCAAAGGCGATTGCCCGACAAGGCTGGGCCAGGCCTCCTCGTCAAAGACCCGAACGATCTCCGCCTGGCTCGGCAAGGGATGAAACAAGCTCTGGATAAAGCCCAGCCCGACCAGGCCATTCTCGGCAACGAGCTCAAGCGCGGCCACGTGAGCCGTATCGATGCGAACCTGACTGTCGCCGATGGTTCGGTCACGAGCGAATTGATAGCGGGTAATACGATACTCTGCGATGCGCATACGAGATCTCTGATATGTCAGAACGCGCTTTAGATATTTCAGTTTCGGAAAAGAGGCAAGTGGCCAGGCGCAAAACAGACGGCCGACCGGCACGCCAGCGCAGTGGACAGCGCCTTATCGACCGGACATCTGCGTGAATTCCCGATGTATTGGGGCGCAAGGGAAAGCGCTCCGTGTCGCGAGGCGATCCCTAAGCAGCCCAGGAAACCGGCTGCGCGCCGCGCGATGCAGCCAGTCAGCCATGTCCGGCACAAGTGAATTGATAAATGATCATGCGATATTCTACGATGCGCACGATCTGTAATGTTTCAGATTAATGTTTAGATATTTCAGATTCGGAGAAACAAAAGGTGGCTCAGCACGAAGATCAGTCCGACGAGCCCGCTGGAGCAGCGGGCCAACGTCTTGGCGATCGGGCCTACACGCGAATTCTTGAAACGCTGTTTGAGCGGAAGATCCCTGCCGGGGCCTTTCTGTCGCAAGGCGATCTCGTCAAGATGCTGCAAATCCCGGTTGCGCCGCTGCGCGATGCACTCAAGCTGCTCGAGGCCGAGGGGATCGTCATCATCCATTCGCGCTCGGGCATCCAGTTCGTCAAGCCCGGGTTCGAACTGACCAGATCGACCTATCAGTTTCGCAGCATTCTGGAGCGTGCGGCGACAGGCGTTTACGCGCAAACAGCCGAAGAGGCGGAATTGGCGGAACTGGAACGACGACACCTGGCGGCCATCGAAGAGATCGAGCGCAGCGGGCTCACTGACCGGGGCAGGGCCGACCTCGAGCAACTCGAGACCTTGCTACATCACTCCATCATTGCCAGCCTGAACAATCCATTGATCGACAGTTCGTACAAGCGGCTGCACAATTACGTTCGGCTGATCCGGTTGGACAGAAAAGTCACCGTGCCTCTCGTGCTGCAATCGCTGCGCGAGCACATGCAGGTCATCCTGGCATGCAAGGCGCGCGACCCGGAGGCGGCCGCGGCGGCGATGCAGGCGCATCTGGCGTCGGCCCTGCAACGCGGTCTGGGCCTCTACTACGGCTACTAGGCTCAGGGAGGCTCACGAAACCGCTTTCAGGTTTCAGACGGCCACGAGGCGGGCCAACAGTGACGCCGCATCGGTGCCCGCCACGCCAAAGTCGCGGACGCTGCTCATGTGGTTGGTTGCCGCAAGGGTGGTGCGTGAAACAGCCAGTCCTTGTTTTTCCAGGTGGTTCGCAAAGATCGCAGCCTGGCTGTGGAAGGGCGGCGTTTCATCGGCGCCGACCGCGATCTCAACAGCCACGGATGGATCGAAGCTGTGGTTGATCGGCGAGAACCGGCTGACGTCTTCGTCAGTGATCGCGATCTCGGCGGCAAGGAACGAGGTCTGCAATGGCTTCAGGTCGTAAAGGCCGCCGAGCAGCAGTGCGGCTTTGATGCCGGACGGCCGGCTGTCGAAAAGCATCGTTGCCAGGTGCGCGCCGGCGGAATGACCGCTGACGGTCAGCAGGTCGGGATTGCCGCCATGGTCTGCCATATGGTCGAGCACCCATCGCCTGGCGCGGCGCACCTGGTCGACGATCCTGGCCATCCTGACGGCCGGCATCAGCGCATAGTCTACGATGACCGCGATCGCGCCTGCGTTGGTGACGGTCTCGGCGACATAGGAATAGTCGCGCTTGGAAAACATGCGCCAGTAGCCGCCGTGGATGAACATGTGCACCGGCAGGCGGTCTCGTTTGCCCTTGGGAAAGAACAAATCCATGGTCTCGGTGGCGTCGGGCCCGTAGGCGACATCGGCGACCATTGGAACGTTCGCCCTGGTAGCCTCGCTTCTGCGCACGATGTCGGCGACGATGTCGTCGAACTCGACGACATGGTCGCGAATGCGAAACGGATCTTTGGCGTGTCCGCTCACAGGGTCACGGCGATGTACTTCGCCTCCATGAACTCGGCAACGCCATGCTTCTGACCGCCTTCGCGGCCCAGCCCGCTCTGCTTGACCCCACCGAATGGAGCCGCCGGATCGGACATCAGGCCGCGGTTCAGGGCGATCATGCCCGACTCGATCTTCGATGCCACGCGCATCCCCTTGGCCAGGTCGCGCGTGTAGACGTAGGCCGCCAGACCGTATTCGGTGTCGTTGGCCTTTGCGATGGCATCCGCCTCGCTGTCGAAACGCATGATCGGAGCCACCGGACCGAATATTTCCTCGTGGACCATTGCGGCGTCAGCAGAGACGTCGCGAAGCACCGTCGGCGGGTAGAAGTAGCCTTTGCCTTCGGCAATCGCTCCTCCGCACAGCACCCTGGCGCCACGGGCGACCGCGTCCTGGACGAGCCGGTCGATGTTGTGCACGGCTTTCCTGTTGATCATCGGTCCGCACTCGGTTTCTGAATCTGTGCCCGGGCCGACGTTGAGGGCCGCCATGCGTTTGCTCAAGCCTTCCGCAAAAGCATCATGGATGCCGGCCTGCACGTAAAGCCTGTTGGCGGCCGTGCAGGCTTCGCCGGCGTTGCGCATCTTGGCCACCATCGCACCGTCGAGCGCTGCGTCCAGGTCGGCATCGTCGAAGACGATGAACGGCGCGTTGCCGCCAAGCTCCATGGAACAGGAAATGACGTGTTTTGCAGCCTCGGCCAGGAGCGCGCGGCCGACGCCGGTTGAGCCGGTGAAGGACAGCTTTCGCACGCGTGGATCGGCCAGCATAGCTGCCGTCACCGGCATCGGGGTCGAAGTCGTCAGCACGTTGACGACGCCGGGCGGCACGCCGGCTTCCTCGTAGAGAGCAGCAAGCGCATAGGCCGTCAGCGGTGTCTCGCTGGCGGGCTTCAGGATCACAGTGCAGCCGGCCGCGAGCGCCGGCGCGATCTTGCGTGTCGCCATGGCGGCCGGAAAATTCCACGGCGTGATGAGCACGCAAATACCGATGGGCTGGTAGTCGACAATGATCCGGTTCGCGCCCGAGGGCGCCAGGCCGAACTCGCCGCTGATGCGGACCGCTTCCTCGGCGTTCCAGCGAAAGAACTCCGCCGCGTACGCAACTTCACCGCGCGCGTCGCGCAACGCCTTGCCATTCTCCAGCGAGATCAGCGCAGCCAATATCTCCGCCCGTTCGGTCATCAGTTCGAAGCAGCGCCGCAGGATTTCCGAACGCTTGCGTGGCGGGGTCTCGCGCCAGCCGGCCGCAGCCTTGGCGGCCGCGTCGACGGCGGCGGCGGCGTCGGTGAGCGTGGCATCGGGAACCGCCGCGATCACGGCTTCGGTCGACGGATCGACCACCTCGATCACACCGCCCTCCGACGCGGGTCGCCAGCGTCCGCCGATGTAGAGACCGTGCGAGGCCGTGGCGTAGTCGAACATATCTTGATCCTCGTCGGATATGCCTGCGGCGATATTCATAGGATGAACTCCTGGTCGATCACATCATGGTGGCGGACATGTCGCCGTCATAAGCAGCCCTGACCAGCCGTCGAATCGCGGCGAGGTCGAAGGGACGCGGATTGTTCTTGATCAACCGGTCGATGCCGAGCGCCTGCTCGGCCGTCCAGTCGATCTTGTCCTCGGCAAGGCCAAGTTTGGCCAGGGTCGATGGGATGCCGATGGCGCCAAACAGCCGGCTCACCTCCCGGATGGTGGCGTGCGCCGATGCATCGGCGTCGCCGCTCTTAAGGGGAAGGCCGAGGGCAGCGCCGACTTCGGCAATCTCCGCGGCCGCGGCGGCAAGGTTGTAGGTCATCACATAGGGCAGCATGGTGGCGACGCCCAGACCATGCGCAGTATGGGTAAGCGCGCCGACAGGATATTGCACCGCATGCGCAGCGGCTGTTCCGGCTGTGCCGAAGGCGCAACCGGCGGCCAGCGCTCCCATCATGACGTCGGCGCGCGCATCCTCGTCCGATCCGTCGCGATATGCCTTTTCGAGACTGCGGCCGAGCAGCCTGATGGCCAGAAGCGCGAAATGATCGGTCAGAGCGCTCTTGCCGACGAAGACATGCTGCTGCGGCAGATGCGGATCAGCACCGCGTTTGGCCGCGGTGAAGGCCTCGATTGCGTGCGTTAGCGCGTCGGCGCCTGCGATAGCCGTCAGCGAGGGTGGACATGTCGCCGTCAGGTCCGGGTCGCAAAGCGCCACGACGGCAATGAGATGAGGGCTCGCAATACCCACTTTCAGCGTCCGATCCGGATCGGAGATCACGGCGACGGGGGTCACCTCGGAGCCTGTTCCGGCCGTGGTCGGCACTGCGATCACGGGAAGGGTAGGGCCTGGTACCTTGAACTCGCCATAGTAGTCTTCGAGCCTGCCGCCATGGCTGAGCAGCAGCGCCGCGCACTTGGCCATATCGAGGCAACTGCCGCCGCCGATCCCGATCACCATGTCCGGCTTGAAATCCTTCGCCTCCGCAATGCCGGCGGCGACGCTGTCGCGGGGCACGTCAGGCATCGTTCGGTCGTAGACCAGCGTGTCTATCGCCGCCTTGTGCAAGCCGGCAAGAATTTCGGCGAACTGCGATGTCGACGCGAAACGCTCATCGGTACAGACGAACGCGCGCCGCCCATATTTGGCGGCAATGGCAGGCAGCACATGACGCTGGCCTTTGCCGAACAGGATCTCGCGCGGCAGGCGCGCCGCTGCAAACAAGCTCATGCGCAGGATCCTTCGACGACGGATGAGGAGCCAGGACAATTGGCTTTGTTCCGGAGACCGGCCGCGACGCTCCGGGTCATTCTCAGGCCGTATCCTCTATGAAATCGTATAGGATATAGGATTGAATTGGGCGGAGCATCGTGTTAGTGGGTGCTTCTGTCAAGAGGCAAACGATGCAGAACACGGACCTGACGGTTGACAATGAAGCCCGTGCGACCGGCCGCATCCAGCGCGCCAACAGCCTGGCCGGCGACGTTTACGAGGCAATCTTCGCGCAACTCATGTCTTTGAGAATTGCGCCGGGATCGCGCATCACCGTCGACAATCTCGTCAAGGAATTCAACGTCTCGCATACGCCCATTCGCGAAGCGCTTGGCCGGCTGGAGGGGGAGGGCCTGGTGGAGAAGACCCACCTGATCGGCTATCGCGCCGCCCCGCAAATCACCCGCCGGCGCTTTGACGAACTGTACGAGCTGCGCCTTCTGCTCGAGCCCGCCGCGGCCGCCAAAGCCACCACCACAATGGACGACGAGCGTCTTGCCGTGCTGCGGGAGGCGGCTGGCGTCATGACCCGACGGGAGGGCAAAGACGAACGCCTGCGCTATTCGAACTTCGCTCGGCAGGATGCGATCTTTCACGACAAGATCGTCGAGTTCGCTCGCAACGAGCTCATTCGCGAGACGCTGAACCACCAGCATACCCACTTCCACATCTTCCGCCTGATGTACCACTCGCGGGTGACCGAAGAGGCGCTCGACGAGCACGAGGCCATTCTCGCCGCCTTCTCCGCGGGCGATCCGGCCGCTGCCGAAAAAGCCATGCGTGTGCACATCGAGAATTCGCGGGATCGGCTCCTGCCTGCGTTCGAGTAGCCGTTACGATGTCGGCTGTCCGCGAGACCCTCAAGCGCGGCGCGCCGCCGATTATCCGGGCCAACGCCAAGGACTGTTCCCCCGCCGCCCCGTTCTGATCCGATCCGATTCCCAACCGGCGAGGCGCGACGTGCACCTCGCCCTGAAACAAGCCAAGAGGAAGCGCCATGCCAAGCAAGAAGATCCTGATGTTGACCGGCGAATTCACCGAGGAATATGAAATCTTCGTCTATCAGCAGGCGATGGAAGCGGTGGGGCACACCGTTCATGTCGTGTGCCCCGACAAAAACGCCGGCGACACGATCAAGACGTCGCTGCACGATTTTGAGGGCGATCAGACCTATACCGAAAAGCCCGGTCACAATGCTCTGATCAACAAGACGTTTTCCGACGCCGAGAAGCAGCTCAGCCAGTACGACGCTGTCTACTGCGCCGGCGGTCGTGGCCCTGAATACATCCGCACCGACAAGCGCGTGCAGGCGATGGTGCGTCATTTTCACGAGGCCCAAAAGCCGATCTTCACGATCTGCCATGGCGTCCAGATTCTGATTGCGGTCGACGGCGTCGTCCGTGGCAAGAAGGTGGCGGCGCTCGCGGCTTGCGAGCCGGAGGTGACGCTTGCCGGCGGCACCTACATCGATCTGTCCCCCACCGATGCCTATGTCGACGGGACGATGGTTTCAGCCAAAGGCTGGACGGCGCTTGCGGCGTTCATCCGTGAATGCCTGAAGGTGCTGGGAACGGAAATCCGCCACGCTTGAGAGCCTCTTTGTCCCGACGCATTCCTGAGGGGATGCGTCGGCTCCCACAACGGCGCCCTGATTTCCGTCATTCATCACGTCCAGATCAGCGAACGCATCAGCGTTGCTCTTGCCGAAGCGAGATGCGCCTCGCAGGCCTGTTTGATGCGCTCGGAATCGCGACTTTCGAGTGCGTCGATATAGGCAACATGCTCGAGGATTGCTGCCTGATTGCGCTGCTTTTCATCCTGCTTGTTCCACTGGTAGTGGTAGTGGAAAATGAAGCTGATGATGTCGTAGAAATCGTCGATGAAGCGGTTCGGTGAAGCCTCGTTTATGAGCCGATGAAAGCGGTTGTCGAGGCCGGAAAAGTCGTGAAAGCGGATTTCAATCTGCTTCAGCAGTTCGGCATGCGCAATCTTGAGCGCGGCGAGCTTGTCCCACAGGGGAGATGTGTCGGGCTGCCGTGAAAACAGATGCGCCGAGCGCAGCTCGAACATCACCCGGATCTCGAACAGCTCAAGGGCGAAATCCTCCGTGAAGCCCTTGAAAAGCCAGCCCGTGTTCGGTCTCTTCTCGATCAGCCCAAAACGGCTGAAGCGGATCAGGAATTCGCGAATTCCGTTGGTCGCAACACCGAATTGCCGCGCCAGCTCAAGCTCGTTGATGCTTGTTCCGGGTCTGGTGTCACCCCGCAGCATCCACTCCATGAATTGCTGTTCGACATGCTTGGCCCGCGGCGTGGTTTCGGCGTCGGGATAGCAGTCATTTTCATCGACCTCTCGTCCCACTGTCCTGATGCCGTTGTGTACAGTGACAAGTTCGCGGCGAACAAGTTCTTGCAGAACCTTTCGGACGGTGGTGCGGCTGACGCCGATGAGCCGCCTCAGCTCATTTTCGGAGGGAAGTTCGCCGGCGATTTGTCCATCGCGCAGCATAGTTGCAGTTCGATTGAAGGCCTTCTTGTAGACGGTGTCGGTTCGCATCGCACCTTCCTCCAAACAATACCTTGTCCTTTTTAGCATGAACTTTATCCATAAAAAACAACTTGACCCAATCAAGACTGTTGTTTTTTATCGATAAGAAGAGGACCTAGGCACGATTTGAGTTTTTGACGACGCGGCTCGAACGAGCCTCGGCGGGGAGGGGAATTTTGCCTGAAACGGGAAACACCGGCACCACTGCCGGCGAGGCCGCGTTGCCGGCGTCCAGGAAGCAGGAAGCTGTTCCCGGCCTTGCGCTTGGCCTGGCCCTGCTGAGCGCTGGTCCGGTCGTCATCCTGGTGTTGCTGATCGTCATTCTCAGTTTTCTGTCGCCCTATTTCCTGACGGGGCGCAACCTCAGCAACATCCTCGCCCAGACCGCCGTCATATCGGTTGTGGCGATGGGGCAGCATCTGGTCATCCTGACACGCGGTATCGATCTCTCCGTCGGCTCGAATGTTGCGCTGGCTTCCGTCGTCGGCGCGCTCAGCTTTCATGCCGGTGCTCCCGCCTTCGTGGTGATCGCGGTGATGGTTGGATGCGGTGCGGCGGTCGGCGCCATCAACGGTCTCTTCTACGTCTTCGGCCGCCTGCCACATCCTTTCATCATCACCCTGGCGACATTGAGCATCGCCAAGGGATTGGCGCTGCAGCTGGCCGACGGACGAGCCATCCCTGGCATGCCGGATTCGATCGACGCGCTCGGCCGCGAGGCGGTCTGGGGTCTGCCTGGATCGGTTTTCGTGGTTGCCGGCGTTGCAGCGGTCCTTTTCGTGATGGCCAAAACGATGGTCTGGGGGCGCTGGATTTATGCCGTAGGCGGCCGCCCCGATGCCGCCGTGCGCATGGGAATTCCCGTCTCCTGGGTTCTGGTTTCGGTCTATGTGATCTCAGGGCTGTGCGCGGGCATCGGCTCGGTCATCCTTGCCGGCCGCACCGACGCCGGTTCGCCCTTGTTCGGCAATCTGCTGGAACTGGATACGATCGCGGCGGTGATCATTGGCGGTGCCAGTTTTCTCGGCGGCCGCGGCCATCTCGGCCATGCCTTGATCGGCGCCATCATGATCGGCGTCATCCGCAACGCGCTCAACCTGCTCAACGTCAACGTCTTCTTCCAGCTCATCGTCATCGGCGTGGTCATCGTCATTGCGGTCGAGTCCGACGTGCTGCGCAACTATCTCGAAGGGCGCGTGCGCGTCATGCAGGCCGGGAGGCAGTCATGAGCGCCGTTGCCTCCACTGTCGACCATGCAGTCATCGCCGACCATCCTGTGCTGGCGGTGCATGGCGCCACCAAGCGTTTCGGTTCGGTCGTGGCGCTCGACGACGTCAGCATCGAGGTCCGGCGCGGCGAGATCCTCGGGCTTCTCGGCGACAACGGGGCCGGCAAGTCGACGTTGACCAAATGCATCAGCGGCGTCCATCAGCTCGACGCCGGCGCCATTGTTCTTGATGGTGTGCAAACGCAGATACGCTCGCCGGCGGATGCGCGCTTTGCCGGCATCGAAACCGTCTACCAAGACCTGGCGCTGTTCGACAATCTGACGCCTGGACAGAACTTCTTCGCAGGTCGCGAGTTGGCCTGGCCGCAATGGCTCCCGCGCGGCCTTCGATTTCTTCAACAGCGCAGGATGGACGCCGAGACCCGCGTATTATTGACAAACCTCAAGGTCACGCTGCCGCGGCTGGACGCCGTCGTCGCCATGATGTCGGGCGGTCAAAGGCAGGCCATCGCCGTGGCCCGCTCGACCGTGTTTGCCCGCAAGGTTGTGATCCTGGACGAACCGACCGCCGCCCTTGGCCTGCGTGAATCGCGGCAAGTGCTCAACCTTGTCGCAGCGCTCCGCGACCAGGGCAACGCCGTCATCCTGATCACCCACAATATGGAGCATGTCGTCGAGCTTGCCGATCGCGCCGTGGTGCTTCGCCAGGGCCGCAAGGTCGGTGAACTTGTGCCGACCAGGGACAACAAGCAGGAGCTGGTTTCCATGATCGTTGGAGCCTGATCCGTTCGAGATTTGGGGATCGTTCCGGTCCGCAAATGCCTGAAGCGACTTCCGTGGGAAGACGCCTCAATTCCAAGGGAGGAATGGAATGCCAATGAACCTGAAACTGTTCGCCGGGCTGGCGATCGCCGTTACGTTTGCGATGCCGGCTTCGGCCGCCGACAAGGTCAAGGTCGGCCTGATTACGAAATTCCCGGTGCCGTTCTACTCGACCATGGAGGATGCCGCCAAGAAATACGCGGCCGCTCATCCCGAAATCGAACTGGTCACCGGCCAGGGCCAGGCGGCCACCGACATCGAAGGCCAGATCGCCCTGATCGAATCCATGATTACCCAGGGCGTCAAGGGTCTGGCGATCACCCCGGTCGATCCGACCGTTGCGCCGGCGCTCGACAAGGCGGTCGCTGCGGGCATCAAGGTGGTTCTCGTCGACAACAGCATCCCGAACTGGAAAGGCGCGACAGCGCTGGTTTCGACCAACAATCTCAACGGCGGCAAGATCGCCGGAGAGTATCTGAAGACGGTTCTCAAGAGCGGCGACAAGATTGGCATCCTGCAAGGGGTTCCCGGTGTGCCGGCGCTGGACGACAGGGTCACCGGCATGATGGAAGGCCTCGGCGACGTCAAGGTCGAGGTCGTCGGCAAGGGCGCAACCAATTGCACGCTCGAACTCGGCACGTCGGTGACGGAAGACATCCTGACCGCCAATCCCGACCTCAAGGCGATCTACGCGGCTTGTGGCCCGCCGATCCCGGGCGCCGTCAAATCGATCAGCAATGCCGGCATTGCCAACGACAAGATCATCCTGGTCGGCTTCGACGCCTGCTGCGGTGAGATCGAAGCGATCAAGTCCGGCGCGGAAGATGCCAGCGTTGCACAGTTTCCGGCAAAAATGGGCGAGCTTGGCATCGACACCGTCGTCCAGGCGATCCGCGGGGAGGCCGTCGAGGCCAATGTGGATACCGGTGCCGGCCTGGTGACGCTGCAGAACGTCAAGGACTTCGAATAGGCTCCACACCTTGGCCCGGCGGTCCATCCCAGCCGCCGGGTCCTTTTTTTGCAACATTTCAGGATGGCCCGGATGAAAGCGCTCGTGTGCCGAAAGCCCGGCGAACTGATCTTCGAGGATCGCCCGGCACCCGGCCGGCCCGGCGCCGGATGGGCGCTGGTCAGCATCAGCCAAGTCGGCATCTGCGGCACCGATTACCACATTTTTGAAGGCAAGCATCCTTACCTCGCCTATCCGCGTATCATGGGGCATGAGCTCTCTGGCACCGTGACCGCAATCGGCGAAGGCGTCGCCATCGAGGTTGGCGAGCGGGTCGTCGTAAATCCCTATTTTGCCTGCGGCAGATGCATTGCATGCCGTCACGACAAGCCCAATTGCTGCGTATCGATCGAAGTGTTGGGCGTTCATCGCGACGGCGGCATGTGCGAAGAATTGCTGGTGCCTGCCGGCAACCTCTACCCGGTCGCCGGACTGTCGCTTGTCGACGCGGCAGCTGTCGAATTCCTGGCGATCGGCGCCCACGCGGTGAGGCGCTCGAGGCTTGCTGGCGGCGCACGGTCGCTGGTCATCGGCGCCGGGCCGATTGGACTGGGTACGGCACTGTTTGCGCGTATTGCCGGCCAGGCGGTGACGATCATGGACATGAGCAGGGAACGGCTCGACTTCGCCGAAGGACTCGGCTTTCCCGTTATCGATGGTGCGTCGGTGTCACCTGTCGACCTGGTGCGGCAGCGAACCGACGGCGACTGTTTTGACCTTGTCTTCGACGCCACCGGCAGCAAGGCCTCGATAGAGGCCGCTTTCGCTTATGTGGCGCATGGCGGCGCCTTGGTAATGGTCAGCGTCATCAAGGACGAGATCAGCTTCTCCGACCCCGAATTCCACAAACGCGAGATGATGTTGATCGGCAGCCGCAACGCGCTTCGCGTCGACTTCGACCACGTCATGGCGGCAATGCGCGATGGCGCCGTTCCCGTGGCCAAGCTGATAACGCACCAGACGACCCTTCAGGACAGTGCGCATGATATTTCTCGTTGGGCCGATCAGAAGTCGGGACTTATCAAGGCGATGATCGCCTTTTAACCCCGCGCTGGGACACGACCGCCGCTCGGTGCCAAAACGTCCGAGAGACGATGTCAATCACCAATAGCTCAGCCTGCTTGACGTCACGTAGCGAAGAAAGTGACGCTTGTATCCGCTATTCGGCGAGGAATTGGCAGGGAGACACCAGCAGCATGATGCACCGCGATCAGGTCCATATCGATGCTGAAATCGTTCGCCAGATGATCTTCGACCAGTTCCCGCAGTATCGCCGCGAGCGGATCGAGCCGCTTGATGCCATCGGCACGGTCAATGCAATCTTCAGGATTGGACCCAGTGTAGCGGCAAGGTTCCCGCTCCGCACAACGGACCCGGTCGAATGCGCCAATATGTTGCGCAAGGAAGCCGCCGCGATGACGGAGTTTGCAACGCATTCTCCGTTTGCCTGTCCTCGACCGATCGGGGTTGGTCAGCCGGGTCCGCTCTATCCGTTGCCTTGGGCAATGCAGAGTTGGATAGAAGGTGAGGTTGCCACGCAAGATGGGCTTGCTGCCTCCACGACCTTCGCACTCGACATTGGCAAGCTGATTGCGTCGCTACGCGCAGCGAACACACATGGCCGTCGTTTTGATGGGCAAGGGAGGGGCGGCAGTCTTCCTGACCACGACGACTGGATGTCGACCTGTTTCAAGAACAGCGAGGGTCTCCTGGACGTGTCTCGGCTCCGTCGCATCTGGGCTCGGCTGCGTGAACTGCCGCCGTCCGGTCGCGACGTCATGAGCCACCGCGATCTTATTCCGGCCAACCTCCTCGTGCGTGGGGACCGCCTTGTGGGCGTGCTCGACAGCGGCAGCTTCGGACCGGCCGACCCGGCCCTGGATCTCGTTGCGGCATGGCATCTTTTTGATCGCAGTCGGCGCGAAACCGTGCGCACCCATCTTGGATCGAGCGAAGTCGAGTGGCAGCGCGGAGTGGCATGGGCCTTCCAGCAGGCAATGGGCCTGGTCTGGTACTACCGCAGCAGCAATCCTGCCATGAGTGCACTTGGCCGCACCACGCTCTCGCGCATCATCGACGATCTGGGAATCTGATCCGAACCTGAGCGTCGGTCGGGTCAGAACAGGCGAGCTGCGTTGGTGCAAAAATCGCATCTGTAGGAAGACACGGTCATCCTCGTGTCTAAGAACATTTGGAGTTGGCTTTTCGCCACTCCTCGTACTCTCCGCGGGCGTCGTCATGCAGTGGATAATAGCGTTGCAATGACCCGCCCTGCATGAGCTTCTCTCGCGAGAACTCTTCCCAATCGTGATGCTTCTTCGCTTCTTCGATTACCTTTGCGGCCATTGCGACGGGAAGTACCACCACCCCGTCGTCGTCGGCGATGATGATGTCGCCGGGGATCACCGTGACACCGCCGCAGGCAATCGGAACGTTGACGGCATTGGGATAGATGCTGGTCTGCACATGGTAGTTGGGCGTCCAGCCACGCAGCCACAGGGGCAGATCGAGCTTTTCGACATTGGGCCGGTCGCGCATGCATCCGTCGATGACGATGCCCGCGCCGCCTCTGCCCTTGAAATACGTCGACATCATATCGCCGAAGACGCCCGAACTCATGTCGCCGCGCGCGTCGACCACGACCACATCGCCTGCCTGCGCGTGGTAGAGCACGTGCCGGTGTAGTTGCGTCTCCGGATCGGCATATTCTCCCTCGTTGAACAGGTCCGGCCGCTGCGGCAGGAACTGCAGCGTCAGCGCCGGCCCGACGATCGACTTGCCGTGGTTCTGCGCCACCGGACCGACCATGTGCGGATTGCGGAAACCCATGTGGCCAAGCGTGCCGGCAACCGTCGCGGCGCCGATCTCCCTTAGCGCGTCGATCAGCTCTTTGGGCGGCCGCGTGATGTCGGGAGTATGTGTCATTTTGGACTCCGGTTGAAATGGAACTACCAATTGGTAACGGAACCGTCGCGGCGCCTGAGGTGAGGCGCTTCCCAGAAACGAAAACTCGCCGACTGGACTGCCGCTTCGTTGACCTCGACGCCGAGCCCCGGCAGATCGCTGACCGGATAGCAGGCGCCGTCGAGCCGTGGTTGCACGGGGAAGAAGTCTGAACTGTCGAAACCCAGCTTTTTTTCGGGCTCCCTGGTCTCGAGCCACGCGAAGTTGGGTACCGCGGCGGCGAGATGCACGGTCGCCGCCGTGCACACCGGACCAAGAGGATTGTGCGGCATCAGGTCCACATAGTGCGCCTCGCTCCAGCCAGCGACTTTCATCGCCTCGGTGAACCCGCCGACATTGCAAATATCGAGCCGGTTGAACTGATGGATGCCACGCTCGATGTAGGGCAGGAACTGCCACTTGCTGGCAAATTCCTCGCCGATGGCGAACGGGATGTCGGTCATCGTGCGCAGCGATTCGTAGGCCTCCGGCGTCTCGTCGCGTATCGGCTCCTCGAGAAAATCAAGCACGCCGCGGCCGAGCTTGTTGCAGAAGCTCGCCGCCTCGGCCACCGACAGCCGATGGTGATAGTCGATGCCGAGGACGGCCTCGTCGCCCAGCGCCTCGCGCGCCTTGTTCAGCATGCTCGCGGTGGCGCCGATCGACTCGCGGGGCTCGAAGATGTCCCTGCTGTTTTGCCCGACGGGGAAGAAGCGGATCGCCTGCCAGCCTTGTGCGCGCAGTTCGCGGGCTCGTTCGATGGCAACATCGCCCTCGGCCTCGTCACCGGTCGAGGCGAAGGTGGGGACGCGGTCGCGCTGCTTGCCGCCGAGCAGCTCGTAAACCGGCACCCCCAGCGCCTTGCCCTTGATGTCGTGCAGGGCGAGGTCGATGGCGGAAATCGCCGCCTGGAGAACCCGCCCGCCTTCGAAGTACTGGCTGCGATAGACCTCCTGCCAGATCCGGCCAATCTGCATCGGGTCGCGGCCGATGAGAAACTCGCGATAGTGCTCGACCGCGCCAGCCACGGCCCTCTCTCGACCGCTCAAGCCGCTCTCGCCCCATCCGAAGATGCCCTGGTCGGTCTCGACCTTGACGAGCATCTGGTTGCGCGTTCCCACCCACACCGGATAGGGCTTGATCGCGGTGATCTTAAGCTTCGTAGTCATTCACGCCCACGTCCGACATGCATCCGTCCCTGTCTCAATCGGCCTTGAGGGCCATTTCGGTTTCGCCGTCGAACAGATGCATGCGCTCCTGGTCGAACTCGAGCCAGATCTGCTCGTCGGGCGCGACTGCAATGGTCGGCGGCACGCTGACATTGACGATGGCGCCGGACAGGAAGGCCTGCACGAAGGTGACGTCTCCGGTCGGCTCCACCGTGTAGGCCTTGGCCGGGACGCTGCCTGGCACCGCGCTCTTGTGGAGCTTGATCGTCGAGTGACGTGCGCCGAGCACGACTTTCCGGGTCGTTGCCCTGGCAACCTTCTGGGCGTTGTGCTGCGAGAGCTCGAGACGCCAGCCCTCCGCGCCAGTCAAAACGGTGTTGCCGTTGGCCGTCGATGCTTCCAGCGCGATAAGGCTCATCGCCGGGCTGCCGATGAAGCTGGCGACGAACATGTTCACCGGATGGGCAAAGACCTGCGCCGGTGAATCATATTGCTGCAGGAAGCCGCCGTTCATCACCGCCATCTTGTCGGCCATGGTCACGGCTTCGAGCTGGTCGTGCGTGACATAGATGATCGTCGCCTTGAGGTCCTGGTGGAAGCGCTTGATTTCCGAGCGCATCTGCACGCGCAGTTTGGCATCGAGGTTGGAGAGCGGCTCGTCCATCAGGAACACTGCGGGGTCGCGGACGAGGGCGCGGCCGAGCGCCACACGCTGCTGCTGCCCGCCCGAAAGTTCGCGCGGCTTGCGCTCGAGCAGGTGCGTCATGTCGAGCACCCGTGCCGCTTCCCTGACCTTTTTGTCGATCTCGTCTTTCGGCAATTTCCGCATCTGCAGCGGGAACGCCAGGTTCTTGTAGACCGATTTCTGCGGATAGAGCGCGTAGTTCTGGAACACCATCGCGATGTCCCGGTCCTTGGGGTCGAGGTCGTTGACCACCCGGTCGCCGATGACGATGTCGCCCGATGTGATCGGGATCAGCCCCGCGACGAGATTGAGGGTCGTTGTCTTGCCGCAGCCTGAAGGGCCGACCAGCGCAACGAACTCGCCATCATTGACGGTCAGCGAAACGTCGTTGACGGCTTTGAAGCCGCCATAGGTCTTGACGAGATCTCTCAGGACCACGTGGGCCATAGCCAACTCCCTAGTGTTTGACCGCGCCTTCTGTAAGGGCGCGTACGAAGTATCGTTGCAGGACGAGGAACAGCACCACGACGGGCACGCTCATCATGAAGCTGGCCGCCATCAGGCCCGGAAAGTCCGTCGTATTTTCCGAGAAGAAACGCTGGATGCCGACCGGCAGCGTCAGCTGCTCATTCTTGGAGAGGAAGGTGTAGGCGTAGATGTACTCGTTCCACGCGCCGATGAAGGAATAGATCGCGGTGGCGATGATGCCCGGCGTCGAGAGCGGCATGACGATCAGGATGAAGGCCTGGAACCGCGTTGCCCCATCGATGCGTGCCGCCTGCTCGAGCTGCACCGGGATGTTGTCGTAGAAGCCCTTCAGCAGCCAGATCGCCAGCGGCAGGCCGAAAGTGAGATAGGTGAGGATCAGCGAGCCATGCGTGTTCACCAGCCCGAGCATGCGCATCAGGATGAAAAGCGGCACCAGAAAGATCACCGCCGGGAACATGTTGCGCAGCAGCACGGCGAAGAACAGGAAGTTCCGGCCGGGGAAACGGAAGCGCGAAAACGCGTAGGCCGCAGGGACAGCCACGATCACGGAAAGGATCGTCGTGGCGGTCGACACGAAAAGGCTGTTCCAGAAGAAGCGGAGGAAATCCTGGCCGACGCTGTTCTGCGGATCGAGCAGCTTCTGATAGCTGGCGAGGGTCGGCTCGTCCGGCCACCATTGCGGCGGGAATTGCATCGCCGCGAACCCGGACTTGATCGATGTGAGCAGCATCCAGACCATCGGCAGGGCGGTGTAGAGCAGCATGAACACGAGAAAGAAACGCCCCGCCCACCGCCATCCGTCGACGCGCATGCGCCGACGTGCCTGACCTCGAGGGACTGTCCCGGCGATCGTGCTCATGTGCCCCCCTCTTTGCGATCGTTGCCGCTCAGCGCACGGACGTAGAAGTAGCCCAGCGTCATCAGCATGAGGAACAGCAGCACCGAATAGGCGGACGCCACCCCCCACAGCTGTCGTCCGAAGGCGAGCTCATAAATGTGGGTGATCCAGATATGCGACGCATTCGACGGCCCGCCGCCGGTCATGATCCAGGGGATGATGAAGGAATTGAAATTGGCCACTGCGAGCAGCAGGATCGTCACCGTCGAGACGCTGCTCAGATGCGGGAACGTGACGTGCCAGAAGCGCTGCCACGCACTGGCGCCGTCGACTTTTGCGGCGCTCAGCAATTGTTCGGGAACTGTCTGCAGGCCGGCCATCATCATGATCATGGCAAACGGAAACTCGCGCCAGATATTGACGACAATCAGGGAGGGCAGCACCGTGCTGACGTTGTCGATGAAATTCGGCGGCCGGTCGGCCAAGCCGAGGCCGACCAGCACCGCGCCGATGATCCCGAAATCCGAATGGTAGATCCACTTCCAGATGTAGGAGGCGGCGACCGCGCTGATGACCCAGGGAATGATCAGGATGGCGCGCATGACACCACGGCCGACAAAGTCGCGGTGGAGCGCCAGCGCGGCGGCAAACCCCAGGACGAAGGAGATGAACGTCGACGCCAGTGTCCAGATCAGGGTGTTCCAGGTGACTTTCCAGAACACCCGGCTGGTGAGGATGGCCGTGTAGTTGTCGAAGCCGATGAAGGTCTTGTCGCGGAGCTGCAGGCCAGGCGGCGTCTTAAAAAACGACAGCTCGATCGTGTAGTAGATCGGATAGGCGATGACGATGAGCATCACGGCGATCGCCGGCAGCACGTATGCGTAGTCGGCGCGGTGCTCCCACACACTCCGCAGCACGCCGGACCTGCCGGTTTGCAATGTTCGGCGAGCCTCGGCCTTGCCGGTCACGATCGTCACTGTGGCGCGCCCTTGTTTTCTTGGAGCTAGCCGGCTGCACCCTCGGTGCAGCCGGTCAGATCATGTGTCAGGCTCAGGCTAGAGTTTGCCTTCCATCAGGTTCTTCACCTTCTCGGCCGCGTCGTCCGCTGCCTGGTCGACGGTCATCGCTCCGGTCAGGGCATTCTGCAGCATGTCCGGGACGATGATGTTCATGATCTCGGGGGCCTGCGGCAGCGCTGGAAACGGGATGCCGTATGGCAGCATCGAGGTCGTGACATCGAGGAACTTGATCTTCTCCAGACGTTCCTTCATCCATTTGGTCTTGAAGCCGTTGAGGTTGCCTGGGTTCGAGCCGGCATAGGCCATTTTCAGCGACCATTCGGGGCTAGTCCACATGCAGATGATCGCCTTTGCGGCCGGCTCGTCCACCTTGCCTCCCTCGACATATTCGGGCTTCAGGATGTGGATGTTCGAGCCGCCGAACACGACGGCGCGCTTGCCGTCGGGGCCGGTCGGGATCAGACCGTAGCGCATGTTGTCGATGACGGTCTGCGCCTTGTCCTTGTCGGTGCCCGTCGCCTTCTTCTGCAGGTCGAGCATGACGTTGTAGTCGGACGGGTGCGAGATCATCATGCCGAGCTGGCCGGCGACGAACAAGGGCTGGTTATCGGCCTGCTGGTTGGTGAGAGCCGAGACCGGAACCGACTTGTCGCGAACATACATGTCGTACGAGGCCTGCAGCGCCGCCTTGCTTTGCGGCGTATTGAGCTCGACCTCCTTGTAGGTCGGGCTCGCCGAGGCTTCGTCAAAGACGCCGCCGCCATAGCCCCACAGCTGCGGCATGAAACGGTACGGCGTGTTGCCGGCATTCTTGCGGGCCACGAGACCGTAACCGGCAATGCCGAGCTTGTCGTGGATCTGCTTGGAATACTTGACGACGTCGTCCCAGGTTGCCGGAGCCTTGTCCGGATCGAGGCCCGCTCGCTTGAAGATATCGGCGTTCCAGATGAACGCCATTGTCTCGTTGTTGGTCGGAATGCCGTAGGTCACGCCATCCCAGGTCACGGCCTTCATGGCGCCGGGCCAGAAATCCTCGGTCGAATACCCCACATCCTCGGGCTTGAGCGGCTCCAGATAGCCCTTTGATGCGAACTCGGTACCACCCAGGATTTGCAGGCGGACCGCCATTGGCGCCGCATTGCCCAGCAGCGCGGTGCGGAACTTGTCGAGCAGGTCGTTATAGGTGAGGGCCTGTTCCTCGAGCTGGATGTTTGGATAGGTCTTGCGGAAGGTCTCGAAGAACTCCTTGTAGTACTGGCGCAGCAGGTCGGGGTCGCCCTCGAACACACCCTGGTACCAGAAGGTCAGCCGCCCCTTGTAGTCGAGCGGGGTGACCTTGCCGCAATCGGCCGCCGTATCAAACTCCTGTGTGCCCGCAATGGAGCGCACATATTCCGGCGACCACTTGCTCAAATCGACCGGCGGCGCGCCGAGCGCCGACGCGGACATCAACGATACCATCAATGCAGTGGAGACAGTGCCGCGCAGGACGGCACCGCCGAGCGTAATCCTCGTCATAGGTATCCTCCAGGTTTTCTCCCATGCCGCTCTGCGTCGAGGCAGGCGGTCGGTTCGTTCGATCGCGGGACGTCTTGCTGTTTTATGTATCCCTTCGGTCACTTCATACGTTTTCAGATAGTAGATTGCGTGTCAACGCGCTAAATCATACATTGTTTATGGAAACCGTGCGTGATATCGATCAAGGCGTGTATTGATTTGGGGAGCCGGCCTTGGCCGAAACAAGCGATTTCAAAGCAGAACCGCCCCAGGGGATCGACCCCATCGGGGCCTCCAGCGAGGGAGCCTCGCTCTATCAGCTGATCAGGGAAGACATCATTGAGGGGCGGCTCGCCGCCAACGAGCGGCTTGTGGTGACCGATCTCGCCCGGCGTCATGGCACCTCGACCAACCCTGTGCGCGAGGCCCTGCAGCTTTTGCGCGGGGAGGGGTTCGTCACCTTTCTCCCCAACCGCGGGGCGCGCGTCCGGCCAATAGATCAGGATTTTGTCCGGGATATCTACGAGATCGGGGTGCTGATCGAGCCGGCTCTGACGCGATGGTTTGTGAACATGGCGACCGCAGAGGACATTGCCGAACTCGAACGCATCCAGGGCCTGATTGAAGAGAACAACTTTGCCGACACGTTCAGGCACAGTGAGCTGGATACCGCCTTCCACACCGTGATGTACCAGCGGCACTACAACCGCCATGCCGCCGAGCTTTGGTGGAAGCATCGCGAAGTGCTGCGGGCCGTGAGCCGGCGTTTCAATTTCACGCTTGCCCGGCGTGCAGCGATCATTCGCGAGCATCGTGAACTCATCGCGCACGTGAAAGCGGGAAATGCCGATGAGGCAGCCGAACTCATCGCACGCCATGTCGAGGGCTCCGGCCGGCATGTCCTCGAACACATGCGAGCGCGTAACGCCGCCCGGGCAGGATAGAAGATCCGGTCTGGAACAGCGCCAGCCTGACCCATTCCAGAAGAGGTAATTGAGATGAAGATCACGAGCATTCGGCCGTGGCTGATCAAGTCCGATGCTTCCTACTGGGGAGAGTTCCTGTTCGTCGAAGTGACGACCGACGAGGGGGTGAGCGGCTGGGGAGAGATCACCACGACGACAAGGCTCGCCAACCGCGCTCTCTGCACGATCCTGCGGCAGATCGGCGTGGCCGTGACCGGCGAGGATCCGGCGCGCATCGAGTATCTCTGGCACAAGATTTTCCGCAGCTTCACCTACATGGGCAGCCGCGGCGCTGCCGTCGAATGCGTGAGCGCCATCGACATCGCCCTCTGGGACATCCGGGGCAAAGTCCTTGGCAAGCCGATCTACGAGCTGCTGGGCGGACCGGTGCGCGATGAAATTTCGCTCTACACCCATCCCAATCAGGCCAAATTCACCAGCAAGGAGGCTGTGGTCCGCGAAATTCTTGATATCGTCGAGTCCGGACACACGGCGCTCAAGTTCGACCCGTTCCCGCATCAGGGCCGCAGCGCCGACGGGCAGTCGCGCGAACAGCGGGACGGCTACCTCGATGGCGGCATGACACGCAAGGACGAGCGCGAGGCTGCCGAACTGACCGCGCTGATCCGCGAAACGGCGGGCCCCGATGTCGACATCCTCATCGATGCGCATGGCCGCTTCGACGTTCCCACCGCCATCCGCCTCTGCCGCAGCCTCGAGGAAGCCGGCCAGATCGACTGGTTCGAGGAGCCCTGTCCGCCCGAGAGCCTCAACGCCCTCAAGCAGGTGCGTGAGAAGGTCAGTGCCGCCATCTCATGGGGCGAGCGCGGCCACACCAAATGGGATTTCGTCCCGGTGCTCGAGAACAAGCTCGCCGACTACATTATGCCGGACGTCACCTGGACCGGCGGCATTACCGAGCTCAAGAAGATTTCCGCTTTGTGCGAAGCCTACTACATCCCGGTCTCGCCGCATGATGCCGCGGGGCCGATCAACGTTGTTGCCGGCGCGCAGGTGATGATGACCGTTCCCAACTTCTACAAGCTCGAGACGTCGGAGTGGAACCTGGGCAAATACGATCACCTGATCGACCGACCGCTCGACGTTTCGAACGGCAGCCTCAAGCTGACGTCGAAGCCTGGTCTCGGTGTTGAGATGAACCGCGACTACCTGCAGGCCCATGAGATTGAGCTAGGCTAGCGACGCTCCACGCCGGCGCAGCGTGCGGGCGACAAGCCCCGCCGACCAGTACGAGGATAAGCCATGCCAAAGACGAGTGGAGCCGACGCCGCCCTCAATCGGGTGAACCCGCACTCCAGGCCGTCCGATCTTCGCATCACCGACATGCGGGTCGCCGAAATCGTCGGCGCGCCATTCACCTCGGCGTTGCTCAAGATCTACACCAACCAGGGCATTGTCGGGCTAGGCGAAGTGCGCGACGGCGCCAGCGCCACCTATGCGCTGATGCTCAAGAGCCGGTTGCTGGGCGAGAACCCCTGTGACATCGATCGGCTGTTTCGCCGCATCAAGCAATTTGGCGGCCATGGGCGGCAAGGTGGCGGCGTCTCGGCAGTCGAGATCGCGCTGTGGGACCTCGCCGGTAAGGCCTATGGCGTCCCCATCTACCAGATGCTCGGCGGACGGTTCCGTGACAAGGTGCGCGTCTATTGCGACACCGACGCCGACAAGCCCAGCGGCACCGAGACCGGAAAGCGGCTCAAGGCGCGGATGGATCTCGGTTTCACCTTCCTCAAGATGGACCTCGGGCTGGCACAAATCTCGCATATCCCGGGCGCGGTGGTGGCGCCTGCCGGCGTGCTCGACGGTTTCCGCACCCATGCCGCTCGCGGCCCGGCACGCACGCTGGATGAGCGCCGGGCGCGCAACGCCGCCTATGATGCGCAGAACGTGCCGCATCCCTTCACCGGTCTCCATTTCACCGAAAAGGGCATCGACCTGCTCGACCAATATATCCACGAGGTCCGCGAGGTGATCGGCTACGAGATCCCGCTCGCCATCGACCATGTCGGCCACATCTCGCTGCAGGACGGCATTCGTCTGGCCCGGCGCATCGAGAAGTATGCACCAGCCTGGCTCGAGGACGTGATCCCCTGGCAGTACACCGAGCAGTATCGGCAGTTGCAGCAGGCAACGTCCGTGCCGATCTGCACGGGTGAGGACATCTACCTCAAGGAAGCATTCGAGCCGCTGCTCAACGCAGGCATCTCGGTCATCCACCCGGACCTGCTCACGTCAGGCGGCATTCTCGAGACCAAGAAGATCGGCGACGCGGCGCAGGACCATGGCGTTGCCATGGCCATTCACATGGCGGAAAGCCCGATCGCCGCGATGGCTGCCGCCCATGTCGCGGTGGCCACGGAAAACTTCATGGCGCTCGAATATCACAGCGTCGAAGTGGACTGGTGGGACGATATCGTCACCGGCCTGCCCAAGCCGCTGGTCAAGGACGGCTTCATCACCGTGCCCGATAAGCCGGGGCTGGGCATAGACGATGTGGTCGACGAGGTGATCAGCCAGCATCTGCAGCCCGGTGTCACGGGGATATGGCAATCCACCGAGCATTGGGACAATGAATATAGCTGGGACCGGACCTGGAGTTAGCCCAGACCCCCGCCCACATTCCCCCCAGGCTCACAGGGCCAACGACCGACCATTCGTGTCGACCTCTCCCAAGGGAGAGGCAAAGAAAGAAACGGACGAACCATGATCTACGAACTGCGTATCTATGACTGCCTGCCGGGCAGGCTGCCGGCTTTGCTCAAGCGCTTTTCCGACCAAACGCTGGCCATCTGGGAGAGGCATGGCATCCGCCAAGCCGGGTTTTTCACCACGGCGATCGGCGAAAACAGCAATCGCCTCACCTATTTCCTCGCCTGGGAATCGCTGGCCGAGCGTGAGGCGAAATGGGCGGCTTTCGTCACCGATCCGGCATGGCACAGGGCCCGGGACGAGTCTGAGCGCGACGGGCAGATCGTTGCCAATATCAGCAGCCAGCTGCTCACGCCGACAGCTTTCTCGTCTGTGAAATAGGACTGCGCCATGAAGATCACCGACCTGCGCTGTGCCGTCATCGGCAAGCATCCCATCGTCCGCATCGTTACCGACGACGGCCTCTATGGCCTTGGCGAGGTCGAGTACACCAAGCCTTATCTCAAACCCTTTGTGCTGCATTTCCGCGAGGCCTTGATCGGCGAAGACCCGACCGACGTCGAGCGGGTGATGCTGAAGATCCGCCAGAGGGGTTCGTTCAAACCCTATGGCGCCGCCGTCAGCGCCGTCGAGCATGCGCTGTGGGACATCGCCGGCAAGGCAGCGGGTGTTCCGGTCTACAAACTGCTCGGCGGCAAGGTGCGCGACAAGGTGCGCGTCTACAACGGCTCGATCCGCCGGAAGCGCGCCGGCGACCGGCCCGAGGATTACGCCGCTGACGTCAAATGGATGATGGAGCGGCCCGAAGGCTTCTTCATGGTCAAGCAAGGCATCTCGTTCCATTCCAACATGAAGGATAGCATCGAGGGCTTTCACTACGGCGTGACGCAGAAGAAGGCCGGCTATCACGGTGCCATGGATCAGGGCATGATCAGCGAGCGCGGTTTCAACCACATGCTCGACTGCGTGATCGCGATGAAGGAAGTGCTGGGCGACAAGGTCAGCCTGGCGCTCGACTGCGGTCCGGGCTGGATGCTGCCCGATGCGATCAAATTCGCTCGCGCGGTCGAAAAATACAATTTGATGTGGCTCGAGGACATGCTGACCGGCGACTATGTGCCGTGGGTCAATCCGCAGGCCTATCGGGAGCTGACCACCTCCACCTCGACGCCAATCCATACCGGCGAACAGATCTACCTCAGGCACAATTTCAAGGAACTGATCGAGACGCAGGCGGTGCGCGTCATCGGCCCCGATCCCGCCGATGTCGGCGGCATTGCCGAGCTGAAATGGATCGCCGAGCACGCTTACATGCACTCCATCCTGATGGCACCGCACGGCACCGCCAACGGCCTGCTCGGCCTCGGCGCGCTGATCAATGTCTGCGCCACCTTGCCCGCCAACTACATCGCTTTTGAATACCCGAGCGCTTCCGACCCCTGGTGGGAGGACATCGTCATCGGCCTGCCGTCGCAGATCGTGAAGGAAAGCATGGTGGACCTGCTGGAAGCGCCGGGGCTGGGCCTCGATATCGATGCCGAAGCAGCCAGAAAGTATCTCAGGGAAGAGGATGTGGGCTTCTTCGACTGAGCAATCCTTCGTTAGCCTGCACCACGCGGGCAGCTTCACACCCGTTTTTCGGCTCATGAGATACTGCAGCTCGAGTTCGATGACGTCCTGGATCTCGAAAGAGGCCTGACATCAGCCGGCGCTCTGGCCTTCCTGGCCGAAGCCGACAGATGGCCGAGCCTGAAGGGCACGAGCACCTCGCACCAGGCCATGCTGACGCGCCGTTATCCGGTGGCGGAGCCTGCCATCGCTTCGCCCGACGGCTCCGCTTTGTCCTACATGGTCGAATATGACGGCGTCACCGCGGATTGGAACGCTTGGCATCTGGCCTATAACGCCCGGCATCCTTTCCTGCTGGCGAAGTTTCCCGGCATCAGAGCGATCGAGATCTACACGCCGGACACGATCGTGTGCGGTCTTCTGATCCGGACGCGCGGTGCCATGCAGCGCAACAAGACCGTCTTCGACAGCCCGCAAGCCATGGAAGTCGTCATGGCCAGCAAGGCGCGGCCGGCCCTGCGCGCCGATTTCCTGACCCTGCCGCCGCTTGAGGGCCGCAAGGACCATCTGCCTTTCCACGCTGTCGAAGTGAAAGGGCCATCGGCGACCGGAGACATAGCGCGATGAGGCAGCATCGCCGCTCAATTCATAACGCCCCCGTCTTTATTTGTATCTGATCTGCTGATACATAACCCCGTGTGACGAGTGCGGGGCGATATGTCGAATGAAATCATGGTTGTCGATCCGCTTGAGCGGCTCGACTTGTTGAAGAGCCTTGCGAGCGAGGTCCGGGTCCGGATTCTCGATCTGCTGCACCGCAAGGGGCCGAAAAACGTCAATCAAGTGGCCGAAGAACTGGGTCTTCCGCAATCGACGATTTCCGCGAACATCCAGGTTCTTGTCGATGTCGGTTTGATCGAGACGAAATCACAGAAGGCGCGCAAGGGAAGCCAGAAGGTCTGCTATTCTACCTTCTCCGAGTTGGTCGTCGTCTTCAAGGACCGCACCCCGGCGCAGGATTCCGGCGTCATAGAAGTGGCGATGCCGCTTGGACTCTATACGAGATGCGAAGTTTCCGCTCCCTGCGGCCTGTGCTCAAAGGACGGCGTCATCGGACTTCTCGATGTGCCCAACACCTTCCTCGATCCTGACCGTATGCGGGCCGGGCTGCTGTGGTTCACGCGCGGCTTCGTCGAATACCAGTTTCCCAATAATGCGACGCTTGCCAATGCCAAGGTCGGCGGGTTGGAGCTGGCGATGGAACTTTCGTCCGAGGTGCCGGGCACCTCGAAGGATTGGCCATCGGACATCACGGTCGCGATCAACGGACACGAGATAGATACCTGGACGGCGCCGGCCGATTATGGCGACAAGCGCGGCAAGCATACGCCCGGCTGGTGGAAGCTGGCCGGATCGCAGTATGGCGACCTCGCACACTGGCGCGTCACGAACAACGGCACCTATCGCAACAATGACAAGGTCTCCAAATGCTCGCTGGCTGATCTGGAGCTCGAGCGGCACCGCTCGATCCGGATACGAATCGGCGTGAAGGAAGATGCGCGTCACCCCGGAGGGATAAACATCTTCGGCAGCGGCTTCGGCAATTACAGCAACGACATCGTTCTGCGCCTGCTGAAGGCTTGAGAGCAAATTGGGCCCTTGACGGGCGGACGAACTCCACCCTTAACTGACCCCACGATCCGGATATAGACCGGAAAGTCGGATTGATAGTCCGCAGTGGGAGGGATCATGAAGGCCAGAGTCACGGCGAACGCGGCCTATGCCGTCGCGGATATCGACAAACGTCTCTACGGGTCGTTTCTCGAGCATCTTGGCCGGGCGGTCTATACGGGCATCTACGAGCCCGGACATCCGCAAGCGGACGCAGAGGGGATGCGCAAGGACGTGATCGAGCTGGTGCGTGCGCTCGACACGCCGATCTGCCGTTACCCAGGTGGCAACTTCGTGTCCGCCTACAATTGGGAAGACGGCATAGGCCCAAAGGAGAACCGCCCGCGGCGGCTCGATCTTGCCTGGCGCACCACGGAGCCGAACCTGGTTGGAATCCACGAATTCGCCGACTGGGCCGAAAAAGCCGGCACCGAGATGATGCTTGCGGTCAATCTCGGTTCCCGCGGCCTCGACGAGGCGCGGGCCTTCGTTGAATACGTCAACCATCCGGGCGGCAGCTACTGGTCCGACCTCAGGGCCAAGAACGGGCGCGCGCAACCCTGGAACTGCCGCCTCTGGTGTCTCGGCAATGAAATGGACGGTCCCTGGCAGGTCGGCCACAAGTCGGCAAGCGAATACGGCCATCTCGCCAACGAGACCGCCAAGGCGCTGCGCGGTCTCGACCCGACGGTGGAACTGGTCGTCTGCGGCTCGTCGCATTCCAACATGCCGACCTATCCGCAGTGGGAAGCAACCGTGCTGGAAGCGACCTACGAGCAGGTCGACTACATCTCTCTCCACATGTATTTCGAGAATTACGAGAAGAATACGGCCGAGTATCTGGCTCTTCCGGCCAAGCTCGACCGCTACATTGGCACGGTCGCGGGCATCATCGACTATGTGAAGGCCAAGACCCGCTCGAAGCGGGACGTGAAGATCTCCTTCGACGAGTGGAACGTCTGGTACCATCAGCGCAAGCAGGACGCCGAGCGTATGCGCGGCTGGGACTGGCCGGAAGCGCCCAGGCTTCTGGAAGACATCTACAATTTCGAGGACGTGCTGCAGGTCGGCTGCATCATCAACACCTTCATCCGCCGGTCGGATATTGTTCGCATCGCCTGCATTGCGCAGCTGGTGAACGTTATCGCGCCGATCATGACAGATCCCGGCGGCGCCGCCTGGCGGCAGACGATCTATTGGCCTTTCATGCTCGCCTCCAGGCACGGCCGCGGCACCGCGCTGCGCCTCGCGGTCGAGGTGCCCACCTATGACGCGGCCGCGGCCGACAAGGTGCCGTGGCTCGACATTACAGGCGTGCACAATTCGGACGCCGGCACGCTGACCTTCTTTGCAATCAACCGGCATGGGTCCGAGACGATAGAGGCCGACGTCGCCCTCGAGCGGTTCGCCGCCAAGTCCGTCGAGCATACGATCATCCGTCATGACGATCTCGAGGCCTGCAACACGAAGGACGCGCCGGACAACGTATCCCCTGTCAAAGGCAACGGGGCAACGCTCAGCAGCAAGGGAATGACGCTGAACTTGCCGCCGCACTCCTACTCAATGGTGTGTGTGACGCTCTGAGTTAATATCCGACTATCAGATATATACCGTAAAATCCGTTGCAGGTGGATTGGTTTGGTGTAGCATTGAAACGTTCAAGGCGGATCTAACCGCCGTACTCGGGAGGAGCTGAGATGAACTTTCGCAGGATGATGGCCGTAGCGGTGGTTGCGGCCGGAGGATTCTGGGCCGTCGCGGCCCAGGCCGAAGAGACCGTCATGTGGTGGGATTTCCTCGGCGGCGGTGACGGTGTGCGCATGAAGCAGATGATCACCGACTTCAACACCGCCCACGCCGGCAAGATCAAGATCGACGCCACGACGCTGGAGTGGGGCACGCCCTTCTACGCGAAGGTGCAGACCTCGGCCGCGGTCGGTGAGGCGCCAGACGTCATGACCTATCACGCCAGCCGCATCCCGTTAGCGGTGAGCCAGGACATTCTCGAAGAAATCACCGCCGACGACATGAGCAAGATGGGCCTCTCGGCCTCGGACTTCGCCCAGACGACAATGGGCGCGGTGACGGTCGACGGCAAGCAATACGCTGTGCCGCTCGATACCCATCCAATCGTCCTCTACTACAATCGCGACCTTCTGAAGAAGGCAGGCGTGCTCGGCGACGACGGCCGTCCCGTGGGCATGAAAAACAAGGAGGAATTCACCGCGACATTGCAGAAGTTGAAGGATGCCGGCGTCGAGTTCCCGCTGGGCAGCGTCACCGCCGACGGCAACTTTATGTACCGCACCATCTATTCGCTGGTGTGCCAGCAAGGCGGCGAGCTTCTGACCGGCAACGAGTTCCTCGCCGGTGACAATGCTGAAAAGCTGGCGAAGGCGCTGGCGGTTCTGCAAGGGTGGACGAAGGCCGGGCTGCAGTCGACTTATACGGATTATCCCGCAACCGTCGCCTTGTTCACCTCGGGCAAGGCCGCAATGATGATCAACGGCGTCTGGGAAGTTCCCACGATGACCGACCTCGCCAAGCAAGGCAAGCTGTTCGACTGGGGCGCCGTCGAGATTCCGGTGATCTTCGACAAGCCATGCACCTATGCGGACAGCCACTCGTTCGCGATCCCAAAGAACAAGGGCAAGGAGATCAGCCCGGAAAAGCGCGCCGCCGTTCTCGAAGTGATCTCATGGATAGACAAGCACTCGCTGTTCTGGGCCACGGCAGGCCACATCCCGGCATACAAGCCGGTCACCGAGTCGGCCGAATACAAGGCAATGGAGCCCAACGCGACCTACTCGACGCTGACGGCCAACATGATCTTCGATCCCAAGTCGCCCAAGGCTGGCGTCGCCGGGCCGATCTTCGACATCATGTCCAATTATTTCGTGCCGACCCTCAACGGAGAGATGGACCCGGGCGAGGCGGTGAAATCCATCAAGGAAGAGCTGAACGGCATGTAGGAGCTCAATGGCTGGGACCGTCCTCCCAGAGCGGTCCCAGCCATATTTGAGGTAGAGCCGTGCTTCGCAACTCCCGCACTGAACGTCTTGTCGCGCTGGTGCTGGTCGCTCCCTTCCTGGCGATCTACCTGCTGGCGTTCGTCTATCCGACGGTTCAGATGTTCCGCATCTCCTTCACCGATGCGCCGCTGATTGGCGCGGGTCAGTGGGTTGGCCTCGACAACTACCTGCGGCTCGACAACGACCCGATGTTCCGGCGCGCGGTCGGGAACACCGCTTACTTCGTGCTGATGACGGTCATCCCAGGGACACTCATCGCCCTGTTGATCGCGCTTGGTGTGTCACGCCTCAAAGGCCGCTTCCAGGCGATCGTGCTGGCGCTGTTCTTCCTGCCCTATATCCTGCCGGTGTCCGTGGTCTATCTGATCTGGGACTGGACGCTGAATTTCCAGTTCGGGATCGCGATGCATGTGCTGGACTGGCTGGGAATTCCGCGCGTACCGGTCTTCAAGTCGCGCGTCTGGTTCTTGCCGGCTGTGGCCGGAGTGACGATCTGGTGGACCGCGGGCTTCTCGATCCTGCTCTTCCTCGCCGGACTGCGGTCCATACCAGTGGAGATCTATGAAGCCGCGGCGCTCGACAACTCGACGCGATGGACCACGTTCCGGCGTATCACCTGGCCGCTGCTGTGGCCGATCACCTCGCTGGTATTCACCATCCAACTCATCCTGCAGCTCAAGATTTTCGATCAGGTCTATCTGTTCTCGATCGGCGGCCGGCCGAACGACAATATGGTGCTCGTCTACTACGTCTTCCAGAAGGCCTTCCAGCAGAACCAGGGAGGCAGGGCGGCGGCCGTCGCCGTCACGCTCTTCGTGCTTGTGGTCGTCGTCTCGGTGCTGCAGTTCCAACTACTCCGGTTCGCCGAAAGGCGGCGCCGATGAATGCCCTGACCGCGCAACGCTGGAATTTTTGGGGCGGCATAATCACGGCACTGACGCTCGTCTGGGCCATCCTGTGGGCGTTTCCGCTCTATTGGGCCGTGATCTCATCGCTCAAACCGGACGACGAGGTCATCCGGCCTTACATCGAACTCTGGCCCGAGACGCCGACGCTGGAGAACTACATTGACGCCCTGACCACCACACCGATCGGCATCTGGTACGTCAATTCGGTGGTGGTCGCGGTCGGCGTAACGGTCATCACCATCTTCATCTCGATGCTGTGCGGTTACGCGATTTCGCAGTTGCGGTTCCCCGGCCGGATGGCGCTGTGGTGGCTGATCCTCGCCTCCTTCATGGTGCCGATTTCGGCGCTGATCATCAATCACTTCGTGCTGGTCGCCAACCTTGGCCTGCTCAACAGCTGGGCCGGAATCATGTTGCCGCAGCTTATCCACCCCGTCATCATCATCGTGTACAAGCAGTTCTTCGATCAGGTCCCGAAGGATTTCCGCGAGGCCGCGGTCATGGACAATGCGTCTGAATTCGGGATCCTTTTCAAGATCTACATGCCGATGAACTGGGGGGTAACGACGGCGCTGTCGATCGTCTGCTTCATCTGGACGTGGAACGCGTTCTTGTGGCCATTCCTCTCGGTGACCCGCACCGAGATGATGACGATCACCGTCGGTATCACGCAGGTCAATGACGCCTTCGGTGTCTACTACGCGCGCCAGCTGTCGGCAGCCGTACTGGCCGGCCTTCCGGTGGCGCTAGCCTACCTTTTCTTCCAGCGCCGGGTAACCGAAGCGATAACGCTCTCGGCAGGTATCAAGGGCTAGCCTCGACCCGCAAGCGAACCGCAATACCAGAGGGCACGCCCCCGCTCGGCAGGGTTCAGGCTCCGTCGGCGCGCGCGTGCCAGGTCGATCCGTCCGCAGCGAAGAGATGGAGGGCCGTGGTGTCGAACTTCAGCCGAACGGTGTCGCCCGGTTTGACGCTCGAAAGCCCGCGGTCCTGTGCCGTAACCTGCGTCCCGTCCGCAAGCCGCGCATAGATGAGCGTTCGCTCGCCAAGGCGCTCGACAACGGTGGCCGTGGCGGATGTTTCATTGCCATCGGAGACGACAGTCAGCGATTCCGGTCGCACGCCCAGTTCGCGCCAATCCACGGTGACCGGCGCGCCAGGAATTTCGACGAGCGATCCATCGGTCAAGCGCGCATTGAGCCTGTCGCCTGAGCCTGAAACCGTAACAGGCAGAATGTTCATCGCCGGAGATCCGACGAAGGTCGCGACGAAACGCGACGCCGGACGTGCATAGACATCGACGGGTCTTCCCATCTGCTCAATCCGGCAATCGTTGAGGATGACAATACGGTCGGCGAGCGTCATCGCTTCCACCTGGTCGTGAGTGACGTAGATCATCGTCGACTTCAAACGCTGATGCAGCTCGGCAAGCTCGACGCGTGTGCGGGCTCGAAGTGCCGCGTCCAGATTGGAGAGTGGCTCGTCGAACAGGAACGCCTTGGGCTCCTTGACGATCGCACGCCCGATGGCCACGCGCTGGCGCTGCCCGCCTGAGAGCTGCGACGGCCGCCGCTGGAGCAGCGCTTCGATCTCCAAGATACGCGCAGCCTCGGCTATCCGTTGGCGTATGACATCCGGCGCGACCCGAATGTTCCTCAGCCCAAAGGCCATGTTCTCCGCGACTGTCATATGTGGGTAAAGCGCATAGTTCTGGAAGACCATCGCAACGTTGCGCCTGCCAGGCGCAAGGTTCTCGGAGCGCACCCCATCGATCGTCAGCGTGCCCTGGTCAATGCTTTCGAGGCCGGCGATCATCCGCAGCAGCGTCGTCTTGCCAGAACCGGACGGACCGAGAAACACGACCAGCTCTCCCGGCTCAATGTCCAGGCTCACGTCGCGGATCACTTCGACAGCGCCAAAGTGCTTCGATACGCCCGACAGCGCGATTCCCGTCATGCTTGCGATCCTTCTTTCCTGCATAATTTCGGATAAATACCCGATGTCAAGGAACGTGGAGCTACGTTTTGGGCCGACTGACTTTCATGGTGACCGAACCTCAGGGGTGCCGATTGGCAATGGGGGTCGCGAGGCCGTGCATCAGATGGCGAGTTGCAGGCATTCCTGCGCGCTAAGCCGCAAACCGGCAGCACGAGCAAAACTGCTGATATGCTCGGGCTTTGTTGCCGAAGCAATCGGCGCGATCACCCCGGGCTGCGCCATCAGCCAGGCCAGTGCGACCTCGCTGAGGCTTGCTCCGTGTCCAGCCGCAACCGCTTGAAGCGCGTCCAGAAGGGCGAAGCCGCGCGGCGTGAGAAACTTCTCGACGTCCTCTCCGCGGACCGACTTCGACAAATCCGCCTTGTTGCGATACTTTCCGCTGAGAAAACCCGAGGCCAAGCTGAAATACGTGACTGCGCCGACGCCTTCCTGCAGGCAGAGGTCTTGCAGCGGCCCTTCAAAGTCCGAACGGTCGTGAAGATTGTATTCAGGCTGCAAGACCGTATAGCGGGGCAAGCCGCTACCGGACAGGGCCAGGGCCGCCCGCAGCTGGTCCGTATCGAAGTTCGACGCGCCGATCGATCGGATCTTGCCGGCCTCAAGAAGCGCGCCGAAGGCCGAGAGCGTTTCTTCCTGGGGTGTCTCGGAATCCGGCCTGTGCGCGAAATAGAGATCAATGACGTCGGTCCCGAGCCTGCGGAGGGAGTGTCCGGCGGCTTCAAGGATCCACCGCCGCGACAATCCCTTCCGGCCTGGTCCGCCCATGTCGGAACCAACCTTGGTGAAGATCACCACCCGATCGCGCATGCCCGGCCGGGCCTTGAGCCAACGGCCGATCATGGCTTCGGATTCACCGCCTGAATTGCCAGGCGCCCAGTTGGAATAGACATCCGCGGTGTCGATGGCATTGAAGCCATGATCGACAAACGCATCGAGTAGACGAAATCCCGTCTTCTCATCGACGTTCCAGCCGAAGACATTGCCACCAAATACCAGGGGCGCGATGGAAAGGCCGGATTGGCCAAGCGTGCGTTTGATCATGGTTCTTCCGACGTTGAAGGGGGAGGGGTTGGATTACGGCGGTGCAGCCAACCGGCCGCATTTCCGGCCTGCCGGTCAGGCTGCTGACCCGGCGAGCCATTCTGCGGTCGTCATCACCCTGGCGAAGCCGGCAGCCAGCGTCGCGGCGGTCGCCGACTTGATCGCATTCTGCGTCGCGGTTTCGGACAGATCGGGACAGCCGGTCGCATCGACGGGAAAGTCAACGAAGTAGTCGAGATCATGACCATGCCTGGCCGTGGCCTCGCAGCAGAAATTCGTCATGAAGCCGGTTACGACGATCCGGTCCACCGACCTTTCCCGCAGCACCCGGTCCAGGCCGGTGCCCACGAAGCAGGAATAGCGCTGCTTGCTGATCGTCAACGCACCGGCCGGGATCTTGAGCCTTGGGTCGTCTTCGACTTCCTCTGTGCCCGCGACAAAGCCGAGTTCTCCCGCCTCGCCAGTGAAATCGAACATGCGGCCGGCATCCGCCCCGTCCGCGCGATGAACGTGGCGGACATGAACGATCAGCTCGCCCGCGGCTTCCGCAGCGGAAATGATCGCATTGATGTTGGAAATTGCTTCGGCATTCCCCGCACAATGCAAGGGCGAGGCCGGGTCGGTGTAGATTTTCTGGACATCGACCACGAGGATTGCGCGCGCCATAACGTTTCCTTTGCTAGTAACCTGAAGCCATTCCATCTTTGCGATGATCCGAGGCTCCCGTGAGCGTACCGATTTCCCAGTCGATCCAAACGGCCTGTCCGCCTCCGAAAGGTTCTGGCGCTTCCTCCACCTTGTGTCCAAGCGCCTGCAATTCCCTTGCAGTGGCGTCGGAAACGCCTCTTTCCGCCTTGATACTCCCCTTCGTATGGAAGAGGCGGGGACTGTCGAGCGCGGCCTGCACATCCATGCCGAAATCCAGGATGTTGGTCAGAAAGTGAACATTACCCATCGGCTGGTAATCGCCGCCCATCACGCCGAAGGGCATGACGGCACGGCCATTCCTGGTGAGCATGCCGGGCATGATCGTGTGCATCGGCCGCTTGCCGGGTGCCAGCGCGTTGGTGTGGTTCGGATCCATGCGGAAGCTCGAACCCCGATTTTGCAGGACGATGCCGGTCGACGGGCAGGTAATTCCACTGCCGAAGGAATCATAGGTCGAGTTGATGAAGCTGATGGCGTTGCGATCCTCGTCCACCACCGAGATATAGACAGTGTCCGACCGCCTGAGTTCGACTTCGGGAAGATCGGTCATCGCGTGGTTCATGCAGATTTTCTGGCGCAGGCGGGCGGCATGGCCCTTCGACAGAAGGGATTCGATCACCGGGCTTGAGGGATCAAGGTCGCCAAGGCGGTTGTCCCGCTCGCGATAGGCAAGGCGCGCCGCCTCCACCTCCAAATGGAAACGCCGTGCATCGTTCGGGCCGAACGATGACAAATCGTCCTGGGCAAGGATGTTCAGCATCAGGAGCGCAGTCAGGCCCTGATTGTTCGGCGGCATCTGGTGCACGCGATAGCCGCGGTAATCGACAGAAACAGCACTGACGTAATCGCAACTGGTTGCGGCGAAGTCAGCAAGGGAGTGCAGGCCGCCCAGTTCCCGCAACCGTGCGACCATGGCCTGCGCCACCGGTCCTTCGTAAAAGCCCTTACGGCCCAGTTCAGCCACGCGCCGCAGGGTGGCAGCCAATGCCGGCTGGACGTGTATGTCGCCTGCCTCGAGCGCCCGGCCGTTGCGCAGGAAGATTGCCGCTGAATGCTCGTCCTGCTCCAGCAGGGCCTTGGCCTCCCGCCAGTCGAAGGCCACGCGGTCGTGCACCACATAGCCCTTCTCCGCATAGTGAATGGCGGGAGCGAGCACGTCGGCCAGCGTCTTCCTGCCATGATCCCGGATCAGCCGGTCCCAGGCGTCGATTGCGCCCGGAATCGAGACCGAATGGGGTCCAAAGGTGGGGACTTCCGCCATTCCCATGGACCGAAAGCGATCGATGGAAGCCGCGGCCGGGGCTCGCCCGGAGCCATTGAGCGCTATCACCTCGTCCATACCGCCTGGGCAGTACAGCACGAAGCAATCGCCGCCGATCCCGGTCGATTGAGGCTCGACGACGGCCTGCACGGCGCTTGCGCAAACGGCCGCATCCACGGCGTTGCCACCGGCGCGCAACATCTCGACAGCTGCCTGGGTGGAGAGAGGGTGGGACGTCGCGGCCATTGCGCCGGTTGTTCGAACGGGTGAGCGCCCGGGTAGTTGGAAGTCACGCATGTCTGCTAGGGCCTCTGGACAATTGAGTTTCGGGGGCTCCGGCGGAGAATGGGCCTCCGCCGGAGCACGCACATCACTTCATCAGTTCGGTCCAGATTTTGGTGTAGAGTTCGTCCACCTCGGCGGGGCAGACGTCCTGCCATCCGCCGGCGGCAATGTACTCCGCTGGAATGTTCAGTTCGGGCGCGACCTTGATGTCGTCACGCATGAACTGGGTCGAGCCCTTGATGCCGTTGGCATAGGTCGCGAAGTTCGAAATCAGGGCCGCGTTTTCGGGCGCCATGATGAAGTTCAGGAACTTCTTGGCATTTTCCGGATGCGGCGCGTCGGCGAGGATTGCCACACTGTCCATGAACAGCGAATAGCCTTCCTTGGGGAAGCCGAGCTTTACGTCGGCATTGATCTGCCGCGCCCGGAATGCGGCGCCATTGTAGTAAAGCTGGGCCAGCGTATCGCGGCTGTCCATCTTTTCGATGCCGTAATCCATCGAGACCCAGGATTTCTTGGCTTCGAGCAGCTTGTCTCGAACCTTCTTCAGGAGTGCCTTGTCTCCGGTGCACCAGGTGCCGCCCATGTACCGGATGGCGGCATAGAGAACATCGTTCTTCTCGGGCACGACATTGATCTTGCCCTTCAATTCCGCCGGCGGATCGAGCCAGATTGCGCTGGTGTTGATGTCACCCTTGTAGAAGGACGTGGCAACGACCGGCCCAGTCATGCCCCACTGCCACGGCACGGAATAATGACGGCCCGGATCCCAGCCGACATTCACCCAGCGTTCGTCGACATTCTTGAAATTCGGCATCTGGTCGGGCCGGGCTTCAAGGAGAAGACCCTCCTTGATCCAGATCGGCACGAAATTGGCCGACGGAACCACCATGTCAAAACCCGAGCCGCCCGCCCTGACCTTGGACAGCGCGGTGTCGTTGGAGTCGTAGTCCGTGACTGTGACCTTGATGCCGGTTTCCTTCTTGAATTTTTCCAGAAGTTCCGGGCTGGTGTAGTTGCCCCAGTTGTAGAGGCTCAATTCTTCCTCGGCGAGGGCCGCTGAACTTGTTACCGCGAGCAGTATCGCCGATGTCAGCGTCGTCAATATGGATCGCATGCTTGTCACTCCTCTGTAAGGTTGATTATTTCTTGCGGTTGATCAGATGCACGGCCGTCACCAGAAGAATCGAAGGCACCAGGAGCATGGTGGCGGCGGCATTGACTTCGGGGGTCATGTCACGACGGATCTGACCCAGCATGTAGGTCGGCAGGGTTTCCTGTCCGCCGGACTTAACAAGATCGGTGATGACGACATCATCCAGGGAAACAACGAAGGCCAGCATGAAACCCGCTATGATGCCGGGCGCGAGTCTGGGAAGCGTCACATGCAGGAAGGTCTTCCACGGGTCCGCATAGAGATCGGCCGCCGCAGTTTCGAGGGTCAGATCCATGCCTTCCAGCCGAGCGCGGATCGGCAGATAGGCAAAGGGGATGCAGAAGGCCGTGTGCGCCAAGACCAGATAGCCGGTTCCCGAGTAGCCGGTTGCCGACTTGACCGCGGCGAACACGATCAGAAGCGAGATTGCCGTTACGATTTCAGGAACGATCAGCGGCTGGTTGATCAGGGCGTAGGAGATCGTCTGCCCGCGATAGGCGTCGGTTCGGGTCATGGCGATGGCAGCCATCGTGGCCATGACCGTCGCCAGCACGCCGGCTACGGTCGCAAGAAACAAGGAGAAGAGGGCGGCATTGATGATCAGGTCGTTGTGCCAGGCCTTGACGAACCAATTGAACGAGAAGCCGCCCCAGACACCGAGCGAGGAGGTCGCGTTGAAGGCGAACACGACGAGGAGAAGGATCGGCAGATAGAGAGCGACGATCGCCAATCGCGCAACAATGCCGAAGCCTGGCTGCGCCTTCAGATCGAATGCGTGCTGACTAGCGGCCATGCGCATTCTCCTTAGCCGAGCTTCCGCGGATGTAGATGATGAGCGCTACCGTCACGATCAGCAGGAGGCAGATGGAAAGTGCTGCGCCGAGGGGCCAGTTTCGACCCTGACCGAACTGCAGTTCGATCAGGTTGCCCATCATCATGTTCTTCCCCCCGCCCAAGACGCGCGGCGTCACGTAGGCACCGATTGCGGGGATGAAGACGAGGATCGATCCGGCGATCAGGCCCGGCTTGCAGGAGGGAATGACGATATGCCAAAGCACCTTTGAGCGCGTCGCATAGAGATCGTATCCTGCCTCTACAAGGCTGAAATCCATCCGCTCGAGGCTCGCATAGATGGGCAGTACCATGAGCGGCAGGTAGACGTAGACGAGTCCCAGGAGAACCGCCCCGTCCGTGAACAGCATCTGCATTGGCTTATCGATCAACCCAGCCCAGATGAGGATGTTGTTGATCGGCCCCTGATTGGACAGGATGCCCATGATCGCGAAGGTGCGGATCAGGAGATTGGTCCAAAAGGGGATCGTGATCAGCAGCATCCATTGCGACCGGACCTGCTCGGGCCGGGTCGCGATGTAATAGGCGGTGGGGAAGCCGATGAGCAGCGTGGCCAGCGTCGTTATCAGTGCCAGTTCGACGGAACGCCAGAAGATGATGAGATTGGCATCGGCCAATACGAGCACGTCGTCAAAGGGATCGCGCTCCACAAAGACGTTCATCCAGCCATCGAGACTGAACTGACCGAGCGCGACCCCGCCGAAGTCGCCCTTTGCCATCACCGAATAGACAAGCATCACTGCAAGCGGGCCGACAGAGGCGATCATGATGGTCACAAGGGCCGGCGCCTTGAGCAACCAGCGGCGCCGGCTTTCGGCGGCTCGGCGTGTGGCCGCCATCTCAGTGATGCTGGACATGGTCGCCTCCGAGCAGCCGGGCGCTATGGCCATGAATTCGCAGCCACACCTGCGTGCCAGACGTCATGATTTTCTCTTGTTCCGGGCTGTTGGTCAGGCGCGCCGTGAACGTCGAACCGTCGTTCAGGCGCAGTTGAAGGCGTGTGTCCGTCCCAACGAAAACCTCGCCTTCAATGACCGCAGGAATGCAGTCCGATGACGGGGAGTGGAGGACGTCGACATGTTCGGGGCGGATCAGGACCTGAACCGTCCCGTCGCTGGACGTTCCGGCTTTGCCGTAAGCGGTGGTGACAGTGCCAGCAATATTGACCCGGTGAGCATCCGGAGCGGCCTGCCCGACAAGGCGGCCGCTCAGAATGTTCGATTCACCGATGAAGTCGGCGACGAACCTGTCCACCGGAGCGTTGTAGATTTCCCTCGGGCGGCCAACCTGGAGCACCCGCCCACGATTCATGACGGCGATGCGATCGGACATCGCCAGCGCCTCCTCCTGATCGTGCGTCACGAAAATAAACGTGATGCCGGTTTCGGTTTGGAGCCGCTTCAATTCGACCTGCATCTCCTTTCTCAGCTTGTAGTCCAGGGCCGACAACGGCTCATCCAGCAAAAGCACTTCCGGTTGCGGAGCCAGAGCGCGGGCCAGGGCGACACGGTGCTGTTGGCCGCCGGAGATCTCGCTGGTCCGCCTGTCGGCCAGCGTTTCCATCCGCACAAGCTTCAGCATCGCGGCCACGCGATAGACGATCCTGGACTTCGTCCAGCCCAGCATTTTCAGTCCGAAACCGATGTTCTCGGCGACGGACATGTGGGGAAAGAGTGCGTAGTTCTGGAAAACCGTGTTGATCGGCCGCCGAAACGGCGGAAGCGCCGCAATATCCTTGCCACGGAGCAGGATTTGTCCGTTGGTCGGAAAGTTGAACCCGGCGATCAGTCTTAAAAGCGTGGTTTTTCCGCAGCCGGACGGACCCAGCAATGTAAAGAACTCGTTTTCGGTAATGTCGATCGACACATCGTCAAGCGCCAGAAAGGCCGAGGCGCCGGTGCCGTAACTCTTGTGCAGGCCGATCGCCTGGACCGCCAGGCGACGATCCGCGGTTTGCTGCTGGGCGGGTTGGGATAATGCCAGCATATCAGGCCTCGAAGGTCACGCGACCGCCGCAGACGGTCAGTGCCGGTGACAGGGTGTTGATCTCCTCGGGTGCAACGGCCTCGATATCGCCGGATGGCAGCAGGCTTCGACCGGCACCGTCGATTATCCGTGTCGAATTGCCGGCAAGTGGCAGGACTTCGGTCGCATCGCCAACAGCGAGAATTCGCCCGTTTGCGACTGCCATCGCAGAGGCCGCCGGCCTGGCAGGGTCCATGGTCAGGATCCGTGCGTTCGTGACCACGATGTCTGCCTGCATTTCTGACGCTCCCCCAGCCTCCCCAACCCCCTTTCGGTTGCGGCGGCGATTGACTACATTTTATGAATACTTTGTTGTATACATTATGCGGTTGCGAATGCGCGAGTCAACCGGTATCTATTGCCGCGTTGACGCCTGCTGGTGTTAGGAGCCCCCATGAACGAAGTTGGCCGCGGCCATTTGCGTCAGTCGACCTATGAATCGATCAAGGCGATGATCGTGACCGGGCAGCTGTCACCGGGCAGACGAATTACGGAACTCGAGCTCGTCGAACAGCTTCAGGTTAGCCGGACGCCGGTGCGCGAGGCCCTTAATCGATTGGAGCGCGACGGGCTTGTGGTCGAACGTCCCCGCACGGGATTTGCGGTGGTGCAATTCGACGTAACGATGCTGCGCAATGTGTTCGACATCCGGGCAGAGTTGGACGTCTATGCGACGACTTTGGCGATCGCCCGCATCACCCCCGATGAAGTGGAAATGCTTCGTGGCCTGGTCGCAGACTGCGAGCGCCTGGCGCAAACCGATCCATCTCCCCGTGCCCGGCTGGAAGAGATGCAGACCGGCATGGAAATCCATCGCGCAATCGCGCGATTTAGCGCCAACGCCATGCTCGCGGAAATGCTGAACGGACTTTTGGACAAGTGCCAGGTCTATGTCTGGATGGAATTGACCCAGTTGAACGACTGGCAGGCGGCGCGTGACGACCATCACATGATTGTCGAAGCGATCGCTGCCGGGGACGTCGACACAGCCTGCCGTGAATCCCGCCGTCATATCCGGCAATCGAGGGATGGCATCCTGGAGCTCATGCTCAGGCAGCGCGATCTGCGCGACCTGTATCTGTCGCGAAACGAGGAGTTGCAGACGCGACCGGGTCTGGCCGTATAGATGCCGGCATGCGGCCCGGCTGACGGCTGATCGACGCGTGGGGCTTAGCGGATCGGCTTCTCGCCGCCCCGCCGGTCGCTAAATTCCGACGACGAGCGCACCGCCGCTGAGACCCGCACCCGCCGCTGCCAGAAGAACTTTTTCGCCCGACCGAAACGGCTCCGTCAGATTGGCCAGCGACAGGGAGAGGGGGATCGTTGCGGCCGAAGAGTTGCCGTATTCGGCGATCGTCTTGACGATTGCTTGATCTGCTATGCCGAGGTTTTTCCCGACCGCATCGAAAATGCGGGCATTGGCTTGATGCGGCACGAACCTGCCGACATTCTGTGGTCGCACTCCGGCAGCGGCAAGCGCGCTTATCGAGCAATCGGTCATCATCTCGACGGCCTTGGCGAACACTTCGCGACCGTCGGTCATCGTCATGCGGGTTTGCCCGAGGTCGAGGTCGCCATGGAACGGGATGTTGCTTCCGCCCGCCGGGATATGGATCAGCCCGTAGCGCGAGCCGTCGGAATCCACCGATGCGCCGAGAATGCCCCGATCAGGGTCCTCGCACGGACCAATCACCACGGCGCCGGCGGCATCGGCAAACAGCACGGCGCTGGCGCGCTCGGCCGGGTTGATCCGGCGGCTGAGGATGTTGGCGGCGATGACAAGGCTCGCTTTGCCGTGCAGGCGGGTGAATCCGTCAGCAAACATCAGCGCATAGATGAAACCGGCGCAGGCGCCGGTCAGATCGACCGCGCCCGCACGCACCAGCCCAAGCCGATGCGCGACCAGGGGTGCACTGGGCGGCAGAAGGTGGTCGGGCGTCGAGGTGGCAAGCAACAACAGCCCGATGTCGCTGCGGTCGATGCCGGCGTTCGCCAGCGCCATGTCGCCGGCTTGAGTGGCGAGGCCCGACAAAGTGTCTTCGTCCGTTGCCCAGAAGCGGGAGCGGATCCCGGTACGCCTTTCGATCCAGCCCGGCTCGAGGCCGAGATTGCTCTCGATCTCGGCATTGGCCACTTTGCGCCCAGGCGCATGATGGCCGAACCCGAGCATGCGCGACGATCTGCTCATGGCCTCGAACCGAAGCGTTCACCGGCCTCCTCGATGGCGCCATAGAGCAGGTCAAGCTCGTCGCCGGTGATGCAATAGGGCGGCATGAGATAGAGGACATTGCCGAGCGGGCGCACGAGCAGCCCGCGCTCGAGGAAAAATGCCCGCAGCTTCGGCCCGATCTCGGCCAGATAGCCGGCGGAGCCGGTCCGCAGATCGAGAGCCGCAATCGTCCCGGTCGCCCGTATGTCGGCGAAGTAGGGATTGTCGCCAAAGCGCCGAAGCCCGGCGGCCTGTCGAGCACTCAGCGCCGCGACCCGCTCGGCCACCGGCTCGTCCTGCCAGATCTCGACATTGGCGAGTGCCGCGGCGCAGGCAATCGGATTGGCGGTGTAGGAGCTCGAGTGGAAAAACGTCTTCGTACGGTCCTGCGAATAATGGGCCTGGAAGATGGCATCGGTCGCAAGCGTGGCGGCCAACGGGATCACGCCGCCGGTCAGGCCCTTTGAGGTGCACAGTATATCCGGAGAGATGGATGCCTGCTCGCAGGCGAACATGGTCCCGCTACGCCCCCAGCCGGTCATCACCTCGTCGGCGATCAGCAGCGTGCCGGAGGCTTCGGCGATCTTCTTCAACTCGGTGAGAATCCAGGCCGGATACATCAGCATGCCGCCGGCGCCGAGCACCAGCGGCTCGACGATCAGCGCGGCGGCGTTCCTGTCGCGGGAGGCTGCCTCGAACCGATCCAGCGTCTCCTGCTCGCGCCCGGCGGCCGGGAAGGGGATGGTGTCGACCTCGAACAGCAGCGGCTCGTAGGCAGCGTTGAACACGCCGCGGGCGCCGACGCTCATCGTGCCGATCGTGTCGCCATGATAGCTGTGCTCCATGACGACGATGCGCGAGCGCGGCGCGCCGATGTTGCGGAAATAGCCGAGCGCCATCTTCAGCGCGACCTCGACCGAGGTCGAGCCACTGTCGGAATAGAACACCCAGTCGAGGCCCGGCGGAGCGAGCCCGACAAGTGCCCTGGCCAGGCGTTCGGCCGGCTCGTGGGTGAAGCCAGCGAAGATGATCTGGTCGAGGCTCGCCGCGGTCGTCTCGATGGCCTTGATGATGCGGGGATGGCGGTGGCCGTGGGTGACGACCCACCAGGAGGAAATGGCGTCCAGGATGCGCGTGCCGTCGGCCTTGTGGAGGTAGGCGCCTTCCGTCCGGACGATTTCAGGGATGGCGGGCTCGAGCGCGTGCTGCGTGAAGGGATGCCAGACTTGAGACTGCGACATCATTCGCCTCCCGCGATCGCTGTGAGGTCGAAGCCGGCAACCATCGCTTCCCGCAGCGTCTCACTCGTCAGCGGATCGATTTGCGGCAGCCTGCCAAGCTGGCGCACGCCGCTGAATTCCACGATTGTTCTCTGCGTATCGGCCACCTCATCGCCGATGAAGGCAATGCCGATGAGCGGGATGGAACGGGCCCTGAGCGCCTCGATCGACAGCAGGGTGTGGTTGATCGTGCCGAGCCTGGTACGGGCGCACAGGATGACCGGCACCCGCCACTGAGCGAATATGTCGATGAACTTGGTGCGCCGGTTGAGCGGCACCATCAGTCCCCCGGCACCTTCGATGACGATCGGCCCCGGCAGGTCCGGAAGCGAGAGTTTTGCCACGTCTATCGCGACGCCGTCGAGTTCGGCTGAACGATGCGGCGACAGCGGCTCCTTCAGGCGATACACTTCGGGTAGCACGCGCCCCGGCGGCAGGCCGGCGAGCCGTTCCACAACCTCGCTGTCGGTTTCGCCGTCGAGGCCCGATTGCACCGGCTTCCAGTAGAAGCCGTCGAGCAGGCCGGCCAATCCGGCCGAAAACACCGTCTTGCCGATGCCGGTATCCGTTCCGGTGATGACGATGCGCTTGGTCATGCCGAGGCCAACACCTCGACGAGCGCCTCGACCATGGCGGAAATGTCGGCTTCGCCGACATTGAGCGTCAGCGAAATGCGCAGCCGCGACGTGCCCTCGGGAACCGTCGGCGGACGAATGCCGCGAATGTCGAAACCGCGCGCCTGCAGTGCTGCCGCCACCGCCATGGTGCGCCTGTTGTCGCCGATAACAAAGGGCTGGATCTGCGAGCCGCTGGCCTTCACGCCGCAGCGCTCGGCCAGTTGGCGGCCCGCCAAGGCAACGCGCTCCTGCAACTGGACACGGCGTTGGGGTTCATCGGACAGCATGGCAATCGCCTCGCGCGCTGCTACGGCCATCAGTGGCGATGGCGCGGTGGAATAGATGAATGGCCGGCAGCGGTTGACGAGATAGTCGCACAGCAGTCCCAGCCCGGTGACCAGTGCACCCGACGCGCCGAGCGCCTTGCCGCAAGTATGGAGCGCAATGATGTTGTCGCGGCCCTCGAAAGTGGCGGCAAGGCCGCGGCCGTCCGGTCCCCAGACGCCGGTGGCATGCGCCTCGTCGACGACGATGAATGCCTCGTGCCGATCGGCAAGCGCGACCAGGCTCTCCATCGGCGCGCGGTCGCCATCCATGCTGTAGAGGCTTTCGACCACGATCCAGACGCGCCCGGTGCCGCCCTCGGCGCGCCAGCGCGTGATCGCATCCTCGAAGGCATCGACGTCGTTATGTGCGGCGAGCTTGAACTCGGCGCGGCTGGCGCGGGCCCCCTCATGCATGCTGGCGTGGGCGAGCTCGTCGAGGACCAAAAGGTCACCCTTCTGCGGCAGGGCGGTCAGCAGAGCGAAGTTGGCGATGTAGCCGCTGCCGAAGAACAGCGCGCGTTCAGCGCCGAAGAACACTGCAGCGTCCGCCTCCAGTGCCTCGTGTTCCGGCGCATTGCCGCGCAACAGCCGCGATCCGGTGGCGCCGACCGGCGTGCCCCGCGCAATCGCCGCCGCAACCGCGTCGCCGAGCCTCTTCGAACTGGCAAGCCCGAGATAGTCGTTCGACGAGAAGTCGAGCCCGGTACGCGGCGATAGTGTCCGCAGCCGGTCCTTGCGCGCCAGTCCCTGCAAGGTCGCGTCATAGCGGGCAAGCGGTGCCCCGTTCATTGCGCCTCGAGTTCCATCGGCTCGATGCCGAGGCGGCGGAACAGAAGGCTGTCCTTGTCTTCGCCTGGATTGTTCGCCGTCAGCAGCGTGTCGCCGACGAAGATCGAATTGGCGCCGGCAAAGAAGCACAGCGCCTGCATCTCGTCGGTCATGGCGGTGCGGCCGGCTGAAAGCCGGACATGCGATTTCGGCATCATGATGCGCGCCAGCGCGATCACGCGCACGAATTCGATCGGCTCGATCGGTTTAGCCTCGGCAAGCGGGGTGGCGGCGATCGGGATCAGCATGTTGATCGGAACGCTTTCGGGATGTTTCGGCAGATTGGCCAGCGTCACCAGCATGTCGATCCGGTCCACCGGCTCTTCGCCCATGCCGACAATACCGCCGCAGCAGACCTTGATGCCGCTGTCGCGGACATTGGCCAGCGTATCCAGCCGGTCGGCAAACGTCCGGGTCGAGATGACCTCTGAGTAGTAGCGCTCGGAGGTGTCGATGTTGTGGTTGTAGTAGTCGAGGCCAGCCTCTTTCAGTTGCTGCGCCTGGCCGAGGTCGAGCATGCCGAGCGTCATGCAGGTCTCCATGCCCAGCGCCTTGACACCTTCGACCATCGCCACGACCGCATCCATGTCACGCGCCTTGGGATTGCGCCAGGCAGCACCCATGCAATAGCGGGTGGCGCCGGCGTCACGCGCCTTGGTCGCCTCGGCGATGACGCGCCGGACCTCCATCAGCTTTGACGCCTTCAATCCGCTTTCGTGATGCGCCGATTGGCTGCAATAGCCGCAATCCTCCGGGCAGCCGCCCGTCTTGATGCTGAGAAGCCGGCTGAGCTGGACCTTGTTGGGATCGAAATTCTGGCGGTGGACGGTCTGCGCCTGAAACAGCAGGTCGTTGAAGGGTGCGTCGTGGAGAGACTGGGCCTCTTCAAGGCTCCACATCCGGCGATCGCCGAGGGATTGAATTTCAGGCGCGGTCTTTTCCGAAATCGCTGCGTGCATTTCCATCCTGTTCCTTGCGTTGTGGCGACATGGGCGCCTTCCAAACTGGCGGCCCCCGTCGAGAGGAGCTGGGTCGAGAGGAGCTGGGTCGAGTGTAGATGGTCAGGGTCTCACGATCAAAGCTCACGGTAATCGAGGCCGATATCGAGGATCGGGGCGCTGTGAGTCAACCAGCCGACTGAAATCAGATCGACACCGGTCGCGGCGATGGCAGGCGCCGTCGCGGCGGTGATCCTGCCGGACGCCTCGGTGATCGCCCGGCCGGCAACCATCACCACGGCCTGACGCAAATCGTCAACCGACATATTGTCGAGCAGGACAGCGTCAGGGGCAAGCGCCAGGGCCTCTTCCAGCTGGGCCAGCGTATCGACCTCGACTTCGATCTTGACGAGATGACCGACGCTCATTCGGGCCCGCTCGATTGCCGTGCGAATTCCACCGGCGATGGCGATGTGGTTGTCCTTGATCAGGATGGCATCGTCGAGGCCGAAACGGTGGTTGGATCCGCCACCTGCACGCACGGCGTATTTTTCGACGGCTCGTAGACCAGGCGTCGTCTTGCGCGTGCAGACGATCTTTGCGCCGTGATCGCGGACCGCCGCGACGACCGATGCCGTCGCCGTGGCGATGCCGCTCAGATGACAGAGAAAATTGAGCGCCGTCCGTTCCGCGGTGAGAATGGCCCGGGCCGGCCCGCTCACCGACGCAATGGTGTCTCCTGCGGTGACTTCGTTGCCGTCCGCTCGCTCCACCGTCATCTCGACATTCGGATCGATCAGCTTGAAGGCAAGCATCGCCAGATCGAGACCGGCGACAATGCCTCGCTGGCGAGCCGCAAGCACGGTCGTCGCGTGGCGTTCCTTCGCCACGATGGCATCCGTGGTCAAGTCACCGGCTCTACCAAGGTCTTCGAGCAGAGCCGCCCGTACCAGAGGCTCGAGCATGATTGCCGGAAGGGGCGAGAGGTTCATCATCATGTGACGTCTTCCGGCAGGGGTTCGAGTTCCCGCGCTGCGGCAATGGCCGCTTCGAGCGTGATTCGCGAGCGGCGGGCGACGGCCGCATGATGTGGAAAGTCCGTCCGGAAATGAGCGCCGCGGCTTTCCCGGCGCCGCAGGGCGGCAATCGTGATCATCAGCCCGACAGCGGCGGGATCGGATGCTGCATCGTGCTGCTGAACCAGCGGCAACAAGGCCTGCACAGCCTCTTTCAACCCTTCGCCATCACGCGTGACGCCGAGGGCACGCGACAGCATAGGCCGCACAGGCCTTGGGTCCGACGCGGGGAGGTGAGGTGCCATGGCTGGCTTTCCGCCGCTGTCGGGCGAACCGGCTACACTCTCGGCGACCCAGCGCGCGCAGACGACGGCTTCGGTCAGCGAGTTGCTGGCAAGCCGGTTGGCGCCGTGCAGCCCGGTCGAGGCGACTTCGCCGCAAGCCCAAAGTCCCGGAACCGACGTCCGCCCTGCCAGATCCACTGAAACACCACCCATGTGGTAGTGCTGGGCAGGACGAATGGGAAGGAGGTCGCGCGCCGGATCGATGCAGGCCTTGGCGCAGGCCGACGCGATCGTCGGGAACTGGCGCGTGAAGGCCGGGCCGGGCTTTTCCCGCACATCGAGAAAAACGCGATGGCCATCGGCCAGGTGCTTCCAGACAGCGCGCGCGACGATGTCGCGCGGGGCGAGTTCCGCGCCCCGCAAGCCGTCGAGGAAACGTCGGCCCGTCTCGTCGACGATCACAGCACCTTCGCCGCGAACCGCCTCGCTGATGAGCGTCATGGGGCGGTTCGATCCATCAAGCGCGGTCGGGTGGAACTGGATGAATTCCATATCGGCAAGTACAGCCCCCGCGCGGGCCGCGAGCGCCAGGCCCCGTCCGCAACTGCCCAGAGGATTGGTGCTGTCGAGAAACAACCCGCCGATCCCGCCGGTGGCGAGGACGACCCGTCCCGTGGTGAAGACCACCGGGCCTGTCGGACCGCTCGCCAGAACACCGGCGATTGTGCCGTCCTCCACGGCCAGCCGGCGCGCTTCGACCCCCTCGACGACCTCTATTGTCGGCGTCAAGCGGACGGCCGCGACCAAGGCACGCATGATTTCGCGCCCGCTGCCGTCGCCGTGGGCATGAACGATGCGGCGCCGGCTGTGCGCGGCTTCCAGCCCGAGACGCACCGTTCCTTCCGGCGTGCGGTCGAAGCGGACCCCGAAGCCCGCCAATGTCTCGATCGCGCCCGGCGCCGCGTTGAGGATGCGGCTCGCCATCTCCCTGTCGCAAAGCCCATCGCCTGCGGTGAGTGTGTCGGCAAGGTGGAGTGCTGGATCGTCGTCGTCGCCTAGGCTTGCCGCGAGGCCGCCCTGTGCCCAGGTGCTGGAAGCATCAGCACCCAGTGGCGTCCTGGACAGGAGAAGCACCGGCTCGGGCGCCAGATTCAGCGCAGTCATCAATCCGGCTATGCCGCCGCCGATAATTACCGGCCGGCCGGCGAGAGGGTGGACGTCCATGCTCATACCGCCAGCATCCGCTCGACGGCCAGCCGGGCGCGCCCGGCAATCTCCGGCTCGATAGTCACCACATGGCGGTTCTGCTCGAGCGCTGCACGGATGTTGGTGAGCGTTATCCGCTTCATATGCGGGCACAAATTGCAGGGCCGGATGAACTCGACCTCGGGATGCTCGACCGCGACGTTGTCGCTCATCGAGCACTCTGTCATCAGCACGACGCGCGGCGGCTTTTGCCTTCCGACATAATCCGACATGGCGGCGGTCGAACCGGAGAAGTCAGCTTCCGCGACGACTTCCGGAGGGCACTCGGGATGTGCCAGCACCGTCACGCCGGGATGGTCCTCGCGCAACTGGCGGATGTCGGCTGGCGTGAAACGCTCATGCACCTCGCAATGCCCTTTCCAGGCGATGATCTCAACGTCGGTCTGGGCGGCGATGTTCTGGGCCAGATACTCGTCCGGCAGCATGATCACACGGGGAACACCCAGCGACTCCACGACGCTCTTCGCATTGCCTGAGGTACAGCAGATATCGGACTCAGCCTTCACCTCGGCTGATGTGTTGACATAGGTGACGACCGGCACGCCCGGATAGCGTTGCCGCAGCAGCCGGATGTCCTCGGCGGTGATCGAGTCCGCCAGCGAACAGCCGGCACGCAAGTCGGGGATGAGCACCGTCTTTTGCGGGTTGAGAAGCTTCGCCGTCTCGGCCATGAAATGCACACCGGCCAGCACGATGACATCCGCGTCGGCCGTCATCGCCTTGCGGGCGAGCGCCAGGCTGTCGCCGACGATGTCGGCGACACAGTGGAAGATCTCTGGCGTCTGGTAGTTGTGCGCCAGGATGACGGCATTTCGCTGCCGCTTCAGATCGAGGATCGCCTCGATATCGCCGGCGAAGGCCGGCCATTCGATCGGTGGGATGACCCGCCGCACCCGGTCGTAGAGCTCGGTCGCACGTGCGGAGGTGGTCAGCATAGCCAGCGCCAATATTCTCGAGTTGAGTATAACTAAGACATATACTTACCTTGAGCATAAGGAAAGTCAAGCGCGTGAAAGTGGCAATTTCGTTCCCGCAATGGCACGTTCCGCCAGAACGCCGTGGCGGAAGCGGAAGAGCTTGGCCGGCCGCCCACCAGTTTCCGAAGTCACCGAGCCGGTCTCCTCGACCAGGTCCTGCTGTTCGATGAGACGTCGAAAGTTTGGCTTGTGAACGAGCCTGCCGGCCAGCGCCTCCACGGTTCGCTGCAGCTGCAGCAATGTGAACGTTGCAGGCATCAATTCGAAGACGACGGGGCGGTATTTGATCTTGGCGCGTAGCCTGGCAATGCCGGTAGCCAGAATGCGACGGTGATCAGCCTGCATGGCTCTGCCGAAGACCGACGCTAGAGTGTCTGGACCGTGGTTGCGGTCTGCTTCCTCGACAAACGCCGCCTCGTAAAGCAGTTCGTAGCGCTGCAGCACCAATTCCTCATTCCAGCCATAGCCATCAAAACCGAAGGCGATCGCCGCTCGCTGCCAGCGGTCATCGTGCGTAGGGCGATCGTCGGCGGCATCCGCCCATGCCTTCAGGCGCGGAACGATCACGTCCGGCAATGCGGAGGGAACACCAGCACGGTGATCTTCCCAAGGGAAATAGTCGTACCAGTTGCGCCAGGCGGCTTTGTCGGTAGGGGCAGCCTGCTCCTCCCGAGCCAAGGCGAGATAGCTGATGGAAACCACGCGTTGCGCGCTCCCGTTTGCTGTCCTGTCGCGATCGGCGAAAGTGTAGAGCTGCTCGATATAGCCCAACGGGTGGCGTGTCTGCTGTTCGACCCAATCCCTCAGGCCCGACTGGAGGGAACGATGTCCAAGTTCGAATGGGCCGGAAGGCAAGGATTGACCACGCTCGATAGTCATGACGCGCGGGTGACCAATCGTCACCGCGACCAACACCGCAATCAGTTCCGCCGCGATAAAATGCTGTTGGCCGCTTTTTGCGGGCTGCCTCACAATGTCTTCCGCCTTATTTTTGGGTAGTCCTCGAACCCGGTGGGTATTGTCTGCCTTGCGGCTAAGAGTGATTCTGAGCGTGAACCGGGCCGTGGCGGCAGTCAACGTTTCGACCAAGGCATCGGGCCAGCAACCGACGGTTCAAAGCTGCTCACTGGATCAAATCAGATCACTGCTTCTTCCAGGAACGGTTCATCGCGCTCTATGCGTTCGTAGCTGAATGGCGACAGGTCGAGCGTCTGAAAGGCTCCGTGGATAATCAGCTCCGACACTGCCCGGCCTACGGCCGGTGACTGTTGCAGGCCGTGCCCGGAGAATCCGTTGGCGAACATGAAGTTGGTCACCTCGGGGTGGAAGCCGACAATGCCGTTGTGGTCGAGCATGTTGTATTCGTAGTGGCCGGTCCAGCTGGTCTGGACCTTCAGCGCGTCGAAGGCCGGAATGCGGTGCCAGAGCGCCGGCCAGATGTAGTCGTCGAACTCCTCGAAATGCATCTCGAAGTCGTCATAGCCGGCAGGACCGTCGCCCTGCGGCGTGTTGCCGGTGAGGAAAAGCTCGCCTTCCGGACGCACGAAGGTGCCGGAAAGGTCGATGACGTTGGGCATCCGGCCGGGGATCGGATTGGCGCTGGCGAAGACGAAGCTGTAGCGCTTGTAGGGCGCGACCGGGATGGAGAGACCGGCCATGGCGGCGACCAGCTGCGCGCGCGGGCCGGCGGCGTTGACCAATGTGCCGCAGGCGACCGTCTGACCGGTCGCCAAGCGTACCGAGACGACCCGCCCATCGGCAAGATCCAGTGCGGTCACGGCGTTGTCGATGTATTCGACACCGCTGGCGCGGGCGGCGCGGCGGAAGCCGTTCATCATGCCCATGGAATCGAACCAGCCCTCTTCCCGCGAGCCCCAGGAACCGCCGCCGAGATCCTCGACATTGAGCCAGGGAAAGCGCTCCTTCAGCGGGCCGGGCTCAAGGAAGACGGTATGGGCGCCGAGGCTGCGCTGCAGGTCGACGCGCTCGCGCGCCGTTTCGACGCCCTCGGGCGAGCAGCAGTAGAGATAGCCATGCTCGCGAAAGCCAAGGTCGGGTGCCGGCTCGTCCTTGTAGAAGGGCGCCATCCGCTCCTGGAAGGTGCGGATGATCTCGATGCCGAACTGGCTGATCTTTACATTGATCGGATTGGAATATTGCTGGCGGATGGCGCTGGTGGAGAGCGCCGTCGAGGAAAACTCGTAGCTCGAGTCGCGCTCGGCGACGAGGATCGAGGCGCCGCTGCCCAGCGCCTGGCTCAGCCAATAGGCCGTCGACGAACCGATGACCGCGCCGCCGACGATGACGATGTCGTAGGCGTTGCGCGACGGCGCTTTGTAGGGGGGGATTGCCACTGTCTGTCTCCGGTCTACTGGTTGAATGAGGCGATCAGGGCATCCGAGCCCCGCACCAGCAGGCCGAGGTCGGAACCGACCGCGACCATGGTGATGCCGTCGGCGAGATAGCGGTCGGCATCGGCCTTTGCCGGCGCTAGGATGCCGCTGGCCTTGCCTGCCGCGGCGGACGCCTTACGCACCAAGGCGATCGCTTCCTGCACATGCGCAGCATTGGGATTGCCCATCGCGCCCATATTGGTCGAGAGATCGCCAGGGCCGACGAAAAGCACGTCGACGCCGTCGACGGCTGCGATCTCGGCGGCGTTCGACACGCCCATCTCATCCTCGATCTGCACGGCCAGCAGCTGCTGCTCGTGCGCCTTGGCGTGATAGCCGGCAATGCGACCGAAGGCATTGGCGCGGTGACCGACAGAGAAGCCGCGGAAACCGCCCGGAGCATAGGTCATGGCGGCAACGATCGCGCGCGCCTGATCGGCCGTCCGCACATTCGGGATCATCAGGCTGCGCGCGCCGATGTCCAGTGCCTGCTTGATCAAATTGGCGTCGTCGGCGGGCAGCCTCACGACCGCCTCGCTGTCGAAGCCGCCCATGACCTGCAGCTGCGCCATGATGCTGCGCAGATGGTTGGGACTGTGCTCGCCATCGATCAGCACCCAGCCGGCTCCGGAGCCGGCGACGATCTCGGTGGTGAGGGCCGAAGCCAGCGAGCACCAGATGCCGATGTGAGCCCGGCCGGCCGAAACGGCGGCCTTCAAGGTGTTGCGGCGCTCCTGCATTTGCGATCGATCTCCCTGAAGAAGGTCCATTGAAATTTGTATGATGTCCTATATCATACGGCTGACTTTGGCTGCAAGGCCAGTTCGCACGAGGTCCGAAAGGGAGTTGGACATGAAGATTGGTTTCATCGGGCTTGGCGTCATGGGAGCGCCGATGGCGCACCACCTAGCCAATGCCGGGCATGAGATCGCCACCGTGCTGAACCGCTCCCCTCTGCCGAAGGACCTGACGGCATCGGTCGTCGCGTCCGCCGCCGAGGTGGCGCGGATATCCGATATCATCATCACCATGCTGCCCGACACGCCCGACGTGGAGCGCGTCCTGCTTGGGCAGGACGGCGTGCTGCAGGGGATATCGGCGGGCAAGCTGGTCATCGACATGAGCTCGATCAGCCCGATCGCCACGGCGGAATTCGCGACGAAGATCCGACAGGCCGGCGCCGGCTATCTCGATGCGCCGGTGTCGGGCGGCGAGGTTGGCGCCAAGGCGGCCAGCCTCACCATCATGGTTGGCGGGCCTGCCGCCGAGTTCGAACGGGCGCTGCCGCACTTCGAAACGCTCGGCAAGAACATCACTCGGATCGGCGAGCAGAATGGCGCCGGCCAGACCTGCAAGATCGCCAACCAGATCATCGTCGCGCTCAACATCGAGGCGGTGGCCGAGGCGCTCGTCTTCGCCAGCAAGGCGGGTTGCGATCCGGCCAAGGTGCGCGGCGCGCTGATGGGCGGCTTTGCCTCGTCGCGCGTGCTCGACGTGCATGGCGAGCGCATGATCGCGCGGACGTTCGCGCCGGGCTTCCGCATCCGGCTGCACCAGAAGGACCTCAACCTGGCGCTGGAAAGCGCCCGCGCGCTCGGCGTCGCCCTGCCGAACACGGCGACAGCGCAGCAGCTGATGAATAGCTGCTCGGCCCGAGCCGGTGGCGCGGAGGCCGACCACTCGTCCCTCGTCCAGGCGCTCGAGATGCTGAGCGACCATGAACTGTCAAACGGAAAGGAATAAATCGATGCGCGGAACCGGCAAGGCCGATGTCTTCGTGATGCTGGCCCATCCTGTGGGCCATGCCAAAAGCCCCGGCATGTTCAACGAGATCTTCGAGCAGAAGGGCCTCGACAGCCTGATGGTGCCGTTGAGCTGCCGCCCGGAGGATTTCGACACCTTCTGGGCCGGCATCACCGCGGCCGAGAACATCCGCGGCGTCATCATCTCGGTGCCCTACAAGGTTCCGGTCTATCACAAATGCAGTGCCGCGCACGACCGCGCGGCGCGGGTGCAGAGTGCGAACTCCGTGCGCAGGCTGCCCGACGGAAGCTGGTACGCCGACAATTTCGACGGCGTCGGTTTCATCGACGGCCTCAAGGCGGGCGGGCACCAGATTGCCGGCCGCCGCATCCTCCAGGTCGGCGCCGGCGGCGCCGGCGCGTCGCTGACCTATTGCCTGGCCGAGGAAGGCGCGGCGGAGATCCGGCTGACCGACATCGACAAGGATCGGGCTGGAAAACTGGCGGCGCTGGTCAGCAAGTCCTTTCCAAAATGCCGTATCGAGATCGGCCAGCCCGATCCGTCCGGCATGGACATGGCGATCAACGCGACGCCTGCCGGGCTGAAGGCCACCGATCCGCTGCCCATGGACGTGACCAAGCTGACGCCGGACATAACAGTGGTCGACATCATCATGGAGCCGGCCGAGACGGCGCTGCTCAAGGCGGCGAAGGAGATCGGCTGCCGCATCCAGCCCGGACGCCCGATGATGGATTTCCAGGTCGAGGCCATGGCCGAATTTTTCGATATCGAGCGCAAGGATCGCGGCCATGGTTGAGACTCTGAGCGCCGTCGTCATCGGCGGCACCTCCGGCATAGGACGTGCAATCGCCCTGCGCTTCGCCGAGGAAGGCCATCAAGTCGTCGTCGCGGGCCGGGATGCGATACGGGGCAAGGAGGCGGCCGGCGCCTGCGAGACGGCGGGCGCGCCGCGCGCCCTGTTCGTTCAGACCGATGTCGCCGATGCGCAGTCGGTGGAAGCGCTGGCGCAAGCCGTCAGCACTGCGTTCGGCGCGCCGCATGTCGTGGTCAACTGCGCCGGCATCCTGCAGAGCGGCAAGCACGTGCTCGACCAGGACCTCGACGAAGACGAGAGGATGTGGCGGGTGAACTATCGCGGCACGCTGCTGGGGTGCCAGGTGTTCGGCCGGCTGATGTCGGCCGCCGGGCGCGGCGCGATCCTGAATGTCGGCTCGCTCGCCTCCTTCGCGCCGCTGTCGCTGCCAGCCTACACGCCCGGCAAGCATGCGGTTCTGGCGCTGACCCAGATCCTGGCGGCAGAACTCGGCCCGCACGGGGTCCGCGTCAATGCGGTGGCGCCCGGCTACACGCTTTCAGACGGACTGAAGGCCAAGATCGCCAAGGGCGAACGGAACCCCGAAGCGATCCAGGCCACCACGGCGCTGCGCCGCTTCGTCGAGCCGCGCGATGTCGCCGAGGCCGCGCTGTTTTTGTGCTCTGACCGCGCCGCGTCGATAACCGGCGTCACCCTGCCGGTCGATGCCGGCTGGCTCGTTCAGGCGCCCTACGCGCAGTACCTGCAGGGCAACCCCATCCGGCCGACGCCGGCAATCTGAGAAGGAAATCCAGTGAGCGATATCCAACGCTTCGACTTCGACACCCGCATCCACCACGGCGTCATCCACAATGGCACGCTCTATCTCACCGGCCAGGTCGCGAGGCCCGGCCAGTCGGCGGCAGACCAGATGCGCGAGGTACTGGAGAAGATCGATGCGCTGCTTGCCAAGGCAGGCACCGACAAGACCCGCATCCTTCACGTGCAGATGTGGCTGGACGACATCAGGGATTTCGACGAGGTCAACACGGTCTGGGACGCCTGGATGCCGAAGGAGCACGCACCGGCGCGCTCGTCCGGCGAAGGACGAATGGCGAAAGCCGGAATGCTGGTCGAGCTGATCGTCACCGCGGCGGTTTGAATGGTCGTGCCGGTTCGGGCATCATCGCGAATCTGGGCCGAGCGTTTCACGGAAACGCTCTATCTCTTTGTTTCTACGCAATTCCGGACGGAAAACCGTTAGACACTTTTCCTGGAATTGCTCTAGGGGAGACTGATGACGAAGCGTAAGCCGCTTTCCACCGTCGTGGCGGAGAGCCTGTCCGAAAAGATCCGTTCCGGATCGCTGCTTCCGGGCGCGCAATTGCCGACCGAGGCGGAGCTTTGCGCCGAATACGATGTCAGCCGCACGGTGGTGCGGGAAGCGGTGGCGCGACTGCGTTCCGAAGGCATGGTGGTGCCGCAGCAAGGACGGGGCATGTTCGTCAGCGAAACGCCGGCGCCGCGCAACTTCTCGATTCCGGACGAGGCGCTGAGAACCTTGCCGGAAACCATCGCTTTGCTCGAGTTGAGGTTGAGCGTCGAAGTGGAGTCCGCCGGGCTCTCCGCGGAACGGCGCACCGACGCGGAGGCGAATGCAATCCGTGCGCTGATGGAACAGGTCGATGCCCAGCATGCGGATCCCGCCGCCGTCCAGATCCACTACGACTATGATTTCCACCTGGCGATCGCCAAGTCCGCGCGCAATGAATTCATCCACGGCTTCCTGAGCTATCTCGGGCCGATCATCGTTCCGCGCTTCAATCTCGGGTATGTCGTCGCGCCCGAGCTCAAGGACAGCTACTACGTGCGCATCCACAACGAGCACAAAGCCATCGTCGACGCCATCGAGAGGCAGGATGGCCGCGCCGCGCGCCAGACCATGCGCAAGCATCTGCACAACAGCCTCGGCCGCGTGCGCGCCCTGGCCCGGGCCTCGGGTGTCGAGGCAACGGACGCGGAGCAGAAAGCGGCCGCGGCCTCTCTGTTCACCGATCTGAAAAGGCCTGTTCCGACGGGCCGATAAGGCCTGGGAACTCGATCGTATACGCAAGCGCCTGGACTAATTTAGCCGCGCATTGCGAAAGCCATGTTTTTTGTTCTGTCGGCTGGCAGCAACCGCATCCGCTTACCTGAGGGGCTCGTTTTCCTGTTGTTTCCGCTGGTTTGCGGCACTGACATCCAGGAGCACACCGGTCCAGGTTTCACACGGGAAAAGAAAATTCGAAAGTTTATCTTTCCTTTTTGCTGGTTTTCTTGGTTTCGCGGCATCGGTCCACGCCGCACACTGAAACCAGGTAGTCAGGAAAGCCCACGTGACGACAGCCTTCATCACAGGAGCGACAAGCGGTATCGGGCGGGCCATGGCGATCGCGTTGAGCGACGCCGGCTATGACGTCTATGCCGTCGGGCGCAGCCAGGCCGCGCTCAAGGAGTTGCAGGCCGAGCGGCCAGGCATCGTGCCGATCGCCGTCGACATCACCGACCGCGAGGCGCTGGAAGCGGTTCTGGCGGATCTCACCATCGACGTGCTGATCAACAATGCCGGGATCATGCCGCCGCTGGGCAATTTCGCCGACATGAAAATCGCCGACATCGACACCACGCTTGAGGTGAACCTCAGCGCGGCGATCCTGCTCACTCGCCTCGTCGTACCGCAGATGCGCGAGCGGCAGTCTGGCCATATCTTGTTCACCGGTTCGACCGCCGGCCACGCGGCCTATTCCAACATTGCCGTCTATTCAGCCACCAAGGCGGCGATATCAGGCTTTGCCGCCGCGCTGCGCACCGACCTCTCCCCATCAGGCATACGCGTCACCGAGATCGTCGCCGGCCGTGTCGAGACGCAGCTCTACCAGGACATCCTCGACGCCAAGGCGCGCGCCGCCATGTACGCCAGCAAAGTGGTGCAGCCGGAGGACGTGGCCAGGATGGTCGTCGCGGTGCTTGCGCTCCCCGCATGGGCCGACGTCACCCGTTTCGACATCATGCCGACCTGGCCGACATCGCCAAGCGGCACCAAGTAAGGAAAACTGGAATGAAAGATCTTTCCGTTCTGATCGTTGGTGGCGGCGCCGGCCTCGGCGCTCTTCTGGCCGAGATGGCTGTCGAGGCCGGGGCGGCAAAGATCGGCATCATCGACATCAATCAGGAGGCAGCCGAATCCGCGCTCGCGCCGGCGAAGGCCAAGGGCCTGCCGACGGCGGCGGCGGCATGCGACATCCAGGTCGGTCCGCAATGCCACACGGCCTTCGACGCCATCGTTTCGAAGCTCGGGCGCGTCGACACGCTGATCAATTGCGCCGCGATCTATCCGCGCCGCCCGCTTCTGGAAATCAGCGACGCCGATTGGGACGCCTCCAACGGCATCAACATCAAGGGCACCTACCACATGATGGTGGCGGCGGTTCGCCATATGCAGACGCAGGAGCCGAAGAGCCATGTTCGCGGCCGCATCGTCAACCTGACCTCGGTCGACGCTTTCAAGGCGCATCCGCAGAACGCCCACTACGCTGCGACGAAGGCCGCCGTCGTCAGCTTGACGCGCTCCTTCGCCCATCACGTCGCGAAGGACGGGATCCTGGTGAATTCGGTGGCGCCGGCAGGCATGGCCACGGAGAAGGCAAAAGCCCTTGGCTTCCTCGAGGAACTGGCCAAGGCGAGCCCGCTCGGCCGTGGCGCCGAGCCGACCGAGATCGCCGAGTGGGTGCTGATGACCGGTGGCCCGAAAAACACCTACATGACCGGCGAAAACGTAATTGTTTCAGGCGGTTATATCTACGCCTGAGGCAACATTCCGCAGCCGGCGGCGGCGGAAATACGGCAGTGCATGATCAGCGGAGTCTCGAGCAAGGGAGGCGGAATTCACGATGACCGGCAAGCTTCGCCTTCCTTCGCTCAACGCGCTTCGCGTCTTCCACGCTGTCGCGCAGCACAAGAGTTTCAGGCAGGCGGCCGGCGAACTGCTGGTGACGCCGCAGGCTGTGGGACAGCAGATCAAGCTGCTGGAAGACACGCTGCAGGTGACGCTGTTCGAGCGCAAGGGCCGGTCGATCGAATTGACCGAGTCCGCCATCCTTCTCTCGCATTACGTCAAAGCCGGCTTCGACGAATTCTCGGAAGGCGTTCGCCGCGTCACCAAATCGACCTACCGCGACCGCATCAACCTCAATGCCAGCCCGTATTTCGCCACGCACTATCTGCTGCCCAGGCTTTCGCTGTTCCGCGAGATCCTGCCGGGCGCGGATCTGCGCCTGACGACGATGGTCGACCTGCCCGATTTCGGCCGCGACGACATCGATATGACGGTGCAGTGGGGCTACGGCAGCTGGCCGGACTACGAGACCACGCTGCTGGTGCCGGACCCGAAGATCATCTGCTGCACGCCTGATATCGGTGAGAAGATCAAGTCGGCGCATGACCTGACGAAGTTCACGCTGCTCGACACCGTCAAGTCGAAGCGCCTGTGGCCGGACATACTGCGCCATCTCGGGGTGGAACTGACCGATGGCGACCGCAGCATCAGCTTCGACGACGCGGCGACCATGCGCCGGGCGACCCTGCAAGGCATCGGCGTGGGCCTGGTCTCAGTCATCGACGCCGAGGAGGATTTGCGATCGGGCGCGCTGGTCGCGCCGGTCGGCCGCGACGCCATCGCCGATATGAAGCCGGAGGAAGTCCCCGGCTTCTACCTCGTCGTCCCGCGCGGGCATCTGCGCGTCAAGGCGGTGGCAGCCCTGCACCGATGGCTGGCCCAGCAGGACTGGCGGAGCGATCTGAAGCTCCCCTTGCCGAAACCGACCCCGCTTTCCGAGTAGGAAGCGGCTTCGCGACTGAAGTCCGAAGGGCACCTTTCGGACCTCCAACAACAAGAAACGGAACAACCTCAACAGTGGAGACAATCAACATGAAAATGATGCAATGGGGGGCTGCGGCCCTGGCGCTTGGCCTCGTGCATTTCGCGGCGCCGGCTGAGGCCGCCGGCGGCAAGACGCTCGACACCGTCAAGGCGCGCGGCGTGCTCAACTGCACCGGCCATGACGGCTCCTATCTCGGCTTTGCCGAAGTGGACGACACAGGCACCTGGAAGGGTATGGACATTGACCTTTGCCGGGCCGTGGCCACGGCCGTCTTCGGCGATCCGGCGAAACTGAAGATCGTGCCAATCAGCTGGGCGCAGCGTTGGCCCTCTCTTCAGTCGGGCGACGTCGACATCGTCATCAAGGCCTCGGGCGGCACGCTGAGCCGCGACACGGAACTGGGACTCCAGTTCTCGATGTCATACTACCTCGGCACGACCAAGGTGATGGCGCACAAGGAGCTCAACCTGAAGTCGCTCAAGGACGCACAGGGCGGCACGATCTGCATCCCTGCCGGCACAACCATCGAACAGCAGGTCGCTGCCTACAGCCAGAAGATCGGAATCAAGCTTGAGCCGGTCGTCATCGAAAAGACGGAAGAGCTCGAACAGGCCTACTTCTCCGGCCGTTGCGACCTCTATGCGCAATGGGGCCCGGTCCTCGCCATCGCGCGTGTGGCCAAGGGCAAGGTCGAAGACCATGTGATCCTGCCCGACGTGATCGCGGTCGAGCCAGAGGTCATGATCGTGCGGCAGGGCGACGACAATTGGGTCGACGTCGCCAACTGGACGCTCAGCGCCCTGCTCTTCGCCGAACAGGAAGGTATCACCTCCAAGAACGTCGACGAGATCAAGGCCAAGCCGACGTCGCCGGCGGTCGCCAAGTTCCTGGGTGCGGCACCGGGCATGGGCAAGGGTCTCGGCCTGCCTGACGACTGGGCCTACAACGTCATCAAGAAGGTCGGAAACTATTCGGAGATCTTCGATCGCGATCTCGGCAAGGACTCGCCCTACAAGATGGATCGTGACCTGACCAACCTCTGGAACAATGGCGGCGTCCTGTTCCCGCTGGTGATCGACTGATCCACGTCTGAACGCATCCCACCCTCGCTCCGCCCGGCTCATGCCGGGCGGGGTCGGCGACAATTCGGGAAGGATCGGTCAATGAGCAGCCTGCTGAGAAATCAGAAGGTCCGCAACGCACTGTTGCAGGTCCTCTATGTCGGCTCGCTTGCCGCGCTGGTGCTTGCCGGTGTGGTGATCGCGCGGCGTAACCTTGCCGAGCAAGGGATCACTTCCGGCTTCGACTTCCTCTACAAGTCGACGGGCTGGGACGTGAACTTCTCGCTCCTGCCCGCCACGGCCAACGATCCCTATTGGTGGTTCTTCCTCATCGGCATCATCAACACGCTGTTTTTGGGCAGCGTCGGATTGATGCTGGCGACGCTCGTCGGCACGATCGTCGGGTTGGCGCGGACCTCCTCCAACGAGTTGGCGCGGGTGCTCGGCCGCACCTATGTCGACATCTTCCGCAACATCCCGCTGATCCTCCAGGTCTTCTTCTGGTACGCGCTCATCACCCACCTGCCGACACCGCGCGCCGCGCACGAAGCCTGGGGCTTTATGCTCACCAGCCGGGGGCTTTATGTCCCGTTCCCGAATGTCGGCGGCGTGGCAATGGCCCTGGCCATACTGGCCGTGATTGCCGCCATCGCGCTGCCGGCCTGGCTTGGCCGGACGTCACGTCTGAGCCAGCCAGTCGGCCAGCGTTCCTCCATACAGCTTGCCGCCGCCGCAGCGGCACTGGCCGTTGCGGCCATCATCCTCGTTGTCGGCCGCCTGCCCGACGCGCCGCTGCTCGATTTTCCCGCCCTCCAAGGCCTCAACCTGCGAGGCGGCCTGCGCATTCCACCGGAGTTTTCGGCGCTCGCGGTCGCCATCGCCATCTATGGCGGCTCCTACATCGCCGAGATCGTGCGCGGCGGCTTCAAGTCAGTCGGCAAGGGCCAGGTGGAGGCCGCACTCTCGCTGGGCCTCAGCCCCTGGCGCGTGTTCACGCTGGTCAAGCTGCCGCTTGCGCTGCGCGCCATGCTGCCGATCCTCGCCAACCAGTATGTCTGGCTGATCAAGGCGACGACGATGGGCATCGCAATCGGCTTCACCGACTTCTTCATGATCGTGTCGCTGACCATCAACCATTCCGGCCAGACCCTGGAATCGATCGGCATCCTGATGGCAGGCTTCCTCGCCATCAACCTCAGCCTCGCCGCCATCTTCAACCGCATCAACAAAGCAATCGCCCTCAAGGGCAATCAACTGAGGGGATGAGAGATGGAGATGGTCGTTGTCGCTCCGCCCGCTCCCGGAAAGCTCGAGGACCTGAGACGGCGCTTCTTTGCGACGCCGCTTCAGGCCTTGCTGTCGCTGGTCTCCCTGGCGATCATGCTCTTCCTGGGCTGGAAGCTCCTGAACTGGGCGATCTTCTCGGCGGTGTTCACCACCAGCGGCGGGCCGGAAGCCTGCCAGGCGGCGGCTGGAGCCTGCTGGTCGGTCATCGCGGCCAGGTGGCGCATCATCCTGTTCGGCCTCTACCCCTTCGACGAGCAATGGCGCTCGGCGCTGGCCTGCGTTACCGTGGTGGTGATGACGGTGCTGAGCTGCATCCCGGCCTTCTGGACCGGACGCCGCATCGCGCTGGTATGGGGAGCTGGAGCTGCCCTTTATTACGTGTTGATGAAAGGCGGCGTGCTTGGCCTTGCCCATGTCGGTGAGGAGGCCTGGGGCGGACTGGCGCTGACGCTGTTCATCTTCGTCACCACCTGCCTGATCGGCTTTCCGCTGGCGATCTGCCTGGCTCTGCTGCGCCGCTCGGACCTGCCCTGGATATCGCGGACCACCGGCCTGATCATCGACGGGGTGCGTTCGCTGCCGCTGATCTCGATCCTGTTCACCTTCGCCATCGTGCTGCCGTTCGCGCTGCCGCAATGGCTGCAGGGCGACAAGCTATACCGGGTGATCCTCGGCTCGGCCTTGTTCTTCTCAGCCTATCAGGCGGAGATCGTCAGAGGCGGCATGCAGGGCGTCCCGGCGGGACAGGAGGAAGCCGCCATGGCGCTCGGCATGAGCTATTGGCAGCGCATCGGCCGCATCCTCTTGCCGCAGGCCATGCGCAACGCGCTGCCGGCGACGATCAACCAGTTCGTCATCTCGTTCAAGGAGACCTCGCTGGTGGTCATCGTCGGCTTCTTCGAGATCCTGGCCTCCGGCAATGCCGCCTATGGAACCGGCGAGTGGCGCTTTGCCTATGTCGAAGTCTACGCCTTCATCGCCATGATCTACTTCGTCTTCGTCTTCAGCCTGTCCCGCTACGGTGCCTTTCTCGAGCGCCGCATGTCGGTTGGCGAGCGGTAGGAGGCGCATATGATTCCAAGCAATTCGTCGCAATCCGCCGGCCCTGCGGTCCAGATCGAAAACCTCGACAAGTACTACGGCACGTTCCACGCACTGCGGAAGGTGAGCCTGTCCGTAAAGCGGGGCGAAAAGATCGTCATCTGCGGTCCTTCCGGTTCCGGCAAGTCGACCATGATCCGCTGCATCAACCGCCTCGAACAGCATAATGGCGGCCGCATCACCGTTCTCGGCACCGAGCTCAACGACGATGTCGGCAACATCGACGGGATCAGGCGGGAAGTCGGCATGGTGTTCCAGCACTTCAACCTGTTCCCGCACATGACGGTGCTGGACAACTGCATGCTTTCGCCGATGATCGTGCGCAAGCAGCCGCGCGCCGAAGCCGAGGCAACCGCAAGGCGCTATCTGGAGAAGGTCCGCATCCCCGAACAGGCGATGAAGTTTCCCGGCCAGCTCTCCGGCGGCCAGCAGCAGCGGGTCGCCATCGCGCGCGCCCTTTGCATGCAGCCGCAGATCATGCTCTTCGACGAGCCGACCTCGGCGCTCGATCCGGAGATGATCTCCGAGGTGCTGGACGTCATGGTCACGCTTGCCTCGGAAGGCATGACGATGATCTGCGTGACGCATGAGATGGGCTTTGCCCGCCGGGTCGCCGACAGGGTGATCTTCATGGATGGCGGCGAGATCGTCGAGCAGGCGCCGCCGGAAGAATTCTTCGCCGCGTCCCGCAACGAGCGCACCCGGCAATTCCTGTCGCAGGTGCTGGGTCATTGAACGGCATTTGGGAAGATGCAACGTTCACCCAGCACGCCACATATCTCCAGGTATCTTCATGACTGACCCCGCAGCCGCGTTGCGCGAGATTCTCGGGCCGAAAGGCTGGCTTTCGGGCCATGACGCCGAGCCCTACCAGCGCGATTGGCTCAACCGCTATGGCGTCGCGCCTCTGGGCGTTGCGCGGCCCGCGGACACGTCAGAGGTCGCCAGCGTCGTCAAGCTGTGCCGGGAGGCCGGACTGGCGGTCGTGCCACAAGGCGGAAACACCGGGCTTTGCGGCGGCGCTGTCGCGGAGCAGCCGAACGCGGTGATCGTCTCGCTGTCGCGCATGACGGCAATCGGCACGCCCGATCTCGACAGCGGATCGATCGCCGTCGAGGCGGGCGTCGTGCTCGCCGCGCTGCACGAGGCGCTGGAGCCGCATGGCCTGATGTTCCCGATGCATCTGGGCGCCGAAGGCAGCGCCAGGATCGGCGGACTGATCGGCACCAATGCCGGCGGCAGCCAGGCCTTCCGCTATGGCATGATGCAGGATCTTGTCCTCGGCCTCGAGGTCGTGACGCCTGATGGCGCGGTGTGGGACGGGCTGCGCGCGGTGCAGAAAGACAATGCCGGCTATCAGCTGCGCAAGCTGTTCTGCGGCGCGGAAGGCACGCTCGGCATCGTGACGCGCGCGCTGCTGCGGCTCTATCCAACGCCAAGGCAGCAGGCGGGCGCGCTGCTTGTCATGCCCGACTTTGCCGCCGCCATGTCGTTCGGCGCCTTCCTGCGCGGCGAGGCCGGGGAATTCCTGACCGGCCTCGAATTCTTCTGCGATCTCGGGCTGGAGCTGGCGCTCAAGCATCTGCCTGACCTCTCCTACCAGTTGGAGACGCGGGGCGACGTCTATCTGCTGGTCGAACTGGCTTCCGGCTCGCAACGAGTTCCCCTGGACGAGATCCTCGGTTCGACGCTGGAATGGGGGATGGAGCAAGGGCTGGTGCTGGACGGCACGCTGGCGACATCGGGCGCGCATCGGGCGCAGTTCTGGCGGCTGCGCGAGGAACAGCCGGAAGGACAGCGGCTGGAGGGCGAGCAGCTCAAGCACGACATCTCGGTGCCACCGGGCGCGATCGCCCGCTTCATCGAGGCCGGCGCGAAGATCTGCGACGACATTCTTCCGGGCGTGCGGATCAACCCGTTCGGGCATCTCGGCGACGGCAACATCCACTACAATTTGTCGCCTCCGGAAGGCCGCGCCGATTTCGACGGCAAGGCCGGACAGTTCGCCGAAGCGCTGTCGGCGCTGGCCACGGCGATGGGCGGCAGCTTCGCAGCCGAGCATGGACTTGGCCGCGCCAAGATCGCCATGGCCGACCGAAATCGCGGCTCGGTGGAGCGGGAGCTCATGGCACCGCTGAAGGGCGCGCTCGATCCAAGGGGCACGATGAACCCCGGTGTTCTGGTGCGATCGGCACTGTAAAGAAAAACTTTCGAATGGACCGCATTTCTTGATTTCGCCCCGACCCGCCAGAGTGCAGGTATAAACCGAAAAGGCAGGCTCGGTCCGCTTGCCGCCAATCTCGAGGATGTCGAAGCATGATCCGCAATGGCGGTCGCCTTCTTGTCGAATGCCTGATCGCGCTGGGCGCGACCAAGAGCTTCGGCGTTCCCGGCGAAAGTTACCTCGCCGTCCTCGACGCCCTGCACGACACGCATGGCAGGCTGGACTACGTGCTTTGCCGCAACGAAGGCGGCGCGGCGTTCATGGCCTCGGCCTATGGCAAGCTGACGGGCACGCCGGGCCTCTGCTTCGTCACGCGCGGCCCGGGTGTCACCAATGCCAGCATCGGCGTCCACACGGCGATGCAGGACAGCTCGCCGATGATCCTGTTCGTCGGCCAGGTCGGCACCGATATGCGGGGCCGCGAAGCCTTCCAGGAGATCGACTACCGGGCCGTGTTTGGAACCGTCGCCAAATGGGCGGTCGAGATCGACGACGTGGCGCGGCTGCCGGAGATCGTGGCGCGGGCCTGGACCACCGCCACGACCGGACGGCCCGGCCCGGTCGTCGTCGCGTTGCCGGAAGACATGCTGACCACCCTGACCGAGGCCGCCCCGCTCAGCGGCCCGGCAGCGATTTTCGAGCCGGCGCCGAGCGCGGACGCGATCGCTTCGGCGCTCAAGCTGCTGGCGGCGGCCGAAAAGCCGGTGCTGCTGATGGGCGGCGCCAACTGGTCGGCGGAGGGACGCGCGGCGCTGCAGGCTTTCGCCGAGGCATCCGACATCCCGGTCGTGGCCGCCTTCCGTTATCAGGACCAATTCGACAACCATTCGCCGGCCTTCGTCGGCGAGGCCGGCGTCGGAATGGTCGCGCATGTCAAGAAGCTGATCAGCGACGCCGACGTGATCCTGGCCGTCAATGTGCGCTTCGGCGAGATGACCACGGACGGCTACACTCTGCTCTCCGTGCCGCAGCCGCGCCAGCAGCTGATCCATGTCCATGGCTCCGACCGCGAGATCGGCAAGATCTATGTGCCGGCGCTCGGCATCCATGCCGGCCCGAACGCCTTCGCCAAGACACTGACACCGGTGAAGGGGACCTGGGCGGAGTGGCGCGCGGCGGCGCGCAAGGCCTATGAAGGGACATTCTCAGCACCCGTCCAGCCAGGCCCGGTCGATATGGTGGCGGTGAGTGCCTGGCTGCGCGAGACCTTGCCCGCCGACGTCATCCTCACCAATGGCGCCGGCAATTTCACCGTGTGGCCGAACAAGTTCTTCAAATTCGGCCCGCAGGCACGCCTGCTCGCCCCACAGTCCGGCGCCATGGGCTACGGTCTCCCGGCGGCGGTCGCCGCAAAGGTCGCGTTTCCGGAGCGCACGGTCGTCTGCTTTGCCGGCGACGGCGACTTCCAGATGAATTGCCAGGAACTCGGCACCGCCATGCAGGCGGGCGCGCAGCCGATCGTGCTGATCCTCAACAACGGCATCTACGGCACGATCCGCGCGCATCAGGAGCGTCACTATCCGGCCCGCGTTTCAGGGACGTCGCTCGAGAACCCCGATTTCGTGACGCTGGCAAAGGCCTATGGCTTCCACGCCGAACGGGTCGAGTCGACCGGGGATTTCGCCGCCGCGTTCGGCCGGGCGCTCAACTCGGCGACCGGCGCCGTTCTCGACATCGCCATCTCGCCGGAGGCGCTGACGCCTCGACAGACCCTTTCCCAGATGCGCGACGCCGCGCTCGCTTCCCAGAAGGCCAAGGCATGAGCTCCAAGAACGACGACATCCGTCTCGGCGCGGACATCGGCGGCACGTTCACCGATATCGCCCTCGATTTGCGCGGAACGATCTTCTCCACCAAGGTGCTCACCAATTATACGGCGCCCGAGCAGGCGATCCTCGACGGCATCGACATCGTCACCCGCGACGCCGGGATCTCGCTGGCCGAGATCGGCATCATCATCCACGGCACGACGCTGGCGACCAACGCGCTGATCGAGCGGCGCGGCGCCAAGACCGCACTGGTCACGACCGAAGGTTTCCGCGACGTGATCGAAATGCGCACGGAGAACCGTTTCGAGCAGTACGATTTGAACCTGCAGCTGCCACCGCCGCTGATCCCGCGCGAACACCGCTTCACGGTCAAGGGCCGCATCGGTGCCGAAGGCCAGGAACTGCAACCGCTCGACGAGACTGCTCTCGAAGAGATCGCCGAGCGGATCGCGGCCAGCGGCTTCGGCTCGGTGGCGATCGGCTTCATCCACGCCTACACCAATCCGGCCCATGAGCGGCGCGCGCGAGAGATCCTTTCGCGCAAGCTCAGCATCCCGATTTCGATCAGCGCCGAGGTCTCGCCGCAGATGCGCGAGTTCGAGCGCTTCAACACGGTCTGCGCCAACGCCTATGTGCGGCCGCAAATGGCCGATTACCTCGCCCGTTTCCAGACGCGGCTGAAGGACATGGGCGCCGAGTGCCCGGTCTTCATGATCCATTCCGGCGGCGGCCTGATTTCGGTCGAAACCGCTTCGGAATTTCCTGTGCGCCTGGTCGAGTCCGGCCCGGCCGGCGGCGCCATCTTCGCCGCCGACATCGCCCGGCGCTTCGGCCTGGAGAAGGTCGTCTCCTATGACATGGGCGGCACCACCGCCAAGATCTGCCTGATCGAGGACTATGCGCCGCGCACGGCGAGGACATTCGAGGTGGCGCGCACCTATCGCTTCTGCAAGGGCTCGGGCATGCCGATCTCCGTTCCGGTGATCGAGATGATCGAAATCGGCGCCGGCGGCGGTTCCATCGCCTGGGTCGACGCCATGGGCCGTATCCAGACCGGACCGGAAAGCGCCGGCTCGGAACCGGGTCCGGCCTGCTACGGCCGCGGCGGCAAGCGCCCGGCGATCACCGACGCCGACCTTGTCCTCGGCAAGCTCGATCCCGACAATTTCGCCGGCGGCGCGATCCGGCTCGACACCTCCGCATCCGAACAGGCCATCTTGCGCGACGTTGGCGAGCGTCTTTCGCTCGATGCCATGTCGACGGCCTTCGGCATCTGCGAGGTGGTGGACGAGAACATGGCCAATGCCGCCCGCGTCCACGCCGTCGAGAACGGCAAGAACATTTCCGACAATCTGATGATCGCCTTTGGCGGTGCGGCCCCGCTGCACGCGGCAAGGCTCTGCGAAAAACTCGGCATCGACCAGTGCATCGTCCCCAAGGGCGCCGGCGTCGGATCGGCGATCGGCTTCCTCAGGGCGCCGTTCGGCTACGAGGCGCTGGCGTCGAAGCTGACACGCTTGTCAAAGTTCAAGCCAGCAGAAACCAACGCCTTGCTCGGCGACCTCAAGGCCTCCGCCGAGAGCTTCGTGCGCACCGGCGCCGCCGGCAAGATAATCTGCGAGATCACCGCCTTCATGCGTTATGCCGGCCAGGGCTGGGAAATCCCCGTGCCGCTGGCGGACGAGCCGTTCGGCGACGATGCCGCCACAACGCTCAAGGAGCTGTTCGAGGCGAACTACCAGCGCTTCTTCGGTCGTGCCATCGAAGGGCTCGACGGGTTGGAGATCGAGATCGTCACCTGGTCAGTCAAGGCGACGGACGTTCGCCCCGCCGTCGCCAGGCACGAGCTTACCACCGGCAAGCGGACCAGCGCGCCGGTGACAACCCGCGCGGTCTTCGACCCGGCAAGCGGCGCGCCGCAGACCTATGGCATCGTCGAACGCGAGACGCTCTGCGCCGGCGACCGCGTGGCAGGCCCGGCCGTCATCGTCGAGCGCGAGACCTCCACCGTCATCACCACCAGCTTCGACGCCGTGATCCAGAGCGACGGCGCGATCCTTCTCACCCGCAAAGGCAGCCAGGCATGAGCGACATCGGCGAAATCCGCATGCAGGTGATGTGGAACCGGTTGGTCTCAGTGGTCGAGGAGCAGGCGCTGACCTTGCTGCGCACCGCCTTCTCGACCTCGGTGCGCGAATCCGGCGACCTCTCGGCCGGTGTGTTCGATCCGCGCGGCCAGATGCTGGCGCAGGCCGTCACCGGCACGCCCGGCCACGTCAACACCATGGCCGAGGCCGTGCTGCATTTCATGAACGAAATCCCGCGCGACAACATGTTCGAGGGCGACACCTACGTCACCAACGATCCCTGGCTGGGCACGGGCCATCTGCACGACATCACCATGGTGTCGCCATCGTTCCTGAACGGCGAGTTGGTGGCGTTCTTCGCCTGCACGGCGCATGTCGTCGATGTCGGCGGGCGCGGCTTCGGCGCCGACGCCAAATCGGTCTACGAAGAAGGCATCCAGATCCCGATCATGAAGTTCGCGGAGAAGGGCAAGGTCAATCTCGACCTCGTCAGGATCCTGCGCGCCAATGTGCGCGAGCCGAACCAGGTGGTCGGCGATTTCTATTCGCTCGCCGCCTGCAACGAGGTCGGCCATCGCCGCCTCGTCGACATGATGAAGGAGATCGGCCTGACGTCGCTGGACGGGCTCGGCGGCTTCATCTTCTCGCGCACGCAGGATGCCATGGTCGAACGCATCAAGGCGCTGCCCAAGGGAAGCTGGTCGAACGAGCTGGTCACCGATGGCTATGACGCGCCGGTGAAGCTTGCGGCGACCGTCACGGTTCGCGACGGCGGCGTCGATGTCGATTTCACCGGCACAGACCCGATGAGCCGCTGGGGCATCAACTGCCCGATCATCTACAGCAAGGCCTATGCCTGCTATGCGCTGAAATGCGTGGTGGCCCCGGACATCCCGAACAATGCCGCTTCGCTTGCCTTCTTCACCGTGTCGTCGCCGGTCAACATCCTGAACGCCGTGCGGCCGGCGCCGGTGGCGCTGCGGCACATATTCGGCCACATGGTCCCCGACCTCGTGCTGGGTGCGATCTCCCAGGCGATGCCCGGCAAGATCCTCGCCGAAGGCGCCGGTGCGCTGTGGAACATCCATATCTCGGCCCGTCCGGTCGCTGGCGGCTCTGGCCGCCGCGCCGAGGTGCTGATGTTCAACTCCGGCGGCATGGGCGCGCGTCCTGGCCTCGATGGATTGTCGGCGACGGCGTTCCCCTCCGGCGTGCATACGATGCCGATCGAGGCGACCGAGCATACCGGTCCGATCGTCATCTGGCGCAAGGAGCTGCGTCCCAATTCCGGTGGCGACGGCGAATTCCGCGGCGGTCTGGGGCAGGTTATCGAGATCGCGGCGACCGAAGGCCACGAATTCGACTTCTCGGCCATGTTCGACCGCGTCAACCACCCTGCCCATGGACGCAATGGCGGCGAGCCTGGCGTTGCCGGCGTGGTCAAGCTCGACGATGGCACGCAAATGCGGCCCAAGGGCTGGCAGCACGTTCCGGCCGGTCGCCGGCTGATCCTGGAACTACCGGGCGGCGGCGGCTATGGCGATCCGGCGAAACGCGGCGCCCAGGCGCGGGCGAACGACCGGTCCAAGGGCTACATCTCGGAGAACGACCAATGAGCTACGTTTCCTCGCGCCTGGCGGTGGTGAAGCCTTCGGCTTCGATGGCGGCCTCGCAGGCCGCCAAGGCGCTGCGCGCCAAGGGCGTAGACGTGATCGATCTCGGGCTCGGCGAACCGGATTTCCCGACGCCCATGCACATCATCGATGCCGCCCATTTCGCGGCGAAGGCAGGCCAGACGCTCTACACCGGTGCCGCCGGCACGCCCGAGGTGCGCGAAGCCGTGGCCAGCAAATTCCGGCGCGAGAACGGGCTGGACTACACGGCCGACGATATCGTCGTCGCCAACGGCGCCAAACAGATCATCTTCAACGCGCTGCTGGCCACACTCGAGACCGGCGACGAGGCGATCCTGCCGGCGCCGTACTTCGTCTCCTATCCCGAAATGGTGAAGCTGCTCGGCGGCACGCCAGTCGTCGTCGAGTGTCCGGAGACATCAGGTTTCCGGCTGACGCCGGACGTTCTGGAAAAGGCCATCACGCCGAGGACGAAGTGGCTGTTCCTCAACATGCCGGGCAACCCGTCTGGCGCGATCTATTCGGAAGCGAATCTCAAGGCGCTGGGCGCGGTACTGGCAAAACACCCACAGGTGCTCGTCCTCTCCGACGAAATCTACGAGCACATTTTGTTCGATGGGCGCGAATTCGTTTCCTTCGGCAAGGCCTGCCCCGAGCTCAAGGACCGCACGCTGATCGTCAACGGCGTCGCGAAGTCCTATGCGATGACCGGCTGGCGCGTCGGCTATGCGGCCGGACCGACGCCGCTTCTCAAGGCGATGTCGACCATCCAGAGCCAGTCCTGCACCTCCGTATGCTCGATTGCGCAGGCCGCGACCGTCGCCGCGCTCAATGGCCCACAGGATGAGGTGGCGCGCTTCCGGCAAGCCTTCGAGGCGCGCCGCGACCTGGTCGTGGACGGGATCAGGAAGATCAATGGCCTTACACTCTCGCCGCCGGAAGGCGCCTTCTACGCCTATATCGGTTGTGCCAGCCTGATCGGCCGCAAGACGCCCAAGGGCGTCGTGCTTGAGAACGATACGGCGGTGGCGAATTATCTTCTGAACGAAGGCCGCGTGGCGTCGGTTCCTGGCGTTGCTTATGGACTTTCACCCTATTTTCGTATCTCGACGGCGACCAGCGAAGAGGTGCTGACCGAGGCGATCGCGCGCATCAATGCCGCCGTCGCGCAAGTGGAGTAAATCATGCCGCACTACGAACGTATCCTGATCACCGGCGCCGCCGGCCGTCTCGGCTCGGAGCTGCGCAAGGGGCTGGTGCCGCTGGCGAAAACGATCCGCCTGGCGGGACGCGAACCGTTCGGTGATCTTGCCCCGCACGAGGAGGAAGCGATCTTCGATCTCGCCGACATGGAGGCGACGATCGCGGCCACCATGGATTGCGATGCGATCGTGCATTTCGGCGGCGCGCCGCTCGAATGCGAATGGCAGACGATCCTGGATTCCAGCATCCGCGGCTCCTACCACATCTACGAGGGTGCGCGGAAACATGGGGTCAAGCGCGTCATCTACGCCTCCTCGGTGCATGCCATCGGCTATCACGAGGTCGAGGCGCATATCGGCGTCGACGCGCCGGTGCGGCCCGACAGCCTCTACGGCGTGTCCAAGAACTTCGTCGAGAGTCTCAGCCGGCTCTACTGGGACAAGTTCGGCATCGAGACGGCGTGCCTGCGCATCTTCTCGTCCTTTCCCGAACCGGCCGACCGGCGCATGCTGTGGTCGTACCTTTCCTTCGCCGACTGCGTGCGCCTGGTCGAGGCAGCGCTTGTCGCGCCGCGTGTCGGCCACACGATCTCCTTCGGCATCTCCGACAACAGACTGAAGATGGTCGACAACAGCGGCGCCAACCATCTGGGGTTCATCCCGCAAGACAGTGCCGAGCCATTCCGCGGGGCGGTAGAGGCGAAAACCCCCGTTCCCGATCCGACAAGGCCATCGGTGAAGTATCTCGGCGGCTGGTTCTGCGAACTCGGCCACCCGGACGACAAACCGGCATGAAGGTCAAGTAACGAGACAGCCAACTCGCGGCTCGGATGCAAAACTCCGGGCACTGCGGCGCAATCCGCAATAGCTTCCATTCGGCCACCGAAGCGCCCGCCAGCATTGCTTCTTCTGTTCGAGACGACCAGCCAGCTGGCGCTGTCGCCCAGCGCCGAACGACAGTCCTCGTGAGACCAGCAGAATCCAGAAAAATCAGAGAGAAAGTCGGCCGTTGGCCAGCTCAGGCCGAGAACGGCCGTACGCAAGGAACCAATGCTTCCGAACCAACGTTCGGCGGCTGCTCGGGTTTGCATGCGAAGCTCTTTTGGACCAAACTCGTTCTTTGCACATTCCATTCTCGCTGGTCGTGTTGGAGAACGATGGTCCTTTCCCAGAAGGGTTCACCGTGGGAGACATCCGGGCCTGAACTTCGGGACTCGCTGCTCGTTTCGCAGTGAAGGCAATGAAATCGACAAGGAACAACAATGCGTACGAAAGCCTCCATTCGTGTCGTCGGCTGCCATGCCGAAGGTGAAGTCGGCGACGTCATCGTCGGCGGTGTCCTACCGCCGGCGGGCCGCACGATGATGGACAAGATGATCACGATGGCACGCGATCACGACCATATAAGGCGGATGCTGATTTGCGAACCGCGCGGCAGCGTTGCGCGGCACGTCAATCTGCTGGTTCCATCGACGCGCGAGGATTGCGTCGCCGGCGCCATCATCATGGAGCCGACGGAATATCCGCCGATGTCCGGTTCCAACACGATCTGTGTTGCCACCGTGCTGCTCGAGACCGGCATGGTGCCGATGCAGGAGCCCGAGACACGCTTCAAACTCGACATGCCGGGTGGCGTCATCGAGGTGCGCGCCGAATGCCGCGACGGCAAATGCCTGTCTATCACTTTCCGCAACGCGCCCGCTTTTGTCGATCGCCTGGACGCCAACATCGAGGTGGAGGGGCTCGGCACGCTCACGGTCGATATCGCCTATGGCGGCATGTTCTATGCGATCGTCGATGCCAAGGCGCTCGGCTTCTCGGTCGCCCCCGACGAGGCTCGCGAGCTGGCGGTAACAGGCGAGAAGGTCCGGCGGGCCGCGCGCGAGCAACTCGATGTCGTGCATCCCGAATTCGACCATGTGCGCGGTGTATCGATCGTGCAGTTCGCCATGCCGTTCCAGGGCCCGGGCAAAGTCACGCGCAACACCTGCATCGTTTCGCCGGGCCGCTCGGACCGCAGCCCGACTGGAACCGGCACATCGGCCCGCATGGCCGTGCTGCAGGCGCGCGGCTTGATGGAAATGGGCGACGTCTTGATCCATGAATCGATCATCGGCTCGCGCTTCACCGGCAGGATTGTGGAGCTGACGCGGATCGGCGACCGCAAGGCAATCGTTCCGGAGATCACCGGCCGAGCCTGGATCACGGGCGAGCACAGCTACTATCTCGATCCAACCGATCCCTACCCGCAAGGCTACGTGCTGTCGGATACCTGGGGTACCTCCACCTCGGTGAAGCAGTAGGTGCACCGACGGCAAGGGCTGTGCGACGATGGCAAAGGGTAAGGAGTTTGTGGATTGCCGGTGGACGATTGTATCGGCGAACCACTGCAGCCGATCGCAGCAGGGTGCGATCACTCGTTCCGATATTCGCTTGCGGGCATGGTGACATCGTCAGATGCTGTCGGCCCAATAAGCACAGAGGCAGGCGGACATGAAATCAGCCAATGAGGTTCCGGAGATCGACCGATTGAAGATCGGCTTTGTTCTGGCTCGCTCCTTCACGCTTTCCGCGTTTGCGCTGTTCGTCGACACGCTCAGACTGGCGAGCGACGAGACCGACAAATCCGGCAGGGTTTTCGCTGATTGGCAGCTCCTGGCGAGCACTCGAAATCTGATCACATCCAGTTGCGGAGTCCAGGTCGCGCCGACATCGGATTTCGTCGACCCGGGTGAGTTCAACTATATCGTGGTCGTCGGCGGGCTGCTGAACAGTGAATTCCCGGTCGACAGCGAGACAGTCAGCTACCTCAAGAGGGCCGCTGCTGCGAAGGTTCCCTTGATTGGGGTCTGTACGGGAACGTTCATCCTGGCCGAGGCTGGCCTGATGAAGCACCACCAGACGTGCGTCAGCTGGCTCCACTTTCAGGCGTTCCGCGAGCGCTTCCCCGATCACGCGGTCAGGGCGGACCGTCTGTTCAATCTTGATCGTACCAGGGGATCATGTGCCGGGGGCAGCAGCGCGGCAGATATGGCGGCGTCTATCGTCAGGCGCCATATCAGCAGGGAGGCCGAGACAAACGCACTCGAAGTGCTGCAGATCGAGAAGGCGCGCTCGGCTTCGGACATCCAGCCGCGCAGACCGCTTTCCATCGAGAGCCATGATCCCAGGCTCAAGGCGGCGCTGATCATCATGGAGAACCATGTCGAGAATAGGATCTCCATTCCCAAGCTGGCGGCCTTGGTCGGACTGTCCCGAAGACAACTCGAGCGCCTCTTTATGGAGAAGACAAAGAGCTCTCCGGCGGTCGTCTACACAAGGGTGCGTCTGGAGCGGGCGAAGCACCTGCTGATGCAGACCCGGGCTCCGATGATCGAGATCGCCGTCGAGGTCGGGTTTGAGAACGCCTCGCATTTCTCGAGGCTCTTCCGCCAGGCCTATGGTCAACCACCCAGCAAGTTCAGATCAGCAGCTTCGAACTGACTTGCCTATTCTCCGGAATGAAGCACGCTTTGGAGCCTCCGCTGGAGGCGGAACTGGTTTCCCTACTCCCCCAGATAAATTCCCTGTTAGATCCACCAGGGAACTCGACAGCTAAGCGATTGAAATCATGCTGCTAGCTTCGGTCGAAAACCGGTGTCGCATCTGATAGCGGCGGAGCCCGGCCATGTGCCAACATGCGGCTCGGCTGACGGCCGATCGACGCCTGGGGCTTACCGGATCGGCGTCTCGCCGCGAAACAGCGGCTGGTGCGCCCGCATCAAGCCGGCAATCCGGTTGGCGACCTTTCGCACCGGCGGGGCGTGACGTTCCTCGTGATGGGTGACGATCCATTGGTCGGTTTCGAGTTCGGGGATGGGCTGAGCGACGCGCACCAGCCGCGGATCGCTGTCGCCGACGAAGCACGGAAAGATCGAAAGGCCGGCGCCGGCGGCCACCAGTTCGCGCACCGAATGGGTGTTGTTGCCGCGCACGGCGATGCGGTCGCCATGATGGGCTTGCAGCCAGCGCGCCGAGGCAATGTTTGCCCCTTCGCCGGTGACGCCGACGAACAAGCCGGCGGCGATGCCGTTGATCAAATGGCGTCCGGAATAAATGGCGTGGGCGACCTTGCCGCTCTGACGGCCGGCCAGCCACTGCTCGGTCGGTCGCTCGCTGCGGATGCCGATGTCGGCGGCACGGCGGCCGATGTCGACCCGGTCGGTGGTGGTGATGAACTCCACCCTTATGCCGTCATCGACCGTCCAGATCTCGCCGATATGGGCGGAAATGAAGGCCGAGGTCCATGGCCCGGCCGAGACGCGGACAATGCGGTCAGGTAGGGTTCCCTCGCGCCAGCGGGTCAGCGACTGCATTGCAGCCTCGACGTCTTCGGCGCGCCGCAGCAGTTCTTCACCGACCGGTGTCAGCTGGTAGCCGGTCTGCTGACGCACGAACAGCGGTTCGCCGATCTGCTTTTCGAGCGCGGTGACGCGTCGTCCCAAGGTGGCCGCGCTGAGGCGCGTGGTTGCCGTCGCTGCGCTCAAGCCACCCAGCCGCGCCACGTCGAGAAACAACCTCAGATCGTCCCAGCCAATATCCATCTTTCAGAAATGAAAAACTCCTTGCGGCCACGGCTGTAGCGCGAAACGGGCATCCCGCGCAAGTATGCAGGCATTGGAGGCATTGAACAATCCTGCCTGGCGGGACAGTGACAAGCGCCTCAGCTGACCAGGAAGCCAGCGCAATCCTTTCGATCACGCAAGCGCCTTGCGCAGATGCTTTGCGTTTTCAAGAAACCCAGGCGGGCGGGCATTCTGCGCGCCAAAGGAGACGATCATGCTGTACGAGCTGCGACACCGTTTCGCCCAATGGCTTGTCTATCGCCAGACGCTTGCGAGGCTGAGGCAGGCCTCAGACAGCACATTGGCCGATGCCGGCATTTCTCGCGAAGAGATTCGCGCGCGTGCACGCCACGCCAGCCTGCGCCGTTGAGAAAATGGAGGCGGGATGACCGAGATCGACGGCGTGCTGAATGTTGCCGGGACCGCCTGGTGCTGAGCGGCGGCTAAATTGCGCCAATCGGGTGGCCATGCTTGATGCCGCCGCACTTTCACTCCACATCGTGAGGGATGAAGGACGAGACAGTTGAGCGGCGTCGGACTTTGCTGTGGGCGTTGCCCGCATCGCTGATCCTGCATGCGCTCATCATCGCGTTCCTGGTCTACGGCCTGCCCAGTCGTCCCCAACAGCCGCAGGACGAGCAAGCGGTCAATGTCGCCCTCGTGCCTCCGCCGGATCAGCCAAAACCTGTTCCTACGCGGTCTCCAAACAAACCCGAGGCCAGAAAGCCACCGGAACCGAGAGTCGAAAAACCTCCCGAGCAAAAGGTCGAAAAGCCGCCTGCACCGGAAAAGCCATCGGAAATCGAGGTCCTGAAGCCGGTCTTCCAGTTCGGCGACAAGGACACCGGCCCCAGGAAATCTCTGGATGGGGCCAGCGCTCAAGACAACTCGCCGTCGCCGGCCAAGGACGACGATCCAAAGCCGCTTGTGATGCCGAAGGATGAAGAGACAAAAGCGGCCGCGTCGGCAACGCCGTTGACTGCTGCCGGCGGTGACGGTGAGATCGAACTTCCCGCGTCGGCTCAAGCGCCGAAGGCCAGACCTGAAAATGCGCCGCAATCTGCAAAGGTCTCGAAGCCTGTAAAAGCTAACGCCAGGACGCCAGACTCCGCGGATGTGGTCGCCGCCCGGGCGTATTCGGGTCTTCCGGGTGTCCGCAAGCTTTATTCGAAAGGTGCGACCGCCAGTGCGTTCGCTACGACCGCGATGGATGACATGACGCGTGATCAGCGGGTTGACAACCTTTGCGCCAGCACGATGCAACAGCAACTGCTGGATGCCTCTTACTTTCCCGATCTGGTGCCACGCATTCCGGTGAAGACAGGCAATGTCTTCGACGTCCCGAACGCCACTTTCCATGCACAAGGAAGATGGTACCGGCTGAGCTTCCGGTGCGAGATCGACACCAATGCGACAAAGGTCTTGTCTCTAAACCTTCGCGTCGGAGCTGCCATCCCGCCTGACGAATGGGCCCGCCTTGGACTACCTGATCTGCGGTAGTAGAGCATTCCGGCGGAGACAGGATCGTCTGCAATGCTCTAGCTCCTCATTTTCATGCAAGCAGGTGTTCCCAGGGGGCAGCTGGCGGACAAGGCGGCTTGTCTATCGCACCCCATTGATGACGATATCCAGTGTACGCGGGGTAGGGCAGTGACCGCCTGCAAGGCCGACGTAGGCTGTCAGGCAAAAGCGAGGCTGATCGTTCCGAACGGCTCGAAATCGGCGACGATGCTGTCACCGTGGCGCGCTTCGACCGGGCGCACGAACGAGCCCGACAGCACCACCTGTCAGGCGGCGATCCGCATGCCTTACTGGTGCAGCCGGTTGGCTAGCCAGACGATGCCCTTGGCCGGATGATCGAGCACGCCGGCGCCAAGGCCGGTTTCCTCGACCTCGCCATTGCGCGAGACGATGGCACCGGCAAGGGTTCCTACGCCTTGTAATTAACATATGAATTATGTCTTGACTGCGGAATGTTGAGCGTAGTTCTCTGTGTAAAACCGCTGCCGTTCGCCCGGGATTTGCCGCTTCCGGCAAAATGACGGATATAGCTCAGTGTCGCGTCCCGGGGGCTGCGTGCCGGCGGCGGAACCGAATTGGAATCATCTGGAGACCTGATCGTGCTACCGCCCAGCACTAGCCGCTCATTGCCGATGGCTCTGCTTCGCGCCCGGGAAGTGATCATGGCGCATTTCCGGCCGATGCTTGCCCGCCACGACATCACCGAGCAGCAATGGCGCGTGCTGCGTGTGCTTGCCGAAGCCGGTCCGCTTGAAGCAACCGAGCTTGCCAATCGCGCCTCGATCCTGCCGCCGAGCCTGACCCGCATCATCAAGGCGATGGAGGAACGGCAGTTCATCACCCGCAACAAGGTCAAGGACGATGGACGCCGGGCGCTGCTCGCCATCAGTCCGGCCGGACTGGCGCTGATCGAGGATCTGTCGCCCGAGCGTGCCGCGATCTATGCGGCGATCGAGCAACGCTACGGCGCGGAGCGGCAGGGGCGCCTGCTTGATCTTCTCGAAAGCCTGATCCAATCGGAGTCGACTACGGATTAGTCTTGCCTTCCTGCTCGCCCGTCGCTGGCAGACAAGCAGCGCCGGCGGATCTTCGGAGACGCTGCATATGGCGGTCGCGGTGAGACAGTCGCGACCCGCCGGACCATCCGTGGTGACGATGTTGACGCCGCGAACGCCCGCAGGCGAAGATCGCGGAGGTCGTCAGGTCGCTCGATCCGGCGATCCTCGAGCAGACGCGTCCGTTTCGCCAGTGCGGCTGAGAAACAGCGGCACGGCGCTCATGCCGTGGAACGTCAGCGACGGGCGGCGCTTGGCGCTGGCGGCATCAAGGCGCCAGCCTGGCGCGCGGGTGACAGCGCCTCGATCATCGCTGCGATCTCGATGCGGGCGACATGCTGACCGAGGCAGACATTCAGGCCGGTGCCGAAGGTCATCGACGAGGCTGGCGAGCGGGTGAGGTCCAGCCGGTCGCCGTCCGCGAAGACGGCGTCGTCGCGGTTGCCGCTGCCGATCACCGGTACCACACCCTCGCGAGGTGATCGTTGATTCACGTCGCTTTGCCGACCGCCGCGTCCAGCTCCAGCTCGCTGTCTGAAATATCGTCGAACGAGGCGTAGTTCATGTTGTAGAGGCGGGCGTAGAGGCCTTTTCCTGCCATCAATTGCTCATGGTTACCGCTTTCGACGATCTCGCCATTCTGCAGGACGATGATGCGGTCGGCGCCGCGAATGGTGGCCAGTCGGTGGGCGATGACGAGGCCGGTGCGGCCTTCCAGCAGCTTTACCAGCGCCTTCTGGATCAGCATCTCGGTGTAGGAATCGATGCTGGCCGTGGCTTCGTCGAGCACGAGGATCTTGGCATCCGCGACCAGCGCGCGTGCGAAGCTGATCAGCTGGCGCTGGCCGAGCGAGAGATTGCCACCGCGTTGCTCGAGCTCGGTGTCGTAGCCATCGGGCAGTTGCTCGATGAAGTGGTGCGCGCCGACGGCCTGTGCGGCGCGCACCACCTCTTCGCGGCTGGCGGATGTCTTGCGATAGCGGATGTTCTCCAGCACCGAGCCGGAGAACAGGAACGGTTCCTGCAGCACCATGGCCACCTGGCCGCCGAGCGAGTCCTGCGTCACGTCGCGCACATCGTGGCCGCCGACCAGAACCTGACCTGACCAGACATCGTAGAAGCGGTGCACCAGCGCCATCGAGCTTGACTTGCCCGAACCGGTCGGGCCGACGAGCGCAACCGTCTCGCCCGGATTGACGCGAAACGAGATGTTCTTCAGCACCGGCAGGTTCTGCCGATAGCCGAAGGTGACGTTCCTGAACTCGACCGAGCCGTCCATGTCGCGCGACAGAGCGACAGCGCCTTGCCTGTCGCTGACGTCCACCGGCACGTCGAGCACTTCGGAGATGCGCTGGCCAGACGCCATGGCGCGCTGCATGACGCTGTACTGCATGGTGAGCGAGCGGATCGGGTCGAAGAAACGCTGGATGTAGAACAGGAACGCCACCATGACGCCGATGTCGAGGTTTTGCGAAAGCACCATCGAACCGCCGACGACAATGACCGTCGCCATGGCGATGCCGGTCAGCGTATCAACGATCGGCACCATCACCTGCGCATATCTGGCAGACCTCAAATGGGCGTTGAGATTGGCCAGCACCTTCTCGTCGTAAAGGTCGAAATTGACGTGCTGGCGCTCCAGGCTCTGCACGGTGCGCACGCCATGAATGCCTTCCGCCAGCGCGCCGTTGGCGATGGAGTTGGTTTCGTGCGCGGCCATGAAGGCGACCTTGGCGCGCGGCAGCCAGAACAGGCGCACGATGAACAGCACCGGCATGGTCGACAGCGTCAGCAGGCCAAGCCTGAAATCGAGCCACAAGAGGACGCTGACGATGCCGAACAACAGCACGATGTCGCCCACCGACATCACCGATGTTTCGAGGAATTCCTGCATCGAATTGACGTCGCCCTGCAGGCGCGACATCAGCCGTCCCACCTCGGTTTTGTCCATGAAGCTCAGCGAGACCCGCTGCAAATGGCTGAACATGGCGCGGCGCAGGTCCGACAGCACATTCTCGGCCACCTTGCCGACGACGCTTTCCTGCACGTAGGAGGCGGCATAGTTGACGAGGACGACCACCGTAAAAGCAGCGATCGCGGCGTTCATCACCGACCGGTCGAGCCTGCCCGCCGTCATGCCATGGTCGATGGCGTAGCGGATGATCAGCGGGATCGCCAGTTGCGTCAGCGTGAACACCAGCACCGCGGCGACCGAGATGAAAATCCTGGCCTGATACGGCTTCACGAAGCTCCAGATACGCCTGACAATGCGCGGATCGTAGGCCTTGCCGAATACCTCTTCCTCGTCGCGATGCGAGCCGACGACCGCCTTTGCCGGCCGTCCGCTGGTATCGTCCTTCTCGTCGTCGCTCTGTGTCGACATCATGCGGCTCCCAGCGCCACAGGCCGGTCGTCGTCGGGCCGCAGCTGCAGGTCGTAAAGCGCGCGATAGCGTCCACCGAGCGCCAGCAACTCCTCATGCGTACCGCGCTCGACGATGCGGCCGTTCTCCACGAACAGGATCTGGTCGGCATGCATCAGGGAACTCAGCCGGTGCGAGATGATGAGCGTGACGCGATCCCTGGCGAAGCGCTTCATCGCCGTCCTGATGCGCTGCTCGGTGCCGGCGTCGATTGCCGCGGTGGAATCGTCGAAGACCAGCACCGATGGCCGCAGCATCAGGCTGCGGGCGATGGTCAGGCGCTGGCGCTGGCCGCCGGAAAGCGAGGCGCCGCGTTCGCCGACGACAGTGGTGTAGCCGGCGGGAAGACCGATGATGTAGTTGTGCAACTGGGCAAACTCGGCGGCTTGCCCAATGCGGGTTTCTCGCGCCCAGGGATTGCCATAGGCAATGTTGTTCTCGATCGAGGTGGTGAACAGGAACGCGTCCTGCTGCACGACGCCGACGGCCTTGCGCAGCGATTGCAGCGTGACCTCACGGATGTCCTGGCCGTCGATGGTGATCGCGCCTGACGCGACATCGTAGAAGCGCGGGATCAGGTGGGCGATGGTCGACTTGCCGCTGCCCGGCGGGCCGACAATGCCGATGGTCTCGCCGGACCTGGCCTCGAAGGAAATGCCGGACAGCGTCTCCCGCTCGCCCGCGCCGGCATAGCGGAAGCCGACATTGTCGAAGCGCAGCACGCCGTCGGTGACGACGAGATCCCTGGCGTCAGGCGCGTCCTTGATGTCGAGCTCGGCGTCGAGCAGTTCGAACAGCCGCGTGCCGCAGGTCGAGGCGCGCGCGAACGAATTGACCATCAGGCCGAGCTGGCGCACCGGCATCTGCAGGATGGTCATGAAAGTCAGGAATTGGGCAAGCGTGCCGACGCTGATCTGCCCCGCGATCACCTTCTGGCCACCGAACCACAGCACCAGGCCCATGGCGACGAGGAACGAGAAATTCATGGCGCTGGTGTTGGAGACGCGAATGTCGACGCGCTGATTGGCGAGCTCCAGCGCCGACAGCTTGGCGCGGTCGAATTTTTCCAGCTCGTGCTTCTGCGCCGCAAAGGCCCGCACGACACGGATGCCGCCGAGGTTCTCGTCCATCACCCGGCTCAGCACCGACAATCGCTCCTGCAGCGTCAGCCAGGTGCTGCGCAGTGCCAGCTGGGTGACCGAGGATCGCCACGCGACGAACGGCACGAAGCTCAGGCTGAGCAACCCGAGCTCGAGGTCGGTGCTGATCAGAAGGTACGAGCCGACGCCGATCAGCACGCCGAGCAGAACCACGCGCAGGATGCCGGTGGAAAAGAACATGCGCACGCCGTCGAGATCGAGCAGCCCAAGCGTGATGAGATCGCCGGTGTGGACCCGGTCGTGAAAGGAGAAGCTGAGGCGCTGGATCTTCTCATAGAAAGCCAGGCGCAGTTCATAGCCGGTGCGATGGCCGACGGCCTCGCCATAATAGTTCTGCGCCATGGTGAAGAGACCGCGCAGGATGCTGACGACGAGCAGCGTGAGCGCCGTGTTCCATAGAGCGTGCTCGGCCGCCACGCCGGCACCCGCAACGATCACGCCTTGCGCCTGATCGATGGCGCGCCCCAGCAGACGCGGAATGAAAAGCTGCAGCGTCGCGGCGATGAAAGTCGAGACGATGGTGATGGCAACCTGCCAGGGATGGCGAAGCGTCATGCGGGCGATACGCAGCAAGGTGCTGAGGCCCTTGCCCCATGAGGCTTCCGCCACATGGGCAAACGATTTGCCGCGCTTCCCCGCGCCGCTGGCCGCATCGGTATTCAAGGAAAATATCCAAATCCGCCCGGGGTTTAGCCCGGACTAGTGAAGCAGACTCAATGTGAGCGGTTATTCGGCGCGATGTTACGCGTGTCCGGCTCGACCGTTCAAGAGCCAATGACGGCCTCGCACTGTGCCTGCTTCAGCACAGTCTGCCGCCTGACATGGTTCGACGTCGCGAGCGGCAATAACAATGCTGCGGCGCCGCCCAGAGGCCTGACCAGCGGGGCCATCGATTCCATCGCTACCCGAATTGCCAAAACATGGTAGAGTGATTATACCAGTTGATAAGATGACGATCGGTTGAGCCATCGTTGGAAAATCAGGAGCAGGATTACATGACAACGATTGCGCTGTTCGGTGCCGGTGGGAAAATGGGTTACCGCCTGTCGACCAACTTTCGCGGATCGGACTACACGATCCGCCATGTCGAGGTCAGCGAGGCCGGCCGCGAGCGGCTGAAGACCGGACTGGGCTTCGATGCGGTCAGCGCCGACGAGGCGCTCAAGGGCGCCGATGTGGTGATCCTGGCGGTTCCGGACACGCATATCGGCAAGGTGGCGGCCAGCATCGAGAGCAAGCTTGCATCCGGCACGATGGTCGTCGTGCTCGACGCAGCCGCACCGTTCGCCGGCCATTTGCCGAAGCGGCCGGACCTGACCTATTTCGTCACCCATCCCTGCCATCCGCCGATCTTCAACGACGAGACCGATATGGCGGCCAAAAAAGACTATTTCGGCGGCGTCAAGGCCAAGCAGCATATGGTCAGCGCGCTGATGCAGGGGCCGGAAGAGGACTACGCCAAGGGCGAGGCGATCGCCAAGATCATCTGGGCGCCGGTGATGCGCTCGCATCGCGTCACGGTCGAGCAGATGGCGCTGCTCGAGCCAGGGCTTTCTGAGACGGTATGCGCCTCGCTGCTCGTCGTCATGAAGGAAGCCGTCGACGAGGTGGTGGCGCGTGGCGTCGACAAGCAAGCCGCGCTCGACTTCCTGCTCGGCCATATGAATGTGCTTGGCGCCGTCATCTTCGGCGAAACCAAGGGCGTGTTCTCCGACGCCTGTAACAAGGCGATCGAATTTGGCAAGCCGGTGCTGATGCGCGACGACTGGAAGCGGGTGTTCGAGCCGGAAGAGATCGCCGCGAGCATTCAGCGCATCACCTGAGATCCACACGCTTGCCGGAATGCCTGGAAGCGTCGGCGCATCGTCGCCGATGCTCAGCTTTGAACGCTCATCAGGTACATATCATCTGAATTTGTGATTGACTCATCATACCAGTTGGCTTAGCTGTTCATGGCTCGGATCGACAAGGTTTCGCAGGGAGTTCGAAGCCTGGACGAGTGGAGGGACGGCCGGGGAGCAACGATCGTTTGGGGGAAGCCGGCAAATGGCCTTTGAGCCCGAAACGATCGGCGGCCCGCGCTGCGCGACGAATTCGAATGCAGACAATGGCCTTGGTTGATCAAGGCAATTTTTCAAACGGGAGGACATCATGAAACTCACACGCAGAATGACACTTGCGGCTTTTGCCGGCATGCTGGCGCTTGGCACGGCGGCACCGGCCTATGCGGCCGACCTGATCGCCATCATCACGCCCTCGCACGACAATCCGTTCTTCAAGGCGGAAGCCGTCGGCGCCGAAGCCAAGGCCAAGGAACTCGGCTATGAAGCGCTGGTGCTCGTCCATGACGACGACGCCAACAAGCAGTCCGAGCTGATTGACACGGCGATCGGTCGCGGCGCCAAGGCGATCATCCTCGACAATGCCGGCGCCGACGCCACTGTCGCAGCCGTGCAGAAGGCCAAGGACGCCGGCGTGCCCTCCTTCTTGATCGACCGCGAGATCAACGCCACCGGTGTCGCCGTGGCGCAGATCGTCTCCAACAATTACCAGGGCGCCCAGCTCGGCGCGCAGGAATTCGTCAAGCTGATGGGCGAGAAGGGCAATTTCGTCGAACTGGTCGGCAAGGAATCCGACACCAATGCCGGCATCCGCTCGAAGGGCTATCACGACGTCATCGACGATTATCCGGACCTGAAGATGGTCGCCCAGCAGTCGGCCAACTGGAGCCAGACAGAGGCCTACGCCAAGATGGAATCGATCCTGCAAGCCAACCCCGACATCAAGGGCGTCATCTCCGGCAACGACACGATGGCGATGGGCGCCTATGCGGCGCTGGTCGCTGCAAACCGCAAGGACGTCATCGTCGTCGGTTTCGACGGATCGAACGATGTGCGCGATTCGATCACCGCGGGCGGCATCAAGGCTACCGTGCTGCAGCCGGCTTTCGCGCAGGCGCAGATGGCGGTCGAGCAGGCCAACGACTTCATCAAGAACAAGAAGTCGCCGGCCAAGGAAAAGCAGTTGATGGACTGCGTTCTGGTCAATGGCGACAATGCCCCGAAGCTGGAAACTTTTGCGCTGACGAACTGAGCCGGCGTGACATGAATAGCGAGGGGCGACCCAAAGGTCGTCCCTCGCCGCCATTTTCCGTGGGTACCGCCCACCATGCTGAGCAACAGGCCGCCATGCTGAACAACAAGCCGATCTGGCCGATCCTTGCCGTGACACTCGGCGTCGGCCTGACCGCCTGCAAGATTCTGCCGACGCAATCTGGGAACAGCGGCAACGCTGCCGCCTTCAATCCCGACAAGATGGTCGAGGAGATCTGGGCGGCGAAGGTGGTGCCCTATCTCCAGCGGAAAGCCGGGCCGTTTGCCGAGGTGCACGCGCTGGCGAAAACCGATCCCGCTTCCGCCGGCGCCAAATATGGCAATCCGAGCAAGCAGGCGAATTCGCCCTGGACCTTCGCGGTTCACGTTGAGGGCAAGATCATCGCCGCCAACACGGCGTCGCGCGCGGCGACGATGGATATCGATGTCGACGGCGACGGCAAGGCGGATGCGCGGGTGCAGATCGGACCGGCGATGCGGGGAACCGCGCTGCGCGACAGCCTCGATTTCATCCAGTTCAACGATTTTACCAACCAGATCGACTTTGCCCAGTTCGGCAAGGCGTTCAACGCCTTTGCCGACAAGACCGTGCTTTCCAAACTGCCGCGCGACGCGCTCGAAGGCCGGACTGCCAAGGTTCTCGGCGCCTATACGCTCGAAAGCGGCCAGGACCTGCCGCTGGTGACGCCGGTGGAGGCAGAAATCGGGCCGAAGCCATGAGTGACCACGATGTCATTCTGAAGCTGGAAGACGTCTCCAAGGTCTATTCCGGCACTGTTGCGGTAAAGCGGGCGAATTTCGAGGTGCGCAAGGGCGCGGTCAACGTGCTGGTCGGCGAAAACGGTGCCGGCAAATCGACGCTGATGAAGATCATCGCCGGCGTCGAACAGCCGACGCTCGGCCGAATCCTTCTGGAAGGGGAGGAAGTTTCCTTCTTGTCATCGGGAGATGCAGTGAACCGCGGCATCGGCATGGTGTTCCAGGAACTGAACCTGTTCGGCAATATGACCGTCGCTGAAAACATCTTTGCCACGCGCGAGATCACCAACCGGTTCCGCAAGATCGACCGCAAGGAACAGGAGCGTCGCGCCACGCAATTCCTCGAACGCCTGCAGGCCGGCATCCGTCCGGACATGCTGGTCGAGGATCTGCGCATCGGCCAGCAGCAGCTGGTCGAGATCGCCAAGGCGGTTTCGCTCGATGCGCGCATCCTGATCATGGATGAGCCGACGTCGGCGCTGAGTGCGGCGGAAGTCGAGATCCTGTTCAAGGTGATTGCCGACCTCAAGGCGCGTGGCGTGGCCATCGTCTACATCTCGCATAGGCTCGAAGAGCTGATCCGCATCGGCGACTACATCACCGTGCTGCGCGACGGGCACATCACCGGCCAGGAGGAGATGAAAAACGTCGATACACGGTGGATCGTGCGGCAGATGATCGGCTCCGACGCCAAGGATTTTGCCAAGGCCGACGGCCATGTTCCCGGCGAAGAAATATTCCGCGCCGAGGACATCTGCCTGCCGCGCGCGACCGGCGGACTGGCCGTCGACCATGTCTCGCTGTCGCTGCGCGCCGGCGAGATCCTCGGCATCTACGGCCTGATGGGCGCCGGCCGCAGCGAGCTGTTCGATTGCATCATGGGCCGCCATGGCCAGGCCACCGGAACCATCTTCATCGCCGGCAAAAAGGTCAAGGAGCGCGACACCACGCGGCGCATCCGGCGCGGGCTGGCGCTGATCCCCGAAGACCGCCAGCGCGAAGGGCTGGTGTCGATCCTCTCGGTCGCCAGCAACCTGACGCTGGCCAGCCTGTCGCGGTTCGTGCGCCTGTTTCATATTCGCGGCGGCCCCGAAAAGCAGGCGGTGGCGCAGATGGTGCGGGAGCTGGCGATCAAGGTTGCCGATCCGGCACAGGAGGTCTCCTCGCTGTCGGGCGGCAACCAGCAGAAGGTGGTGATCGGCAAGGCGCTGCTCACCGGACCGAAGGTACTTCTGATGGACGAGCCGAGCCGCGGCATCGATGTCGGCGCCAAGGCCGACGTCTTCCGCACCATGCGCAAACTGTCACGCGACGGGCTGGGCATCCTGTTCGCCACCTCTGATCTCGATGAGGTGATGGCGCTGTCCGACCGCATCGCGGTGATGAGCAATGGAAAACTGACCGGCATGTTCGATCGCGCCGAGGCGACGGAGGCCGCCCTTGTCGCGGCCTCGGCACTCGGCCACGGACCGGCCCCGCATACGGAGAACCCCGCCCATGACTGACATCCCGGCCAAGGCGGCTGTTCCCTCCGTCTCGAGCGGCTCCATGTTGCTGACGTTGATGAAGCTCCGGACCTTCATCGCGCTGATCGCTGTGCTGATTTTCTTCTCGATCGCGGCGCCGAACTTCCTGTCGACCGCCAATCTGATCCTGATGTCGAAGCATGTGGCGCTCAACGCGTTCCTCGCCATGGGGATGACCTTCGTCATCATCACCGGCGGCATCGACCTCTCGGTCGGCTCGATCGTCGGCCTGTGCGGTATGGTCGCCGGCTACCTCGTGTTGAACGGCATCGACCTGCAGATTGGCTACACGATCTATTTCAACGTGGTCGAAATCGCGCTGATCACGCTGGCGGTCGGCATCGTGATCGGCGCCGTCAACGGATTGCTGATCACCAGGCTCAATGTCGCGCCGTTCATCGCCACGCTCGGCGTGCTCTATGTCGCGCGCGGCCTGGCGCTGCTGTCGTCGGATGGCCGCACCTTCCCAAACCTCGTCGGCAAGCCTGAGCTCGGCACCACCGGCTTCGGCTTCCTCGGCGCGGGCCGGCTGCTCGGCCTGCCGGTGGCGATCTGGATCCTGATCGTCGTTGCGCTGGCTGCGGCCTATCTCGCCAAGTACACGCCGCTTGGCCGCCACATCTTCGCCGTCGGCGGCAATGAACGCGCGTCGCGAATTTCCGGCGTGCGTGTCAACATGGTGAAAATGTTCGTCTACATGTTCTCCGGCTTCTGTGCGGCGATCGTCGGCCTGATCATCTCGTCCGAACTGATGGCTTCACACCCGGCGACGGGCGAAAGTTTTGAGCTCAACGCGATCGCAGCGGCCGTGCTCGGCGGCACCTCGATGTCGGGCGGGCGCGGCACGATCGGCGGCACCATTGTCGGCGCGTTCGTCATCGGCATTCTTTCGGACGGGTTGGTGATGATGGGGGTGAGTTCGTTCTGGCAGATGGTGATCAAGGGCCTGGTCATCATCGTCGCCGTCGTCGTCGACCAGGTGCAGCGCCGGCTGCAGAGCCGGGTGACGTTGATGCAGATGGCAAAGGCAGGTTGAGCATGGCGGAGGTGCGCGGAGCGCTGATCGGCTGCGGCTTCTTTGCCGTCAACCAGATGCATGCCTGGCGCGACATCAAGGGCGCCGCGATCGTCGCCATCTGCGACCGCGACCCGGAGCGGCTCAAGATCGTCGGCGACCAGTTCGGCATCGCAAAGCGCTACACCGACGCCGCAGAACTCTTTGCCGGCGAGAACCTGGATTTCGTCGATATCGCCACCACCGCGCCCAGCCATCGCCGGCTGGTCGAGGTGGCGGCCGCCCACCGCGTGCCGGCGATCTGCCAGAAACCGTTCGCGCCGACGCTTGCCGACGCCAAGGCCATGGTGAAGGCCTGTGTGGACGCCGGCGTGCCGCTGATGGTGCACGAGAATTTCCGCTGGCAGTCGCCGATCCAGACGGTACGCGCCGTGCTCGACAGCGGCGAAATCGGTACGCCGTTCTTCGGGCGCATCTCGTTCCGCTCGGCCTATGATGTGTTTTCCGGTCAGCCCTATCTCGCCAAGGGCAAGCGCTTCATCATCGAGGATCTCGGCATCCATAGTCTCGACATTGCCCGGTTCCTGCTCGGCGACGTGTCGACGATCACGACGCGAACGGCGCGCATCAACCCTGATATCGCGGGCGAAGATGTTGCGACGATGCTGATGGATCACAAGAGCGGCGCCACGTCAGTCGTCGACTGCAGCTATGCGACGAAGCTTGCGGTTGAGCCATTTCCCGAAACACTGATCGAGGTCGACGGCAGCGACGGCACGATCCGGCTGGCGCAGGGATATCGGCTCACCGTCACCGGCAGGAGCGGCACGAAGATCACAGACGTCTCGCCGCCGCTGCTGCCCTGGGCGTCGCGGCCATGGCACAACATCCAGGAGAGCGTCGTTGCCATTCAGCAGCACTGGGTCGACTGCCTGGCAAAGGGAATCGAGCCGGCGACCTCGGGCGCCGACAATCTCAAGACCTTCGCGCTGGTCGAGGCCGCCTATCTGGGCGCCGCGAGCGACGAACCGGTCCGGCTCGACGCCTTGCTGAAATGACAGCCGACGCCTTCCTTCTGTACGGCACGCATGCTGTCGAGGCCGAGCCGGTCAGGCTGAGTGCGGGCCTGCTCAGCGCCGACCTCGTCAACGGCAATCTGCGCACCATCCGACATGGCGGCACCGAAGTGCTGCGCGCCATCGCCTATATCGTCAGGGATCGCGACTGGGGTACTTACGAACCTGAACTGACCGACCTTGTCATCGACCGGAACGCCGAGGCCTTCTCAGTCAGCTATTCGGCAAACTGCAGCGGGCAGGGTGGAATCCGGCTCGGCTTCCACGCTAGCATCAAAGGCTACGCCGACGGCCGTCTGATCTTCGATGTCAGCGCTCTGCCCGAAAGCGATTTCGAGACCAACCGCTGCGGCTTCTGCATCCTGCATCCGATCGCTGGGCTGGCCGGCAGCGCGGTCACGGTCGAGCATACCGACGGCCGCGTGGTGGATACGAAGCTGCCGTTGCTGATCGATCCCTGGCAGCCCTTCAAGGACATGCGCGCCATCACGCATGAGGTGCGGCCCGGCGTCAGCGCCGAATGCCGGATGGAAGGCGATACTTTCGAGATGGAAGACCAGCGCAACTGGTCGGATGCGTCCTACAAGACCTATGTGCGGCCGCTGGCGCTGCCATGGCCCTATATGCTGCCTGCCGGTCAACCCGTCCGGCAGACGATCAGCCTGCGCATCACCGGCGAGGGGAAAATGCCGGCTGCCGCAGCAAGCACCGAACCGGTGCGTGTCGAGCTTGGCGAGGCCGGGCAGAGGCTGCCGGATATCGGCGTGATCATTTACCCGGATGAGGTCGAAGCAGCACTCATGAACCTGCCGGTGCTCTCTACGCTTGGCCCGCAACAGCTGATCTTCCACTACGATCCGACGCGTGGCCATGGGCTCGACGCTTTGCGCTCCTTTGCCCGGCTCACAGCAGCCTATCCAGCCGACACGACGCTGGAATGTGTCGTCGCCTGCGCGGGCGATCTAGACGCTGAACTTTCAGCCGTCGCGAATCTGGTGCGGCAGGCCGGGCTAAAACTCTCGGCCATCGCCGTCTCGCCTTCGGTCGACCGGCAGTCGACGCCGCCGGGCAGTGCTTGGCCGGACTGTCCGCCGCTCGAAGAGGTCTATGCCGCGGCGCGGCGCGCGTTTCCCGATATCCGCCTTGGCGGCGGCATGTTCAGCTACTTCACCGAACTCAACCGCAAGCGCGTGCCGGCGGGCTTGCTCGACTTCGTCACCCATTGCACCTGCCCGATCGTGCACGCCGCCGACGATCTCAGCGTCATGCAATCGCTGGAGGCGCTGCCCTTCATCACCGCATCAGCGCGGGCGATCTTCGGGGAAAAGCCGTACCGCATCGGCCCGTCAACGATTGCCATGCGCCAAAACCCCTATGGCGGCGCGACCAAGGCCAATCCTGGGGGGCAGCGCATCGCCATGGCTGATCGCGATCCTCGCCATGCCGGCCTGTTCGCTGCCGCATGGACGATCGGCTATGCCGCGCACGTGGCGCCGGCCGGGTTGGAACTGCTCACGCTCTCCAGCTTCACCGGGCCATTCGGTGTGCTGGCGTCGTCCGGCGAACCCGTCGCGGAAGGATCACCTCGGCCTGTCTTCGAGGCCATAAGAGGGCTTTGCGACATGGCCGGCCTTGCGCATGTGGCGGCAAGGACGAGCGACGAGACCAAGGTGCTGGCGCTGGCCGGGCGCTCCGCTTCGGGCAAGACAATCGCCTGGCTGGCGAACCTGACAGCGGGTGACGTGCCGGTCGATATCTCAGCGCTTGGCCGAGGCCAGTTCGCGATGGCGCCCTACGCGATCGCCCGGTTCGACTGACCTATTTTTCGGAGTTCATCACATAGAGCGCGCGCGAGCGCTCGAGATGCTTGATCATCGCCTTCTCGGCGCCGTCGGCATCCTTCTTCTCGATGCGGCCGATGATCTCTTCATGCTCGGTCAGCGTGAACTGTTCCTTGCCGGTCCAGATCAGCATCTCGGTGTGATATTCCTTCAGCCAACCCAGCATCGCCTCGCTGACGGCGACATAGATCGGATTGCCTGAAATCGCCGCGATCTGGGTGTGAAACTTCATGTCGGCGGAGATGAAGGCCTCGGAATCGCCGCGAAAGCCGCGCTGTTCGGCCACGGTGGCCCGCAGCCGCTCGACGTCCTCGGCGGTGGCGTTTTCGGCGGCTTCCCTCACCATGCCGCGCTCGAAGAAGATGCGCGCGGTTTTCAGGTGCTCCAGCGTGTCCTTCGATGACGACAGGATGATCTTGGCGGCGCCGTCGACCTGTTTGATGATCGACTTGGCGGTCAGCTGCAGCACCTTGGCGCGCTCGCCGTGCGAGATGGCGACGAGGCCCATATTGCTCAGCGCCTGCATCGCCTCGCGGATGGCGGGACGTCCGACCTCGAAACGCTCCATCAGCTCGCGCTCCGACGGCATGTCGTCGCCCGGCGTCAGTTCTCCGCTGGTGATCAGGCGCTTCAGCCGCAAAAACACTTCGTCGGAAAGCTTGCGCCGGACGATCGGCTCCGAACGGTTCATCGTCGCGAATCACTCCCTTGACCTTGTGTCTATCTAGCACTGCCACAGCTATTCCCGGAATGGCTGTCGCCCCGATCGGCCATAGCCTCAAGACAGGATATTGCTTGCAAAGCTTATGTACTCATTATACCAGATTTCGACGATCAAGGAACTCTTTTCGAACCTCCTTCGGCCTCAGACAACGAACCATGATCACGCTCACCTACCGTATCGAGACATCAGGCAGCATCGAGGCGCTGGCGGCCAAGATCGCCAGCGACCAGTCGACCGGAACCTTCGTTGCGCTGCCCGGTGAGACCGAGGAACTGAAGGCCCGGGTGGCGGCGCGCGTGCTGGCGATACGGCATTTGCCGGAGGCTGACAGGCCGTCGCTTCCCGAAGCCGGCGACGGGCCGTTCAAGCGCGCCGATGTCGACATCGCCTTTCCGTTTGATGCCATCGGCACCGACCTGTCGGCGCTGATGACCATTGCCATCGGCGGCGCCTATTCGATCAAAGGCCTGTCCGGCATTCGCGTCGTCGAGATGAGGCTGCCGGAGCAATTCCGCTGGGCGCATTCAGGTCCGCAATTCGGCGTCGCCGGGAGCCGCCAGTTGACCGGTGTCACGGATCGGCCGATCATCGGCACCATCGTCAAGCCCGCGCTAGGGCTCAGGCCACATGAGACGGCGGCAATGGTGGGTGAGCTGATCGCCGCCGGCGTCGATTTCATCAAGGACGACGAGAAGCTGATGAGCCCGGCCTATTCGCCCTTGGCGGAACGGGTGAAAGCAATCATGCCGCTGATCCTCGACCACGAGCAGAAGACCGGCAAGAAGGTGATGTATGCTTTCGGTATCTCGCATGCCGACCCCGACGAGATGATGCGCAACCACGATCTTGTGGCCAAGGCCGGCGGCAATTGCGCGGTGGTCAACATCAATTCCATCGGCTTTGGCGGCATGGCTTTCCTCAGGAAACGCTCCAGCCTGGTGCTGCACGCGCACCGCAATGGCTGGGACATTCTCACCCGTCATCCCGGCCTCGGCATGGATTTCAAGGTCTGGCAGCAGTTTTGGCGGCTGCTCGGCGTCGACCAGTTCCAGATCAACGGCATCCAATCTAAATACTGGGAGCCGGATGCGTCCTTTGTCGAGTCCTTCAAGGCGGTGACGACGCCGATCTTTTCGCCCGATGATTGCGCCTTGCCGGTCGCCGGTTCCGGTCAATGGGGCGGGCAGGCGCCAGAGACCTATGCACGAACCGGCCGCACAGTCGATCTTCTCTATCTCTGCGGCGGCGGCATCGTCAGCCATCCGGACGGGCCGGGCGCCGGCGTGCGCGCCGTGCAGCAGGCCTGGCAAGCTGCGGTCGACGGCATTCCGCTGGCGGACTTTTCGTTGAGCCATCCTGAGCTGGCGCGGTCGATCGAAAAATTCGGCGACGGCAAAGCGGCCTGAAGCGATGCGAGATCTGCTGCTCAGCTACTATGGCGACGACCTCACCGGCTCGACCGACGCCATGGAGGCGCTCGAACTCGGCGGCGTGCCGACCGTGCTGTTCATGCGTCAGCCGGACGAGGCCATGCTGGCGCAGTTCAACCATTGCCGCGCTATCGGATTGGCCGGTACCAGCCGAAGCGAGACGCCGCACTGGATGGACACGAACTTGCGCGATGCGTTCGCTTGGCTGGAGACGCTGAACGGGGCGATCTGCCACTACAAGGTCTGCTCGACCTTCGATTCCAGCCCGACGATCGGCAGCATCGGGCGCGCCATTGAAATCGGCCGCTCGGTCTTTGCGCAAGACAGCGTGCCGCTGCTGGTCGGCGCGCCGCAGCTCAAGCGCTACACCGCCTTTGGCCATCTGTTCGCGGCCTATCGCTACAAATATTTCCGCATCGACCGCCATCCGGTGATGAGCCGCCATCCGACGACGCCGATGGACGAGTCCGATCTGCTGATCCATCTGTCACGGCAGACGGCGCTGACGTTAGGGCTGGTCGATCTCGCGACACTGCAGTCGGCGGGCCGGTCGGAAGCCTTCGATCGCTTGCTTGCCGACGGCACCGCCATCGTGCTTGTCGATGTCGACAGCCGCGAGACGCAGGCACTTGCCGGCAAGGAGATCTGGCGCGTTCGCAAGCCGGGCGGCTCTTTTGTCGTCGGCTCGTCCGGCATCGAATATGCGCTGCTGGCCGAATGGGTGTCGAACGGGACCGTCAGCGCTGAACCAAAATTTTCTCCGCCGGGTGCGGCCGACCGGATCGCGGTGGTGTCGGGAAGTTGTTCGCCGACGACCGAACGACAGATCCGGCATGCTTTGACCGACGGCTTCGACGGCATCGAGGTCGATCCCGTCGAACTGGTTTCGGAGGCTTCAGGTGAGGCAATCGCGCGCGCAACAGCAGCTGGCCGCGCCAGCCTGGGAGCCGGCCGCAGCGTCGTTCTCTACACCGCCCTTGGACCCACGGCGGATCGGGGCGCGGAAATCGACCGCCAGGAAGGCGCCCGCCACAAGCTCGGGCGCGGCCTTGGAGAGCTGCTTCGCGCGCTGACGATCGAACAGCAGTTGCAGCGCGTCGTCATCGCCGGCGGTGACACGTCGAGCCACGCGCTCGGCCAGATGGGCGTCGATGCGCTGACGGTGCGGATGCCGCTGCCGGCGTCGCCGGGTTCGCCGCTTTGCGTCGCCCATTCGCGCATCACGGCGATCGACGGGCTGGAGGTTGCGCTCAAGGGCGGCCAGGTCGGAACCGATCGCTATTTCTGTGCCATCCGCGATGGCCTCGGTGGTTGATAGCTCCTCCCTTCAATCCGAGGTTTAACCGTGACTTGGCATGGGGTTGTTGCCAGCCATTCATGATATCGATAACATACCCAGCCTGATCCGATTCCACGGGGTGGCGCATGAACGAGGCTGGACGCCAGAGGGAGCTTGTGCTCGATAGTCTGGCGTTTGCCTGGAGCAAACCGGCGCCATCAGGTGGAGCGGAATGATGGCCAAGGCTGCCATATCGAGGCCGGGCGAAAGCCATACGCCGACAATGGTCGACGTGGCGCTGCGGGCCGGTGTGTCGACCATGACGGTGTCGCGCGCCTTGAGGGAAGGCAGCCGGGTTTCGAAGGCGACGCGCGAAAAGATCATGGCTGCGGTCAACGACCTCGGCTACGTGCTCGACCAATCGGCCGGCAGCCTGTCCTCGCGCAAGACGGGGTTCGTCGCGGCGATCGTCCCCTCGATCAACAATTCCAACTTCGCCGATACGGCGCGCGGCATCACGGACGAACTTGAAAGCACCGGGCTGCAGCTCCTGCTCGGTTACACTGACTATACGGTCGAGAAGGAAGAACAGCTGATCGAGGCGATGCTGCGCCGGCGGCCGGAAGGCATCATCCTGACCGGCGGAGCGCATACCGACCGCGCCCGCCGTCTTCTCAAAAGCGCCGGCATTCCCGTGGTCGAAACCTGGGAGTTGCCTGCCAAGCCGATCGATCAGGTGGTAGGGTTCTCCAACGAAGAGGCGATGGGGCTGCTGGTCAAGACGCTCGCCAAAAAGGGCTACCGGAAATTCGGCTACATCGGCGGCACGACCTCGCGCGACACCCGCGGCAGCCAGCGGCGCGAAGGCTTCGTCAGAGCGATCGAGGAACTCGGCCTGCCCACCGGCCGCCTCGTTTCCTTCGGCGTGCCGCCAATCTCAATCGAGCAGGGCGGCCAGGCCGTCGTCTCCATGCTGGAGCGCTGGCCGGACACGGAGGTGGCGCTTTGCGTCTCGGATCTTTCGGCCTTCGGCGCGCTGATGGAATGCAAGCGCCGGGGCATGCGGGTGCCGCAGGACATCGCCATCGCCGGTTTTGGCGACTATGAGGTCGCTGCCTTTTGCCACCCTGGCATCACCACCGTGAATGTAGACTGTTACGGCATCGGGCAACAGGCCGCCCGCAGATTGATCCAGGTGATCCGCGGCGACGGGAAACGGCACGGCCAGGAAATCGTCCTCACCGGCTATCGCGTCGTCGAGCGCGAAAGCACCTAGAGCGTTTCACCGTTTCACAGAAACGGCGAACCGCTCTATCTCTTTGTTTTTGCGCAATTCCCTTCGGGAAAGCGCTACACGCTTTCTCCGGGGAAAACCGTTCACACTTTTCCTGGAATTGCTCTAACGTTGCCGTGTCGGTTCAGAAAGCGATCTGGACCTTCATCGACTTGTTGCGGTCACCGGCTATCTCGAAAGCGGCAACCGCCTCGTCGAGCGGATAGATGCCTGATAGCAGCGGTTTGACGTCCACCCGGCGGCGGTTGATCAGCTCGACGGCGAGCGCGAACTCGTCGTGGAAGCGGAAGCTGCCGCGCATCTCGATTTCCTTGGCGACGATCAGGTTCTGCGGGATCGACACGTCGCCGCCGAGGCCGAGCTGCATCAGCACGCCGCGCGGCTTCACCACATCGAGGCCGGCCCGCACGGCGCGTTCGTTGCCGGAGGCTTCGAACATGACGTCGAAACTGCCCTTGTCGACATTGTAGGCGGCGAGCTTTTCGCCGCTGGTCGCGACATTGATGGTGCGGTCGGCGCCGATCTCCAGGGCCTTTGCCAGAACGCCGTCCATGACATCGGTGGCGACGATCTCGCGCGCGCCGTGGGCTCTGGCTGCCAAGATGCAAAGCGCGCCGATCGGCCCGCAGCCGGTGACCAGAACGCGCTTGCCGAGCAGTGAGCCGGCGCGGTTCATGGCATGCAGCGTCACTGCAAAAGGCTCGGCGAAAGCGGCTTCATTGATGGAAACGTGGTCGGCTATTCTATGGCACTGCCACGCCTCGGCGACCAGGCGCTGGCGGAATGCGCCCTGGATGTGCGGCATCGGCATGGCGCTGCCGTAGAAGCGCATGTTGAGGCACTGGTTCTGCATGCCTTGCAGGCAGTAACGGCAGGCATTACAGGGGCGGCTGGGCGAGATGGCGACACGGTCGCCTATGGCAAGCGCGGAAACGCCGCCGCCTACGGCTTTCACCGTGCCGGCAACCTCATGGCCGAGGATCATCGGTTCGCGCAGGCGGATCGTGCCGAAACCGCCATGATTGTAGTAGTGCAGGTCCGAGCCGCAGATGCCGCCGGCTTCGACTGATATCTCGACCTGCCCATCGCCGAGGACGCCCGGGTCGGTCTCTTCGATCCTCAGGTCCTTGGCGGCGTGGATGACGATCGACTTCATGATGTGATCCTGTCTCAGACGACCGGCGTCAGCAAGGTCTGACCACTGAAATGGGCCGCGAGATTGTCGCGAACCAGCTGACCCATGGCCTTGCGGGTCTCCACCGTGCCGCTGCCATGGTGCGGTTGCAGCACGACGTTGGAAAGCTTCGCGAAGCGCTCGTCGATCGTCGGCTCGTTCCAGAACACGTCGAGCCCGGCGCCCTTGACCGCGCCGGATTCCAGCGCGGCGAGCAAGGCTGTCTCGTCGACCGTGCTGCCGCGCGCAATGTTGATCAGGATGCCGTCCTGCCCGAGCGCTGCCAGAACCTCTGCATTGACGATGTTCCTGGTGCCTTCGCCGCCGGCCAGAGTCACGATCAGGAACTCGCTCCGGCGTGCCAGCTCGACCAGATCGCCAACGAATTCGTAAGGTAGGTCGTCGTGCTTGCGGGTGCCGAAATAGGCGATCTCGCAGTTGAAGGCAGAAGCGCGTCGGGCCACCGCCTTGCCGATGCGGCCCATGCCGACAATGCCCAGCCTCTTTCCATACACGCGCGTGACCAGCGGCATGTTGGCCTTGCGCCAGCTGCCGTCGCGGACATAGGCGTCGGCCTGCGGAATCTGCCGCGCCACGGCGAGCAGCAGCCCGATGCCGATATCGGCGACATCCTCGGTCAGCACGTCCGGCGTGTTGGTGACGCGGATGCCGTTTTCCCTGGCATAGGCCAGGTCGATGGCGTCGGTACCCATGCCGTAGCAGGCGACGATTTCGAGCTTCGGCAGTTTCGCCATCAGCGCGGCACTGGCACCAAGCTCGCCGCGCGTCGCGATGGCGCGGATGGCATCGGCATGGCTTGAAATCAATGCGTCCTTGTCGTCGGCCTGCCAAAGCTTGTGGACGCGATATTTCGCTTCGAGATCTGCCATGTCCCAGTCCGGATAGGGGCCGGTCATCAATATGTCGGTCACGGCGTCGTCTCCCGCGCATCTGCATTTTTCCATTGACTATGTTATCGATAACATTCATGTCAATAGGCACTGGCGGCGGCGCGGCGGAAATCGTATCCCGCTTCAGGGACATTCCTCGGGAGGAGCACTTGAGCAGTTCGTTGTTCGATTTGACCGGCATGCGGGCGCTGGTCACCGGTTCGGGGCAGGGGATCGGCCTGGCCTTGGCGGAAGGGCTGGCGCAGCATGGCGCCGAAATCGTGCTCAACGGCCGCAGCGCCGAAAAAGTCAAAACGGCCGCGGATGCGCTGGCGGCGAGAGGATACAAGGTCCATAGCGCCGTCTTCGATGTCACCGATCATGTGGCGGTGGCGAATGGCGTCGCCGAGATCGAGGCGACGATCGGCGCCATCGACATCCTCATCAACAATGCCGGCATGCAGTTCCGCACGCCGCTCGAGGATTTTCCCGCCGACAAATGGGACGAATTGCTGCGCACCAACATCTCGAGCGTGTTCTTTGTCGGGCAAGCGGTGGCGCGCCACATGATCCCGCGGCGGCGCGGCAAGATCATCAACATCGCCTCGGTGCAAAGCGAACTGGCTCGGACAAACATTGCGCCCTATACGGCCACGAAAGGCGCGGTGCGCAACCTGACGCGTGGCATGTGCGCCGACTGGGCCAAGCATGGCTTGCAGGTCAATTCCATCGCACCGGGCTACTTCAAGACGCCGCTCAACCAGGCGCTGGTCGACAATCCCGAATTTTCAGCCTGGCTGACCAACCGCACGCCGGCGGGACGCTGGGGCGACGTCGGCGAACTGGTCGGCGCGGCGGTGTTCCTGGCCGGACCGGCCTCATCCTTTGTCAATGGACACACGCTCTATGTCGACGGTGGCATCACGACCTGTCTTTGAACCCGCGCTCATCGTCGTGATGGGCGTCAGCGGCTGCGGCAAGACCAAAGTCGGCGTCGAGATCGCCGCGCGGCTTGGCCTTGCCTTCGTCGAAGGCGATACGCTGCATCCGCGCGGCAATGTCGAAAAGATGTCGGCGGGCATCCCGCTTGCCGACGACGATCGCTGGCCCTGGCTGGATCTGGTCGGCGCAGCCTTGCGCCAGGCGGGCGAGGAGGGCCGCGGGCTCGTCGTCTCTTGCTCGGCGCTGAAGAAGTCCTATCGCGATCGGCTTCGCCATGCGGCGGGCGCGCCACTGTTTTTCGTATTCCTCGAGGGATCGCGCGCTTTGCTGCAAGCCAGGCTCGCCGCGCGCCGCGACCACTTCTTCCCGCCGGCGCTGCTCGACAGCCAATTCGCTGCGCTGGAACATCCCGGCGACGAAAAGCTGGTGGCCACAGTGGACATCGACGCCCCTGTCGACAGCATCGCCGATGCGGCGTTGCAAGGCCTCGGCGCCTTCGGGATCGCCCCCGCCAGGATCAAGGAAAGAGGCTCGTTGAGATGACGCAAGCTGCAAAAGTCGCCGTTGTCGGCGCCGGCATCATGGGGTCGGCAATAGCCACCCGCCTGATCGAGGCCAAGCAGGCGGTGACGGTGTTTGATCTCGACAAGGCCAAGGTAGCTGCCCTGACCGAGAAGGGGGCGGCGGCCGCCGCGTCGGTTGCCGAAGCAACGCGGGCCAGCGACTTCGTCATCCTCAGCCTCAACCATGCTGATATCGTGCGTTCGGTGGTGTTCGGCGATGCCGGTGTCGCCGCTGCGGCGTCATCCGCCAAGCTGCTGATCGACATGTCTTCGATCGACCCGGCCGACACCGCCGAGATGGCGAAGAAGCTCGCGGCCGAGACCGGCATGAAATGGCTCGACTGCCCGCTGTCGGGCGGCGTTCCCGGCGCGCTGGCCGGCCGGCTGACCGTCATGGCGGGCGGCGAGGCGGCAGACTTCGAACAGGCGCGCACGGTGATGCAGCATCTCTGCACCAACTACACGCTGATGGGGCCGAGCGGGGCAGGGCAGACGACCAAGCTGATCAACCAGCTTTTCTGCGCAGTGCTGTTCCAGGCCGTCGCCGAAGCGGTGAAGATTGCCGAAGCGGGCGGCGTCGATCCGAAAGCCATCCCGGCCGCACTCAAGGGTGGGCGCGCCGATTCCAGCATCATGCAGGAGTTCATGGCGAAATTCGCCGCCCGCGATTTTTCAGCCACCGGCCGCATCGACAACATGCTGAAGGATCTGGATTCGCTGCAGGCCTTTGCGCTGAAGACCAAGACACCGATGCCGATGACCGGGCAGGTGGTCGAGATCCACCGCTTGCTCTGCGCCGCTGGATTGGGGCCAAGGGATTCGGCCGAAATGATGCGCCTGATCGACGGCAAGATCAGCTAAGCGGCGGGCTCTGATTTTGTCGCTTGACGCTCAGAAATGTTATCGATAACATCATTTGGCGATCTCGGGAGGAACGCTTTGTGTCTGAAGAAAAACTGATCGAGTTCAAGTCGATTACCAAGGAGTTCGGCGGCACCCGCGCGCTCTCCGATGTGTCGCTCGATCTGCACAAGGGCGAGATCCTGGCACTGCTCGGCGAGAATGGCGCCGGCAAGTCGACGCTGATCAAGACGCTCGCCGGCATCTACCGTCCCGATGGCGGCAGCATCCTGTTTCGCGGCGAGCCCTATCATCACCGCCCGCCGCGGCCGAACCAGCGCCAGTCCGTCGCCTTCATTCACCAGGATCTCGGCCTGATCGAATGGATGACGGTCGGCGAAAATGTCGGTCTCGCCCAAGGATTTTCGCTGCGCTCCGGCCTCATCGACTGGCACTCCACCGAAAAGCGGGCGCACGAGGCTCTGAAGCTGGTCGGTTGTGATTTCGATCCGACGACGCGCGTCCAGGATCTGACCCGCACCGAAAAATCGCTGGTCGCCATCGCCCGGGCTCTGGCCACCGAAGCCGATGTTCTGGTACTCGATGAACCGACCGCCAGTCTTCCGGCCGACGAGGTCGACCGCCTGTTCGACGCCATCCGTCCGCTCAAGCAGCGTGGCGTCGGCATGATCTATGTCTCGCATCGCCTCGATGAAATTTTCCGCATCGCCGACCGAGTCGCCGTGCTGCGCGACGGCAAGCTGGTCGGTCAAAAGAAGGTCGCCGACACCAGGCCCGACGAACTGGTCGAGATGATCGTCGGCCGCCCGATCAGCCAGGTTTTCAGCAAGGCTCAGACGCAGGCCGGCGAGACGGTGTGCGCCGTCCGCGACCTGGTCTGTGCCGGTGCCGGCCCGGTGTCGTTCGACGTGCGCAAGGGCGAGCTGCTCGGTCTGGTCGGACTGCGTGGCGCCGGGCAGGAACTGGTCGGCCGGGCGCTGTTCGGCTGCCAGGCCTTTTCCGGCTCGGTGACGATCAACGGTGTTGTTCCTGACCTGTCGAGCCCGATCGCGGCGATGTCGGCCGGCGTCGGCCTCATCGCCCGCGACCGGACCGAGGAATCCATCGCGGCCTCCTTGTCGATCCGCGAAAACAGCTTTCTCAATCCCGGTGCTGGCAAGCGTGGCCTGTTCTCCTTTCTGGCGCCTCACAAGGAGGCTGCGCTTGCGCAAGTGATCGGCGGCTCGGTCGGGTTGCGCCCCAACGATCCGAACCTGCCGATCGAAGCGCTTTCCGGCGGCAACCAGCAAAAGGTGGTCGTCGGCCGCTGGCTCCACACCGGCCGCACATTGCTGATCGCCGAGGATCCGACGGCCGGCGTCGATGTCGGCGCCAAGGCCGAGATCTACCGGCTGATCGGCCGCGCGCTTGAAGCCGGTCTCGCCGTCGTCGTGGTGTCGACCGATTTCGAGGAGATCGCCCATATCTGCCATCGCGCCTTGGTGTTCTCACGCGGACAGATCGTGCGCGAACTCACCGGCAACGACCTGACCACATCCGCCGTGATCACCGCGGCATCGGCTTCCGAAGCCGCCTGATTTTTCTGGGAGCGAACCCATGCAATCGATCGAATCCAGCGCACTCGAACCGACCCGCGGCGAAATGGCGGGTTTATCGTTGGGGCAGAAGATCATCCGGCTGCTGCCGGTCTACGGGCTGGTGATCCTGACGGCGCTGCTGATCCTTTTGTTCTCGATCCTGCTGCCGAACACCTTTCCGACGCTGCTCAATTTGCGCTCGATCATCTCCGACAAGGCGATCATCGCCCTTTTGTCGCTGGCGGCGATGATCCCGATGGCGTCGGGGCGCATCGACCTCACCGTCGGCTACGGCATCGTGCTGTGGCACATCCTCGCCATCAGCCTGCAGACCATGTTCGGCGTTCCGTGGCCGCTGGCGGTGATCATCGTGCTGCTTCTTGGTGCTGCAACGGGCTTCCTCAACGGACTGCTGGTCGAAGTCGCCCGTATCGACTCTTTCATCGCCACGCTCGGCACCGGCACCGTGCTCTATGCGCTGGCGCTTTGGCACACTGGCGGCCGCCAGGTGGTCGGGGTGCTGCCCAACGGGTTCTACGCGCTCAACGGCACGATGGTGTTCGGGCTGCCGATCACCGGCCTCTATGTTTTGGCCATCGCCGTCGCGCTGTGGATCATCCTCGAATATCTGCCGATCGGCCGCTACGTCTATGCCATCGGCGCCAATCCGAAAGCTGCTGCGCTGAACGGCATTCCAGTGCGCCGCTTCGTCATCGGCGCCTTCATCTCGTCGGGTTTCCTGACGGCGCTGACAGGCGTGCTGCTCGCCTCCAAGCTGCGCATCGGCCAGGCCAGCGTCGGGCTGGAATATCTGCTGCCGGCTCTCGTCGGCGCCTTTCTCGGCTCGACCACCATCAAGCCCGGACGCGTCAATGTCTGGGGCACGATGACTGGCGTCATCATCCTGGCGGTCGGTATTTCCGGCATCCAGCAGTTCGGCGGCTCGTTCTTCGTCGAACCGCTGTTCAACGGCGTGACGCTGCTCGTCGCCATCGGCATTGCCGGCTACGCCCAGCGCAAGCGAGGCGCCGCGCACAGAGCCAGGACCAAGACCGTAGCGCAGTCCTCGAAGTGACCAGCCGAACCCATCCGGGAATAATGGAATGAGCGACTACGAGATTCTGGACGATCGCTTCCGAAAGCTGACGATCGGGCATGCCAAGCTCGAACGGCTGTGGACCGGCAGCCGCTGGGCGGAAGGACCGGTCTATGTTCCCGCGGCAAAGCATTTGCTGTGGTCGGACATCCCCAACGACCGATTGCTGCGCTACGACGAAAGCGACGGCTCGGTCAGTGTCTTCGAAACCCCTTGCAACAACCAGAACGGCCACACGCTCGATGGCGAAGGCCGCGTCGTCGCCTGCGAGCATCGCGGCCGGCGCATCTCCCGGCTCGAGCATGATGGGCGCTGGCAGCCGCTTGTCGAGGCCATCGATGGCAAGCGGTTCAATTCGCCGAACGATGTGGTGGTCAAATCCGATGGGACGATCTGGTTCACCGACCCGGTCTACGGCATCGACAGCCACTATGAAGGCATGATTGCCCGACCGGAGATCGGCGGGTCCCATGTCTACCGGTTCGACGAAGCAACCGGCGAGGTGGCCGCGGTGATCACCGATCTGGTGCAGCCGAACGGGCTGGCCTTTTCGCCCGACGAGAGCATCCTCTACGTGTCGGATACCGGCGCAAGCCATGTTCAGGGCCTGCCGCGGGCGATCAAGACCTATGATGTCGACGCGGACGGCCGCTCGCTGCGGTCGCGGGGCACCCTGGCCGAATGCGAGGCAGGATTGTTCGACGGATTCCGCGTTGATCGCGATGGCAACATCTGGGCCTCGAGCGCCGACGCGGTTCGCGTCTACGCGCCGGATGGGGCGCTGATCGGGCGCATCCTGGTTCCCGAAATCGTCTCCAATTTGTGCTTCGGCGGACCGAAGCGCAACCGGCTCTACATCACCGCCCAGACGTCGCTTTTTTCCATCTATGTCAACGCGCATCCTGCCGGTTTGGGCCCGGTGGCTGGGCACATCAGCCAGTGACCTGGCGCCCGAAGTCGAGTTCCGGAAGACCAGACAATTTTTTTGAAACCAAGGGAGGTACCAACATGCAACGCAGAACATTTTTGAAATCATCCGTCGCCTTGATGGCCATGACCATCGCTGCTCCAGTCCTGTTCGCCGGCCAGGCACGGGCCGACGCGATGGCCGACGCCATGGCGGTGGTCGAAAAATATGCGCAGAAAGTCACCGCCTGGGACGGCCCGACCACCGGCCCCAAAGCGCAGCCGGGCAAGACCATCGTCGTGCTCGCCGGTGACCTCAAGAACGGCGGCATTCTGGGCGTCACCACCGGCGTCGAGGAAGCGGCCAAGGCGATCGGCTGGGAGGTCAAGGTGATCGACGGCGCCGGTTCGATCGGCGGCCGCACCGCCGCCTTCGGCCAGGCGATGGCGCTGAAGCCGAATGGCATCGTCATCAACGGTTTCGACGCCATCGAGCAGGCGCCGGCGCTTGAACAGGCGAAGGCTGCCGGCATCCCGCTGGTTTCCTGGCATGCCGGACCTGTGATCGGACCTGACGAAAAGAGCGGCGTCTTCGCCAATGTCTCCACGGACGCCATGCAGGTCTCCACGGCTGCGGCCGACTGGGCCTATGCCGATGCCAAGGGCAAACCCGGCGTCGTCATCTTCACCGATTCGACCTACGCCATCGCCATCGCCAAGGCCGACAAGATGAAGGCGGAGATCGAGCGGCTGGGCGGCAAGGTGCTCGAATATGTCGACACACCGATCGCCGAGACCTCGCAGCGCATGCCGCAACTCACCACCTCGCTGCTGCAGAAATACGGCGATGCCTGGACGCATTCGCTGGCGATCAACGACCTCTATTTCGACTTCATGGGACCCTCGCTTGCCGCGGCAGGCAAGGTCGGCACCGACGCGCCGATTAATGTCGCCGCCGGCGACGGTTCGGAATCGGCCTATCAGCGCATCCGCGCCGGCCAGTTTCAGAAGGTAACGGTCGCCGAACCGCTCAACCTGCAGGGCTGGCAACTGGTCGACGAATTGAACCGCGCCATCGCCGGTGAAAAATGGTCGGGCTATCTGTCGCCGCTGCATGTGGTGACGGCCGACAATGTCGAGTTCGACGGTGGTCCGAAGAATGCCTTCGACCCCGAGAATGGCTACCGCGACCAGTACAAGAAAATCTGGGGCAAATAAGCACGCACGGAGGCGGGCGCATCACCCGATGCGCCCGCAAAGCCGACAGACGTCTCAAGCGCACAAAGTCAGGACAGCCTCGCCATGATCATTCGCTACGCCCTCTTCGAAGGTGAAATCCATCCCGGACAAGAGAGCGAATTCCGGCGCTTCGTCAGGGACAGGCTGGTGCCGCTATGGACACAGTTTCCCGGCGCCGAGGAAGTGCGCGTTCTCGACGGCACGACGCGCGACGAAGGTGCGCCCGCCTACGCGATGGCGCTGGCCATTCGCTATCCCGATATGGACGCCTGCAACCGGGCGCTTCAATCCGACGTAAGATTCCAAAGTCGGGAGGTGACCGGTGAACTGCTGAAGATGTTCACCGGCCGTGTGCATCACCATGTTTTCGAGGCCAACGAATACGCACCAGCCTGATCGCAGCCGGCTCTAAATATTTGTTTTTACGCAATTCCCTAGGGAAAGCGCTAAGCGCTTTTCCCGGGAAAACCGCTGCGCACTTTTCGTGGAATTGCTCTGGTATCATCGTTAATTGCCGGATACCCGTCACTGCGGCTAAGGTGGCCGGCCGAGACGGCGCGAGGACGTGATGATGCTCAACGTGGCAGACTATGGCGGCAAGGAAGCCGATGTCGTGCGCGCGCTGGAGGAAGACATCATCTTCGGCCAGCTGGAGCCCGGCGCGCGGCTGGTCGAGGATGTGCTGCTTTCCCGGTTTCCGGTGTCGCGCCACACCATTCGCCAGGCGCTCTATCAGCTCGAAAAGCTCGGTGTCGTCACGCGGGAGCGCAACAAGGGTGCGATGGTGCGGCGGCTGACGCCCGACGAGGTGCGGCAGATCTACGAAGTGCGCGAACTGCTGCAGCGCCAGGCGGCGCTGATGATCCCGCTGCCGGCAAGCCAGTCATTGATCGAGGAGCTGGTGGAGATCAACCGGGTCTACAACGCCCATGTCGACGCTCACTATCTGCGAGGCATCCACGAGGCCAATGACCGCTTTCACATGACCATTTTCGCGGCCTGCGGCAACGATTATCTGGTGTCGTCGATCGATCACTATATGCGGCTGAGCCTGCCGATCCGGGCCAATTCGCTGGCCGACCGCGAGAAACTGGAAGTGTCGCGCCAGCATCACGGGTTCATGATCGAGGCGCTGAAGCGGAAGGACAACTGGGTTCTGGCCCAGCTTTGCGTCGACCATCTGCAACCCAGCAAAATCTACTACCTCAAGGAGGTCGAGAAGGCGGGATCGTGACACAAGCCGCAAGCGCCAGCAGCGACTGCCGGGCCGAGGTCCGTAGCTGACGAGGGGGCTAATTCATGCGAATTTCTGATCCGCCAGTAGCGGCATTTCAACCGCGCGCCGCAATCCCGTCGCGACGACCGACACCCTGAATTTGCCGGCCAGTGCCCGGTCGAATATGGCGCCGACGATGATGTCGGCGTCGGCGTCGACCTCCTCGCGTATGCGGGTGGCGGCCTCGTCGACCTCGAACAGCGTCATGTCCATGCCGCCCGAGATCGAGACCAGGACGCCCTTGGCGCCGATCATCGAGGCTTCATCGAGAAGCGGGTTGGCGATCGCCGCTTCGGCAGCCCGCTTGGCGCGGCCTTCGCCAGTGGCTTCGCCGGTGCCCATCATGGCGCGGCCCATGTCGCGCATTACCGACTTCACATCGGCAAAATCGAGATTGATCAGGCCTTCCTTGACGATGAGGTCGGTGATGCAGCCGACGCCCGAATAGAGGACGCGGTCCGCCATGACGAAAGCGTCGGCGAATGTGGTCTTGGCATCGACGATCCTGAACAGGTTCTGGTTGGGGATGACGATCACCGTATCGGCGCATTCGCGAAGCCGCTCGATGCCCTCTTCGGCCGATTGCATCCGGCGTTTGCCTTCGAAGGTAAACGGCTTGGTGACGACGGCTACGGTCAGAATTCCCGCCGCCCGCGCCGCCTGCGCGATGACAGGCGCGGCACCGGTTCCGGTTCCGCCGCCCATGCCGGCGGTGACGAAACACATATGTGTCCCCGCCAGGTGGTCCATGATCTCGTCGATCGATTCCACCGCAGCAGCGCGGCCGACCTCGGGCAGGGACCCGGCACCCAGGCCTTCCGTGATGTGAGCGCCCAACTGGATCAGCCGTGAGGCCTTCGACATGGTCAGCGCCTGGGCATCGGTGTTGGCGACGATGAATTCCGCGCCCTGCAAACCTTCGGCGATCATGTTGTTGATGGCGTTGCCGCCACCGCCGCCGACGCCGACAACCGTTATCTTCGGCCTCATCTCGGAGATTTCCGGCCTGGTCGCGGTGTTCATTGCCGTTTCTCCCTGGAAAGCGGTGGTCGACATGATCGTTGCCGGCACCCGCACGAAAACTTGGTCGCAAGGGATGCCAGAATCAGGCTCGTGGCCATGCCACAGGGAATCAGAACGCGGAGTCTGCGGCAAGGTGCAATGCACGTTGCAGATGTCACACGGAAGGTGAATTCTGGGGTTTTGCCGGTGAAATGAACGACAATCTCGCGCCACATGGGTTATTGTGGCGCATTCGTCCCACGTCAAAGTCGTCTTCACCCAGGGTCAATCCATGGCAAATCCACCGCGCCGACCGACAAATCCGATGGAGGCCGCCGAAGCCGCCTTCAAACCAATCAAGAAGCCGGTGGCGCCGGTTCGTGAAGCATCAGCCGCGCCCAATGTCAGAGAACTTGTTTCAATCAGGATCGACCGGGCGGTGCTGGATTATTTCCAGGAGGATGGGCCCGGCTGGCAGGACCGGATCAACGACGCGTTGCGGCAGGCTATAGCCGGCAAGCCGATCGTCTAGCTCGTCTGCCTCGGTCAGTGCAGGCCGAATTCGCGCAGCAGTTCTTCGCGATAGCGCACGAACCGGCTTTCGCTGCGGTCGCGCGGGCGGGGCAGGTCGACATCGATCAACCGTGCCGCGCCGCCTTTCTCCTTGGGCAGGATCAGCACCCGGTCGGCAAGATAGATCGCCTCTTCCAGATCGTGGGTGACCATGACCATGGTGACGTTCTCCTCGCTCCAGATGCGGGCCAGTTCCTCCTGCATGCCGATCTTGGTCATCGCGTCGAGCGCGCCCAGCGGTTCGTCGAGCAGCAGGATTTCCGGCTGCACGGTCAGCGCCCGGGCGATGCCGACGCGCTGCGCCATGCCGCCGGAAAGCTGCCTCGGCCAGGCATCGGCGAATTCGGCGAGGCCGACAAGCGCGATGTAGAAGCGGGCCCTTTCCTCGGCGTCCGCCTTGGCCACGCCGCGCAATTCGAGGCCGAAAGCGACGTTGCCGAGCACGGTCAGCCAGGGCAGCAGGCGCGGTTCCTGGAAGATCACCGCGCGCTCGGCGCCGACGCCGTGAACCGGCTTGCCGTCGATGGCGACGCCGCCACTGTCGGCGGCCTCGAGCCCGGCAAGAATGCGCAGCAGCGTGGTCTTGCCAGAGCCGCTGGCGCCGACGATGACCAGGCATTCCCCGGAGCGGACGTCGAGGTTGAGCGTCCTCAGCACGGCAAGCTGACGCCCGCCGAGCGTGAAGGATTTGGAGAGGTCGCGGATCGAGACCTCTCCGCCGCGGTTGGTGCCGGTCATTTTAGCTCTCAGTTCGTCTTGGTTTCGCCGGGCCGGTACAGAATGTCGGCGGCCTTCAGCTTGCCCTTGCCCAGTCGACCGTCGCCTTCCAGCACAGCAACCCAGAAGTCGATGTCGCGGTCGGTCGCCTGCGCGCCTTCACGCAGGCCAAAGCCGGTCCAGTAGCGGGCGAGATCGCCATTTTCGCCGCGCTTGTTGAGGATGTCGGCCAGCACCTTGCGGGCTTCGTCCGGATTCTGCCGCGACCAGTCGGAGGCGCGTGCCGACTGTTCGACGAAGTTGCGGGCGGCGTCCGGGTTGGCGGCGATGAAGTCGCGCCTGAGCACGACAAAGCCGCCGGCGAGTTCGCCCAGCACGTCGGTGTCGTTGAACACGCCGCGCACGCCGCCATTGGCGACCAGCGCGCCGGCGAAGGTCGCCTGCCAGTAGCCCAGGCCGGCGATATCGACCTGGCGCGAGCGCAAGGTCTGTTCGAGCTGCGGCCCGGGCACGACGACAAGGTTGGCCGCATCCGGGGGCAGGCCGACGCTGTGCAGCGCCTCGCGCACCGTATAGTCGAGATGGGCGCCGAGCGTGTTGACCGAGATGGTCTTGCCGGCGATGTCGGCGATCGATTTGATCGGGCTGTCTTCGAGCACGTAGAAGACGCTTTTGACTTGCTTGTTGATGCCGTTGCTCGGATAGGCGGCGACGAAATCGTTGCCGCCGGAGATCGAGTTGATCACCGCGGCGGTGGCCGCCGAACCGAGGTCGACGCTGCCGGAGGAAAGCGCAAACAGCGATTCCGGGCCGCCGGCGGCATAGCCGACATTCTCCAACTCGATGCCGAGGTCCTTGAAGTAGCCAAGCTCGTAGGCCAGCTCATGCGGGGAGATGCCGCCTCGGCTGGCAAGGTAGCGAAATTTGACGGGTGAAGCTTCGGCAAAGGCGAAGCGGGGCAGGCCGGCGGCGATGATGCCGGCGGCAAGCGGTGCACCGGCAAGCAGGGAACGACGCGTGATTTTCATGATCCTATCTTTCCTAAGATGAGAGGAGGGGGACTGCTCAGTTGACGGGATTGCTCCAGCGGCACAGTCGCCGCTGCAGGACAACCAGCGCCTGGTTGGCGATCAGGCCTAGGCCGGCGAGGATGACGATCGCCGCGAACATCAGCGGGATCTGGAAATTGTATTGCGCGTTCATCACCTGGAAGCCGATGCCCTTGTTGGCGCCGATCATCTCGGACGCGATCAGCAGCAAGAGCGCCGTGGTGGCACTCAGCCTCAATCCAACGAAGATCGAGGGAATGGCACCGGGCAGCACGACGCGGCGGAACACGGTGAGCCGCGTCGCGCCATAGACGCGCGCCATTTCGAGCAGCTTTGGATCGACCTCCTTGACGCCGCTGGTGGTGTTGAGCAGCAGCGGAAATAGAGTCGCCCAGAAGATGACGAAGATCTTGGAGGTTTCGCCCAGCCCCAGAAGCAGAATGAACACCGGGTAGAGCGCCAGCGCCGAGGTCTGCCGGAACAGCTGCAGGATCGGGTCGAGCGCGGTTTCGACAGCGCGCACCTGGCCCATGAACAGGCCAAGCGGAATGGCGACCGCAACGGCGGCGGCGAAGGCAATGCCGGCGCGCTGCAAGCTGATGGCGATGTCGCCGAGCAAGACGCCGCCGGCGAGCCCTTTCCACAGGGCGGCAACGATCATGTCGACCGGCGGCAGCACCGCCGCATTGACCCACCCGACACTGCTCGCCACCTGCCAGAGCGCCAGGAACCCCAGAAGAACGCCGTAGCGCGACAGGAAACGGACGGCCGCCCGGCCGCCGGGTCGCAGGAAGTCAGTGTCTAGGCCGGTTCCGCTGCGGCGTGCGCCGATCGTGATTGGCCGCTCGATGTGCTGCAAAGTCATCGTCTTGCCCTTCCTTGGAAGATTGTTGGCGCGCCGGAGGATTATTCGGCGGCCAGTACGGTCGAGCGGGCTGATGTCCACGGGTTTTCCGGCCGCCTGAGGCCAAGGTTCTCGCGCAACGTCCTGCCTTCGTAAGCGGTGCGGAACAGGCCGCGGCGCTGCAGCTCGGGGATGACCAGTTCGACGAAGTCGTCGAGTGCGCCGGGCAGCCAGGGCGGCAGGATGTTGAAGCCGTCGGCCGCCTCGCTGGTGAACCATTCCTCCAGCAGGTCGGCCACCTCCGTGGCGCTGCCGACGATAGTGTAGTGGCCGCGCGCGGTCGCCACCCACTGGTAGAGCTGGCGGATGGTGAAGTTGTGCTCGTCGGCGATCTGACGGATCAGCGCCTGGCGGCTCTTCATGCCTTCGGTTTCCTTGCTCGGCGGCAGCGGGCCGTCGAGTGGATACCCCCTGATGTCGAGCGTCTGGCCCGCCAGCCCGTTGAGCAAAGCGACGCCATCCTCGGGCAGGATCAGATCGTTGAGCTGCTGATATTTGGCGCGCGCTTCTTCCGTGGTGCGGCCAACGAAGGGTGCTACGCCGGGCATAATCAGCACCTGGCTCGGATCGCGGCCGACAGCCGCCACGCGCGCCTTGATGTCGCGGTAGAATTCCTGCGCCGTCTCGAGCTTCTGATGGGCGGTGAAGATGACCTCAGCCGAGTGCGCGGCGAGCCCGCGTCCATCCTCGGACTGCCCGGCCTGCACCACCACCGGGTGACCCTGCACGGGACGCGGCACGTTGAGCGGACCCTTGACGCTGAAATGCTCGCCCTTGTGGTCGACGTCGTGCAGCTTGTCCTTGTCGTAGAAGCGGCCAGACTGCTTGTCGCGGATGAAGGCGTCGTCCTCCCAGCTGTCCCACAGCGCCTTGACCGTGTCGACATGCTCATGCGCCCTTGCATAGCGCTCGGCATGGTTGGGCTGGACATCGCGGTTGAAGTTCTGGGCGGTCTCGTCGCCGGCTGAAGTCACGACATTCCAGCCGGCCCGACCGTTGGACAACAGATCGAGCGAGGCGAATTTGCGGGCCAGCGTATAGGGCTCCTCATAGGTGGTGGACGCGGTGGCGATGAAGCCCAGATGCGTGGTCAGCGGCGCCAAGGCCGCAAACAGCGTGACCGGCTCGAAGCCGGCGATCTTGGCGTTGCCGCCTTCGCGGGCGCCGAGACCGACGGTCAAATTGTCGGCAAGGAAATACGCGTCGAACAGGCCGCGCTCGGCGGTCAGCGCCAGCTGTTTGTGGAACTCGAAATTCGTCGCGCCGTCGGCCGGCGCGTCAGGATGGCGCCATGCGGCGATATGCTGTCCGCCACCAGGCAGGAATGCACCAAGCTTGATCTGTCGGGACTTGCTGGGTCTGGTCATTGCGTTTTCCTTCTGGACGGTGCGGGAAGGGATCCTGGATTGTTGGTCCGTGGCGCGTTTCAGGCGGCAACACTGACACTGGCTGGCACCCCGATGATCCGGCTTGCCTCTGCTACCGCTTGCCGGGCGCGGGCCTGGATGGCCTCGGACACCAGCACGCCGTTGGCGAAGTCCTTGTCGGAGGCGTAGATCGCGGTCGGCAAGGTCAGTGCCTCGAAGAAGCCGAACAAAGGCCGCAGCTGGTGTTCGACAATCAGCGAATGACGCTCGCCGCCGCCGGTCGCCGCGAGAATGATCGGCTTTCCGCGCAGTGATGACGGGTCGAGCAGGTCGAAGAAATGCTTGAAGAGCCCGGTATAGCTGCCTTTGAAGGTGGGCGAGCCGACGACCAGTATATCGGCGCCCAGCAATTGCTCGACGATGTTGCGGGCCGACGGATCCAGATCAGCGATACGCCTTGCCTGCGGAAAGGACGGCCCGAGATCTTCGATGTCGAAGACGGTCGAAGCCGCGCCGATGTTTTGCGCCACTTCGCCGACGATGTGGCTGACGAACGCCTTGGTCTTCGACGGACGGGTCAGGTTGCCCGACACCCCCACCACCAGCTTTTTCGACATTTTAGGCTCCTCGCAAAGCACTCGATGTGCATTAAGCCTACCGATTTTATAGAATTAAATGAGCGAGGAGATTTCAAAACAAACCCGGCAAGCGGATTGAGTTTGCGGCAGATCGCCGTTGATTGGTTTTTTCGACGCGAAGGGCGACCTAGACGCTTTCGAGATAGGTCTCGATCTCGAAGTCGCTGACATTGAGCGCGAACGTGTTCAGCTCCTGGCGTTTGCAGGCGATGAAGGAGTCGCGCAGGATGGGTGGAAAAATCTCCGCCACATGCTGCCCGCTCTCGAAGCTGGCGATTGCCGAGGCCCAGTCCGGCGGCAGCTTGGCCGGCGGAAGGCCCTGCCCGTCATTGCCGGCGGGATCGCCCGGCGACAGCTGCCTCTCGATGCCGATCAGCGCCGCACCCAGGATCGCCGCCAGCACCAGGTATGGATTGGCGTCGGCTCCCGAGACGCGATGCTCGATGCGGCGGGCGCTGGTCGGCCCACCGGGAATGCGGATGGCGACCATGCGGTTCTCATAGCCCCAGGCAACTGCGGTCGGCGCATAGGAGCGCGGACGCAGCCGGCGGTAGGAATTGAAGTGCGGCGCAAACACCAGCGTGCTCTCGGCCATGGCAGCAAGCAAACCGCCGACCGCATGGCGCATTGTCTCCGAACCCTGATCGCTGCCGTCGTCGAAGACATTGCGGCCTTCGGTATCGGTCAGGCTGAAATGGACGTGAAAGCCGTTGCCGGCACGGTCGCCATAGGGCTTGGCCATGAAGCAGGCGGCAAAGCCGTGCTTGCGGGCGATGCCCTTGACGGTGCGCTTGAACAGCACGGCATCGTCGGCGGCGCGCAAGGCGTCGGCGACATGGTTCAGGTTGATCTCGAACTGGCCGACGCCATTCTCGGCGATCGCGGTATCGACGGGAATGCCTTGCGTGCGGCAGGCGTCGTAGACGTCGTGGATAAAAGCTTCGAAGTCGTCGATCTCGTCGATCGACAGTGCGGCGTCGGAATCGAGGCGGCGCCCGGTTACCGGCGACACCGGCCCGACCGGCCGCTGCGATTGCGGGTCGACCAGATAGAATTCAAGTTCCGTGGCAGTGACCGGGGTCAGGCCAAGTGCTGCGTAGCGATCGAGGATGCGGGCCAGCGCCCGACGCGGGTCACCCAGAAACGGCGCGCCGTTTTCATCGGCAAGCCAGAGCGGGACCAGGGCCGTCGGGTGTGCTGTCCAGTTGACAGGCAGGATGCCGCGGCCCGTCCACTGGCAAAGGCCATCGGCGTCGCCAGTCGAGAAAACCAGCGCGTTGCCTTCGATGTCCTCACCCCAGACGTCGAGCCCGATCAGCGAGAAAGGCATGCGCAGCTTGCCCTCCAGCGCCTTGCGTGCCTGTTCGACCGGGATGCGCTTGCCGCGCATGATGCCGTTCAGGTCGCACACCGCAGCCCTCAGGCTGTGGATGTCGTCCCTGCTTTCAAGCCAGTTCAAAACGTCCGCAATTGCATCGCCCAATTTCCAACCCCTGGTTTTTGAAGGCCGTAACCTCTTGGGTTACGATATCCCTGATAAAAATAGCTTCGTGAGTTTTGGAAAACCGCTCCGGCTGTCGCCAGATGCTTTTCCTTCATTTTTTCAATTCACTAGCCGGAATATCGGGAGGCATTTCAAAACCAATTGTGCGATTTGCGATCGCAACATAGCGACATTGCATGAGAAAGCCAAGCTGCCTTGAGGACGCTCTCTGCGTCATGCTTCAAGTCCGCGTTTCCGGAAACTTGACCTGCCGCAAGATATGCGCGGCACCTTCGTCGATATCGCGCATGATGGCGGCGCGCGCCCGCTCGCCGTCCTGAGCCTCGATCGCCGCAACCGCCTCCTCGTGATAATCGATGTCGAGAATGGAGGCGAGGTCGTCTTCGAAGCCCATGGCCAGGTTCCTGAGAAACGGGCCGATCTGCATCCATACCGTTTCGATCAGAAAGATCATCTGTTCGTTGCCGCAATGGCGATAGATCGAGAATTTGAAATCGTGGTTCTTGCGCAGATAGTCGTCGATGTCTCCCTTGCGGGCTGCCTGGGTCAACTCGGTACAGTGGCGGCGGATTGCCCGCAGATTGTTGCCGTTGATGAGCTTCGTCGCCAGTTCGGTCGCCGAGCCTTCGAGAAGGGTGCGCACAGCGGTCAGCTGCGAGAACCGTTCGGCCGAGATGATCGGCACCTCGACGCTGCCGTTCGGCATCGGGCTCAGCGCGCGCAGCGCCTGCAGCCGCATGAAGGCGCTGCGCACCGGCATGTCGCTGGTGCCCAGTTCCTTGGCCAGCTTGCGCGAGGTCAGTTTCTGGCCGGGCACGAACTGGCCCGACATCAAGGCCCGGACGAGTTCCAGATAGACTTTCTCATGCAGGGGAACGGTGTCGACGGCGGTCAACCCGATTTGTGTTTTGTCAGCCATCGGCCACGCGCTGCTTCTTTGTTCTGAAATCTACAGAGCTGGCGACATCCGCCGCCAGGTATCTTGCCCCGCCGAACGCGGCGTGAAGGCCGAAGTCAGCAATTTTCAAACCCATGATAGGCGCGGCAAGCGCAGCGCCGCAAGCCGCGCCGGGATTGTGTCGGGCGCCAGGACGAGCGTGGACGAAACTGCCCGTCGAGACATCAAATCTCTGGCGCTGCCGGTAGTCGCTGGCTCAATTCATCGACGAGAACACGCTTGTTTTCCGAGTAGTCGATGGGGACAACGACGAGATGGACGCCGCCGCCGGCGAACGCCTGCTCCAGAGAGGATCGGAGTTCGCCGATGGCGCTCACCCTGGTTCCCTTGGCGCCGTAGGCCTCGGCGTACCTGACGAAGTCGGGATTGCCGAATGTCATGCCGAAATCGGGAAACTCGTCGACCGCCTGCTTCCAGCGGATCATGCCAAAGGCGTTGTCCTCGATGAGCAGGACGACCAGGTTGAGCTTGAGCCTGACGGCGGTTTCCAGCTCCTGGCTGTTCATCATGAAGCCGCCGTCGCCGCAGACGGCCATGACGCGGCGTCCGGGATAGAGCATGGCGGCCGTCATCGCCGACGGCAGCCCGGCGCCCATGGTCGCCAGCGCGTTGTCGAGCAGCAGCGTGTTGGCGACCCGGGTGCGGTAATTGCGCGCGAACCAGATTTTGTACATGCCGTTGTCGAGCGCCAGAATGCCGTCCGCCGGCATGACCGCGCGCACGTCATGGACCAGGCGTTGCGGCGTGAAGCGGTCTTCGGTGGCGCGCGCGGCAATCCAGTTCAAGATGCCTTCGCGCAATGGCAACAAGGCTTGTGCGTTGGGGATGTTGCCTTCGACGCGCTGCGCGAGCAGGCTGAGCGAGGGGCCAATGTCGCCGATGACCTCGGTCTGCGGAAAATAGACCTGCTCGACATTGGCCGGCTGATAGCCGACATGGATCACCTTCGGCCCGTTGGCGCCCATGATGAAGGGCGGCTTCTCGATCGTATCGTGGCCGATGGTGATGATGAGGTCGGCTCGTTCGATCGCCTCATGCACATAGTCGCGTTCGGAGAGCGCCGCCGTGCCCATATAGAGCTCGGTTCCACCCGGCACGGTGCCTTTGCCCATCTGCGTGGTGAAATAGGGGATCTGAGTTCGCAGCACGAACTGGGCGAGGTCCGACGTCGACCTTGGTCGGGACGCCGCTGCACCCAGCATGATGAGCGGACGTTGCGCCTGCATGATCATCCGTGCGGCGCGATCAAGCGCAACCGGGCTCGCCAGGGGCAGTTCGACCGGGTGCGGGGGAACCAGGACCGCCTGTTCGCATTGCTCGGCCGCAATGTCTTCGGGCAGCTCAAGATGGACAGGCCCGGGACGCTCCTCCTCGGCCACGCGGAAGGCTTCGCGTACCAGGGACGGGATCATCTTCGGCGAGACGATCTGGCGCGAAAGCTTGGTCAGCGGCTTCATTGCCGCAACGATGTCGACAATCTGGAAGCGGGCCTGCCGTGACGACAGAATTCCCTTCTGCCCGGTGATCATGATCATCGGCATCGCCCCGAGCAGTGCATAGGCGGCGCCGGTCGAGAGGTTCAACGCGCCAGGGCCGAGCGTGGTGATGCAAACGCCGGGTCTGCCGGTGAGCCTGCCATAGGTCGCCGCCATGAATGCCGCAGCCTGCTCATGGCGGGTCAGGATGAGCTGGATCGACGATTTGCGAATGGATTCGACGACGTCGAGGTTTTCTTCGCCCGGAATTCCGAAGATGCGATCGACGCCCTCATTCTCGAGGGCGGCAATGAGCAGGTCAGAACCCTTGTACACGAAGCAACTCCTGGAATGAACGGATCGAGTGAGACATTTTACTGGCGATAGAAATACAACTGAATCAGTAGGTTGTCGGTCAACTCGCTTTCCGGTCGTTCAACCTCACTGAGACGCCGAGACTGTTTTGAACATCAATTGACGTTAAATTAACATCGCGATATGGTTCATTTGGCCTGTATGGTGCCGATTCCATTCTTGTACCCCGTCGCTCATTGGTTGTCGTCAAATCCATGCGAAGCCGCTGCATCGAAAAATTCATGACGCCGGGAGGGCGCTGATCATGCCCTGCCTGCTCGGGATCGACAACGGCCTCACCGTCACCAAGGCGGTGATCTTCGATGCCGATGGCACGCAACTGTCGGTGGCTCGGCGGCGGGTGCCGCAATCGATGCCGAAGGCGCGCTGGGTGGAGCGCGACATGGCTGGTCTGTGGCAAGCGACCACCGAGGCCATCCGCGAGGCGATTGCATTGTGCGGCCGGCCGCCCAGCGACATCAAGGCGGTGGCGGCGACTGCGCATGGCGACGGGGTCTATCTGCTCGACAAGGACCGCCGGCCACTGGGACCCGGGATCCTGTCGCTCGACAGCCGTGCGGGCGAGATTGTCGACAAATGGTCTCAAGGTTCGGTTTTCGACGAAGCGCTGGCGCTGACCGGCCAGGCGCCGCATGTGTCGGCGCCCTCGGCGCTGCTGGCCTGGATCCAGCAGAATGATCCCGACCGCTATGGGCGCATCGCTCATGTGCTGGCCTGCAAGGACTGGCTGCGCTTTTGCCTGACCGGCACGATCGGCACCGACCGGACGGAGGCCAGCACCTCATTCACGGATTTCCGCACGCAAGCCTTCGCGCCGGAGGCGATGCGCATCTTCGGACTGGACGACCTTTTCGATGCGCTGCCGCCAGTGGCGCATTCGGCCGACATCGTCGGACAGGTCACCGCCGAGGCCGCTGAAATGACCGGCCTGCCCAAGGGCACGCCCGTGGCCTGCGGCCTGCATGACGTGACCGCATCCGCACTTGGCATGGGCGGCCATGAGGAGGGCACGCTCGCCATCGTCGCCGGCACCTATTCCATCAACGAAGTCGTTTCGTCAAAGCCGCGCGTCGACCGGCGCTGGTTCTGCCGCAACGCCCTCGACGCCGGTCGCTGGAACAACATGGCGATCTCACCGGCCTCGACCGCCAACTACGACTGGTTTCTCGACACGTTCTGCCGCGCGGAGCAGGACAGGACGGATGGCGGCTCCATCCACGAATTGCTGGCAGCTGAAATCGACGCTGCGCTGAAAAAACCTTCGACCATCCTGTTTCATCCATATCTGTTCGGCTCTCCCTATGGCGATGCCGCCAGCGGCAGCTTTGTCGGCCTGCATGGCTGGCACAATCGCGGCGATATGCTGAAGGCGGTTCTGGAAGGCATCGTCTTCAATCACCGCACCCATGTCGAAGCCCTGCGTGACGGCTTTGCTGTCAGAGAGATCCGTCTGACCGGCGGCAGTTCGCGCAACCCGGTCTTCGTGCAGATGTTTGCCGACGTGCTGAACGCCCCGGTCACTGTCACCTCGACGGATGAGACCGCCGCCCTGGGTGCCGCGCTTTGCGCGGGTGCCGCGGTCGGCTTGTTCAAGACGCCGCAAGAGGGGGCAAGGCAGGTCGGCATGACGGCGCGGACATATCAGCCCGCGCCCGCCTCCAGCGCTGTGTTCAATGAGCGGTTTTCGCTCTACTGCCGCATCGCCGAGCAGATGAAGGCGCATTGGCCGGAGATCGAAAGGCTGGCGCGGCCAGGAGGGAACGCATGATCAAGGCCGACGAACGGCGCGAAGAGATCGCCGACTATGTGATCAAGCTCGGCCAGGTGCGCATCGACGATCTGGTCGAGCATTTCGGCGTGTCGCGCATGACCATCCACCGGCACATCGACCGGCTGGCGCAGCAGGGCGTGCTGCGCAAGCTGCATGGTGCGGTGACGGTTCAGCCGTCCGGTCTCTACGAAAGCGCCTTCCGCTACCGTGTGACGGTCAACAGGGCCGAGAAGGATGCGCTGGCGCGGGCAGCGCTGGACTATGTCGAAGCCGGCCAGGTGGTGATGCTCGACGATTCATCGACGGCAAACGCGGTCGCGACGCTGCTGCTCGACGTCAAGCCGCTGACGGTCGTCACCAACAGCGTGTCGACAGCTGCGCTGATGATCAATGTCGACGACATCGATTTCATCTGTCTCGGCGGCCAGTATCACGGCACCTACAACGCCTATATCGGCATCGTCTGCGAGAACGCCGTGGCGCAGCTGCGCGCCAATGTACTGATCTGTTCGGCTTCGGCGATCACCGGAACCACGGCTTTCATCCAGGATCCGAATGTCGTGCGGGTGAAGCAGGCGATGATGGCCGCATCGGTCAAGCGCATCCTTTTGGTCGACCACGCGAAGTTCGACCGGATCGCGCTGCATGTCTTCGACGATCTGACCAGTTTCGACGCCGTGCTGGTAACCGAGGGCCTGGGCGACGCGCAGGCGCAGAGCCTCGAGCGGGCCGGCGTGAAGCTGCGCATCGTCAAGACGAAGGCGCCATGAGCCCAACCGACGGAGCAGGCACGGACAACGCCGCCGGGCGTGTCGCTACCATGGCTGCGACCGGCGAGGTCGACGTCGTCATTCTTGGCGCCGGCATCAACGGGGCAGGCCTGTTTCGCGACCTGTGCGCGCAAGGCGTCAGCTGCCTGATCGTCGACAAGGGCGATTTCGGCTCGGGCACCAGTGCCGCGCCGTCGCGGCTCATTCATGGCGGTCTCAAATATCTCGAAACCGGCGAGTTCGGGCTGGTGGCGCAGTCGACGCTCGAACGCAATCTGCTTCTGCAAAACGCGCCGCACTATGTCACTCCGCTGCCGACCGTCATCCCGATCTTCTCGTGGAGCAAGGGCATGCTGGCGGCGTTGCGAACGCTGTTCGGCTCGACCAGCGCGCCGCGCAGCCGCGGCGCCATCCTGATCAAGATCGGCCTGATGATCTATGATTTCTACGGTTCACGAAATCAGGTCATGCCGCGCCACAGCATGATCGGGCGCCGGCAGGCGCTTGGCGAGATGCCGGCGCTCAACCCGGCGATCGTCGCCACCGGCACCTATTACGACGCCAAGATAAGCCACCCGGAACGGCTGGTGCTGGAACTGATCCTCGACGGGCTGCAGGCAAACACAGCGTCCGCCAGCGCGAACTATACGGCGCTCGAGACTTCAACCGATGGCGTGCTCACCTTCCAGCGGGAAAATGGCAGTGCCTTTTCGGTGCGGCCGAAGCTGGTGGTCAACGCGGCCGGTCCATGGATCGATGACGTCAATGCGTTGCTTGGCGCGCCATCGAAGATGATCGGCGGCACCAAGGGCTCGCACATCCTGCTGAAGCACGACGAGCTGGTCAAAAGCCTGGCCGGGCGCATGCTCTATTTCGAGGCCGATGACGGCCGCATCTGCCTCGTCTACGACTATCTCGGCCTGGCGCTGGTCGGTTCGACCGACATCAAGGCCGACAATCCGGACGCGGTGCGCTGCGAACCCGAAGAAGTCGACTATCTGCTCGAGAGCGTGCGCACGCTTTTGCCGGGCATGGCGTTCGAGCGTGACCAGATCGTCTATGCCTACAGCGGCATCCGACCCTTGCCGACGTCCGAGGCATCGACGCCTGGACTGATCAGCCGCGATCATTCGGCGCCGGTCGCCGAGCCGGACGCCAACAGGCCCTTTGCGGTCATTTCGCTGGTCGGCGGCAAGTGGACGACGTTTCGCGGCTTTGCCGAGGAAGTCACTGATACCGTTCTCGGCCGCCTGCAGCGCAGCCGCAAGGTGTCGACGCAGTCGATGCCGATCGGCGGCGGCAGGGATTTTCCGGCCAATGCCGCGTCGCGCGCAGACTGGCTGGCTGAGGCAGTGCAGGCAACGGGCGCCGGGGAGGGGCGCCTCGACCAATTGCTGTCGCGCTACGGGACCACAGCAATGCGGATTGCCAAGTGGGCGCCGAATGATGAGGGGCGCCTGCCGGACTCCGACGGCTACGGCAAGGCGGAAATCGACTACATCGCGCGCAACGAATTCGTCGAGCATCTGGCCGATATCGTCATGCGCCGCAGCACCTTGGCGATAGGCGGTTCGCTGACAAGTCGCGATTTACAGGAGATTGCGTTGATCGCCGCGCGTGCGTTGCAGTGGAACGCTGAGCGCCTTGCGTGGGAAGTCGAAGCCGCTGCTGTCGAGCTCGAGGACAGGAACCTGATGCGGCTGGGCTGATCGCGCCATCGCCGCGCCGATAACTTTTCCCGAGGCAACCCGATCGGTTTGCCCTGTTGCGCCGTGTGCGCGAATCTTCCCATCTCACAGCCAGATTGGGATTTTTCTGCCACCCGATATATTTAAGCAAAAACAGATGGTTAGAGACAATTTCGGCTACCGTTTCCGGCGCTTTGCCGTTATCATTGGCGCGAGATAACACAGATTGACGTTAATTTAACATCACCGTATGATCGCCTCATATGCTGACCTCCTAATAGGCCTGCGTTGGCTGCCGATCCGTCGGCTGAGGGCGCCATCCGCGGAGGGATTGACAGCGATGCAAAGGTATGAAAATTTTTGCACAGAATGATAATAATATCATCTCGGGGAGGAGATGGCTTGAAATCTGGTGGAGCCGCGAACCGCGACCATGAGTCCAGTCTCGCCACGCGCGCGGCCTGGCTTCACTATGCCGGCGGTCTGACGCAGGCCCAGGTGGCCAAGCGGCTTGGCCTGACCAGCCTCAAGGCGCACCGGTTGATCACCAAGGCCAACCAGGAAGGTTTGGTCAGGGTCTTCATCGACGGCGACGTCGCCGAATGCGTCGATCTGGAACAGCGCCTGACCGCCGCCTATGGGCTCGACTATTGCGAGGTGGTTCCCGATCTCGATCAGGACGAGCTGCCGCTGAAGGGTTTGGGCATTGCCGGCGCCCAGTTCCTGAAGCGCGAAATCGATCGCGGCGAAGACATGCTGATCGGCGTGGGCCATGGCCGCACGCTTGCGGCCAGCGTCGAGTATCTGACGCGCACCACTGCCGCCCACATCCGTTTCGTCTCGCTGCTCGGCGGTGTGACGCGCAAATTCGCCGCCAACCCGCACGACGTCATGCATCGCCTGGCCGAGCGGACCGGCGCGCAGGCCTTTGTCATGCCGGTGCCTTTTGTCGCCAACACGGCCGAGGACCGCGAGGTGCTGCTTGGCCAGCGCGGCATCAGCGATGTGTTCGCTCTCGCCGGCCGGTCCGACCTGATGTTCGTCGGAATAGGCACGGCCGAACGCGAGGCGTCGCTGGTCGCGACGGGCATGATCGAACCGTCCGAAATCGACGAGGTCAAGCGTGACGGCGGCGTCGGTGAATTGCTGGCGCATTTCTTCGACGACAAGGGGCGCCCGGTCGAAACGGCGCTGTCAGAGAGAATATTGGCGCTTCCCCGCGACCAGTTGAAGGGCCGCAGGATCGTCGCCGTCGCCGGCGGCAAGGTGAAGGTGCGGGCCATCAAGTCAGTGCTCGAAAGCCGTTATCTGAGCGGCCTGATTACCGATGAATGCACGGCCCGCGCGCTCGTCGAACTCGACGATGCAGCCGGTGCCACGAAGCGCCGCGCGAACGGAGGATCGACGAATGCGTGACAACGGAAAATCCGCATCGCTGGTGGATGTATCATGAGCGTGAAGGCTGCCTCCGCACCCGCCCGGCAGGCCTCGCCCGGTCTGCGCCGGGCACTTGCTGGCGCCGCGGTTCTGGTTCTGCTCGGCGCCATGGCGCTCGACACCAAGGTGGTGACGATCGGCTCCGCCGGCGACGTTCGCAACGCCGTCTTTTCGGCTGCCGACTATGGCAAGTCGGAATTCCCCAAGGTGCAGGCCGATGTCGAGGCGCGCGCCGCCGATGCAGTGACGGTGGCGGCCGCGATCGCCAAGGACAGGGCGACCGCCGAAAAGGAATATGGTGTGCCGGCGGGTGTCGGACCGGTCATCTCGGTCAAGTTCAGCGGCGTCGTCGGCGAGGGAAAGTCGGGCATCTACAAGGTCGCCGTCGACGGTTTGCCGGATACGTTGACCGTCCGTGTGCAGACAGGGCCGGCGATCAACGGAACCGAGCTCCGCGACGCCACCGGCAAGATCACCTTCGGTCAGTTCACCAACCAGATCGAGTATCAGGACGCCGGCTCGGCGCTGAACAACGAGATGAAGACGGAGGTGCTGGCGAAAGTCGATACCAGCGCCTTGACCGGCAAGACCATAGCGGTGGTCGGCGCCTTCAAGCTGGTCAATCCGAAGAGCTGGCTGGTCACACCGGTGAGGCTGGAGGTCAAATGAATTCGGCTTCCGGCACAGAGCCCGCCAATGGCGACGCCGTGCTTTCGGCGCGCAATGTCGTGATGTCGTATGGCGGCGTCCACGCGCTCAAAGGCGTGAACTTCGACATCCATCGCGGCAAGGTCACCACCCTGTTCGGGGAGAATGGCGCCGGCAAGTCGACGCTGATGAAGATCCTGTCCGGCGTGGTGACACCGACATCCGGCGACATCGTGCTCGACGGCAATCTCGTCAGCTTTTCCTCGTCTTCGGATGCGCGCGATCGCGGCATTTCGATCATCCACCAGGAACTCAGCCTGGCGCCGAACCTCAGCGTTCGCGACAACATCTTCATGGGTCGCGAACTGCGCACCAGAACCGGCCTCGACTTCGCCGAGGAGTCGCGCCAGGCGCGGGCGCTGATGGCCGACCTCGAAGAAGACATCGACCCGATGACCCTGGTCGAGGATTTGCGCCTGGGGCAGCAGCAGATCGTCGAGATCGCACGCGCGCTGTCGGTCGATTCCCGTATCCTGATCATGGACGAACCGACCTCCGCGCTCAGCGCGACGGAGGTGGAGGTGCTGTTCAAGGTGATCCGCGACCTGACCAGCCGCGGCGTCTCCATCGTCTACATATCGCATCACCTCGAAGAGGCGCTGCAGATCACCGACTATGCCGTCGTGCTGCGCGACGGGGCGATCACGGCGACGGCCGAGGCCAAGGACATCGATCTCGAATGGATCGTCCGCAACATGGTGGGCGAGAATTTCGACCTCGGCTCACCGCCGACCGGCCATGCGTTCGGCGCGGTGGCGTTGTCGATCGAGAATGTCAGCGTCACCGACGCTTCCGGTTCAGGCTATGTCGTCGATCATCTGTCGCTGGACGTCAAAGCAGGCGAGATCGTCTGCATCTATGGGTTGATGGGTGCGGGACGCACGGAATTGCTGGAGGCCGTCGCCGGACGCGTGCCGATGGCGGGCGGACGGGCGCTGCTGGAAGGCCAGGACGTCTCGGGGCTGACCATTGCCCAGCGCATCGCCAGAGGCCTTGTGCTGGTGCCCGAGGATCGGCAGCGCGACGGTCTGGTCCAGACCATGACCGTCGGCCGCAATCTGTCGCTTGCCAGCATCGAGGCATTCGCCAAGGGCCTGTTCCTGTCCCGGCCGAGGGAACGCGCATTGATCGACGAGTCGATCCGCAAGGTGACCATCAAGACCGCAGGCGGCAACGCCATGATCGGATCGCTGTCGGGCGGCAATCAGCAGAAGGTCGTCATCGGCAAGATGCTGACGACAAATCCCAAGGTCATCCTTCTCGATGAGCCGAGCCGCGGCATCGACGTTGGCGCCAAGGCCGAAGTCTTCCGGCTGCTCAGCGAGCGCGCGGCGCAAGGCCTGGCGGTCGTCTTCTCGACCTCGGAAGTCAATGAGTGCCTCAGCATCGCCCATCGCATCGTCGTCATGCGGCGCGGCAAGATTTCAGCCGAATTCGGCGCGAACGCCACCAAAGAGCAGATCATGGCCGCCTCCGGCGAAGCCGTGGTCGCCTGATCACAGAATTTCGGAGCCCCGATCATGACCGATGTCAGCCAGGCCAGCAAACAGTCCAGCCCCAGTACAGGCGGCGAAGGCTTCGACGTGGCCAAGCTGCTGCTCGAGGGACGGGCCTTCTTTGCCCTGATCGTCATCATCGTCGTCTTCTCGATCCTGTCGCCCTACTACCTCTCGGTGGCGAATTTCCTGACCATGGCCTCGCATGTCGCCATCTTCGGGATTCTCGCTGTCGGCATGCTGCTGGTCATCCTCAATGGCGGCATCGACCTGTCGGTCGGATCGACGCTCGGGCTTGCCGGCGTCGTTGCCGGTTTCCTGATGCAAGGCGTGACGCTGACCTGGCTGGGTGTCGTTCTCTATCCGCCGGTCTGGGTGGTCGCGGTGCTGGCCTGCATGCTGGGTGCTGCTGTCGGTCTGATCAACGGCGTGCTGATCGCACGGTTCAAGGTTCCGGCCTTCGTCGCCACGCTCGGCGTCATGTACATGGCGCGCGGCCTAGCGCTGCTGATGACCAGCGGCCTGACCTACAACAATCTCGGTGGCAAGCCGGAGCTGGGCAACACCGGCTTCGACGCGCTTGGCTTCAACCGCCTGTTCGGTGTGCCGACCGGCGTCGTGGTGCTGGCGGTGATCGCGCTGATCGGCAGCGTCGTCCTGAACCGCACCGCATTCGGGCGCTGGCTCTACGCCTCAGGCGGCAATGAGCGCGCCGCCGAACTCTCCGGCGTTCCGGTCAAGACGGTGCAGATTTCGGTTTATGTGCTTTCGGGCATCTGCGCCGCCATTGCCGGCCTGATCCTGTCCTCGCAGCTGACCTCGGCCGGACCGACCGCGGGCACCACCTACGAGCTGACGGCGATCGCCGCCGTCGTCATCGGCGGCGCGGCACTGACCGGCGGCCGCGGCAACATCCGCGGCACCTTGCTTGGGGCCTTCGTCATCGGCTTCCTGTCCGATGGTCTGGTGATCATCGGCATCTCATCCTACTGGCAGACAGTGTTCACCGGCGCCGTCATCGTGCTCGCCGTGCTCCTCAATGCCGTTCAGTATCGCCGCCGTAGCAAGCTTCCGGCTTCGACGGGCGGCCAACCAACTTCTCAGAAACGGGGGAAGGCCGAACCGGCCAATCCTGCCCAAGGGAAGACTGCCAGGTGACTGGAGCAACACCGCGTAAATCATTGGAGGAATGTACATGAAAATCGTGCTTAGAAGTTTGCTTGCCGCCGCGATGGTGGTTGGGTTTAGCGCAGCCGCATCGGCCGCGGGCCTGATCTCGATCATCGTCAACGATCCGGCCAACCCGTACTGGCTGACCGAAGGCAACGTCGCCAAGGCCGAGGCCGAAAAGCTTGGCTATACGGCCAATGTCGCTGCCCACAAGGGCGACACCAACACGGAAAGCAATCTGATCGACACCGCCATCACCAACAAGTCGGTGGCGATCATCCTCGACCCGGCCAATGCCGATGGTTCGGTCGGCGCGGTGAAGAAGGCGATTGCCGCCAACATCCCGGTTTTCCTCGTCAATGCCGAGATCAACCAGGAAGGCCTCGCCAAGGGTCAGCTCGTTTCCAACAACGCGCAGGGTGCAGCTCTCGGTGCCCAGCAGTGGGTGCAGGCGGTCGGTGAAAAGGGCAAGTATGTCGAACTGCTCGGCGCCCCGTCGGACAACAACGCCGCCACGCGCTCGAACGGCTACGCGACCGTGCTGAGCCAGTACCCGGATCTCGAAAAGGCAGCTTCGCAGGTCGCCGACTGGGATCGTACCAAGGGCCACGACAAGATGCAGAGCATGCTGCAGGCCAATCCCGACATCATCGCCGTAATCAGCGGCAACGACGAAATGGCGCTCGGCGCGGTTGCGGCGCTGAAGGAAGCCGGCAAGCTGGCCGGCATCAAGGTCGGCGGCTTCGACGGCTCGCCGGATGCGGTTGCGGCCATCAAGTCCGGCGAACTGCAGTACACCGTGCTCCAGCCAGTGGCCATCTTCTCGGCGAAGGCCGTGCAGCAGGCCGACTCGTTCATCAAGTCTGGCGCCACCGGTGCCACCAGCGAGAAGCAGCTGTTCGATTGCCTGCTCATCACCAAGGACAATGTGGACAAGTACACCGCACCGTTCGTGCTGTCGGAGTAAGACCTGCACAGGGGGTGTCCTTGCGGACACTCCCTGCCTCTTCTACGGCTTCCCTACAACAAAGACTGCGCCTTTGAATTGCCTTCATAACCATCCGGAACTTGCCGCATGAAAGACCTGCTGATCGGGATCGACGCGGGAACGTCCGTGATCAAATCGGTCGCTTTCGATCTTTCGGGGCGGCAGCTTGCCATGGCGTCAGTGACCAACTGCTTCGTCACGCTGGAAGGCGGCGGCGCCGAGCAGGACCTGGAGCAGACCTGGCGCGACATGGTGCTGACCGTTCGCGAGTTGGCGACGAAACTTCCCGATCTGGCGCCGCGAACCGCGGCGGTCGCGATCACCGGGCAGGGCGACGGCACCTGGCTGATCGATGGTGACGGCTTGCCGGTCGGGCGCGCCTGGCTCTGGCTGGACGCCCGCGCTGGACATCTGGTGGACGAGGTGCGCGGCGACGCCCGCGATCGCACGCGGTTCGAGATCACCGGCACCGGGCTCAATGCCTGCCAGCAAGGGGCTCAGCTCAGCTGGCTGAAAAGGAACAGCCCGGAAATCCTCGAGCGGGTCGCCACTGCCTTTCACTGCAAGGACTGGCTCTATTTCAAGATGACCGGCGAGCGCGCCACCGATCCCTCGGAAGGCACATTTACATTCGGCGATTTTCGCTCGCGCAGCTATTCCGATGAGGTGCTCGACATTCTCGATCTGACGACACATCGGCGACTGTTGCCGCCCATGCTCGAAGGCACGACCGACCATCATCCGCTTTCGCCATCGGCAGCCGGGGAGACCGGCCTGCTTGAGGGCACGCCGGTGGTGCTCGGTTACGTCGACATGGTCAGCACCGCACTCGGCGCCGGCCTCTACGATCCGAGCAGCAATGTCGGCTGCACGGTCATCGGCTCCACCGGCATCCACACGCGCCTGGCGCGCACTCCTGACGATGTCGTCCTCAACGACAACGCGTCGGGCTACACCATCGCCATGCCGGTTCCCGGCGCCTATGCGCAACTGCAATCCAACATGGCGGCGACGCTCAACATCGACTGGCTGCTTGGGCTGGCGCGCGACGTGCTGACCGCCAGCGGCGCAAAACCTTCGCGCGAAGAGCTGCTGAAGGCGCTCGATGCCTGGGTGGAAGGATCGGAGCCTGGATCGTTGGTCTACCAGCCCTATATCTCGCTCGCCGGCGAACGCGGACCGTTCGTCGATCCAAACGCACGCGCCAGCTTCATCGGCCTTTCGGTCAAGCACGGCTTTGGCGATCTGGCGCGCGCGGTTCTCGAGGGCTTGGCCTTCGCGGCCCGCGATTGCTACCAAGCGATGGGCAGCATGCCGAGCGAAATTCGCTTGTCGGGCGGTGCGGCGCGCAGCCCGTCGCTGCGCCGCATCATCGCTGCTGCGACCCGCGCGCAAGTCAGAACCAGCAGCCGCCAGGAGGCAGGTGCTGCGGGTGCTGCGATGATGGCCGCGGTCGGGCTCGGCGTCTATCGCTCCATGGATGAGTGTTGCGCCGAATGGGTGACGCCGCTGCTGGGCGAATGCGATGCCTATGACGAGGCGCTTTCCCAAACCTACGATGCGCTGTTTCCATCCTTCGTCGCGGCGCGCCAGGCGCTGCGGCCGGTATGGAAAGGTATGGCGCAGCGCAGAGGAGCAAAGTCTTGAGCGATATGTCTGATGTTGTCGATCTCTTCGTGATTGGCGGCGGCGTCAACGGCGCCGGCATAGCGCGCGATGCGGCCGGTCGCGGGCTGTCGGTCATCCTGTGCGAGAAGGACGATCTGGCGCAAGGCACCAGTTCGCGCTCCGGCAAGCTGGTGCATGGCGGCCTGCGCTATCTCGAATATTACGAGTTCCGGCTGGTGCGCGAAGCGTTGATCGAACGCGAGGTGCTGCTGGAGGCGGCGCCGCACATCATCTGGCCGATGCGCTTCGTGCTTCCGCACAGCCCCGACGACCGGCCGGCCTGGCTGGTCCGGCTCGGGCTGTTTCTCTACGACCATCTTGGCGGCCGCAAGCGGCTGCCGGGCACTCGAACGCTGGACTTGAGGATCGCGCCGGAAGGGGCGCCGATCAAGGACGAATTCAAGCGCGGCTTCGAATATTCCGACTGCTGGGTCGATGATGCGCGGCTGGTGCTGCTCAACGCGCTCGACGCCAGTCAGCGCGGCGCAAAAGTGTTCACCCGCACGGCCTGTATTGCTGCCCGGCGCGAAGGCGGCCTGTGGTCGATCGACATGCAGGACGGCCGCACGGGTGCGGTGACGAAGGTCCGCGCAAAGGGGCTGGTCAATGCGGCTGGGCCGTGGGTGAATGATATCGTCAACCGCGTGGCGGGGCAGAATTCCACCCGCAATGTTCGCCTGGTGAAGGGCAGCCATATCGTCGTGCCCAAATTCTGGGAGGGACGGCAGGCCTATCTCATCCAGAACAACGACAAGCGAGTGATCTTCGTCAACCCTTATGAAAACGACCTGGCGCTGATCGGCACCACCGACATTCCTTATGAAGGCCGGCCCGAGGAAGTGGCGGCCGAGGCCAGTGAGGTCGATTATCTGATCAAGGTGGTCAATCGCTACTTCAAGCGACAGCTGACGGCGCAGGACGTGGTCTACAGTTTCTCGGGCGTGCGTCCGCTCTATGACGACAATGCCGACAATCCGAGCGCGGTGACGCGCGATTACATCTTCGAGCTCGATGCCCCGAATGGCAGCGCGCCGCTGCTTTCGGTGTTCGGCGGCAAGATCACGACTTTCCGCAAGCTGTCCGAACATGCGCTGGAAAAAATCCAGCCGTTCTTCCCGGCGATGAAGAAAGCCTGGACGGCGAAAATTCCCCTGCCGGGGGGTGACTTGCCCAACGCGGATTTCGAGCAGTTTCTGGGCGATCTGCACGCCGAGTTTTCCTGGCTTAGCCCGTCGCTGGTAAAGCACTATGCCCGAAGCTACGGCACGCGCACACGCGCCCTGCTGAAAGGTGTCAAAGGCGAAGCCGATCTCGGCCGCCGTTTCGGCCCGGATTTCTACGAGCGGGAAGCTGTTTTCCTGTTCGACACCGAATGGGCGATGACCGCCGCCGACGTTCTGGAGCGCCGGACCAAGCACGGCCTGCATGTCAATGCGGCCGAGCGAAAGATATTCGAAGAGTGGTGCACCAAGACCATGGCGGCGGCAACCTGATGGCCTTCACGCTCTCCCTCAACACCAACCCGCTGGTCAATCGTTTCGCCGATCCCGACGATTTGATCGAGGCGATTGCTTATGGCATCGGCATTCGCGACGTGCAGCTGACGCATGAATTCGTCAATCCGGGCTGGCCTGCGGCAACGATTGCCAAATTCATTCGTCTGTTCAACAGCGCGCTGGCGCGGACCGGCGTGCGCATCACCTCAGGGATGACCGGTCCCTATGGCCGGCTCAATCATTTCGGCCATCCGGACGCCGATGTGCGCCGCTACTATGTCGACTGGTTCAAGACCTTCGCCGACATTTCCGCCGAGCTTGGCGCGTCGGGCATGGGCACGCAGTTCGCCATATTCACCTACAAGGATTTTGACGATCCGCAGCGGCGCGCGGCACTTCTCGACATTGCGCTCGAATGCTGGCGCGAGGTGGCCGAGCATGCCAAGGCGGCGGGCCTGACCTACCTGTTCTGGGAACCGATGTCGGTGGGCCGCGAATTTGGCCACACGATCGAAAGCTGCGTCGAACTGCAGGGCGCCATCGATGCGGCCAGGCTGCCTATACCGATGCAGATGATGGTCGACATCGACCATGGCGACGTGACCTCACCCAACCCTGACGACACCGATCCCTATGCCTGGGCGAAAGCTTTTCCATTGCAATCGCCAATTATCCACATCAAGCAGTCGTCGATGAACAAGGGCGGGCATTGGCCGTTCACGGCGGCGTACAACAAGGATGGCCGCATCATCCCGCAGAAGCTGCTCGACACCGTGCGGGCGGGTGGCGGAACCGACAATGAGATCTGCCTTGAACTTTCGTTCCGGGAGAGGGAACCGGTCGATCACCAGGTTGTTGCAATGATCCGCGAGTCTGTGGATTTCTGGGCGCCTTACATCGACAGCGGCCGCGACAGTCTCAAGCCTCGCGCCTGAGGGAAAACGCCGGCCCGAAGGCTGGGGCTGGCCCGGACATCATCCGGATTTCGGATCGAAGGAGAAAAGAATGACCCCATATTGGGTCGGCACGAGCTGGAAGATGAACAAGACGCTGGCGGAGGCGCTGCAATTCGCCGAGGCGCTGGCGGCCTTCGTGCCGGGCTTCGATGCGGCGATACAGCCTTTTGTCATTCCGCCGTTCACCGCCGTGCGGCAGGTGAAGGCGGCGCTTGCCAACACCCGCGTGAAGGTCGGCGCGCAGAATATGCATTGGGCCGATGCCGGTGCGTGGACGGGCGAGATTTCGCCGGTGATGCTGAGGGATTGCGGGCTTGACCTGGTCGAACTCGGCCATAGCGAGCGCCGCGAGCATTTTGGCGAGACGGACAAAACCGTGGGATTGAAAACGGCGGCGGCAGTCAGGCACGGCTTCGTGCCGTTGATCTGCGTCGGTGAGACGCTGGCCGAGCGTGAGGTCGGCCGCGCTGATGAAGTCCTGACCACGCAGGTTCTGGGCGCGCTGCAAGGCCTCTCGGACAATGAATTGTCGGCAGAAATCCTCTTCGCCTACGAGCCGGTGTGGGCGATCGGCGAGAAAGGCATTCCGGCCAGCGCAGACTATGCCGACAAGCAGCAGGCCCTGATCAAACAGGTCGCCGCGAGCCGGTTACCGGACGCCCCGCCTGTGCTTTACGGCGGCAGCGTCAATCCCGGCAATGCCGCCGAATTGATCGGCCAGCCGCATGTCGACGGCCTTTTCATCGGCCGCTCGGCATGGCAAGCGGAAGGCTATATCGACATTCTGAAAAAGGCGTCGGCCGCCCTCGCGCGCTGACAATGAAAACGAAGGAGTTTATTGCCATGAAGATCGCACTTGGGGCCGACAGCGCCGGCAAGCCGCTGCTCGATGTCATCGCCAAGCATCTCGCCACCAAGCCCGAGCTGCAGGTCGTCGATCTCAGCCAGGCCGGCTACTACGCCGATATCGCCGCCGCGGTCGGCCACGAAATTATCGACGGCAATTACGACCGGGCCATCCTGTTTTGCGGTACCGGCATCGGCGTCAGCATTTCGGCCAACAAGGTGCCGGGCATTCGCGCCGCGTTGACCCATGACACTTATTCGGCGGAGCGCGCCGCGAAATCCAACAACGCCCAGATCATCACCATGGGCGCCCGCGTCATCGGCCCCGAACTGGCGAAATCGATCGCCGATGCGTGGTTGGCCTCGGAGTTCGATCCGAACGGCCCCTCGGCCGGAAACGTGGATGCCATCGACAAGCTCGACGCGAAGCGCTGAAGATGGGTCTTTCCGGATAGAGTCAAGTTGAGCCTCTATCCTATTGTTTGAATATGATCTTTTCCCGAAAGGGATGGTCTAGCCGGTCAAGGCGACCCGCATCGCCTCGATCACGATTACGGCGGAGGCGGCGCCTGGATCCATATGGCCAAGCGAGCGTTCGCCGAGGCGGGAGGCCCGGCCCTTGGCGGCGATCATCGTCTTGGTCGCCTCCGCGCCGGCCTTTGCCGCCTCGGCCGCAGCCGCGAGGCTGCGGGCCAGATCCTTGCCGGCAGCCAGCGCCTCGCCCGCCGCCGTCGCGGCCGGCGCCCAGGCATCCATCATCGTCTTTTCGCCAGGCTCGGCCTTGCCGCGATCCTGGATGCCTTTGGCCATGGCCTGGAACAGGGCGACCGTGTCCGCGTCATCGAGCGTCACTTTGCCCTTCACCGCTGCAGCAGCGCGCATGAAAGCCGTGGCGTAGAGCGGTCCGGAGGAGGCGCCGACGGCGTTCAGGAACGATTTTGCCGCCGTATTCAGCAAGGTGGTTGGATCGGTCGCCTCGGCGTCCAAGGCCGCGACCGCATCGCGCGCCGCTGCAAATCCCAACTCCATGGCGATGCCGTGATCGGCGTCGCCGATCACGCCGTCAAGCGCGCACAGTCGGTCTCGGTCGGCTGACATGGCGCCGGCGATGGCCGCGAACATCCCGGCGAGGCGGGCGCTGTCGATTGTCGTCATCTGCTTATCCTCGGCTTACCCGGCGCGAAACATGGCGCAGTCGCAAGGGTGGTCCAGCATCGTCTGCAACTCGCCATCGAGCTGGTGCAGCGTGATCGAGGCGCCGGCCATCTCAAGCGAGGTGCAGTAATTGCCGACCCAGGTTGCATGGACGCCGACGCCGATATCGGCCAGCCTTTGCGACAGCCGCCGGTTCATGATGTAGAGTTCCATCAGGGGTGTCGACCCGAGCGAATTGACGAGAATAGCGACGCGGTCGCCGCGCGACGGCACCATTTCCTGCAAGATATGGTCGAGCATCGCGTCGGTGACTTCGTCGGCGCTTTTCAGCGGCCCGCGCGCGACGCCGGGCTCGCCATGGATGCCCATGCCGATCTCCATCTCGTCGTCGCCGATCTCGAAATTCGGCCGCCTTGTCTGTGGCAGCGAGCAAGGGGAAAGCGCGACACCCATGGTGAAGGTGTGATCGTTGGCCTTTGTGGCGATGCGCTCGCATTCCCCGAAAGACAGCATGCGGTCGCAAGCGGCACCCGCCGCCTTGAAGATGAAGAAATTGCCGGCGACGCCGCGGCGCTTGTGCCGTTCGCCGCGCGGCGCGGACGCCACGTCATCGGTGCTCAGAACCGTGCGCACTTCGATGTCGTCCATCGCTGCCATTTCGGCCGCCATGTCGAAATTCATCACGTCGCCGGCATAGTTGCCGTACATGAACAGCACGCCGGCGCCGCCGCTCGCCGCCTTGGCGCATTCGAGGATCGGATCGGGAGGAGGGGAGGCAAAGACGTTGCCGATTGCCGCCGCGTCGGCCAGGCCCTTGCCGACAAAGCCGAGGAAGGTCGGCTCATGGCCGGAGCCGCCGCCGATCACCAGGCCAACCTTACCGGGGCGCGGACCGTTTCTGGCTATGATGGAGCGCGGGCTGGCGGGCACGGCCTGAAGATGTCCTGGATGCGCGGCGAGAATTCCGGCCAGCATCTCGTCGACCGCCTTGCCGCCGTCATTGATGAGTTTCTTGGTTTTCAACAAATGTCCTCCCAGAATGCCGGTCGACCATGCCATCGCGGTCGTCAAAGGAAAAGACATGTGGACGGTTGGCTATGTCGTTCCCCCGAAATGGTGTCAGACCATACGTGCCTGCGGCCAAGATCGGGATTGCGTTGATGCATAGGCTGTGGATTTGTCTGATGCTGCCGGCGATCCCGGTGCAAAGGGTGGGGATCCCTCGAACATGGCTTTCAAAAGATTGCGAATATTCCTGGGGTTGAAGGACGACCCCAATTCTATCCCGCGCCACGCCAGCATTGGCCGATACTCAAAAAGCCTGAGCGGTGGATCGTTCGTGAACTGCAGCGAACAATCCCCGGTCGAAATCGGCGCATTCTGCGCCGTCGGGCCCGGCGTCAGATTCTTCTGCCAGGCCAATCATCCGACAGAGACAGCCGCGAATTACGCGCTTCAGCACCAGCTGTTCAAAACCAAGTCGACCTACGAATATCTGAGATCAAACGGCCCGATCAAACTCGGTCACGATGTGTGGGTCGGAACGGATGCCATCATCCTGTCCGGCGTGACCATCGGCGATGGTGCGGTGGTCGCCGCCGGCAGTGTCGTGACGAAAGACGTGCCGCCTTACGCCATTGTCGGTGGCAATCCGGCCAAGTTTATCAAGAAGCGGTTTTCCGACGAGACAATCGCGGCGATGCAGAAAATCCGCTGGTGGGACTGGCCCTTGGAAAGATTGATGCAGGAAAAGTCGGCCTTCGACTTGCCGGCCGAACAGTTCGTCGCCCGGTTTGGGGGCGGCTGAAGGCGCAGTCATAGATCGTCAGCCAACGTGTTAAAAACGCTCGCGATAGTCGCGCGGGTTGGTGCCCAGCACGCGCAGGAAGCCACGCCGCATCGTCTCTTCCGAGCCGAATCCGCAGCGCCTGGCGGTCTGGTTGACGGGCTGGCCCCGCTCCAGCATCCGTCGCGCCGCCTCGATCCGGATCTCTTCGACCGCACGGGCAGGTGTCCGGCCCGTCGCCTCCAGATAATGCCGCGAGAAGCTGCGCGGGCTCATATTGGCGTGGTCGGCCAGCTGCGTCAGCGACAGGTCGCCGGCCAGATTTTCGAGAACCCAGCCATGCAGCCGGTCGAAGCGTCCGTCGCCTTCCTGCAGCTTCAGGGTCTGGCTGAATTGCGCCTGGCCGCCGGGCCGTTTCAGGAAGACCACCAGCTCGCGCGCCACTGCGAGCGCCGTATGCCGGCCAAGATCGGCCTCGATGAGGGATAGGGCGAGATCGATGCCCGCCGTTACGCCGGCTGACGTCCAGACATTGCCGTCACGAATGAAGATCGGATCGGGTTCGAGGCGGACCGCGGGAAAGCGCCTGGCGAACTCGGCGCAGCGTCCCCAATGGGTCACGGCGCGACGCCCGTCGAGCAGGCCCGCCTGCGCCAGCAGCATGGCGCCGCTGCAGACGGAAGCCGTTCGCGTGGCATCGCGCGAGCGGCCGGCGATCCATTGGACCAACTCGGCATCCTCGCAGGCCGCGTTGACGCCCCATCCGCCGGGCACGATCAGCGTGTCGATCTCCAGTCCGTGCGCCGGCAGCGCCGCTGCCTCCAGCACGAGACCGGCCGATGTCCTGATCCGCGGCGAGGCGGCGACGACCACGACCTCGTAGGGAGCTGGCTCGCCGGCCTGCGTCCTGAAATCGTTGGCGCTGGCAAAGACCTGAAGCGGTCCGCTGACGTCGAGAAGCTGGATGTCGGGATAAGCAAGCACTTCGATACGGCGCATTGGGTTTGGCCTGAAACGAGGGGTGAATGGCAATCGTGCCAAAGCATGATGCCCTAGATTGCCTGAAGTCAACCCACGGAGATTTCCATGACCCTTCGTTTCGGCATCCTCGTCTTCCACAACGTCCAACAGCTCGACCTCACCGGCCCCTACGAAGTCCTGGCATCGGCCAAGGGTGCCGAGGTGGATCTGATCTGGAAGGATCGCAACCCGGTGATGTCGTCGACGCACCTCTCGCTTACCCCGACGGCGACCTTCGACGATTGCCGGCCCCTCGATGTGCTGTGTATTCCCGGCGGGGGCGGCGTCAACGCGTTGCTGGAGGACCAGACAGTTCTCGATTTCGTGTGGGAGCGCGCAGCACAGGCGCGCTACATAACCTCGGTGTGCAGCGGCGCCCTGGTGCTCGGCGCGGCCGGGCTGCTGAGGGGCAAGCGGGCGACGACGCACTGGTATGCGCATGATTTCCTTGAAGAGTTCGGGGCCATCCCTGTCGACGAGCGGATCGTGGAGGACGGCAAGCTCATTACCGCCGGCGGCGTTACCTCCGGGATCGATTTCGGGCTGGCGCTGGTTGCACGGCTGCTTGGACAGGAGGAGGCTGAGATCGTGCAGCTCTCGCTCGAATATGCCCCAGCGCCTCCGTTCCAGTCAGGCACGCCTGCCCAGGCTTCGCCTGCCGTGCTGGCGGAGGCGAAGGAACGGCTCGCGGGTTCGAGACGGGCACGCGAGGAAATGTTTGCCCGCTGGCGCAGCGCCGGTGCGGATCCTGCACCGTCGCGCGCTCACGGCTGAACCGGCCCGGTCGAATGGCGCATCTCCGCGCTATTCGACCTTGCTTCATTTTGGCGGTTGACTCGCCTCCTCGGTCTGTGCAGAAATTGGTTGGACCATTGAACCACTTTAGGCTCAACCTGCGTGACCGATTTCCTTCCGCCCATCCAGACGACGGCCCGCGACGATGCGGTGCTGAAGGCGTTGGCCGGCTTCGTCATGCAGGAGCAGCTCGAGCCCGGCGAGAAACTGCCGACCGAACGCATCCTGGCCGAGCGCCTCAAGGTCAGCCGCAACACGGTGCGCGAAGCGCTGACGCGCTGGGAGGGGCTTGGCCTCGTCGAACGCCGGCAAGGCAGCGGCACCTATCTCAAGGCGGCCGTCTCGCTCGACATGCTGCACATGCCGCTGACGCTCGCCGGCGGCAATGATTTCACCGGCCTGATGCGGACATTGGAAATCCGCCGCGCGCTGGAAGCCGAGGCCGCGGCCCTGTGCGCGGTTCGCGCCGACAAGGCCGACATCGCCGAGATCGAGCGCAAGCTCGACATCATGGAAGAGGCCTTTCACACCCGCGCCGGCATGTCGTCGGAAGAGGATTGGGAGTTCCACCAGTCGATCTACCGCGCCTGCGGCAATCCGCTGTTCGAGCAGATCATCGCCGCCATGCATGAACTGTTCCACCGCTTCTGGGAGCATCCGCTCGGCGTGCGCGATTTCGGCCACGCGAGCTTTCCCTACCATCGCACCATGTACAACTGCATCGCCGCGCATGACCCGGAGGGAGCCCGGGCCGAAGCGCTGAAGCTGATCGCCACCGTCGAGAACGATCTGAAGCGCGGCGCCGCCAAACTCAAACTTTCGGACCGCAAATGAACGAGCATCCTGCCAGTTTCAACATGGACTATATCTCGGAAGCGGCAACGTTGCTGGCGCATGACGATCCGTTCCCCGGTGGCGCGGTGGTGCCGCCGATCTACCAGACCTCGCTGTTTACTTTCGCCAACTATGCTGAGATGGCCGACACGTTTGCCGGCCGGCGGCGGCAGCCGATCTATTCGCGCGGCGACAATCCGACAGTGATGGAATTCGAGGCGCGGGTTGCCGCCCTTGAGGGTGCTGAAGCGGCGCGCGGCTTTTCCAGCGGCATGGCGGCAATCAGCGCCACGGTGCTTGCCTTCGTCGGCGCCGGCGAGCGCATCGTTGCCGTACGCAACTGCTATGGTGATGCCTACCGGCTGTTCGAGCGGCTGTTCCCGCGGCTCAACATCAGGGTGGACTATGTCGACGGCTCCGACCCGGACGCGGTCGCGGCGGCACTGCCCGGCGCCAAGCTGCTTTATCTCGAAAGCCCGACCTCGATGATGTTCGAGCTGCAGGACATCGCGCATCTGACGCGGCTGGCGAAAGAGCAAGGCATCGTCACCAGCATCGACAATTCCTGGGCGACGCCGGTGTTCCAGAAACCGATCACGCATGGTGTCGACCTGGTGCTGCATTCGGCCTCGAAATATCTTGGCGGCCATAGCGATACGGTCGCGGGTGTGGTCGCCGGCTCGGCGGCCCATATCGCTCGCATCAACGAGCAGACCTATTCCTCGCTCGGCGGCAAGCTGTCGCCCTTCGAGGCGTGGCTGCTGCTGCGCGGCCTGCGCACGCTGCCGCTCAGGCTGCCGCATCACATGAAGAGTGGGCTCACCATCGCCGAGCGGCTGAAGGCGCACGGGCAGGTCGAGCGCGTCAACCACCCGGCCTATTCCAACCATCCGGGCAAGGCGACTCTGGCCGGCTATGCCGGGTTGTTTTCCTTCGAAGTGACCGAGGATGTCGACATTCCGGCCTTCGTCGACGCGCTGAAGTTCTTCCGCATCGGCGTCAGCTGGGGCGGGCACGAGAGCCTGGTCGTCCCGGCAAAGGCCTCGCTCGAGCAGACGCCGGGCCTGAATTCGATGGCGCGCTTCGGCGTCAGCCCCCGAACCATCCGCTTCAACGTCGGATTGGAAAGTGTCGAGGATCTGTGGGCCGACATCGCCCAGGCCTTCGACAAAGCAAAAAAATAAACGGAGCAATTCAAAATGGGAGTACCTGACATGAAAAGACTGAGCATCATGCTTGCCACTGCCGCCGGCCTGGCAATCTCCGCCAGCGGCGCGCTGGCCGAGTCCACGCTGAAGATGGTCGAGGTCATCACCAGCCCGCCGCGCACCGAATTTTTGAAGAAGCAGATCGCCGAGTTCGAGGCGGCCAATCCGGGCGTCAAGGTCGAGCTGGTCTCGCTGCCCTGGGGCCAGGCGTTCGAGAAATTCCTCACCATGGTGCAGGCCGGCGACACGCCCGACATCGTCGAGATGCCGGAACGCTGGATGGGCCTCTATGCCAATAACGCGCAGCTTGAGGACCTCGGCCCCTACATGGCCAAGTGGGACGACGCCAAGACGCTGGGCGATCGCGCCAAGCAGTTCGGCTCGACGGTCAACAACACCCAGTTCATGATCCCCTACGGCTACTATGTGAACGCGCTGTTCTGGAACAAGAAACTGTTCAAGGAGGCCGGCCTCGACGGCCCGCCGGCGACGCTCGATGAGTTCGTCGCCGACTCCAAGAAGATCTCGGCCATCCCAGGCAAATACGGCTACTGCCTGCGCGGCGGCCCCGGCGCCTTCAACGGCATGCACATGTTTATGAATATCGCGGCCGGCAAGGGCGGCTATTTCAACGAGGACGGCACCTCGACCATAAACGATGAAGGCTCGGTCAAGGGCCTGCAGATGCTGGCCGACATGTACAAGGACGGCCTGGCGCCAAAGGATGCGGTGAGCTGGGGCTTCAACGAGACGGTCACTGGTTTCTATTCCGGCACCTGCGCCATGCTCAACCAGGATCCCGACGCGCTGCTCGGCATTGCCGACAAGATGAGCGCCGACGACTTCGCGGTGGCGCCATTGCCGGTCGGGCCGAGCGGCAAATCCTACCCGACGCTGGGTTATGCCGGCTGGGCGATGTTCGCCAATTCGCAGCACAAGGACGATGCCTGGAAGCTGATGGCGACGCTGCTTTCGCCGAAGGACAATCTGGAATGGGCCAAGGAAGTCGGCGTCGTGCCGATCCACAATGGCGCCGACCAGGATGCCCATTTCAAGACCGAGCAGTTCAAGGGCTGGTTCACCGAGCTGAGCGACACCTCCAAATATGAAATGGTGACCCCGCCGACGCATCTGGAAAACCTCGGCAATTTCGTCGACCAGGTGGCGATCAAGAACTTCCAGGAAGTGCTGCTCGGCCAGAAGACGGCCAAGGAAGCGGCCGATGCATGGGCCGCATTCCTGACCAAGGAGCAGCAGGACTGGCTGGCCAAGAACAAGAAGTAGTTCTTCTCCTTCTCCCCGTTCACGGGGAGAAGGTGTCACGAAGTGACGGATGAGGGGCGGCGCCATACTTTCGCAAGTTCGCGCTGCCCCTCATCTGGCCGCCGCCATCTTCTCCCCGTGAACGGGGAGAAGGACGCTTGTCGCCAGCCCCGACGCTCTTCCAGGAGACGATCCAGAACCGATGACCTATGCCGTGTCCGCAATACGACCCGCAGGCAGACCGCGAAAGAAGCGGCTGACGCATGCCGCTATCGAGCCCTGGCTTTATCTCAGCCCGGCGATCGTGCTTCTGGTGGTGGTGCTGGTGGTGCCGCTGATCGTCGGCATCAGCTATTCGTTCAGAAAGTTCTCAGCCTTCAAGTCGGAATATGTCGGTCTCGGCCAGTATCAGGCCATGCTGTCCGACCAGGTGCTGGGGCAGGCGCTGGTCAACACGCTTTGGTGGACGGTCGCCAGCCTGTTCTTCCAGTTCTTCCTCGGCCTCGGCCTGGCGTTGCTGCTCGACAAGCCGTTTGTCGGCCGCAAGTTTGTCCAGGCTGTGGTGTTCCTGCCCTGGGCGGTGCCTTCCTTCCTGTCGGGCCTCACCTGGGCGTGGCTGTTCAATCCGATCATCGGGCCGCTGCCGCACTGGCTTTATGCGCTGGGCCTGAAGGCCGAACCGACCAATGTTCTGTCCGATCCGGCGACCGCCATGTGGGGGCCGATCATCGCCAACATTTGGTTCGGAATCCCGTTCTTTGCCATCACGCTGCTGGCGGCGCTGAAGTCGATCCCGTCGGAACTGCATGAAGCGGCTGCCATCGATGGCGCCTCGCCATGGCAGCGCTTCAGCAAGGTGACGCTGCCCTTTCTGGCGCCGACCATCGTCATCACCGTCATGCTGCGCACCATCTGGATCGCCACCTTCGCCGACCTGATCTTCGTCATGACCGAAGGCGGGCCTGCCGGCTCGACCAGCACGGTACCGGTCTACATCTATGTCAGCGCCTTCAAATCGCTGGACAAGGGCTATGCCTCGGCGGTGGCGGTGCTGCTACTGGTGCTGCTCATCGTCTACGCGATCGCGCTGATCGCCATCCGCCGCTCGCTGGTGAGGCACGTCTGATGATTGCCGGACGCTCGACCTCCTCGCGCATTGTCAGCGGCATCGGCCTCTACGGCGCCATTGCCGCCTACATGATCTTCGCGCTGTTCCCGATCTTCTGGACGCTGAAGATATCGGTGACGCCGGAGCGGCTGCTCTACTCCGAAGGCATCACGCTGTGGCCGTCGCAGACCACCTTCCGCAACTTCATCACTGTGCTGGAAGCCTCTGATTTCCCGCGCTATTTCATGAACAGCGTCATCGTATCGGTGTCGACGGCGGCATTCGTCACCATCATCGCCACGCTCGCCGGCTACGCCATGTCGCGTTTCACCTTTCGCGGCAAGGCGACGCTGGCGATTATGCTGCTGCTCACTCAGACTTTTCCGCTGGTGATGGTCATTCCGCCGATCTACCGTGTCATGGGGCAGCTCGGCCTCACCAACAGCCTGGTCGGGCTGATCATCATCTACACCGCCTTCAACACTGCCTTCGCCACCTTCCTGATGCAGTCCTTCTTCGACGGCATTCCGAAAGACCTCGAAGAGGCGGCGATGATCGACGGCTGCACGCGCGCCCAGGCGATGCGCAAGGTGATCGTGCCGCTGACGCTGCCGGGCATGGGCGCAACGCTCGGCTTCGTCTTCACCGCGGCGTGGAGCGAGCTTCTGTTCGCACTGATGCTGATTTCCAGCGACGACCAGAAGACCTTTGCCGTCGGCCTGCTCACCTATATCGGCAAGTTCGCCGTCGACTGGGGGCAGATGATGGCGGCGTCGATCCTGGCGTTGATCCCGGTCTGCATCTTCTTCGCCTTCCTGCAACGCTATCTCGTCACCGGCCTCACCGCCGGCGCGGTCAAAGGATAATCGATGGCTTCCGTGACGCTGCAAAACGTCGAGAAGGACTATGGGTCGCTGCGCATCCTGCACGGCGTCGATCTCGAGATCGCCGACGGTGAGTTCGTCGTGCTGGTCGGCCCGTCCGGCTGCGGCAAGTCGACCCTTTTGCGCATGATCGCCGGGCTGGAGGAGGTTTCGGGCGGCGAGATCCGCATCGGCGACCGGCTGGTCAATGACGTGGCACCCAAGGACCGCGACATCGCCATGGTGTTCCAGTCCTACGCGCTCTACCCGCATATGGACGTGTCGTCGAATATGGGCTTCAGCCTGCTGTTGAAGAAGGCGGAAAAGTCGACGATCGACACACGGGTGGGCGCTGCCGCCAAACGGCTCGGCCTCGACGCTTTTCTGCAGCGCCTGCCGCGCCAGCTGTCCGGCGGCCAGCGCCAGCGCGTCGCCATGGGCCGCGCCATCGTGCGCGATCCAAAAGTGTTTCTGTTCGACGAGCCGCTGTCAAACCTCGACGCCAAACTGCGTGTCCATATGCGCGCCGAGATCAAGGCGCTGCACCAGCAGCTCAAGACAACTTCGGTTTATGTCACTCATGACCAGATCGAAGCCATGACCATGGCCGACCGCATCGTCGTCATGCATGACGGCTTCGTCCAGCAGGTCGGCCATCCGCTCGAACTCTACGACCGGCCGATCAACATGTTCGTCGCCGGTTTCATCGGTTCGCCGGGCATGAATTTCCTGCCGGCGACGGTCGACAAGGGCGGTAAGGTGGACGCGGTGCTGGCCGATGGCCAGAAGCTGCGGTTGCCGGACGGGTTGCCGTTGAAAAACGGCGACGCGCTCACCGTCGGGCTGCGGCCGGAACATATCCAGCTCGCCGAAGACGGTGCGCTCACGGCCGAAGTCGAAGTGGTGGAGCCACTCGGCCTGTCGACACAGTTCTACGTCAAGATGGCGGGACAGCAGGTCTGCGTCTTCGTCATGGGGCGCAGCAATGTCCGGCCGGGCGACAAGGTGCGGTTGTCCGCCGAGCCGGCGGCGCTGCATCTGTTCGATCCGGCAGGCGGCAATCGCATCGGATAGGGGGTTCGTGCCGGCTGAGACCATTCACATCGCTCGCCGAAAATCGCGGTCATCATCCGTTTGCGCGAACGCATGGAAAAATAGTTCGTCGTGGCGGCGCCGAAAGGCCTATCATTCCTTTTACCGCATTCGGAAGTCTATCAACCTGTAGACATTGAAGGCGGGCTTGCCCGTAGCGAGAAGGTGCCGCAGCATGCCCAATCCAACCGTCGTCGGCTTTTCCGGCAATTTCACCCGGCCGTCCAAGACGCGCGGCTTCGTCGAACAGGTGGTCAAGGATATTGCGCGCCAGCATGGCCTGTCGGCGAGCAGCTACGACGTGGAAGATCTCGGCCCGTCGCTCGGTAGCGCCAAATGGGCACGCGACCTCGACGGACAGGCGCGCGCCATCCTCGACAGCATCGTTAATGCCGATGTGCTGGTGGTGGGCTCGCCAACCTACAAGGGCAGCTACACCGGCCTGTTCAAGCACTTCTTCGATCTCTTCGATCCGGTTTCCCTAAGGGGCAAGCCGGTGGTGCTGTTGGCCACGGGCGGCGGCGAGAGGCATGCGCTGATCGTCGAGCATCAATTGCGGCCGCTGTTCGGTTTCTTCGAAGCGCTGGCCTTGCCGACGGCGGTCTACGCCACGGACAAGGATTTCACCGACGGGGTGCTTCGGTCGGAGGCCATCCTGAAGCGCGTCGCGCAGGCCGTGGACGAGGTCGGGTACGCGCTGTCCCATCGGTCTGCTGCCCAAAGGCTGGCAGCGGAGTAGGGCTGCCGTCACCCGCCTCAATGCGTCAATCGACTGTTGATTGATCCTAGTTCTTGTCAACCGGCTTGGAGCGCATTCTGGAAACCGTCTCGCGCTCGGCGCGCTTGGAGCGCAGCGGCGGCAGGCCGCGGTCGATCAAGTCCATGTCTTCCAGCACCATGTCGCCCATGCGCTTGAAGGCGATGTCGAGGGCGCCGGCGCGGTGCGCCGAGCGCAGGAAGCCGGGCAGGGTGCGAACTGGGTGGCTTTGCGCCAGTGGCTCTTCCGGGAAGACGTCGCTGGCGGCGACGATGTGGCCGCTGCGAACAGCGTCCATCAATGCCGGGAAATCGACGACGCCGGCGCGGCTGAGCAGGATGAAGGCGGCGCCCTTGCGCATGCTGGCGAAGGCGTCGGCGCCGAGAAAGCCCTGATTCTCAGAGGTCACCGAAGCGACGACGAAGACGAAGTCGCTTGATGTCAGCACCTCGTCGAGCGAGGCCGGCTCGACGCCATTCTCGATCAGGATCGACGGCGGCAGCCAGGGATCGAAGACTTTGGTCCGGGTGCGGAAGCCCGACAGCAGCCGGTTCAGCGCGCGGCCGAGATCGCCAAAGCCGATGATGCCGACATCGGCACCGGAGAGCAGCCGCGCCGTCTGGTTGCCGTCGCCGCCCCACAGCTCCTTGCCTTGCCGGAAGGCGAGGTCGGCGTCGACGATGTCACGGGCGAGGTTGAGCGCCATGGCAAGGCCAAGCTCGGCCACCGGCTCGGCAAAGACCAGACCGGTGGTGACGACATGGATGCCGCGCGCAAACAGCGTCTCATAAGGCATGTTGTTGAGCAGGTTGCTTTCGACATTGAAGACGCAGCGCAGCGCTTTCATCGCCTCCAGAGTCTGCGGCGTGATCGGCGGCTGGCCGACGATGTAGCGGGCTTCAGCCAGCACATCGGCCGGCAGCGCCGCCACGCCATCCGGCGTCGTTTCGACGATGCGGTATTTCGCCTTGAAGCGCGCCAGTTGCGGCGGCGTGAAGATGAGATCGAGCGTGCGTGGTTCCGGCACGCTGATGACCAGCGGCAAGATGCTGTTGGACATGACAATTCCTCCCTGCGCGATCCGCACCGCGCCACTCGAAACAAACTTCTACCTTGGATTAAACGATTTACAACTGCGAAAAATCGATTTATCCATTCACACGCGGGACAAGATGCAAGGTCCCGCCCTCGGGAGGAGGACCAATGGCGCATCGGCAAGCCCAGCAGCGGCGTCCGTCGATCCACGACGTGGCAAGCCATGCCGGCGTGTCCGCCGCCACCGTCTCCAAGGTCATGGCGGGCGTCACCACGGTCAAGCCCGAAAATGCGCAACGCGTCTTCGATGCCGTCGAACTCCTCGGTTACCGCGTCGACCCGCTGGCCTCTGACATGCGGCGGGCCAAGCGCCGCATCATCGGCGCCATCATGCCGGAATTCGAAAGCGAGTTTTTCGGCCAGATGGTGACCCAGCTCGAAAGCCTGGCCGAGCAGCGTGGCTATACGCTGGTGGCGGCGTCGAGCCGGGAATCGGAAGCGCGCGAAAAGGAGATACTGGAGCGCATGCATGACTGGCGGGTTGCCGGCGTGGTGCTGGCGCCGGTGCGCAACGAGCATGGCCCCGCAGCCGCCTTCATGAAGCTGAACGGCATGACCGGCGTGCTGATCGACCGCGTGCTGTCGGACGACGCCTTCGACACCGTGTCTGCCGACAGTGCGGCCGCGAGTGCCGAGGTGGCGCGCGACCTTCTCGGCCGGGGCCATCGCCACATATTGGTCGTCGGTCTTGGTGAACAGGCGGCCACGGTGCGCGCCCGCCTCGACGGGTTTCGCTCGACCGCGCTCAAATTGGCGCCGGATGTCCGCATCGATGTCGTGCTTGCCGAAACCGATGTCGAACCGCTCAGGGCGCAGTTGCGCGACTATTTCGATGCGGGCGCCAAGGGAGGCGAACGCCCGACGGCAGTCTACTCGCTGTTCCTCAAAGGCACGCTGGTGGCGCTTTCCGAATTCCGCCGGCGCGGCTGGCATTGCCCGAACGACATCTCGCTGGTCGGCTTCGACGACGCCGAATGGATGCAGGTGACATGGCCGGCCATCGCCGCCGTGGTGCAGCCGGTGCGCCAGATCGCCGTCCACGCGATGGACGTGCTGTTTGCCAGGATCGAAGGCGAGGAGGGGCCGCCCAAGGCGCGGCTCGAGCCTTGTCAGGTTTTGATGCGGGAATCCGTTGGCTCGCCAGGCAACGGCCCGCATTCCGGGGGAGGAAGCCGACAATAGCCCCCATTGTCGAAGACGGACCAGAAGCGCCGGACCTGGCTTTGGCTCGCGGCGCGTGACATCAACCGGAGGAGAAACGAAATGAAATCACTCGCACCGAAGATAAATCGATTTACTTTGGCTTTTGGCGTCGCAATGGCGCTTTCCGCCGTCAGTGTGGCCAAGGCCGAGGACGGCGAATATGGCGTGCTGATGAAGACGCTGGCCAACCCGTTCTGGGGCGCGATGGGCCAGGGCGTCGAGGACGGCGCCAAGGCAGCCGGGGTGAAATATTTCCAGCAGGCGGCCGACAGCGACCAGGCGGCCGAGCCGCAGCTCAATCTGTGCAACACCATGCTCGAGCGCAAGCCGGTGGCGATGATCACCGCCGCCATCAACTCGACCAATCTGCTGCCCTGCCTGAAGGCGGCGCAGGATGCCGGCATCAAGGTCGTCGACCTCGACGGCAATCTCGACCCAGCGGTGCTCGACAAGGAAGGCATCAAGATCACCTTCCGCATCGGCTCCGACAATGTCGCGGCAGGCGGGCAAGGCGCCGAATATCTCGTCTCCAAGCTCGGCAAGGACGCAAAGGGTCCGGTGCTGGTGATCGAAGGCCTGTCGGGCAACATCACCGGCGAGAAGCGCGCCAAGGGTTTTGCCGATAAGCTCAAGGAATTGGCGCCGGGGCTGGAAATCGTCGCCTCCCTGCCGGGTGACTGGGATCGCAACAAGGCGGCTTCGATCGCCACCGACACACTGACCGCGCATCCCGACCTCGTCGCCATTTTCTGCGCCAATGACGGCATGGCGCTGGGCGCGGTGGAATCGATCTACGCGGCCGGCAAGGGCGAACAGGTGACGATCATCGGCGTCGACGGCAATTCAGACGCGGTCAAGTCGATCAAGGAAGGCCGGCTCAACGCTTCCGTTGCGCAGCTTCCCTATCTCGTCGGCAAGCAGGCGGTCGAGAACGTCAAGAAGGCGCTCGCCGGTGAAAAGGTCGAGGAAAGCATCGCAGTGCCGACCCTGGTGCTGACCAAGGATGTGATCGAAGCCGGCAAGGAGCCGATGCTCGAATACGTGAAATAGTCCTCCCGGACTGGGCTGGCGCGGGTTTAGCCTGCGCCAGCCACTTTTTTTTAAAGGTGAGGCAAGATGGCTTCTGAAATGGCGCAGCCCGGTTTCTGGGCTCGGGTGCAGCGTGCGTCCGTCGAACGACTTCATATCCGCCTGGAATCGCTGGTGGTGCTGCTGGCGCTGAGTGCGGCGATGGCCGTGCTGTCGCCGTATTTCCTGTCGCTCAGCAATTTTCTCAACATCCTGCTGGCGACGTCGACGATCGGCGTGCTGGCCATCGCCGCCACCTTCGTCATCGGCTCGGGCGGGCTTGACCTGTCGCTCGGCTCGGTCATGGGGCTGGCTGGCGTCGCCGGCGCCTTCGTCGCCGTCAATCTCGGCTGGCCCTCGGTGTTCGCGGTCGTTGCCTGCATCCTTGCCGGCGGGCTTGCTGGATACATCAACGGGCAATTGGTCACCCGCGCGTTTGTGCCCGCCTTCATTGTCACGCTCGGCATGCTCGGCATGGCGCGTGGCCTCGCTTTGATCATTTCGCAGGGCAGGGCGATCTACGGATTGCCGGCGGCGATCGTCTATATCGGTCAGGGCCGGCCGTTCGGCATTCCAATGCCGGTCATCCTGCTGGTGCTCACCGCCATCGTTGCCCATTGCGTGCTCGCCTACACGCGCTTTGGCCGTCATACGCTGGCGCTCGGCGACAGCGAGGGCGCGGCGCGCGCGGCCGGCATCCGCGTCGAACACCATCGCCGCATCATCTATACGCTGTCGGGCGCGCTGGCCGGTCTTGCCGGATTGCTGTTCACCGCCCGCGTCAATGCCGGCGACCCGACTGCCGGCATCAACTATGAACTGACCGCGATCACGGCGGCGATCATCGGCGGCACCAATCTGTTCGGCGGCCGCGCCTCGATCCTTGGCACCATGATCGGCGCGCTGATCATGGGCGTGCTGCAAAACGGGCTGACGCTGCTTGCGGTGCAATCCTACTACCAGCAGATGGCAATCGGTGCCGTGCTGATCCTGGCGGTGTTCATCGACCAGTACCAGGTGCGCAAGGAGTCACGCGTATGACCCTTCTCACCCTGCACGGCATTCGCAAGAGCTTTGGCGCCGTCGACGTGCTGCATGGCGTCGACCTGTCGGTCGAGGCGGGCGAGGTGGTCGGCCTCGTCGGCGACAACGGCGCCGGCAAATCGACGCTGATGAAGACCATCACCGGCATCTACCGGGCTGATGCCGGCTCGATCGAACTCGACGGCAAGGATATTTTGCCGCTCGATCCCGGCCAGCGGCGTGAGCTTGGCATCGAGATGATCTACCAGGACCTGTCGCTGGCCAAGCAGCAGGACGTGGCCGCCAACATCTTTCTTGGCCGCGAGCCGACGAAGAAATTGTTCGGACTGATCCCGGGTATTGTCGACAAGGCCGAAATGGACCGCCAGGCGGCGAAGATGATCGAGCGGCTGGGGGCGCATCTGCCGTCGATAAACCGGTCGGTCGGTTCGTTCTCCGGTGGCCAGCAGCAGACGGTGGCGATCGCTCGGGCGCTGACCTTCAATCCCAAGCTGGTGATCATGGACGAGCCGACGGCGGCCCTTGCGGTGCGCGAGGTGCAGAGCGTGCTCGATCTGATCCGGCGGCTGAAGTCGGAAGGCATTGCCGTCATCCTGATCTCGCACAGATTGAACGACGTGCTGTCGGTCACCGACCGCATTGTCGTGCTGCGCCACGGCCGGGCCGAGGCGGACCTGATCACCGCCCGGACCAACATGAACGAAGTCGTCAGCCGCATCGTCGGCGGCGGCGATATCAGTGCCGCCGCGGCGCATGAACAACGAGGCTGACCGATGAATACATTTGGACTGCACACTTTCGCCATTGCCCCGGTGTGGGACCTTGACCTGATCGAACCGCAGATGGAGCGGCTGAAGGCTCTGGGCATTGGCCTGCTCGAGATCCCGCTGCTGCGGCCCGAGGAGATCGACACCAGGCGCACGCGCGCCTTCGCCGAACGCCAGGGCGTCGAGCTGATCCCGTCGCTCGGCCTGCCGCGCGCGCTCGATGTTGTCGAGCGGCCGGACGAGGCGCTGGCCTTCCTCGAACCGGCCTTCGAGGTGTGCGAAGCGGTGGGTAGCACGGCACTCGGCGGCGTCACTTATGGCACGATCGGCAAGACGTCAGGCCGCGCGCCGACGGCCGGTGAAATCGACGGCATGTGCCGCTTCCTCGCACGCGCCGCCAAGGCGGCAAAAGTGCATGGGCTGGAGCTCGGCATTGAACCTTGCAACCGCTACGAGACGCATCTGATCAACCGCGGCATCGATGCGGCAAGGATCATCGAGCGCGTCGGCGCCGACAACATCTTCATCCATCTCGACACCTACCACATGCATATCGAGGAGGAGAGCTTTGCCGCCGGCTTCGCGGCGGCGGCGCCTTATCTTGGCTATGTCCACGTCTCGGAGGCCAATCGCGGCGTGCCGGGACGCGGCATGCTCAACTGGGCGGCCTGCATGCAGGCGATCGCCGCCATCGGCTACACCGGCGCGATTACGCTCGAAAGCATGAACCACGTCGATGTCGACATTGCCGGCGGGCTCGCCGTGTGGCGGCCGGTGGCCGACAATCCGAGCGATGTCATCGAGGTCGGGCTGCCATTCCTGCGTGGGGAAGCGAGGAGGGCCGGGCTGACACTCGGCAGATAGCCATCTGCCCTTCTGCACCGTTCAGAACGGATAGTGCTGGTGCGGATCCTCGATGGTCATCCAGCGCAAATCGGTGAATTCTGCAATCGACGCCTTGCCGCCGAACCGGCCATAGCCGGAGCCCTTGACGCCGCCAAACGGCATCTGTGCCTCGTCGCCGACGGTCGGGCCGTTGATGTGGCAGATGCCGGCCTCGATGCGGGCGGCAACAGCCATGGCGCGTTTGATGTCACGGCTGAAGACGGCGGAGGAGAGACCGTATTCGGTGTCGTTGGCAACGCGCACGGCTTCATCCTCGCCTTTGACGCGGATCACCGGCTTGACCGGGCCGAAGGATTCCTCGGCATAGACGCGCATCGACGGCGTGACGTGGTCGAGCAAGGTCGCCTCGACCACGGTGCCCGTGCGCTTGCCGCCGGCGACGAGCTTGGCGCCTTTGGCAACCGCATCGGCCACGAGTTCCTCCATCTTGTCGGCAGCCTGGCTGCTGATCAGCGATCCCAGCACGACATGGCCGCGCGGGTCGCCCGCCGGCAGATGCGATGCACGGGCCGCGAGTTTTGTCACGAACTCGTCGGCGACTTTGTCGTCGACGATCAGCCGCTCGGTCGACATGCAGATCTGGCCCTGATGCATGAAGGCGCCGAAGGTTGCGGCATTCACCGCAGCATCGATATCGGCATCGTCGAGCACCAGCAGCGGCGCCTTGCCGCCGAGCTCGAGCAGCGCGGGCTTCAGATGCCGCCCGGCGAGTTCGGCGATGATCCGGCCGATCTTGGTCGAGCCGGTGAAGTTGACGCGCTTGACCGCGGGATGCGCGACTAGCGCCTCGACGATGCCGGCGGCGTCCTTAGGATCGTTGGTAACGACATTGATGACGCCCTTGGGCAGGCCGGCTTCGACCAGAACCTGGCCGATCAGCCGATGCGTGCCGGGGCACATTTCCGAGGCCTTGAGCACCACCGTGTTGCCGCAGGCGAGCGGCATCGCCACGGCGCGGGTGCCGAGAATGACCGGCGCGTTCCATGGCGCGATGCCGAGACATACGCCGGGCGGCTGGCGGATCGCCATGGCCAGCGTGCCTGGTTTGTCGGACGGGATGATCTCGCCCGAGATCTGCGTCGTCATGGCGGCTGCTTCACGCAGCATGTTGGCGGCCAGCATGACGTTGAAGCCGGCCCAGGGGCCAGTGGCGCCGGTCTCTTCCATCATCAGTTTCGTGAATTCACCTACCTTCGAGGCCATTACATCGGCCGCCTTGCTCAGCAGCGCGCGGCGCTCGCCAGGTCCAGTCTTCGACCATGTGGGAAAGGCAGCCGCGGCCGCTTCGACAGCGGCGTTGGCGTCGGCCACGCTCGCCGCTGCGGCACGCGTCGCCAGTTTGCCGGTGAACGGGTCCATGCGCTCGTAGGCCGCCGAGCCGGACGCATCCCTTTTATCGCCGTCGATCAGAAGTCCGATATCCATTATTTTTTCTCCCTCGCTCCAGTGGAGCGTTTTCTTAGAAGCCGAGCACTTCGGCATTGATTGAAGCTTCGAGACCGCCATCGACCGGCACGTTGGCGCCGTTGACCCAGCGCGCGCCGTCCGAGCACAGGAACAGCACCACAGGCGCGATGTCGCCGGATGTGCCGGCGCGGCCGACCCGGGCAATGTCGCTGTCGACGCGGGCGTCGCCGAGCACGGTGCGGAACTGTTTGAGGATCGGCGTCTCCACCGGGCCGGGGCTGACGGCGTTGACGCGAATACCACGGCTCCTGAACTGATCCTGGTGCGCGGCGCGGAATGTCCACAGGAGCAGCAGTTCCTTGGAAACGGGATAGCCTTCCTCGTTCTTGACGGCGTGGTCGGCGACCACCTTGGCGACATCGGGAAAGCCCTCGATGCCGACCATGGAAGCGGCGCGGTTGAGATTGGCGCGCCAGCCGAAGCCGGCGATCGAGGCGACGTTGACGATGGCGCCGCCTTCGCGGATTTTTGGCGCGAGGCCTTCCGAAAGCGCCCGCAGTCCGAAGAAGTTGACGGCGAGCGTTGCCGCCGCGCCGGTGTTGCCGGAGAGGCCGGCGACATTGCAGAGCGCATCGATGCGCTGCGGCAGCTGCGCAACCAGATCATCGACGCCGGCCTTCGATGAAATGTCGGCCTTGACGAAAGTGCCGACCTGTCCCGTGGGTTCACGAACATCGACGCCGATTACCTCGGCGCCGAGCTGTCCCGCCAGTTCCGCCGTGCGGGCGCCGATGCCGGAGGCGACACCGGTGATGAGGATGGTTTTGCCGAAAAGCATGCTCATGCCTTCTCCCGCTGTGATGTGGTTTGTGGCGACTGTTGCGTGTCGTCGCCCGACGGACCTGTCTCGATTGCGGGCAGCCTGACGCGGTAGCCGACCGGCAGCAGGCGCAGGCCGAAACGCTCCTCGATCGTTCCCCACAGGCCGCGCGGCAGCAGCAGCGAAAACAGCACGGCGGTGGCACCAAGCCCGACCAGGTACCAGACGCCGGCGCCGCCGAACCATGTCTCGATGAGGAAGAACACCAGCGCGCCCAGAATCGCGCCCTCGAACGTGCCGATGCCGCCGACCAGCACCATGAAGATCATGTAAGCGGTCCACTGGACGCTGAAATAGGTTTTGGGCTGGAAGGTGATGGAGGTCGCCAGCCAGAGTGCGCCGGCAATGCCGATGCCGAAGGCGGCCAGCACGAACAGCAGCCGCTTGGTGCCGGTGACGCGCACCCCAACCGAGGCGGCGGCATCTTCATTGTCCCGGATCGCGCGGATCGCCGCGCCCGTGCTGCCGCGCAGCAGGCCAAACAGGATGGCGAGCAGCGCCGTCATCGACGCCAGCGCCAGCCAATAAATCGTCGCCCGCCTGGTGCCGGAATCATAGACGTTGAGCGAGATCAGCGATGTCCCGGTTTCGCCCTGCACCAGCCGGTCGAGATTGACCAGCAGATGCGTCAGTGCTGCGATCACCCACATGCCGATGGCGAATTCGCCGTTCTTCAACCGCAGCATGAACAGCGAGAGCGGGATGGACACGGCACCGACAACAATGCCCGACGCAAAAAGCGCGACGAACGGGTTGAGGCCGGCATCGGCCAGGCGGATAGCGAAATAGGCGCCGAGCCCGAAGAAGACCTGCTGTCCCACAGAGACCAGGCCGCCAAAACCGGCCAGCGCGTTCCACATCGCGGCCAGGATCACGTAGATGAACAGCGCGGTCAGCCGGTCGACCGCACCGGCGGAGAGGAAATGCGGCGCAATCGCAAGCAATGCGATGATCACGGCGACGGCAATCGCGGCGATGCGCGAGGTCGCGGTGCCGCGCTCGATGACAGGCATGGTGGCAGGAGCGCTCATGCTGCACTCCGCAGGCGCAACAGGCCGCGCAGGCCAAGGCCGGACGCGGAAAGTCGCACGAACAGCACGACCAGGAAGACGGTATGGCCGCCGATCAGAAAACCTTGCGGGTGCACCTGAGCGCCGAGCGTCTGGGCGAGCGCCAGCACAATGCCGCCAATCAAGGTGCCCCACAGCGAGCCGGCGCCGCCGATGACCGCGGCTTCGAAGGCAAACAGCAATTGCGGCGCGCCGGCATAGGGGTCGAAGGTGGCGCGCATGCCCAGAAACGCGCCGGCAAGGCCGACCGTGACCATGGCGATCGATGCGGCAATGGCATTGGCGCGGCGCGCATCGACGCCGACCAGGCCTGCCGTATCAGGGTCCTCGGACGTCGCACGGATCGAGCGGCCGAGCCCGGTGCGGGTCAGGAACAGCTGCAGCCCGCCAAGCAGCACCACGGCTGCGGCGAAGGTGATGACGGCGAGCTTGCCGACATAGATGCTGCCTGGCCATTCCCAGGAATCGTAGGACAGGCTGCCGATGTAGGGCGCCAGCGAGCGCGTATCGGCGCCGAACTGTTCGAACAAAAGATTGTCGATGACGATGGCCAGGCCGAAAGTGGTGAGGATCGGCAACAGCGCGCCGCCGCGCGCACTGCGTTCCAGCAGGAAGCGCTGCAGCGCCCAGCCGATCGCCGCCATCGCGGGCTGCACGATGAGCAGCCCGACCAGCGGCGCGATGTGGAATTGCGAGGCGAGCCACCACAGCGCGTAGGCTGAAAGCACGGCAAGGCTGCCATGGGCGAGGTTGATGATGCGCATCACCGAAAACATGAAGGACAGGCCGCAGGCGATGATCGCGTAATAGCCGCCGAGCAGGATACCCTGGATGATCTGGTTGCTCATGCCGGCACGCTCCCGGCGCTCGCCTTGTGCAGGCCGAAATAGGCTTTGGTCACCTCGTCGCGCGAAATGCCTCTGCTCGGGCCTTCCAGCGCGACGCGCCCCTCGAGCATGCAGATGACCTTGTCCGATACCGAGAGTGCACGGTTGAGGTCTTGTTCGACGAGAATGATCGTCGTGCCGGAGCTGATCAGCCCGTGCAGCGAGGCATAGACGCGATCGACGATCAGCGGCGACAGGCCGAGCGAAACCTCGTCGAGCAGCAGCAGTTCGGGGTTGCTCATCAGCGCCCGGCCGATTGCCGTTGCCTGCTGTTCGCCACCTGAGAGATGACCTGTTTTGGCATGGCGGCGGGCCTTCAGATTGGGAAACGTGTCGAGCACCTTGTCGACGCTCCAGTCGCCGGGCCGGCCAGCGGTCTTGCCGAGCAAAAGGTTCTCCTCGACTGTCATCTGCACGAACAGTTTTCGCCCCTCCGGCACCAGGGCGATGCCTTTGCCGACGCGGCTGTGCGACGGCACGCCGGACAGATCGGCGCCGTCGAACAACACCCGGCCTGCCGACGCCGGATGCGCGCCGGCGATCGCCCTGAGCAGCGTCGTCTTGCCGGCGCCGTTGGCGCCGACCAGGGCCAGCGTCTGGCCACGCTCGACGCTGAAGCTGACGCCGCGCACCGCCTGCAGCAGGCCATGCCGCACAACCAGGTTCTCGACCGAAAGCAGGCTCATTTTGGGCCTCCGCCGAGATAGGCGCTGATCACCTGGGGATTGGCCATAACGGCTTGCGGGTTGCCGTCGGCGATGATCTTGCCGGCATCCATGCAGATCAGGCGCTCGGCCACTTGCAGAAGAATATGCACGATGTGCTCGATCCAGACGATGCCGATCTTGCGGCGGCGCAGTTCCTTGATGGTGTCGACGAGTTCGCCGGCTTCGCCATCGGTCAGTCCGCCGCCGATCTCGTCCAGCAAAAGTAGCGTCGGCTTTGCCGCCAAAGCCCGCGCCAGCTCCAGCCGCTTGCGGTCGAGCAGGCCGAGCGTTTCGGCGCGCCGGTTGGCGACGCCGAGCATGCCGCAAAGTTCCAGCGAGCCCAGCGCTTCCGCATAGGCCTCGTCTCGGCCGAGGCCGGCGCCGTGCGACGCGGCAACGAAGACATTCTCGAAAGTGGTCATGCCGCCGAACGGTTTTGGCACCTGATGCGTGCGCACCAGCCCGAGCCGGCAGCGCTGGGTCGCCGGCAGCGGCGTCACGTCGCCGCCCTTGAAGCTGACCGTGCCTGAACTTGGTGGAAAGGCGCCTGAGAGCACGCTGAGCAAAGTGGTCTTGCCGGCGCCGTTCGGGCCGACAATGCCGACCGCCTCATTGGCGGCCATGGCGAAGTCGATGTTGTCCAGCACCACAAGCGCGCCGAAGCGCTTGTGGATGCCGGCGGCATCGAGGATCGCCTGCTGTTGCGGATGGGTCACCAGGCGATCCTCGTCAGCGGTCCATCAGCCGTTGTAAGGCAGAAGCTTGGCCTCGACCGGTACCTTCGGGTCGGTGGCGTTGTCGGTCACCACATAGTCGAGCGCGAACTTGCTGCCTTCCTTGGCGGCCACCCATTGTGTGCCGATGATCGGGCCGGGCGACACATTGGCCACCGGTCCGCTGGTGAAGTCGACCTTGCCGATCATGGTCTCGGTCTTCAGCGTGCTCAGCGCCTTGGCCACCGCTGCCTTGTCCTTGACGTCGGTGCTTGCCTTCAGCGCCTCGAAGCCGGCGTCGAGCAACGACATCGAAGCGCCGAGCTGCTGCGTCCACTGCTTGCCGCTCGCCGCCTCATAGCCGTCGGCAAGCTCGGTGCCCGAAACGCCGGTCAGCGGCGACTTGTAGGGGAAGGCTTTGTGCCAGTAGGCGGCGCTCGAAATCTTCATGCCGAGATCGCCGAGCGCCTCGATGTCGGACGGGAACAGTCCGGTCTTGGCAACCTGGGCGATCTTGATCTGCTTGGTCAGGCCCTGTTGTGCCGCCTGGCGCCAGAACGCGGCGAAATCCGGCGGGATCGGGAAGGAGTTGAAGATCTCGACGCCTTCCTGCTTGAACATGGCGATCTGCGACGAATAGTCGGTGGTGCCGGTCTCGTAGGCGCCGGGATCGACGATGGTAAAACCTTCCTTGGCCAGCAGCGGCGCCAGATGGGCGCGGATGGCGTTGCCGTCGGCATCGTTTGGATACATGACGCCGACCTTCTTGTTGGTCTCGATCAGGTTCCATTGCGAGATGTAGGTCTTGAAGAACTCGCCGACGCCGAAACCGAAATGATAAGTCCATTTGAACGGTGACGGCTCGCCGGGCTTGGCGCCGCGGCCGAAATACCAGGCTTCCCAGGGCATGACGGTGGACAGGCAAGGCACGCCGGCGGCTTCGCAAGCATCGGCCACCGGATTGATGACTTCGGGCGTGGACACGGCCAGCATCAGGTCGATGCCCTGGTTGTTGATCAGGTCCTTGGCCAGTTGGCCGGCGCGCGACGGATCCGATTGCGTATCCTGGTCGAGGATTTCGACGCTGTATTTCTTGCCGCCGAGTTCGATGCCGCCGGCCAGAGCCTTGCGGGCAAGGTCGAGCACGTAGCCGTCGGTCTGGCCGAAGCCGGCGAGCGGGCCGGTGCGCGGGCTGACGAAGCCGACCTTGAGCGTGTCACCCGCCGCGAAGGCTTTGCTGCCACCGAAAGCGAGTGCCGCGCCGCCGGCGATCGATGTGGCGATGAACTGGCGCCGCGAGACGCCGCGAATGACGGATTTGACTGGAGTCATGTGGTTGGTCCTCCCTTTTTCTGGCGGCGCCGTGAGGCGAACCGCCGGTTCGCTCAAAGCTTCTGCTGCCCGTTGAATTCATCCATCGCAGCATTGCCGTTCGCCCGAATCCGGCGACGGTGCAGCGGTACGCCGCCGATGCTGACGAATGGCACGATTTCGATCCTCCGACATCACAGTGCACTAGGCGTTTGGTTCGGTAAAATGATATTTTGCGGTGTTTTACTAACTCGGGGGTTATGAATTCTTCGAGGCAAGGTCGCCCTGTTTCCGTCGACGCCCGAGTGTCTCAGGCGTTTTGGCTGGCGGCTTCGCGGATGGTCTGCAGCATGATGGAGAAGGCCGGCGAGGGGGCGGTGTCGGTGCGCATCGTCAGCCCGACCGGCCCCTTGGTTTCCTCCGTGTTGACGCGCAAGGCGACGAACGCGCCACTGCTGATTTCATTGGCCACGACGCCGGCCGAGATGATCCAGACGGCGTCGCTCTGGCGCATGAAGGCGCGGCCGAAGGAATCCGAGACGGTTTCGATCTCCGTTGCCGGCGCCGTCATGCCATTGGTGATGAACAAGCGGTCGACGAAGGGACGGATGACCGATTCCCGTGTCGGCATCAGCACCGGGAACTCGTCGAGCCTGGCGAACACATCCGTGCCCGGCTGCAGCAGCGGATGGCCGGCGCGCACCACGAACAGCACCTGCTCGGAATAGAGATGTTCGAAGAAGAAGCCGGTCATCTTTTCCGGCGCCGCCAGCCGCCCGACGACGAGATCGAGCGCGCCGACGCGCAACTGTTCGAGCAACACCGCGTTCTCGCCGGTTACGATCTTGATCGCGGCCCCGGTATTCTCCCTAAGGAACAGGCTCATCGCGAGCGGCATCACCCGCGCCGACACCGTCGGCAGCGCGCCAATGCGGATCGGATGGCGGTTGATTGCCCCGTCCTGGCGCACGGAATCGACGCCGCGCTTCAGCGCGGTGATTGCTGTGCCGGCGTGGCCAAGGAAGATTTCGCCGAGCCGCGTTACCCTTATGCCGCGGCCGTCGCGTTCGACGACGGCGACACCGAGCGCCTCTTCCAGTTCCCGCAATGTCTTGGTCACCGCCGGCGCGCTGACATGCAGAAAATCGGCTGCTCTGGCCACGCTCCGCTGCCGCGCTACTTCGAGGAATGCCTGCAGATGGCGGAACCGGATGCGGCTTTCGACCATGGTTTTTCATAACCCCTGAGTTAATGAAACGGCGCAAAATATCATTTTACCGAACCAAATACCTAGTGCAATGTGAAGATGGAGGATCGAAATCGTGCCATTCGTCAACATTGGCGGCATCACGCTGCACCATCGCCATAGCAAGGCGAACCGCAGCACGCGCCCGATCGTGTTCATCAATTCGCTCGGCACCGACTTCCGCATCTGGGATGCGGTGTCCTCTGAATTGAGCGGGGAAATGCCCATGCTGGTCTACGACAAGCGTGGCCACGGGCTCTCCGATATCGGCGGCATCCGCTCGATCGACGATCATGTCGACGATCTCTCCGGCCTCATCGATCATTTCGGGCTGACGAATGTCGTGCTTTGCGGCCTGTCGGTCGGCGGCCTGGTCGCGCAAGGCTTCTGTGCCAGGCGCCCGGAGATCGTCGATGGCCTTATCCTGTGCGACACGGCCCACAAGATCGGCACGACCGACAGCTGGAACACACGCATCGCAACGGTCGAAAGCAAAGGCATCCAGGCCATCGCCGATACTGTGCTGAAGACGTGGTTCACTCCAGCCTTCCACTCAGCCCGCGTGGCCGAGCTTGACGGCTATTGGAACATGCTGACCAGGCAGGCGCTCGCCGGTTATGTCGGGACATGTGCCGCGGTTCGCGACGCGGATTTCACCGAAATTGCGCAGCACATCAGCGTGCCGACGCTTTGCGTCGTCGGCGATCAGGATGGCTCGACTGGCCCCGATCTCGTCCGCTGGCTGGCCGACCTTATCCCCGGCGCGCGCTTCGAAATCATTCGCGATGCCGGGCACATTCCCTGCGTCGAGCAGCCCGGGGCACTGACCGCCTTGATCCGCGATTTCGTCGCATCGCTTCCCGATCGAAAGCAAACTCATGGATGACATGTCCAAGACCACAACCACATACCAGACGGGACTGGCGGTCAGGCGCTCCGTGCTTGGCGACCCGCATGTCGACCGGGCAGCGGATGCCGCCACCGATTTCGACCGGCCGTTCCAGGATCTTATTACCGAGGCGGCGTGGGGAACCGTCTGGTCGCGGCCCGGTCTGTCCAAACGCGAGCGCTCGATCGTGACGCTGGCGCTCCTAGCAGCCCTCGGTCATGATGAAGAGGTCGCCATGCATGTGCGCGCCACCGCCAACACCGGCGCCTCGCGCGACGATATTTGCGAAGCGTTCCTGCATGTCGCCATCTATGCCGGCGTGCCTGCGGCAAACCGGGCCTTCAAGATCGCCAAGGAGGTATTCTCGGAGATGGACGAAAGCCAGAATGTCCATGCCCGCTAAGTCCGGTTCGAACCGGACGCCGGAGACCGGCGCCTTCTTCCAGCGCGACCGGACATGGCATCCGCCGGCCCTGACGCCGGGCTACAAGAGTTCCGTGCTGCGCTCGCCGCAGAAGGCGCTGCTGTCGTTCGACAACACGCTGTCGGAGATTGCTGGTCCCGTGTTCGGCCACGCAATGCTCGGCGAACTGGACGCCGACCTGATCCACAATTTCGCCAGGCCGGGCGAGAGCGCCATCGGCGAGCGCATCATCGTCTACGGACGCGTGCTTGACGAGCGCGGCATCGGCGTTCCCGGTGTGCTGCTCGAATTCTGGCAGGCCAATGCCGGCGGCCGCTACCGCCACAAGAAGGACGGCTATCTGGCGGCGCTCGATCCGAATTTCGGCGGCTGCGGCCGCACCATCACCGGCGAGGATGGCGGCTATGCCTTTCGCACGGTCAGGCCCGGACCCTATCCGTGGCCGAACGGGCCGAACGACTGGCGACCGGCCCATATCCATTTTTCGGTGTTCGGTCACGGCTTCGCGCAGCGGCTGATCACGCAGATGTATTTCGAAGGGGATCCGCTGATCTGGCGATGCCCGATCGTTGGCGGCATTTCCAACAAGGCTGCGGTGGAAGCGCTGATTGCCTTGCTCGACATGCAATCGACGATCCCGATGGACGCGCTCGCCTATAAGTTCGACATCGTGCTGCGCGGGCGGCGGTCGACGCTGTTCGAGAACAGGCCGGAGGGCAATTGATGGCGCAGTCGCTCGGTAGGTTCAAGGAAAGCCCTTCGCAGACCGCCGGTCCTTACGTGCATATCGGGCTGACGCCCAATTTCTGCGGCATCGACGGCGTCTATGCCAGCGATCTCGGCGCTGCGATGGTCAATGAGAACACCAGGGGCGAGCGGATCGGCCTGCGCATCCGGGTGCTCGACGGCATCGGCACGCCGCTCAGGGACGCACTGATCGAAATCTGGCAAGCCGATGCCGACGGTCTCTACAATTCGCCGGCCGAATTGCGCGGTGCCGCCGATCCGAACTTTTTCGGTTGGGGCCGCTGCCCGACCGACATGGAAACGGGCCTCTGCGAGTTCGAGACGATCAAGCCCGGCCGCGTACCGTACCAGGATGGGCGCCTGATGGCGCCGCATATCAGCCTGTGGATCGTCGCTCGTGGCATCAACATCGGCCTGCAGACGCGGTTGTATTTTTCCGACGAGGCGGAAGCCAATGCGCAAGATCCGATCCTGGCGCGCATCGAGCATCGCGCTCGCGTGCCGACGCTGATCGCCGGGCGTCAGGGCAACACCTACGTCTTCGACGTCCACCTCCAGGGCGACAAGGAGACGGTCTTCTTCGACAGTTGACCTGACCACATGACCGTATCGCCTTTCGACCATCCGCTGCTTTCCAGCCTTCTCGGCGACGAGGAAACCGCCAGGCTTTTTTCCGTCGAGGCGGAAATTGCGGCGATGCTGGCGTTCGAGCGGGCGCTGGCGGAAGCGGAGGCCGAAAACGGAATTATCGGCAAGGACGCGGCAGCAGCGATCGTTGCAACACTGTCCTCGTTCAGACCGGACACAGGCTTGCTTCGTGCCGGCGTGGCGAAGGATGGCGTCATGGTTCCGGAACTGGTGCGCCAGATCAGGGCGGCGGTCGGTGAGCCGCATGGCGCCTCGGTTCATTTCGGCGCCACCAGCCAGGATGTCATCGATACGGCGCTGGTGCTGCGGCTGAAGTCTGTGGTCGAGCATCTCAGTCTGCTGCTGACCGAAAACATCGTGCGCCTTGCAGCGCTCGATGAGCGTTTCGGGGGCAGGGCACTGACCGGAATGACAAGGATGCAGCCGGCGATCCCTATTCGAGTGTCGGATCGCGTCAGGGCATGGCTGGCGCCGCTGCAACGGCACCAGAAGAGATTGCCGGAACAGTCCGCGCGCTTGCTGGTGGTGCAGTTCGGCGGTGCCGCCGGCACGCTGGAAAAGCTTGGTGACAAGGGGCAGGCTGTGCGCGCGGCGCTCGCCGCCAGGCTCGGCCTTGGCGATGCCCCGCAATGGCATAGCCAGCGGGACACGCTGGCAGACTTCGCCGGCTGGCTGTCGCTGGTGAGCGGCAGCCTCGGCAAGTTCGGGCAGGACATTGCGCTGATGGCGCAAGGCGGCGCGGAGATCGAACTTTCCGGCGGCGGCGGTTCGTCGGCCATGCCGCACAAGCAGAACCCGGTGAAGGCCGAGGCGCTGGTGGCGCTGGCCCGTTTCAACGCCACCCAGCTGTCCGGCATGCATCAGGCTCTCGTGCATGAGCAGGAGCGGTCGGGCGCGGCCTGGACGCTCGAATGGCTGCTGCTGCCGCAGATGGTCGTGGCAACGGCCGCGTCGCTGCGGCTAGCCGCCGAACTGGCCGCGCAGATCGAAAACCTGGGACACTGATGCGTACACAAGTTGTCATCGTCGGTTCGGGACCGTCCGGCCTGCTGCTCGGGCAGTTGCTGGCCGGCATCGGTGTCGAGACCATCATCCTCGAGCGTTCAAGCCGCGAGCACGTGCTTTCCCGCGTGCGCGCCGGTGTACTCGAGCAAGGCACGGTCGAGCTGCTCGAGCAGGCAGGCGCGGTCGCCAGGCTGCATGCCGAAGGGCTTCCGCATGCCGGCATCTCGCTCGCCTTCGATGGCCGCCTGCACCGCATCGACCTGGCGGCATTGACCGGCGGCAAGCACGTCACCGTCTATGGCCAGACCGAAGTGACGCATGATCTGATGGACAAGCGCGACGCGGCTGGGCTGATCACCGTCTACGAGGCGGCAAACGTCGCGCTCCATGATTTCGATGGTGATGCGCCGTTCGCCACTTACGAAAAAGACGGCGTCAGCCACCGTATCGACTGCGACTTCATTGCTGGCTGCGACGGCTATCATGGCGTCAGCCGCAAGTCAGTGCCCGAAGGGGCGCTGAAGACGTTCGAGCGACAGTATCCATTCGGCTGGCTGGGTGTTCTGGCCGAAGTGCCGCCGGCCGATCATGAATTGGTCTATGCCAACCACGAGCGCGGCTTTGCGCTGTGCTCGATGCGGTCGACGCACCGCAGCCGCTACTACGTGCAATGTCCTCTGGACGACCAGGTCGAGGCGTGGTCGGACGATCGCTTCTGGGATGAGTTGCGCCGCCGCTTGCCGCCGCAGACGGCAGCTGCGGTCACCACCGGACCGTCCTTCGAGAAGTCGATCGCGCCGCTGCGCTCCTTCGTTGCCGAGCCGCTGCGCTTCGGCCGGCTGTTCCTGGTCGGGGACGCCGCCCACATCGTGCCGCCGACCGGAGCCAAGGGGCTCAACCTAGCCGCCAGCGACGTGCGCTATCTCTTTGTTGGGCTTCGCGAATTCTATCTGGAGAAATCACGCGCCGGCATCGACGCCTATTCCGGCAAGGCGCTGGCGCGGGTGTGGAAGGCGGTGCGCTTTTCCTGGTGGATGACGACGATGCTGCACCGCTTCCCCGATACCGGCGACTTCGGCCAGCGCATCCAGGAAGCCGAGCTCGACTATCTCGTGCACTCGCAGGCGGCGTCGACCGCGCTGGCGGAGAATTATGTCGGCCTTCCTTACTGACTAGCGGTTCTCACGCCCTTTCGAGCGCGATCGCGATACCCTGGCCGACGCCGATGCACATGGTGGCCAACGCGTATCTGGCGCCGCGTTCGCGCAGCTCCAGCGCCGCCGTGCCTGATATGCGCGCGCCCGACATGCCGAGTGGATGACCGAGCGCGATGGCGCCGCCATTCGGGTTGACGTGCCCGGCGTCCTCGGCGATGCCGAGCTGGCGCAGCACCGCGATGCCCTGGGAAGCAAAGGCTTCGTTGAGCTCGATGACATCGAACTGCTTTGGCGTCAGGCCGAGCCGCGCGCACAGCTTTTGCGTCGCCGGCGCCGGGCCGATGCCCATGATGCGCGGCGCAACGCCCGCGGCAGCGCCGCCTAGGATGCGGGCAATCGGCGTCAGGCCGTATTTCTTCACCGCCGCTTCCGAAGCGATGACTAACGCCGCAGCGCCGTCATTGACGCCGGAGGCATTGCCGGCGGTGACCGTGCCGCCCTGGCGGAACGGTGTCGGCAGCTTGGCCAGCGACTCGACTGTCGTACCCGCGCGGGGATGCTCGTCCTTGCCGACGATCACCGCATCGCCCTTGCGCTGCGGGATCGTCACCGGCGTGATCTCCTTCGCCAGCCGGCCATTGGCTTGCGCGGCGACCGCCTTGTCCTGGCTGCGCACGGCAAAGGCATCCTGGTCGGCGCGGGACACCGAAAAATCCTCGGCGACATTCTCGCCGGTCTCCGGCATTGAATCGACGCCGTACTGTTTCTTCATCAGCGGGTTGACGAAGCGCCAGCCGATGGTGGTGTCGTAGATCTCGGCATTGCGAGAGAAAGCGGTATCTGCTTTCGGCATGACGAAGGGCGCGCGGCTCATCGACTCGACGCCGCCTGCTATCATCAGCTCGGCTTCGCCGGATTTGATGGCGCGCGCGGCGATGATGACGGCATCCATGCCGGAGCCGCACAGGCGGTTGACGGTCGAGCCGGAGATGTCCTGGGGCAGGCCGGCGAGCAACAGGGACATGCGCGCCACGTTGCGGTTGTCCTCGCCGGCCTGGTTAGCGCAGCCGTAGACGACATCGTCGACCGCCTGCCAGTCGATGCCGGGATTGCGTTCGACCAAAGCTCTCAGGGGTATCGCGCCGAGGTCGTCGGCGCGAACCGATGACAACGAACCGCCGAAGCGGCCGATCGGCGTGCGGATGTAGTCGCAGATATAGGCCTCGGCCATTTATGCAGCTTTCTCTTTTCCGGTCCCCTCATGCGCCGCCTTGGTGCGGGCCTGCAGGTCGCGCAATGTCTTCAGTTCGAGTTCGCTTGGCGCCGGTGTTTCGTCAAGCGCCTCGGCGAACTTTACGACCCAGCCACAGGTCTCCTGCACCTCAAGGCGCGACACGCCGGGATGCAGCGACACCACCGTGAACTCCATGGTCACAGGGTCCGGTTTCCAGATGGCGAGGTCGGTGATCAGCAGCGTCGGCCCAGCCGTATCGATGCCGAGACGCTTTCGATGATCGCCGCCTTCGCCATGGCCAAAGGAGGTGAAGAAGTCGATCTTCTCGACCATGCCGCGCCTGGTCTGCGCCATGGTGATGTAGACCTCCTTAGACGACGTCGCGATCTCCGGCGCCCCGCCGCCGCCGGGAAGCCGGGTCTTCGGGTGAAGATAGTCGCCGATGACCGTGGTGTTGATGTTGCCGAACTTGTCGAGCTGGGCAGCGCCCAGAAAACCGATCGAGATGCGGCCGCCCTGCAGCCAGTAGCGGAACATTTCCGGCACCGCGACGGTGGTGACGGCGGTTTCGCAGAGCTCGCCATCGCCGATCGACAGCGGCAGCACGTCGGGCGCCGTGCCGATGGTGCCGCTTTCGTAGATTAGCGTAATGTCGGGCGCATGCGTCAGCCGCGCCACGTTGCAGGCGGCAGACGGCGCGCCGATGCCGACGAAACAGACATCGTCATTCCCTAGCGCCCGGCTGGCGGCGATGGTCATCATCTCGTTGGGGGTGAAACCCAAGGGGTTCTGATTGTCGCTCATGCCGCTTTCCTCAGATGCTCGACGCGGGCCGCGAAATCGTCGGCGCCCTTGTCGATGACGTTCGTCTGCATCCACGCCTGGAATTTTTCACGGTCGGCGGCGATGTCGTCCCATTCGAGGTAGGCGGCATTGTCGCGCGCATAATAGCCGTGCGCGTAGGACGGGTGCGAGCCGCCTGGCACAACCGAAATCGCCGCGATCGTCCAGCGCGGCAGCACAGTCAGATTGGGGTGCAGATCGTCGAAATTGTCGACCACTTCCTCCACCGTGACCACCGCACGCCTTGCCGCCAGGACCGCTTCCTTCTGGATACCGATGATGCCCTCAACCAGCACATTGCCTTTCCTGTCGGCCTTCTGGGCGTGGATGAAAGTGACATCGGGGCGGATCGAGGGCACGGCGGCCAGCATCTCGCCAGTAAACGGACATGTGACCGACCGGATGTTGGGATTGACCGCCGCCAGCCCGGCGCCGCGATAGCCGCGGAACACCGCACAAGGCAGGCCGGCAGCACCCGCCTCATAGGCATTGGCCATGCCGGCATGGCTGTGCTCCTCGATCTCGATCGATCTGGGAAAACCGTTCTCGATGGCGTCGCGGGCGCGCCGCAACAGGCCGACGCCGGGGTTGCCGACATAGGAGAAGATGATCTTCTTCGCCATGCCCATGCCGATCATCTGGTCGTAGATCAGGTCCGGGGTCATGCGGATCAAGGTCAGGTCGCGAAAGCCCTGTCGGATGGCTTCATGCGCCGCTGCCGTTGGGATCAGATGGGTAAAGCCCTCGAAGGCAACCGTATCGCCATCATGCAGATTCTCGGCCACGGCCTGGCCGAGCGGCAGGAATTTGACCATCGCAGGAACTCCAACATCCAAAAAAGTTCGTATTGCGAACAAATGTTTTGTATGAGATACTTTTACGACGAGCATTGATGTCGAGTCAATCCTGGGATTTCGGAGGCTGCATGGACGATGAGGGCGCTTCGCGTGACCATGTCGGTTCGCTCGAACGCGGGCTTGCGGTCATGGAGATACTGGCCAGGCACCCCGCCGGCATGACGCTGACCGAAATGGCGGAGGAAGCCGGGCTGACCCGTGCCGGGGCGCGCCGGTTCCTGCTGACGCTGGTGGCCGCCGGCTATGCGACACAGTCCGGCCGGCTGTTTTCGCTGTCGCCGCGCCTGCTGACTGTCGCGCGCACCTGGCTCGGCGGTGCTTCGCTGTGGACATTCGCGGCACCCATCCTGCGCGCGGTGGCTGGGCAATTCGACGAGGCCTGCAACGCCGCGGTGCTGTCGGGTGAAGACGTCGTCTATGTCGCGCGTGTTCCGGGCCGGCGCATCCTCAGCGTATCGCTTGATGTCGGCACCAGGCTGCCGGCGCATTGCACCTCGATGGGGCGCATCCTGCTTGCCGGTCTTGCGCCCGACGAACTGCAAACATTCGTCGCCCAGGCAAAGATTGACAGACGCACACCGAAGACGATCACCGACAGGCGATCGCTTGCCGAAGCCATCGACAAGGCGAAAGCGGATGGTTTTGCCATCGTCGATGAAGAGCTGGAACTCGGCCTGCGCTCGATCGCCGTGCCGATCAACGATCGTACCGGGCGAACCGTGGCGGCGATCAATGTTTCAACCCAGTCGGCGCGGTTTTCCGTGAAGGAGATGGAGAAAGAGATCCTGCCGGCACTGCTCGCTGCAAAACAGCGCATCGAGGAGTTTTTCTTCGTGTGACGGAGCGAGATCAGTTGGCCATCAATCCCGCTGCACCACGTCGCCAATAGGCGGCAGCCAGCGTCTCGTCGTGACCGAGCGCCAGCCTGCCGCGCCAATGTTCGCGAACGATTTTTGCGGCGGCCGCTTCGGCGGCGAACCAGCCGAAGGCCGAGCCGGTCTGCGGCCACACCACCGACTGGACGGCGCGCGCCAGTCTCTCATCGGTGCCGGCCGGCACGCCGTTTCTCGCCAGCCAGTGCAGTTCGATGCCGGTGGCGTTTTCGATCTCCTGTCGTTCGACTTCGTCAGCGATCTCGACAAAGGCAACGCCTTTGGTCTGGGCGGGCAGCGTCTCCAGCAGTCGCGCCAGCGCCGGCAGGCCGGTTTCGTCGGCGCCCATCAGATACCAGGAGGCCTGCCGCACCGGGCGGCCGACCGGCCCCATGATGCCGATTTTCATGCCGGGTGCCGCTTGTGTGGCCCAGGCCGAGCCGACGCTGTCGCCGGGATGGGTGAGGAAGTCGACATCGACAACGCCCTTGTCCACGTCCAGCCTGCGGATGGTGTAGACGCGCGCCACCGGGCGCCTGTCGTCCGATGGCCAGAACGGCAAGCCATTGCCGCCGAGCGCCGGCCAGAGCGGATCGGGCACCTGCCTGGTCGGGAACAGCATACGGATATGCATGCCGCCGAATTTGGCGAAACGGGAGAGATCCTCGCCGGCGAGGCGGATGCGGCGCATATGCGGGGTGAGGTTGGCGACATCGGTCACCACCATCTCGCGAAACTGGGCGAGGTGGGTCTCGTTGGCAAGGTCGCCGGTCCAGACGATCTCCGGGCTTTCGTCCTTGGCGTAGACCTCGACGGCGGTGGCGAGCAGGTCCTTGATGCGGGCGAGGCCATCGCGATCGGTCGCACTGGCTCGCATCACCAGCCGCTCCATGTCGAGCGAGGCGCCGCCGAAGGCGAAGCGGAAATCGAGCCGCTGGCCGTCCTGCGTCGCATCGGCCTCGAAACTTTGCAGCCTGTCGCTGATGCGGTCGATGTAATGCGGCAGGTGACGCAGGTTCAGGCGCGCCTCGCAGGTCAGTCCGCTTGCCGATGCTTCCGTCATACTCAGCCTCCGAGCCTGTCTGCCAGTGCCAAATCGAGCCTGATGCGCCAGCTGGCGAACCAGCTCGAAGCCGTCACATATTAAAACATGATGGTTCGAGTCAACTTTAATGTATGAACCACGCCCAGATCGAAGAAGCATCTCGCACGGATGCGATCCGCGACCTCGCCCATGCGCTCGATCCGGATGTGGAAAGCGGCCGACGCCACCCAAAAAGGACCACCCATCTTTTCGCGGCAACTCGCAATTGACGTCGTCGTTCACATCAGTTATTGAACAGGACTGAACAGGTATATTGAACAGGTATCAATATGAAGCGTCGCGCGGCTCTGTTGTCTCCCGGAACGGGCAAGCCTGAACAGATCGCGACCGTTCTCGAGCAGGAGATACGCTCCGGCGTGCTCGGCTTCGGCGACCGACTGCAGAGCGAGAACGAACTCGTCCAGCGCTTTTCCGTCAGCCGCAATACTGTCCGCAAGGGCCTCGAGGAACTGTCGAGCCGTGGGCTGATTACCACCAAGGTGGGCATCGGCTCCTTCGTCACTTTCGATGGCATGCCGGTCGACGACAGCATCGGCTGGTCGCGCGCACTGGCCAATGCCGGCGCCAATGCGCAGACCCGCACCTTGCGGCTCGAGGTCATTGAAGATGTCGATCTCGCGGCGCGGCTCGGCATTGAAAGCCCGTTCTTCATCGCCGTCGATCGTGTCCGCACCAACGCCGATGACGGCCATGCCATTTCCATAGAGCGCAGCCGTCTGCCGCTGTCATCAGAACTGGAAGACGTGCCGCTGCGCGGCCTGCGCGAAGGGTCTCTGCACCAGACGCTGCGCGACGCCGGCCTCGTGCCCGATCATGGCGAGGAATGGGTCGATATCGAAATGCTGAATGCGGAAGACGCCGCCATCCTGTCCTGTCCGCTGGGTACGCCTTTCCTGCGCGGCCGCCGGCTGACGCGCGCCGCCGACGGGCGGCCGATCGAATATGTCACCAGCCTGCTCAACCCGGCGCATTTCGCGCTGCATATGGAATTCTAGGGATGCCGGACACCGCTTCCGCCGCAATGATCGACCGGGCGATGGGCGCGCTGATCGGCGGCGCGATCGGCGATGCGCTCGGCATGCCGACGCAGCTTCTGTCGCCGGCCCAAATCGCCGAACTCTACGGCCATATCGAGGATTTCGTAGCACCCGTCGCCGACCATCCGGTGTCGAAGGGCATGGCATCAGGAACCATCACCGACGATACCGAACAGGCGCTGCTGCTCGGCCGCATACTCGTCGATTCCGGCGACCAATTCGACCACAGGCGCTGGGTCAACGCGCTGCTCGACTGGGAGCGCGACGTCAAGGCACGCGGCAGCTACGACCTTTTGGGACCATCGACCAAGCGCGCCATCGACGCCATCAATGACGGGGTGCTGCCTGAGGAGGCGGGGCGCAGCGGCGACACCAATGGTGCGGCCATGCGCATCGCGCCGGTCGGCATCATGATGCCGCCAGAGCCGCTCGACGCGCTGGTCGCCAAGGTGGCGGAAACCTGCCAGGCCACGCACAACACCTCGATCGCCATTGCTTCGGCGGCTGCGGTTGCGGCCGCCGTGAGCTGCGGCGTTGCCGGCGGCGACTGGCGCTCGGCTTCGGATCAGGCCGTTCTGGCGGCGACGCGCGGCGCGGCCCTTGGCCACTGGACCACCGGCGGCGATATCGCCGCGCGCATCGACTGGGCGAGAGGCCTTGTCCGCGGCAAATCTGTTAACGATGGCATCCGCCTGATCGTCGATCTCGTCGGCACCGGCGTCGCCAGCCAGGAATCGGTTCCCGCCGCCTTCGCGGTGCTCGAGATATCACGCGGCGATCCGTGGCAAGCGGCGGTCATCAGTGCCAATCTCGGTGGCGACACCGACACGATCGGCGCCATCGCGGCCGGCATGGCCGGCGCCTGCGCCGGCTTTTCCAAACTGCCGCAACAGCGCATCGCCAATCTCAGGGGCATCGACCTCTCAGAGGTTCGTGCGCTGGCCGCCGATCTCATCGCGGCGCGGGTCGCCAAGACCGGCGAGGACGCCGCGGCATGAGCGGGCGTCTTGTCCATATCGGCAGCGCGGTGGTCGACTATGTCTACCGCATCGACGCTCTGCCGGCGCCCGGCATGGAAAAAACGGCATCGAGCTTTGCCCAGGTCGCCGGCGGCGGCTTCAACATGATGGTTGCGGCCAGCCGCACCGGCATGACGGTCGTCTTCGGCGGCCAGTTGGGCAGCGGGCCGAACGGCGACTTTTTGCGCGCCGCCTTTGCTGCTGAAGGCATCGAGACACTGACGCCGCCATCGCCGCTGATGGACAGCGGCAATTGCGTGGCCATGATCTCGAGCGATGCCGAGCGCACCTTCGTGTCGTGGCCAGGTGCGGAGAGCGTGCTCAGCCTCGACATGATGGAACCGGTGTCGGCCGCGCCAGGGGACTGGGTGTTCACCTCCGGCTATACGCTGAGCTATTCCGGAAGCCGCGAGGCGCTGACCGACTGGATCGAGGCGCTGCCGGGAAACATTCCTTTCGTCTTCGATCCGACGCCGGTCATTTCAGATATTCCGCGTCCGATCCTGTCGCGGGTGCTTGGCCGCACGACATGGCTGAGCTGCAACACCGCGGAAGCGGCCGAGATCGCCGGTGCGGGCGATGTCGAGATGCTGGCGGCAAGGCTGCTGGCCGACCACTGCCCCAGGGCAGCGGGCGTCGTCATCCGCGCCGGCGCCAAGGGCTGCTTCGTGCGGCTGGCTGATGGCGGCACACAAATCATTCCCGGCTTCAAGGTCGCCGCCGTCGACACCAATGGTGCCGGCGACACCCATATCGGCGCTTTCGTCAGCGCGCTGTCGCGCGGCATGCCGCCCTTCGAGGCGGCGCGCTACGCCAATGCGGCGGCGGCCCTTTCGGTCACCCGCCATGGCGGCTCGTCAGCGCCGAGCGACCAAGAGATCCAGACATTCCTGAGCCAGGCCGCGGAGCATGGCCAGAACCAGAAGGCCAATGCCTAAAAAGCCCGGAACCGGGCAAACAAAGAGAGGAACAAAACCATGCGCATGCCTGAACTGACTGCTCTCTTGACGGCGACCGCCGTCTTCACCTCGGCACTGGCGTTTGCCGCCAGGGCCGACGAAGTGCACGTGCTCAACTGGAAGGGTTACGGCACCGACGAGCCGTGGGCCGTCGCGGCTTTCGAAAAGGCGACCGGCAACAAGGTCGTCAACGACTTCTTCAATTCCGAACAGGAAATGTTGACCAAGATACGGACCAATCCGGGCCTCTACGACGTCGTCATGATCAACGCCGCCTTCAACGACCAGGCGATGGCGGAAAAGCTGATCCAGCCGATCGACGTGTCGAAGCTGCCGAACTATGCCGATATCAGCTCGGACAAATCCGGTTCGCCGATGCTCGACCATGACGGCAAGGTCTATGGCGTGCCGTGGGTCTGGGGTCTGACTGCGCTTGCCATCAACGAAAAGTCCTTCGACAAGCCGCCGACCTCGATTGCCGAGATGTGGGATCCCGCCCACAAGGGCCGTGTCGTCATCCGTGACGACGCCGTCGAGGCGGTGCAGTTCGGGGCGATCGCCACCGGCCAGAACATCAACGACATCAAGGATATGGATGCGGTCAAGACCAAGCTGACCTCGCTGATGCCGCAGATCAAGACGTTCTGGAGCTCGGAGAACGACTGGAACCAGATGGTCGCCTCCAACCAGATCGACATCGGCACCTATTGGAGCGGCTCGGCCGACCGCGCCAAGACGCATTTCAAACTGCCGGTCTCGCTGGTCGTGCCGCAGGAAGGCGCCGTCGCCTGGCTCGATGCCTTTTCCATCCCGGCCGGCTCCAAGAACGTCGCAGGCGCCGAAGCCTTCATCAACTGGATGATCGACCCGAAATTCTATGTCGAATGGGTCACTAAGGTCGGCGCCCCGGTCTCGGCCAACACCAAGGCTGTCGCGGCGCTTCCGGAAGATGCCTTCAATCGCAAGGTGATGGGCGATCCAGAGGTCGCCAAGCGCATCCAGTTCCAGGCGCCGGTCACCGACGCCCAGCGCGAAGCCTATCTGGCGCTCTGGCAGCAGCTCAAGGTCGACGTGAAGTAAAGCGCGCGTCCGGATCAGCCGGCGGTTCGCGCCGGCTGGTCCTTCAATCCTTGGGAGGAGGGTATCATGGCAGTACAGGGCGCGGTCGCGTCGCGCAGCGGGCTGAGATCGGCTCTGCCGCTGCTTGCGCCGGCCTATCTCTGGCTGACGGTGGCGATCTTTCTGCCGCTCTCGGCCATGGTCTTCTTCTCGTTCATGACCGAGCTGCCGCTGTCGGGCAAGCCATGGGCTTTCACGCTTGGCAACTACGCCGCCTTTTTCTCGCAAAGCCTTTATCTGACGCTGCTGTTCGCTTCGCTGCGGCTTGGCCTCGAAGTGACGCTATGGTGCGTCATCATCGGCTACCCCGCCGCCTATGTCTTGGCCAAGGTGCTGAAAGGCCGCAGCCGCGAGGCGATCTTCCTGCTGGTCATCCTGCCGTTCTGGTCGAACGGGCTGGTGCGCATCTTCTCCTGGGCGATGGTTTTGCGCGAAGGCGGCATTCTCGACACCGCGCTCAATGCCGTGCTGCCATTCAAGATCAACATCGATCTGATGTATTCCTATCCGGCCGTCATCATCGGGCTGGTGCACTCCTACGTGCCCTACATGGTGCTGACCTGTTATCTCACGCTGCAGGCCATCGACGACTCGCTGATCGAGGCCGGCCGCTCGCTCGGCGCCTCGCGGTTGCAGGTGCTGAGGCGGGTGATCATCCCACTCTCGATGCCCGGCCTGGTGGCGGGCTCGGCACTGATCTTCGTACCCGTCGTCGGCTCGTTCATGGAGCCGCGCATCCTCGGCGGCCGCACCGGCACCTTCTACGGCACGGTGATCGAGGACCAGTTCGTCGCCGTGTTCAACTGGCCGCTGGGCGCTGCCCTGTCCTTCATCCTGCTGGCCGTCGTGCTGGTCATCCTGGCGGTGGCCTCGCCGGTGCTGAAGAGGGCCGCGTGATGAAGACGACCCGCATCCTCGAAGGGCTTGGCCGCTTCTACATCGGACTGCTGCTCTCCTTCCTCTATCTGCCGATCATCATCATGGCGCTGATGTCGTTCAACGTCTCGCCCTTCTACCAATTGCCGTTTGAATGGACGACGGAATGGTACGCCTCGCTGTGGCAGAACGACCAGATCATCGCCGCGACCTGGAACAGTGTCGAGATCGCCATCATCACCACAATCATCTGCACGGTGCTCGGCTCGGCGGCGTCGCTGGCGCTGTTTCGCTATGAATTTCGCGGCAAGAAAATCCTGCAGGCGCTGCTGTTTCCACCGATCGCCATTCCGTGGCTGATCACCGGCACGGCGATGCTGATCTTCTTCTTCGGCGTCGGCATCGGCCGCGGCCTGCATGCGATCCTGCTCGGCCATGTCGCGCTGGCGCTGCCCTACGTCATCGTCGTCGTTTCGGCCCGGCTGCAGACCTTTGCGCCGGAACTGGAAGAGGCGGCGCGCTCGCTTGGCGCCAACCAGTGGCAAGTGACGCGGCGTGTGACCTTGCCGTGGATCATGCCCGGCGTCATCGCCGGCGGGCTGTTCGCTTTCGCCGTGTCGTTCGACCAGTTCGTGGTGTCCTATTTCCTGTCGACACCGGGCGAGACGACGCTTCCGGTCGAAATCTATGCCGCGATCCGCAAAGGTTTCACGCCCGAGATCAACGCGGTCTCGACCATCATCATTGTCGTGTCGATGGCACTCATGCTGCTCACGGCACGGTTCTTCAAATTCGGCGGAGAGAAATAATGGCCGGCGTGCAGGTATCGAATGTCTCTCGCAGCTTTGGCGCCCACAAGGCGTTGGACGATGTGTCCATCGATTTCGCCGATGGCGGTTTTTATGCACTGCTTGGCCCTTCCGGCAGCGGCAAGACCACGCTGCTCAGGCAGATCGCCGGCTTCGACTTTCCCGATACCGGCCGCATCGCCATCGGCGGTGAGAGCGTCGAACGGGTGCCTGTGGAGAAACGGCGCATCGGCATGGTGTTTCAGAACTATGCGCTGTTCCCCAATATGAGCGTTGCCGACAACGTCGCCTTCGGCCTGTCGGTGCGCGGCGAGGCAAAAGCGACGATCGCGACGGAGGTGCAGCGCGCGCTCGATCTGGTCCAACTCGGCAAGCTCGGCGTCCGCCGCCCGCACCAGCTCTCCGGTGGCCAGCGCCAGCGCGTCGCACTGGCCCGCGCCATCGTCACCAAGCCGCGCGTGCTGCTGCTGGACGAGCCGCTCGGCGCGCTCGACAAGGCGCTGCGTGTCGACATGCAGATCGAACTGAAACGCATCCAGCGCGAAATCGGCATCACCACCATCTTCGTCACCCACGACCAGGAAGAAGCGCTGACGATGAGTGACCGCATCGGCATCTTGCGCGACGGCCGGCTGGTGCAGGAGGGGCCGCCGGAAGACATCTACGACAGCCCGAAGAGCGAGTTCGCCGCCACCTTCCTCGGCGACGCCAACATCTTTCGCGGCGACACCACGGGCAACGGCATCCGCTTGCCCGACGGAACGGCGATCGCGGCGGGGGCAGGCGCAAGGCTCGCCGCCGGCGCCAGGGCCAGCTGCGCGGTGCGGCCCGAACGCATCCGCATCGCTACCGATGCCGGCACACCGGATGCCGTCAACGCCAACATGCTCAAGGGGCAAGTGTCCAAGCGTATCTTCGCCGGCAACAACAGCACCTATTTCGTCGAACGGGCAGGACAGACGCTGAAGGTCATCGTCCAGAACACCGGCATCGAACGATTGGCCGAGGGGCAGGATGTGGTGTTGCGCTGGTCTCCGGAAAGCACGGTGCTGATCGCGGTATAGACTGCGTCAGGCCGAGCCTTCCAAACTCAAATCTCCGGGATGTTTTCCCGGAAGATCACCTGCAGCCGGGGCTGGTGCAGCTCGTAGGGCAGCCCTTTCACCGCATGGGTCAGCGTGTTGAGCGCCTCTCGCGCCTCGACGCGGGGGTTCTGGTCGATGACCGCGTCGAGGGTGCCGTCGAGCAGCAGGTCCTTGGTTCCGTCCGTCACCTCATGGCCGAGAAAGACGGTCGAGTGTTCGCGGCCGCGCTCCTTCAGCGCGCGGGCAATGCCGGTGTTGCCGGCGCCGACATTGTAGATCGCGGCGAGATCCGGATGCCGCTCCAAAAGGGCGGAGGCCTCCGAATAGGCTTTCTCGCGGTCGTCGAGCATTTCACGCATTTCGACGATCTGCAGGTTGGGCGATTCCTCCGTCAATATGTGGCGAAAGCCCATCTCGCGTTCCTCATGGCCGCGATAGGACAGCGAGCCGGCAAACAGCGCCACCTTGCCAGGTCGCCCTGAGCCCATGAAGCGGTTGAGCAGATAGCCGGCCAGCCGCCCGGCGGCGCGGTTGTCAATGCCGATATAGGCGACCCTGGGCACATGCTGGATGTCGGAAGCGATGGTGACGACCTTGATGTCGTTGGCCGACAGCGAGCGGATCGCCTCGCGCACCGTTGGATGGTCGAGCGCGATGACGCCGACACCTTGCGTCTGGCCGCGCAACTCCTGCAGCAGCCGGGCGAGCCGGTCGGGATTGAAGCCCTCGATGGTGGAGACATGGACGTCGAGATCGGGCCGCGCCTGCGCCTGCGCCTCGATGTGGCGATGCAGCATCTTGATGAAGGAATTGGTGCCGGCCGGCAGTGCGAAGTCGAGCCGGATGACGTCGCCGGAGAAGACGCTGCGCGGGGCCGGGCTGTTCGAATTTTCCGCGATGTAGCCAAGCCGCTGTGCCGTTTCGAGCACGACTTCGCGGGTGCGCGCCCGCACGCCGGCACGGTTGTTGAGCACACGATCGACCGTGGCCGGGGAAACACCGGCTTCCCGGGCTATGTCTGTCAGCGTGGACCGCACTGTCGATCACCTCACCAAAAGCATCAAAATTGCGCAACCGGACAAGGACAAGGGTTCATGCCTATCCGCGATTCTGATGGGAAATGATGTAACCGGCCTTGGCCGATGCGCAAGCCATTGCGCTAAACCAAATCACGCGGCCTCGCCGCAAATGTGAGTGGAGCCGCATTTTCCCATCAAATACAGGCATCGGGAGCGATGGATGGCGGTCGGTGTAAGGCATTTTCTCTCCCTATCTGCGATATTATGATGTTTTTTGACTATTTATGATGTTGACAGCCTTTGCATAGTGCCGTCAATATCAATCATCGAGGCCATGGAGGAACAAGGCCTTGAGGGAGGAGTTTTCAATGTCTGATTTGATCCGCATGTCGCGGCGCCGCTTGCTGGCGTCCGGTGGAAAGGCGGCCGTCTTCGTGGCCGCGGCAGGTATCGCACCGCAATTCATTCGTCCCGGCCGCGCCTTTGCGGCCGACGCGCTGGCGCCGGGCATGATCGGCGGCCCGACCGGCTTCGATGGCGCCGAGCGCTATCAGTATGGCGCCGACACGCCGGAAGGCCGCGCCATCGAGGCGGCCAAGGCGCTAAAGGGCGCCGGCAAGGCGCCGGCCAAGATCGTGCTTGGCTTGTCTGATGGCTCGATCGGCCAGCTGACGCAGCCGTTCCCGGCCGGCGCGCCGTCGATCAAGGACCTTTGGGAAAAGGAAACCGGCATTCCGATCGAAATCGTCGGCCTGCCGAACGGCCAGGAATTCACCAAGACGATGCAGGACATCTCCACCAAGGGTGGGGCCTACGACATCTACTCGACGGAGTGGAACCGCCTCGGCGACCTCGCCGAAACCGGCGGCATCGCCAAGCTCGACGACTTCGTCGCGCAGTACAAGCCGGAGTGGGACGACCCCAAGACCGGCTATGTCGACGGCGCCAAGGGCGTGTCGCTGCTCAACAAATATCGCGGCGCGACCTATGGCGTGTCGCTGGATGGCGATTTCCAGACCTGGGTCTACCGCACCGACCTGTTCGGCGACGAAGCCGAGAAGAAGGCGTTCAAGGACAAATACGGCTACGACCTGGCGCCGCCGAAAACCTGGAAACAGCACGGCGACATCGCCGCCTTCTTCCAGCGCCCGGACAAGGGACTGTTCGGCTCGACCGACCTGCGCAACCAGGGCTGGGGCTACACCAACTGGTATCAGCGCTATGTCTCGATGGCGTCACCCAACCAGTTCCTGTTCGGCGATGACGGCAAGCCGCTGATCAACTCGGAACAGGGCATCGCCGCCACCAATGAATATATCGCCTCGCTGGCGCATCATTCGCCGGACGCGATCTCGTGGGGTTGGCCCGAACAGTACGGCAACTTCGCCAAGGGCGGGGCGGCGATGACCTGCGCCTTCTCCAACCTGCCGAAATTCCTCGACAATGCCGGCAATAAAGACTCGCAGGTCACCGGCAAGATCGGCTCGATGCTGCCGCCCGGCCGCGAGATCGACGGCAAGCTGATCAGCCGTTCGGTGCTGTGGTTCTCGCTGACCGGCATGGTCTCATCGCAGTCGAAGAACCAGGAGGTCGCGTATCTCCTGCTGCAATGGTTGGGCTCCGCGCGCATCTACGCCTGGATGACCGCCAATCCGGGCGGCTATTTCGACCCGTTCCGGCTGTCGGACTTCTCCGATCCGCTGGTTCGCCAGACCTATCACGCCTACCACATGGACGTGGTGCGCGAGACGGTGGCGCGCACCGTGCCGACCATCAACTATCCCGGCGCCACCGCCTTCCACAATGCGCTGGACGAAAACCTGATGGCATCGCTGACCAAGGCCAAGACCGCAGAGCAGGCAATGGCCGACACCGAGAGCGAGTGGAAGAAGATCGCCCGCCGCATCGGCGAGGACAAGCTGCTCGAAGCCATCAAGACCAACAAGGAGGCCTGGCCGACCGTTCTCGATCCGATCAGCTGATCCTCCTCCCGGGATTGCGATGGAGGGGAGGGGCTTGTCGCTCCTCCCCTCCGCTAAACGACGCCACCAGCAAAGCAGCCAGATGAAGCGTTCCATTCCCTTCGAGATATTCCGCTATGCCGCGATCGTCGCGGCGATGGCGGTGACGTTGATCCCGATCCTGTGGATGGTGTCGATGGCGTTCAAGCCGATCGCCGAATGGTCGGCCACCGGCGCCGAGCTGACCTGGTGGCCGAAAAACCCTACGCTCAGCAATTTCCGTTTCGTCTTCGGCGAGTCCACCAACAATCTGATCGTCGCGCTCGATCGCAACGCGCTGAAACCGATTCTGTCGTCGCTGCTGTCGGCCACGTTTGGAACGGCGATCGCCATGTCGGCCGGTACTGCCGCCGCCTATGGGCTGTCGCGCTTCGGCTCGGGGCAGAACCTGCCGCTGGCGCTGATCCAGCTCAGGCTGTTTCCGCCGATGGCTGTCATGACACCCGTCATGATTATGTGGGCCTTCCTCAATTTCACCGACAGCTGGTGGGGGCTGTCGCTGATCTACGGCATCGTGACTCTGCCTTTCGCCTTCTGGCTGATGAAAACCTTCTTTGACGACATGCCGCGCGAGATCGAGGAAGCGGCTTTGGTCGAGGGTTGTTCGCGGTGGCGCGTCTTCACCCGCATCACGCTGCCGATGATGCGCGCACCGCTGGCGAGTGCTGCACTCTTCGTCTTCATCCTCAACTGGTCGGACTATCTGATCGCGCTGCTGTTGACGACGCGCGAATGGGTGACGATCCCTGTCTACATGGCCTCGCTGTCGTCCTCGATGACGGGACAGCTCTACGGTGCCAAGGCAGCGCTTGGCCTCATCGCCGCCGTGCCGCCGGTCATCATGGGCATCGCCATCCAGCGCCATCTGGTGCGCGGCCTGACTTTCGGGGCGCTCAAGCAATGAGCGCGGTGGCTGCAACGATTTCGGAGGACGACATGAACGCCGTCCAGGCAAAGCCGGCCCAGCGGGACGACGGTGCAAAGCTCGGCTTCCGGCTGACGCTGCCGGCGCAGATCCTGGTGCTGTTCATCTCCGTCTTCCCGCTGCTGATGCAGCTCTACATCAGCGTCACCGACTGGTCGCCGCTGTCGGGCCTTGGCTGGTGGAACGCCTGGTCGATGTGGAACAGCTTTGCCAACTACACCGATCTTGCCGCCGATGCGCGCTTCTGGAGCGCGCTGAAGCGCACCGCCATTGTCATGATCGTCTGCGTGCCGGTCGAATTCCTGCTCGGACTGGCGCTGGCGACGCTGTTTGCCGACGAATTTCCGGGCAAGCGCATCTTCTACTCGATCCTGCTGATGCCGATGATGGTGGTGCCGGCGGTGGCCGGCTACATGTTCTTCATGCTGTTCCAGTCGGGTGGTCCGGTGAATGACATCCTGTCGTCGCTCACCGGTTCTCCGGTGACGATCGCCTGGCTGTCGGACCCGACACTGGCGCTGTTTGCCATCATGGTCGCCGACATCTGGCAGTGGACGCCGCTGATGTTTTTGATCCTGCTCGCCGGCCTGGTCGGCGTGCCGGAGGACCAGATCAAGGCGGCGACGCTGCTCGGCGCCAATCCGTGGCAGCGCTTCGTCACCATCGTGCTGCCGAAGATGAAGACGATCATCATCATCGCGCTGGCGATCAGGGTGATCGAGAACTTCAAGATCTTCGACACGCTCTACATCATGACCGGCGGCGGCCCCGGCGTCGCCACCGAAACCATCTCCGTCTACATCTACAAGCTCACCACGCAGGACCTGATCTGGGGCTACGTCGCGGCAATCGCGCTGGCCATCCTGATCGTGCTGTCGATCGCCGCGGTGTTTGCCATGAAGCGCATGGCGCGAGAGGTGCCGGCATGAGCGCCATCCATTTGCAGAACCTGGTCAAGAAGTTCGGCGACTTCACCGCGCTGAAGACGATGGACTTGGCCATCGCCGATGGCGAGTTCATGGCGCTGCTCGGCCCTTCCGGCTGCGGCAAGTCGACGACGATGAACATGATCGCCGGCATGGAAGAGCCGACCGGCGGCAAGATCCTGTTTGGCGAACGCGACATGGCCGGCGTGCCGATGGGCCGGCGCGGCGTCGGCTTCGTCTTCCAGAACTACGCCATCTTCACCCATATGACGGTGCGCCAGAACCTTGGCTACGGACCGAAGATGCGTGGTGCTGCGCGGGCGGAGATCGACCGTCGCGTCGGCGCCATTGCCGAGATGCTGCAGCTGACGCCGCTGCTCGACCGCAAGGCCGACCGGCTGTCGGTCAACATCCTGCAGCGGGTGGCGATCGGCCGCTCGGCGATCATGGAGCCGGCGATCTTCCTGCTCGATGAGCCGCTGTCCAATGTCGACGCCGCTTTCCGGGCTGTCATGCGCACCGAACTGAAGCAGCTGCAGCGCCAGTTCAAGCAGACCATGGTCTATGTCACCCACGACCAGCTCGAAGCCATGACAATGGCCGACCGCATCGCCGTCATGGATCATGGCGTGCTGCAGCAGGTCGGCACGCCGCTCGAGGTCTACAACAGTCCGGCCAATCTCTTCGTTGCCCGCTTCATCGGCGCGCCGGGCATGAACCTGCTCAAGGGCTGGCTGGCGGAAAGCGATCGCGGCCTGGTCGTCGACCTCGGCCCGCTCGGCGCCACACCGCCGCTGCCGGACGATATCGCCGCCTCCGTGCGCCGTGCGCGCCGCGAAGTGTTCTACGGCTTTCGCCCGGAGCAGGTGACGCTGGTGCCGCACGGCCCGGGCCTGTCGATGCCGGTGACCTTCGTCGAGCGGATCGGCGCGCGCACCATCGTCCATCTCGGCGAGGGTGAGAACGCGGTGAAGGCGGTGTTCGACAATGATGTCGGTCTGGCGATCGGGCAAACCGCCATCCTCGCGCCGGCCGCGCGGTCGGTACGCATCTTCGACGCCGCCACCGGCCTTGCCATGAAAGCGGACTGAGATCATGGCCGATATCGTCTTCCGCCATGTGACCAAACGCTACGGCAAGACATTGGCCGTCGACGACGCCTCGTTCACGGTCAACGACAACGAGTTTTTTTGCTTTTTCGGTCCGCCTCTGTCGGGCAAGTCGACGATATTGCGGCTGGTGCTGGGTCTCGAAACGCCGGATGTGGGCGAGATCCTGATCGGCGGCAAGCCGGTCAATGCGGTGTCGCCGGCCGAGCGCAACGTCGCCATGGTGTTCCAGAACCTGGCGCTGTTCCCGCATATGAGCGCGCTCGACAATGTGCGCTTCCCGCTGGTCGAACGCGGGGTCGCCGAGCTCCAGATCAAAAAGCGGGTCGCCGACGTCGCGGCGAAACTGCATATCGGCCATATCCTGCATAAGCCGCCGGCGCAGCTCTCGGGCGGTGAGCGGCAGCGCGTGGCGATCGCCCGCGCCCTGGTGCGCGATCCCTCCGCCTACCTGATGGACGACCCGATATCGGCGCTTGATGCCCGGCTGCGCGAGGAGACGCGCGTCGAGCTGAAGCGCATCCAGCGCGAGCTCGGCAAGACGCTGATCTATGTCACGCACGACCAGGAGGAGGCGATGTCGGTCGCCGACCGCATCGCCATCTTGGAGAACGGCAAGATCCGGCAGATCGGCGCGCCGGCCGAAATTTACGACCGCCCGGCGAGCACCTATGTGGCGCGACTGCTCGGCTCGCCGATGATGAACATCCTGAAATCGGTGCGCGGCGCCGGTGGTGTCGAGGCGGCGGAAGGCGCAATCCGCATCGCTGACAGAACGGCCCCTGGCGATGCAGTCGAGATCGGCCTCAGGCCGGAAGACATCAAGGTCGGGCCATGGTCGGATGGGGCGCCAAGCCGCCCGGCGCGGGTGTTCGAGGTCGAGCCGCTCGGCGGCTACACGGTGGTAACGCTGGCCGCCGGGCAGGCACGCCTGAGGGCATTGCTGCGCGGCCAGCCCGACATCCGGCCGGACGCGATGGTGGCGATATCCTGCGAGCCGGCCCGCGTGCATTATTTCGGACAAAGCGGGGGAGCGCTGGCACGATGACGGCGACGCTCAGAGAAGAATTTCGGGAGGACCAGATGGCAAGCAATGGCTTCGAGCCAGACGTGAAGGTCCGCACGAAGGAATACAGGATCGGCTGCGTCGGCGCCGGCATGGTCATGGCCGAATGCCATCTGGCCGCCTACAAGGAGGCCGGCTTTCCCGTGGTGGCGATCGCCTCGCGCACCAAGGCCAGCGCCGAGAAGGTGGCAAAGCGCTGGAGCATTCCGACCGTCCACGACACGCCGGAACAACTGATCGAGGATCAAAATGTCGAGATCATCGACCTTGCCTTTCCGCCGGACCAGCAGCCGGCGCTGATCCGCCATGCGCTGAAGCAGAAGCACATCAAGGCGATCCTGGCGCAGAAGCCGCTGGCGCTGTCGCTCAAGGATGCGATCGAGCTGCGCGACGAAGCGGCCAAGGCCGGCAAGATCCTCTCGGTCAACCAGAACATGCGCTACGACCAGTCGATGCGCGTCTTGAAGCAGATCATGGACAGCGGCGCGCTGGGCGACATCGTCTTCGCGCAGATCGACATGCACGCCATCCCGCACTGGCAGACTTTTCTCGAGGACTACGACCGGCTGACGCTCGCCAATATGAGCGTGCACCATCTCGACGTGCTGCGCTTCCTGTTCGGCGATCCCGACGAGATCACCACGCTGACCCGCAAGGACCCGCGCACAAGATTCGACCATTCGGACGGCATCACCGTGTCGACGTTGCGCTTTCCCTCCGGCGTGCTCGCCGTGTCGCTGGAGGATGTCTGGTCGGGTCCGCGCCAGGATGGCTACAAGGACGACCAGCACATCAGCTGGCGCGTCGACGGCACCAAAGGCGTCGCCAAGGGCACGATCGGCTGGCCGACAGGCTCGGCCTCGACGCTGACCTACGCCTCGACCGAGACCACCGACGGCAAATGGGTGACGCCCAGCTGGGACACGATGTGGTTCCCGCATGCCTTCATCGGCGTCATGGAACAGCTCCAGTACGCGGTGAAGACCGGAACGCCGCCGTCGCTCTCCGTCGCCGACAACGTCAAGACCATGGCGCTGGTCGAAGCCGGCTACCGCTCGATCGACAAGGGCCGCACGGTCAAGCTTTCGGAAATCTCGACAACTTCAATCAACTGAATCGCTTACAGGGAGGACTTCACACCATGATGCAATCCGGGATTTTTACGGGGTATTTCCCCTACGGGCTCGAAGAGACGGCGAAGAAAATTCGCGGCCACGGCTTCAACACCGTGCAGCTCGACCTGCATTTCAAGGATATCGACCTGTCGGCCGGCCAGATCACCAAGGACAAGGCGAAGAAGGTCCGCGATACGTTTCGCGGCTACGACCTGCCGATCTGCTGCATCTCGGGCTACACCAATGTCATTCATCCCGACCTCGCGCACCGCAAGGCGAATGTCGAACGGCTGAAGGAAATCATCCGCAATGCCCGCCAGCTCGGCAGTGCTTACGTGATCTCGGAGACCGGCACCTACAACACCGAGAGCGAGTGGATGAGCGATCCCAAGAACAAGTCCGAAGAGGGCTTCGAGATGTGCCGCAAGGTGATCGCCGAGCTGGCGCAGGAAGCCTACGACCACGGCTCGATGTTCCTGCTCGAAACCTATGTCAACAACGTTGTCGGCTCGGTCGAGGAAACGGTGCGCATGTTCGCGCAGGTCGACCATCCCGGTCTCGGCCTGCTGATGGACCCGACCAACTACTTCGAGAGCCACAACATCGACCAGATGGACAAGGTGCTGAACCAGGTGTTCGACACGCTGGCGGACAAGGTCAAGATTGCGCATGCCAAGGATGTCGCGCGCGCCGGCGACGACAAGAGCGAGAAGCACGCCGATATCGGCGATGACGACGCGCTCGCCTCGCACACCTTCCGCGGCGTCGGCGAAATGGTGCTCAACGCACCGGGCACCGGTTCGCTCAACTATGATCTCTATCTGCAGCGCCTGGCGCAGAAGAACCCGAACATTCCTGTCATCATCGAGCATCTCTCGGAAGACGACGTGCCGCGCGCCAAGAAATTCCTCGACGACAAGTTCCGCGCCAACGGCCTTTGACACCAACACACCTTGCGTCGCCGCTTTGCGGCGGCGCAGCGCCACAGCCAAGTGAGAGAAGCGGCCGGCACATGGTAGAGCTTTACGGCAAGACGCTTTCGCGCCGGCAGGTCAGCGAACGTTCGGGCATGCTGTCGCAGTTTGCCGGCGTGCGGTTGATGACGCTCGGCGACGGCGTCGAGCGCGGCATCCGCATGCTCGAATTCCGCACCGGCTCCGGCTTGCGCTTCACGACGCTGGTCGACCGGGCGCTCGATATCGCCGATTGCGACTTCAGGGGCCAGGCGATCGGCTGGCATTCGCCGAGCGGCTTTCGTCATCCCGGTTTGCATGACTATGAAGGCGAGCAGGGTCTGGGCTGGGCGCGGTCGTTTTCCGGCCTGCTCTTGACCTGCGGGCTCGATCACATTCTGGGCCGCGATGAAGTGCCGGCCGACACCTACAACTACCCCGGCAAGAAGAGCGTGGTCCATTCGCTGCATGGCCGCGTCGGCACCATCCCGGCGCGGCTGACTGGCTATGGCGAGGCCTGGGATGGCGACCGCTGCGTGCTGTGGGCGGAGGCGATCGTCCAGCAGTCGACGGTGTTCGGCGAGGATTTGCATCTTTTGCGCCGCATCGAGGCCGATGTCGGCGGCAACGAAATCCGGCTTTCAGACCGCGTCGTCAATCACGGCTTCAACCGCACGCCGCATATGTATTTCTATCACATCAATGTCAGCCATCCCTTGCTCGACGAAGGCTCGCGCTATCTGGCGCCGGTCAAGGACGTGGTTTGGGCCGGACACGCCGGCGACCGCTATGAGGCGCAGAAGGTCGGCTACCGTACGATGCCGGCGCCGCAACTGGGGTTCAGCGAGCAGGTCTGGCAGCATGAAATGGCGGCCAATGCCGCCGGCGAGGTGCCGGTGGCGGTGGTCAACGACCGGCTCGGCCTCGGCTTCGAAGTGGTGACGCGCAAGGACCAGTTGCCGTGCGCCTATCAGTGGCAGAATTTCCAGGCCGGCCAGTATGCGCTGGGCATCGAGCCGTCGACGCATCATGTGCTCGGCAATCTCGCAGCCCGTGAACGCGGCGAGATGATCTGGCTGGAGCATGGCGAAAGCCGTTCCTACGATGCGGTGTTCCGCGTGCTCGACGGCACTGATGAGATCATCGCTGCCGAGCGCCGGATCGCTGCCATCGCGCAGCAACCGCGCGAGGATTACCCGAAGCCGTCGGGCAATTTCCCAAAATTGGCGGGCAGGGCATGACCGGGATGACAAACTTCGGCTGGCGGGCCGGAAATCGGAGGTCGATGTGACGCAGAATAAGCGCGACTACAGCCTGGTCGGCGAAAGCACGCGGCGGGCGATCGCAACCGGGCTGGCCTCGGCCGAATGGTATCACACCGATGTCTCGCGCAAGGCGATGAAGGCGTTGATGCAGCGCTCGGACGGCCCGGCGATCCGCGACACCATCATCTGGATATCAGCCATACTGGGTTCCGCCGCCGGCGGCATCTGGTTCTGGGGCACATGGTGGTGCGTGCCGTTCTTCTTCGTCTATGGCTTGCTCTACGGCTCGTCCAGCGACTCGCGCTGGCACGAATGCGGCCATGGCACAGCGTTCCGGACGCGCTGGATGAACGACGCGATCTATCAGATCGCCAGCTTCATGGTGGTGCGCAATCCGGTGACCTGGCGCTGGAGCCATGCCCGCCACCACACCGACACGATCATCGTCGGCCGCGACGCCGAAATCGCGGTCATGCGCCCGCCGGACCTGCTTCGCGCCGCGCTTGCCTTCACCGGCATACTCGATTTCCGCTATTCGCTGCCGACGCTTGTGCGCAACGCCTTCGGCAACATTTCGCCCGACGAGAAAAGCTACATCCCCGAGATGGAGCAGCCGAAGGTCATCACGGCCGCACGCTGGCATGTCGCCATCTATGTCGCGACGATCGCGCTGGCGCTCACCATGTGGTCGTTCCTGCCGCTGATGATCATCGGCCTGCCGCGCCTCTACGGCAGCTGGCACATGGTGCTGACCGGCCTGCTGCAGCACATCGGTCTCGCCGACAATGTCGTCGACCACCGGCTCAACACCCGCACCGTCTACATGAACCCGATCAGCCGGTTCATCTACTGGAACATGAACTACCATGTGGAGCATCACATGTTCCCGATGGTGCCCTATCATGCGCTGCCTCGGCTGCACGAGTTGATCAAGCACGATCTGCCCGAGCCGAACCCGTCGATGTGGCATGCCTACCGCGAGGTCTGGCCGGTGATGCTCAAGCAGCTCAAGTACGAGGACTATTTCCTCAAGCGCGAGCTGCCGGCGACGGCGCGGCCCTATCGGGGCGAATTCCACGAATTGAACATGTCGGCGGCGGCGGAATAGGCTACCGGCCTCAGCAGGAGACAAGAATGGCCGAGTGGGTTGAAGCGTGCGCCGTCGACGACGTCGACGAAGAGGATGTCATCCGCTTCGACCATGGCGGCCGCAGCTTCGCGATCTATCGCTCGCCCGACGACGAGTTCTTCGCCACCGACGGGTTCTGCACGCATGAGAAGACGCATCTGGCCGATGGGCTGGTGATGGACGACATCATCGAATGCCCCAAGCACAATGGCCGTTTCAATTACAAGACAGGTGCCGCCAAGGGCGCGCCCGTCTGCGTCAATCTCAGGACCTATGCAGTCAAGGTCGAGGCTGGCAAAGTGATGATAGAGATCTAGAGCTTGATCCCGAAAAGTGGAGACCGGTTTTCGGAAAAGATCATGCTCAAATAAGAACCCTGACGGGCCTGCCGTAGCCGCAACACGAGGAAGCAAGATCGATGAGCCGGAAAAGACCGACGGTGGCGGATTTGCGCGCCATGAAGGGCAAGCGCCAGTTGACCATGCTGCGCGTGCTGACGATGGACGAGGCCGAGGCCGCCGAGCGGGCAGGGGTCGACATCGTATCGGTGCCGCCGGAGCTGGTGCTCAACCCGCAGTATCGTGATGCGGCGCCCAGCCTGTTCACCATGCCGGGCGAGAATTTTTATGAGATCGGTACCGCCGACGATTTTATCCGTTGGGCGTTTCGGCTCTACAAGGCGAGTGCCGACGCGGTCTATTGCAGCGCCGGTTTTGCCACCGTCAAGCGGCTGGCCGACGACGCCATCCCGGTGATCGGCCATGTCGGTCTCATTCCTTCGCGCGCCACCTGGACCGGCGGCTTCAAGGCGGTCGGCAAGACCGCCGATACCGCGATGCAGATCTTCGAGGCGGTGAAGCAGTATGAGGCCGCCGGCGCCGTCGGCGCCGAAATCGAAGTGGTTCCGGTCGAGGTGGCCAAGGCAATCTCCGAGCGGACGTCGCTGATCATGCTGTCGATGGGCGCCGGCACAGGCTGCGATGCGCAGTACCTGTTCGCCGACGACATTCTTGGCCAGAACCGGGGCCACATGCCCCGCCACTCCAAGGTCTATCGCAATTTCGCCGCCGAATATGATCGTTTGCAAGCGGAGCGCATCGCCGCGTTCTCCGAATATGTCGCCGACGTCAACAGCCTGGCCTATCCCGAAGACCGGCATGTCGTGCACATGGACCCACAGCAGCTTCGCCTGTTTCTGAACAAGGTCGATGGGGTGGCTTGAAGGAAGTGCGGCCGACCGGCTACGCCTGCCAGCTGCCGTTGGCGAGGGTGGCGTAGAGCGTCTCGGCGTCGATGCCGAGCGGCCGGTCTTCCCTGAGCGGCTGGACGAGCACGCGTACCGCCGCATGGATCACGCCGGTGGCCAGCGCCAGCGTCAGTCCTTCGCGCAAATCGACCGCCTGCGCGGCGGCCATCAATTCCAGGGCAATCAGCCGCCGCCACAGGCCGATCATCTCGGCACATTTCGAAATGGCGAAAAGGGTTTGCGTCGCGTGGTCCTCGACGCCTTCGGAGACGGCCAAGAAATCGAGCATCACCGGATTGGCCTTGTGGCGAATGGCGGCCAGGATCGCCGTCACCGTCTTTTGCAGCGGCACGAAGCCGGCCGAGGCGCCACCGGCCGGGGACAGATATTTGGGCAGGCCGTTGCGGCCTGAGCCGGTGAGCTGGATGAAGCGGGCGGCACAGGCGGCAGCCGTTTGAGCGATGGCCAGGCCAAGCGTCTCGAAGGCCAGCGCCAGCGACGCGGTGTGGAAATTGCCGGTCGACAGCACCAGTTCGTCGTCGCCCAGCACCAGCGGGTTGTCGGCGGCGGCGTTGAGTTCGATCTCGACGGCTTGCCGTGCCTGATCGATCGCATGGATCAGCGCGCCATGGATCGAGGGCATGCAGCGGATCGATAGCGGGTCCTGCAAACTTGTCGGCGCCGGCAGCTCGTTTCGCGCCAGCAATTCGCGCAACTCCTTCGCCGCGACCTGCTGGCAGGCGGCCGGCCGTGCCGCGTGAAGCCGCGGATCGAGGATCGTCTGGTTGGCGCCGATGGCTTCCATGGTCAGCGCGCCGGCCTGCTGCTGTTGCATCAAGGCAGACAGCGCATCGGCGACCGCCAGCGCGCCGCTGCCGGTGGACACGGCGGAAGCGTTGATCAGCGACAGTCCGTCCTTGGACGCCAGACTGATCGGGGTCAGGCGGGCCAACATCAGCGCCTTGGCCGACGGCATGCGCCGGCCCTGAAAATCGGCTTCACCGTCGCCAGTCAGCATGCGGCCGAGCGTTGCCATCAACACCAGATCGCCGGCGCCGATCGAACCCAGCGATGGCATCACCGGATAGACGCCGGCATTGAGCGCTTCGACGAGGGCGGCGAAGACTCCTACCGAAATGCCCGAACCGCCGGCTGAGAGCATCGCCGCGCGGGCCAGCATCGTCGCGCGCACGGTTTCCTGCGGCAGCGAGTCGCCAACCGCGCCGCTGCGTCCTTCCAAAAGCTGGCGCTGGAAGGCGCTGGCGTCGCCGTTGACAGCGGTGCCAAGATTGGCGCCGAGCCCGGTGTTGAGCCCATAGATCGGCTCGCCGGCAGCAGCGGCCTGGTCGAGCACTTTGCGCGCCTTGTCGAGTCTCTCGATGACAGCGGGCGCCACCTCGACCTTGCGGCCGCCGCGAGCGACGCTGGCGACATCCTCGATGCTGATGCTGGCTCCGGTGAGGACGAGCGCGTTCATGCGAAACGCAGCCGCTGGCCGATGCCTTGCGCCTGCGCCTTGGCCAGCATCGCCTTGCCCAGCGCAATGTCGGAGAGCGACAGCCCGCGATGCCAGAACAGGATCGTCTCGTCGTCGCTCAGTCGTCCCGGTTTCAGCCCGGCGGCGATCTGGCCGAGTTCGGCATGCAGCGTCTTTTCGCTCAGCCGTCCGGTCTCGACATGCGCGCGCAGCGAGCCGAACTTGCCACCCTTGCACTGACCCCAATCGTCGACGACCATTTTCTGCATGATGTCGGTCAAGGATAGCTCGACCGCGCTCATCGTACCATAGGGCACCACCAGCGCACCCGGCTTGATCCAATCGGTCTTCAGCAATGGCTGCGGTTCCGGCAGCCGCGAGGCCTCGACGACGATGTCGGCGCCTTCGACGCAGCTTTTCCAATCGGCCACCGCCGTGACCTTCTTGCCGAGATCGGCGGACAGTTTGGCGGCAAAATCATCGCGGCTTTCCGGCCGGCGCGAATGCACGCGAATCTCGTCGAAGTCGAAGAGATGGTCGAGCAGGCGCACGTTCCAGTAGGCGGTGCCGCGCGCGCCGATATGGCCAAGAACCTTCGACGTCTTCTTCGCCAGGTGTTTAGCGCCGATGGCGGTGACGGCGCCGGTGCGCATGTCGGTGATGACGGTGGCGTCGAGAATGGCGCGCGGCGTGCCGGTGCGCGGATCGAACAGATTGAGGATGCCGAATTCGGAAGGGAGCCCGTGCAGGTAATTGTCGACATAGTCGCCAACGATCTTGACGCCCGCCGTATCGAGCGGCGCGACGTAGCCGCGCAAAACGTTGAAATGACCGTGAAAGGACGGGTCCGGCTCGAGATGGACACGCGGCTCGATCACCGTCTGGCCGTTGCCCTGGGCGACGAGGCCAGCCTCGACCGCGTCGATGATCTCGGCATCGGTCATATCGAGGGCATCGATATCGAGGGCGTTGAGATAGTCGATATAGACAGGCTTCATGCGTGCGGGGTTCCGAGGCAGCCCGTTCTTTCCATAACAGGCCGCGACGCGACACGAAAGTTTGTTGGCGCAGTGTCTGGACGACATTGCCCAAATACTGTTCAAACCGACGCGTCATGACGGCCATCCCCGAAAACCAAGCCTCGCCCCAATCATCGGTAGCAATGCCGGCGCGCCAGGCGCGGCGCGTGGCGCTGATCGTCGCCGTCGCCTTCTTCATGCAGCTGCTGGACTCGACGATCATCTCGACCTCATTGCCGCAGATGGGCCAGTCCTTCGGCGTGCCGGCGGTGGCGATGAGCATCGGCATCACCGTCTACATGCTGACCATGGCGGTGTTCGTGCCGCTGTCCGGCTGGCTCGCCGACCGTTTTGGCGCGCGCAACATTTTCCTCATCGCGATCGCCCTGTTCACGCTGGCCTCGGTTGTCTGCGGCGTCTCTGAGAATCTGACCCAGTTCGTCGCGGCGCGCGCCGTGCAGGGCCTGGGCAGCGCGCTCATGACGCCGGTTGGTCGCATTCTGGTGCTGCGCAACGCGTCGAAGTCCGAGCTGATCAACGCCACCGCGCTGATCACCTGGCCGGCTTTGTTCGCGCCAGTGGTCGGGCCGGTGCTTGGCGGCTTCATCACCACATATCTGTCCTGGCACTGGAATTTCTTCATCAACATCCCGCTTGGCCTGGCGGGACTGGCGCTGGTCGCCCGCTTCATTCCCGGCGACCGTGAAGCCGAGACCAGGCCGCTCGACTGGCCAGGGTTTGTGCTGACGTCGATCGGGCTCGCCGCACTGCTCTACGGCCTCGAGCGCATTGCGCATCCGGAAGACGGCATCTTGCCGACGGTGGCGCTGCTTGCCGCCGGCATCCTTGTCGGCTGGCTGGCGGTGCGGCATCTGCGTCGCGCGCCACATCCGCTGCTCGACCTCTCGGCCTTCAAGGTGCTGACCTTCGCCATCTCGACGCTTGCCGCCGGCACGATTTTCCGGGTCGCGATCAACGCCACGCCGTTCCTGCTGCCGCTGCTGTTCCAGCTCGGCTTCGGCTTGAGCCCGGTCGATGCCGGCATGATGATCCTCGCCTATTTCCTCGGCAACCTCGGTATGAAGGCGGTGACGACGCCGACGTTGCGGCGCTTCGGCTTCCGCTCGGTGCTGGTCATCAACGGTGTGATCGCCTCATTGGCGATCATGGCCTGCGCGGCGATCTCGCCTCAGACGCCGCAGGTGCTGGTGGTGGTGCTGATGCTGATCGCCGGCCTGTCGCGCTCGATGCAGTTCACCGCACTCAACACGCTGGCCTTCGCCGATATCGGCGCGCAGCAACGCAGTTCGGCGGCGACACTGTCCTCGATGCTGCAACAGATGGCGATGCTGTTCGGCGTCGCGGTGGCGGCAGCCATCCTCAACCTGTCGCAAATCGCCAGGAGCCGGTCAGTGCTCGACCTCGTCGATTTCCGAATCGCCTTCCTGATCATCGGCGTGATCGGGCTCGTCGCGTCGTTTCGTTTTCTGGCGCTGCCGCCGACCGCGGGCGGTGAGGTTTCAGGTCATTCGCCGGAGAATTGACCGCGTATTTCCTGCCTGTCGCAGACAGAAATTCCACCTCTTGCGTTGCCCTTGGAGCGGAGCTTTCGCAGGCGACTTCGTCGGCGCAATGAATTGCCAAAAACGCTTGAGTTTCCGCGCATTGCGCCAGTTTAGGCAATCAATGCGTCCACTCGACAATTATCGCCGCCGGCGACGGTTCTGAACGCGGATTCATTTGACGGATTGGTGTTGAGCCGATTAGCTTTCGGTTTTCGGGATGGCAGCACTGCCATCGGGGCGAATGCGGACAATGAGCACGATCGGCTGGCCGAATTTCAGGCGCCTGAACCAGGAAGGCATTGTCTTTGCCATCGCGGTGGTGCTGTTCGCCGCTGCCGCAATCGGCCTGCCGGGGTTCATCGACCCGAGTAATCTCGTCGCCATCGTGCGTTCTGTGTCGGTGCTGGGCATACTGGCGCTCGGCATGGCCGTCGTCATCATCGGCAGGGGCATCGATCTCTCGGCGGTGGCGATCATGGCGATGTCGGTCGCCTGGTATCTGCAACTGCTGAATTCGGGAACGCCCGACGGGCTGGCCTTCGCCTATGTGCTGGCAGGCGTTCTCGCCATCGGGCTGCTCAACGGCTTTCTCGTCGCCTATGCCGATGTGCCGGCGATCTTCGTGACGCTCGCCACCGGCTCCTTCGTCTTCGGCTATGTGCGCTCGCAACTGATTACGCAGGATGCCGTGCCTGTGCCGCAGGGACATTGGGTCGAACTGCTGGGCGGCATGCGCTTCCTCGATATCCCGGTCGAAGTCTTCGTCTTCGCCGGGCTGGCTTTTCTGTTCTTCCTGTTCCTGCGCTACACAAAATGGGGCCGCTACATCTATTTCGCCGGCGACAATCCGGTGGCGGCGCGCAACATCGGTATTCCGGTGCGGCCCATGCTGGTGCTGCGCTATGTCGTCTCGGCTCTCGTCGCCTTGGTTGCCGGTCTGCTGACCGCAGCCAGCCTGCATTCGATCAATACGCGCGTCGTCAATTCGACGCTGCTCTACGACATCGTGCTGGTGGCGGTGATCGGCGGCATCGGCCTTTCCGGCGGGCGCGGCGGCGTGCGCAACGTGCTGGTTGGTGCTGCGCTGATCGGCATCCTGTCGAACGCCATGACCATCATCGACATTCCGCTGCTCTACCAGAACCTGATTAAGGCGGCGATCCTGCTCGGCGCCATCATCGTCGACGGCATCATCAATCCACGCGACGAACAGACTGCGCAACAGGGCGATATTTAGAGCAGATGGGCTAGCCCATCTTGCTCGGGGTACCCGGCCGGGTCATGCCGACCGGCCGGCAATAGATGAAAACAGAGGATGTGACATGAAACTGATCAGAGCATTTTTGGCCGCTGCCACGGCACTGGCCGTTACCGCCTTCGTGGCGCCGACCTTTGCCGCGGACGATCCGGGCCCTGCCGCCTATGCGCAGGCGCTCAAGGGCAAGCGCGTCATGCTGGTGCCGCTGGCTATGGGCTTCGACCTGGCGCAGGGCTGGGCGCACTATCTGAAGACCGAAGTCGAAGCCTGGGGCGGCACCCTCGAAACGCGCGACCCGAACTGGGTTGTCGATGCCGGCGCGCAGGCGATCACCGACGCCATTTCGTCGGACACCAGGCCGGACGTGCTGATCATTCACGCGCCGGACCTCAACTCCTATTCCAAGCTGATGAAGAAGGCGCAAGCCGCCGGCACCTATGTCATACTGGTCGACAATCCGGCCAACTTCCCGGCCGACGCCTTTGTCGGCAGCGACTGGGATCGGCTTGGCCAGCTCGAGGCCGAAGCCGCGATCAAGGGCTGCGGCGAGAATTCCTCGAAGAAGATCGGGCTGGTTCAAGGCGACCAGGCGAACTCTTCCAGCCTCTACCAATATGCCGGCATCATGAAGGTGCTGGAGAAGCACCCCGACTTCAAGGTGGTGGCCAAGCCCGACTCCAACTGGGATCCGACGACCTCGCGCAACGTAACGACGACGATGCTGCAGCAGAACCCTGACGTCTGCTCGATCATCGACTTCTGGGACGGCGACGCGACCGGCGCATCGGCCGCGATCCGCGACGCCAAGCTCGACGGCAAGGTGTTCCTGGTCACCACCGGCGGTGGCGAAAAGGCGGCCGATTGCGACAAGCTGCAGGATGGCACCTATGGCGCTGTGGTCATGACCGACCTTGCCCGCCAGTCCGGCGACATGAACGCCATCATCAAGTTCCTGCTGCAGAGCGGCCAGCCGGCCGGCACGTCGCACACCTATATCTACACGCTGGAAAAGGCGACGACCAAGGCCGACCTCAAGCCCGACAGCTGCTGGGACCTGAAGGCGCTGCAGGCCGAAGCGGCGGCGAAATAAGCCGCTTTCTCTACCGAAATAAACGAGGTGGCAGGAATGCTCCGGCCACCTCGTTCCCTCATGGAATAGCAGCAGCCGATGTCCTTTCGTGAACGCCTCCAGTCCTGGCGCTACAATCTCGTGCCCGACCATGTCGTCGGCGAGATCCTGACCAAGCGCTGGACCGACAACGCCATTCCGTTCCTGGCGCTGGTGGCGACGCTGGCAACCTTCGGCTCGATCATTCCCGGCTTCTTCAAGCTGACGGCACTGCAGGAATCGACGCGCCAGCTGGGTGAGTTCTCGATGGTGGTCACCGGCATGACGGTGGTCATGCTGGGCGGCGGCATCGACCTGTCGGTCGGCTCGATCTTCGCGCTGTCCTGTTTTTCCGCCGTCTATGTCTTCTTCATCCTCGAACAGTCGATATGGCTGGCGCTGGCGGCCTCGCTTGCCACGGGCCTGATCTTCGGCGCCATCAACGGCTATCTCGTCGGCTATCTCAGGCTGCGCGCCTTTCTCACAACGCTCGTCACTTTCATTTTCGGGCGGGCGCTCTTTGATATCCTCGTCACCACCTACGCCGCCGATGTGCAGCTTTCCCCGGCGACATCGGATGTGCTGGATTTCATCGGCGACAGCACTTTCTGGGGGCTTTCCGTTTCGGTGTGGCTGGCAATCATCCTCGCCATCGTCACCCATATCGCGCTGACGCGCTCGCGACCGGGATGGCACGTGCTGGCGGTCGGCGGCTCCAGGCGCTCGGCCCACAATGCCGGCATCCGCGTGCGCCGCACCGTGTTCATGACCTATGTCTTCTCAGGCTTCTGCGCCTCGATCGGCGGCTTCCTCATTGCGTGCCGGTTGAGCGGGGCAGGGCCGGGCACCGGCCTCAACCTCGAGATCATGGCGCTGACGGCGGCGGTGGTCGGTGGCGTCAGCCTCGGCGGTGGCCGCGGCTCGGTGATCAAGGGGCTGATGGGCGCCATCATCGTCTTGACCATGACCAACGGACTGATCCGGCTGGGCTACGGCACCGGCACCAACCAGATGGTGCTGGGCATCATGCTGGCGGTGGCGGTGACCATCGACATTCGCTGGTTGAAGAACCGCCACAAGGTGCTCAACGAGGTCTATGTCGCGCCGGTCTATCTCAAGATGGGCGAAACACAGTCGGCCGCACCCGACTCTGGCACGCCCTATGAGCTCGACAACCGGCTGTCGGCTGCCGACCATATCGGGCTTGGCGAGCTGGAAGGGCCGGAAGACGTCATTCTCGACCGCGACGACCACCTCTATTGCGGCACCCGCCATGGCGAGATCGTCCGCTTCTTCGCGCCCGATTATGTCAGATCGGAAGTGTTTGCCCATATTGGTGGTTTCCCGCTGGGTCTCGCCTTCGACAAATCAGGCAATCTGATCAGTTGCGTCGGCGCCATGGGGCTCTATTCCGTCTCGCCGGAACGAGAGGTGAAGCGCCTGTCGGCCGAGACCTCGCGCTCCTGGACTTCGATCGTCGACGATGCGCGGCTGCGCGACCCCAATGATTGCGACATCGCACCGGACGGCCGCATCTACTTCACCGACTCCACCAAGCGCTATGACGCGCATGACTGGGCACTGGACTCGATCGAGAACCGCGCCACCGGCCGCCTATTGGTCTACGACCCGAAGGACGGTTCGACGAAGACGTTGCTCGACGGCTATCGCTACACCAATGGGGTGTGCATGGCGCATGACGGCAAGTCGCTGTTCTTCGCCGAAAGCTGGGCCTGCCGCGTGCATCGCTACTGGCTGGAAGGGCCGAAGGCCGGCACCGCCGAATGCGTCATCCGCGACATGCCGGGCTATCCCGACAACATTAACCGCGCCTCCGACGGCAATTACTGGATGGCCTGGCTCGGCATGCGCACGCCGAGTTTCGACCTGTCGCTGCGCCACCCCGATATGCGCAAGCGCATGACGCGGCGGCTGCCGCAGGACGAATGGCTGTTTCCCAACATCAACACCGGCGGCGTGGTGAAATTCAACGAGACCGGCGGCATCGTCGAAGCGATGGGCGACCTCTCTGGCGATGCGCACCCGATGGTCACCTCGATGCGCGAGCACAAGGGGTATCTGTTCGTCGGCGGCATCCTCAACAATCGCGTCGGCCGCTACAAGATTTCCGGCGCCGACCCGAAGTGGACCAGCCCTGCTTCCTATTGGGGAGCGAAACCATGATCCTCGATCCCGTGCTCGACCTGTTTCGCGGCAAGGCGGTGACCATCCCGCCGCTAGACGGCGCTTTCCGACCCAACACGCGCCTGGATGATGCCCCGGCGTTTGCTGGGCTGACCGAGCCGGACAATCTGTTGGTCTCCAGTGACCGGCTGCTCGCCTCCAGCGGCAACGCCATCTACTCGATAGCTGCCGGTGCCGAGCCCAAGGTGGTCGAAACCTTTCCGTCGCCGATCACCGCGCTGGCGCTGTCCCCGTCAGGCGAACTGACGGTGGGGCTGGAGAGCGGCAAGCTGTTGATATCAGGCAAGGAGGTCTCGCTGCCGGCTGATCTCAGCTGCATCACCGCACTTGCTTATGCCGATGATGGCACGCTGTGGCTGGCCAATGGTTCAGCTGAACATTCGCCGTCGCAATGGGCCGCCGACCTGATGAAGAAGGGCGCGTCCGGATCGCTTTGGAGGCGGGATGCTGCGGGCGGTGACTTCCGCAAAGTGGCTTCCAACATTGCTTTCCCCTACGGGCTTTATCCCATCGGTCGGGATGTGCTGGTCAGCGAAAGCTGGCGTCACCAACTGGTGCGGTTTGACGGCGCGACGGGCGACCGCTCGACGGTGCTGACGCATCTGCCCGGTTATCCCTCGCGGCTGTCGCCTTCGGCCGATGGCGGCGCCTGGCTCACCCTGTTTGCGCCGCGCAACCGGCTGATCGAATTCGCTCTGCAGGAGACGCACTACCGGCAGGACATGATCGAGCAGGTGCCGCCTGCCTACTGGATCGCACCGGCGCTGGCTTCCAACCGCAGTTTTCTCGAACCGCTGCAATGCGGCGGCATCCGCACCATGGGCATCCACAAGCCGTGGTCGCCGAGCCGCTCCTATGGGCTGGTGGTCAAACTCGACCACAAGCTCCAGCCGCAATTCAGCCTGCACAGCCGCGCCAACGGCACGCGTCATGGCATCTGCAGCGTCGTCGAAAAGAATGGCCAGTTGTTCATAGCCTCCAGAGGCGGCGACTGCGTGCTGTCCATCGACATCGCTTCGGGAGGGTTCTGATGGAACCGATCGTTCGTCTCGAGAACGTCACCAAGACGTATCGCGGTGTGCCCGCGGTGAAGAATGTCAGCTTCGAACTGCGCAAGGGCGAGATCCATGCCCTGCTCGGTGAGAACGGCGCCGGAAAATCGACGCTGACCAAGATCATCGCCGGGGTCGTCGACGCTACCTCGGGCAAGATGTTCCACAAAGGCCAGGAGATCGCCTACGCCTCGCCGCACGCGGCGCTTGAAGCCGGCATTGCCATGGTGTTCCAGGAGACCAGCCTGGTGCCGTCGATGACTGTGGCGCAGAACCTCTATCTCGGCACCGAAAAATTCCTCAACCGGCTGCGCGGCACGTACATCTCGGCGCAGCAGTTTTTGCAGTCGCTGAACTTTCCCGTCGACCCCAACGCTATGGTGGCTACGCTGGGAGCGGCCAAGCGGCAGATGGTCGAGATCGCGCGCGCCGTCCACCACAATGCCGAGATCATCATATTCGACGAGCCGACGGCGACGCTGACGCCGGAGGAGAAGCGGCATTTCTTTGCGCTGATCCGGCGGCTGAAGGCGAATGGCGTGTCGATCGTCTTCATCAGCCACGCGCTGGAAGAGGCGCTGCTGATTGCCGATCGCATCACCATTTTGCGCGACGGCGAGCTGGTTATCACCGACGACACGTCTGCCTTCGACCGCGACAGGATCGTCGCTGCCATGGTCGGGCGCACGCTGTCTGGGCAGATCTACCGCCAGCGCGACGAGGCCAAGCTGCGCAAGGCGGGCAAGAAGGTGCTGTCGGTGCAGGACATCTCGATGAGCAATGTCGTGCGCAACACGTCCTTCTCGATCTTCGAGGGGCAGATCACCGGTGTGTTCGGGCTGATCGGCTCCGGCCGCACCGAAACGTTCAAGATCGTCTCCGGCATCTACAAGCGCGATTTCCTGCGCGGCGGCGCCATCGAACTGGACGACCGGCCTGTGCGCTATCTCGTGCCGAGCGAAGCGGTGGCTGACGGCATCGTCTACGTCACCGAGGACCGCAAAAGCGAAGGCATTTTCGAGACGATGGGCATCGCCGAAAATCTGTTCGGCGGGCTGCTGGCGGCGGGGCGCGAAAAGGCCTGGGTGATCAACCAGCAGGAGATGCGGCAGCTCTCGGCCGAATGGACCAAGACGCTGAACATCAAGGCGATCAACGACAATGCGCGCGTCGTCGAACTCTCCGGCGGCAACCAGCAGAAGGTGGTGATCGGCAAAGGGCTGGTGCAGCAGCCGCGCATCGTCATCCTCGACGAGCCGACGCGCGGCGTCGATGTCGGCGCCATCGCCGAGATCCACCAGATCATCAACCGGCTGGCTGATGAGGGCCTGGCCGTCGTCGTCATCTCGTCTTACCTGCCGGAGATCATGAACTTGTCGGACCGGATTCTGGTGTGCCGGCAGGGGCGTATTGTGGAGGAGTTTTCGCCGGCGGAGGCTACGGAGGAGAAGATCATGTACGCGGCTGTGCATTAGGGTGCTGAAGCAGGAAGCGAATGGACCGCCGCTGGGTCGAACACTGTGGAGACTAGCCGAGGCGCCCGTCATTTCGTCATCCACGGGCGGAGCAAGGAGCGTAGCGACGCAGCGCAGACCCGAGGATCCATGCCGGGACTCAGATGCGCTGCCACGGTGCAGAATTCTGCGCCGCTGCGCACTCCGATAGACGTCACGGAATGGATCCTAGGGTCTCCGCAACGGCGCTTCGCGCCTGCTCCGCCCTAGGATGACGAAGCTGAGGTGCTTCGGCCAATCGTCGAGGGTGCGCTCCGGTACGCACGAAAACTGAATCAGAAAAGCCGGTTAGCCGCCTCTGCTCGAGACCTGATTCAACAACCTGATCCACCGATTCAACCAAGGGAAAATGCCATGGCCACGACAAGACTTCTCAGCGATGCCGAGGTGGAAAAGATCCCGGCTGTGAAGGCCGTGTTCGATGACATCCGCGCGACGCGCAAATCCGACTTCGTCAACAATTTCTGGCGCGGGCTGGCCAATGATCCCCCGGCGCTCAAGCGCATCTGGGAACAGCTGAAGGTGGTGATGGTTGCCGACAGCGCCATCGACCCGCTGACGAAGGAGATGATCTATATCGCGGTGTCGACCGCCAATGGCTGCTCCTACTGCGTCCATTCACACACAGCGGCAGCGCGGGCCAAGGGCATGACCGATGCGCAGCATGGCGAGCTGATTTCGATCATCGGGCTGGCCGGGCAGACCAACCATCTGGTGACGGCTATGCAGATCCCGGTCGATCCAGAGTTTGAGGTAAAGTGACGGTTCACACCGGCCGATAAACCTTCTCCGCCGTGTTCCAGAAGATATCCGCCTCGGCAGCCGCGCCGTGCTTCCCCACCGCATCCCGGTGCGCCTTGATCAGTTCGGCGTGGCTGGTCCACAGTTTTTCGATCGGGAAGTTCGAGCCGAACATCAGATGGTCGGCGCCCAGAATGTCGATCATATTGTCGACAATGTAGGCGATCAGCGCCGGGTCGTTGCGGTGGACGAAGGTGCCGAGGCCAGACAGCTTGGCGTAGAAATTCGGCGCCGCCGAAAGCGTGCGCAAACCTGCCTTCCAGGCCTCGGTGGTCTCTGGCTCCATGCCGGTCAGCATGCCGGCATGGGTGAGGATGAAGTCGGTTTCGAGGTTTTCGCCGACCAGCGCCAGCCCGTCCTTCATCTGGGCGGGGAAAAGCTGCAGGTCGAAGGACAGGCCATAGTCTTTCAGCCGGGCGACATTGGCGCGTACCTTGGAGTCGATGACCTGATCGGCCGAGGCGGCGAAGCGGAAGGCCGGCGTCTCGTGCCAGTGCAACTGCATGCGCACGCCGCGCAGCAGGGGATATTTTTTCAGCCGGTCGATCTGGGGCCTGATATCGTCCACGGTCATGTCGGTATAGCCGACGATGGCGTGCGGCCAGCCGGTCTCGTCGGTCGTCTTCTGCAGGAAAGCGACTTCCTTCTCGAAATCCTCCTTGGCCCAGTTGGTCTGGACATAGACGGCCTTCTCGACGCCGGCGCCGTTCTGATCCTGAAGAAATTCCTCGATCGGATAGTCGCGGCGGATCGGCTCGTAAGGACCAAAAATGCGCGGCACCATCGGCCCGACCAGCCAGGGCTGGTCTTTTTGCCGCCAGATGTGGAAATGCGCGTCGATCGCCTTCTGCATCACGAAACCCTCTTCCAGGTTGTCGCCGCCACAGGGGCGGGGCGGGCGAGCGACAGGATGAAATCGGTGAGGCCAGCGAGCGACGAGCCGTCGACGAGATCGTCGAGCAGCGGCAGGATGGCGCGAAGTGCTGCCGTCACCGGGCGGAAGCGCGGGTCGCCGGCGAGTGGCGTCGCCAGCGACAGCCGGAAGGCCCGAGCGCTCAGCCGACGCATCGCCGTTTCCAATTCGGCATGGTCGCCGCGCTCCAGCGCATCGGACAGGATGACCACCGCCGCACCGCGCGCGAAGGCGGAAAAGCGCGGCACTGACAGGAAGGCGAGCAGCGTCGGCCCCATGCGGGTGCCGCCGTCCCAGTCATCGACCTGTGCTGCCGCGCGGGCCAGCGCCTGGTTGCGATCGCGAATGCGCAGAGCGCCGGTGATGCGGGTCAGGCGCGTGCCGAAGGTGAAAATCTCGGCGCGGTCGGCGCCTTGCACCGCGGCATGCGCCAGCTTGAGATAGTCCGCGGTGTGCAGCTTCATCGAGCCGGACACGTCGATCAAAATGAGCAGCTTGCGCGGCACGGTCTGGCGGCGGCGCAGCAACGGCGACGGCACATCGCCGTCGGCGCTGACGATTTCCCTGAGCGAACGGCGCAGATCGAGTTTGCCGCGCGAATGCGTGCGCACGGTGCGGAAGGAGCGGCGGGCGGGCAGGGCGGAAGCGAGCTTGCGGCGGAAGGCAGCCAGCCCGTCGCCGTCGCGCTGGAAGTCGCGCGTGCTTAGCTGTTCGGCACCTGAAGACAGCTCGCCGCCCTCATGCCGGCTGATCACCTCGATCTCTTCCTGCCTCGCGCCGCCATCATCCTTGATGCGGGTTTCCTCGTCGGAATCGCCTTCGACCACGGCTGCGACGTCGCCATAGAAGTGGCTGCGGAAATGCACCTCGAATTCACTGCGGCGGTCGGGTGAGGGCGCGAGTGTGGCGAGGGCGGCCTCGCGGATATCGGCCATCGAGCGCGGCCCGAGCAGGGTCACTGCCTGCATGAAGCCGGATATTTGCTCCGGGGCAATGGCAAAGCCGTACCGACGCAACAGCCGGGCGAAGCCGAGGAAGGGCGCTGCGGTCCGAGGCAAGCTCTCCTCACGCATCATTCCGTGGCGCCCCCCTCTGTCCTGCCGGACATCTCCCCCACGAGGGGGGAGATTGGCAGCTTTGGTGTGCCGCTCAATTCTGCAACGCTGGAGATTAGCGAAAGCCAGGGTGACAGCCGATCTCCCCCCTTGTGGGGGAGATGTCCGGCAGGACAGAGGGGGGCGCTGTCCYGCCAACGTTGCGGAATGCGCCGGAGAGGCCGCATCACTGCGAACGAGCCGTGGGCCTCACACGTCACCCCAGAGCCTCCTCGACGATGCGGCCAAGCTCGGGTGCGATGTAGGACAGGTCCTCCTCGTCCTTGATCAGTACCCCGATGGCGCGGCGGAAGGCTTCAGGCCATGGGCTGCCGCCCTTTTCCAAAATGGTGGCGGCATTGGCCCATTCGACGGCCTCGGCGATGCCGGGCGGCTTGGCCAACGGCCGAGCCCGAATAGTTTGCACGGCTGCCGCCACGGCGCGCGCAGTGGCTTGCGCCACATCGCCGGCGCGCAGCATGATGATCTCGGCTTCGCGCTCGGCGTCGGGGTAGCCGATCCAGTGGTAGACGCAGCGCCGCCGTAACGCCTCCGCGAGTTCGCGGGTGCGGTTCGAGGTCAGGATGACCATCGGCTGCGCGGCGGCGCGGATGGTGCCGCGCTCGGGAATGCTGATCTGGAAATCGGAGAGGAATTCCAAGAGCAGCGCCTCAAACTCATGGTCGGAACGGTCGATCTCATCGACCAGCAGAACGCGCTCTTCCGGGGCGTTGAGCACCTGCAACAATGGCCGGGCGATCAGAAAACGGTCGTCATAAATGTCGATCTCATGCTCGCCGGCATGGCGGATGGCGAGCAGTTGGCGCTGGTAGTTCCATTCGTAGAGCGCGTGTGCTGCGTCGATGCCTTCGTAGCATTGCAGCCGCACCAGATCGCGGCCAAGCACTTCGGCGATCGCCTTGGCGGCCTCGGTCTTGCCGACACCCGGTGCACCTTCGAGCAGCAGCGGCTTGCCCAGCCTGATCGCCAGGAAGATGGCGGTCGCCAGGCTTTCATCGGCGAGATAGCGCGAAGCAGCCAAGCTCGACGCCATCGCCTCGGGCGAGGTCGCGACAGTCTCAGCGCTTGTTGCGGGCATTTCGGTCCTCAGTTCGCCGCTTGCGCCTTCAGCGCGCGCAAAATGCGCTCCGGCGTGATCGGCAGTGTGTCGATGCGCACGCCGACGGCGTCGAAGACGGCATTGGCGACGGCGGGGATTTGCGGGTTGGCACACATTTCGCCCGGTCCCTTGGCTCCATAAGGTCCGTCGGCCGAGGGACGCTCCAGCACGATGATCTCGGTCTCGGCAAGGTCACCAGGCCCCGGCATCAGATACTGGTTGAAGTCGGTGCCGCCATGGTCGCGGTTGGGGTAGTAGGGCTCGGTGGTCTCGTAGAGAGCATGGCTGATCCCCATCCAGGAGCCGCCGACGAGCTGCTGCTCGACCATTTTCGGGTTCAGCGCGCGGCCGATCTCAAAGATGTTCTTCACCGTCAGCACGGTGACTTCGCCGGTCTCGTCATCGACCTCGACCTCCGCCACCGTGCAGGCATGCGCATAGCAGGTCGACGGTTTCATCGCGCCGGTTTCCTTCTCCGGATATGAGCGCGGGATCAGGAACATGCCGCGGCCGGAAATCGAGCGGCCACGCTTGAAATGCGCGGACAGAGCGACGTCGAAGATCGAGATCGACTTCTGCGGCGCGCCTTTGACCAGGATGTTGCCCTGGCCGTCGGTCTCGAGGTCGGTGGCATTGACCTCCAGCTCTTCGGCCGCCACTTCCAGCATCACCTGGCGCGCTTCCTTCGCCGCCTGGATGACGGCGTTGCCGGCGCGGTGCGTACCGCGCGAGGCAAACGTGCCCATGCAGTGCGGGCCGGTGTCGGTGTCTGCCGTGTCGACGACGACGCGATCGGTCGGCACGCCGATGGTCTCGGCGCAGATCTGCGCCATGATCTGCTTCATGCCCTGGCCGAGATCGACTGATGACAGCGTCACCATGAAATTGCCGGTCGGGGTCGAGTGCACCAGCGCCTGGGTCGGGTCGCCGCCGAGGTTCATGCCTGTGGGATAATTGATCGCGGCGACGCCGCGTCCGCGCCTGATCGCCATCTCAAGCTCCCTTCGCGTAGGACGACATCGCCAGGTACTTTTCCGCCACCGGCCAGTCGGCGGCGCGCGAGGCCTCCTGCATGCACTCTATCAGGGCCGCACCTTCGGTCGGCTGGCGATGCGCCTTCATGTCGCCGTCGCGATAGGCGTTGATGAAGCGGAATTCGAGCGGGTCCATGCCGATCAGCCGCGCCAGCTTGTCCATCTGCACCTCCAGCGCGAAATCGCCGATGGTGACGCCGAAGCCGCGCATGGCCGACGACGGCGTGCGGTTGGTGTAGACGCAATAGGTGTCGATCCAGACATTGGGGATGGTGTAAGGCCCGGGATAATGTCCGGCGCCCTTCTGCGCGCCATAGGGCGAATGGCGCGAATAGGCGCCGGCATCGGTGTAGCCGGTGACTTTGCGCGCCACGATGCGGCCATCCTTCATGACGCCGTCCTTGATGACGACCTTTTCGGCCGCGCGCGGTGACGAAATTTGCATCTCTTCTTCGCGGCTGTAGACGAAACAGACCGGTCGTCCGGTTAGTTTGGCGCCGAGGATGGCGATCGGCTCGACGATGGCGTCGACCTTGCCGCCAAAACCGCCGCCGACGGTGCCGCCGACGAAATGCAATTTGCTGCCGGGCATCTGCAGAATGATCGAGGCATTGTCGAGGGTGAAGAACATTGCCTGCGTGTTGGTGTAGCAGGTGAAGCGGTCATTGCCCTCGGGCACGACGATGCAGCCGGTCGTCTCGGTCGGCGCGTGCTCGATCGGCGAGGACTGGTAGCTCTGCTCCAATATGTGATCGGCGCCGGCAAAGCCCGCCTCGACATCGCCGAAGCGCACTTTTCGGCACTCGCCGCTGTCATAGAGATAATAGTTCTGGCCGTGATACTCGTTGACGACAGGCGCGCCCGGCTTCAGCGCCTCCTCCATGTCGAAGACGGCCGGCAGCACCTCGTAGTCGATCTTGACCTTGGCGGCGGCCTCTTGTGCCGCGCGCTCGGTCTCGGCCAGCACCGCCACCACGGCCTCGCCCTTCCAGCGCACCTTGCCGTCGGCCAGCACCGTCTCGTCCTCCGGGCCGATCTGGATCAGGATCAGGATGGTGTAGACGTTGTGCGGCACATCCTTGGCGGTCAGCACCTTGACCACGCCCGGATGTTTATCCGCCTCTGACGTGTCGATCGAGCGGATGCGGGCGTGATGATGCGGGCTGCGCACCATCTTCAAATGCAGCATGCCGGGAAAGTTGCGGTCGGCGAAAAAGGCAGTCTTGCCGGTGACATGGCCGGGCGAATCCGAACGCGGCCGTGGCTGGCCGATCTCGTGCAGGTCGTCCTTGCGCTGGTCGGCGAAGTAGTTCTTGCGCAGTTCCATCTTTGCCCCCCTCAGGCCGCGTTCTGCGAATTGGCGCGCGCGGCGGTCAGCACCGCCTGGAAGATTGGCTCATAGCCGGTGCAGCGGCAGATGTTGCCCGACAATGCCTCGACCACCTCGTCGCGGCTGGGGTTGGGCGTGTGGTCGAGCAGCACCTTGGCCGCCATGATCATGCCCGGCGTGCAGAATCCGCATTGCGTGGCGAAGGCGTCGAGGAAAGCGCGCTGCAGCGGGTGCAGCGCGCCGCCTTGCGAAAGGCCTGATGTCGTGGTGATGGCGGCGCCGTTGCAGGTCTCTGCCAGCGTCAGGCAGGAGAGCCGGAGTTCGCCATCGATGATGACCGAACAGGCGCCGCAGGTGCCCTGGTGGCAGCCGCCTTTCGGCGAGGTGTCGCCGATCTTGTCGCGCAGCGCATTGAGCAGCGTGGTGCCGCTGTCGATGAATTCGGCCGTTTCGCTGCCGTTGAGCGTGAATTGAACCGGGACCTTTGCCATGTCGTTTCCTCCTTGCGCGCCTGCCCCGCAGGGCAAGCGCGCGCCCCCCAACGGATTTTTTCAGGCAAGCAAAAGCCGGCCGAGATGGACCGGCAGCACTTCGTTGCGATACCAGGCGCTGGCGATCGGATCGGTCGCCGGCGAAGTGCCGTCGCGGGCGACAGCCAAAGCGGGCGCGATGCCGTCCTGGGTCAATTTCCTGCCGAGCAGCGCTTTTTCCGCGGCGATGGCGCGCATCGGCCGGTCGGCCATGCAGCCAAGCGCGATCCGCGCCGAGGACACGACGCCATCCGCCGCCTGTTCCAGCACGGCGGCGATGCTGAGCACCGAGACGCCTTTCGGCTTGACCCTGGAGATCTTCAGGAAGCGAAAGCTGGCTTGCGCCGGAATCGCAAAACCGACTGCGGTGACGATGGCTCGGCTGTTGTCACGGCTGGCCAGGAAGGCCTCGATCGGCAGCTCGCCGTCATCCGTGCTGACCGTCGCATTCAGCGCCAGCAGTGCGACAGTGAAATCGCCATAGGGTGTCGGCGCGAACAGATTGCCGCCGACGGTCGCCATGTTGCGGATGGCCGGGCCGCCGACAGCGCGCGCGGCGCGGGCCAGCGGCGCCAGATCCGGGTGGCGGGCAATCGCGGCCATGGTCACCGAGGCGCCGATACGGGCCTTGCCGCCGGCAACGGCAATGGTCGAGAGCGAAGGGTCTGTCAGGTGCACAAGGCTAGAGACGGAAACATCGCCTTCATTGGCCGCGCGGACCACGAGCGTACCCCCGCCGAGATAGCGGGTGCCCTGGAATTTCAGTGCCGCATTCGCGTCCTTCACCGTCGAGAAAGTCTGCAGTGCAAGCGCCATGGCCGGCTCCCTTGTTTGCGCTCAGCCTTGGCCGGAAAAGTGGCTCTTTAAGGCGTTGAAGCCACCCTGGAACACATTGGTGCCCATGCCCTCGACCAGCTTGTCGGCGTCTTCCGGTGCGGCGTCGAAGCTTGCGATCCATTCGGCATAGGTGCGGTCGCCGTCGGTTACTCGCCGCAGTTGAAGCGTCGCCTTGTGGTTGGTGAGCGGCTGCGGCGTTTCCAGTATTGAATAGCTGACGAGGAAATTTGCGTCGGAGAAGTCGAGCAGCTTTTCGCGGATGCGGGCGCCGCTGGCGAGCTGGAAGTTGCGCACGCAGCCGATGGTTTCGGCGCCCTTGCCGTCTTCGATATGGCTCTCGACCATGCGCGGGTGCCAGCTCGGCAGGCCGTTGAAGTCGCGTATGCGCGCCCAGACCTTTTCGACCGGCGCGTCGATGACGCTGGAGATGGTGACTTTCGCCATATGATGGGTCCCTTGCGCGTTTTGCTGCTCGGCAAGGTAGGGCTGCGGCAGTGGCGCCGCTTATCAATCAGTCTTCAAAGCTTATCGATGCGTCTGAAAATGCGGGGCCGGCTCAGGTGATGGCCCGCGCCGCCTCGCGGTAGAGCGTCGGCGGGACACCAACGTGATCGCGGAAGAAGCGCGAGAAATTGCCTTGCGTGGTGAAGCCGAGGTTGCAGGCGACCGAAATCAGCGGCTCCTGCGACCACTGCAGCTGGCGCACCGCTTCCTCCATGCGCAGCGTGTTCCAATAGACGTTGGGCGTCAGATTGGTCTGTTCCTTGAACAAAGCGAAGAAATGCGGCCGCGACAGGCCGACGCTGCGCGCCACATCGTCGAAGCAGATGCGCTCGCAGACATTGGCTTTCATCAGCTGGATCGCCTTGCGAACGCGGAAGTCCTGCAAGGTGTGGACGCGGGCGCGCACGGTCTGCGGCGCCGAGGCATCGGCGGCATCGAGCACACTGTCGATGAAGCGCTCGATCTCGTAATTGGCGATGTCGTCGATGCTCTCATTGTCGCTCAGATGATCGAGCAGATTGCCTGCCGCCTGGTGCAGCCAAGGCTCCAGCGTGATCGCAGGTACCGAAAACAACGGCGCGGACGAAGGCATGTCGCGGCGGCGGCGGGCCCAATCCGGATCGATGTAGAAAGCGAGGAACAGGCCCGGCTTGCCGTCGGACGACAGAGCGTGGCTGTGCGGTTCGAAGGAATTGATGCCGGCGGCGGTGCCGGGGCCGAGCCGCACCGTCTGGCGGCCGATGGTCATTTCGCCGGCCGTGCCTTCCAGCCAGATGATGATATGCGCCTCGACATGGGCATGGGTGACGAAGTCGCTGGCGACATTCAGGACAGAAACATGTCCGAACCGGCCCCAATAGAGCCTGATCGCTTCCGTCATGGGTATATCCTCCCGCAGACGACTGGCCTCCCTTCGCCTGCCGGGGGATAGTGCGGCGCGCGTCATGCCCGCGTCAAGGCACATGCGCGGGACCGGTGACACCTGCGTGCCACGGCGGCGGATTTTCAGACTGGACGATAGGCCGGCTTGCGCCGGCGCTGTCGCCTTTATTCTTCGCGCCTGAAGTTGCGGAGCCGGTCGAACAGCACCGCCAGCAGGATGGCGCCGCCGATGAACACGCCTTGCCAGAAGGCATTGATGCCGAGCAGGCCGAGGCTGTTGCGGATCACTTCGATCAGCGCCGCGCCGACGATGGCGCCGAAGGCGGTGCCGACACCGCCGGCCAGGTTGGCGCCGCCGATGACGGTTGCGGCAATCACCTGAAGCTCCATGCCGGTGCCGAGATTGGTGGTGACGGCGCCCAGCCAGCCGGTCTGGATGATGCCGGCGATGCCTGCGGCCAGTGCCGAGATCATATAGACGGCCACCTTGATCTGGCGCACCGGAACGCCGGTCAGCGTCGCTGCATGCTCATTGCCACCGATGGCGAAGATGTGGCGGCCAAATTTCGTCCAGCGCAGCGTGAAGCCGGTAATCAGCGCCAGCAGGATCATGTAGAGCACCGGATTGGCGATGCCGAACACCCAGGCGCCGCCGCCCAGCGCCAGAAGCTTGTCGTGATCCGGTCCGAACTGGAAGACGACGGTGTTGTTGGACGCAACCATGGCCAGGCTGCGCGCGATCGACAGCATGCCGAGCGTCACCACGAAGGGTGGAAAGCCCAGATAGGCGATCATGATGCCGTTGAAGGCGCCGATGGCGAGCGCGGTGGCGATCGAGGCAAGAATGCCGACCTCGATCGAGTAGCCAGCATGCATGGTTACCGCCAGCACCATCGAAGACAGGCAAAGCACCGACCCGACCGACAAGTCGATGCCGCCGGTGATGATAACGAAGGTCATGCCGAGCGCGATGATGGCAACGAAGGTGATGTTGCGGGTGATGTTGTAGAGGTTCTTCGGCGTGGCGAAGGCGTCGGTGGCAAACGACAGGAAAATGCAGGCGAGGATGACGGCGATGACCACCCAGAAGGTCTGGCTGGCGAATATACGCGAGAAAATAGTGTGCTGTTTCTGCGCGATCGTCTGATCAAGGGTGACAGCCATTATCGACCTTTCCTGCCGGCGATGAGCCGCGCCAACGTGGCGAATTCCTGATTTGCCGCACTCATGCGACTTGCTCGATGGCACCGGTGATCAGCCCGGTGACTTCCTCGGGCGAACTCGACGCGATCGCCTTGTCGGCGACCTTGCGGCCGCGCCGCATGACGATGACGCGGTCGGCAACGTCGAAGACGTCGGGCATGCGGTGGCTGATTAGCACGACCGCGATGCCCTGGTCGCGCAGCCGGCGGATGAGGTTCAGCACTTCGGCCACCTGCCTGACCGAGATCGCCGCCGTCGGCTCGTCCATCAGCACGATCTTGGCCTGCGACAGCCTGGTGCGGGCGATCGCCACGGCTTGCCGCTGGCCGCCGGACATCTGCTTGACGAGGTCGCGTGGGCGGGTTTCCGACTTCAGTTCGGCAAAGATCTGGCCGGCGCGCTTGTACATCGCGGCATAGTCGAGAATGCGAAACGGCCCTACGCCGCGGCGCAGTTCACGGCCGAGATAGACGTTGGCGGCGGCGGTCAGATTGTTGCACAGCGCCAGGTCCTGGTGAACGATCTCGATGCCGTGCTGGCGTGCTTCCACCGGCTTGTGCAGGATCAACTGCTTGCCGTCCATCTGCATCGTGCCGTGGCTCGGGTGGAAATTGCCGGCGATCATCTTGACCAGCGTCGATTTGCCGGCGCCGTTGTCGCCCATCAGGCCAACCACCTGGCCGGGCTCGATCGACAGCGACACATCGTTGACCGCCTGGATGGCGCCGAAATGCTTTGAAATATTGGTGAGTTCGAGAACCGCCACCAGCCTTTTCCTTCCCCATTGTGCCGGGCAGTTATTCTGCCTCAGGCTCGCTCTTTCCAGCTCCTCCCGGAAACGGCGACAGCGTTCTTTTACGCAAAAGCCGGCGCGCGTCAATCAATTGCCGGGCGAATTGGGGCACTTCTTTTTCTAAAAATCCGTTTTGTAGGACAAATAGCATTGACGTTGGCGGCGAGCCGATATTAGCTAAGCATCGGAGGAGAATAGTCGATCCCCGATGCCGGTCGGATGAAGGGATCGTCGGAGGTTATGGGTCAAGGATTCGGCAACGGCTTATTTGCTGTCCGGTTCGAGGCCGCATCTGAAAATACTTATCGACCTGGCTTGAAGACATGAGCGCTCGCAAAACGACCCTCTGTCATCGCGCATCCGGGTTGATCTGTGTGGCGGGCACGCCGTGTCCGTCTATTTCAACGGGAGGACTGACATGAGGAAATCACTATTGCTCGCCACTGCCGCCGTCATGGCGCTGGGCGCCGGGCCGGCCATGGCCAAGAAACAGCTCGTCATCGTCGTGAAGGGTCTCGACAATCCGTTCTTCGAAGCCATCCATCAGGGCTGCGAGAAATGGAACAAGGAGAACGCCAGCTCGGAGTACGAATGCTTCTACACCGGTCCGGCTTCGACCTCTGACGAGGCCGGCGAAGCCCAGATCGTGCAGGACATGCTGAGCAAGGCCGATACCGTGGCGATGGCGATTTCGCCGTCCAACGCGCCGCTGATCGCGCAGACGATCAAGACCGCCAATCCGACGATCCCGATCATGACGCTCGACGCCGACCTCAGCAAGGACGATGCGGCACTGCGCAAGACCTATCTCGGCACCGACAACTATCTGATGGGTCACAAGATCGGCGAGTACATCAAGAAGGGCAAGCCGAACGGCGGCACGATCTGCACGATCGAGGGCAATCCTGCGGCCGACAACATCCTGCGCCGCGCGCAAGGCATGCGCGACGCACTGTCGGGCAAGGAAGGCCTCGCGGCGCTGGCCGGCGAAGGTGGCTGGACCGAAGTTGCCGGCTGCCCGGTGTTCACCAATGACGACGGCGCCAAGGGCGTGCAGGCGATGACCGACATCCTCGCCGCCAACCCGAAGCTCGATGCGTTCGGCATCATGGGCGGCTGGCCGTTGTTCGGCGCCCCGCAGCCCTATCGCGACCTGTTCGGCCCGCTCAAGGACCGCATCGCCAGCAACGACTTCGTCATTGGCGCCGCCGACACGATCGGCGACGAAGTGGCGATCGCCAAGGACGGCCTCGTCACCGCACTCGTCGGCCAGCGGCCGTTCGAGATGGGCTACAAGGCGCCGTCGGTGATGATCGACCTGATCACCGGCAAGCCTGTCGCCGATCCGGTGTTCACCGGTCTCGACGAATGCACCAAGGACACAGTCGACACCTGCATCCAGAAGTAGGCCGCGATTTCGGGGCGTCCGTTTGACGGGCGCCCCGTCACATCGGTTTCAATGACAATGGACGAAGCAGCATTGTCGGGGCAGCAGCTCCGGCTTTCGCATGCCCATGGTTTCGTATTTTCGGCGAAGATTTCGCAGGGTGCGGACAAACTCCGGACAATCTCCCGCGACGGATAGCCGACGCACTGGAACGTGGATGCCGGACGAAAAATCAAGAAAGCGACGCGCCCGGGTCGATGCGCTGGCCAGCCTTCCGGCTGCCGTTCGTCGTGCCGACGCCACGAGGGTTCCGGGTTCGAGCGTGCATGCCTCGCTGGCCCACGAGATTGGTCTGCGGATCGTGCGCGGCGACTATCCGCCGGGAACCATCCTGCCCAATGAAGCCAAGTGGTCCGAGACGTTCGACGTCAGCCGCTCGGCGGTGCGCGAGGCGATCAAGATGCTGATGGCGAAAAGCCTCTTGGCATCGCGCCCCAAAATCGGCAGCTGGGTCGAGCCGAAAGAGCGCTGGAACCTGCTCGATCGCGATGTGCTCGCCTGGTATGCGACGGCGCCGGACCGCGAAGCGTTCCTGCGCACCGTGCAGGAATTCCGCCACATCATAGAGCCGGAAGCGTCCGCCTTCGCCGCCGTGCGGCGCTCGGAAGAGCAGATGGTCGAGATCAGCCAGGCCTGCCGCGAAATGGGGGAGGCGACAAGCCTGCAGGCGCGCACGCGCGCCGACACGCGTTTTCACCTCGCCATCCTGCGAGCCTCGGGCAACGACCTTTTGGTGCCGCTCGGCGTGCTGATCGAATCGGCGCTCGACCACCTCTTTGTCTTCGTCACGCGCGAAACCAGCGACCAGCGGCGGGCGCAGGCGCTGCATGAGGCGATCGAGAAGGCCATCCGCCTGCAGCAACCCGCCGCCGCGCGCAATGCGGTGCATCGGCTGCTTGCGAATACCGACGACGTTGTCCGCCGGTCGCGGCGCTGACGCTTGCCGGCGCCTCAAATCGTTTGCTTCTTGCCGTCCTTGCTGGGCATCAGGTCGACACCGTTGACCTTGCCGATATGCGTCGCCAGCATCGGCACGAACTGTTCGGCCGGACCGGTGGCATGGGCGCCGGCGAACGAATTCTTGGTGGCATTGCCCAGAGGGTTGGCGATGCTTGCGGCGCCCGCCATCGATTCCAGATAGGTGAGATCCTTGAAGGCGTTGGAGATTGAGAATTTGTGGGCGTCGCGGTCGCCCTCCAGCGTCCAGCGCATGAAGGTCTGGTAGAAACCGCAGTCCATGCGGCCGTTGCGGATGACGCTGTCGAAACGCGCCGGCGAAATGCCGACCTTCTCGGCCAGCGCCAGCGCCTCGGAATAGATCGCGGCATAGCCCAGCGAAATGAAATTGTTGAGCAGCTTCATGCGGTGGCCATCGCCAGTGCCGCCAATATGGACGATGCGTCCGGCCCAGGTTTCGATGACAGGCTTCACGCGCGCAAAAAGCGCATCAGGCGCGCCGACCATGGCGTCGAGCGTGCCTTCCCAGGCTTCCTTGGGAGTGCGGCTGAGGGGGGCGTCGACAAAGTCGACACCGAGCCCCTTCAGTTCGGCCGCCAGCGCCACCGTCGACACCGGATCGGAGGTCGAGCAGTCGACGACCACCGAGCCCTTCTTCAGGCCCTCCTTGAGGCCGCCGGGGCCACGAATGATGGCCTCGACTTCGCGCGACCCGGTGACGCAGATGAAGACAATATCGGAGGCCGCGGCGACGTCGCGCGGGGTCGACGCTTCCGTGGCGCCCCGGCCAAGCAGGTCTTCCGCCGGCTTGCGGTTCTTGCGGCCGAGAAAGGTCAGGGAATAGCCTTTGTCGACGATGTTCTTGGCGATCCCATGCCCCATCAGGCCAAGCCCGATGAAGCCGATCTTCTCGCTCGCGGCAGTCGTGTTCATATCGTCCGTCCTGTCTGGATTATTGATAATTGCCCTGCTGTTTTTGCCGTATGCGGTTGCAGAATGCAATATTGTCTGACAATACACAAAAATCCTTCGAGATGTGGAGACCAAAATGACGAAGCGGATCATGTTCACCGGCGGCAGCGGAAAGGCTGGGCGTCACGTCGTGCAGTATCTGGTCGAGCAGGGCTGCCAGGTGCTCAACATCGACACCAAGCCGCTCGACAATCCCAAGGTGCGCACGCTGATCACCGACATCACCGACAGCGGGCAGGTATTCAACGCGCTGTCGAGCTATATGGGCCTGCACGAGTTCGATCCGTCGCTGCGCCCGCAGCCGGTCGACGCCGTGGTGCATTTTGCGGCCATCCCGCGGATCATGATCACCACCGACAACGAGGTGTTCCGCATCAACGCGATGGGCACCTACAATGTCATCGAAGCGGCGGTGAAACTCGGCATCCGCAAGGTGATCATCGCCTCCAGCGAGACGACCTATGGCGTGGTGTTCGCCAACGAGCCGCGCGACCCCAAATATTTCCCGCTCGACGAGGCGTACGACGTCGATCCGATGGACAGCTATGCGCTGTCCAAGGTCGTCAACGAGCACACGGCGCGCGCTTTTGCGCAGCGCAACGGCACCGACATCTACGCCTTGCGCATCGGCAACGTCATCGAGCCGCATGAATATTCGCTGTTTCCGAAGTGGTTCGCCGATCCGGGTTTCCGCAAGCGCATCGCGTGGAGCTATGTCGACGCGCGCGATCTCGGCCAGATCACGCTGCGCGCGGTCGAGAAGGACGGGCTCGGCTTTCAGGTCTTCAACGCGGCCAATGACGACACCTCGTCGGACCTGCCGACAGCCGAACTGTTGAAGCGGTTCTATCCCGATGTGCCGGTCAAGGCCGAGCTCGGCGAATATGAGACGCTGCTGTCAAACCGGAAGGCGCGCGATATGCTCGGCTTCCGGCCCGAACACAGCTGGCGCAAATACGTTAAGACGGCCTGAGAGGGAGCGTATCGCCCGCAATCCAATGCTGATCTGTGCATAGAAGCGGGCTTTGCGGCCCAGCCCGTTTCGCCGGCTTGACAGTTTTCGGAATCCAGACTTTGTGGATGCATGCCGGACGGGAAGCCGAATAAGACAAAAGCGCCTGCCAAGGCGGCGCCTGCCGAGCACCCCGCCGGTGTTCGTCGCGCCGACGCGACACGCGTGCCCGGCTCGAGCGTGCATGGGTCGCTGGCCAATGAAATTGGTCTCAGGATCGTGCGCGGCGACTATCCGCCGGGAACCATCCTGCCCAACGAAGCCAAATGGTCCGAAACCTTCAATGTCAGCCGCTCGGCGGTGCGCGAGGCTATCAAGATGCTGATGGCCAAAAGCCTTTTGGCATCACGCCCCAAAATCGGCAGCTGGGTCGAGCCGAAGGAGCGCTGGAACCTGCTCGATCGCGACGTGCTCGCCTGGTACGCGACATCGCCCGACCGCGAGGTTTTCCTGAAAACCGTGCAGGAGTTCCGCCACATCATCGAGCCGGAGGCGACCGCCTTCGCCGCGATGCGGCGCACAGACGCGCAGATGGCCGAGATCAGCCAGGCCTGCCGCGAGATGGGCGACGCGACCAACCTGCAAGAGCGCACCCGCGCCGATACGCGCTTTCATCTGGCCATCCTGCGGGCCTCTGGCAACGACCTGCTGGTGCCGCTCGGGGTGCTGATCGAATCGGCATTCGACCATCTCTTCGCCTATACGACGCGCGAGCTCGACGACCTGCAACACGCGCAGAAACTGCATGAGGCGATCGAGAAGGCCGTCCGCCTGCAGCGGCCGGATGCGGCGCGCAACGCGGTGCGCAAGCTGTTGGCCAACACCGACGGCGTCATCCGATCCCGGTAGGATGTGCTGAAACTCAGCCGGCCGGCGCGGTTGCCAGATGTTGCCGGGTCAGGCCGATCAGCAAAACCTGGTCGCGGGCAGCGTGTTCGGGCGGGTTGACCACCGGCTCGCCATTGACGATGGCGCCCCAGAAGCCGCGCATTTCCTCGACGAAGGCCTCGGCATAGCCGGCGCGCAGCTCCCTTTTCGAGAGCGTATAGCCGTCCGATGTTTTCACCGTCAGCCGGGTCGGTTGGTGGTTGAGCCAGGGCGAGGGGAATTCGAGCTCAAGGCTGGCATCGTCGAAGAACAGCGTGATGCGCTCCTTGTAGTCGGCAAGCTTTGGCACCGCCAGATGCGTCATGGTCCATAGCGCCTGGCCGCCGAGCAGCCTGACAGCGCCCTGGCCGCCATCGCCATTGGCGAAGATCTGCGCGCCGACGATGTCGCCATCCGGCACATGCAGCGCGTCGAGCAGGCCGTGCACGGCATTCACATCGTGAATCAAGGCGGAGCTGTAAGCGCCGGTAAATCCACGGAAAGCCAGATCGGTCAGCGGCATGCCGACGGCGCTCTCGACCTGATGCTTCTGCTTGGCCACGGCAGCGGCGATCAGCTCCTTTGGAATGTCGGTGCCTCTGACATAGCGGTGATGGGCGATGAACGGCCAGGCGTCGGGATCGTTGACTTCGACCGAGACCGAACGCAGCGTCCCCGCCGTGCCGGGCAGTGAGGCAAGCGCCAGCCGATAGCTCGGATCGAAGCGCTTCATATAGCCGACCTGCATGACCTTGCCGGCCTTGTCTCGCGCGGCGACAATCTCGGCGATTTCCGCCGGCGAATAGCAGAGCGGCTTTTCGCAAAAGACGTGCAGCCCGCGCGCCAATGCTGCTAGAACTTGCTCATAGTGCAGCGGATCGGGTGAGCCGATGACGACCGCGTCGAGACGTTGGTCGAAGAGCTGGTCGGGCGTTTCGAAGTTGGCGATGCCATGGGTGTCGGTGACGAACTGGCGCGAGATTTTTGACGGATCGGCGACCCCGACGAGTTCAAACAGGTCACTGAGGCGCATCAGATTGGGGATGTGCTCGACCTGCGAAATCATGCCGGCGCCGATCACCCCGACGCGTATCCTGCTCATGCGATTGTTCTCTGAAATGGACTCACGGCGCGGCTGACGGCCGGTTGCCGATCTGGGCCAGCAGGCCGGCGATCTCCGCTTCGACCGCCTTCAAATCTTCGCCGCCCGACATGATCGAGATCACCTCGTCGCGCGAGATGTCCGACTTGGCGTAAGTGCCGCGATTGCGGCCACGATTGAGCAGGGTGAAGGTGTCGCCGACCGGATAGGCGTGGTGGATGTTGTGGCTGATGAAGATGACGGCGAGACCACGCATGCGCGCCTCGATGATGAACTTCAGCACCATCGCCGCCTGATGCACGCCAAGCGCCGAGGTCGGCTCGTCCAAAATCAGCACGCGGGCGCCGAAATGCACGGCGCGCGCAATCGCCACCGACTGGCGCTCGCCGCCCGACAGCGTGCCGACGGCCTGTGTCGGGTCGCGCACGTCGATGCCGATATCGGCCATGGCTTGCCTGGCTATGGTGTTGGCGCGCTCCTTGTCTATGCGCGAGAAGGGCAGGCTGCTCTTCGTCGGTTCGCGCCCGAGGAAGAAATTGCGGGTGATCGACATCAGCGAGATCATGCCGAGGTCCTGGAAGACGGTGGCAACGCCAAGATCCTGCGCGTCGCGCGGGCTGCGGAAGGAGACCGGCTTGCCGTCGACGAGGATTTGGCCCTTGGTCGGCCTGTAGACGCCGGACAGCACCTTGATCAGCGTCGACTTACCGGCGCCATTGTCGCCGAGCAGGCAGTGCACCTCGCCCGGATAGACCTTGATGTCGATGTCCTGCAGGGCTCGCACCGAGCCGAAATTCATCGACACGCCGCGCAGTTCCATCGCCGGTTGGATGTTCTGGGCCGGTTCAGTCATTTGCCGCCTCCGCGCCCGAGCGCCTTCAGGCGGATGTAGTTGTTGACCAGCACCGCCATCAGAATGACGATGCCGAGGAAGACCTTGAACCAGTCGGTGTCGATGCCGGTGTAGAAGATGCCCATCTGCACCAGGCCGAATATCAATGCGCCGAACAGCACACCATAGACGGTGCCGTAGCCGCCGGTGAGCAGCACGCCGCCGATGACGGCGGCGATGATCGCCTCGAACTCCTTGAGCAGGCCGCGCGTGGTGTCGGCGGAGCCGGCTTCCATGACCTGGATGGTGGCGAGCAAGGTGGCGGCGCAAGCGGTGTAGACGAACAGGGCAATCTTGACCCGGTCGACCGGCACGCCGACGTTGCGGGCGGCGATCAGGTCGCCGCCGGTGGCGAACATCCAGTTGCCGTATTTGGTCTGCGTCAGCACATAGCCGGCCAGCGCCGTCAGGCCGAGCCACCAGACGATCGACATCGGGATGCCGACGACGAAAGGGATGCCGTCGCTGCGGGTGGCGATCCAGCCTTGCGTGCCCATCCAGTGGAACAGGCCCGTGAACAAATGGCCGTTGAACAGGCCGGCGGTCGCCGGATCCGGCGCGCCTTCCAGGATGTAAGGGATCTGGGTGCGGCCGGTGACGGCGCGGGTGATGCCGATCGACAGCCCGCGCAAAATGTAGAGCGAGGCCAGCGTGACGATGAAGGAGGGCAGGCGGGTCTTCACCACGATCAGGCCGTTGAGATAGCCGGTGAGGATGGCCACCGCGAAGGCGCAAGCGATGCCGCCCCACAGCGGCAGGCCCCAATATTTGACGGTCAGGCCGATGACGACGCCGGCGAAGCCGACCATCGAACCGACCGAGAGGTCGAACTCGCCGGCGATGATGAGAAGGGCGGCGGCGGTGGCGACGATACCGAGTTCCGCCGACAGGGTCAGGAAGGTCATCGAGCCTTGCAGCGAGTAAAGGTTCGCCGCGCCCGGCAGCAGCGCAAAGATGATGATGGTGGCAAGCAAGCCGCCGGCCGCACCCGCTTCCGGCCGGCGCAGCCATTGGGTCAGCCTGCCGGTGCTGGCCAGCCGCTCGTCGGCGCCGGCGGCCCGCTTCGACGTCATGCCGAAACGGTCCGTCGCCTGCAACTCAGCTGGAGGTATCGCCTTGTCTTCCACGACCGCCATTAGGCTCCCCAATCGCTCACTTCGCAATGTCGACCAGACACCGGGGAGGCGGCACTACGCGCTTCCCCGGTTGGTTTGCCTGACTAGCGGATGCCGTCCTTGGCCAAAGCCAGGATTGCTTTGGCCTTGTCGGGCGAGTCGATGAACAGCGGGCCGGTGTAGGAATTGTTCTGCGGCCAGAAGCCATGCGTGGCGTGCTCGACCAGATAGATGACTGGGAGGTAGCCCATCAGATATTGCTGGGCGTCCATGCCGAAGCCCATCTCACCGGCAACGACGGAGTCCAGAACTTCGGGGCTGATGTCGAACGTGTAGAGCTTGATCTTGCCGAACAGTTCCTTCTGCCGGAAAAGCGGGATCAAGGGATTGGCGGCCGTGGCGCCGAGGGCGAAGACGGCCTGGGTGTCGGGATGCGCCGACAGATAGGCTTCGGTGCGGCGCTGGACGTCGGCCGGATCGGGCGACACGGCCAGAACCTCGGTACCGCCGCCGGATGGCTTCAGGCCATCGTTGAGGCCCTGGCAGCGCTGGTCGAGGCTGACATTGCCGACCTCGTGGTTGATGCAGACGACTTTCAGCGTGCCTTCCTTGGCCAGCCGCTCGCCGGCTTTCTTGCCGGAATCATATTCGGAAACGGTGCCGACATAGAGCGTCGTGCCGAGCTCGGCGCCTTCCTTTTCACCGGAATCGAGCACCACCATTGGGATGTTGGCGGCCAGTCCGGCCTTGACGGATTTGCCGAGCGCATTGGCGTCGGCGATCGAGACGGCGATGCCGTCCGGGTTGGTGGCGATCGCAGCGTCGAGAAGCCTGGCCTGCTCGACCACGTCGAAGACCTGCGGCGCGTAATATTCGACCTTGGCGCCGGTCAGCGCCGCCGCGTCATCGACGCCGCGCTTGACCACGGACCAGTAGGGATCGGAGGCCGAGCCATGCACGACGAAGGTGATGCGAACATCCTTCGGGTCCTTCAGGCCGGCGGCATGCGCCACGCCTGCCAGCACGCCCGCCGAGACAAGGGCGCCCAGTGCCATTTTCAGAACAGTCTTCATGTCATTCTCCCATTCACCGTTACAGTTCCCGTTCTCTCACGTTTGCCGGTCGCGTGCCCGGCTCACGTCGAGGATCGGCTGGCCACTTTGCGGGCCTTTGCCGATGCCGATTGCTGTTCGCCCGCAGCGCTGCCGCGGGCTGTTCTTGTCGATCGCCCGGCCGACAGCGCGGTGCGCAGTTCTTCGCGCAACGGCTTCATGCCGATGATGTCGAGCGGCTGTGCGGCCAGCCAATCGCGAAAGCCCTGGTCGCGGAACAGCTCATATTCCTCGGTGCGGATATAGGCCGCCCGCGGCTCGATCAGCTCGAGTTCGCCCGGCGCATTGAAATGCAGGCAAAAGAAGGTCAGGCCTTCGCGCACGCCCTCGACCAGCGCCCTGTAGGCTGGCTCGATCGGCCTGGAACGAGGGCGGCCCCAGGTCGTCTGGATGGCGGCATCGAAGATGGCAAAGCCGCTGGCGCGCGCCTGCGCCACGCCGCGCTGGAAGGCCTCCTCGGTAACGCCGACCAGATTGTCGTTGGGCGAATAGGCCGACAGCGTTTTGGTCAACAGGACGGGCAACCGGTATTCCAGTCCGAGCCTGATATAGATGTCGCAGAACTCCGGCGACAGCGCCGCGCCCATATGCGCGTCGAGATGGGTGACATCGATGCCGGCGCGATAGGCGGTGTCGATCTGGGCGCGAAGCTCGGTCTCGACGGCCTGCGGCACCGCCTTGCGGCGGGTCGTCGCCACATCCGGCCAGAAGAAACCGAGTTCGTCGGTCAGGCCGGCCGCGCGCGACGGCGCGGTCAGCGGCCGCCATTTATAGTGCTGCTTTTCGCTGTTCAGCGTCAGGTGAACGCCGAGGTCGAGCCTGGGCTCGGCGGCTGCACTTTCGGCCATTTCGAGGAACCACGGACAAGGCACCATCACTGCGCCCGAACTGCACACGCCCAACCGGCTCAGTTCGAGGAAGGCGCTGTTGGCGCCGTGGCACATGCCGACATCGTCTTCGTGCAGCACGATCCTGCGGCCGGAGGCGGGTCCGCTCATGGATGGCCCCTTGATCGCCGGCCACGCGGCGCCTCGGGTCTTCCAAAGTGTGTCCCGTCTTGCATGGAACCCGACCGTTTGCCCAACTGGCCGGAATGGAACGCCCAAACCGGCCTTTCCGACAGGGCCACTTTGCCGAATTCGGATGGGTACGATTTTCCTGCCGGGCGCGATACTTGGCCCCGTTGGTCGCCGACAATCAGAACTTTCGGCGTCGGGATGGCTTGGTCAGATCGCGGCGGAGTGGTTCTTTCAAACAGTGCCGGTGAGCGTACAGCTGTCCACACCATCAAGGAACGGAGGCCGCCATGTACAGTGCCGGTGAGGAAGAAATCGAAGCCATTGCCAGGGTGATCCGCTCAGGCGCGCTGTTTCGCTACGGCAAGGACAGCGAATGCGACCGCTTCGAGGCCCGCTATGCCCGGCATCTCGGCGTCGAGCACTTTGCGCTGGCGGCCAGCGGCACCTACGGGCTCGCCGCAGGCCTGATCGGCCTCGGCATCGGCCCCGGCGACGAGGTGCTGGTGCCCGCGCACACCTACATGGCGACGGCCACCGCCGTGCTGTCGGTCGGCGCCATTCCTGTCATTGTCGACATCGACGAGAGCCTGACCATCGATCCCATAGCCTTGCGCGATGCCATCGGGCCGCGCACCACGGCGGTCATCCCGGTCCATATGTGGGGCGCCGCCTGCAACATGAACGCGATCATGGACATCGCGGCCAAACGCGGCCTGCTGGTGTTGGAAGATGTCTGCCAGGGCATTGGCGGCGGCTATGAGGGCCGCAAGCTTGGCTCGATCGGCCACGCCGGCGCCTACTCCTTCAACTACTTCAAGAACATGACATCGGGCGAGGGCGGCGGCATCGCCACCAGCGATCCAAAAGTGGCGGAGCGGGCGCGCTGCGCCATCGATCCTTGTCATTTCTACTGGCAGGGCCGCAGCGACAGCATCAAGCCGTTCGCCGGCATCGGCGCGCGGGCGTCGGAACTGATGGGGGCGATGCTCAACGTCCAGCTCGACCGTCTGGACGGCATCATCGAGGCGATGCGGGCGGAGAAGAAGATGGTGCTGGCCGGCACAAGCCATCTCGGCAATCTCGGCCTGACGCCGTCGCCGATGAACAGCCCGGACGACGATTGCTCGGCGCAGGTGATGTACCTGCTGCCGAACGAGCAGGCGGCACAGACTTTTTCGAAGACCATTCCGAGCGTCATTGCCGGCAAGACCGGCCGCCACAATTTCACCCAGTGGGACCAGGTGCTGATGCATGAGGGTGCGCACCATCCGGCGCTCAATCCCTACACGCTGCAGGAGAACAAGGGGCTGCGGCTCACCTATGCCGACGACCTCGGCAAGGGCTCGCTCGATATCCTCAACCGCACGGTGATGATCGCCATGAACCCGGCACATGGCGACGCCGATATCCAGGACATGATCCACAATATCGACGCGGCGGCGCGGGTGGCGCTGGAAAACGCCTCGCTGGACGATGTCGAATTGCGCAAGGCAGCGCCGGTCGACCTGCAGAAATTCGACAGTGTGAACTAGGGCGCGGGCTCAACCTAGCCAATGAGGACTTGCAGGTCACCAGTTGGGATCTCGGCCTTCGAGATCCTCATCCGGGACGATCTGCGGTTGGCGACGACTGGTGTAGGGGGCCATATAGGCCATTTTGAGTGCATCGCCCATCAAACTGAATAGGGCGTCGAGCGATGCGCCGATTGCAAGCCTGGGAAAGCTTAGCCGTGATAGGCCAAGGCGTCGGACGGTGGTCGGGGCGGTGGTGGAGATGTCAGTCATGGCGTCCTCCTGTGAAGGTGAGGATGACACTGCTTCCCCCTCAGGTCCTTGGCCTGGACCTGAAGAGACCTGAACAGCCCTGAAGTTCGCCTTAAGGGCCATCTTCGACTATCTTGCCCGCGAGGATGGATTCTTGGCCGATGGACCTGGAGTTTGGGAACTATCGTCTGAAACGCGCCGAACGGCTGCTGCTGGGGCCGAAAGGGCCGGTGGAGCTTTCGGCGCGTTCCTTCGACATCCTCGCCATGTTGCTCGAGAAGCCGGATGAGGTGATCGGCAAGACCGAACTGTTCGATGCGGTCTGGCCCGGCCTGGTGGTGGAGGAGAACACGCTGCAGGTTCACATTTCGGCGCTGCGAAAGCAGCTGTCTGCCGAGATGATCGCAACCGTGCATGGTCGCGGCTATAAATATGCTGGCCCCAGGCCCTTCGCGGCTACGGCAGAGGCTACGGCGCCGTCCAGAGCGTCCATCGCCGTTCTTCCCTTCGACAACATGAGCGGCGACCAGGAACAGGACTATTTCAGCGACGGGATAACCGAAGACATCATCACCCAGCTTGGCAAGTTCAGGGAGTTTCTGGTCATTGCGCGGAACTCTTCCTTCCAGTTCCGTGGCAAGGCCAATGACGTGGCCGAGGTGGCGAAGAAACTTGGCGTCCAGTACGTCGTCGAAGGCAGCGTGCGGAAGATCGGCAACCGGGTGCGGGTCACCGTTCAGCTGATCGACGCATCTTCAACAGTTCACATCTGGGGCGAGCACTACGACCGGGAGCTCGACGACATTTTCGCCATCCAGGACGAAATCACCCAGATGATTGCGGCGCGTCTGGCCGGCACGCCAGAACCGCGATTGCATCGCGCGCCAGGGCCCGGCCGACGGACAACATGTCGGCCTATGAGTTCTACTTGCGAGCCCTGCAACTGGCGGCCGTCTATGACGCCGCGCATGAAGCGGAACCGTTTCTGCGCCAGGCGGTAAAGCTCGATCCGCGGTTTGCTGCCGCCCACGCCATGCTCGGCGTTGTCGAGACCCTCAAATTCTTCTGGGTCTACTACGATTCAGATTATCTGCATCCCGCACTGGAGATGGCAAAAACCGCGCTGCAGCTCGACCCCGACGAGGCGTACGGCCATCTCGCGACTGGCTTTGCTCTCTTGTACTTGCGCCAATTCAGGCAGGCTGAAATCAGTCTTGACCGGGCGGTTGACCTCAATCCGAACGATCCGTTCATTCTGAGTATCCGTGCGCTTTTTCTCAATTACACGGACAGGCCGGATGAGGCGCTTGTTGAAATAACGGAGGCACAGCGCCGCGATCCATACGCTGTGGGATGGTATGACGACTTTCGCGGCATCATACTGACCACGGCTGGACGATATAGCGAGGCAATTGCCTGCTACGCGAAAATGGCTGCTGTGCCGCGGTGGTCGCTCGTTCGTCTTGTCGTCTGCCATTTTGAACTCGGCGAAACCAGGCAAGCGCAAGACGTCCTGGCAAAGGTCAAGGCACATTATCCGGGACTGCGCCTTGACGAGATCATTGATGCGGAAGTGGACTTCTACAGGGATGCCGCCGTGTGCAGCCACTATCGCGCGATCCTTGAGCGTGTTGACAGGCAAGATGCGCTTAAGGGCTAGCTTCGATCCAGCCGCACGAACGCAGCCCGCAGCGCCAGCACCGCTCGCAAAATCTGACGTTCGTCCATCGCGGCGTAGCCGAGCAGCAGGCCGTGTTCGGGCTCGCTTGAATGGTAGTTGATGGAAATGCCTTGCACGTCGAGCCCTTCCTTGACGGCGGCGGCGACGACGTCGCTGTCCTTGTAGGGCCGGACGAAACTTGCCAGCAGCTGCATACCGGAATCATTTTCGGTGACCGTCAACCATTCGGCCAGATGCTCCTGGCGAATTGCGCAAGGCAGAAATTCGACAGTGTGAACTATTAGCTCTGCACAGTGATTATGACTCTTTGGCCGTATCGTTACTCATGGTCATTCACGGTGCCGCATGGTGGCGTTTGAACTTACGGTAGGCTGTCTCGACGAGACCGATCGTCCAGCAGATGGGGCAACCGCGAAAAGCCACCATCGATACGCCAGCCAGGGCCAGCGAATAAAATGGATGTGGCACAGAGATCGATATCGCGTAACTCAAAGCGCTGATGCCGACAATGCCGCGGACCAGATGTTCGACAAGACCATTGCTAGCGAACATTGTCTTGGGCGAGGCGGTAGATGACAGGTTCATGGGGTTCATAGAAATTTACCTCGTCAATTCATAGTGGTTCAATCAATCCAAGAGGTATTCACGTAGCAGGGCCCGGCTCCGGTGCAGTCGACCCTTGATGCTCTCGCGGGTGACGTTCAGTGAAGCGGCGACCTCGTCGATCGTCATCTCTTCGATATCGCGCAGTATGATCACCTCGCGGTAGTGTTCGGGCAGGGATTGGATCGCGCGTGAAAGGTCAAGCCGGAGTTCGTCCGGCGACAAATGCGCCAGGCGGTCCACGTTGGCCGGATTCAGCAACGCGTCGTCCAGATTGTCCGGCTTTCCCATCGCGCGCATTGCCATGCGCAAACATTCGCGGCGTACCACGGCCAGCAGCCAGCCCGATATCGAGCCCAGTGCGCGCAGCGTTCCGACGCGGCGGTACAGTAACCACAATGTTTCCTGCACCACGTCGTCAACGTCGTCGGACGCGCTGCAGCTGCGCCGCGCATAGCGCCGAATGTCCCGCTGTGCGAGGTTCAGCAAAGCCATGATGGCTTGCTGGTCGCCATTGCGCGCGTCGTCAACCAGAGCCAGGTCATACTTCGGCGTGTACATGCGGGTGTCCTACTTCGCAGTGTCGAGGCGGCGGTTCGCGGCGTCCAAGCGGCGGCCCGCCATGGCGCACATGGGACAAAAACCGATGAAGCCGGTGAGCAGTGTGCTGACGCCGACGCCAGCAATCGCATAGCCGATCATAAGCCCACTTAAGCCCAGCAAGCCGCAGGCGATCATGGCCAAACCGGCAACGACACGAACCGCGCGTTCCCATCCAGGTACATTCTTGACATAAAGCACGGTAAATCCCTCAAAGTTGCAAGCGCAATGGCACGCTCGAAAGGTGAGAGGGCTGGGAATGCAGTTTCGGTTCGCGTCATTCTAAAAGTATTTCAACAGCGCCATTTCCAGGTCACCCCGCCCTCGGTTCATCAGAGGGTTCTGTGCAGAGGTACTAGCTCCGGTCCAGCCGCACGAACGCAGCCCGCAGCGCCAGCACCGCGCGTAAAATCTGGCGCTCGTCCATCGCCGCATAGCCGAGCAGCAGGCCGTGTTCGGGTTCGCTTGAATGGTAGTTGATGGAAATGCCTTGCACGTCGAGCCCTTCCTTGACGGCGGCGGCGACGACGTCGCTGTCCTTGTAGGGCCTGACGAAACTTGCCAGCAATTGCATGCCGGAATCATTTTCCGTGACGGTCAGCCACTCGGCCAGATGTTCCTGGCAGAGCTTGACGAAATTCGCCTGCCGGCGCGCATAGAGGCGGCGCATGCGTTTCAGATGCGTGGCGAAATAGCCCTGCGTGATGAAGTCGTTGACCGTCGCCTGCAGGATCAGCGGTGCGAACTGGCCGGTGATCGAGACCGCCCTGTCGAAAGGCACCGACAATTCGCGCGGCACGATGAGATAGCCGATGCGCAGCGCCGGGATCAGCGTCTTGCCGAAGCTGCCGATATAGACGACCCGGTCGGCGTGATCGAGCCCGCGCAGGGCCGGCACCGGCCGGCCGCGAAACCGGTATTCGCCGTCATAATCGTCCTCGACGATCCAGGCGCCGTTGCGCTCGGCGATGTCGAGCAACTGCAGCCGCTCCTCGATGCGCATGATGGTGCCGAACGGCCATTGGCAGGACGGCGTCACATAGATCAGCCGCGGCGGCGGCAGGTCGGGGTCGGACAGATGCCAGCCATGCCGGTCGACCTTCAACGGCGCGAGTTGGGCACCGCTGGCGAGGAAGGCGCTCTTGGCGCCGAGATAGCCGGGCTCCTCCATCCAGACGGTGTCACCCTCATCCATCAACACGCGCGAGGCGAGATCGAGTGCGGCCTGCGCGCCGGTGACGACGATGACCTGGTCGGCAGTGCAATTGATGCCGCGCGACAGGCTGATGGTCGAGGCGATGGCCTGGCGCAGACCGGGATGGCCGGCAAAGGAGAGATAGCCGAGCAGGTTCTCGTCACGGCTGCGGGCGTTGCGCACCAGAAGGCTCGACCAGATGGTGAAGGGAAAGGACGCCGTTTCCGGCACGCCGGGATGGAAATTGATGACGCCGGCATTGCGTGGCGGTTGCGGGCCGTTGACGATGGTCTGGCCGCGCCGTGACAGTTTTTGCGGGGTGGCGAGTCCGGCGCGCAGTGACGCCAGCGGACGCTTCTGCTGGATTGGCGCCACCCAGGTGCCCGATCCGGCGCGCGCCTCGATGAAACCTTCGGCGAGCAGCTGGTCGTAGGCGGCGATGACCGTGTTGCGCCCGACCTTCAGATCTTCGGCCAGCGAGCGCGTCGACGGCAGCAACGTGTTCTGCGGGATCTGGCCGTCGAGGATGAAGCGCCGCAAGGCGCCGTATATCTGCCGGTGCATCGGTTCTTCCGAGGCGCGGTCGACCGACATGATGTCGAGGGAAAGGCGCATGTGGTCGGCCAAGGCGCTAACTTCCGACAAAGCGTGCGGCGCGGGCGATCTTTTCCTCGTTGAGAAGGCAGACCGTATCGAGCACCAGCCGCCGTGTTTCGGGCCGGACCTCGCGGCTGTTCTTCAGCGCGCGGTGCACGGTGGCGGCGCCGAGTTCCGCTTTCTTGGCGATCTCGCGGATGGTGCAAAGCCGTTCCATGCCAAGTGCAGCCTCGAAAGCCATGTCGCTCCTCCGAAAAGCGCGTCGCGTCTGCAACGCGCTTTTAGTTATTGCTTTGATGCATGTCGTAGTCCCAAAACCGCTGCGCACTTTTGCATTAGGCACGCGCATCAAGGCACGGCTTTGTGCCAGCCTCAAGCTCGAAAGTCCGGGCTCGAAAAACCGGCGCCCAGGAATTCTGCGATCCGCGCCGCAACGGGAGCAAGGCGGCGCGGATCGCCGGGCGCTTTCGCGTCGCTACCCCATCGAGGCGCGCGCCCAATTGGCCGACCGTCCGCCCCCCCGGCGCTGGTCAGGCCATCTCTCGTGTCACCACCTCGAAGCCGGCCTTGCGGGCGGTGTCGAGCAGCGAGGCATAACCCTTGCTGGCGTAGGTCAGCGGATGCGCCTTGGCCGGGTCCTGTTCGGCCTCGACGACGATCCAGCCTTCGTAGCCGCGCTGGGCAAGCGGCTTCAGCAACGCCAGGAAATCGACCGCGCCATCGCCGGGCACGGTGAAAATCCCCTTCATCACCGCGACCATGAAGCTCATGTCCTCGCGCCGCGCCTGTTGCAGCACCGGCAGGCGAACGTCCTTGCAATGAAAATGCACGATGCGGTCGAGATGCCGTTTGAGCAGCGAGGCCGGGTCGCCACCCGAAAACAGGCAGTGGCCGGTGTCGAACAACAGGCCGACGCTTTCACCTGTCGCCGCCATCAGCCCGCCAATCTCGTCGTCGGTCTCGACAATGGTGCCCATGTGGTGGTGGAAGGCCATGCCGACGCCGAACGCGGCCATGCGATCGGCAAGCCTGGTGAGCTTTTCGCCATAGGCCTGCCATTCGCCATCGGCGAGGCGCGGGCGCTCGGAGATCGGTGCGAAGATGCCGTCATGGCGGCCGCGCGAGGTGTCGGCATAGACGACGAGCTTGGCGCCAAGGTCGCGCAGCAGCGTCAGATGCGGGGTGATGGCGGCGAATTCCTCGTCGACGGTGCGGTCGAGGATGCGACCGTCATACCAGCCCGAGACGAGCTCCAGCCCATAGGAAGACAGGATCGGCCCGAGCGTGGCGCTCTGCCGCGGAAATTTGCCGCCAAGTTCGGTGCCGCGATAGCCGGCCTGCGCGGTTTCCGACAGGCAGGTCTCCAGCGGCGTGTCGCCGCCGAGCGCCGGAACGTCGTCGTTGCTCCAGGTTATGGGATTGATGCCGATCTTGACCGTCATGCCGCCAGACTTTTGCAGGCTTGGGAAAACACAAAGCCGAGCCCGCAAACTGGCGGCAAAGAGGACCTGTCACTAGGTCCAGTTCAGGCGAATTTAGCAGAACCAATCGACGAGGTTCGACGCCAGTCGTCCGATGGACGCTGCGGTCATGGTTTTGGAGAAATCCCTGGAGCCACGGATTTGCCCGTCGTGGTGCTGCTCGGCGTCTCGAATGTGCCGATAGTGGCGCCGAAACCGGTCGATTTGCAGAACCGCGGACAGGAAACGCCTTGACCCCAACCGTCTCCAGCCGGGCGAGCAGCCCCGGCATCGACAGCACCTACGCGTGGACGCGGCTCGGCATTTCGATGCTGCTGTCGACGATCGGCGGCGTCGGCATGTGGGCGGTGGTCGTGGTGCTGCCCGCCGTGCAGGCCGAATTCGGCGTCGACCGCGCCGCCGCGTCGATACCCTACACCGCGACCATGGTCGGCTTTGCCGCCGGCAATGTGCTGGTCGGCCGCGCCATCGACCGCATGGGCTACTGGATCCCGGCGCTGATTGCTGCGATCGCGCTCGGCAGCGGCTTCCTGCTGGCGTCGCTGGCCACATCGATCCTGCAGTTCACCCTTGTCCAGCTGCTGATCGGCGTCGGCACATCGGCCATCTTCGGCCCGCTGATTGCCGATATCTCGCACTGGTTCAACCGCCGCCGCGGCGTCGCGGTTGCGTCGGCGGCCTCCGGCAACTACCTCGCCGGCGCCATCTGGCCGGCTGTCATGCCGATGCTGATGAAGGTGGAAGGCTGGCGCTTCACCTACGCAACCATCGGCCTCATCTGTCTGGCGACCATGGTGCCATTGGTGTTGATGTTGCGGCGTGGCGCCCCTCGCGAGGCTGCTCCCGGATCGCCCGGCAGCCGCGTCGTGCAGCCGATCTCGCTGTCGCCGGCGGCGTTGCAGGTGCTGCTGGTCATTGCCGGCCTCGGCTGTTGCGTGGCGATGTCGATGCCGCAGGTTCACATCATCGCCTATTGCATGGATCTCGGCTACGGCGTGGTGCACGGCGCCGACATACTGTCGATCATGCTGGCGGCGGGCGTCGTCAGCCGGTTGGCGTCGGGCTTCATCGCTGACCGCATCGGCGGCGTTAAAACCCTGCTGATCGGCTCGGTGCTGCAATGCCTGTCGCTGCTGTTCTACATCCCCTTCGACGGGCTTGCCTCGCTCTATGTCGTCTCGCTGGTCTTCGGCCTGTCGCAAGGCGGCATCGTGCCTTGCTATGCCATTATCGTGCGCGACTACATGCCGGCCAGGGAAGCCGGCCAGCGCGTCGGCATCGTCATGATGGCGACCATCTTCGGCATGGCGATCGGCGGCTGGATGTCGGGCTGGATCTACGACCTGACCGGCTCCTACGCCGCGGCCTTTCTCAACGGCATTGCCTGGAACCTTTTGAACATCGCGGCGATGGTTCTGGTACTGTGGCGAGCACGGCGATCATTGACGCTTGCAGTTTGAGCCTGATTTTCCAGGGTACACAGAATGCATCTCGACCTTCACGGTAAGCCCATTCTTTTAAGCATAGCGGTGTGGGCGTGCACCGTTGCATGCCTCGTAAGCGTCGCGGCTTTTTTCTATGCAATCATCCTGGTGCTCGACCGAACTGGGGCGCTTGTCGACAGCGTTGAGGAAAGGGGACTTGGTTGGAGTGAGCGAGCCGGCCGCAGGAATAGCCGTTTCAACAGGTTTCTTGTTGCCGACGAGTTCCGATCGCTTCGCAAACTCCTGTTTGGTGCATGGGCTGGTTTTCTAATCTCGTTTGGCCTTATTTCCCTGCTGATTTTGCTCTTTGGAGAGCGGACATCGACCTAGCGTCGAGAAGCAAGCGCCTGACAATATGCTGCCTTGACAACACATGGCGGCTGCGCGACGCGATGGTTTACGGCAACTGTTTCGATCTGCATACCGAGAGGACTCGTCGTTGATCAAGCCACGCTCGCGCCGCGGCGGCGGCCGTCCGACCATCGCCGATGTGGCGCGCAAGGCCGGCGTCGGCGCCATCACCGTGTCGCGTGCCTTGCGCGAGCCGGAGCGGGTCTCCGAGGATTTGCGCAAGCTGATCCAGGCCGCCGTCGACGAACTCGGCTATGTCCCCGACCCGAATGCGCGGGCGCTGGCCTCGGCGCGGGCCGACGTATTTGGCGTGCTGGTGCCGTCGCTCACCAACAACGTCTTTGCCGAAGTGGTGCGCGGCATCTACGACAGCCTGTCGGATGGCCCGTTCCGCATCCAGCTCGGCAACACCCATTATTCCGGCCTCGAGGAAGAACGGCTGCTGCAGTTGTTCGGCTCGCAGCGCCCGGCAGCACTGATCGTGGCTGGCATCGACCAGACGCCAACCTCGCGGAAACTGCTGGAGAGCGCCGGCTGCCCGGTGGTGCAGGTGATGGAGACCGGGCCCGACCCTGTCGACATGCTGGTCGGCTTCTCGCATCACGACGGTGGGCGGGCGGCGACAGAGCACCTGATCGAGAAGGGTTACCGCCGCATCGGCTTTATCGGCGCGCGCATGGACCCGCGTTCGCAGCGACGCCTCGCCGGCTATCGCGCGGCGATGGAAGCCGCCGGCCTATTCGATCCGCGGCTGGTCACCACCACGCCGTTGCTGTCCAGCGTGACGCTCGGGCGCGAATTGTTTCGCGATGCACTGGCCAAGATGCCGACGCTCGACGGGGTGTTTTGCAACAATGACGATATCGCGCTCGGTGTGCTGTTCGAATGCCACCGCGCCTCGATCGCCGTGCCGAAGACGATCGGCATCGTCGGCTTCAACGATCTCGACATGATGCAGGCGGCCTTTCCGTCGATCACCAGCATCCGCACCCACCGCTACGAAATCGGCCGGCGGTCGGTTGCCATGGCGCTTGCGGCAATCGCCGGCAACAGGCCGGAGCAGCGGGTCGTCGATCTCGGTTTCGAGCTCAAGCGCCGCGAGAGCACCGACCGTTGAACACGCATTCACCACTGTGCGAATGACGCTTTACACTGCGTAATGGTAGCGCTACCATTTTCGATGAGAGGTGCTTATAACAAATAGTAAAATCTGTTTATTATATATAAGCGACACCTCACACTTGTTTATTATGGATAATATGATAGTTTTTCCGGCGCTGACGGGAGAGCAAGGGGAGGGGATCGGGGCGGCGTTAGGCCACCGAAAGGCGCGGTAAAGCTGGGCAGGAGGTGCCAGGCCTGACGCGCGCGAGACGTCACAGCACTAACAACAATCAGAACTGCAACTGGGAGGAATATCGATGATCAAGTCACTCGTTGGTGGCATCGTTGCCGCCACTGCATTCGTCATGCTCAATTCGGCCGCAATGGCCGCCGGACCCGAAGTCGTCCCGGGGCCAGCCGCCGAGCCGGACTGTTTCGCGCCCTGGGCCGCAGATACGCAGTTCTTCAAGTTTCCCAAAAAGGATGGCCCGTACCGGATCGCGCTCGCCAATGGCTACATCGCCAACACCTGGCGCATCCAGATGATCCAGACCGCCAAGGCTTACGCAGCGCAAAAGGACGTCGCCGCCAAGCTGAAGGAATTCAAGGTCGTGTCGACCGGCGAGGATGTGCCGGCGCAGATTTCGGCGATCAACAACTTCATCGATTCCGGCTATGACGCCATTGTCGTCAACGCGCAGAACCCAACCGCTTTCGCGCCTGTCATCAAGCGCGCCAAGGAAGCCGGCGTCGTGCTGGTCGCCTTCGACAACATTCTCGACACCAAGGACGCCATCAACGTCAACGTCGACCAGAAGGGCCTTGGCGAACTTTGGGGCAAATGGCTGATCAGCCATATACCCGATGGCGGCAAGATCCTTGAAGTGCGCGGCGTTGCCGGCACGTCGGTCGACACCGACCGCCACAATGGTATCCATGAAGCCTTCGACGCTTCCGGCAAGAAGTGGGATGTCACCGAAGTCGCCGGCAAGTGGGACGACCCGACGGCGCAGAAGGTCACGGCTGACGCCATCGCCACCAACGGTCCGTTTGTCGGCATCACCGGCCAGGGTGGCGATACCGGCATCGTGCAGGCGATGATCGACGCCAAGCATGCCTTCGTGCCGTTTGGCGGCGAAACCGAAAACGGCTTCCGCAAATTCTGCGCGGCCCACGCGGCGGACGGGCTGAAATGCTCATCGGCCGGCACTGGCCCGGCCCAGGTGGCGGTTGCCATCAAGACGGCGATCGCGGCACTCGAGGGGCAGGTCGTACCGCAGTCGGTCAAGCTGCCGCTGGCCATCGTCGAGGATCCGAACTTCAAGGAAGGCCAGGATTATTTCCCCGACCAGTCCGACAATTTCTTCGTCGGCAATTCCTTCCCAACCTGCGGCATCAATTTCACGGCGCAGGAAATCATGGGTCAGACCAAGGCGGACCAGTAGGCAACGTATCCGGCGCCGCGGGATCTCCGCGGCGCCGGCCACTCCATGTTCCTGGTCGTCAAACTGCCTTGGGAGGGCCGATGGACGGTGCGGTTCCGCTCTTCCGGATGGAAGGCATATCCAAGCGCTATGGTGGTGTGCGGGCGCTGGAAAAGGCCGAGCTTTCGGTTTCATCCGGCAGCATTCACGGCATCCTCGGCGAAAACGGCGCCGGTAAATCGACGCTGATCAAGGTCATGGCGGGCGTCGTTGCGCCCGACGAAGGCCGCATGATGCTGGATGGCAGCGAGGTGACATTCGCGTCGCCCGGCGCTGCAAACAAGGCCGGCATCGTCTGCATTTTCCAGGAACTGTCGCTGGTGCCCGAACTCAGCGTGGCCGACAACATCGTCATTTCCGATCCGCCGACGCGGTTCGGCATGATCGACCGCAAGGCGCAGCGTCGCATCGCGGAGGAAGCGTTGGCGCGTGCGGGCGCCGCCGACATCCATCCGCTGGCGCTGGTCAAGGATCTTCCCCTTTCAAGAAGGCAGATGGTCGAGATCGCCAAGGCGCTGGCACGCAAGCCGCGCATCCTGATCCTCGACGAGGCGACCTCGGCGCTGACCGCGACCGACGTCGCCAAGATCTTCAGCGTGCTCAAGCGGCTGCGCTCGGAAGGGCTGGCGCTGCTCTACATCTCGCATCGCATGAACGAGATCGCGGAACTCGCCGACCAGTGCACGGTGTTCCGCAACGGTCGCAATGTCGCCAGCTACGCAGCGGGCACAAAGAGCGACAATGAAGTCGTCGAGCTGATGATCGGGCGCGAATACAGCCATATTTTCCCGCCGAAACCCGCGCGCACTGCAGCTGCTGCCGTTCCCGTGCTGGAGGCGCGCAAGCTGTCCTGGACCGACCGGCTGGACAATGTCTCGCTGACGGTCGGGGCAGGCGAGGTGGTTGGTCTTGGCGGCCTCGACGGTCAGGGCCAACGCGAATTGCTGCTTGCCTTCTTCGGCGTGCTGCGCGGTCTGTCCGGTCAGATATTGATCGACAGCAAGCCGGTGGCGATCGCCAGTCCCGCCGCTGCACGCCATGACGGGATCGGCATGGCGCTGATCCCGGAAGACCGCAAGACCGAAGGCCTGATGCTGCCGATGACGGTGCGCGAGAACCTTTCCTTCGCCGCACTCGACCGGCTGGCAAAAGCCGGCGTCATCGACCGCGCCGCCGAGCAGCGGCTGATCGACGACATGGTCGGCCTGCTGGCGATCAAGACGGCAGGCCTCGACATTCCGGTTGGCGCGCTGTCGGGCGGCAACCAGCAGAAGGTGGTCATCGCCAAATGGCTGATGCGGCAGCCGCGCATCATCCTGCTCAACGATCCGACGCGCGGCATCGATGTCGGCACCAAGCAGGAACTCTATCAGCTGATGCGCAAGCTCGCCGATGCAGGCGCGGCAATCCTGTTTTATTCGACCGACTATGACGAACTGATCGGCTGCTGCGACCGTGTGCTGGTGCTCTATGATGGGGCAGTCAAGCGCGAACTGGTCGGCGCCGAAATCACCGAGCGGGCGCTGATATCAAGTGCGCTCAACATCCATGGCGAGGAGAACGCTGTGAGCCAAGGAGCGGACGCGTGAAAGATTGGCGCTACTGGCTGGCCGAACAGCGTGGAACGCTGCTGGCGCTCGGCATTTTCATCGTCATGTTCGTCATCTACACCTCGAACCATCCGGCCGGCTTCACCGCCAACGTGGTGCAGACGGCCTCGAACAAGGGCGTGCTGCTCGCCTTTGTGGCGATGGCGCAGACGCTCGTGGTGATTACCGCCGGCATCGACCTTTCCGTCGGCATGATCTTTACGCTGACCAATTGCCTGGCCTCGTGGCTGGTGATCGGCACCGGCATCGAGACCGCCTTTGGGGTTATCGCCGTGCTTGGCACCGGGCTGCTGTGCGGGGCGATCAACGGTGCCATTGTCATCTATGGGCGGCTGCAGCCGATCGTCGCCACCATCGCCACAGGTGCTGTCTATTTCGGCATCGCGCTGCTGCTGCGGCCATTCCCCGGCGGCTCGGTTAATGAGGACCTCGCCGACGCCCTGACCGGGCGCCTGTTCGGCGTGGTGCCGGCCAGCCTGGTGGTGCTGCTCGCCGTGGTGCTGATCGTCTGGGTGCCGTTCAGCCGCTCGGTGCTCGGTCGTGCGGCTTACGCGGCGGGCTCATCGGAAATGGCGGCCTACATGTCCGGCGTACCGATCCGGCGTGGCAAGTTTGCCGCCTACGCGCTTGCCGGGCTGCTCGCGGCGATCGGCGGGCTGTTCCTGACCTTCTTCACCTATACGGGCGAGGCAGCCTATGCCAGCGGCAACGCCTACACGTTGTTCTCGATCGCCGCCGTCGTGCTCGGCGGCGTCTCGCTGTTCGGCGGCAAGGGCAGCGCCATCGGCGCGATCTTCGGGGCGCTGGCTTTCCGCACCATCGGCGACCTGCTCTTCGTCTTCGATTTCGATCCGCTCTGGCAGCCGCTGTTCCAGGGCGTTATCCTGCTGATCGCGGTCAGCCTCGGCGCCTTCGCCCTGTTCAGGGTCCGCAACCGGCTGGAGTGGTTCCTGTGAGCGAGACGACATTGGGCGGAATTGCTGGCCGTATGCCGAAATTCATTCGCCGTGCCGATCCGGCGGTGCTCACGGCTTTCGCTTGCATCGTGCTGCTGCTGTTTCTCGGCAGTCTCTATTCGCGCAGTTTCCTGTCGCCGGAATATCTCTTGCAGCAGCTCAAGGTGGCGTCGTTCCTCGGCGTCATCGCTACCGGCATGATGCTGGTCATCCTGCTCGGCCAGATCGACCTTTCGGTGCCATGGTCGGTGGCTGTTGGCGCTATGATGGCCAGTGCGATGGCCGCCTTCGGGCCGACCGGCGTCGCGCTGGCGATCCCGTTCGGCATTTTGTGCGGCGTCGCGATCGGCATCGTCAACGGCATCGGCGTCGCATATCTGCGCATTCCCTCGATGATCATCACGCTGGCCACCAACGCTGTCGCGCAAGGGCTGATGGTGGTTTACACCGGCGGGTTCTCGCCGCAGGACTCAGCGACCGGCGCGATGCGCTACCTGGCGACCGGCTTTGCCATTCCGGGCGTGCCCAATGCCGTCGTCATCTGGGCGCTGATCGGGGCTGCGATGGTCTTCGTCCTGACCCGCACCAGCTTCGGCCGCAGCGTCTACGGCATCGGCAACCGCGAGCGCGCCGCCTACCTCTCCGGCATCGACACGCGGCGCGTGGTGATGATCGCCTTCGCGGTTTCCGGCGGGCTCTCCGCCTTCGGCGGGGTGCTGCTGGCCGGCTACGCCTCCAAGGCGGCGCAGTCGATGGGTGATGCCTATCTGTTGCCGTCGATCGCCGCGGTGGTGCTTGGCGGCACCTCGATCCTCGGCGGGCGCGGTTCCTATCTCGGCACCGTCGCCGGCGTCATCCTGATCACGCTGCTGCAGTCGATCCTTTCCGTCATGCAGATGCCGGAGGCCGGGCGGCAGATCATCTATGGCGTCGTCATCGTCGCCATGCTGCTGCTCTATGGCCGCGCGCCGGCAAGCCGCTAATCCGATCGTGGACGAAGCGGCGGCATCCCGAGCCAGCAGTGTCCAGCCGGGACTTGCCATCGTGGTCATGGGCGTCGCCGGCTGCGGCAAATCGGTGGTCGGCAACGCTTTGGCCGCGGCGCTCGGTGCCATTTTTGTCGAAGGCGACAGGCTGCACCCGCCAGAGAATGTCGCGCGCATGGCGAGCGGCGAGCCGCTGACCGATGCGTTGCGCCAAGGCTGGCTCGATGCCATCGGCCGACAGATCGCGGCGTCGACCGGCAGCGGGCTGGGCGTGGTCGCCGCCTGCTCGGCGCTGAAACGCAGCTATCGCGAGCGCCTGCGCGGTTTTTGCCAGGGCATCGTCTTCGTCTATCTGGAGATCGACCCGGCGACTGCAAAGCGGCGCGTCGGTGGCCGCAAGGGGCATTTCATGCCGGCAAGCCTCGTCGACAGCCAGTTCGCCATCCTTGAAGCGCCTGACGCCGACGAGCGGGCGTTGACCCTCGATGGGACGCGTCCGGTGGCCAAGACCGTCAGTGAGGCCGTGAGCCTGCTTGGCAGCGTGGTTTCATGACGATGTGTCGCCATCTTCGTCAGGCCCGGCATTGTCCGGTCGTTCGCTGAGCCGGTCCTGGCCGGACCATACCATCATCTGCTCGGGATAAAGCCTGAGGGCCTCAAGCAGGCGGTCGCGCTTGAGCAGGATGTAGTGCGCCTGAAGCTCGATGTTCTTGCCGCCCGAGGCACCCGGCGCCGGCCTCGATGCCGTTGGCAGCAGCTCGGGACTGATGACGGCGCGGTATTGGCGAAAAGGGACCGTCTCGAAGGTGGACATGGCAAACAGCGCTGCCCCGCCTCTGGCGGCGAAATTTGCCGGCGCCGAGGCAAGGTGGGTCCAGCCGTTTTCGCCAAGGGCCACTTCCGCGAATGTCGAACCGGCATGGATGTTGTTGGTCATCAGGACAACGCCGTTCTCCCTAAGGATCTTCTGCATGCGCATGGTCACCTGATAGGCGTCGCTGCGATCGAACACGACGCGGCTTTTCAGGAAACGGTTCTCAACCCAGACCATGGGCGGATTGAGAAAACGCAAGCCGAATGTCGTCTCGGAGATGCCGTGGAAGCGGACGCTTACCTGATGGGCCTCGACGCCGGCCTCATGCAGCGCGCGCTTGCCGATGATCGTCTGGGCGGTGAACTGATCGCACCAGATGATGGCGCCGCGGCCGCGCTTCAGCGCCTCCTGAAGGCCTTCCAGGCCCTCCAGGCGGATGGCAGGCGACCAGCCGATGCCGACCAGATGCGCGGCGAGAAGCAGGCGTCGACGGTGAAGTGCGGCGAGCATGGCGCTGAACAGTTCTTGCGCATCGATGCCGTCGCCAAGCACGGCGCGCGTTGACGGCGCGTAGCGCGAGAAATCCTTGCTGACATGGCGCTTCTGGCGAAGCCTGGACACCCAGCCGCAGATCGGGGCCCACCAATTCACCGGCAATGTTGCGGCGACGCCGAGATAGAAAGCAAACAACAGGCTCTCGCGGAAATCCCTGTTTGAAAAGCGGCGCAGCTTTGCGGGTTTGACGATCTTGCGGCTGAAGAACCGCACAGACTCGATGCTTTCCGGCACCAGGACATCGGCGATGATTTCAGTGTGGTAGCCTACGGCGGATGACGGTTTGCGGCCGGCTCTCCTGGATTGTCCGAACCACGGCAGCCTCATCCGATCGGTGTCCAGCCTGTTTTGCGCGCATCCGAAAATCGCTTTACTGCGTCTGCCACAGGGGCGCAATCGGCGCCGATGGAGCATTGCGGTAGGTATTCAAGGTTCGAGCGTGGAACAGGCGCTGTCGGGCGCCACCGCCGATGGCGAGCCGATCCGCGATTTCGCGCGCAGCCGCATCGTCGAGTTCAAAGTGCCGCGCCACATCCTGCGGGTCGTGCTTGCCGGCAAGCTCGGTCTGGTCTGAGGCGACTATTCGTATTGGAGCATGATCTTATGCGAAAACCGGCTCCCACTTTTCGGGATCATGCTCTAGATCTGCGACGTCAGTTCGACCGGGAAATCGTCATTGTCGGCGTCGCGCATGGCGGCGAGGCTGCGATTGTCCAGCACCTCGGCGATCGCCTGGCGCACTTCCAGCATCATGTGGCGGACCTGGCAGGTCGCCTCGTCGCAATCCTCGCAACGCTGGTACTGGGTGCGGCTGGCGCAAGGGATCGGCGCCAGCGGCCCGTCGAGCACACGCACGACATGGCCGATCTTGATCTCGGAGGCCGGGCGGGCGAGGCGATAGCCGCCTTCCTTGCCCTTGCGGCTCTGGACGAAACCGGCATTGCGCAACTCGCCCAGAATGGCGTCGAGGAATTTCTTCGGGATGTTGTTGGCGACCGCAATGTCGTTGACGAAGGCCAGTTGGCCGACCGGCAGGCCGGAAAGATGCACGAGGGCCTTGAGGCCGTATTTGCCTTTTTTCGTCAGCATGCCCTGATCAACCCATGAAGCCCCAACCACTCGCATCTGGCGACTGTTTGTGTGCAAATGATGACGTTTTCGCCGTGCGTTCGCGAAAACAAGCCGCCGGATCGCACGTTAGGCATGAACGCGTTGATTCTTCGTAACGTTTTGCACCACAGGGCCTCGAAACCCGGTCGCGCTGGCAATTCGGAGCGCCAGAACGAAGAAAACCGGCTAGTCGCCGGCTTTCCTTGAGGTCGGATGGTGGTGATTTCTAGCGGCTGCCATAGGCCTGGTCGAGCAGGCCGCCGGCGGCGAAATGCTCCTTCTGCACCTTGTCCCAGCCGCCAAAAACATCCTGCACCGTCAGCAGGCGGACATCGGGGAAGTCGGCCTTGTATTTGGCCGCGACCTCAGCGTTGCGGGCACGCAGGCCATTTTCGGCGGCGATATCCTGGCCCTCCGGCGTGTAGAGGAAGTCGAGATAGGACTTGGCCAGATCGCGGGTGCCGTGCTCGTCGGCGACCTTGTCGACGATCGCCACCGGGAATTCGGCGAGCAGGCTGACCGAGGGCGTGACCTGCTCGAACTTGTCGTCGCCATACTCCTTGCGGATGCCACGCGTTTCCGACTCGAACGTGATCAGCACGTCGCCAATCTCGCGCTGCACGAAGGTGGTGGTGGCGGCGCGGCCGCCGGTGTCGAAGATCGGCACGTTGTTGAACAGCTTGGTGATGAACTCCTTCACCTTGGTGTCGTCGCCCTTGAAGGCTTCCTTGGCGTAGGCGGTGGCCGCCAGATAGGTGTAGCGCGCATTGCCGGAGGTTTTCGGATTGGGGAAGATCACCTGCACGTCGTCGCGCACGAGATCGTTCCAGTCCTTGATGTGCTTGGGATTGCCGGCGCGCACCAGGAAGGACGGCAGCGAGTAGAAGGGCGAGGCGTCGTCGGGAAAATCCTTCTGCCAGTCGGCGGAAACGAGACCTTTCTTGACCAGAAAATCGATGTCGGTGACCTGGTTGAAGGTGACGACATCGGCGCCAAGGCCTTCGGCGATGGCGCGTGCCTGCGCCGACGTCCCGGCATGCGACTGGTCTATGCTGACGCCAGGGTGTTCGGCGATGAAAGCCTTGTTCACCTGAGCAAACAGTTCGCGGCCGACATCATAGGAGGCATTCAGCAATTTGTCGGCCGACCAGGCTTGGGAGGATGCGAGGAACAGGCCGGCGACGGTGGCGACGCCCAAGAAAAAACGCTTCATGAAACAGGCTCCGGATGCAATGCGTCTGATGCCTGAGCATAACCGCGCCGCGTCGCTGGCGACGAGACATGCGCAGCGGACTTATCAAGGCGTCGCGAGAAAAAGCATTGCTGAAACAGTCATCTGGTAGGATTTCCTTCCAACCAGAGTCTTTTCTGCGTCGTCCCGGCGGATGATGCTCTATGCAGCCGGAAAAAGCTTCCAGCGCTTGGGGCGAAACGCCACCCGGCTCTTCTGTGCCGCCGGATGGTCGACGGGCAGTTCGATCTCGACCCGCTGGCGCTCCCCGCCGATTTCGAGTTCCACCCGCCTGGTGCCGGCGACGCGGCGGCTGGCGGCGACGGTGCCGGCAATGCAGCCGCTGCAGCCGTCCACCAATTCGACATCGTGCGGGCGGAAGAACAGCAATGCGTCGCCTGAAGACGCATGCGGCGCGGACAGCCCAATCGGCCGGTCGGCGATCCAGACCTCGCCATTCTCGACCTTGACGGGAAGTGAGCTCGATTCGCCGATGAAGCCGTAGACGAAGGGGGAGTTCGGCGTATCGTAGATTTCGTCGGCAGTGCCGACCTGCTCGATGCGGCCCTGGCTCATCACCACGACGCGGTCAGCAAGCTCCAGTGCTTCTTCCTGGTCGTGGGTGACGAAGACGGTGGTGTGGCCGGTGGCGTCGTGGATCTCGCGCAGCCAGCGGCGCAGTTCGCGGCGCACCTGGGCGTCGAGCGCGCCGAACGGCTCGTCCAGCAACAGCACCCGAGGCTCGATCGCCATGGCGCGGGCCAATGCCACGCGCTGGCGCTGGCCGCCCGAAAGCTGCGCCGGATAGCGCTTTTCCAGGCCGGAAAGCTGGACCAGGTCGAGCAGCTCGGAGGCGCGGCGACGGATTTCCTGCGCCGGCGGCCGTGTCGGCCCGTGCCGGACTTTCAGGCCGAAACCGATATTGTCGGCGACCGTCATGTGCCTGAACAGCGCATAGTGCTGGAAGACGAAGCCGACATTGCGCTCCTGGATCGACTTTTGCGACGCGTCCTCGTCGCCGAAGAAGATTTTTCCTCGCGTCGGCCGCTCCAGCCCGGCAATCAGCCTGAGCAGCGTCGTTTTGCCGGAACCGGACGGCCCCAGCAGCGCGATCAGCTCACCAGACTTGATGTCAAGCGACACGTCATGGAGGGCCGGAAACCGCTCAAACTCCTTGCGCACGTTGGCAACGCGAACTTCCATTTACAGAACCTTCTAATGCCCGCGTGTCGCGGCGATCTCGGCGCCGTAGCGCATCTCGAGCAGTGTTTTCAAGACCAGCGTGACGAGCGCCAGGCCCGCAAGCAATGAAGCCACGGCGAAAGCGCCGACGGCGTTGTACTCGTTATAGAGGATTTCGACATGCAGCGGCATGGTGTTGGTCAGGCCGCGTATGTGACCCGACACCACCGAGACGGCGCCGAATTCGCCCATGGCGCGGGCATTGCACAGCAGCACGCCGTAGAGCAGCCCCCATTTGACGTTGGGCAGCGTCACATACCAGAAGGTCTGCCAGCCATTGGCGCCGAGCGAAAGTGCCGCCTCTTCGTCGCCATTGCCCTGTTCCTGCATCAGCGGGATCAATTCTCGCGCGACGAAGGGGAAGGTGACGAAGACGGTGGCCAGAACGATGCCAGGCACGGCAAACAGGATGGCGATGCCATGCGCCTTCAACCAGCCGCCGAGCAGGCCTTGAGCGCCGAACAAAAGCACATAGACCAGTCCGGAAATGACCGGCGATACCGAGAACGGCAGGTCGATGAGCGTGGTCAGGAAGGCCTTGCCCTTGAACTCGAACTTGGCGATCGCCCAGGCGGCGGAAATGCCGAAGACGACGTTGAGTGGCACCGAGATCGCCGCCACCAGCAGCGTCAGCCGGATCGCCGAGCGGGCGTCGGCATCGCCCAGCGCTTCGGTATAGGCACCGACGCCTTTGGCCAGCGCCTCGTGGAAGACGATGATCAGCGGCAAGAGCAGGAAGATACCCAGGAAGGTGAAGGCGATGGCCATCAGCACGATTTGCGCCGGGCGGCTTTCGGTGACCGCCGCCGACTGGCTCTCGTGGTGCGGCTCGTAGGATTTGATTTCGGGATCAGCCATAGCGCTTGCGGCTCCATGACTGGGCGAGATTGACGACAAGAAGCATCACGAACGACAGCAAAAGCATGATCGCCGCGATCGCCGTCGCGGCGGGGTAGTTGTACTCCTCCAGCCGGATGACGATCAGAAGCGGCGCGATTTCGGATTTGTAGGGCAGATTGCCGGCGATGAAGATGACCGAGCCGTATTCGCCGACGCCGCGCGCGAAGGCCAGCGAAAACCCGGTGATTATGGCCGGCGCCAGGCCCGGAAACAGGATACGGGTGATGATCTGGAAGCGGCTGGCGCCAAGCGTGGCGGCGGCTTCCTCAACCTCCTTGTCGATCTCCTCCATGATCGGCTGCACGGTGCGCACGACGAAGGGCAGGCCGATGAAGACCAGTGCGATGACGATACCGAGCGGCGTATAGGCGACCTTGATGCCGAGCGGCATCAAAAGATGGCCGATCCAGCCATTCGGCGCATAGAGCGTGGTCAGCGCAATGCCGGCTACTGCCGTCGGCAGCGCGAAGGGCAGGTCGACCATGGCGTCGACAATGCGCCGGCCGGGAAAGCGGTAGCGCACCAGAACCCAGGCGACCAGCGTGCCGAAGACGACATTGACGCCAGCCGCGAGGAAGGCGGTGCCGAAGCTGATCTCCAGCGCGTTGAGGGTGCGGCGGTCGGTGGCTATGGCCCAGAATTCAGGCCAGCCAAGGGCGGCCGAGCGCCAGACCAGCCCGGACAAGGGAATGAGGATGATGAGGGTGAGGTAGGCAAGCGAGAAGCCGAGCGTCAGTCCGAAACCCGGAATGACACTCGGCTGTCTGAACCGCCACCCCGCCTGCGCGGGTGCTGTGGTCATATCGTCCTGATCTAGATTTTAGCTCACTGGGCCGGCTTATAGATCTGGTCGAATATACCACCGTCGCCGAAATGATAAGGCTGTGCCTTCTTCCAGCCGCCGAAAAGCGGATCGTCGATGGAGATCAGCTTGATATCAGGTGTCTTGGGGAGATCGGACGGCGCCACAAGTTCGGGCTTGGCCGGACGATAGTGGTTCTTGGCGATGATCGTCTGCCCTTCCTTGGAATAGAGCCAGCCGAGATAGGCTTCGGCGACCTTGCGCGTGCCCTTGGCGTCGACATTGGCGTCGACAATCGCCACCGGCGGCTCGGCCAGGATCGATGTCGGGGGATAGACGATCTCGAAATTGTCGGCGCCGAATTCGTTCAGCGCCAGATAGGCGTCGTTTTCCCAGCCGATCAGCACGTCGCCGAGGCCCTTTTGCGCGAAGGTCACGGTCGAACCGCGTGCGCCGGTGTCGAGCACGGGGGCATGGGCGTAGAGATTGCCGACGAATTCCTTGGTCTTGGCTTCGTCGCCGCCATCATTGGCGTTGGCATAGGCCCAGGCAGCGAGATAGTTCCAGCGCGCGCCGCCCGAGGTCTTCGGATTCGGCGTGATCACCTGGACGCCGTCCTTGATCAGGTCGTTCCAGTCGTGAATGCCCTTCGGGTTGCCCTTGCGAACCAGGAAGATGATGGTCGAGGTGTAGGGGGCCGAATTGTTCTCGAACTTGGTGCGCCAGTCCGGATTGATCTTCTTCGACTTGTTGACGATGGCGTTGATGTCGCCTTCGAGAGCCAGCGTCACCACATCGGCATCGAGGCCGTCGATCACGGCGCGGGCCTGGGCGCCCGATCCGCCATGCGACTGCTGGATGGTGACCGTCTCGCCGGTCTCGGCCTTCCAGTGGGCGACGAAGGCCTCGTCATAGGCCTTGTAGAGTTCGCGTGTCGGGTCATAGGACACGTTGAGAATGGTGGTATCGGCAAACGCGAAACCGAGCGTGCCGAACTGGACAGATGTGGCGACCAGTGCGCCGAGCAGTTTCCTGAAATGAGGTTTGGTCATTTCCGCCTCCGTTGATGACGGCCGAACTCTAGCGAATTGATAGAAATTAGATGCATTCAATGTTGCCTTTTTTGCCCCGTTGAAGCAATTTTTCGCCGATCCCCAGCCTCATGAGGAAATATTTTCCTCGCGCCGCCATCGCGAGGATTCCGTGCTCATCAGCGATCTAACTAGAAACGGGTCGCGCTTCGGCAATGGCCGCAGGGAATCGGGGCGAACTTTGCCGTCACAGCGGCCGAAGACTCACTCGGAAGTGACGGGAAAATCGAAGCGCTGCTTTGGAAACGGCTCGTTTTCCAGCGTGAAGTGCCACCATTCGCGCGCATAGTTTTTGAAACCACCGGCGCGCATCGCTTCGACAAGCCGCTTGCGGCTGGCCGTCGCTTCCTTGGTGAGCGGACGGTGCGCCGTTTCGCTCGCCGGGTCGAAACAGTCGAAACCAGTGCCGAAATCGAGCGTGTCGGCATCAGGTGCACCACAGGTTGGTTTTGGTGCGCTCTTGGCATCGGTTCGTGCGATGGCGACATCGACGGTCGAGCCGCGCGAATGGGTGGACAGTTCGCCGATATAGCCCTTGGCGATGAGGTCCTTGCGCTTGACGGAGGGATACCATTGCGGGTCGGCTGGTCCGCCTTCTCTCGTCCATTGGACCATATCGGAAACGGCACGCGCGGGGCGGTAGCAGTCGAAGACGACCAGCGTCAGCCCCTCGGCGGCGATTGCCTTCTGCACACCCGACAGCGCTTCCGCGGCTTGCCTGGTCAGGATGCACACCGGCGCTTCATAGCCGCTGGCCTTGCGATTCAGGAAGTTTTCGAGGCCGGCATAGCGGATGTCCTGGCGGATCGAGGCATCGACATCGGCGAGGCGGACAAAGCCGGCGGGCAGGGTGGCGGCGAAGGCGGGGAGGGCTGCCAACAGCATCGCGAGAATGGCGGCGACACCGCGCAAGGAATGGCGCGGCGCACCCCCCTCTGCCCTGCCGGGCATCTCCCCCTCAAGGGGGGAGATTGGCAGCTTTGGCGTGGTGCGCTGCCATTGACCATTGGCGAAAGCGGTGGAGAAATCCCATCTCCCCCCTTGAGGGGGAGATGGCCGGCAGGCCAGAGGGGGGTGCCTCGCGACAGACATCAGAAGCGGTATCTCGCTGTCCGCCGACCGTTCAGAAAGCCAATTCCCTGAATCGCTTGGCGCATTCTATTCGACGAACACTTTCACGCTGGCCGCGCGTCCCACCGCGTCGATCACGGTCAGCGTCGAGTAGCCGGCGCCGTCCGGCAGCCAGGTGGCGGTGCGGCGGCGGTCAATGCCGGTGAGCGGCTTGCCGTTGGCCAGCCAGCGGAACGGCGCGCGGCCGCCTTGCAGCTTCAGCACCAGCGGCGAKGCGTCGGCCGAATTGGTGGCGAGATCGACGCGGGCGCCGTCGGGCGGAAAGATGATCGTCGGCGCCGGCTCGGTCGGCGTCGCCTGCACCAGCCCGTCGGCGCCGGCGCCGAAGCGCGCCAATGTCACCGGCAGGTCCTCGCGCTTCGGCCTGTTGACGCCGGCCGGCTGGCTGGGCAACGGCACGGCGGCGAGGCCCGAGCGGACGAAGCCTTCGAACAGGATGGGGGCGGCCGAGACATAACCGGACAGGCCGGGCACCGCGCCGGCATCGGCGCGGCCAACCCAGACACCCAGCACATAGCGGCCATCGAAGCCGACCGACCAGGCATCGCGATAGCCATAGGACGTCCCGGTCTTGTAGGCGATGCCGCGCTGGGCGGCACCTTCCGGCGGTTTGACGCCCGACAAGATGTCGGTGATCTGCCAATTGGCCTGATCGTCGAGGATGGTGGCGGTTGTGCGTTCGGCGTTGGCCGGCTCGGTGCCGTCATGCAGCGTGTGCGCCTTGCCGCCATTGGCAAGCCCGGTATAGAGCTGGACCAGATCGCGCAGCGTCACGCCGACGCCGCCAAGGCCGATGGCCAGGCCCGGCGCCTCGTTGATCGGCAGCACGGGGTTGACGCCGGCCTGGCGGAAACGTGCCGTCAGCCGTGCCGGGCCGACCGCGTCGAGCACGCGGATTGCCGGCACGTTGAGCGACAGTTGCAGCGCCTGCCGGATCGAGACATCGCCCTGGTAGCCCATGTCGAAATTCTTCGGCCGGTAGCCGCCGAAATCGACCGGGCTGTCCTCGATCAACATTTCCTGCGCCACCAGTCCCTGCTCGAAGGCCAGGCCATAGATGAACGGCTTCAGCGTCGAGCCGGGCGAGCGGATGATTTTGGTCATGTCGATCCAGCCGGAGCGGCTGGCATCGAAGAAATCGGCCGAGCCGACTTCGCCCAGTATGTCGCCGGTGCGGGCATCGGCCAGCACCATGGCGACGGAGAGGCGAGGGCCGAGCTTGCTGGCGGCGTCCTTGGCCACCTGTTCCAGCCCTTCCTGCACGCTTTTGCGGATCGTCAGTTGCAGCGGCTTGCCGGCGACAGCCTTGGGCAGCATGGCATAGGCGGCGTGCGGCGCCAGTGCCGGCAATTTGCGGCGCAGGCCCGAGACATCGTCGAGTGCTGCACGCGCCGCCTCGCGTTCGCCGAGCAGGCCTGCCGAGACCATGCGGGTCAGCACCCGATCGCGGGCGGCGTGAGCGATTTCGAGGTTGCGGTCGGGACGGCGTTTCTCGGGCAGCTGCGGCAGCGCGACAAGCAGGGCTGCCTCCGAAACCGTCAGCCGCTTCGGCTCCTTGCCGAAATAGGCGAGCGAGGCGGCGCGCACGCCTTCGAGGTTGCCGCCATAGGGCGCAAGCGTCAGGTAGCGTTCGAGGATCTCGCGCTTGGACAGCCGCCGCTCGATCTGGATGGCGCGCAGCATCTGCTTGATCTTGGAGCCGAGGCTGCGGCTTTCGCGCGGCTCGATCAACCGGGCGAGCTGCATCGACAGTGTCGAGCCACCGGAGACGATATGGCCGCTGGTGACGAACTGCCCGGCGGCGCGGGCCAGCGCCAGCACGTCGACGCCTTCATGGTCCCAGAAGCGCTTGTCCTCATAGGTGACCAGCATGTCGACGAACTGCTTGTCGACCTGGTCGAGCCGGGTTTCAAGCCGCCAGTAGCCGTCCGGCGTGGCGAAGGCCCGCAACAGCTGGCCGTCGCGGTCCTGCACTTCAGTGGAGACCGTCAGTTTTTCGGGCAGGGGCGGCGGGAATGCGCGGTCGAGTTGCCAGAGCCCGGCGGTGGCAATTGCGAGAATTCCGGCGCAGGTGGCTGCGGTTATGGCGGTGCGGCGAAGGAATTTCCTGGAAAGCATGGCGCCGCCCCTCATTGCCCTGCCGGGCCGACGGCCCTTCGGGCGTTCGTCATTCGAAAAGCCAAGCAATTGGCTTTTCGTCCGCTGCGCGGACCATTCCTCACCTCCCCGTATAGTGACGGGGAGGTGGAAGTTGTCACAGCCATCGGCATGTTCATCTTCGTCAAGGCGCCTTACGGCGCCTTGACCTCCATCATGCCGGTGGCGGTGCGGGCCGAGTATTGCGGCCGGTACATGTCTTCGATCGTCGCCGCCGGATGGGCATAGACGCCAGGCGTCACCGCGCGCACGACATAGGCGAGCGTGATGTTGCGGTCGCCATCGCCGTCGTTGGGATTGAACGCCGCGACAAAACGGTCGTCGCGGAATTCGAGATGGGCAGCGTCGGTCTGCGCCAGCCAGGAGAAATTCGTCAACTGGGCGCTGGAGACCAGCCCGGGATTGTCGATCTCGAAGCCGGCCGGCAACAGGTCGGTGATCAAAAGCCGCGACGGCCACCTGTTCTGCTCGTAGATCTTGAGCACGACCACATAGCGTTCGTTCTGGGTCACCTCGGTGACATTGGCCTCGGTGCCGTCGAGCTTGTAGTAGGTGCGCTCGATGGTGAAGCCGTCGCCGCCGGCCGGCAGAGACTGGATCGGCGACGCCACCGTGGTGACGACCGCCTGCAGCGGTGTTGTGCCGGTGTTGGTGATGGTCAGCGGGCTGTCGACCAGATCGCTGCCGGTGACCTGGTTCGAATAGCCGCCGGCATGCGCTGCGCCATTGACGGTCAGCGTGATCGAATCATTGCCCGACCGCAGCGCGCGGGCCGCCAGCAGCATCCAGGATTCGTCCTGTGTGGTGGTCCAGCGGGCCTCGGCGCGTTGTCTTGCCACCAGCTTGATCAGCTCCGGCATGATCTTCGGCACCGGCTTCGATTCAGCGGCAAGCGCCAGTATCGCCGCGCCATCACGCAGTGGCGAACCATAGTCCGACCGGTAGTAGTCGTACTCGGTGGCGGCCTTGGCCAGTTGCAGGGCGGTCTGGAAGGTTGCTTCGGCGCGCTGCGTATCGCCGTAGAGCGCCAGGCTGGCCGCCAGCTGGCCGACAGCCATCGGGCTGGTAAAGGCTTCGAGCTGGGTGTCGGCATAGTAGCGCAGATCGCCGACCGAAGCCTTCTTGTTGCGGGCCAGCACGTAGAGCGCGTAGGCGATCTCGCTGCCGCGATCCTGGACATCCTGGTCGTAGCCGACCGAGTTCTGCAGATTGCTCAGCGCCTGGCTCATCGCCAGCGCCGGCACGTCGTATTTCTGCTCACGCGCCCGGGTCAGGAAGTCGGTGACGTAGGAGTCGAGCCACAGATCGCCGGAGCCCGGACCCCACAGGCCAAAGCTGCCGGCCGAGGCCTGATAGCTCAGCACTTTGTAGATGGCTGTCTGGATGCGATCGTGCAGGTCGGGGTCGCTGGCCATGCCGATGCTCGAGGCCATCTCGTTGACGTAGAGAAGCGGCATGGCACGGCTGGTCGTCTGCTCGGCGCAACCATAGGGGTAGCGGTCGAGCGTCATCAGCAGCGACGGCACGTCGAAGGCAGCCGCCTGCGAAACGCCGACGCTGACGGACGCGCCGTCGAGCAGGCTTGCCGCCAGCAGTTCCTTGTCGACGCGCAAGGCGCCGCCATTGCCCTTGAGGTCGACCACCAGGCGGGTGGTGACCGGCAATTGCGGCGGGCGCACCGGCACATAGAGCGTCTGTTCGACGGTGGTGCCGTCGGCATGGGCGAGTTTGATGGTGATCGAGGCGTTGCCCGCAGTCTTGGCAACTAACGGCACTGTCAGCGTCTGTCGCTTGCCTTTCGCCAGCGTCAGCTTTGCCGGCAGCGGCTTGTCGCCGGTCGAGAGGTCGCCGGTAGTGTCGATGGACAGCGCATAGTCGCCGGCCGGACCATCGGTGTCGGCGACGTCGAGCCGCATGACGGCGGCATCGCCCGGCGCCAGGAAACGCGGCAGGCCGGCGGTGATCACTATGGGATCGCGGACGATCACATCGGTCTGGCCATGGCCGACGGCTTCCTTGGTCCAGGCGACGGCCATGACGCGCACGGTGCCGTTGAACTGCGGAATGTCGAAGTCGATGCGCGCCTTGCCGTCGGCGTCGAGCTGCACAATGCCGGAGAAGAAGGCGACCAGCTTTTCGGTCGGCGGACTGCCTTGTGCCTGCATGGCTGCACCGTCGCCGCCGGTGCGCAATTTGCCGGTGGCGCCCAGCGAACCGTCGATGAGGCGGCCATAGATGTCGCGAATTTCAAGGCCGAGCATGCGCTGGCCGAAGAACCAATCCTCCGGATCCGGCGCCTTGTAGTTGGTGAGGTTCAGGATGCCGACATCGACGGCAGCAACCGTGACATAGGCGTTGGTGCCCGGCTGCACGCCGGCCACGGAGACCGGGATCGACAGCTGCTGGCGCGGCATGGTCTGGTCCGGCGGCGTCAAGGTGACGGCGAGCTTCTTCGAGCCCGGATCGACCTTCAGCCATTTCACGCCGATGGCGCGGGCCGGCATGCGCGTTTCCTGCGCATCGCCGGGTCGGAACAGGGTTGCCGTGATATAGGCGCCGCCACCCCAGTCGTCACCGACCGGGATATCGACGGTGCTACCGCCGGCGGGAACGCTGGCGGTGACGGTTTTCAACAGCTTGTCGGCACCGATGGTCAGCAGCAGCTCACCGGCAAAATGCGGTGAGACCTTGAGCTTGGCCACTTCGCCCGCGGCATAGCTGTCCTTGTCGAGAGCGATCTCGAGCCCGTCAGGCGTTTCCGTGGTGGTCGAGGAGACATACCAGCCGGCGTCGAATTCATAGCTGGTCGCCGGTCCTTCCGGATCGGCCGTCTCGATCTCGAGCCGGTACTGGCCCCAGTCGACCGGCACCGAGACGGTGGCCTCGGCATCGGCGCTGAGATCGATCTGGCCATTGGCGATCGACTTGGTGAACGTCACCGGTTCGTAGTTCCAGGAGTTGTTGGAGCGGTACCACTGGTAATTGCGTTCGACCTTGACCAGCGACCACTGCGCGCCTTTCAGCGCCTCGCGCTTGCCGTCGGGATCGACGGCGATCAGGCTGAATTTTGCCGTGCCGCCTTGCGGCACTTCATTGTCTTCGAAATCCGGACGGATGCCGATCATGTGGCCGGACGGGCGGATGCCGATGTTCAGCGAGCGCTCGATGGCGCGGCCGCCGGTCTCGCGCATGCGCACGGTCACCTTGGCATCGACGAGCTTGGTGGTCGCCGGCAGTTGCTCGACGGAGACAGGGAAGGTCGCCTTGCCGTCATCGCCGACCACCGGCAGATCGGTGAACGGGGTGACGGTCGGCTCCGCCGACTGCTCGTCGGCGAGGCCGAACGAATAATCCTTGAAACGGTCCCAGTCGCGCGCGGTCGACAGCGTCAACTCGCCTTCGAGCGCAAGGCCCGCTGCCGGCGCGCCGTAGAGGAAGCGGCCGTCAATGCTGATGTTGGCGGTTTCGCCCTGCGCGATCTCCTGCTTGTCGGAGGTCATGTCGAATTCGATGCGATCCGGCACGAAATCCTCGACCAGGAACATCTGGCTGGCAACCGCCGCCTGCTTGGGATCGGTGTAGATGGACACCGTCCAGGTGCCGCGCATGGCATTGGGTTCGAGCGGCAGGTCGACGGCATGGCCGCCGGCCGAAGCGCCGTCGCTGACGATGCGGCGGTTCTCGACCCCGTCGGGGCGCGTGAAGATGAAGGTCAGCGGCAGGTTCTCGACCGCCTTGGCGGCGCCGTCGCGGGCAAGGGCCGCGACATGGACGTCCTCGCCGGCGCGGTAGATGCCGCGCTCGGTCCAGGCATAGATGTCGAGGGCGCCGGGCGCCGCGCGCCCGATGACGCCGCGATCGGACAGGTCGAAGCCGGCGCGGCCCATGTCGAGGAAGACGAAGTCGTTGTCGCCCTGCTTGGCCATCAGAACGGCCGGCACCATGCCGCCATCGCCGCGCGTCAGGCCGGCGTTGAAGACAGCATGGCCTTCGGCGTCGGAGGTCGCGGTGCCGAGGATTTCGTTGTTTCTGGCCAGCAGCGTCAGTTCAGCGCCGGCAATCGGCTTGGCGGTTCCGAGCGACCGGGCAAAGACGTTCAGCCCGTCCTGGCCGGTATAGGTCGACAGGCCGATGTCGGAGACGACGAACCATTGCGTGGCGATCGAATTGTAGTCGTCGCCGTTGTCGTTGACGGCCTGCGCGGTCAGCACATAGACGCCGGGCTTGCGCTGCGGCAGGGCTTCGTCGACCGGGAAGGACGTGGTGACGTCCTTGTTCAGATCGTTGACGATGTCGAGTTGGCCTTCCCAGACCGGCGAGCCCATCTGATCGGCGATGCTGGAAATGTCGTAGCCGTCGAGCTGCTTCAGGAACTGGTAGCCGGACAGAAGCTGCGCCAGCGAGCGGTCGCCGATGCGGTAAAGCTTCATCTGCGCGGCGTTCATGTTGACGGTGACGACCGGGATGCCGCGGCGCGCGCCGGCGGGTAGCACGAAGCTGTCGCCTGTGAAGCGTGCCGAAGGCGCGCGGTCCTGCACATAGATCGACAGCACCACCGGTGCGGCGGTGACTTCGCCTATTGCCGCCGGCAGGCCAGCGCGGAAGGTCACTTCATAGTGCTGGCCGTGCTCGAGCCCTTCGACGCAGATCTGCTTGTCCTTGGCCTCGACGCCCTTGGGCGGCGCGTTGTCGACGGTGACGAATTGCGCATAGTCGACGCCGGTCTTTACCAGTTCCTCGGAAAACTGCGCGCAGATGCGCGGCGCGCTGGTGTCGGCGTCGACCGAATGGTCGATGATGCGGAAACCTTTGCGCGCCTTCAGATCGGCATAATCGGCCTGGACGGCGGGCGAACTGACCAGAGCGAGACTGGCTTCGTAGGCCTGCAGGGCCGGCCGGTAGAGGTCGCGGCGATCGAGGCCGGCACCGATCAGCGCCAGCACTTCGGCGCGCGTTTTGGCGGTGCGCAGCAGTTTGTAGGCGTTGAGGCCGGCAGAGGTGGCGTTTACCGGCAAATTGTAGGCTTCCGGGGTGTTGGCGGTCGGCTGCACGGCGAGCGTTTCGCGCGCCAGTCCGAGCCAGAGCTGGCCGTCATCGGGCAGTACCGAAACCGCGGCTTCGTATTTCTGCATGGCGGAGCGATGGTCGCCGGTCAGGGCTGCCTGTTCGGCCGCCGCACGCAGCGCCGTCAGCCCTTCGGTTGGCTTGGTGTAGGTCGGATCGGTGAGCTTGTTGCGGTACTGCTGGGCCTGGTCGGCCATCCAGCCCGGGAAGAAGGTCAATTCCGGTGGCGCGCCGATATCGGGATCGCCATCGATGTTGACGACCTTGCCGGCGACCGCACCGCTGAAAGGCTTCAGCGAATTATAGTCGGATTTGAGGAAGCACCACTTGGCCTTGTTGTTGTAGGTGAAGGCGCGGCAGGTGGGATCGCCGAGGCATGTCGTCTTGCACTGGTCGAGGCTGACATTCTGGTCGGATCTGAGATCGAAACCGAAATAGTCGGAGTTTTCGGTCGTCACCACCCGCCGTGCTTCGGCCGCTTGCGCGGCAGTCCCCCAGGCGAAAAACAGAAGAATCAGAATCGATAGACCACGAGCCGCCGCGCGCATTGCCATAACACCCTCCAGACACTGCTTACGTCCCGGCATGTTCAAGCTTCAGTCAGGCTTGTCAACACGAGGACGGGGCAGGTGCCGCCTGCCAACGGTTTCCTTTCCGGCCGATGACCGGTAGTACCTCCATAGGACAGGGATCACGCTTTCTTGCGAAAACGCAGAAGGTGTGAATTCCAAGCCCGGACTATTTCAGACAATTGGATTGTGGCCCCTTTACGAGCGCCTCAGAACTTCATTCCAATTTTAGCTTTGGGGACTAGGTTAGAACAGTAATGCAGGCGTGTGAAACGCAGATGTCTAGGGGTACCGCGCGACGGCGCCGGCTTTCGCGCGCCCTGATTCTGGCCTTGGCGTGCTCGACGGCGTTGGTTGCCGAAGGCGGAAACGCGGCCGCTTTCGAGCTATTCGGCATCAAATTGTGGGGCTCGTCCAACGACGAAGACGCCGACATCGTCGATCCGCTGCGCTACGCCGTGACCATCGAGGCGCCCGATGCCGACAAGGACCTCGTCAAGAAGATCGAAAACGCCTCGGCTCTCAAAGCCGACGAGGAGCGTCCGGTTTCCGGTTCGCTCGGGCTGCTGGCCAAGGCGCGCAGCGACCGAGAGCAGCTGGTCGCCGCCCTTTATGCCGACGCCCGCTACGAGGGCGTTGTCACCATCACCATACAAGGCAAGCTGCTCGACGACTTGCCGCCCGATGCCGAGTTTTCAGGCCCTCAGCCAATCCCGGTGGTGGTCAGCATTGCCGCCGGGCCGAAATTCACGCTTGGCAACATAAGGCTGGAGGGCGACGCGGCCGGGCTCATGAGCGCCGATTTCGGCCTGATCGCCGGTGGCGACGCGGGCTCGGGTGCGGTGCTCAAGGCCGAGGCGCTGATCGTGCGGGCGCTGAAGCAGGAAGGCCGGCCGCTGGCGAGGATCACCGACCGGCAGATCGTCGCCGACCACGCGACGTCGACGCTCGACGTGACGCTGACCGTTGCCGCCGGGCCGGTCGCCGGCTATGGCGACACCACGGTCGAGGGCACCGAGAAAGTCGACCGCGATTTCACCGAATACATGACCGGGCTGAAGCGCGGCCGCCAGTACTCGCCCGAAGAGATCGACGATGCGCGCGACCGGCTCCTGGCCCTGGAAGTGTTCAACAGCGTGACATTGAAGGAAGCCGACAGCCTCGACGCCGACGGCAACATTCCGATCGGCGTTCAGGTCAGCGAGCGCAAGCCGCGTTATTTCGGCATTGGCGGCACCGTCTCCAACACCGAGGGCTTGGGCCTCGAAGGTTATTGGGGCCACCGCAATCTATTTGGACGGGCCGAAAAGCTGCGCATCGACGGCAAGATCAGCGGCATTGGCAGCAATGATCTGAGCCAGCTCAACTACAATGCCGGCATCATGTTCGAAAAGCCGGGCGTGATCGGGCCGGCGTCAAAGTTCTTCGCCAGCATCAAGACTGTGCTCGAGCATCCGGACGCCTATGACCATTTCTCGTTAAAAGGCGGCGCCGGCCTGTCCTACGAACTGACCAAGAAGCAAACGGTCTCGGCGGAGGTCGCGCTCGACTATTCGAGGATCACCGACGCTTTTGGCAAGCACAAATACCTGATCGCCAGCATCCCGCTGCAATATGTCTATGACAACAGGGACAACCGGCTGAACCCGACCGGCGGCTTCAGAGTGCTGGCCTATGCCGAGCCGAGCTACGACATTTTGAACGGTGCCGCCTTCGTCAAGCTGAAGGGCGAGGGATCGGCCTACCAGTCGCTGGATACGGCTTCGAAGTTCGTGCTGGCTGAGCGCGTCGCCGTCGGCTCGATCGTCGGCACCAGCCTCGGCAATGTTCCGGCCGACCGACGCTTCTATTCGGGCGGCGGCGGCTCGGTACGCGGCTATGCCTATCAAGGCATCGGTCCCAAGGATCTCACAGGCCAGCCGATCGGCGGGCTTTCCTTCTTCGAGACTTCGGTCGAGATGCGCATCGCCATCACCGACACGATCGGCATCGTGCCCTTCGTCGATGCTGGCACCGTCTCGACAAAGGTGTTTCCCGACTTTTCCGACATCAAGGTCGGCGCCGGTGTCGGCCTGCGCTATCTGACGCCATTCGGGCCGCTGCGCATCGACGCCGCGGTGCCGCTCAACCGCGATCCCGGCGATCCGCATTTCGGCATCTATGCCGGCATTGGCCAGGCGTTCTGAGCCATGAAGATGTTCAAGCGCATCCTTCGCATTGTTCTCTACACGCTGCTCGTCGTGGTGGCGGCGGCGGTCGGTGCGCTCATCGTGCTGACCAAGACCGAGCGCGGCCGCGACAACCTTGCCGGCATCATCTCGACCATGGCCTCCACGGACGATCGCAAGGTCACGGTCAGCGGCATCGATGGCATCTGGTCCGGCGCGCTGACCGTCGACCATGTCGTGCTGGAGGATCGCCAGGGCGCCTGGCTGGTGGCGCGCAAGGTGGCGGTCGACTGGTCGCCTTTGGCGCTGCTGTCGAAAAACTTCAATGCCGACCGCATCGCCGCCGAGCGTATCGAACTGGCGCGGCTGCCCGTGGCCGGCACGCAACCGGCCGCCCAGGGCGGCACCACCAGCTTGCCGGTGTCGCTCGACATCAGGCAGATCGATCTTCCCGAAATCGCGCTCGGGCCAGCGCTCGCCGGTACCGGCGTTGCCGAACTGACTGCCAAGGGCGCGCTCAAGGCCGATGCGTCGCCGCTGGCGATCGAGACCAACCTCAACGTCACCCGCCGCGACGGCAAGCAGGGCAATGTCGACGCCAAGGTGCATTTCGCCCCGGCCGACAACAAGCTCGATCTCGACCTGAAAGCGTCGGAGCCGGCCGGCGGCATCATCGCCAATCTGCTGAACCTGCCTGACGCGCCGCCGGTCGACATCGTGGTCTCCGGCACGGGACCGCTGGCCAACTGGAGCGGTGTCGGTACTTTCATGGTCGATGGCCAGATCGTCACCCAGCTCACCGGCCGCCATCAGCTCACCGACAAGGGCAACCATGTCGAGGCCAAGGGCGATGGCGAATTCGATCGCTTCCTGCCCGAGAATTTGAAGCTGCTGTTTGCCGGCAAGACCAGCTTCGACCTCGCCGGCACCGCGACGGCTGCCGGCGGTGTCGATATCGAGCGCGCCAACATCGACTCGGACGCCGTGCATGGCACTGCCGCCGGCATGGTCGATCCGAAGGGCGCCAGCGATCTTTCGGTAGAACTTGCAGCCAAGGCTCAGCCCATTGTGATCAATGTCGGCAGCAAGGCGCAGCCGATCGTGGTGGCGATCAACAATGCGACCGCGCGTGCCTTCGGCGACGGCAAGGCGCCGATGATCGATGCGGGTGTCTCGCTGGTCTCGGTGGTGGCGGGTGGCACGCAGCTCAACAATCTGGATGCGCAGATCCATTCGGACGGCTTCGACATCGAGAACCGCAGCGGACCGGTCAGCGTGAAGCTGGTAGCGGCCGCCCTGAAAACCGACGTGGCGACGCTGGCGCCGCTGGTCACCGGCAAGCTGTCGGTCGATCTTGCGGGTTCGGTCAGCAAGGATGAAATCTCGCTCGACGAGGGTACGCTGCGCAGCGACGCGCTCAATGCCTCGCTGACCGCCAGCGTGGCGCTGGCCGACCTGTCGATGCAGCTCAAGATGAATGCCGATGCGGTGTCGACGGCGCTGCCGCCGCAGATCAGTTCGCTGCTCGGCGAACGGGTCAAGTTCTCGGCCGCCGCGACCCGCGATCCGCAAGGTTCCTTCGCCGCCAATTCGATCTCGCTCACCTCGGGATCGCTCACCGCCAGCGGCACCGCCAGCGCGCAAGGCACCGACATCCAGGCCGACATCAAGGGCACGCTCGGCGATGTGTCGGTGCTGTCGCCGATGGTTGGCGTGCCGGTTGCCGGCGGCGTCAATTTCGCGCTGACAGCAAGCGGCCCGCGCACGGCGCCGGACTTCTCGGTCTCCGCCAACAGCGAAAGCCTCACGGCGTCGGGCCGTACGGTCAAGGACATCAAGCTGACCGCGACGGGCAAGGCCGATATCGCCAATCCCGCTGCCGATGTCTCGTTGACCGGCTCCGCCAACGAACAGCTGCTCGACATCAAGGCATCGCTGGTCACGTCTAACGGCAAGCGGTCGGTCAACGACCTCAGCGTGTCGCTGGGCGACAACAAGGTTTCGGGCGACCTCGCGCTCGACGACGGCTTGCTGCCGCTCGGCACGCTGACGCTCGACGCTCCCGACATCGGTCCGCTGGCATCGCTTGCCGGGCAGACGGCGGCGGGCGACGTGCACGGCACCATCCGGTTCTCCAACGACGGGGGTGCGCCAACCGTGGCGATCGATGCGACCAGCACCTCCATTTCGCGCGGTGAGCTGGCGGCAAAGACCATCGCCGTCAACGCGCTGGTTGCAAACTATCTCAAGGCTCCGGCTATCTCCGGCACCATCAAGGCTGATAGCGTCACCTCGGGAACCACCGAGATCAGCGGTATCAATGTCGATCTGAAGCGCGACGGTGACTGGACCGGCTTTGCCGGCGGCGCCACCATTGCCGGCATCCCGGCTACGGCCGCCGGCCGGGTGAAGATCGCCGACGGCACGACCAGCGTCGAGATTGCCTCCGGCGAGGCGACGGTTCGCGGCATCAAGGCAGCGATCGCTCAGCCATCGACATTGAGCATCGCCAATGGCGTGACCAGCATCGAGAAACTGGCGCTCGATGTCGGCGGCGGATCGGTGACGCTGTCCGGCACCGCCGGCCAGGCGCTCGACCTCGCCGCCACCGTCTCGCAACTGCCGGCGGCGCTTGCCAATGACTTCTCGCCCGGCCTCGAGGCCACCGGCACGCTCGGCGGAACGGCGCAGATTTCGGGCTCTCCGGCAAATCCCGACATCCGCTTCAACGCGCAGCTCAGTAGCGCCGAGACCAGCCAGACCCGCAAGGCGGGGCTCGGGCCGCTCGTCGTCGACGCGGCAGGCAGTTTCACGACGGCGAGCGGGGTGGCGCTCGACCATGCGACGCTGTCCGGTGCCCAGATTTCCGGCAAGGCGAGCGGTACCATCAATGCGAACGGCGCCAGCGATTTCGCCCTCGACCTTGCCTCGACCGGCCCGAGCCTGCCGCTGGCGCTTGGCAGTGCCGAAAGCCCGATCAAGCTCGAACTGCAGGCGTTGTCGGTGAAGGTCGCCGGGCAGGCTGCGCAGCCGAGGCTGGATATTTCCGCTGTCCTGCCCAAAGTCTCGACCAATTTCACCAAGTCCGAGGGCATCACGCTGGCGCTGCATTCAGATGCCTTCGACGTGAAGAGCCGCACAGGGCCGATTTCCGGCACGGTGACGGTGGATAAGATCGGGCTGGACAACCCGACCATCGCGCCGCTCATCGCCGGCAAGATCACCGCCAAGGTGGCCGGCAGCCTGGCGGCGGATGCCATCACCATCGACAGTGGTTCGGTGCAGGGCGCAGCGCTAGAGAGCGCCTTCAATGGGCGCGTTTCGCTGGCCGACGGCGCCATCGACCTCAACCTTAGGGCTGACGCCCTGTCGGCGGCGTTGCCGGCAGCGGCGCGCAGTGTGCTGGCCGAGCGGACGCAACTCAGCGCCGTGCTGAAGCGCGATGCCCATGGCAATGTCACCGCGAACCCGGTCACGCTGGCCTCGGGCGCGCTCACCGCCGACGGGCAGGCCAGCCTTGCCGACGGCAAGGTCGCCGCCGACATCAGGGGGGCGCTCAGCGATATCTCGCTGCTGTCGAAGGATGCCAAGGGTGCGATTGCCTTCGCGCTGAACGCGCAAGGTGCCGGCACGGCACCCGACCTGTCGCTGACGGTGACCGGCGACCGGCTTTCGGTGGCGGCGCGCGAGATCACCGGGCTGAAGTTGACCGCCACCGGCAAGGCCGATGCCGCCAATCCGGCGGCCAATGTGCAACTGACCGGCAATGTCGCGGGACAGGTCCTGCAAGGCAGCGCAGTGCTCGCAACGGCTGACGGCAAGAGCGCCATCAACGGGCTGCTGCTGTCGCTGGGCAAGAACAGGATTTCCGGTGACCTGGCGCTCGACGAGGCATTCGTGCCGGTTGGCACCGTTGCGCTCGACCTGCCCGATATCGGCCCGCTGGCAGCGCTGGCGCTGGAAAAGGCGGAAGGCGATGTGCGCGGCACGATTGCCTTCTCGAAGACCGCCAACGGCCCGAACGTCGCCATCAAGGCGACGACGGCCTCGATCGCGCGCGGCGACCTCTCGGCCAAGACCGTATCGATCGACGCGCTGATCGCCAACTATCTGGCGGCGCCGGTGATCTCCGGAAAAGTTCGTGCCGACAGCGTCACCTCCGGCGGCACCGTCATCAGCGGCATCGATGTCGATCTCAAGCGCGATGGCGACTGGACCGGCTTTTCCGGCGGCGCCACCGTCAAGGGCATTCCGGCCAAGGCAGCTGGACGGGTGAAGGTTGTCAACGGCACGACGACGATCGAGCTGGCCTCCGGCCAGGCCACGGTGCAAGGGATCAAGGCTGCGATTTCCCAGGCCTCGACTGTGACCATCGCCAACGGCACGACGACTTTGGACAAGCTCGTCCTCAACCTCGGCGGCGGCACGGCGACTGTGACGGGCAAGGTCGGCCAGGCGCTCGACCTCAACGCGACGCTGGCGCGGGTGCCAGCTTCGCTAGCCAACAGTTTCTCGCCGGGCCTTCAGGCCGCCGGTTCGATTTCTGGCACGGTGAAGGTGACGGGTGCTGCGGCCAATCCAGCCGTTGCCTTCAACATCGACGCCACCGGGGTGCAGACGTCGCAGACCCGCGGCGCCGGCCTTGGCGGCATGAGCGTCTCGTCGTCGGGAACGTTTGCCGGCAAGAAGCTCGCTTTCAACGCTGATATCAGCGATGGCGCCGGGCTCGGCCTCAAGGGCGGCGGCAGTGTGACGACAGCGGGCACGCCGGCGCTGGTGCTCGACTTCAACGGCAAGGTGCCGTTTTCCTTCCTGGCCGCCAAGCTTGCCGCGCAGGGCCTGTCGCTGAGCGGCACGGCAAGCGTCAACGTCCAGGTGCGCGGCCCGGCGACGTCGCCGGTGATCGGCGGCACCATCAACACATCCGGCGCTCGCCTGGTCGATGCGCGCTCCGGTCTTGCCGTCAACGACATCGCCGCTGATATCTCGATTGGCAGCGGTGTCGCCAGGATCAACCGGCTGACCGGCACGCTGTCGACACGCGGCAGCCTGTCGGCCAGCGGCACGGTCGGCATCAACCCGGCGCAAGGGTTTCCGGCCGACCTGTCGATCAAGCTGGTCGATGGCCGCTACACCGACGGCAGGGTGGTCACCGCCAATCTCGGCGGCGACCTGACCATCAAGGGACCGCTGACCTCGGCGCCGGTGATTTCCGGCACCATCAATCTGGCCAAGACCGTCATCACCGTTCCCGAAAAGCTGCCGGGTTCACTGGCGGCGCTCGACGTCAAGCACAAGAACGCGCCGGGCACGGTGCGTGCGCAAGACAAGGCGCTGCGGCCGGCGGCCGCGGGCAGCAGCGGTGGCAGCGGCCTCAACCTCGATGTCACCATCCACGCACCGAACCAGATCTTCATCCAGGGCAGGGGCGTCGACGCCGAGCTTGGCGGCTCGCTCAAGCTGACCGGCCCGGCATCGTCGCCGCAAGCGGTCGGCACCTTCACCTTGCAGCGCGGGCGGCTGTCGATCCTTGGCAAGCGGCTGACTTTTACCGAAGGCACGGTCGGTTTCTCGGGCTCGCTGGTGCCTTACCTCAACCTGACGGCCACCACGACGACGACCAGCACCACCGTCACCATTCTGGTGTCGGGCGAGGCGACCAATCCGAAATTCACCTTCTCGTCAGTGCCGGCGCTGCCGGAGGACGAGGTGCTGGCGCAACTGATCTTCGGCCGCTCGATGTCGAACCTGTCACCGCTGCAGATCGCCCAGCTGGCCGAAGCCGCGGGGCAATTGGCCGGCATTGGCGGCTCAACCTCGCTGCTCGAAAACCTGCGCAGCGCCATCGGCGTCGACGATCTCGACGTGACCACGGACGACAAGGGCGGCACATCGGTCTCGGCGGGCAAGTACCTGAACGACCGCACCTATGTGACGATCCAGAAGGGCGACAAGCCGGGTTCGGGCAAGGCGACGATCGATCTCAATGTCGGGCGCGGCGTCAAATTGCGCGGCGAGGCCAATGATGCCGGCGAAGCCAAGGGCGGCATCTTCTACGAACGCGAGTATTGAGGCACTGGTGGTTGAGGCCTCCTGGGCGTGGCCCGCTTGGCACCATCTTTCGAGAGTGGCTGGCGCTCTTCTAAGCCGCGCGAATGGCTTAGTTTAATCGGCTGCGGAGATTCGAACGAAATCTGCGGCGCAGTAGCAATTTTGCGCCAAGACTGTCGTTATCACGCGAACCGCTCCCCTTCCAAAGTTGCACATTCTCCAACATGTTCTCAGTCCACGCCGTCTTTGACATCGCGGCGCGGATGCGGAATGTTAAAAGGCAGAAAGCCAACAATGGGAGTTAGTGATGACAATTTACAAGAGCAATGGTGATCGCGTTCCGGATCACATCCTGGCGATGGCTGAAGACGCCAAGGCAGGCACGGTGGATCGTCGCGAGTTCCTGGCCCTGGCCAGCGTTTTCGGCGCATCGACGGCAATGGCCTATGGAATGCTCGGCCTGGCTGTGCCGACCGAGGCGCGAGCCGAAGATGCACCCAAGAAGGGCGGCATCCTGAAGGTCGCCCAGTGGGTCAAGGATCCCAAGGATCCGCGCAAGTCCGACTGGTCTGAAATCGCCAATGCCGAGCGCCAGGCGCTCGAGCCGCTGGTTAAGTACACCACCGAATACACGTTCCGCCCCTATCTGCTCGAGAGCTGGGATGTGAATGACGATGCCACCGAATATGTGCTGCATGTGCGCAAGGGCGTGACCTGGCACAATGGCGATGCGTTCACCGCCGACGACGTCGTGCACAATTTCAACCGTTGGGGCGAAAAGGCTGCCGAAGGCAATTCCATGCCTGGCCGTCTTGGCACGCTATTCGACGACAAGACCGGCAAGCTGCGTGAAGGCGCGGTGACCAAGGTCGACGACATGACTGTCAAGCTGTCGCTGACCAAGCCCGACATCTCGATCATTCCCGGCATTTGCGACTACGTCGCTCTCGTCGTCCACAAGACCTTCGACGAAAAGGGCGGCGATTTCAAAGCCTGCCCGATCGGTACCGGTCCGTTCGAGCTCGTCTCCTACGATGTCGGCCAGAAGGTGGTCTACAAGCGCCGCGCCGACAACAAGTGGTGGGACGGTGACGTCTATCTCGACGGCATCGAATTCATCGACTACGGCACCGATCCGGCCGCCATGGTCAGCGCCTTCGAGGCGGGTGAAGTGCACACCAATTTCGAGACGTCGGCCGACTATGTGTCGATCCTCGACGGCATGAACCTGGTCAAGTCCGAAGTCGTCACCGCCTCGACCATCGTCTGCCGCACCAACGTCAACAACAAGCCTTACGACAACGAGAAGGTGCGCAAGGCACTGCAGCTCGGCGTCGACAACAATGTCGTTCTCCAGCTCGGCTACGGCAATGCCGGTTCGGTCGCCGAAAACCACCATGTCTGCCAGATCCATCCGGAATATTACGAGCTGCCGAAGCTCACCCGTGATCCGGCCAAGGCGAAGGCCCTGATGGCGGAAGCCGGCCAGGCCGACTTCGAGCACGAACTGATCACGGTCGACGAGGACTGGCACAAGAACACCGGCGATTCCATCGCTGCGCAGCTGCGTGACGCTGGCATCAAGGTGAAGCGTACGGTGCTGCCGGGCTCGACGTTCTGGAACGACTGGCTGAAGTATCCGCTGTCGATGACCAACTGGAACATGCGCCCGCTCGGCGTCCAGGTTCTGGCGCTGGCCTATCGCACCGGTGAGGCCTGGAACGAGTGTGCATGGTCGAACCCCGATTGGGACGCCAAGCTCAACGCCGCGCTTTCGGTCGCCGACGCGGCCAAGCGCAAGGACATGATGAAGGACATCGAGCAGATCCTGCAGGATTCCGGCATCATCATCCAGCCTTACTGGCGCAAGCTCTACAGCCACTCGGTTGCCGCCGTTAAGAACTACAAGATGCATCCGACGTTCGAGCGCGACTACGGCAAGATCTGGCTCGACCAGGCGTGATCGCACCAATCGGGGAAGGGGCGGTTCGTCCCTTCCCCCTTACTGCTTGCATGAATCGAAACCGGAAGTCGGCGCAGCAGAAAGTTGCGGACGCCTGAGGCGAAGTCGTGCAATAAAACAGGGTTGATTGCATCCGAGGGCCTGTTTGACAGCCAGTTCCGCTATCGCGGCTGAGGTGGTTTTCCGGCAGGCTCCAACCCCAACCAGACCGGCAGGGGACCGCCATGCTTTCTTTCGTTATCAGGCGTCTCGGCACCATGGCATTGACGATGCTGTGCCTGACGATGATCGTCTTCTTCTTGATCAATCTCGATCCGAACTTGAAGAAACTGGCGATCAGCCAGACCGAGATGCATACTTCCGCGGAGCAGCTGGAAAACTGGCTCGCCGAGCATGGCTATCGCCAGAACTTCTTCGTTCGCTACGGCCAATGGCTCGGCCTGATGCCCAAGCAGCCGGTGACGGACCCGGCGACGGGCAAGCCCGCGCAGCGTTTCTCCTTCTGCAATGATCCGCTGGTGCCAACCTTCTCCGGCATCCTGCAAGGCGATTTCGGCTGCTCGACCAAGTTCAAGACCAATGTGGCGTCGAAGCTGTTTCCGGCGTTGAGCGCCACCGGCATCCTGATGCTCTGCGTGCTGTTGGTCATGGTGCCGATATCACTGTTGATCGGTATTCTTGCCGGCATGCGCGAGGGCTCGCGAACCGACCGCACGCTGTCCGTGGCCTCAATCGCCTCGACGGCGACGCCCGAATATGTGTCGGGCGTCATCTTTACCGTCATCTTCGCCTCGTGGCTCGGCTGGCTGAACGGCTCGGCCGCCTCGGCAAGCCAGGGCATCACCTTCTACAATTTCACACTGCCGGTGATGACGCTGGCGATCTACGGTATCGGCTATATCGCCCGCATGACGCGCGCCTCGATGGTCGAGGTGATGACGCAGCAATATATCCGCACGGCCCGGCTGAAAGGGCTCTCCTTTGGCAGCGTGGTGGTCAAGCATGCGCTGCGCAACGCGCTGATCGCGCCGTTCACGGTCATCATGCTGCAGTTTCCCTGGCTGCTCACCGGCGTCGTCATCGTCGAGGTGATGTTCCGCTATCAGGGCTTTGGCTACACGCTGGTCGAGGCGGCCGGTAACAATGACATCGATCTTTTGCTCGGTTGTTCGCTGGTTTCGGTGTTCATCGTCCTGATCACCCAGCTCATTTCCGATGTCGGCTACGCGTTTCTCAATCCGCGTATCAGAGTTCAGTAGGGGGCGGGCGGATGCAGGTCGAATATCTCAGCGGCTTCAATGTCGTGCTTGGCGTGCTGGCGCGTTTCTGGCCGGTCTGGATCGGACTCGTCCTGGTGATGGGGGCGAGCTTCGCCTACAAGAAGAGGCTCGGCCTTTACGGCCAGCTGTTCGACAGCGGCGTCGGCATTGTCGGCGTCGGCATCTGCCTGTTCTGGCTGTTCACGGCGATCTTCGCATCGACCATCTCGCCCTTCGATCCGCTGGCCCAGATTCCGATCATGAAGGACATGCTGCCGGGGGCGATCGAGCCGCAGTCGGGGCTCGCCTATCTGTTCGGCGGTGACAAGCTCGCCCGTGACGTGTTTTCCCGCATGGTCTATGGCAGCCAGATCGTGCTGATCATCGCGCCGGCGGCGACGGGTTTTGCGCTGATGGTCGGCATCACGCTTGGCCTGCCGGCCGGCTACTATGGCGGCAAGATCGACACCGTGTTGTCGTTCCTCGCCAATCTGGTGCTGGCCTTCCCGGTGATCCTGCTGTTCTACCTGCTGGTGACGCCGGGCATCATGGACACCCCGATCCCCTACGGCATGGCCGGCCTGTTCTTCATGTTCCCGATCATCTTCTTTTCCGTGCTGTTCTGGACGCGCTACAAGAACCGGCCCGACCGCCTCTACATCCTTCTGGGGCTGACGCTGATCATCGGCGGCTGGGTCTATCTCGGCCTGGTCTTCGATGCCGATCCGTTCAAGATCATCCACATCGATCCCAACCAGCTCAACATCTTCGTGGCGGTGGTGTTCGCCTCCAGCCCCGGCGTGTTCCGCATCGTGCGTGGCCTGGTCATGGACATCAAGACCCGCGACTATGTGGCGGCGGCGCAGACGCGCGGTGAATCGCCCTGGTACATCATGCTGTGGGAGATCCTGCCCAATGCGCGCGGCCCACTTATCGTCGATGCCTGCCTGCGCATCGGCTACACCACCATCCTGCTCGGCACGCTCGGCTATTTCGGCCTCGGCCTGGCGCCGGAAAGCCCGGACTGGGGCACCGCGATCAAGGACGCCAGCCGCTTGCTGCGCTCCTTCATCCACCCGGCTTTGCCGCCGACGATTGCGCTGATGTCGTTCGTGCTGGGCCTGAACCTGCTCGCCGACTCGCTGCGCGAACAATCGATGAAAGACTGATCTGCGGGTTTCGACCCGACGCGCCTGAAAGAAATTGGATTGGAGCGACCCATGAATGAGGCAGTTCGAAATCCCGGCAAGCCGACCGATGGGCCAAACGCTGCCCCGATCATCGAGATCGAGAACCTTTCGATCTCGTTCTTCACCCGCAAGGGCGAGATACCGGCCGTCATGGATTTTTCCTGCACGGTCATGCCCGGCGAGGCGATGGGCATCGTCGGTGAATCCGGCTGCGGCAAGTCGACCGTGTCGCTCGGCATCATGCGCGACCTCTCCAACATCGGAAAGATCGTCGGCGGCAAGATCAAGTTCCAGGGCAAGGACATGGGCGAGCTCTCCGACGAGGAACTGCGCGCCATCCGTGGCAACAAGATCGCCATGATCTACCAGGAGCCGATGGCGAGCCTCAACCCGGCGATGAAGGTCGGCCAGCAATTGATGGAAGTGCCGCTGATCCACGACAAGGTGTCGAAGGAAGAGGCCTACACGCGCGCTCTGGACATGGTGCGCTCGGTCAAGCTGCCCGATCCCGAGCGCATGATGCGCTCCTACCCGCACCAGCTTTCCGGCGGCCAGCAGCAGCGCATCGTCATCGCCATGGCGCTGCTGTCGAAGCCGGCGCTGCTTTTGCTCGACGAGCCGACGACCGCGCTCGACGTGACGGTGGAGGCCGGCATCGTCGACCTGGTCAAGGGGCTGGGCGAGAAGTTCGGCACCTCGATGATCTTCGTGTCGCACAATCTTGGCCTGATCCTGGAGACCTGCGACCGCATCACGGTGATGTATTCGGGCGAGGCGGTGGAGACCGGCAAGATCAAGGACGTCTTCGACCGGATGCGCCATCCCTATACGCAAGGCCTGTTCCGCTCGATCCCGCTGCCGGGCGCCGACAAGAATTCGCGGCCGCTGATCTCTATTCCCGGGCAATTGCCGCTGCCGCATGAGCGGCCCAAGGGCTGCAATTTCGGGCCGCGCTGCCACCATTTCGTCGAAGGTGTCTGCAACGCCGCCGAAATCCCGATGATCGAAGTCGCGGGCCACGAAGGCCATTTCTCGCGCTGCGTTCGCTTCAACGAGATCGATTGGGAGGCGCTGCCGCCGGGCGCCAAGAAGGTCAATGAGAAGGTCGTGCCCGGCGCGCCGGTGCTCAAGATCGAGGATCTCCGGAAATACTACAAGGTCGGCGGCAGCGAGGTGTTCGGTTCGAGCGAAGGCCGGGTCGTCAAGGCCAACGAGACGATCTCGTTCATGGCGCGCGAATCCGAGACCGTTGCCATCGTCGGCGAATCCGGCTGCGGAAAGTCGACGCTGGCCAAGGTGCTGCTCGGCCTGGAAACGGCAAGCTCGGGCACAGTGACGCTCGGCAACAAGGAGATCCAGTCGACCGGCATCGAAAAGCGCAGCGTCGAAACCGTGTCGTCGATCCAGATGGTGTTCCAGAATCCGTTCGACACGCTGAACCCCAGCCATTCGGTCGGCTCGCAGATCATCCGGACGCTGGAAAAGTTCAATGTCGGCAACACAGTGGCCGACCGCCGCAAGCGCATGCTGGAATTGCTCGACCTGGTGAAGCTGCCGCGGGCATTTGAAACCCGCAAGCCGCGCCAGCTTTCCGGCGGCCAGAAACAGCGCATCGGCGTGGCGCGAGCTTTTGCCGGCGATGCCAAGGTGGTGGTGGCCGACGAGCCGGTGTCGGCACTCGACGTGTCGGTGCAGGCGGCGGTGACCGAGCTGTTAATGGACATACAGCGCAAGAACAAGACGACGATGCTGTTCATCAGCCACGATCTGTCTGTCGTGCGCTACATCGCCGACCGCGTCGTCGTCATGTATCTCGGCTATATCGTCGAGCAAGGCACGACCGACCAGATCTTCTCGCCGCCCTATCACCCCTATACCGAGGCGTTGCTGTCGGCGATCCCGATCGCCGACACCAGCGTGGTCAAGCGGCACATCGTGCTGGAAGGCGATATCCCGTCGGCGATGAACCCGCCCTCGGGCTGTCCGTTCCAGACCCGCTGCGGCTACAAGAAGCTGGTTCCGGACAATCTGTGCGAGACCAAGGTGCCGCCGGTGAAGAATCTCGGCGACGGCCATATGAGCCTGTGCTGGCTATCGGACGACGTGCTGGCGAAGATGGAACCGGTGATCAAGTTCGACAAGGAACATGCAGCCCATGAAGGCGTGCCGGAAGACGCACCGCATGGCTCAAGCCCGGCTTCGACAGGAACAGCGCCCAAACGGCCGCGTGGCAAATCGTCGACCGCGGCAGCGGACGCGATCGGGGATTCCGTGGAGCAGGGCCAGGCTGGGATGCGAGTCCGTCGCCTCAAAGTGGTCGACGAGGCTTCCGAAACCGGTGTCAAGAAGCCGAAAGATACGACAAGGCGGCACTAAGGTGTGTTGATATTCTGGTGAGGCCGGCCTGCAAATGGTGGCTTTCTGCGCTTCCAGTGCTCACGGACTAGAATGTCCGCTCCGCTCCGGTTCTAGAAAGCCTCCATTTTCGACTCGGCCTGACCAGAATCTCAACACACCCTAAACCGGGAAGGTGCTAGTTGCCGCATCGTCTTAGCTGATCGGCATAGTCGCGGGCCATCTTTTCGGTCGCCCGGGCATAGCCCTGGACGCCGGCGTCGCCGCGATTGCCGCGCTGATAGGCAGTCCAGCCGAGGTAATAGGCCAGGTACAGATTGTAGGTGTCGTTGCGGGCGACGCCAAAGGTGTCGGCCGTCTTGGAATGGTACCAGCCGACGAAGTCGACGGCATCGGCAAATTTCGTCCGCCGCGCCGCCCAGTTGCCGGTCTCGCTCTGGTATTGCGACCACGTGCCGTCCAGCGCCTGCGAGAAGCCGGTGGCGCTCGAGACATGCGTCCACGGAATGAAGCCCAGGAGCTTGGTGCGCGTCGGCCTGGCGTTGCTCTTGAAGCCGGATTCCTTGCGCACCGTCGCCATCAGCACCGGGACCGGTATGCCGTATTTCTGCTCAGTGCGCTCGGCCGCCGCCTGCCAGTTGTCGAACCAGCCATCGTTCTGATCGAAGACGGCGCAGACATCGTTGATGTGGCTTGGCGGCGTCGCACAGGCCGACAGCGCCAGCGGCACGCAAACAGCTACAATTTTACTAAAACTCGACCTGACCATGGGAAGACGAATAGGCCGAAAACCTAAAGGGAATCTTGCCGCATTTGTTAACCGCCTGTAGAGCGCTTTCGGTCGAGCAGGCCAGATATCAATATTCCGACCTTTTTTGGCGGTTTTGTCGGATAGATATCCTGGAAATGCCGCCTTGGCTAAAATCACGCCCGCCAATGGCGTATTTCTGACAGCCCGGCCGAGCTGCCAGGGCTTTGATGCCGGCATGACCGAACCCAGACGCAAGCGCGGCGCCGAGCGAACCAGCAACCGGGGGCCCGCTGCCATTCCGCAACTGCCGCTCCGGTGCGTGACCAATCCCTACCCGCCAATGGCGATGCTCTCGGTCGACCAGATCGAGGCAATCCACCAGGCGTCGATGCACATTCTGGAGAATTTCGGCATCGAGGTGATGAGCCCGCGGGCGCTGTCGCTGTTCGAGAAGGCGGGCGCCAGGGTCGATCATGCGACGGCGAATGTCCGCATCGATCGCGGCATGGTCGAAGCGGCGCTGAAGACGACGCGGGCCAGCTATACGTTGACGCCACGCAACCCGGCCCATGCCGTCCATCTCGGCGGCAACACCATCAATTTCACGCTCGTCGCCGGACCGCCCAATGTGCATGACATGGAACGCGGGCGCCGTGCCGGAAACCTGCGCGACTATGCGGATCTCACCCGGCTGGCGCAGCATTTCAACTGCATCCACATGCTTGGCAACCAGGTCTGCGCGCCGGTGGAATTGCCGGCCAATGCCCGCCATCTCGACACCTATTTCACCAATCTGACGCTGACCGACAAGAGCTTCCATGTCTCGGCCATCGGCCGGGGCAGGGCGCTGGACGGCATCGAGATGATGGCAATTTCGCGCGGGATGACGCTGGACCAGATGCGCGAGGATCCCGGCGTCACCACCATCATCTCGGTCAACTCGCCGCGCCGCTTCGACGAGATGATGGCCGAGGGGCTGATGACCATGGCCGAGTTCGGCCAGTCGGTGGCGGTGACACCGTTCACGCTGATGGGAGCGATGAGCCCGGTGACGCTGGCGGGTGCCTTGGCGCAGCAGAACGCCGAGGCGCTGTTCGGCGTCGTGCTGACGCAGCTGGTGCGCCCCGGCGCGCCGGTGATGTATGGAGCCTTCACCTCCAATGTCGACATGAAGTCGGGCGCGCCGGCCTTCGGCACGCCGGAGAACACCAAGGCCAACATCGCGTCGGGGCAGTTGGCGCGGCGCTACAATTTGCCCTACCGCACGACGCCGGGCTCGGCCTCCAACGCCGCCGACGCGCAAGGCGCCTATGAGACGCTGATGGCGTTGTGGGGCGCGGTGCTCGGCCACGGCAACCTCGTCTATCACGCCGCCGGCTGGCAGGAGGGCGGGCTGACGGCGTCGTTCGAAAAATTCATCATCGATGTCGAAATGATCCAGCACATGATGGAGTTCTTGCGCCCGATCGAAGTCAACGAGGCGGAACTTGCCGTCGAGGCCTTGGGCGCGGTGCCGACCGGCGGTCACTTCTTTGGCGAGCCGCACACGCTGGAGCGCTACGCCACCGCCTTCTACCAACCGATGCTGTCCAACTGGCAGAATTACGAGGCGTGGCAGGAAGCCGGTGGGCTCGACGCCACGGCACGGGCGACGCGGCTGTGGAAGAAGGCGCTGGAAGACTATGTCGAGCCGGTGATGGACATCGCCGTGCGCGAGGCGCTGGAGGCCTATGTGGCCAGGCGCAAGCGAGCGATCGGGCAAGGCGAGCCGTGATGCTTCCCATCCTGATTCATCTCATCCATCCAACCCACTGATATCAGAGAAAAATCCATGAAATCGCATGCAAAGGTCGTGGTCATTGGCGGTGGCGTCGTCGGATGCTCCGTGCTGTTCCATCTGGCACGCCATGGCTGGACCGACGTGGTGCTTCTGGAGCGCGACGAGCTGACCTCGGGCTCGACCTGGCACGCGGCCGGGGGCATGCATACGATCAATGGCGATCCCAACGTCGCCAAGCTGCAGAAATACACGATCTCGCTCTACAAGGAGATCGAGGAGCTGTCGGGGCAGGCGACCGGCGTGCACCTGACCGGCGGCGTTTTGCTGGCGGCAACTGAAGCGCGGCTCGACTGGTTGCGCGGCGTGGTCGCCAAGGGGCGCTATCTCGGCATCGATCTCGAGGAAATCTCGCCCAACGAGGCGGCCGAACTGATGCCGCTGCTCGACCCGAAACAGTTCGTCGGTGCGGTGCGCAACAAGGAGGACGGCCATCTCGACCCGTCCGGCGTCACCCATGCCTATGCCAAGGCCGCGCGCAAGCTTGGGGCGGAAGTGGAGCGCTTCACCAAGGTCGAGGACATCGTGCGGCGCGCCGACGGGATGTGGCGCGTTATCACCAACAAGGGCGAGGTGGTGGCCGAGCATGTCGTCAATGCCGGCGGCCTGTGGGCGCGCGAGGTCGGCCGCATGGTCGGGCTGGAACTGCCGGTGCTGGCGATGGAGCACATGTATCTGATCACCGAGGACATGCCGGAGGTCGCCGCCTGGAACCAAAAGACCGGCACCGAGATCATCCACGCGGTCGATTTCGACGGCGAGCTCTATCTGCGTCAGGAACGCGGCGGCATGCTGATGGGCACCTATGAGAAGGCCAACAAGCCATGGTCCGAATTCTCCACGCCGTGGAATTTCGGCCACGAACTGCTGGAGCCGGACATCGACCGCATCGCGCCGTCGCTCGAAGTTGGCTTCCGGCATTTCCCGGCCTTTCAGAACACCGGCATCAAGCAGATCATCAACGGGCCCTTCACCTTCGCTCCCGACGGCAATCCGCTGGTCGGGCCGGTGCGCGGCCTTCCTGGTTTCTGGGTCGCCTGTGGTGTCATGGCCGGCTTTTCACAGGGCGGCGGTGTCGGACTGGCGCTGTCGAACTGGATGATCGAGGGCGATCCCGGCGCCGACATCTGGGCAATGGATGTCTCGCGCTACGGCGACTGGGCGACGATGGCCTACACCAACGCCAAGGTGCGCGAGAATTATTCGCGCCGCTTCTCGATCCGCTTCCCCAATGAGGAACTGCCCGCCGGACGGCAGCTGAAGACGACGCCGATTTACGATCTGCTGTCGGCCAAGGGCGCGCAATGGGGCGTCTCCTACGGGCTCGAAGTGCCGCTCTGGTATGCGCCCGAGGGCGTCAAGGACGAGTTCTCGTGGCGTCGGTCCAGCGACTTCATCCATGTCGCGAAGGAAGTCGCGACTGTCCGTGATGGCGTCGGCCTGGCGGAGATTTCGAACTTTGCCAAATACAGGGTGACGGGCGAGGGGGCAGCCGCTTGGCTCGACCGGATTTTTGCCTGCAAGCTGCCCAAGCCAGGCCGCATGACGCTGGCGCCGATGCTGAAGGAAGACGGCCGGCTGATCGGTGACTTTACCCTGGCCAATATTGGCGACGGTGAATGGTTCATCGCCGGCTCCGGTGTCGCCGAGCAATATCACATGCGCTGGTTCGAGGCGCATCTGCCTGCCGACGGCTCGGCTCGCATCGAAGCGCTGGCGCAAAAGCTGACTGGTCTGGCAATCGCCGGCCCGAAGGCGCGGGAGGTGCTGGCGAAAGTCACCCGCGCGGATATCTCCAATGCCGTGTTCCCGTTCATGGCGGTCGCAAAAATAGACATCGGCATGGCGCCGTGCCTGATCGGTCGCGTCAGCTACACCGGCGATCTCGGCTACGAGATCTGGGTGGCGCCGGAATATCAGCGCGCTGCGTATCTGGCGCTGATGGCTGCGGGCGAGGAATTCGGCATCGGCCTGTTCGGTTCGCGGGCGCTCAATGCGCTCAGGCTGGAGAAGAATTACGGCTCGTGGGCGCGCGAGTATCGACCGATCTACGGGCCACTCGAAGCCGGGCTCGACCGCTTTATCGCCTATGGCAAGGCGGCCGACTTCATCGGCAAGCAGGCAGCACTCACCGAGCGCAAGCAAGGCGGCAGGCTCAGGTTGCGCGCCTTCGTCGTCGAAGCAATCGATGCCGATGTCATCGGTGATGAGCCGATCTGGTTCGACGGCGCCGTGCGCGGCTGGGTTACGTCAGGCGGCTATGCGCACCATTCGAAGGTGTCCGTCGCTCTCGGCTATGTGCCAAAGGAGATTGCCGACGAGACCGACGGTTTCGAGATCGAACTTTTGGGCAAGCGCCATGCCGCGCGCATGCAGCCGACGCCGCTGTTCGACGCCAATTTCGAGCGGATGCGCGCCTGAAGCGCGCATCCGCTTCAAGGCGTCAAGCGCTGCGGCGGTTGTCGAGCGCGAAAGCGCCGGCGCCGGCAAACACCAGATAGAGGAAGATGAAACAGAAGGAGATCGCCGAATCGCCGCTGTTGTTGACCGGGAAGAAGTCGCGCGGGTAGTGCGCCATGAAATAGGCAATGGCCATCTCGCCGGCCAGCAGGAACGCGATCGGCCGGGTCAACAGCCCGAGCGCCAGCAGGATGCCGCCGGCGAATTCGAGAATGCCCGCGGTCAGCGTCAGCCCGGTCAGGGCGCCGGCATGGTCGCTGACAGGGAAATTGAACAGTTTCTGGGTGCCGTGCTCGACGAATTGCAGTGCCGTCACGATGCGGAGCATGCCCAGAGCCTGCGGTTGAAATCTGGCCATGCCGTCAAAAAGCTTCATCAAAAACTCCATTTTAAACCCGCCCAGTCCGGCCATAGATTATCACCCGGCAATGGACCATTCACTTCCCTTGCCCTGCCATCAACAATCGGTGATTTATCCCCAATTTGACCTTCCACATCTTTCTCTCTATGGTTGCATTCATACCGCTATGGTTGTACCAATGCGTAGACAACACTCCAAACCATGTGGGTTCCCTGCCATGAAAAAAGTCGTCATCAGCCTGTTCGCAATCCTTGCAGGCACCAGCGTCGCCATGGCCGCCGACGCCGGCTGTGCTGCCTTCAAATGGCCGGTGACACGCGAGCAGGCATTGTTTCCGGCAGCGTCGGCCGCGCAGTCCGGCGCGTCCCTTGCGGCCGGCGAGGCTGCAGATCTGGCGCTGGTGCCGGTCGACACGATCAGCTTTGACGTGCCACCGGAACGTGCACCGGCGGCCGGCACATTCGGCGCGACGGCAAGCGTGACCGTGCCACCGGAAGGCGAGCTCCAGATCACCCTGTCCGGAGAGGCCTGGATCGACGTCGTTCAGGACGGCCATGCCATGAAGTCATCAGGTTTTAGCGGAGTGAAGACCTGTCCCGGCATCCGCAAGAGCGTGCGCTTCAAGCTGGCCGCCGGTCCGGCCGCGATTCAGCTCAGCGGCGCCAAGGACGAGAGCATCAAGGTCGCGGTGCTGGCGCCGGAATGAGACGCTGGTGCCCTCTCATCGCACCGGTCGGCGCGATGGGAGCTGGTCAGGGGTGACAGTATCGGGCGGGATCAGCGCCCCGGCGCGATCAGCGCGAAATAGGCGCCTTGCGGATCGGTGCACTGGGCGATCCATTGGCCAGTCGGCACCGGCATCGGACCCATGACGATCTTGCCGCCATTGTCGGTGACGCGCTTGGCGGCGGCGTCGAATGCATCGACGTTGAAGTAGAACAGCCAGACCGGCACCGGAAGCTGCGCAGGCTTGTTCATGATGCCGCCGCCGGATTCAGGGCCGGCCGCAAAGGTCTGATACATGCCCATCTCGCCGAGGTCGAAATTGCCGGCGCTGGTCCAGCCGAACTGGCTGGAATAGAAATCGAAGGCCGCCTCCCGGTCCGAGGCATAGAGCTCATGCCAGCCGACATGGCCCGGCGTGGTGGCCGGCACGATGGGCTGGTCGGGACCATTGGGCTGCAGGAACATGAACGTCGCGCCTTGCGGATCGGCGACGACGGAGAAGCGGCCGACACCGGGAATGTCATCGGGTTGGCGGTGAACCTTGCCGCCGGCTTTCTCCAACGATTTCGTCGAGGCATCGACATCCCTGGTGTGGATGTAGCCGACCCAGGCCGGCGGCATGCCCATCTTGGCGGCATCCTCGGGCATCGTCATCAGCCCGCCGACGCCACGCTCGCCGGAATTCACCACGATGTAGCGCGGCATGCCGGGCGCCTTGTCGAAGGGCTCGGCCCTCCAGCCGACCACCGTCGTGTAAAACGCCTCGGCGGCATCGAGATCGGTGGTCATCAACTCATACCAGAAGAAGGGCATCGGGGATTTTGGCATTATCGGTCTCCCTATGGTTTCCAGGCGTCGATCAAGCGTGATCCATCCCAGGACGTTCTTCGCGATGCTATTCCGACACCGGCTACACAATAATGACGGTGCGTTCACAAGCGTTCCACGGCTTGCGCGCCTTGTGGTTTTCACCTTTTCTGGCGCCAACGGGGGTTGTCGTTCCATGCATCGTCAAATGTCGCTCACTTCGGAGCTTGTCGCACTGTGCCATCGGGAGGAGGCCGATCCCGGTCCCGATGGCAGCTGGACGCAGTTGAATGATGAGGATTACCGGGCCCTTGCCTTGCGGCTGTCTGATGAAGCAGACGAGGGACCTCTGTGGGTATTCGCCTATGGCTCGCTGATCTGGAAGCCGGCCTTCGAGTCCGTCGAACGGCAGCGCGCCACCGCCTTCGGCTGGCATCGCTCGTTTTGTCTCGACATGGTGCGCTGGCGCGGCACCGCGGCGCAGCCGGGGCTGATGATGGCTCTCGAACGCGGCGGGCGATGCGATGGCGTCATCTACCGCCTGCCCGACGGCGACAAGCCAGAGCAGATCGAAAGACTGTTGCGGCGCGAGATCGACGACCATGAGAGTTTCAGCTCGGTCCGGTGGGTTCCGGTGCGCACGGCTCAAGGGGTGGTGCGGGCGCTCGGCTTCTGGGTCGGGGTGACCGGCAGGGGAACCTCACTCGGGCAGCCGCTGGATACCGTGGCGCGGGTGCTGGCCAGAGCCTGCGGTCATGTCGGATCGGGCGCCGAATATCTCTACAACACGGTCAGCCATCTCGAGGAATTCGGCATCCATGACCGCAATCTGTGGCGGTTGCAGCAGCTGGTTGCTGAGGAGATCAGCTCGATCCATGGCCGCGCTCTCTAGCCAGGCCATTAGCCTCGCTGTGGATGCAGTAGCCATGCATAACATGAGTAAAAAAATCATGTTATTATCGAGATTTTTCAACACCTTGTGTCGAAAATTGACCAATTGATAAAAAAATAAAACGTGCTAGCCTTCCCCAAAACGAAAACAAGGGGAACTGACGATGCCAGAAGGCCAGTTCAAAGAGGGCATTGCCGGCGGCCGGCTTTCGCCCGAGCAATATGCCGACAATTTCTCCGACCTGCATCCGCCGCTCGATCATCACGAGGCGCTGGTCGAATCCGACCGCTGCTACTTCTGCTACGATGCGCCGTGCATGAACGCATGCCCGACCTCGATCGACATTCCGTTGTTCATCCGCCAGATCTCGACGGGCAACCCGATCGGCTCGGCCAAGACGATTTTCGACCAGAATATTCTGGGCGGCATGTGCGCCCGTGTCTGCCCGACCGAGACTTTGTGCGAAGAGGTCTGCGTGCGTGAAGTCGCCGAAGGCAAGCCGGTGCAGATCGGCCGGCTGCAGCGCTACGCCACCGATGTCGCCATGGCCGAGAACAAGCAGTTTTATCCGCGTGCCGCCTCGACCGGCAAGACAGTCGCCGTGGTCGGTGCCGGACCGGCCGGGCTTGCTGCCGCGCACAGGCTCGCGCGCCATGGCCACGACGTGACCATCCTGGAAGCCCGCCCGAAGGCCGGCGGCCTCAATGAATACGGCATCGCCGCCTACAAGAGCATCGACAATTTCGCCCAGGCCGAGGTCGACTATGTTACCGCGGTCGGCGGCATCGATATCCAGAACGGCAAGGTGCTCGGCCGCGACTACCAGCTGTCGGACCTGACCCGGAATTACGACGCGGTGTTTCTCGGCATGGGGCTTGGCGGCGTCAATGCGCTGCGCGCCGATGGCGAGGACGCCGATGGCGTCACCAACGCCGTGGAGTTCATTTCGGAGCTGCGTCAGGCCAGCGATCTCTCCGGCCTGCCGGTCGGCCGGCGCGTCGTCGTCATCGGCGGCGGCATGACGGCGATCGACGCCGCCGTGCAGTCGAAGCTGCTCGGCGCCGAGGAAGTGACGATCTGCTACCGGCGCGGCCAGGAGCACATGAATGCCTCCGGGTTCGAACAGGATCTGGCTGCTGCCAATGGCGTCACGATCCGCCACTGGCTGCAGCCGAAGCGGGTTATCGCCGATGGCGGCAAGGTGTCGGGCATCGAGCTCGAATACACGGCGATGAACGGCGATAAGCTTGCCGGCACCGGCGAGCGGCTGACGCTGGTTGCCGATCAGGTGTTCAAGGCGATCGGCCAAAGCTTTGTGCCGGCCGCGCTCAACGGCAGCGGCGCTGAGATCGCGCTCGAAGCCGGCCGCATCAGGGTCGACGCTGAAGGCCGCACCTCGCTCGCCAATGTCTGGGCCGGCGGCGACTGCATCTTCGGCGGTGACGACCTCACTGTCTCGGCCGTGGCGCAAGGCCGCGACGCGGCTGAATCGATCAACCGGGCACTGACCTCGAACGGGAGGGCATGAGCATGGCAGACATCCGCAACAATTTCGTCGGTATCAAATCGCCCAATCCATTCTGGCTGGCCTCAGCGCCGCCGACCGACAAGGCCTACAACGTCATCCGCGCCTTCAAGGCGGGGTGGGGCGGCGTGGTGTGGAAGACGCTGGGCGAGGAAGGCCCGCCGGTGGTCAATGTCAACGGCCCGCGCTATGGCGCGATATGGGGTGCCGACCGCCGCCTGCTCGGCCTGAACAACATCGAGCTCATCACCGACCGCGACCTGCAGGTCAATCTGCGCGAGATCAAGCAGGTCAAGAAGGACTGGCCCGACCGCGCCATCGTCGTCTCGCTGATGGTGCCCTGCGTCGAGGATGCCTGGAAGGCGATTTTGCCGGTGGTCGAGGAGACCGAAGCCGATGGCATCGAACTCAATTTCGGCTGCCCGCACGGCATGTCGGAACGCGGCATGGGTGCTGCCGTCGGCCAGGTGCCGGAATACATCGAAATGGTGGTGCGCTGGTGCAAGGCCAACACCCGCATGCCTGTCATCACCAAGCTGACGCCCAACATCACCGATGTGCGCAAGCCGGCGCGTGCAGCACTTTCCGGCGGCACCGATGCGGTGTCGCTGATCAACACCATCAATTCGATCACCGGCGTCAATCTCGACAGTTTTGCGCCTGAGCCGACGATCGACGGCAAGGGCTCGCATGGCGGCTATTGCGGCCCGGCGGTGAAGCCGATCGCCATGAACATGGTGGCCGAGATCGCACGCGATCCGGAAACGCATGGCCTGCCGATCTCCGGCATTGGCGGCATCACCACCTGGCGCGATGCCGCCGAATTCATGGCGCTCGGCGCCGGCAATGTGCAGGTGTGCACGGCGGCGATGACGTACGGCTTCAAGATCGTGCAGGAGATGATCGCCGGCCTGGAAAACTGGATGGACGAGAAAGGCCACGCCACGCTCGATGACATCATTGGCCGCGCCACGCCCAACGTTACCGACTGGCAGTATCTCAACCTCAACTACATCGCCAAGGCGCATATCGACCAGGACGCCTGCATCAAATGCGGCCGCTGCCATATCGCCTGCGAGGACACCTCGCACCAGGCGATCACCAACATGGTCGACGGCAAGAGGCACTTTGAAGTGATCGAGGCGGAATGCGTCGGCTGCAATCTGTGCGTCAATGTCTGCCCCGTGGAGAACTGCATCACCATGGAACCGCTGGCCGTCGGCGTGATGGACCAGCGCACCGGCAAGCCGGTGTCGCCGATCTATGCCAACTGGACGACGCACCCGAACAATCCGATGGCCAAGGTGGCGGCGGAATAGGTCCGTCATTCGACGAAAAAAGCGGCGCCTTCGGGCGCCGTTTTTCTTTTTCCTATTGCAGATAAAAACTATCCACGATAAGATGTATCTATGAATTGGAGAGCAACACCATGAAGCTGGGCGAGGGGGTTGAAGCGGCCATCCATTGTGCGGCCACGCTGGCCAGCGTGGAGGGCAACAGCACCATGCCGGGCGCAGCCTTGGCGGAGTGCTTCGGCCTGTCGCCGAGCTATCTGCTGAAGCATCTCAACCAGCTCAGCGCGGCGCGCATCCTGGAATCGGTGCCGGGGCCGGCCGGCGGCTACCGGCTGGCGCGGCCGGCCGAGCGCATCACGCTGCTCGATATCGTACTCGCCGTCGAGGGCCGTGAGCCGGCCTTCCGTTGCGGCGAGATCCGCCAGCGCGGTCCGGTCAAGATCGATGCTTCGGCCTATGTGAAGCCGTGCGGCATCAACGCCGCGATGCTCAAGGCCGAACGCGCCTATCGCGCAGCTCTCGCTGAAACCCGGTTGTCCGACATCGTGGCTGACTACGAAACGGAGGGCGATCCAAGGTCGTTTGCCGCCAGTTGCGCCTTTGTCGCACGCCATCAGCGGCCGCAGAAATCCGCTTCGACCAAGCAAGTTTAACCCCCCGCCAGAGAGCTGTGAAAGGAAAGACGATGAAACAGAGGTTGCAATTTTTCGCCAAGGCACCGGAAATCATGAAGGCGGTGTCGGCGCTCAACAAGGCGGTGGACGAGTGCGGGCTCGAAGTGGGCCTGCTGCACCTGATCAAATTGCGGGCGTCGCAGATCAATGGCTGCTCGTTCTGCGTCGAGATGCACAGCCGCGAGGCGCGTCGCGACGGCGAGGCCGAGACACGTCTCTACCTGGTTTCGGCCTGGAAGGAATCGCCGCTGTTTTCCGAGCGCGAGCGTGCCGCCTTCGCCTGGACCGAAGCCGTGACGAAGATCGCCGATGGCGGCGTCCCGGACGAACTCTATGCCAGGACGCTGGAGCATTTCTCGGAAGAGGAACTGGTCAAGCTGTCGGTGGCGCTCGGCATGATCAACACCTGGAACCGGCTGTGCATCCCGTTCCACGCCATTCATCCGATGCCGGCGGCCAAGGCTGCCTGATTGTCCGATCGTGTTTGGGGCGCCATCGAGAGGCGGTGCCCCACCTTTTTTTGAAGGGAGAGTTTGATGCCTGTCGATTTGCCTTCGACCTTGTTGTTTCTCGGCCGCCTGTTGCTCGGCGGCGCTTTTGTCTTGCCGGCCTGCGCAACATCCAGAACGCCGCCTTCCTGACCCAGCTGATAGCGGCGCGCGGCGTGCCGCAGGCGCGGTTGGCGCTGTGGGCCGGCATTGTCCTGCAGATCGCCGCCGGTGTTCTGGTGATCGCCGGCCTCTGGACGGCAATCGCCGCGGCGGTGCTGGTCGTGTTCCTCATCGTTGCCACGCCGATGTTCCACAATTTCTGGGATCATCAGGGTCCGGACCGCGCCGCGCGCATCAACGGCTTTGTCGGCAATGTCGCGCTGGGCGGTGGTTTTCTGACGCTGATCGCGCAGGCTGTTTGACAAAACCGGCGGCGGCTTTGCGGCCGCCGCCGTCTTGCGCGGCTCTAAGCCGCAAATCGCAGGCCGCCATCGCAAGTCAGCACCTGGCCGGCGACGAAGCCGTTTGAAACCAGGAAGGCGATGGCATCGGCCACGTCCTCGGCGCGGCCGACACGGCCCACCGGTGTCCTGCCGGCATAGTCGGCAAAGATCGCTTCTCTCTGCTCCCCAGGTAGAAAATCCCACCAAGGCGTGTCGATGACGCCCGGCGCCACGACATTGACCCGCAACGGCTTCAGTTCCACGGCCAGGATCGGCACCACGGTCAAAAGCATGCCATTGATGGCGGCGATGCCGGCGACGCCCGGCATCGCGAGCTGGGCCGATACCGCCGAGATGAAGGTCACCGATCCTGATCTGTTGAGCGTCGGCAAGGCTGCCTGCAGGCAAGACAATTGCGGCCGGACTTTCTCGTCGACGCCACTGCCGATATCGGTCAGATCAAGCGTCTGGAAGGGGCCTAGGCCCTTGCCGCCGCTGGCGGCCAGAACAAGATGATCGAAGGGGCCGAGGCGCTCGAAGAACTGGTTGACCTCGTTCGGTTTCGCGGCATCGAACGCCGCCTTCTCGGCAGCGCCGCCAAGGCTCTTCCAGGCGCTGTTGAGCTTGTCCTGGTTACGGCCGGTGATGGTCACCTTCATTTCGGGGCCAAGCAGTTTTCGCGCGGTCGCCAGGCCGATGCCGGATGAGCCGCCGACGATGACGGTGTGCTGTATTGTCTTGGTCATGAATGCTGTTCCTTCGATGGTGCGGAGGCGAGGCCGACGAGGTCCAGGCTCAAAGTGCGCAATTGCTGTCTGGCTTTGACGTCATAGGCTTGCGCATCGGCGCGGGATTCCTTCAGGCCGTCGAAATAGAGGCCGCTGCGTCCTTCGAGGTCAGGCGACGTTGCGAGATTGAGGATGGCGTCGGCGCCGGTCTCGACCGAGCTCCATGGCGTGACGCCGGCCTGCCGGACCATGGTGGTGTCCATGTAGCTCGCCGGATGCAGGGCGTTGACGGTGACGCCGCTGCCTTTGAGCTGTTCAGCCAGATCGATGGTGAACAGGATCTGCGCCAGCTTGCCCTGGCAGTAGGCGCGCACGCCATCATAGGAACGGGTCAGCATGACATCGCCGAAATCGATCGCCTGCTGGCCGGCCGAAGCGACGTTGACGATGCGCGCCGGCGCGCTGGCCTCGAGCAGTGGCAGAAGCTCCGTGGTCAGCAGGAAGCCGGCGAGATAATTGACGGCAAAGCGCAGCTCGTAGCCATCGGCGCTGACCTGTCGTTTGACGCCGGCCGTGCCGATACCGGCATTGTTGATGAGGATGTCGAGCCGGCTGGTTTTTCCGCGCACCGCCTCGGCGAGGCCCCGAACCTCGGCCAATGAGGAAAGATCGGCGGCGAGAAACTCGGCCTTGCCGCCAGCGGCTTCGATCTCGGCGACGACGGCCCTGCCGCGCGTCGCGTCGCGGCCATGCACAAGGACGCGGGCGCCGCCGGCGCCGAGCCTTCGCGCAACGACGCGGCCGACGCCATCGGTCGATCCGGTAATGAGGATTGTCTTGTCTTTCATGTCCATGCTCGGAGCCTCCATCGCTCTGAGCGCAAGATGGAGCGTTCGAAGTAAGCCAAACAGTTCAAACTTTATCCTGGTATCAATACTGCTATAATAGCTCTCATGGATTCCCCGACACACTCCGCCGAAGACAGCCGCCGGCGCGAGCTTGGCGCCTTCCTGCGCTCGCGCCGCGAAAGGCTGACGCCGTCGGCCATCGGCATCGCAACCGGCATGCGGCGACGCACACCCGGCCTGCGTCGCGAAGAAGTGGCGATGATCGCCGGTGTCGGCACCACCTGGTACACATGGCTGGAGCAAGGGCGCGACGTCCGGCCGTCGGTCGAGGTGCTGGCGGCGCTCAGCGAGGCGCTGCGCCTCGATGCGGCCGAGAAGCGGCATCTGTTCATTCTCGCTGGCCGTCAATTGCCGGAGCGTCGCACGGTTGCGCCGGAAAAGGTCGACGGCCCCTTGCTGCACATGCTGCAAACCCTGGTGCTGCAACCGGCCTATGTCGTCGGGCGACGCTGGGACGTGCTGGCCTGGAATCCGGCGGCGGTGGCGGTGTTCGGCGACTATGGCTTGCTGGAGGGCGACGCCCGCAACATCGTCCATATGGTGTTCACCAATCCGCACCATCGCCACCTGCTGGTCGACTGGGAGCAGTTGGCGCGCACCGTGCTGGCCTCGTTCCGGGCGGAAAGCGCCCGCTATGTCGGCGATGCGGATTTCGAGCGGCTGATCGCGCTGATGACGCGCTCCAGCCCGGAGTTTCGCGACTGGTGGCCGCAACGCGACGTGGCGCGCCGATTTTCGGGAGTGAAACATGTCCGGCATCCGAGCGCGGGCGCCATGACATTCGAACATATGAGCCTGTCGATCGATGACGGCTCGGACATGAAGCTGATCGTCTACACGCCGCTCGCCGAGCAGAACTCGATCGCTAAACTGCAGGCATTGGTGGACGCGCTGCCCGTCGAGCGGCGCAGCGCTTGAACTGTCAGCCCTTCGGCTTCAGCCCGTCGATGAACAGCTGTTCGAGAAACCTTGCCGCATCCTCGAAGCGGCCGTCGCCGCCGCGGTCGGCGCCGAGCACGGCGCGGACCTGGACGTCGAAATCGGCATAGTGTTGGGTCGTTGCCCAGATCGAGAAGATCAGATGCCAGGGATCGGTCTTGGCGATCTTGCCGGCGCGCATCCAGCCCTTGATGACTCCAGCCTTCTCGTCGACCAGCGTCTTCAGCTCGCCTTCCAGCAGCGGCATGATGCGCGGCGCGCCTTGCAGGATCTCGTTGGCGAACAGCCGGCTCTCCCTGGGAAAATCGCGCGCCATTTCGAGCTTGCGCCGGATGTAGCTGCGCAATTCGGTCAGCGGATCGCCGATATCGTCGAGTTCGCGCAGTGGCGCCAGCCAGGTGGCGAGCAACCGCTCCATCAGCGTCTCGTGGATGTCTTCCTTGCGGCGGAAATAATAAAGCAGGTTCGGTTTCGACATGCCGGCGGCTTCGGCGATCTGGTCGATGGTGGAGCCGCGAAACCCGTTGGTGGAGAAGACCTCGAGCGCCGCCTCCAGGATGAGTTCGCGCTTTTCCTGCTGGATGCGGGTGCGGCGCGGGGCGGGGATGTCCATATCGGCGCTCACCCCGGCAGACCTTGGGCTGCAGGGCAATCTGGACCAATTCTCTGGACCAGTTTTTCCCTGACCTGTGGAGCGCACTTCAGATGCCGCATTTCCGCTAGTAATCCCTTGACCGCCGACAGGGCGGTGCTAACGTTTGTCCAATCGGTCAAAAATTTGCGTAGCACGAAATCGCAACAAAGACCAAGCGTTGGCCGCAGCGAAACAGGTTACAAGGGGAAGTCTTGGTCATGTCCAACCGGCTGAAAGTCACGCCGAACGATCTCAGCGCATTCTGGATGCCGTTCACGGCAAACCGGCAGTTCAAGCAGGCACCACGCATGATGGTGTCCGCCAAGGACATGCATTACACGACGAGCGACGGGCGCAAGGTGCTCGACGGCACCGCGGGTCTCTGGTGCGTCAATGCCGGCCATTGCCGGCCGAAGATCACCGAAGCGATCCAGCAGCAGGCCGCCGAGCTCGACTATGCGCCGGCCTTCCAGATGGGCCACCCGATCGTGTTCGAGCTGGCGAACCGCCTGGTCGACATCGCTCCGAAGGGCATGGACCACGTGTTCTTCACCAATTCCGGTTCGGAATCGGTCGACACGGCGCTGAAGATGGCGATCGCCTACCATCGCGCCCGGGGCGAGGGCGCCCGCACCCGCCTGATCGGCCGCGAGCGCGGTTATCACGGCGTCAATTTCGGCGGCATCTCGGTCGGCGGCATCGTCAGCAACCGCAAGATGTTCGGCACGCTGCTCGGTGGCGTCGACCATATGCCGCACACGCATCTGCCGGAGAAGAACGCGTTCACCAAGGGTGTGCCCGAGCATGGCGCGGAGCTGGCCAACGAGCTGGAGCGCATCGTCGCCCTGCATGACGCCTCGACCATCGCCGCCGTCATCGTGGAGCCGGTCGCCGGTTCCACCGGTGTCATCCTGCCGCCGAAGGGCTATCTGCAGAAGCTGCGCGAAATCTGCACCAAGCACGGCATTTTGCTGATCTTCGACGAGGTCATCACCGGCTTCGGCCGCCTCGGCACGCCGTTCGCCGCCGATTATTTCGGCGTCACGCCCGACATCATGACCACCGCCAAGGGCGTCTCCAACGGCGTCATCCCGATGGGCGCGGTGTTCGTCAAGAAGGAAATCCACGACGCCTTCATGACCGGCCCCGAGCACATGATCGAGTTCTTCCACGGCTACACCTATTCGGGCAATCCGATCGCCTGCGCGGCGGCACTCGGCACCCTCGACACCTACAAGGAAGAGGGCTTGCTGACCCGCGGCGAGGAACTGGCGCCCTATTGGGAAGATGCGCTGCATTCGCTGAAGGGCGAGCCGAACGTCATCGACATCAGAAACATCGGCCTGATCGGCGCGATCGAGCTGGCGCCCATCCCGGGCAGCCCGACCAAGCGCGCCTTCTCGGCGTTCGTGAAGGCGTTCGAGCGCGGCGCGCTGATCCGCACCACCGGCGACATCATCGCGCTGTCGCCGCCGCTGATCATCACCAAGGGCCAGATCAACGAATTGATCGACCACGTGCGTGAAGTGCTGCGAGCGGTCGACTAGACTTGATCACGGCAAAGGGCGGCGTCGGGAACCGCCGCCTTTTGGGTGAATGAAATGAGAGGATCTTGAATGGCCGCACCCGGCGAGAATCTGCGAATCAATTCAGACCGTTTGTGGGATTCCATCATGGAGATGGCGAAGATCGGCCCCGGCGTTGCCGGCGGCAACAATCGCCAGACCGTGACCGACGAGGACGGCGAGGGCCGGCACCTGTTCAAGCGCTGGTGTGAAGCGGCGGGGCTCGAAATGGGCCTCGACGAGATGGGCACGATGTTTGCCCGTAGGGAAGGCACCGACCCCAGCCTGCCGCCGGTCTATGTCGGCAGCCATCTCGACACGCAGCCGACCGGCGGCAAGTATGACGGCGTGCTCGGCGTGCTGGGCGGGCTGGAAGTGGTGCGCTCGCTCAACGATCTCGGTATCAAGACCAAACATCCGATCGTCGTCACCAACTGGACGAATGAGGAAGGTTCGCGCTTCGCCCCGGCGATGATGGCGTCCGGCGTTTTCGCCGGCGTGCTCGACCAGGCCGACGTCTACCAACATGTCGACAAGCAGGGCAAGAAATTCGGCGAGGAGCTGGAGCGCATCGGCTGGAAGGGCACCGAGAAGGTCGGCGATCGCAAGATCCACGCTTTCTTCGAACTGCATATCGAACAAGGACCGATCCTCGAGGATGAGGGCATCGATATCGGCGTCGTCACCCACGGCCAGGGGTTGAAATGGCTGCAGGTCACGCTGACCGGCAAGGAGGCGCACACCGGTTCGACGCCGATGCCGAAGCGCCGCAATGCTGGTCTCGGCATGGCCCGCGTCATCGAGCTCGTGCACGAGATTGCCATGGACTATCAGCCGGACGCAGTCGGCGCTGTCGGCCACATGGAAGTCTTTCCGAACTCGCGCAACATCATTGCCGGCCGCACCGTCTTCACCGTCGACATCCGCTCGCCGGAAAAGGAAGTGCTGGACGCGATGGACGGCCGCATCCGCGAAGGCATCGACACGGTCTGCGAGGCGCTCGACATCCAGTACAAGATCGAGCAGGTCGGCCATTTCGATCCGGTCACCTTCGACGCCGGTTGCGTCAAGGCGATCCGCGATGCCGCGGACCGGCTCGGCTATTCCCACCGCAATATCGTCTCAGGCGCCGGCCATGACGCCTGCTGGATCAACCGCGTTGCGCCGACAGCCATGGTGATGTGCCCCTGCGTTGACGGGTTGTCACACAACGAGGCTGAGGACATCTCCAAGGAGTGGGCCGGCGCCGGCGCCGACGTTCTATTCCACGCGGTGGTGGAGACGGCCATCATCGTGGAGTGAGCTTAGAAATCTGGATTCCAACGCCGCTCGCAAAGAAGCGCGAAGAGAACAGGGGAACAAGAAATGTCGAAAGTCATCAAGAACGGCACCGTCGTTACCGCCGACCGCACCTGGAAGGCCGACGTGCTGTTCAAGCACGGCAAGATCATCGCCATCGGGCCTGACCTGCATGGCGACCACGAGTTCGACGCCACCGGCTGCTACATCATGCCCGGCGGCATCGATCCGCACACACATCTCGAAATGCCCTTCATGGGCACCTATTCGGCCGATGATTTCGAATCCGGCACCCGCGCCGCCCTTGCCGGCGGCACGACGATGGTGGTCGATTTCTGCCTGCCGTCGCCGCAGCAGTCGCTGCTCGAAGCCTTGCAGATGTGGGACAACAAGACCTCGAAGGCGGCCTGCGACTATTCCTTCCACATGGCGATCACCTGGTGGGGCAAGCAGGTGTTCGACGAGATGGCTACCGTCGTCGACAAGGGCATCACCTCGTTCAAGCATTTCATGGCCTACAAGGGCGCGCTGATGGTCGACGACGACGAGATGTACGCGTCGTTCCAGCGCTGCGCCGATCTCGGCGCGCTGCCGCTGGTGCATGCCGAGAATGGCGACGTGGTGGCGGCGCTGTCGCAAAAACTGCTGGCCGCCGGCAACAACGGCCCTGAGGGGCACGCCTATTCGCGGCCGCCGGAAGTGGAAGGCGAGGCGGCCAACCGTGCCATCATGATCGCCGATATGGCCGGCGTGCCGCTCTATATCGTGCATGTCTCCTGCGAGCAGGCGCACGAAGCCATTCGCCGGGCGCGCCAGAAGGGCATGCGTGTCTTCGGCGAGCCGCTGATCCAGCATCTGACGCTCGACGAGAGCGAGTATTTCAACAAGGACTGGGACCATGCGGCACGCCGCGTGATGAGCCCGCCCTTCCGCAACAAATTGCATCAGGATTCGCTGTGGGCCGGCCTGCAGGCGGGATCGCTGCAAGTGGTGGCGACCGACCATTGCGCTTTCACCACCAAGCAGAAACGCAACGGCGTCGGCGATTTCACCAAGATCCCGAACGGCACCGGCGGGCTCGAGGACCGCATGCCGGTGCTGTGGACCACCGGCGTCATCACCGGCCGGTTGACGATGAACGAGTTCGTCGCGGTGACCTCGACCAACATTGCGAAAATCCTCAACATGTATCCGAAGAAGGGCGCCATCGTCGAAGGGGCGGACGCCGACCTCGTCGTCTGGGATCCGAAGCGCAAGAAGACGATCTCGGCCAAGAAGCAGCAATCGGTGATCGACTATAACGTCTTCGAAGGTTTTGAGGTGACCGGCCTGCCGCGCTTCGTCTTCTCGCGCGGCGAATTGTCGATCCAGGAAGCCGAGGTCAAGGCCAAGCCCGGCCATGGCGAATTCGTCGGCCGCGAGCCGAATGCGGCAGTCAACCGGGCGCTGTCGACCTGGAAGGAAATTTCTGCGCCGCGCAAGGTTGAGCGTACAGGCATTCCGGCGACCGGGGTCTGAGCTTGGCCAGCAAGGCAGCGCTCATCTCGCTGGTGGTAGCAATCATGGCCGCCGGTCCGGCAACCGCGGCTGGCGTGCTGGCTGGCTCCTGGGGCAATGATGTCGGCTGTGCCGGCGTCAAGGCCGGGTATCAGGACAGCGACGCCTATATCGTTCTGACTGCCGAAGGCATCGAGACCTATGGCAGTGGTTGCCGATTCGAGCAGCGATTGACCTCAGTACCGGGTGCCCAATCGCTTGATGCAACCTGTTCCGCCGAGGGTGAGGCGGGGACGACGACCGAAACAATTGTGGTCACCAACAAGGGTGAGGATGGTTTCTTCGTCACCATTCCCGGCCTTGAAGAAATGGGGCCATTGCAATCATGTTCGTGAATTTGGGCACCAGGGAGATGAGCTTGCGCGGTTTTGGTCTGTCCATTTCGATGATGGTCGTGCTGGCGGCGGGGTCGGCTTCGGCAGCGGCGATCGATCTGTCCAAGCCCTATGGCAACAAGTCCGGCTGCATCAACAAGAACGGCCAGCAAGTCTATGCCGAGGACATGCTGCTGTTGACAAACACCGATCTGATCACTGCGGCCAGCGCCTGCACCGTCACCGAGACGCAGACGAAACCGGACGGTTCGCTGGTGCTGAAAACACTATGCGAAGCCGAGGGCGAGGATGGGAAATCGCCAATACAGTTCACCATCAAGCGCAGCCCCAAGAACGCCAAGAAACTGGTGATTGCCGACGAGGACGGCAATGTCATGGGGGAAGTGTCCCGATGCCGATGACGGCTTCTGCCCCGGCGCTGGCCTCAGGCGACCAGTGCATCCAGTTCCGGCAGCAGGACGACGCTTTCCTGTTCGTTGGGATCGGTGCGGGCAATGACGGCCGAGGACGGGGCGTTGCTCAGATTGGCCGGCAGATGCGGTACGCCGGCGGGAATGTAGAAGAGGTCGCCGGCCTTGACGACGATGTGGTTTTCGAGCCGATCGCCATACCAGGTATGGACTTCGCCAGAGAGCACATAGATCGCCGTTTCATGGTTCTCATGCAGATGCGCCCTGGCGCGGGCGCCGGGCGGCATAGTGAGCACGTGCATGCAGATGCCGGAGGAGCCGACCGACTCCGTGGCAATGCCGGCGAGATAGGTCAATCCCTGCTTACCTTGGTAAGCGCTTTCAGGACGGATAAGATGACAGGTGGGTTTGGGCGACATCGGGGTAACTCCGGGCGTCTATCTGATGGGGCAAGGCGAGTGGAAAGCAACACCGGGGCAAAATCAATCGGATTTCAGTCTGCGTCGCAGCAGCGGGAAATGGCAGGCTGCAGCCGATGACAGGGACTTCGCCAGCCGTCGTTTCGGCAAGCAAACTCGGCCTCACCTTCCAGACCAATGACGGTCCGGTGCAGGCGCTGTCCAATGTCGACCTGACCATCGGCAAGGGTGAATTCGTGTCCTTCATCGGGCCCTCCGGCTGCGGCAAGACCACTCTTCTGCGGGTGATCGCCGACCTGGAGAAGCCGACCTCGGGGACGATCTCGGTCAACGGCATGACACCCGAGCAGGCGCGCGAAAAGCGTGCCTATGGCTACGTCTTCCAGGCGGCGGCGCTGTTTCCGTGGCGCACGATCGAACGCAATGTGGGGCTGCCGCTGGAGATCATGGGCCTGTCCAAGCCAGAGCAGGTCGAGCGGATCAAGCGCACGCTCGATCTCGTCAATCTCAGCGGTTTCGAGAAGAAGTATCCCTGGCAGCTTTCCGGCGGCATGCAGCAGCGCGCCTCGATCGCCCGCGCGCTCGCCTTCGACGCCGACCTTTTGCTGATGGACGAGCCGTTTGGGGCGCTGGACGAGATCGTGCGCGACCATCTCAACGAACAGCTGCTGGAACTTTGGGAGCGGACCAACAAGACCATCTGCTTCGTCACCCATTCCATTCCCGAGGCTGTGTATCTGTCGACGCGGATCGTCGTCATGTCGCCGCGGCCGGGCCGGGTCAGCGACATCATCGAATCGACGCTGCCGAAAAAGCGGCCGCTCGATATCCGCGAGACGCCGGAGTTTCTGGCGATCGCAGCGCGCGTGCGTGATGGGCTGCGGGCAGGGCATAGCTACGATGATTGAGGGGGCTGGCAAGCGAGCGGCCACGCGAAAGTCAGCATCCTCCCTGCGAGGGCTGCCCCATGGATAGCTTCCGTGACAAGCTCATCCCCGTGACTTCGATCCTCTTGGGCGTGGTCGTCCTCTGGTACGTCATGGCCGTTGTCCTCAACGCGCCGTTCCAGCGCGATCTGGACCGCCGTGCCAATGAGACCTCCACCTTCAGCGAACTCATCGGCAAGACGCTGTCGCAGCCGAAGCCGACACTGCCGGCGCCGCATCAGGTGGCGGTGAATTTCTTCGAAAACACTTTCCTTCGGCCCATCACCTCGAACCGCAGCCTCGTCTACAATGCCTGGGTGACGCTGTCGTCGACGCTGCTCGGCTTCGCTTTCGGCACCGCGCTCGGCATTATCATCGCGGTGGGCATCGTGCATGTGGCGACGCTCGACCGCAGCCTGATGCCGTGGATCATCGCCTCGCAGACCATCCCCATCCTGGCGGTGGCGCCGATGATCATTGTCGTGCTGGCGGCGGTCGGCATTACAGGGCTGATCCCGAAGGCGATGATCTCCACCTATCTGTCGTTCTTCCCGGTGACAGTGGGCATGGTGAAAGGCCTGCGCTCGCCCGAACTCATGCATCTCGACCTGATGCACACCTACAATGCCAGTGCATCGCAGACCTTCTGGAAGTTGCGCGTGCCGGCATCGGTGCCGTTCCTGTTCACCTCGATGAAGGTGGCTGTGGCCGCGAGCCTGGTCGGCGCCATTGTCGGCGAACTGCCGACGGGTGCTGTCGCCGGCATCGGCGCCAAACTGCTCGCCGGCGCCTATTACAGCCAGTCCATCGACATCTGGTCGGCGCTGGTTGCAGGTTCGGTGGTGGCGGCACTGCTGGTCATGGTGGTCGGCATTGCCGGCCGCCTCGTCGACCGCGCCATGGGCGGGAGGCCGGCATGAACTGGCTGAAACCCTCCTGGCAGACGGTGCTGGCGATCCTCTTGTGCCTGATTGCAATCGCGCTTGGCGCGATGTCGAAGCCGGAAGCGGCGGCGTTGGCGCAACCCGAAGCGTCCTTCGACTATCCCTACCTGGTGACGAAGGGGCTGATGTACGGCCTGCTTGTCATCGCAGCGTTTGTCTCGATGACCAAGCTGCCGTCCGTGGTTGAAGCACTGGTGCTGTTCGTCGGCGCGCATCTCACCGCCTGGTTGTTGATCACGGGAATAAACGGGTTCGAAGGCACGGCACTGGCGCCGTATTTCCTGGTGCTCGCCGCTGCGTGGCTTCTGGGATGGCGCTGCGTGGCGGTGCTGTCGTCCTTGCGCCCTGTCGCGAATTGGGCGAAGACGGCACTTCGCCTGATCATCCCCGCCATCTTCGGTGCCTGGATCCTGATCCTCTGGGAAGCGATCACACGTGGCGCCGGCATCCCCTTCATCCTGCTGCCGCCGCCGAGCGCCATCGGCGCGCGCATCGCCGGTTCACTGCCGGTGCTCGGCGCCGACGTGCGGCAGACGATCTTCAAGGCGGTAATTTTTGGCTATGTCGTGGGCAGCGGCACAGGCTTCCTCGTGGCCATTGCGGCCGACCGGGTGCCGTTCCTGCGCCGCGGCCTGCTGCCGATCGGCAATATGGTCTCGGCGCTGCCGATCATCGGCGTCGCGCCGATCATGGTGATGTGGTTCGGCTTCGACTGGCCGTCCAAGGCAGCCGTCGTCATCATCATGACCTTCTTCCCGATGCTGGTGAACACGGTCGCGGGGCTTGCCGCTTCCGGCCATATGGAGCGCGACCTGATGCGCACCTATGCGTCCGGCTACTGGCAGACGCTGTTCAAGCTGCGGCTGCCGGCCGCCGCCCCTTTCATCTTCAACGCGCTGAAGATCAATTCGACGCTGGCGCTGATCGGCGCCATCGTCGCCGAGTTCTTCGGCACGCCCGTCGTCGGCATGGGATTCCGCATTTCGACCGAGGTCGGGCGGATGAACATCGACATGGTCTGGGCCGAAATCGCAGTTGCAGCACTTGCGGGTTCGGTCTTTTATGGCGTGGTCGCTCTTTTCGAGAGAGCCGTCACGTTTTGGCATCCCTCTGTCCGTGGTGGATAGGGGCGGTGGGTTTAGGGTTAACTTCAGAGGGTAAAAACATGAAAAAACTGATTATTCCTGTTCTGGCCGGCGCAATGTCGCTTGCCGCGTTCCAGGCAATGGCCGCCGACAAGGTGACGTTGCAGCTGAAATGGGTCACGCAGGCCCAGTTCGCCGGCTACTATGTCGCCAAGGCCAAGGGCTTCTATGAGGCCGAAGGCCTCGACGTCGACATCAAGCCGGGCGGTCCCGACATCGCGCCTGAGCAGGTGATCGCCGGTGGTGGCGCCGACGTCATCGTCGACTGGATGGGCGGCGCGCTGGCCGCACGCGAAAAGGGTGTGCCGCTGGTCAACATCGCCCAGCCGTTCAAGAAGGCCGGCATGGAGCTGGTCTGCCCGAAGGACGGCCCGATCAAGACCGAAGCCGACTTCAAGGGCCATACGCTCGGCGTCTGGTTCTTCGGCAACGAATATCCGTTCTACGCCTGGATGAACAAGCTTGGCCTGAAGACCGAAGGCGGCGCCGATGGCGTCACCGTGCTGAAGCAGAGCTTTGACGTGCAGCCGCTGATCCAGAAGCAGGCGGATTGCATCTCGGTCATGACCTACAACGAGTACTGGCAGCTCATCGATGCCGGCTACAAGCCGGATCAGCTGACCGTGTTCAACTACTCGGCCATGGGCAACGACCTGCTCGAGGACGGGCTCTATGCCTCGGAAGACAAGCTCAAGGACCCGGCTTTCGAGGACAAGATGGTGCGTTTCGTGCGTGCTTCTATGAAGGGCTGGAAATACGCCGTCGACAACAATGACGAGGCGGCAGGCATCGTCATGGACGGTGGCGGCCAGGACGAGAACCACCAGAAGCGCATGATGGGCGAAGTCGCCAAGCTGATCGACAATGCCGACGGCAAGCTCGATCCGGCGACCTACGAACGCACCGCCAAGGCGCTGCTCGACCAGAAGATCATCACCAAGGAGCCGACCGGCGCCTACACGACCGCCATCACCGACAAGGCGATCAAATAAGCCTGGTAGTATTCCGATTTTGAAAACGGCGCCTCTGGCCAAGTGTCAGAGGCGCCGTTCCTTTATAGTGTTCATGACGAAGCTGGTCTCGATCGAGGCGACGCATTTCAGCCGCGCGATCTTTTCCTTGATGAAGCGCTCGTACTGTTCGAGGCTGCCCGTCACCACCTTCAGCACATAGTCGCGCGAGCCCGTCACGAGGTGGCATTCCAGCACCTCTTCCCAACCGCGGATCGCGTCCTCGAACATGACGATCTCGTCTTCGTTCTGGCGGCTGAGCCGGACGGTGGCGATGGCAACCATGCTCCAGCCGAAGGCGGCTGGATCGACCAGCGTGGTGTAGCCCCTGATGACACCGGTTTCCTCAAGCCGCCGCACGCGCCTGAGGCAAGGCGACGGCGACAGGCCGATACGCTCGGCAAGCTCGTTGTTGGTGATGCGCGCGTCGGCCCGCAGTTCATGCAGGATCTTGCGGTCGAAATCGTCGGCTATCTTCTGCTGCATTTTTGCGCTCTTTCAGCAATTCGTTGCGCGAATGCAGCCATGACAGCCCAGAAATAGCAAGGACTGCATGCTGGAGATCGCATAAATTGCCGCGCGACATCACTCGAGAAGCAGGAAAAAGCCATGCCCGCGCCACGCCCGTCGAAAACCCATATCGGCAACCACAAGCTCCATCCGGAGACGCTGATGCTGAGCTATGGCTTCGATCCGCAACTGTCGGAAGGCGCCGTCAAGCCGCCGGTGTTCCTGACCTCGACCTTCGTGTTCAAATCGGCGGAAGAGGGACGCGATTTCTTCGATTACACGTCCGGCCGCAAGGAGCCGCCGAGCGGCACGGCGTCCGGTCTGGTCTATTCGCGCTTCAACCATCCCAACTCAGAGATCGTCGAAGACCGGCTGGCGATCTATGAGGGGACCGACGCCTGCATCCTGTTTTCATCAGGCATGTCGGCGATCGCTACGACGTTGCTTGCCTATGCTCGTCCGGGCGACGTCATCCTGCATTCGCAGCCGCTCTATGGCGGCACCGAGACGCTGTTGACGCGCACCCTTTCCGGCTTCGGCATCGGCGCTGTCGGCTTCGCGGACGGCGTCGACGAGACGGCGGTGCGCGCGGCTGCCGAAGCTGCCGGCGCGAAAGGCCGCGTCTCGGTGATCCTGATCGAGACGCCGTCAAATCCGACCAACAGCCTGGTCGATATCGCGCTGATACGGAAGATCGCCGACGAGATCGGCGCGAGGCAAGGATCGACGCCGATCGTCGTCTGCGACAACACGCTGCTCGGCCCGGTGTTCCAGAGGCCCATCGAACACGGCGCCGACGTTTCCGTCTATTCGCTGACCAAATATGTCGGCGGCCATTCCGACCTGATCGCAGGTGCGGCCATGGGCAGCAAGGCGGTCACCAAGCCGATCAAGGCGCTGCGCGGCGCGATCGGCACGCAGCTCGACCCACATTCCTGCTGGATGCTCGGCCGCTCGCTGGAGACGCTGTCGATCCGCATGGAGCGGGCAAACGACAATGCACGCATGATCGCCGAGTTCCTGCGCGATCACGCCAAGGTCGAAAAAGTGCACTACCTGCCGTTCCTGGGCGAGGATACGCAAGCGGGTCGCGCCTATCTCGCACAGTGCACCGGCGCCGGCTCGACTTTCTCGTTCGATATCAGGGGCGGGCAGAAGGCAGCTTTCGCCTTTCTCAACGGGTTGCAGATCTTCAAGCTGGCGGTGAGCCTCGGCGGAACGGAGTCGCTGGCCAGCCATCCGGCGGCTATGACGCACTCCGGCATTCCCTTCGACGTGCGCCAGCGTATCGGCGTGCTTGAGACCACGGTCAGGCTGTCTATCGGCGTCGAGCACCCGGACGATCTGATAGCCGACCTGACACAGGCGCTGGCGGCCGTTTGATTGTTGGCTTCGTCGAATCCAAAAAGGGGCGGGTGACCGCCCTTTTCTGATGTTTTCCCAGTCACAAAAACGTGTGCAGGGAAACATTGCGCCGCCCAGCCGTTGCGTTGAGGTATGCGCGTGCCAGGGGGCAGCGACGTATGCGTCAACCAAACGGAGGTCCTTCATGCACATTCAATCCTTGCCGGTGCTTTCGGCGTTCGCTGTTTCGACAGCCCTGCTGTTCGCATCCCCGGCCATGGCCGAGGTGGTGAAGTACAAGGCGACGCTCGATGGCAGCCAGCAGAGCCCGCCCGTCACCACCAAGGGCAAGGGAACTGCCACTCTCACGTTCGACACGGCCAAGAAAAAGCTCAGCTGGAACGTCAAATATTCCGGCCTTAGCGGGCCGGCGACAGCCGCGCACATTCACGGTCCGGCGGCGATGGGTGCGAATGCAGCTCCCGTCATCCCGTTCAAAGGCAAGCTCAAGAGCCCGATCAAGGGTTCGGCCGAGCTGACCGACGCGCAGGCCGCCGACCTGGCAGCCGGCAACTATTATGTCAACGTTCACACCGCCGCCAACAAGGACGGCGAGATCCGCGGGCAGATCGAGGCGGCGAAGTAACGCGAGACGAGTCGACAAAAAGGGGCTGGCGACCACCCCTTTTTGTTGCGTCAGGCCTTGTCGCGGATCTGCGTCATCGTCCGCGTTGGCGTGATCGCCTCCAGGTCGAGCCTGATCTCGACGATCGCCGGCTTGCCGCTGGCGCGCGCACGCTCGAAGGCCGGTGCGAACTCGGCGGTCTTCTCGACTGTCTCACCGTGGCCGCCATAGGCGCGGGCCAAAGCCGCGAAGTCGGGATTTTTGAGATCGGTGGCAACGACGCGGCCGGGATATTCGCGCTCCTGATGCATGCGGATGGTGCCGTAAATACCGTTGTTGACGACGATGACGATGATCGGCAGGTCGTATTGCACGGCGGTGGCGAATTCCTGCCCGTTCATCAGAAAACAGCCGTCGCCGGCAAAGGCGATGACGTCGCGGTCCGGGAACAGCTCTTTTGCGGCGACCGCCGCCGGCGTGCCGTAACCCATCGAGCCCGAGGTCGGCGCGCCTTGGGTGGCGAAGCGGCGGAAGCGATGGAAGCGATGCACCCAGGTGGCGTAGTTGCCGGCGCCGTTGGTGAGGATGGCGTCGTCGGGCAGCATCTTTTCCAGGTAATTCATGATCGGCCCCATCTGGACGGAACCGGGACCACTTTCAGGCGGCGTCGACCAGTCGAGATAGGCGGCGTGTAGTTTCGGCGTCTCAGTCGCCCAGGCCGGCTCGCTGGAAGGCTTGCGCCTGGCAAAGGCTTCGACGAAGGCGGAAGGCGAGGCATTGATCGCCAGCGTCGGCCTGTAGACGCGGCCGAGCTCGCCGGCATCGGCGTGGACATGGACCAGCGTCTGGTCGGGATAGGGGCTCTTCAGCAGCGTGTAGTCGGAGGAGGGCATTTCGCCCATGCGGCCGCCGATGAGCAGCACAAGATCGGCCTGCTTGATTGCTGTTGCCAGCTTTGGGTTGATGCCGATGCCGACATCGCCGGCATAGTTCGGGTGCAGATGGTCGAACAGCATCTGGCGGCGGAAGGAACAGCCGATCGGCAGCGACCAGGCTTCGGCGATCGTGCGTATCCGCGCCACGGACTCGGCATCCCAGCGCGTGCCGCCAAGGATGACGAAGGGTCGCTTGGCCTTGCCGAGCAGCTTTGCCAGCGTGTCGAGCTCGGCCTCGCCGGGCCGGGTTTCGACCGGCGTGTGTGGCAAGGCGGCAGGTGCTTCGACCAGGCTGGTCAGCATGTCTTCCGGCAGCGAGATGACCACCGGGCCGGGACGGCCTGATGTCGCCACCGCAAAGGCGCGGGTGACGAATTCGGGAATGCGCGAAGCGTCGTCGATTTCGACCACCCATTTGGCGATGTCGCCGAAAAAGCGCTTGTAATCAACCTCCTGGAAAGCCTCGCGCTCCTTGGCGTGGCTGGCGACCTGGCCGATGAACAGGATGACGGGAACCGAATCCTGCATGGCGATGTGGATGCCGGCCGAGGCGTTGGTGGCGCCGGGGCCGCGGGTGACGAAGCAGATGCCGGGCTTGCCGGTGAGGCGGCCATGGCAGTCGGCCATCATCGCGGCACCGCCTTCCTGGCGGCAGACGATGGTGCGGATGGGGGAATCGTGCAGCGCGTCGAGCACCGCCAGATAGGATTCGCCGGGCACGCAGTAGATGCGGTCGGTGCCGTTGGCTTCGAGCGCGTCGACGATCAGTTGTCCGCCAGTCTTCATTTTCCTGATCTCTCCAGCTCAGCAAGAATCTCTTCGGTGTGTTCGCCCAGACGCGGCGAAGGGCGCTCATAGACCAGCGGCGTGCCGGACATGACCATCGGCGCGCGCACCGAGGGCAAAAGATTGCCGTGGCCATCGTCGAGATCGAGCCGCATGCCGCGCGCGATGGTCTGCGGATCGGCAAACATCTGGCCGATATTGTTGATCGGGCTGGCCGGCACGCTTGCCGCTTCCAGTTTTGCCAGCAGCGGATCGCGATCAAAGATCTTCAGCGCCTCGATCATGCGTTCGCGCAGTTTTGCCCGGTTGGCGACCCGGGCCGGATTGGTGGCGAAATCGGGGTTCGCTGGCAGGTCGTCGAGCCCGACGGCGGTGCAGAATTTGGCGAACTGGCCGTCATTGCCAACCGCCAGGATGATGTGGCCGTCTCTCACCGGCACAACCTCGTAGGGCGCGATGTTCATATGCGCGTTGCCCATCTGCACCGGTGATTTGCCCGACACGAGATAGTTGAGGTTCTGGTTGCCGAGCGCCGAGATCTGGGTGTCGAACAACGCCATGTCGATGTGCTGGCCTTCGCCGGTTTTTTCGGCATGGCGCAACGCGGCCTGGATGGCGATGACCGAATAGAGGCCGGTAAAAATGTCCGAAATGGCGACGCCGGCCTTTTGCGGCTCGCGGCCGGCCTCGCCGGTGATCGACATCATGCCGGCCATGGCCTGGATGATGAAATCATAGCCGGCGCGGGGCGCGTACGGCCCATCCTGGCCGAAGCCGGTGATCGAGCAATAGACGAGGCGGGGATTGATCTTGCGCAAGCTGTCATGGTCGAGCCCGTATTTCTTCAAGCCGCCAAGCTTGAAGTTTTCGATCAGCACATCGGCCGTCGCCACCAGTCGGCGTACGGTCTCGGCGCCTTCCGGTGTCGAGAAGTCGACAGCGATGGAGCGCTTGCCGCGATTGCAGGAATGATAATAGGCGGCCGAAAGGTTCTCGCCGTCATGGCTCATGACGAAGGGCGGACCCCATTTGCGGGTGTCGTCGCCGCCATCCGGGCTCTCGACCTTGATGACGTCGGCGCCGAGATCGGCAAGCAACTGTCCCGCCCATGGCCCGGCAAGGATGCGGGCCAGTTCAATGACGCGGATGCCTTTCAGCGGAGGCTCAGTCATGGATCACCGTGATTGGTCGAAAGCGCAGCCTTGGATTTCTGTTTTTATGCATGTCGTTGTCCCAAAACCGCTGCGCACTTTTGGGCGACATGCACTATCAACCCCTATCGCCGCTGTCACGACCCTTGCGCTGGGCCAAGCCTTCATCGCTTCACCACGCCGTCGGCCCAAGCCGCGAACTCGTCCATGATGATGTCTCGATTCACCTCGTTGAGGCTTTCGTGGCGGGTCTCGGCGTAAACCCTTGAAACGAGATTCGAAAAGCCCATCATGTGCATGCGGCCAGTGAGATGGCTGACCGCCTTGCCGCCATCCGTGGACGGGTCCTTCTCACCACCAACCAGATTGACGAACAGGTTGCGCCGCACGGTCGCGAAATTGCGGTTACTGCCGCCGTTGAGCGCCATCTGGACGATGTCCTGCCACATCGACACCGATGCGTCCCAGCCGCACAGCGGGTCGGCGATGTACTTGGCCACCTCTGCCTCGTCGCGCGACAGCCAGTCGAACGGTGTGCGGTGGTTGGGTACGGCCTTGCCCCAGGCCTGAAAGGTCAGTCTGGGTAGCACGCGCGACGGCACGTCGGAGCCCAGCCGGAATTTCTCCCAGGCGAGAACGGCCAGCGCCACCTGGCCAAGCAGACCGGCGGAGAAATTGCCGTTCCAGATGGCGGCGGCATGGATGCGTGCGGAGTGGCGCAGGACGAAGTTCAGCGCCACCGACGCGCCCATGGAATGGCCAAAGACAATGACCGGCAGGCTAGGCTGTTCCCTAGCGATGAGATCGTGGACGGCCACGACATCGGCGACGACCTTGGCGCCACCCTCCGCATCGGCGAACCTGCCAAGCGGCGCGTCCGGCGCCGTGGTGGCGCCGTGGCCGCGATGGTCATGCGCGTAGACGTGGTAGCCGCGCTCGGCAAGGAAATCGGCGAAGCGGGCATAGCGCGCGGCGTGCTCGGCCAGCCCGTGATTGATCTGGACGACGGCGCGCGCAGCGCCTGTCGCGTGCTTCACATAGAGGTTGAGCGCGGCCCCGGTCGGGGAGGCCAGCGTCGTCTGCTTGTCAAATGGCATGTCTCGCTCCCGTCGGCGACTGTTGGGCGACGGCGCGATCAACGTCAAGGGATGTCACGGTTCGGGTGGAGGCGGGCTGATCCTGATCAACCATTCGTGAGGTATGACGGACAGGCGAGTGGCGATTGTTTTTGCGACAGGCGAAAGAAATCGTAATTCTGACATGTCGCAAGTTTCTAGGTTGCCCGACTGAATCGTTAGGAGTGCTGGAATGCGGATATCGGCGATATGGGGTGCGGTGTTTCTTGCCCTGGCTGGCACAGGCGTGGCGCAAGCCGACGTGAAGATGAGCGGCTCCTTCGTGGCCGATGCCGCCTGTCCGGCGACACAAGGCATCAAGAGCGGCAAGAACCCCGGCAATGTATCGACCGCGGCCGGGCAGAGCTACGATCTCCTGGCGGGCAACAAGGATGCGCCGACGCACTATCTCATCCGCGTTCCAGGCGCAGATCCGGAGCGTCGCTGGGTCAAGATCAGCTGCGGCCACGTCTCCGGCGGCAGCGCGGCGACCGTGCCGGTTGCGCCGGCCGACCAGGGCAAGGCGGCGGCCTCGGGAAAGCCCGAATATGTCTTCGCGCTGAGCTGGCAGCCGGCTTTTTGCGAAACCAAATCCAGCAAGCCCGAATGCCAGGCGCAGACGAAGACCGGTTTCGACGCGACGCATTTCACCTTGCATGGGCTGTGGCCGCAGCCGAACGGAAATTTCTATTGCCAGGTGCCGGCAAGCGATAAGGCCAACGACAATCCTGCTCACTGGAAGGAACTGCCGGTGGTCGATCTCGATGCGACTACGCGAGCCGAGCTTGACCAGGTGATGCCTGGCACGGCTTCCAAGCTCGAGCGGCATGAGTGGATCAAGCACGGCACCTGCTACGGCAAGAGCCAGCAGGAGTATTTTGCCGACGCCTTGAACCTGATGCGCGCGGTCAACGCTTCGCCAGTGCGCGAGCTGTTCACCAAAAACGTCGGCAAGCAGCTGACCTCGGACGCGATCCGCAGTGCATTCGACAGCGCCTTCGGCGCCGGGGCGGGTGAGCGGGTCCGTGTTTCCTGTCTGGTCGATCCTTCAAGCGGCAGACGGCTGATCGGCGAGCTGACGCTGGGCCTGACCGGTCCGATTGGTCCGAACAGTTCTTTGGGCGACCTGATGCTGGCCTCCGCGCCGACGACCAAGGCCGGTTGCCCCAAGGGTGGCGTCGACGCAGCAGGATTCCAGTAAGCGAGGCGGATTCAAGAAAGGCGGGTCGACAAGTCGCTTTGCCGCGACGCGATGGTATGGTTTGAGCATTCGATGGGGGTGGCGATGAGTGGCATGACGAGCGGCGTGCTGGCGCGGCTGGCGTTCTGGGCCAGGGGCATGACCGCAATCCGGGACGGTCGCATGGAATGGCCGGGGTTTTCCTACACCGAGCCGGAATGGACGCGGATGCGAACACTCGCCGCGCCAATCGGCGCCGGCACCTACCAGCTATTCACTTGGGTCAATGCCGCGATCTTCATCGCCATCGCCATCGCTGCGCTTGGCATTTTCTGCGTCTTCCTGCCGCTGGCAACACTTCTGTTTCCGGTGCCGGCCGAGACCAGCGCGCTCAAGTTTTCGCTGCTGCTGGCGGCCTGCGCGTTCCTGATCATCGGGCTCGGCCTGCCGATTTCCTTGCGCCTTTCAAGCGCGCTCGTCGCCTCGAAAGCCATACGTGCAGCATTGGTCGCCGCACCTGGCGACGAGGCCCTTACGGCAAAAGTGTCCTGGCAGATCAACCGCATCACGCTGGTCATGTGCGGCCTACTGGTGCCGGGCATTCTTCTGTTCATTGCCTACGACATCAATGCCGGACCGATCATCACCGCCCTGAAATGGCTGGCGATCGCGCTGATGGGGGTTTCGGTCGCGATCGGCGCCTTGCAACGGAAAAAGCAGGGCTGACCGTCGGCTGCCCAAGGGCGAACGGCTCGCTGACGACTTATCCGCCGGCGCCCTGTTCTGAGCGGCTCCACGCGTCGAGCCTGTCGGCGTTGGGTTCGCCGATGACACGGTCGCGTCCGGTCAGCTTGGCCTTGTAGAGGCGCTGGTCGGCAAGGGCAAAAAGATCGGCAAGGCGTTGCGTGCTGTCACTGACGGTGGAGACGCCGGCGCTGACGGTAAGGTCGAACTTTCTGGTGATAGCGGATGCCTTGACCGCGTGCCTGACGCTTTCGCCCAGCAACCTGGCGAGCGGATGCGGCCGGGCGCAGAGAATGGCGAATTCCTCGCCGCCGATCCGGAACACCTGGCCCTCGGCGCCCACAGTCTCGGTCAGCACCGTGGCAATGGTTTTCAGGACCTTGTCGCCCTCGGCATGGCCGAAGCGGTCGTTGATCGATTTGAAGTGGTCGACATCGATGATCAGCAGGCTGAGCGGCTTGGCCATGCGCAAACTGACCGCTACGGCGGTTTCGCCGTCGGTTTCGAAGCTGCCGCGATGCAAGAGGCCGGTGAGGCCGTCGCGGCCGACATGCTTGACCAGCGCCTCATAGCGCTCGCGATAGGTCAGCGTGTCGAAGATGTCAGAAAGTCCGCGCGGCACCGCGATCTGCCGCGCTTCGAACCAGCGCAGATAGGCGACAAGCATGGCGCTGTAGGTCAGCGCTGCCGCCATCTTGGCGAACCAGCCGCCGAAGAAAACAGCAATCGGTGCTCCGGCGACGAAATGCAGCGCGGTGAAAAATCCCGCCTGGTCGAAGGTCAGCACGCAAGCGACGGAGATCAGGATGCGGGTGAAAAGCGCCTGGCGAAGATAACGCCCAAGCTTTTCATAAAGCAGGATGATCAGGATGGCGTCGATGAACAGCAGCGACGTGCCCCACACCATCAGCCAGCCCATCTCGTCGATGAAGCCGATGTCCGGGAGCTTGCCGTCGGGAAGGGGCGAAATCGCATGCAGGCGCAGGATCAGCACAAGTCCGATCATCAGCGCATTGCCGAGCAGCAGCCCATAGATCGGCTGCCGGACGGTGGCCGCGTCCTCCTTGATGTAAAGCAGCAGCAGCATCACCAGCTTGCCGGAAAACAGCACCGCCGAGCCCGGCGACACCATGCCAAAGGGCAAAGCGACATAGAAGACGCTGGCGAGATATGTTTCCAGGAAGTGCATGACGCCGAGCGCGCAGACGAAGACGCCAAGGCCGATGCGGTGCCTGAAACGGAAGAGCGAGACCATGACGCCGAAGTAGAGAACCGCTTCGGCAAGGAGCAGGAAACTGTTCAGCAATGCCGTCGATCCCGATCTCTGCGGAAATCGCCACGTGCCAGCGATTCCCATCCGATACCGTTTTGACGGCGAATCCTTAACCGCTGCTTTCGCCCGGTCTGGCAGCGATCCGAAAACTTCGATGACAAGATGGCGCTTCCAGCCTGGGGAAAGCTTCAAAGCGCCAAAAGCGATTGCCGTTCGGCACGGCATCGCCTACATAGCGCGCAACTTCCATCCATTCTGATCAAGGAAAAGCGCGCGTGGCACGCCAGTTCATCTATCACATGGCCGGCCTCAACAAGGCCTATGGCACCAAGAAGGTGCTCGAAAACATCCATCTCTCCTTCTATCCCGACGCCAAGATCGGCATCCTTGGCCCCAACGGCTCGGGCAAGTCGACGATCCTCAAGATCATGGCCGGGCTCGACAAGGAGTGGAACGGCGAGGCGTGGCTGGCCGAAGGCGCCACCGTCGGCTATCTGGCGCAGGAGCCGGCGCTCGATCCGAAGAAGACCGTGTTCGAAAACATCATGGAAGGCGTTGCCGCCAAGACCGCCATCATCGAGCGCTACAACGAATTGATGATGAACTATTCCGACGAGACGGCCGACGAGTCGGCCAAGCTCCAGGACGAGATGGACCGGCTGAACCTGTGGGATCTCGAACAGCAGGTCGAGATGGCGATGGAAGCACTCGGCTGCCCGCCCAAGGATTCGGAAGTCACCAAGCTGTCGGGCGGTGAGCGCCGCCGCGTCGCGCTTTGCCAGCTTCTGCTGCGCCAGCCCGACCTGCTGTTGCTCGACGAACCGACCAACCATCTCGACGCCGAAACTACGGCGTGGCTGGAAAAGCATCTGCGCGCCTATCCGGGCGCGGTGATGATCATCACCCACGATCGCTACTTCCTCGACAATGTCACCGGCTGGATCCTCGAGCTCGATCGCGGCCGCGGCATTCCCTATGAGGGCAACTACACCAAATATCTCGAAGCCAAGGCCAAGCGCCTCAAGCAGGAAGGCCGCGAGGACGACGCCCGCCAGCGCGCCATCGGCCGCGAGCGCGAGTGGATCCAGTCGAGCCCGAAGGCCCGGCAGACCAAGTCCAAGGCGCGTATCCAGGCGTTCCAGGATCTTCTGGATGCAGCCGACAAGCGGCGTCCGAGCGATACGCAGATCGTCATTCCGCATGGCGAGCGGCTCGGCAATGTGGTGATCGAGGCCGAAGGCCTGTCGAAGGGCTTTGGCGATACGCTGCTGATCGACGGGCTGGAATTCAAGCTGCCGCCCGGCGGCATCGTCGGCGTCATCGGCCCGAACGGCGCCGGCAAGACGACGCTGTTTCGCATGATCACCGGCCAGGAAAAGCCGGATGGCGGTTCGGTTCGTATCGGCGAAACCGTCAAGCTCGGCTATGTCGACCAGAGTCGCGATGCGCTCGATCCGTCAAAGACGGTGTGGGAAGAAATCTCGGGCGGCGCCGAAGTGGTCAAGCTCGGCAAGTTCGAGGCCAACACCCGCGCCTATTGCGCGTCGTTCAACTTCCGTGGCGGCGACCAGCAGCAGAAGGTCGGTAATTTGTCCGGCGGCCAGCGCAACCGCGTGCATCTGGCAAAAATGCTGAAGACCGGCGGCAATGTTCTGCTGCTCGACGAACCGACAAACGATCTCGATACTGAAACGCTGGCGGCACTCGAAGACGCGCTGGAGAATTTCGGCGGCTGCGCCGTCATCATCTCGCACGATCGCATGTTCCTCGACCGGCTGGCGACGCACATCCTCGCCTTCGAAGGCGACAGCCATGTCGAGTGGTTCGAGGGCAATTTCGAGGATTACGAGCAGGACAAGATCCGCAGGCTCGGCCCGGATGCCGTCAATCCGCACCGCATGACCTATAAGAGGCTGACGCGGTAAGGCACTGATTTGGGGTCGGGTTCTCGAATAATTTGAGGAGCTGAAATGGCTGATTGGTCCGCCGCCCAATATCTGAAGTTCGAGGACGAGCGCACGCGGCCGGCGCGCGATCTGGTGGCGCAGGTGCCGGTGGATTTTCCGCGCCGGGTGGTCGATATCGGCTGCGGGCCGGGCAATTCGACCGAACTTTTGGTCGAGCGCTGGCCGGATGCGCAGGTGAGCGGCTTCGACACCTCTCCCGACATGATCGAAAAGGCGAGGGCGCGCCTGCCGAGCGTCACCTTCGATCTGGCGGATGCGTCTGAGTGGCAGCCTGCCGAACCGGTCAACGTGATCTTCGCCAATGCGGTGTTCCAGTGGCTGCCGGAGCATCCCGCGGTCTTCCAGCGGATGATGGGGTTTTTGGCGCCGGGCGGCGCGCTCGCCATCCAGATGCCGGACAACCTCGGCGAGCCCTCGCACCAGCTGATGCGCGAGACGGCAGCCGAAATGCCGTTCGCCGGGAAGATGGCCGGTGCGGCACGCGGGCTGTTGCCACCGGTGTCGTTCTACTATGATCTGTTGTCGCCAGTCTCCGAACGGCTCGATATCTGGCACACCGCCTACAACCATCCGCTGGCCGATGCCGAGGCCATCGTCGAATGGGTGAAGGCAACGGGGCTGAAGCCGTTCCTCGATCCGCTTGAAACGGACGAGCGCAAGATGTTCCTCGAAGCCTACACGGCGAAGATCGCCAAGGCCTATCCGAAGACGGCGAACGGCAAGGTGCTGCTGCGCTTTCCCCGGCTCTTCATTGTTGCCAAGCAGGCCGCTTAGAAACGATTAGCTACGCCGGGCCGGGACGCTTGACCCGATTTCGCCACCATGCGCATTTCATCGCATTGAGATCGCGATCAATTGCCGCGCGGCAAGAGGTGGATGATGACACTGAGCAAAATACTTCTCGGCAGCAGCGTATGCGTGGCTGCCATGCTTGCCTTCTCGATGTCGGCTGAAGCCAAGCGGGCGCGCTGCTTCACCAGCGACGATGGCTATTTCTCCTGCAATTACAGGGCAGTGGACAGCGCTGGCAGCTTCCGCATTTCGGCGCCGGGATATCCGACCTATGTGCTTGAAGTCGACGGACCGGGCTTTGCCTATGGCTATGTCAATCTCGGCCGCCGCAATGTGCCGCTGCCGGGGCAATTCGTGCGCAGCCGCGACGACGGCGCGTGCTGGAACAATCCGCAGACCAACACCAAGCTCTGCGCCTGGTGAGGTTCAGCCGACATTTGGTTTGAGTTGGCGTAGACCGCCGGGATGAGAAAAGTGTTGCGCCGGGCATTCTCGACGCCCACATGAAGCCGCAACGCCTGCGCATGGGACGGACTGGAAATGCATCGCGTCATCATCAGCGGCATCGGCGTCGAAATCCCCGAACCCAAGATCACCAATGAGGAACTGGTCGCCAGCTTCAATGCCTGGGTCGACATCGAGAATGCGCGCCGCGACGGCACCGACGAGCCGCCGCTATCGAAATCGGACAGCGCTTTCATCGTCCATGCCTCGGGTGTCCAGACCCGGCATGTGATCGAGCGGGAAGGCATTCTCGACCCGACCCGCATGACGCCACGCATTCCGGCGCGGTCCGACGAGGCGCTGTCGCTGGAGGCCGAGTTCGGCATCGCCTCGGCCAGGAAAGCGCTCGACCATGCCGGGCTGAAGCCTGGGGGTATCGACCTGGTGATCTGCTCGGCCTCGCATCACCAGCGGCCCTATCCGGCGATCGCCATCGAGATGCAGGAGGCGCTGGGCACCAAGGGCGCCGGCTTCGACATGGGGCTCGGCTGCTCGTCGGCGGCGGCGGCCTTGCACATCGCGGTCAATCTGGTGCGAGCAGGCGCGCATAAGCGCGTGCTGATAACGACGCCCGAGATCATCACCGGCCATCTCAATTTCCGCGACCGGCAGACGCATTTCATCTTCGGCGACGCTTCGGTGTCGATGGTCGTCGAGGGGCTTGCCAAGGGCGAGAGGCGGCCGGGCCGCTTCGAGGTGCTGGACACGCGTACCTGGACGCAGATGTCCAACAACATCCGCACCAATCTCGGCTACCACACCCGCACCGCCCAGGACGATCCCTATATGATCAACCTGGAAGGCAATCTGATCAAGCAGGTCGGCAACAAGGTGTTCAAGGAAGTCACCGTTGCCGGGCACAAATTCATCGTCGAATTCTTGGGCGAGCACGGGTTGACACCGCAAGCCATCCGGCGCTTCTGGCTGCATCAGGCCAATGCCCGCATGAACGCCATGATCCTGAAACTGGCCTTCGGCCATGAGGTCGACCATGACCGCGCGCCTATGGTGCTGGAGCGGCTCGGCAACACTGCCGGCGCCGGCGCCATCATCGCGCTGTCGGAGAACCACGCCGACATGAAGCCCGGCGATTTCGGCTTGATCTGCGCGTTTGGCGCGGGGTATTCTATTGGCGGCGCGTTGCTGAGAATGCTCTAAGCAGGTCGATATTCAGCCAGCCTGCAGACGGCGGCGCCTCGCGTTCCTGTCCGCGTCGTCAGGGTTCTCGACCAGCCTGGTCGCTTCGCGCCCGTCTTCCACTCCCCATTCCGCCTAATCTCAACACACCCTGTGTTCGGGAGTGTCTCGGTTTGAAATCAACACAGATCTCGCTCTAGAAAACGGAGGTTTCCAATGCTTGACGCCCGATGCAGTTGCGGCAATCTCACCCTGACGCTTCCACAAGCATCAGAACTGGTTATCGCCTGTCATTGTCTCGACTGCCAACGCAGAACCGGCGCGCCATTTGGCGTCGGCGCTTTTTATCCGGCCGACGCCGTCGCCATTTCCGGAACCGCTAACGAGTTCATCCGCGATGCGGCAAGCGGCGGCAAGGTCCACAGCTACTTTTGTCCAAACTGCGGCTCAACGGTCTATTGGAAGGCCGACAGGCTGCCGTCGCTGATCGGCGTTGCCGTCGGCGCGCTGACAGACCCAAAATACCCGCCCCCCGTCAGATCGGTTTTTGAGCAGTCGAAACATGATTGGATTCAAATTGACGGGGCCGTCGAACACTTCCAGCAAAGCAGTGTAGCAAAGAATTCAAACTGAGCTGGCGTCCACGCGTTTTGCCGCGTCAGGCCGGTGCAAATGGCACCAGCATCGGCACCCGCCTGGCATAGTCGTCATAGGCGTTGCCCAGTTCGCCGCGCAAAAAACGCTCCTCAAGCCTTGCCTTCATGACGATGCCGATGGTGAGAAAGACCGCGCCGGCTATGCCCCAGGCCGTGCCTTTGGCCGCCATGGTGGCAAGGATGGCCAGCAGCAGCCCGGTGTAAATCGGGTGGCGAACCAGCCCATAGGGACCGGTGTCGATGACACGATGTTCGGCCTTAGCTGTCACCGAGGCCGACCAGAGACGGCCGAGATGCAACCGCGCCCACCAGCAGAAGGCGAGCCCGACTGCAATCAGCGCGACGCAGATCCAGGCCTCGGCAACGTTGGGAAACCACAAGCGAAGTCGCCCGACATAGTTATGTGCCGGAATGAACAACAGGATGGTGCCGAGCACCAGTACGGCCCGGTAAGGGAATTCGGCCTGCAAGCTGGCGCGCTTTTCAGCCGGGTCGGCCCAGAAGGCGGCCGTCGCCCAGGATACAACCCAGATCAGCCAAAGTGCCGCGATTGCAGATCCTGGACGCATGACGAAACCTCTTGGTCTGAGGCCATCATGTAATCGGCGCGGCACGGCGGCAATGCGGCGCGGCACCGAAACGATCCCAGTTCGGCGGAGAAGGTCGTGATCTGCACTCAGCCGCCGGAGAACATCCACTGCACGCCAAAGGCGTCGACGAGCATGCCGAAGCTGGTTCCCCAATATTGCCGCGCCAGGGGCACGGTGATCCGGCCGCCCGCGGCCATGCGGCTGAAAAGCTCCTGCATCGCGGCCAGGTCGTCGAACTCCAGCATCATGGCGGAGCCTTTCATCGGCTCCGCATCGTCATTGTCTGAGGCATGAAACAGCACGCCCGGACCTTCGAATCGCGCGTGCAGAACTTTTCCGCGCATGGCTTCGGTCCGCACCGGCATGTTGTTGTCGCCCCAGCGCAGCAGGATAGTTCCCCGGCCGAGGCCGCACTGTTCGTAGAAGGCCAGTGCCGGCTCGCAATCCGTGGTGAAGAACAGCGAAGGGGAGAGCCGCATCATGCCGCTGCGGCGGTCGCCGCGGCGATCAGCGCGTCGCCTGTATATTGCCTGTTGCCGATGCCCCAGCCGCCGTCTGGTGCGTTGACGATGTTGATCCAGGTGTTTTCAGCCTTGTGGTCCGGCACGCAGAGCTCGGCCACAATCCCTGCGGCAGTTGTGATGAAGGCGCTTCGGGCTTCAATTGAGCTGAGGCCGATGTTCGGCAGCTTCAACTCGACCATGACGACGGGCCGATTGGCGCCGCCCGCATAGATCTGGTGAGGCGGCAGGATGTGAACCGTGCCGCCGACGATCGCGGTGAAGAATGAATTGCCGGTGGCGCCGGAGGCTTCGATGAGGGCAGCGCTGAGACGCGGCAGGATTTCGCGTTCGCCCGCTGGCGTCAGCACGCCTTCCGGCGCGGTTACGGTGATTGGCATTTGGGTCTCTCCTCCATTTGAACGACATGGCCTTGGTGAAGCTCTCTTGCCATGTTTCATATCAATCGATACGTTATGATCGGAAGGCCGTCAACAGGTTTCGTATCGATCGCTATGAATAATTCCGAAAAGCCGCGTGGCGGCAGGCCACGCGCCTTCGACCCCGACGGGGCGCTCGATGCGGCGATGCATCTGTTCTGGCAACACGGCTATGAAGCAACGTCGCTGGCCATGTTGCGCGAGGCGATGGGGCTGACGCCGCCGCAAATCTACAGTGCCTTCACCGACAAGGAGACATTGTTCCGCAAGGCGCTCGCGCGCTACCACGAGACCGAGATAGGCTTTGCGCTGGAGGCGCTGAGCGCGCCGGTGTCGACGCAGGAAGCCGTCCGGCGATTGCTGCTCGGCGCGGCGGACGCCTATTCCAGGCCGGGCAAGCCCGGCGGCTGCCTGTTTGTCCGCGGCGCGCTTGCTGCCTCGCCGCAGGCGCAGAACATTGCCGATGAACTCAGAAACTTCCGCAAGGCGAGCGAAGCGGCGATTGCGGAACGGCTGGCGAGCGGCCGGGCAAAGGGCGATCTGCCGGAAAACCTCTCCGTCGAGGGGTTCGCCAAATATCTGGCCGGCGTCATGAATGGCATGTCGATCCAGGCGCGAGACGGCGCTTCGACCGAAGAGTTGCGCAGTTTGGCCCGAACCGCTCTTGCGGCGTGGCCGGTGGAGGGGCAAAACCAAGGCGCATCATCCAAGGAATGAAGCCATGCTGGATCTCTTCCCGGAAACTCAAAAGCCGGTCGAAATCATCCCGGGGCGAAAGCTCGCCGCCAAAGTCTCCGCCCTCTACGTCGCGCCATCGGATCACTTTGAGACGCGTCCGGTGGAGGAATTGGAGCTTGGCTTCGACGGCATATCAGGCGATTTCCACGCCGGCGCGACGCGGCGCTCGGGCGGGCGCGAGCCCTGGTATCCACGCGGCACCGAAATGCGCAACGAGCGGCAGCTGTCGATCGTGGCGGCGGACGAACTGGCGATCGTTGCCGACCGGATGGGGCTGGCGGAGATCAAGCCGGAGTGGATCGGCGCCAATCTCGTGATCGAAGGGGTGCCGAACCTCTCCATGCTGCCTTCAGGCACGCTGCTGTTCTTCAAAGGGGGTGTGACCATCAAGGTCGACGCGCAGAACGGGCCATGCCGCATCGCCGGCCGATCGATCGCCGAAAAAGCGGGAATGGCAGACGTCGAAGCCGGTGCGCTGCTCTTTCCCAAATCCGCCAAACGGCTGCGCGGTCTCGTCGCCTGGGTCGAGAAGCCAGGTATGATCACTATCGGCGAGGAGATCTCCGTGCGCGTGCCGGAGCAGTGGATCTATCAGAGCTAGCAGGGCAGGGGCTACGCCGCCTGCGGCGGCGTAGCGATATTGCCTCAGGCGGCCTTGCGGTTCTTCTTCGCGCCCTGCGCGATGTCGGAGACATGGTCCCACTTTTCCCAGGTGGCGATGCGATTGGCGTATTCCTGCTTGATCATCGGCAGGCCGCCATCGCCGAAGAATACCCTGAGCGGTGGCTCGGCGGCATCGACGATGGCCAGCATCGCCGGGCCGGTGGCCTCGGGATCGCCAGCGACGGAATTGGCGCGGCGCTCGGCCATCTTGGCGCGAGCGGGCGCGTAGGCCTCGATCGCCTTGGAAACTTTGGCTGAAGCGCCGGACCAGTCGGTGGAGAAGCCGCCCGGCTCGACCAGTGTCACATGGATGCCGAATTCCGCGACTTCGATGTTGAGCGACTGGCTGAAGGCTTCCAGCGCCCATTTCGAGGCGTGGTAGAGGCCAAGCGAGGCAAAGGCGTTGACGCCGCCGATCGACGAGATCTGGATGATGTGGCCGGAGTGCTGCGCCCGCATGATCGGCAGCGCAGCCTGGGTCACCCACAGGGCGCCGAACACGTTGGTTTCGATCTGGTCGCGGGCTTCCTGTTCGCTGACTTCCTCGATGGCGCCGAAATGGCCATAGCCGGCATTGTTGATGACGACGTCTAGCCGGCCAAAACGCTTGTGCGCCTCGGCAATCGCGGCATCGACAGCCGCCTTGTCGGTGACGTCGAGCTTTATCGCAGCGATCCTGTCGCCATATCTTTCGACCAGATCGGAAAGCGTTCCGGCGTCACGGGCCGTCGCCGCAACCCGGTCGCCACGGGCAAGTGCCGCTTCCGCCCAGACGCGGCCAAAACCTTTCGACGATCCGGTAATAAACCAAACCTTGCTTGTCATGATCCACCAATTCTCAATGATCTAGAGTTCTTGCCTGACCATGATCTTTTCCGAAAACCGGATTCCACTTTTCGGGATCATGGTCGAAACGGAGGCTTCTCCGTTTCGCTCATATATGAAGCGACGTCAGAGCATCCAAGATCGACGCACATTTTGTTGATGTGGGGCGGGCAAGGCGTCTGGCAAGGGATCGGTCAGGGGTAGTGTACCTGGCTCGACCAGGCCGGGTCGTCATGCTTCTGCCAATAGAGCGCCATCAGCCGGCTGGTGATCGCGCCGACCTTGCCGTCCGCCACCGGGGCGTCGTCGATGGCCGTGACCGGCATAATGCCGCCAGCGGTCGAGGTGATGAAGACCTCATCGGCGGCACGCAGCGCGGCGACGCTGACGTCGGCCGCGGTGGCGGCAAGTCCGACCTCGGCGCAGAGGTCGAAGACGGTGCGCCTGGTGATGCCGGGCAGCACGCCGACGGCCGGCGTCGACAGTCTGCCGTCCTTGACGCAAAAGACGTTGAAGCCCGGGCCTTCGGCGACATTGCCGTTGAAGTCGAGGAGCATTGCCGTCTCGGCGCCGTGGTCGTAGGCATCGTAGAGGCCACGCACCAGATCGAGCCAGTGATAGTTCTTGATCGCCGGGTCGATCGAGGCCGGCGGAATGCGCACCTTGTCGCTGATGGCAACACGCAGGCCGCGCTGCAATTGCTCGGCATTGGCGACCGAGCCGAAGGGGACGGCGAAAGCCATGAAGCGGTTGACCGCCTGGCGCGGGTCGCGGCTGAAGGTCGGCGAGGCGCCGCGCGTGCACAGCATCTCGACATAGGCGGCGCGATGGCCCGACAGCGCCACGCAATTGTGCAGGATTTCGCTGACGCCATCGCGGTCGAACGGGATCGCCATGCGCAGTTTTTGCAAGCCGCCGAAGAAGCGTTCGAGATGCAGGTCGAGACGAAAGAAACGGCCATCCCAGACATGCACCGTGTCGTAGGTGGCGTCGGAATGCAGGAAGCCCCAATCCAGCACCGAGATCTTGGCTTGCGACATCGGCAAATACTGGCCGTCGAGGAAGGCGACGCCGTCGGGATAGGCATGCGGATCGATGTGGCGTTCGGAAAGCAGCGGCAGCGGGCCTGCCACAGGCACTGCAATGTTTTGGCTCATCACGATCTTCCCTTGCCGTCGCCCAATGCGCCCCGATCACGCTATTCGCATCGGGCGGAAGGCATAGAGCCACCCGCATTGCGCTGGTTGTCCGGCCATGACGATCTGGCAGTGACGATCTGGCTGATGCATTGAGATTGGCCTACAATTCTCGGGGGAATGTGGCCGGAGGGGACATGGGCATGCAAGCGGGATTTCGAGCCATCATCTTGGCAATGGGGGTCTTCGTTGCCACTGGCGAAGCCTTTGCCCAGTGCACACGAGAGGGCGAGGAACTGTGCCAAAGCGGCCAGACATACCGTTGCGAAAAGACGGGCAGCGAGCTGACGCCGATCTTTCAGAACCTGCCTTGCGTGGTCAATGTGCCGTCGCTGACCGGCACCTGGGTCGGCAGTGGCCATCAAAGCCCGGCCGGCGCCACCGGCGCCGACTGGTCAATCGCCATGACGATCAACGACAGCGGTGCGTCGATCGATTATCCGTCGCTCAGCTGCGGCGGATCTCTGGCCCAGATTTCCAGGGACGACACCTCTGCCGAATACCGCGAGAGCATCACCTATGGCCAGGACAAGTGCATCGATGGCGGCGCGATCACCGTCAGGTTTTTCAAGGGGAATCTGTCCTGGACCTGGGTCGGCCAGGCGGACGGCCAGCCCTATAACGCCGTCGCCGTGCTGACCCGGCAATAGAGACCGTTTGGAAATTCTACTCTGGCGGCCATCTGGTGGCGTTTTCTGCGCTTCCGTTGCTCACGGACCCAAAAAGTCCGCTGCGCTCCGGTTCTCGAAACCACCACCATATGACTCGCCAGAGCGAATTTCGAAACGGTCTTTCGGGGGCCTCATTCTTCCTCGTCGTCGGAGTCGAGCAGACGCGTGGCGCGCCAGCGGGTCAGCACGATGTTGGTCTGTTCGATGACGAAGAAGCGTGCCGAGTCGCGGTCATAGCCCTCGGCCAGCAGCTTTTCGTAGTCGGTGTGCACATGGCGGATATGAGCAATGGTTGCCAGCCAGACGGCGATCGTCGGCGGTAAGGTCTTCATATGCACCGAACCGGCATCGGTGCGGATCTTTTCCATGTCGGCATAGGGCGCCAGCGGCAGAAGCGCGGTCAATGCCTTGGCGATGGCGCGGCGGCGTCCGGTCGGCGCGCTCACTGTTCACCGCGACTGGGTTCGTCGCGCCCTGCAATGGTCGCCTCGGCAAAGGCATCGGTCGAGGCGAAATAGGGTTTGATGTCGATGACCGGCGTGCCGTCGAGCACATCGATGGCGTCGATATCGATGCGGCCGCTGTCGATGTCGACGGCGATCAGCCTGGCTATATGCAGCCCAACCGGGTTCGGCCGGGCAGGGGAGCGCAGCGAGAAAACGCCTTTCGGTTCAGCCGCATGGCGGGGGGTTTGCACAATCGGAGTCCGCGGCGCGTGGTGCAACCACGACAGGATGACGATGTGGCTGACGCGTCCCAGGGCAAGCAGGCCGGGACGATAGGGCGCCTCGATTGTGAGGACGGCGGCCTGACCCGTTTCCCGCGCCGCGTTCATGTTCTTCGGGCAGCTCTCGCGCGAGGTCCATGGCGAGGCGATGCGGCCGATGAAGACGACATGGCCGTCCGGCGGCATGTCAGCCGGATCGGTTTCCAGAAGCTTTTCGCCGGCGCGGGTCTCGAACATGGTTTTCGCCTCTATCACATGTTCCCACCGATCGTGACCGAAAAGCGGTTCTCAAGCCTGGGGATCACGCCAGCGGCATTTTCTTGTCCAGCAGCGACATAGGCCTTGCAAGGTGGTGAAAATCGACATAAACATATGTTTATATCTTTTTCAAAGAGAATACGCCAATGCATGTCGCGCTCGATACGATGGTGGATACGTTGAAGGCTGCGGCCGAATCCAGCCGGCTGCGCATATTGGCGCTGCTGTCGCGCGGCGACCTCACGGTTTCCGATCTCACCGAAATCCTCGGCCAGTCGCAGCCGCGCGTGTCGCGCCACCTGAAGCTACTGCTCGAAGCTGGGCTGATCGGCCGCTACCAGGAGGGCTCGTGGGCCTTCTTCCGGCTGTCGGATACCGATTCGGCACGTGATTTCGTGCTGCGGCTCGTCTCCGGCATACGGGGCGCCGATCCGCAAGTCGAACGCGATCTCGAGCGGCTGGCGTCGGTCAAGCGCAAGCGGCAGGATCGCGCCGCCGAGTATTTTTCCGAAAACGCCGCCAGTTGGGACCATATCCGTTCGCTGCATGTGGCGGACCGTGCCGTCGAAGCGGCCCTCATCAAGCTCGTCGGCAAGCGGCCGTTCCAGTCGATGCTCGATCTCGGCACCGGCACCGGGCGGCTGCTCGAGATCTTTTCACCGCTCTACCGGCGCGGCGTCGGCATCGACATGTCGCGCGAGATGCTGACTGTGGCGCGCGCCAATCTCGACAAGGCGGGCATTGCCAATGCGCAGGTGCGGCAGGGCGATATTTTCGCGCCGCCGGTCGAGCGCGACGCCTTCGATCTCGTCACCATCCATCAGGTGCTGCATTATCTCGATGATCCCGCCCGCGCCATCCGCGAGGCAGCAAGGCTGCTGCGACCGGCCGGCCGGCTGGTGATCGTCGATTTCGCGCCGCATACACTGGAATTCCTGCGCGACCAGCACGCCCACATGCGGCTCGGCTTTTCCGACCGGCAGATCTCAGAGTGGTTTTCCGAGGCCGGGCTCGATCTCGAGGATGCCCAGGAGTTCGAACCGCGCGGCAGTAATGAGGCCAAGCTGACCGTAAAACTGTGGCTTGGCCGCGACCGCCGCATGCTGATCGCCGAGCCCTCCAATGACAGCCAACCCGCCCAAGCTTACCCGATGGGGGAAATCGCCTGATGAACCAGTTCCGCTTTTCCCGCCGTCCCGACATTGGCGACAAGGTTAGGGTATCGTTCGAGTTCTTCCCGCCGAAGAACGACGAGATGGAAGCCAGGCTGTGGGACACCGTCACCCGGCTGGAGCCGCTTAAGCCGAAATTCGTCTCGGTGACCTATGGCGCCGGCGGCTCGACGCGCGAGCGCACGGCCCGCACGATCAGCCGCATTCTGAAGGAGACCAGCCTGACGCCGGCGGCGCACATGACTTGCGTCGATGCGGCGCGTCATGAGGTCGACGCCGTCATCCAGGAATTCGCCGACATGGGCGTGAAGCGCTTCGTCGCCTTGCGCGGCGATCCGGCAGAAGGCGTCGGCGCCGCCTACCGGCCGCATGCGGACGGCTATGCCAATGGCGCCGAGCTGGTCGGGGCGCTGAAGAACGCCGGCGATTTCGACATTTCGGTCTCCGCCTATCCGGAAAAGCATCCGGAGAGCCCGGACTTCGCCACCGATATCGACATGCTGAAGCGCAAGGTCGACAATGGCGCGACGCGGGCGATCACCCAGTTCTTCTTCGACAACGATCTCTACGAGCGCTATGTCGAGCGGGCGCGGCGGGCCGGCATCTACATCCCGATCGTGCCGGGCATATTGCCGGTGCACAATTTCACCCAGGTCGCCAATTTCTCGTCGCGCTGCGGCGCACTGGTGCCGGCATGGCTGGCCGAGCGCTTCGAGGGGCTGCAGAAGGACCCGCAGACGCATGCGCTGGTGGCCTCTGCGGTGGCGGCCGAGCAGGTGCTCGACCTGGTCGAACGCGGCGTCGGCGATTTCCACTTCTACACCATGAACCGGGCCGATCTGGTGTTCGCCATCTGCCACATGATCGGCATCCGCTCGCATGAGGCAGAAGTGGCGGGATCGGCGGCTGCTTGAGGCTCCGTCGCACCTCAAGAATGCAAAAAGGCCGGGTAAAAACCCGGCCTTTTCAATGATTTGGACTATTTAGTGCTGGTCTTCCCCCGCTCCAGCGGTCTTATGGAAGAAAGCCCATAATGAGGGCTCCGATGAATGCGAACGCAGCACAAATCATCAATGCGTTGATTGGCCTTGTCAGTCCCATGTCATAGCCTCCTCTTAAAGAGCTATTGACCGGAGTCTAGGGTCATTTGTGCAACAGGCAAGCGGAAAATATGCTGCATTGCGACGAAATTGTGGAATTTGCGACCTGCCATTTGCCGTTAGGCATTGAAACTCTTCGGCAAAAGCCGGCTTCAGACCTGTGAATAAAATGTGGCAAAGCCGGAGCCGCACAGAGGCATGACAGCGCTACCGTCGGCCGAACAGGCGGCCGTCGATGGTGACGAGACCAAACGCGATCAGTGCCATGCCGCCGAGTTCGAACAGTTCAAGCCGTTCGCCCAGGAACAGGAAACCGAGCAGGATGGCGCTGGCCGGCACGATGAGCGTGACCAGCGAGGCGTTGGTGGCGCCAGCCGAGGCAACGAGGTTGAAATAGAGGATGTAGGCGAAGGCGGTGGACAGCAATGCCAGCGCCAACACCGCCGCCCAGACCGGTGGCGAGGCGGAGAACAGGCCCGCCGGACCGTAGGTGAAGAGCACGACCGGGATCATGATGATGGTCGATGCCGTCAATTGTCCGGTGGCGATGACCGGCGAGGGCACGCCCTTGAAGCGGCGGGCGACCATCAGGGCGACGGCATAGGACAGCGAGGCGCCGATCAGCGCGAATTTGGCCCAGACCGGGCCGCCGAGCCCGGCAAGCAGGCCGGGGCCGATCATCACCGCGGTGCCGGCAATGCCGAGCACGATGCCGGCGACCTTGTTCCAGGACAGCTTTTCGTCTGATGTCAGCGCATTGGCGAGGATCAGCGTCCAGAACGGCGTCGTCGCATTGAGCACCGAGGCGACGCCGGCTCCAAGCTCGGTCTGGCCGGCAAAGATCAGCGAGAAGGGGATGATGTTGTTGGTCAGCGCCAGCAGAAAGAACAGGCCGGCATGCGGTAACGCAAGACGGAAGGAAGGGCCGCGCAGGCCCAGATAAAGCTGAAGCGCCGCTGCAGCAATGGCGACCCGAAACAGCACCAGCACAAGTGGGTGCAGTTCGCCGACCGCGATGCGGGCAAAGAAGAACGAGCCGCCCCAGATGGCGCCAAGCAGCAGAAGCTGCGCCCAGTCCTTGAGCACCATCGGCCCGCGTGCCGTGGGTGTCGTCGTCGCTATCGCCATGTGGTCCTCCCAGGCGGCTCCGAATGCCAGCCGGTCAGGCTGAAGCGATAAAGACTTCGATGGCAAGAGCCACCCGAAACCTGACCGATGGCGTAGCATGCCCTGGAACTGGCGTAGCGCCGCTGCGTCAGGACTACGAGACACAGAATTGTTTTCATTAGCCGCTAGCTTGGATTAATTGTGCAGCCCTGATTGAGGATTCGTCCATGCAGCGATTCGAGAATGCCCGCGAGGCGGCACTGGCGCTTCGTCCCGACGATCCGGTCTACTGCTTCCGCCCGCAGGTGCTGCAGGCGGACGCCAGGCAGTTCATGGGCATGTTTCCCGGCAAGACCGCTTACGCGGTCAAGACCAATGGCGAACAGATCGTACTCAAGGCGCTGGTCGAAGCCGGCGTCGACGCATTCGATGTCGCGTCACCCGGCGAATTCGCCGCCGTGCGCGCGGTCTCGCCCGATGCCGAGATGCTCTACATGCATCCGGTCAAGGCGCAGTCGGATATCAAGCTGGCGCTGGAGAAATACGGCATCCGCGTCATTTCGCTCGACCATGAGGACGAGATCACCAAGCTGACGCGTGTGGTGCGGGCGCTCGACATCGATCCGGGCGCCATCACAGTGTTTGTGCGCATCCAGACCAAGGGGTCGGCGGCCTACGAATTGTCGAAGAAATTCGGCGCCGGGCCGGCTTATGGGGTGGAACTCGCCGAGCGTCTGAACCGCACCGGCTACAAGGTCGGTCTGTGCTTCCATGTCGGCAGCCAGATCGAGGATCCCGATACTTATGAGCGGGCGCTGGCTTCGGCCGACTGGGTGCGCAACCGGCTGACCTTCGACGTTGCCGGTCTCGATGTCGGCGGCGGTTTTCCCGCCGAATATGGCCATGATCCCAACCGCAAGCAGGTCGAGATGCCGTCGCTCGGCCAGATCATGTCGCGGCTGGCGGGCGACATCAAGGAATATCAGTTCGACCAGATGCCGCTGGTGGCGGAGCCCGGTCGCGTGATCGTGGCGCGCTGTCTGTCGCTGATCGTGCGCGTGCTGCTGCGCAAGGGCAAGCGGCTCTACATCAATGACGGCATCTGGGCATCGCTGTCGGATTCATGGACCGGCAAGATCACGCTGCCGGCGCGCTTCATTCCCGATCCGGCGATCCGTTCGCGCAATGGCGAGGAAAAGAACATCGTGCCGTTCAAGGTCTGCGGTGCAACCTGCGATTCCGTCGACATCCTGTCGCGGCCGTTCTGGCTGCCGGAAACAGTGGACACCGGCGACTGGATCGAGATCGGCCACATCGGCGCCTACTCGCTGTCGCTCAGAACCCGCTTCAACGGTTTTTATCCCGACACCTTCGTCGAGGTGACGACGCCCTTCGACGAGGGCGACGCGCCGCAAGGGTTTGCGAGTTTGGAGACGATGGCGGATTAGGGATTCTTCCCTTCTCCCACAAGGGGAAAAGCGAAGAGGCGCTACAGCCTAGCCAACAGCTCTGGTGTCGGCCAGCCGTCGACCGGTAAGCCTAGCCGCATCTGTTCCTTGCGGATGGCTTCGCGGGTGTTGGTGCCCAGAATGCCGTCGACGGTGCCGACGTCATAACCCCTGGCCTCGAGCTTGGTCTGCAGGTCCTTCATCTGGTCGCCGTTGAGGCCTGGTTCCGGGTTGCGCGGGTCGAACTGCTTTGCCCCTGCCAGCCGTGCCGCCAAGTTTGCCGCAGTCAGCGCGTAGGTGAAGGACTGATTCCACTCGAGATAAACATCGAAATTGTCATAGGCGAGGAAGGCGGGGCCTTTGCGGCCCATAGGCAGTGCCAGGCCGGCCTTCAGGCCGTTGTCGATAAGCGGCGTGCCGTCGGGATTGGTGACGCCCCACTGCGCCCACTGCGACAGCGGCAGCTTGTTGGTGCGGCCGGTCTGGTCCCACGGCATGTCTTCGGGGACGCGCACCTCCTCGATCCAGGGCTGGTCACGTTTCCAGCCGCGCGACAGAATCTTGCTGGCGGTGGTCATGATGACATCGGGCGCGCTGCCGCGCAGGTCGACGATCCCGTCGCCGTCGCCGTCGATGCCGCGGGCCAGATAGTCGGACGGCAGCATCTGCGTCTGGCCGATTTCGCCGGCCCAGGCGCCCTTGACGTCGGCCGGCACGACGCCGTGGTCGATCAGCGTCAGCAGCGGCACGATCTGCGGCCGGAACAGTTCGGGGCGGCGGCAGTCATGCGACAGCGTAACCAGCGCATCCAGCGTGTGGAAGTCACCTTGCACGGTGCCGAAGTCGGTTTCCAACGCCCAGAAGGCGGCGATGATCGGCGCCTGGACGCCGAACTGCTGGTCGGCGCGGGCAAAGACATCGGCGTATTTCTTCAGCTTGGCCGCGCCCTGCTTCAGCCGGTAGGGCGCAATCATGCGGTTGGAGAATTCGATGAAGGTCTGGGAAAAGACGCCTTGGGCACGGTCGCGCGCCAGCACCTTGTCATCGATAACAGCGGCTTCCAGGGCGTCGAGACCGGCAGCACCGACGCCGGCCGCCTTGGCTTCCACCGCCACGCCTTGCTTCCACGCCTCGAAATCGCCGCCGCATTGCTGCGCCTGCGACGGCAGGGCCGAGGCCGTCAGCAACAGCGCCGCGAGAATTTCAAAGCGCAGTCGCATCGCCATCCTTTCGAGACAAGATCACCAGCGGTTGTAGACCTAGGTTGTTGGCTGTCGAAAAGCAGGCGGGAGCTCCGGTGTCAACGGTTCTTCTGCCGCAGCCCCTTTTTGAAGGTGGTGCTGCCGTTGAACCCGGTGTCAACGGGTGTTCTGCCGCAGCCACCTGTTCCAGGCGGCTTCCGAGCCGTTGAAAACGTTGATGTCGCTTTTACCGGTCATGCCCGGAACGATGCCGGTTCCGGTGTACTGCCAGAAAGTGAAGGGGTGGCTGCCGTATTTTTGGCGCGGATGGCCGGCGACGGAGCGCAGCCAGTAGGGATAGCCGCGAAAGGTCGACAGGTCGTTGTCGTCGAAGAAGTCGACCGAAGTGTAGATGATCGGCTTCTTGCCATAGTGCCTTTCGACCATTTCGAGGAAGGTGGTCATCTCAGCGCGCACCGTGGCCGAGTCCGGACGCAACCGGCAGGTCGGCGATTTCGGGTTCCATTCCATGTCGAGAACCGGCGGCATCGCCGAACGGTCAACGGGCACGTTCTCGATGAACCAGCGCGCCTGCGTGGCGGCGGGCGTGCAGAAATAGAAGAAATGATAGGCCGCGCGCGGAATCCCGTTGGCTTTCGTGCGCGCCCAATGCTCGTTGAAATACTCGTCAAAGCGGTCGCCGCCTTCGGTCGCCTTGATGAAGGCGAAGGAAATGCCGCTGGCCTTGGCCGCCGGCCAGTCGACCGAGGTCTGGTATTTGGAAACGTCAGTGCCGTGAACGGCATAGTTCCACGGCGCGCCGCTGTCCCATTCATGCGGCTTGGAATCGTCGAAGCGCGGGGCTCTCACCGCAACCGTCGGGCTGCTGGACGAGGACATGACCGGCACAAGGTCGCCGACGGTCGAGCATGCAGCCAGCAGCGTCAACGTGATGAGGGCCGCGAAACGGCGCATCGCATTTCCCGAGCCGGAATCAGCCGGTCGCTGTTGGGTTGTTGTTGCGGGTGGCCCCTCGGCGCCTTGGTCTACACAGACCAGCCCTCAGACGATCGCCCCACAGCATCGCCCGATTCTCCAGTGATCGCCGATCATGGTTGATAACAGGTTGACGGCGCTCGACAAGAACCCCGATTTTGCCGAAGCAATGGCGGCAAATCGATGACATAAATCGAGCCGGAAACCATTGGGCAGCCGAAAAGCGGGGACGGAAAAGATGCGGATGGTCGTAAAAGTCGTCAAATGGCTGCTCGGTCTGGTCGTGCTGGCGATCGTGGCACTGTTTGCCTGGCTCTATATCGCGCCGCCGGAACTGATCCGCGTCGGTTCGGGCTATTCGGCCAAGATCGTCTGCTCGAACGTCTTTATCGCCGGACGCGACGCCAGCGATGTGCTGGCCGTCGACGTGCAGGCGCCTGGCCACCCGCTGCTCAGGCTGATGCGGGTGTCTGTGGACAAGAATAGGGGGACGGTCTCGGCGGGCCTGTTCGGCGTGCTCGGCAAGGGCATTGCGGTTTCCCGCGATGGTCTCGGCTGTGCCTCGGTTCCCGACGGGAACGTTACCAGGGCGCGGCGGACATCGATCCATGTCGAACCGGCCACCACAAAGCAGGACGTCTTGTGGCCGGAGGGCGAGCGGGTCGACAGCTCACAGGATCCCGAGGTGGCCAAAATTCTCGACGATCCGGGCGAGACGGGCACCGGGATGCGGGCCGTGGTGGTGGTGAAAAACGGTCATATCGTTGCCGAGCGCTATGGCGACGGTTTTTCGCAAAAGACGCCGCTGCTCGGCTGGTCGATGACCAAGACGGTGAATGCGGCGATCGTCGGCACGCTGGTCAAGGACGGCAAGATGACTGTCACCGACAAGGGGCTGTTCGCGCCCTGGAAGGCAGATGGCCGCGCCGCTATCAGCCTTGCCGACATGATGGCGATGTCGAGCGGGCTGGAGTTCAACGAGGACTATGGCGACGTCGCCGACGTCACACGCATGCTCTATCTCGAACCTGACATGGCCGGCTTTGCCGCTGCCAAGCCGTTGACCGGCGAAGTCGGCAAGGTGTTTTCCTATTCGAGCGGTACGGCGGTGATGCTGTCGCGGCTGTGGCAGGACGCCATTGGCGACAAGGACAAGGCGCTGGCCTGGCCAAGGACAGCGCTGTTCGAGCCGCTCGGCATGCACAGCGCCGTGCTTGAGACCGACGAGCAGGGCACCTTCGTCGGTTCATCCTATCTCTACGCCACGGCGCATGACTGGGCGCGCTTCGGTCAGTTCCTGCTGCAGGGCGGGGTCTGGAACGGCAACGAAATCCTGCCGGCCGGCTTCGTCGACTGGATGCGGGAGCCGGCGCTGGCCTCAAAAGTCTACGGCAAGGGCCAGCTTTGGATCGAGGGCCCGGGCGATGAGGAAAGCCCCGGCGCCGGAATTGCCTCAGGCCTGCCCAAGGATACCTACTGGATGGAGGGCCATGATGGGCAGACGGTTGCCATCATCCCGTCCGAGCAGCTGGTGGTGGTGCGGCTGGGGCTGACGCCGGCCAAGCTCGGCTACCGGCCGCAGACGATGGTGGCGGCGCTGGTCAAAGCGCTACACTAGCACGCGATTTAGTGGGTCATGATCCTAGCAGGCGTTGACCTGTCTGCAGGACCAGCCTCCGCCATCGGTATCGTGGCAATCTTCATAGCTGCCGTAGCACGTATTTGTTGAATTACGATACCAGGGATAACCGCCAGGACAGCAGACATCCTGCTGAGCAGTCTGAAGAAATTGGTTTGTCGGCCGGCTTTGTTGTTCGGTATTGCCGGGGTATGAAATATTCAACCTGGTTGGCACATCCAGGCTCGAGTTGCTCATTGCAGACGAGCTCAAAAAAATCATGCAAGCAGCTAACGAAAAGAGTCCCCGCGCACTCATGTTCTCCTCCTTGAGGGAAATAGAGACGGGGCCGATGTACCACTTTTCAAGCGTTGCGTCGATTGTCCTGGACAGCCGCCCAGGCCTCAAGCGGCGCTGCCCTGGTTGCTTGCGCGCCCAATGACAGCGAGCCAAGTATAGCCACGATAAAGCTTTTGGAATCGGAGGCTTGCACCGATTCTTGCAGAGTCCGATTCGAGAACCTCGCGCAACGTTTCGCGCGGCGCGACATGGAACTTCCTGAGCCAGCCGCGCAGCAGTGTGCGGAACCAGCGTGGCAAGCCTTCCTGCTGGCCGAAATCGACGACATGTAGCTCGCCGCCGGGCGCGAGCGCGGCGAGCGCTGCGGACACCGTCTTCTCCCAGCAGGGAATCATCGACAGCGAATACGAGACGAAAATGCGGTCGAAGCGCTCGAGGCCGAACAGAGCCTTCGCATTGAAATCGGTGGCGTCGCCGCGTGCCAGCACAACAGCACCGGACAGGCCTTCGCGGGCAATGGCAGCGCCGGCTGTCTCCAGCATCTCGGCCGAAATATCGAGGCCGAAGAAGCGGGCGTCGGGGTAGCGGCGGGCGGCGAGGATGATGTTGCGGCCCGTGCCGCAGCCGAGTTCCAGCACCGTGCCACCGGCCGGCACATCCAGCCCTGATATCATCTGGTCGCGGCCGAGCAGGTAGTATTTACGGGTCAGGTCGTAGATGTGGCGCTGCCAGCGGTAGACGCCGTCCATCAGCTCGGCATGGCTGGCCGGCAGTTCGGTGGTGCTCATGCCGTCTGCTTCACATAGAGATGGAAGCCGCCATAGATTGCTGAGCGGTCGCGGGCCGAAAACTCGCGTGACGCCTCGTCCTCATAGCGCCACTGATCAAGCAGCGAATTCGAGACGCGGCCTGGCAACAGGCTGGGTTCGGCGGCGGTGCGGAAGATGACACGCGCTCCGGTGGACGCCGTGCGGGTGATTTCTGCCCACAGTGCATTGAGCTGGTCGTCTGTCATCCAGTCCTGTGCGTCGAGCAGGACGAAGCGGTCGACGGAACCGGCGTCCTTGCCGGCCAGGAACTCGATCAGATTGGCGTGGTGGATGGCAACGCCATCGATGTTGTTGCGGATCGTCTTGTAGTTGCGCTCTTCGAGGTAGGCGGGCAGGGCGGCTTCACCCGGATTTGGATAGCGGCGGGCAAAAGCCTGCCAGGCGAAGTAGTTTTTCTCCAGCGGAAAGTCGCAAGCCAGCTTTTCGAGCCGGGCCTTCAACACGCTGGCCATGGTGCCATCGCCCGAGGTGATCAGTGAATCATATTGCGCCGGCGGAATGCCGAGGCCGAACAGCGAGGCTTTGCGCGACGTTGCCCATTTCAGCAGCGGCTTTTCAAACACCGGTGCCAGTTCCTCGTTGAAGAAGCGGCGCTGGTCGGCGATGCTTTTGGCTTCCATGATGCCGGCCGGGTTGACGCCGAAGAATTTGGCCGTGCGGTGGCCCATGGCGATGAACAGGCCGAGCAGGCCGGTCTGATAGAAATTGCGGTCGAAGACAGCGATGCGGCGACGGCCGCGCCAGCTGCGGTGCTCCCAATAGTGACGGCTGACCGGGTCGAGATGCGGGGCGATGAAGCGGTCGTAGGCTTCCGAATTGTGACGGGTGTCGGCGGCGCCGAAGAAACGGAACAGGTCGCCCTGCGACGGCAGATGCCGCACCGCCTCGAGCTTCATGCGGTTCAACGCGATGTGGGCGGCGTTGAGATCGACGGCGTCGACCCGCTCCGGTGACCGCGTGAGATAGGCGAGGATGTTGCAGCCGCCGGAAGCGATGGTGACGACGCGGTGGCCCTTGCCAAGCTGCATCGCGTCCATGTCGACATCGGGGTCTTCCCAGATCTGCGGATAGACGAGGCCGGAGAACAGCAAGGCAAAAAGCCGTTCGGAGAGGCCGGCCTTCGACAATGGGCGGTTCTGGTAGACGGCTTTTCCAACTTCCTTGCCGCGGCGAAAAACCAGTTCTCCGGAAACGTCCGTCATGCCGCTGATTCCCCATTTGCTTTGGCGCAAGCGGGTAGCGCCGGCTGATGACAGGTGCATGACAGTGGCAGCGGGCAATGCAAATGCGACGATTGGGGCTATCGCACCTGGAATCGCCGTTCGGCCGCTGCAACACCGATGACGAGCGCCGTGGCCATGGCCAGAAAGACCATTGGCGGCCATGCCGAGCCGATCAGGCCAAGCGCCAGCGCAAGCACTGCGGCGACAAGCTTGTTCAGCAGGGGCCGAATGCCCAGCATTGCCCGAAAGAGCATCTCGCCAACCATGAACACAGAGATGCCGACACTGAGCAGCCACGCAGCATGCGACGAGGCGTCATGGCCTGTATCGAGCAACTCCCTGATGCCGGCCGAAACCAGAATGATGCCGAACAGCAAGACGAGGTGGCCGCCCCAGTAGCCGAGAAGAGCCATGCGGGTGCGCATGTCGGGCGCGGCATTGACGAAATGGTCCTCCGCGCGCTGGTCTTCGCGGTCGAAATAGCTCCACCACAGTGCCGCGACCAGCGCCAGAGCCAGCGCCAAACCTGAAAGCCCGCCGATTTCGGTGAGGTGGGCGTTGCCGCCGGTCCCCACTGCGACAGCCACGATCGACTCGCCAAGCGCGATGATGACGATCAGCCGGTGCCGCTCGGCGAAGTGGCCGGCACTGAGAGCGAAACGCTGCTCGCGCGTGGTGATCATGCGGACGATCTGGACGACAAAGATGAGGGTCGTGGCGACAAGCAGCGGCCACTTCCACGGCTTGTCCACCAGGGCAACGCCGATCAACAGCGCGGATGCGCCGAGATTGATCGGCATGGTGGCCAGGATGGCGCGCGCAGCGCCATGGCGACCGCGCCAGGCAAAACCGAACAGATGCAATATGACGACAAAGAGGTAGGAGAAGCCGAAGACAAGCGCGCCGTCGCCGAAGACATCAGGGATGGCGATTGCCATCACCAGAAAGCCTGCCATCGCGGCGATCAGGATCAGACGCAGCAGCGTACTCTCACCGGCATTGTTGGTCAGCCAGCTGAAAGCTGCGTACATCCACCAGACCGGCACCAACACCAGCAAAACCAAAAGAATGTCGCCCAACGACTGGGCTTCTTCGATAAGCTGCGTGAACTGGGTGATGACGAACACGAAGACAAGGTCAAAGAACAGTTCGATCGACGCGACATCCGTCGCCTCTTCGTGTTCGCTTTGGCTCATCTACCCGCCTCCTGACTTGCCGCACCATTGCCCCGCCAAAAGGCGTCTAGCAAGCACCCGTCATCGCCGACCAAACCCGCCTGGCGTCGGTGTCGTCAGGATGACGGCGTCACCGGCGTCGAGCACGGTCTGGTCACAGGCCTTCAGCATGTCGACCTGGCCGTTCTTGCGGCGGACCTTGGTCGAGCCGACCTCGCCATCTCCGCCGCCGTCGAGGCCTTGCGGCGGGCGGTTGCGATGCGAGGACAGGATGGCGCATTCCATCTTTTCGAGGAAGCGGATGGTGCGTTTGGTGCCATCGCCGGCGCTCCATTTGCCCTTGCCGCCAGAACCCTCGCGGATGTGGAAATCCTCGAGCAGGACGGGAAAACGCAATTCCAGCACTTCCGGATCGGTGAGGCGCGAATTGGTCATGTGGGTGTGGACGCCGGAAGTGCCAGCAAAACCACGGCCGGAGTTCATCTGTCCGGCCGGCGAGCCCGAGCAGATCGTCTCGTAATACTGGTACTGCTCGTTGCCGAAGGTGAGGTTGTTCATCGTGCCTTGCGCGTTGGCCATCGCGCCCATGGCGCCGAACAGCGCGTTGGTGACATGCTGTGAGGTCTCGACATTGCCGGCGACGACGGCGGCCGGGTAGGCCGGCTTCAGCATGCAGCCGTCAGGGATGATGATGTTGATCGGCCTCAGGCACCCGGCATTCATCGGGATCATGTCCTCGACCATGACGCGGAAGACATAGAGCACGGCGGCGCGGGCGACCGGCTCCGGCGCGTTGAAATTGTTCTTCATCACCGGTGATGTGCCGGTGAAGTCGACCGTTGCCTCGCGCTTTTGCCGGTCGACCGATATCTTCACCTTGATGACCTGGCCGGTGTCGGTCGGGTACTCATATTGCGACGAGTCCGGCAGCCGCTCCAGCACGCGGCGCACGCTTTCGGCGGCATTGTCCTGGACATGGCCCATATAGGCCTCGACCACGCCGAGACCGAAATGCGCGACCATCTTGCGCAATTCGGCGACGCCCTTTTCGTTGGCGGCGATCTGTGCCTTGAGGTCGGCGATGTTCTGGTGCGGGTTGCGGGCCGGCCAGCGGTGGTCGGTGAGCAGCGTGTGCAGTTCCGTCTCGCGGAATTTTCCACGATCGACGATGCGGAAATTGTCGAACAGAACGCCTTCCTCGTCGACCGTGGTGGCCAGCGGCGTCATCGAGCCGGGTGCTGTGCCGCCGATATCGGCGTGGTGGCCGCGCGACGCCGCCCAGAAGAGGATTTCCTTTTGGACGTCATCGAAGACCGGCGTCACCACGGTAATGTCGGGCAGGTGCGTGCCGCCATTGTAGGGGGCGTTCAGGGCAAAGACGTCGCCGGGATGGATGTCGCCGGAGTTCAGACGGATGATGGTTTCCACCGAGCGGTCCATGGAGCCGAGATGGACCGGCATGTGCGGCGCATTGGCGACCAGCGCACCGGTGCGGTCGAAGACAGCGCAGGAGAAATCCAGCCGTTCCTTGATGTTCACCGAATAGGCGGTGTTCTGCAGCGTCACGCCCATCTGTTCGGCGATCGACATGAAGAGGTTGTTGAAGACTTCCAGCATCACCGGATCTGCCTTGGTGCCGAGCGCTGCCTGCCGCTGCTTCTCTTCGATGCGGCGCAGGAGCACATGGTTCCTGGCGGTGATCTCGGCCTGCCAGCCCGGCTCGACGACGATGGTCTGGTTCGGCTCGATGATCAGGGCAGGGCCGGCGACCTTGTGCCCGGGCTTGAGCACTTCGCGGGGGAAGATGCCGGCATCGTGCCAGATACCGTCGGCAAAGATTTTCCGAGTCTGGGAAGGACTTGCGACGATGTCCTCAACAACTGAATCGCTTTCGTCACGGCCGGTGCCGCCGGTGTCGGTACCTTCGACGCCGATGGTCTCGATGATCATCGGCTTGTCGTCATAGACGAAGCCGAACTGCGCCTTGTGGGCGGCTTCGAAATCGCGCTTGGCCTGGAGAATCGAGTCTCCCTCGAAATTCACCGGCAGTGTCGTGTCGGTGCCGTCATAGCGAATGTGCAGCACCGGTCTCGCGGCAACCGTGTTCTCGGCGATGCCTTGCGCGGCGAGCTCGGCGATGACCGCTTTCCTCAAGGCGGCAATGAGGCTGCCGATCTCGGTTCTGGACTCTTCGGCAAGTGGCTTCAGCAGCGCCTGCTGGCGCGAGGCGAACACCGAGGACAGGCCGATGCCATAGGCAGAGAGCAGGCCGGAGAAGGGGTGGATCAGCACCGCTTCCATGCCGAGCGCGTCGGCAACCAGGCAGGCATGCTGGCCACCGGCGCCGCCAAAGCAGTTGAGAAGATACTCGGTGACGTCATAGCCGCGCTGCACGGAAATCTTCTTGATGGCGTTGGCCATGTTTTCGACGGCGATGGTGACGAAGCCTTCGGCGACGGCCTCGGGCGTCCGGCCATCACCAATCTCGCCGGCGAGCGCCGTGAACTTTGTGCGCACCGTCTCGACGTCGAGAACTTCGCTCTGGCCGGGTCCGAAAATGGCCGGGAAGAAATCCGGCTGCAGCTTGCCGAGCATGACGTTGGCGTCGGTAACGGCCAGCGGGCCGCCGCGGCGGTAGGCGGCTGGACCAGGATTCGCCCCGGCGGAGTCCGGCCCTGCGCGAAAACGGCCGGCCTCGTAGTGCAGGATCGAACCGCCGCCGGCGGCGACAGTGTGGATGCGCATCATCGGCGCGCGGATGCGCACGCCGGCGACTTCGGTGTCGAAGGCGCGCTCATACTCGCCATCATAGTGCGCGACATCGGTCGAGGTGCCGCCCATGTCGAAGCCGATGACTTTTTCGAAGCCGGCGAGTCTTGCCGTTTCGACCATGCCGACGACGCCGCCGGCGGGTCCCGACAACAGCGCGTCCTTGCCCTGGAACATGTCGGCGGCGGTGAGGCCGCCCGACGACATCATGAACATCAGGTGAGGGGACGGGCCAATTTCCCCCGCCACCCTTTGCACATACCTCGACAGGATCGGCGACAAATAGGCGTCGACCACCGTGGTGTCGCCACGGCCGACCAGCTTGATCAATGGCGAGACCTCATGGCTGACCGAGACCTGGCCGAACCCGAGCTTTCGGCAGACCTTTGCCACGGCCTTCTCGTGGTCGGGGTATTTCCACGCATGCATGAAGACGATGGCTATCGCATCGATGCCATCGGCCTTGGCCTGCTCGATCGCCGGGCGGCAGGCGGCGATGTCGAGCAATCGCTCGACACTGCCGTCGGCCCGCACCCGCTCGTCGATCTCGATGACACGCTCATAGAGCTGCTCGGGGAGGATGATTTCCTTGGCAAAGATATCGGGCCGCGCCTGATAGGCGATCTTCAGCGCGTCGCGAAATCCTTTGGTGATGAGCAGCAGCACGCGGTCGCCCTTGCGCTCCAGCAGCGCATTGGTGGCCACCGTGGTGCCCATCTTGACGTCGCCGATCAGGCCCGGGGGGATGGGAGCGCCGGATTGAAGGCCGAGCAGGTCACGAATGCCCTGGATGGCGGCGTCGGTATAGGCCTCGGGATTTTCCGACAAGAGTTTTCTGGGATGCAGGCCGCCTTGCGGATCGCGGCCGATGACATCGGTGAAGGTGCCGCCGCGATCAATCCAGAAATCCCATTGTGCGTTCATACGGCATGTCCCCGACATTTTCATCGATGCCATCTGTTAGTTCGCAATGGCTTGGGCGGCAACGGTCAAGCGCTTGATGTTACATGCGGAAACGCAACGTTACGAAACTCATGGCCTGCTGGCGCATTTTCCCCTCGACCGCTCACGGCAATGTGAGCGTGTACTGAAGGAGAGATTTTATGAAAAAGCTCATTCTCGCGTCGATTTCCGCCCTGGCCCTGCTCGGCGTTGCCGCGTGCAGCGACAACGGCACGGACACCACCACCACCCAGAGCACCAACCCGCCGGCCGCAGACCAGCCGCTGCAGCCAGTTGCTCCGGATGCAACGAAGCCTGCTGAACCGGCTCCGGCAACACCGGCTCCTGCTGCCCCTGCGCAGTAGCAGTGTGACGAACTAAGTTCGTCTGACGAGTAGGGAGGAGGCCGGCTTATGCCGGCCTTTTCCTTGTGATACCTGGCGGTCCAGCGCGGCTGCGGTCGAGCTGGTGACCTCTTCGTGAGCCGGCTGGCGCGGCCTGCGGCACTGTCTTCGCTTGATAGCAGTGGCCGGCGGCCCTAATAAGCCATCATGTCGATTTGGGATCGCCTCGGCGAGTTCATCACCCGTGTTTCCTCTTCAGCCACTTCGGGCGTCGCCGAAGTGGTCGAGGCCGTGCGCACGGTTTTCTCCGGCGATGCGGATCTGCGCCGCCGCGTTGCCTTCTCGGTGGCGATGATCGCGCTGTCGGCCAAGATGGCCAAGGCCGATGGTATCGTCACCCAGGACGAGGTGCGCGCCTTCCAGGAAATATTCGAGGTGCCGAGGGAGCAGACGCGCAATGTGGCGCGGCTCTACGACCTGGCCAAGCGCGATGTCGCCGGATTCGAGACCTATGCCGAGCGCATGGCGCAGCTGTGCGGTTCAGGCCATGCGAACTGCATGATGCTGGAGGACATACTCGACGGGCTGTTCCACATCGCCAAGGCCGACGGCCTGATCCACGAGCACGAAGGCCTGTTCCTCCACCGGATCGCAGAGATCTTCAAGATCGACGAGACGCATTACGAAAGCATCTTGGCGCGGCACGTCAATCTTGGCGCCGCCGATCCCTATGTGGTGCTCGGCATCGAGCGGGGAAAGACGTTCGAGGAAGTCAGGAAGCGCTATCGCAAGCTGGTTTCGGACAATCATCCGGACCGGCTGATCGCGCGCGGCCTGCCACAGGAGTTCATCAAGATCGCAACGACGAGGCTTGCGGCCATCAATACGGCCTATGAGATGATCGAGCGGGGCCTCAGGCACGCATGAGCGGCTTCCTGCCCGACGAGCCAAGCGCCGAGGTAAGGGTATCGCCGAATTTCGGCCCGCGGCGCGAGACGCTCAGACCCGACATGATCGTGCTGCACTATACCGGCATGGCGACAGGCGCTGGTGCCGAAGCATGGCTATGCGATCCGGCCAGTGAGGTCTCCTCGCACTATCTCGTTCACGAGGATGGCCGCCTTGTACAGATGGTGCGCGAGAGCGATCGCGCATGGCACGCCGGCAAGGGTTCGTGGTTCGGACGCGCCGACATCAACTCGTGTTCGGTCGGCATCGAGATCGTCAATCCGGGACATACGCTCGGCTATCCCGGTTTTCCCCGACGCCAGATCGATGCGGTGATCGGCCTGTGCAAGGGGATCATCCGGCGCCATGCCATCCCGGCCCAGCGGATACTCGCCCATTCCGACGTGGCGCCGGGCCGCAAGATCGATCCGGGCGAGAAATTCCCGTGGCAGGTCCTTTTTGCCGCCGGGGTTGGCCATATCGTCCAGGCGGCGCCGATCAGGCGTGGTGCTGTGCTGAAGGCCGGCGATGCGGGCGCGGAGGTCGAGGCGCTGCAATCTATGCTGGCGCTCTACGGTTATGGCGTGGAGATATCAGGCGTTTTCGACCGGCAGACTGAAATCGTGGTCGAGGCTTTTCAACGCCATTTTCGACCGCGCCTGGTCGATGGTGTGGCCGACGGCTCGACAATCCGCACGCTGGAAAAACTGCTGGCTTCGGCCAGGACCGTTTTGTTCAAGTAGGCTTTTTCCAGACCATTAAATTACAACCTGTCACTCAAAGTGACTTGCCCTGCCTTGTTTGACGCCAATTCGGCCGTCAAAGGCAGCTCGTGCAAGTTATCGGGCATCTATCCCCCCGGATGTTCCGATATTGATCAGGTGTTGCTGCGTGAAGATCTTCGCGCGGTTCAGACAGAACAGGACCACATGCAGAAATTGACCGTTGTAACGGCAGCTGTTGCTGCCGGCGTAATGACTTTTGCCATCGGTGCGGCCAATGGCGCGCCGTTGAGCCAGAGGGCAGACCAGGGTTTCATTGCAGCATCCGGCAAGACCGCCACGCCGAAAGCGAGCCATGGTGTAAAGCTGAAAAGAACCAGCATCGCCAAGGTGGAAAAGGCGGCTGCCGTAAAAACCAAGAAGTCGGGCTCCAGGCGGCATAACAAGCACAACCGGAAGGCGGTCGATCGGATGACAACGGCGTCGATCGGCGTGAAGAACGCAGCGATGTCCATGTCGGCATCGCAGATGGCCGGCAGTGGACAATACGCGGCGATCGTCGCGCGCTATGCCGCAAGCTACGGTGTGCCGGTGTCGCTCGCCAAGGCGGTCATCACCGTCGAAAGCAACTATCGGCCGAACCTGGTCGGCAGCGCCGGCGAGATCGGCCTGATGCAGATCAAGCCGGCAACGGCGCGGATGATGGGCTATAGCGGCTCGGTCAAGGGCCTGTTCGATCCGGACACCAACATCAAATACGGCATGAAGTACCTCGCCATGGCGCAGGATCTTGGCGGCGGCACGACCTGCGGCACCATCCTGAAATACAATGCCGGCCACGCCGCAAAGCGGATGAACCCGGTGTCGGCCGCCTATTGCGGCAAGGTCAAGGTGCAGATGGCCGCGCTCTGATTGCGCGGCAAATGAGAGTCGGCGTTGATCGCCGGCTTTTTCGTTTGCGTTTTCGAGCCTGAACCTCTTTATACGCCTTGCCAGCTGGCCGGGCGGCCGCACCCGCGAAGTCGAAAGGCTGCGGGTGAGGAAAGTCCGGGCTCCATGGAGACACGGTGCCGGTTAATGGCCGGCGGGGGCGACCCCAGGGAAAGTGCCACAGAAAGCAAACCGCCACGATTTATCGGGGCAAGGGTGAAAGGGTGGGGTAAGAGCCCACCGCGCGACTGGCAACAGGAGCGGCACGGTAAACCCCACCGGGAGCAAGACCGAATAGGGACGGTGCGAGGGGAAACCCTCGAGGGCTGTTTCCGGCTCACCGTTCGGGTAGGTTGCGTGAGGCGCATGGCAACATGCGCCCAAGATGAATGGCCGCCACGTTCTCGCACCGCAAGGGGCGAGGGCCATACAGAACCCGGCTTACAGGCCAGCTGGCAATTTCTCCACGATATTGCGGTGAAATCGGCTGATATCAGCAGGTTGCGCCTTCGGGCGCGACTGTTGATTCCGCCGCTTCATAAACTGAATCAACCTGGCCTCGAGGTGACGGCTTTTGTTGCGGATCGATCCGTTCAGGCGCCGAGATTGTCGAGCGAAGTCTCGATCGCCTGCCAAAGTTCCTCCGCCGGCTCGCAGCCGACCGACAGCCTGACATAGCCTGGCGGCACGGCATCGCCCCAGCGGGCGCGCCGCTCCGCCGATGTGTGGACTCCGCCGAACGAGGTTGCGGGCTGGATCAACGCACAGCCTTCGATGAATGCCTCGGCCCTGGCTTCCGAGCCAAGATCGAGGCCGATCAGGAAGCCAAAGCGCTCCATCTGCCTGCTGGCAAGATTGTGCGAGGGATCGTCCTGCAGCCCCGGAAAGCGCACGGATTTCGTGGCCGGATGATTTTTGAGGCGCCCGGCCATCAGTTCGGCGGAAGAGCACATGCGGTCGTAGCGGACTTCCAGCGTTTCGAGGCCACGATGGACGAGCCAGGCCTCGAATGGTCCAGGGATCGAGCCCGACAGCGTCCGCCAGGTGCGAATGGAGGTGATGATACCGGCGTCGCGGCTGGAGACATGGCCAAACAGTGTATCGGAATGGCCATTCGGCGCCTTGGTGTCGGCGGCGACGACGAGATCGGCACCGAGATCGAGCGGACGTTGGCCGTATGGCGTCATCGTAGTGTTGTCGGCGACCACCAGCGCGCCTGCCTCATGGGCAAGCCGTGCCACTCCGGCAATATCGCAGATATCGAGACCCGGATTGGAAGGGGTTTCCACGAAGACCAGCCGGTAATCAGCAAAGCCGCCGTCGATAAACTCTTTGGTCGGCCTGGTGTCGAAGGAGATGTCGAGCTGCTTTAGGAAGCGTTCAGCCAGTACGCGCGGCGTGTAGTAGCCGTCGGAAGGCAGCAGGATGCGGTCGCCGGCCTTGAGCAGTGCGAAGAACACCGCAGCGATTGCCGCCATGCCGGATGGGAAAGCGACGGCCGACCCGCCATCGAGATGGCCGAGCATCTCCTCAACTGCGTCCCATGTGGCGTTGTCGAAGCGGCCATACTGGCTGACGCCAGCGGGATCGCCCGGCAAATGAAAGGTCGACGTCATCACCAATGGCAGTGAAACGGGATCGCCCTTGGCAAGTCCGCCGCGTCGCAGATGGGGGAGTGCCGCGGCGCGTGACCTGGCTGTCTCGGACATTTCAAACCTCGTTTCGGAGCGGGAAATGCGGCCGACCCTAGCGTCTGGCTACGGCTTGCAGCAAGCGCCGTCCGCTTGGGCCAGGCGGGCTCTAAACGCTTCGTTAGGCTTAATGGAGGATAAAGACGGGAGTGCCGTCAAAGCTGCTCTCACCGGTTGTGGCGCGTGCGTTTGTGAAGCCTGTTCCCGTTGACGCCCATAGTGCCCCATGATATCCCATTTCGATACCAAAGCCTTCGTTCCGCGTCAGGGTGAAGCGTACGCCAATCGGGCAGCCGCGGCGGCTGTGCGTTTGCGGGGTTTCGCCTTTGGGAATGAAGCAAAGTTTCGGCAGGGGACGCGCAGCGGCGGCGCGGACGACAAGATGGAAAGGGGTGCGGCGGCGGAAGCGGCTGTAACGCGTAATGGACCGGTTTCTGTCAAGCGCGGTGAACAGGATCGATGCGAAGGGACGGGTCTCCGTTCCGGCGCATTTCCGCGCGGTCGTGCAGAAGCGGGGCTATTCGGAACTCTATGCGCTGCGCTGCCTGGATGTCCCGGCGATGGATGTCGGCGGGCTCGACCTGCTCGATCGCTACGAACAGCGCATTGCGCTGGAAGACCCTTTTTTGCAGACGGCGGACGACATGTCGTTCTTCTGCCATGGCGACGGAACGTTCCTGAAGCTCGACCAGGACGGTCGCATCACGATGAGCGACTTCATCCGCGAGCACACCGGCATTTCAACGGAAGTGGCCTTTGTCGGCCGCGGCAATTTCTTTCAGATCTGGGAGCCGAAACAGCTTGCCGCCTATGGGGCGCAGGCACGCGCGCGGCTTTTGCAGCTTCGGCAGGGGACGAAGCCTGGGGAGCGGCCGGAATGATGGCGGGTCACGGCGATGATATCAGCGCCGTTGGCGGATCGACCCGTCACATTCCGGTCCTCCTTGCCGAAGTGCTGGAGGCGCTTGCGCCAAAACCCGGCGATGTGATCGTCGACGGCACGTTCGGCGCCGGCGGCTACACCAAAGCGATCCTGGCAACCGGCGCTTCGGTCGTGGCCATCGATCGCGATCCGGATGCGATTGCGGCCGGACGCGCCCTCGAACAGCAGTCGGGCGGCAGGCTCAAACTTGTCCAGGCGCCGTTCTCGACGCTGGACGAGCAGGTTGAAAGCGCTGACGGGGTGGTGCTCGATATCGGCGTCTCCTCAATGCAGATCGACCAGGCGGAGCGCGGCTTTTCGTTCCGTTCTGATGGGCCACTCGACATGCGCATGGCGCAGGCGGGCCTCAGCGCCGCCGACGTCGTCAACTCCTTCAAGATGGGTGACCTTGCCCGCATCTTCGGCTTCCTCGGCGAAGAGCGCCATGCCGGCCGCATCGCCCGCATGATCGAGGGCCGCCGCGAAAAACATCCGTTCGAGCGCACGCTCGACCTCGCCGACGCCATCGAAACGCATATCGGCCGGGCGCCCAAGGACAAGATCCATCCGGCGACCCGCGTTTTCCAGGCGCTGCGCATCTTCGTCAATGATGAGTTGGGCGAGCTGGCCAAGGCGCTGTTTGCGGCCGAACGCGCGCTGAAGCCTGGCGGGCGGCTTGTCGTGGTGACGTTCCATTCGCTGGAAGATCGCATCGTCAAGCGTTTCATCGCCGACCGTGCCGATGCCGCAACCGGTTCGCGGCATCTGCCCGAAGCGCATACCCGCCTGGCGACTTTCGGCAAGGCCGGTGGCGGCGTGACGCCTGGCGACGCCGAGACGGCGGCCAATCCGCGGGCGCGTTCGGCAAGGCTGCGCGCTGCGATCCGCACGGAAGCGCCGGCGCGCGCCGGTGATTTTTCTATTTTCGGCCTTCCAAAGCTTCCCGGCATCGATCGGCCGAGAGAGAGGTGAGCACGTGTTTCGTACCAGCGACATAGTCCTGATCGCCGTCATGGTTTCGGCCGCGGCCCTGACCTACAAGACCAAGCGCGAGGCCGAGGAACAATTGGCGTCGGTGCAGAAGATCGAGGCGCAGATCCGCTACGAGGAGGATACGATCGACCTGCTCAAGGCCGACTGGAGCCTGCTCACCCAGCCGTCGCGCCTGCAGAAGCTCGCCGAACTCTACAAATCGCAGCTCGCGCTCGAGCCGGTCAATGCACGCCAGATCGTCGGGCTCGACGATCTGCCGGCAAAACCGGTCAACATCGAGGACCTTTCGTCCCAGCGGCTCGGCGGTATGGCCGACAATTCCGGCAAAGGGCCCACTGGTGGCAAGGACCCGGTGGTGACCGGAGGCATCGTTCAATGATCGCCAAATTGCCAACGATAGGCAGACTGCTGAAGCGTCGCACAAAATCGGGCGAAGACGGCTCGATCGTCGTCGACGGCGCCCGCAAGGCGACCGGCGGCAAGGCCAAGACCCGCATCGTGATGACGATGGCGGTGTTCTTCGGCATCTATTCGACCATCGCCGGGCGGCTGGTCTATCTCGGCTTCCAGAACCCCGACCTGTCGGGTGGTCCGCAGAGCCGGGTAACGGCGTCGCGGCCCGATATCGTCGACCGCAATGGCGAAGTGCTGGCGACGGACATCAAGACGGCGTCGCTGTTTGCCGAACCGCGCCGCATCGTCGATGCCGACGAGGCGATCGAAAAGCTGTCGACGGTGCTTCCCGAGATCGACTACGAGCAGACCTACCACAAGCTGAAGAGTGGTGCCGGCTTCATCTGGCTGCAGCGGCAGCTGACGCCCAAGCAGCAGGCCGACATCATGCAGCTCGGCATTCCCGGTTTTGGCTTCCGCACCGAAAAGCGCCGGTTCTATCCGGCCGGCGAGACCTCGTCCTACATTGTCGGCCTCACCAACATCGACAATCAGGGCATCTCCGGCATGGAGAAGTATATTGACGAGCAGGGCCTGAGCGACCTTCAGGCCTCTGGCCTGGCGATAGCCAAGGATTTGAAGCCGGTGCAGCTTTCGGTCGATCTGCGCGTCCAGCACATCGTGCGCGACGAGATTGCCAACGGCATGGAAAAATATCATGCCATCGCCGCCGGCGCCGTGGTGCTCAACGTCAAGACCGGCGAAGTGGTGGCGATGGCCTCGGTGCCGGATTTCGACCCCAACAATCCCTACAATGCGCAGGACAAGGACCGGCTGAACCGCATGTCGGCCGGCCTCTACGAAATGGGCTCGACCTTCAAGAGCTTCACCACCGCCATGGCGCTCGATTCAGGCAAGGTGACGATGGAAAGCCGGTTCGATGCCTCGCATCCGATCCAGATCGGCCACCAGACCATTCATGACTTCCACGGCAAGAACCGGGTGTTGAGCGTGCCGGAGGTGTTCATCTATTCCTCCAACATCGGCTCGGCCCGGGAAGCCGACGTGGTGGGCATCGAGGGCCACCGCGAATTCCTGCATCGTATGGGCATCCTCGAGAAGATGCAGACCGAACTGCCGGAAGTCGCGCGCCCGACCGAGCCCAAGGTGTGGAAGAAGGTCAACTCGATCACCATCGCCTTTGGTCATGGCGTGTCGACAACGCCGCTGCAGACAGCGGTCGGTTGCGCCGCGCTGATGAATGGCGGCTATTTGATCGAGCCGACATTCCTGCCGCGCACGCAAGAGCAGGCGATGACGGTGGCTAAGAAAGTGGTCAACGAAAAGACCGTCGAAGGCATGCGCTATCTCTATTCGCTCAACGCCGAGAAGGGTTCTGGCAAGAACGCCAGGGTTCCTGGCTATCGCGTCGGTGGCAAGACCGGAACGGCCGAGAAGGTCATCAATGGCCGCTACTCGTCGACGGTGCGTTTCAACGCCTTCGTCGCATCCTTCCCGATGGACGATCCGCAATACATCGTTTTGTCGATTATCGACGAGCCAAAGCCGGAAAAACCCGGCATGGGTGCCACCGCAGGCTCGAATGCGGCGCCAATTGTTGCGAACATCATCCGCCGTTCGGCCTCGATGCTTGGCGTGAAGCCAGATTTCAGCCATGAAAATGGTGCAACGCTGGTGTCCTATCAGTGATTCTTGGGGCGCGCCGGCAACTGCGCGCTATTTTGTTGCAATGAACGGAACTCGATGCAGCTGAAAGATCTAGCCGGTATCCTGCCTATCGAGGGAACAGCTTCCCCCGACATGGAGGTTACCGGGATTACGTCGGATTCCCGCCAGGCAAGACCGGGCGTGGTCTTTTTCGCGCTCGCGGGAACCAAGGCGGATGGCGCGGTCTACGCCGCCGATGCCGCCAGCCGGGGTGCGGCGGCGATCGTGGCTGGCAAGGGCAGTGCCGTTGCCGGCCTGCCGGTCCCGGTTCTTTCCGTCGATGATCCGCGGCTTGCGCTGGCGCTGAGTGCGGCCCGCTTCTTTGGCCGGCAACCGCAAACCATGGTCGCGGTGACCGGCACCAGCGGCAAGACGTCGGTCGCCGCCTTCACCAGGCAGATCTGGGAGCAGGCCGGCTTTGCCGCGGCTTCGATCGGCACCACCGGCGTGGTGGCGCCGGGCCGCAACGAATATGGCTCGTTGACCACGCCCGATCCGGTGGCGCTGCACCAGTTGCTCAGGGAATTGGCCGATGCCGGCGTCACCCACGCGTCGATGGAAGCGTCCAGCCACGGTCTCGACCAGCGCCGCCTCGACGGTGTGAAGCTCGCCGCCGGCGGTTTCACCAATCTCGGCCGCGACCACATGGACTATCATCCGACGGTCGAGGACTATCATCGCGCCAAACTGCGCCTGTTCGATACGCTGCTGCCCAAGGGCGCACCGGCCGTCATCTTCGCCGACGACCCGTGGTCGGAGCCGACGGTTCGTGCGGCACGCGCGGCAAGCTTGACCGTGCTGACGGTTGGCCGGCACGGCGATTTCCTGCGGCTGAAGCGGGTCGAGCACGAGCGCCATCGCCAGCGCGCCGAGGTCGAAGCCGATGGCATTTTGTATGAGGTCGACCTGCCGCTGGCCGGCGATTTCCAGATTTCCAATGCGCTGGTCTCGGCCGGCCTCGCCATTTCGACTGGAACACCTGCCGCCAAGGCCTTGATGGCATTGGAAAAACTAAAGGGCGCTCCGGGCCGGCTCGACCTTGTCGGCACCACGACCAATGGCGCGCCGGTCTATGTCGACTATGCGCACAAGCCGGATGCGCTGGAAAATGTGCTGGCCTCGGTGCGGCCGTTCACCACCGGCCGCGTTATCGTCGTGTTCGGCTGCGGCGGCGACCGCGACCGCGGCAAGCGGCCGATCATGGGCGAGATCGCCACGCGGCTTGCCGATGTCGTCATCGTCACCGATGACAATCCGCGCTCGGAAGTGCCCGAAACGATCCGCGCCGCAATCCTTGCTGCGGCGCCCGGCGCCATCGAGATCGGCGACCGGCGCCAGGCGATCCACGAGGCGGTGGCCATGCTGCATGCCGGCGACACGCTGATCGTGGCCGGCAAAGGCCATGAGGAAGGCCAGACCATCGGCGCCGAGACGTTTCATTTCTCCGATCATGAGGAAGTGCGCGCCGCGCTGCGGGAGCGCGCCGCATGAGTTTCCTGTGGACCGCCGACGCGCTGGTCGCCGCCATGGACGGACGGCCGCTTGGCCCGATGCCGGAAGGCATATCGGGCATTTCGATCGACAGCCGCAGCCTGCAGCCGGGCGATGCCTTCTTCGCCATCAAGGGCGAGGCGATGGATGGCCATGATTTCGCGACCTCGGCGATCAAGGCCGGCGCCGGCGTGCTGGTCGTGGCCGAAGGCAAGTTGCCGTCGCTCGGGCGGCTGACGGCGCCGATGATCGTCGTCGAGGATGTGCTGGCGGCACTGGAAAAGCTCGGCGTCGCGGCGCGCACGCGTTCGAGCGCCAAAATCATCGCTGTGACCGGCTCCGCCGGCAAGACGACCACCAAGGAAGCGTTGCGCCATGTGCTGTCCGCCGTCGGCAAGGTGCATGCATCGGCGCAGTCGTTCAACAATCACTGGGGCGTGCCGCTGACGCTGGCGCGGATGCCCGAGGATTGCGACTATGCCGTGTTCGAGATCGGCATGAACCATCCCGGCGAAATCCGGCCGCTGGTCAAGATGGTCCGGCCACATGTCGCCATCGTCACGCTGATCGCGGCAGCCCATCTCGGTTTCTTCAAAAATCTGGACGAGATCGCCAGGGCCAAGGCCGAGATTTTCGAGGGGCTCGAGCCCGACGGTGCGGCCGTGCTCAACCGCGACGATCCGCGCTGGAAGCTGCTCGACAAGATGGCGCGTGCCGCCGGCGTCGAGCACGTCTTCGGCTTTGGCGAAAACGCCCGCTCGACCTTCAAGCTGGCCAAATGCGTGCTGCATGCCGACCATTCCGACATCGCCGCCAGGATCGATGGCCATGAGGTTGTCGCCAGCATCGGCGCGCCCGGCCGCCACATGGTGCAGAATGTACTGGCGGTGCTGGGTGCGGCGCATCTGGTTGGCGCCGACCTTGCCAAGGTGGCCTCGGCACTGGCCGATCTGTCGGCGGAACGCGGCCGCGGCAAGCGCCATGTGCTGCGGCACCCGAAGGGGCCGATCACGCTGATCGACGAGAGCTACAACGCCAATCCGGCGTCGATGGATGCGGCGATGGCGCTGCTCAACGCGACGCCGGTGTCGGGCGAAGGCCGTCGCATCGCCGTGCTCGGCGACATGCTTGAACTCGGCAACCATTCGGCAAAGCTGCATGCAGCGCTTGCCGACCTCATCGTCGGCACCGAGACGCGCACGGTCTTTCTCGGCGGTCCGGAAATGCAGGCGCTGGCCGACATCTTGCCCGACGACATCAAAACGGAGTATCGCGCCGGCGCCGAAGATCTGAAGCCGGTGCTGTTGTCGGCATTGAAGGCCGGCGACGTGGTCATGATCAAATCGTCGAAGGGCATCGGTTTTTCAAAACTGGTCGACGCGCTGCTCGGCAAATTTCCGGCGGAAGCCACAACCAGCAAACAGACCTAGGGGTCAGGTCCGGGGGACGGAATCGCATGTTTACATTGCTCGTTGATTTTGCGGACAAGGTCTCTGTCTTCAACGTCTTCCGCTACATCACCTTCCGCACCGGTGGGGCGCTGATCACCTCGGCGCTGATCGTCTTCATTTTTGGACCGACCATCATCAATTCGCTCAGGCTGCGGCAAGGCAAGGGCCAGCCGATCCGTGCCGACGGGCCGCAAACCCACTTCAAGAAGGCCGGTACGCCGACCATGGGCGGGCTGATGATCCTGTGCGGCATCGTCGGCTCGTCGCTGTTGTGGGCGAACCTTTCCAGCATCTATGTCTGGGTGGTGCTGCTGGTGACGCTGGGCTTTGGCTCCATCGGTTTCTACGACGACTATCTCAAGGTGACCAAGCAGTCGCATCTCGGCTTTTCCGGCAAGGCGCGGCTGGCGCTGGAATTCGTCATCGCCGGCATTGCCGCCTGGGTGATCATGCACAATGGCCAGGCGCCGTTCTCGTCGTCGCTGACCTTTCCCTTCGCCAAGGAATTCATCGTCAATCTCGGCTGGTTCTTCGTTCCGTTCTCTTGTTTCGTCATCGTTGGCGCCGGCAATGCGGTGAACCTGACCGACGGTCTCGACGGACTGGCGATCGTGCCGATCATGATCGCGGCAGCGTCCTTCGGCGTCATCGCCTACCTCTCCGGCAATGCCGTGTTCGCCGAATATCTGCAGATCCATTTCGTCCCCGGTACCGGCGAGCTGGCGGTGGTTCTCGGCTCGGTGATCGGCGCCGGCCTCGGCTTCCTGTGGTTCAATGCACCGCCGGCGGCGATCTTCATGGGCGACACCGGCTCGCTGGCGATGGGCGGCCTGATCGGCACGGTTGCGGTGGCGACCAAGCATGAGATCGTGCTGGTCATCGTCGGCGGCCTGTTTGTCGTCGAAATCCTGTCGGTCATCATCCAGGTCGGCTACTTCAAGATGACCGGCAAGCGCGTGTTCCTGATGGCGCCGATCCACCATCATTTCGAAAAGCTCGGATGGACCGAAAGCCAGGTGGTGATCCGCTTCTGGATTATCGCCGTGATCCTGGCACTGGTCGGCCTGTCGACCCTCAAGCTGAGATAGGAGATCGCTTGATCCCCGCCGCATCCTTCGCAGGCAAGCGTGTTTCGCTCTTCGGGCTCGGCGGCTCGGGGATCGCCACAGCGCGCGCGCTGATCGAGGGTGGGGCGGATGTTCTTGCCTGGGACGACAATCCCGACAGCGTCGGCAAGGCAGCAGCGCTCGGCATTGCGACCGCCGACCTGCGCGGCGCCGATTGGGCGGGGTTTTCGGCCTTCGTGCTGTCGCCCGGCGTGCCGCTGACGCATCCGAAGCCGCACTGGACGGTCGAGTTGGCGCGTGGCGCCGGCGTCGAAGTGATCGGCGACATCGAGCTGTTCTGCCGCGAGCGCATCGCCCGTGCGCCGACGGCACCGTTCATTGCCATCACCGGCACCAACGGCAAGTCGACTACGACGGCGCTGGCCGCGCATATCCTGAAATCGGCCGGGCGCGACACGCAGATGGGCGGCAATATCGGCCGCGCCATCATGACGCTCGATCCGCCGCAGCCTGACCGGCACTATGTGGTGGAGTGCTCGTCCTACCAGATTGATCTGGCGCCCTCGATCAATCCGACGGCTGGCATCCTGCTCAACCTGACGCCCGACCATCTCGACCGTCACGGCACCATGCAGCATTACGCCGCCATCAAGGAGCGACTGGTGGCCGGCAGCGAGACGGCCGTCGTCGGCATCGACGATTCCTGGTGCGCCCAGATCGCCGACAGGCTGGAGCGGGCGGGCAAGCAGGTGATCCGCATTTCCAAGCGCCTGCCGCTGACCGACGGCTACTTCGCCGACGGCTCCAATCTGATGGAAGCCGTGCACGGCCGCTACAGCCGCGTTGCCTTTCTCGAAGGCATCGGCTCGCTGCGCGGCCAGCACAATGCGCAAAACGCGCTGGCCGCTGTCGCTGCCTGCCTCAAGGTCGGGCTGGACCTCGGCGAGATCCAGTCGGGATTGGAGAGCTTTCCCGGACTGGCGCACCGCATGGAGCAGGTCGGCCGCAAGGACCATGTCCTGTTCGTCAACGATTCCAAGGCGACCAATGCCGACGCGGCGGCACCGGCCCTGTCGAGCTTTCCGCGCATCTACTGGATCGCCGGCGGCCTGCCCAAGGAGGGCGGCATCGAACCCTTGCGCGGCTTCTTCCCGCGCATCGCCAGGGCCTATCTGATCGGCGAGGCGGCCCCCGCCTTCTCGGCGACGCTGGGCGAAGCTGTGCCTTACGAAATATCGGGCACGCTTGCCGCCGCGGTCGAGCACGCGGCGCGCGATGCGGTAAATGACGACAGCGGCGAGGTGGTGGTGCTGCTCTCGCCCGCCTGCGCCAGTTTCGACCAGTTCAAGAATTTCGAAGTGCGCGGCGAAGCCTTCAGGCAAGCTGCGAATGCTATCGAGGGCGTGAAACCCATCGGAGGGGCACGATAATGCAAAGCCGTCTCGACAAAAGTCCGGTAGCGACCTGGTGGTGGACCATCGATCGCTGGTTCCTGGCGGCGTTCCTGTCGCTGATGGGGCTCGGCATCGTGCTCTCCTTCGCGGCGAGCCCGGCGGTGGCCGAACGCATCGGCCTCGACAGTTTCCACTTCGCGACCAGGCAGATCATCTTCACCGTGCCGGCACTCGGCGTGATGCTGGCCGTCTCCTTCCTCGAATCCCGGCAGATCCGGCGCATGGCGCTGGTCATGCTGTGCATCATGCTGGTGCTGATGGTGGTGGTTCTCTATGTCGGCGTCGAGGTGAAAGGCGCGCGGCGCTGGGTGTCGTTTGCCGGCCTGTCGATCCAGCCCTCCGAATTCCTGAAACCCGCCTTCGTCATCATGTGCGCCTGGCTGTTTGCCGAACACAAGCGCCAGCCCGATATTCCGGGCAATCTGTTCGCCATGCTGCTTTTGGCGCTGGTCATTTCGCTTTTGGTGGCGCAGCCCGATCTCGGCCAGACCATGCTTGTGCTCGGCACCTGGGGCGTGATGTTCTTCATGGCCGGTCTGCCGTGGATGTGGATCATCGCACTCGGCGCCGCCGGCCTCGGCGGCGTGTTCGCCGCCTATTCGGTGTTTCCGCACGTCGCCGCTCGCATCGACAAGTTCGTCACTGGCGAGGGTGACACGTTCCAGGTCGACATGGGCCGCGAAGCGCTGATCAATGGCGGCTGGTTCGGCGTCGGACCGGGCGAGGGCACTGTCAAGCGGGTGATCCCGGACAGCCACGCCGACTTCGTCTTTTCGGTCGCCGGCGAGGAATTCGGACTGATCATGTGCTTCTTCATCATGTCGATCTTCGCCTTCATCGTGCTGCGCGGCCTGAGCACGGCACTGAAGGAGCACGACGATTTCACCCGCTATGCCGTTGGTGGCCTGGTCACCGTCTTTGGCCTGCAGTCGGTCATCAACATGGCCGTCAATTTGCAGTTGATGCCGGCCAAGGGCATGACGCTGCCGTTCATCTCCTATGGCGGCTCCTCGCAGATCGCCATTGCCATCTCGATGGGCATGGTGCTGGCGCTGACGCGCAGGCGGCCGGAAAAGCGCAAGCAGATGGGCTTTGCCCTGTCGCAGCGCGCTATGCCGGCGGAGTGAGATGTCGAGGGGTGTGATCCTTCTGGCGGCTGGCGGCACGGGCGGGCATCTGTTCCCGGCCGAGGCACTGGCGCACGAGCTGAACGAGCGCGGCTGGAAGGTGCATCTGGCCACCGACGACCGCGCCGAGCGCTTTGCCGGCCATTTCCCGGCGGCAGCCGTCCATCCGATCCAGTCGGCGACCATGGGTTCGAAGAACCCGGTGGCGGTGCTCGCCGCCTTCTGGAAGATCTGGCGCGGGGTGCGGCAGGCCTCAGCCATTATCGGCAGGATCAAGCCCGACGCCGTCGTCGGTTTCGGTGGCTACCCGACGCTGCCGCCGCTCTATGCGGCGACGAGGCGCAAGCTGCCGACGCTGATCCACGAGCAGAACGCGGTGATGGGCAGGGCCAACAGGGCGCTGGCAGGCCGTGTCGACGCGATCGCCGGCGGCTTCCTGCCCGAAGATACAAGTGCGGCAGGCGCCAAGACGGTGACGACGGGCAATCCGGTCCGGCCGCAAGTCATGGAAGCCGCGAAGACGCCTTACGTGGCGTCGGCCGGGGAAGAACCATTCCGGCTGCTGGTGTTCGGCGGCAGCCAGGGTGCGCAGTTCTTTTCCGACGCGGTGCCGGCGGCTATCGTGCTGCTGCCGGAAGGGTTGCGCAAGCGGCTGGTGATTACCCAACAGGCGCGTGCCGACGACGTGGCGCGGGTGAAGACGGCCTATGCGGCGCTCGGCGTCGACGTGCAGGTGTCGCCATTCTTCACCGATATGGCGGCGCGGATGGCGGCAGCGCAGCTGGTGATGTCGCGGTCGGGTGCGTCCACCGTATCGGAAATCGCGGTGATCGGCCGGCCGGCGCTGCTGGTACCCTATCCGCATGCGCTCGATCATGACCAGGCGGCCAATGCTGCGGCCCTTGCTGCGGCAGGCGGGGCGGAAGTGCATCAGCAGTCCACACTGTCGCCCGAGCGCATCGCTGCCTTGATCGGCGGGTTGATGCAGGATCCGGCCCGGCTGGCTGCCATGGCCGCGGCCGCCAGATCGGCGGGAAAACCGGACGCGGCGCGGTTGCTCGCCGATCTGACAGAGGCTATTGCGTCCAGGAAAACCGTTTCGGAATTCAGGAAGGGGACGCACGCATGAAGATGCCGGAGACGATCGGCCTTGTGCATTTCATCGGCATTGGCGGCATCGGCATGAGCGGCATCGCCGAGGTGCTGCACAATCTGGGCTACAAGGTGCAAGGCTCCGACCAGGCCGACAGCGCCAATGTTCAGCGGCTGCGCGACAAGGGCATCGAGTGCTTCGTCGGTCACAAGGCCGAGAACATCGGCGAAGCCGAAGTGGTGGTCGTGTCGACCGCGATCAAGAAATCCAATCCGGAACTGAAGGCCGCGCGTGAAAAGCTGCTGCCGATTGTGCGCCGCGCCGAAATGCTGGCCGAATTGATGCGCTTCCGTCAGGCTGTCGCCATCGGCGGCACGCATGGCAAGACGACGACGACCTCGATGGTGGCGACGCTGCTGGAAGCCGGCGGGCTCGACCCGACGGTGATCAATGGCGGCATTATCAATGCCTATGGCACCAATGCCCGCATGGGCGACGGTGAATGGATGGTGGTCGAGGCCGACGAGAGCGACGGCACGTTCCTGAAGCTGCCGGCCGAGATTGCCGTCGTCACCAACATCGATCCCGAACACCTCGACCATTACGGCAGTTTCGACAAGGTGCGCGAGGCGTTTCGCCAGTTCGTCGAGAACGTGCCGTTCTACGGCTTTGGCGTCATGTGCACCGACCACGCGGAAGTGCAGGCGCTGGTCAGCCGCATCGAGGACCGCCGCGTCATCACCTATGGTGAGAACGCGCAGGCCGATGTGCGCTTCACCAACCACCGCATGGCGGGTGCCATCTCGGAGTTCGACGTGGTGATCCGCGACCGCAAGGGCCGTGGCCAGACGACGATAGCGGGGCTGCGTCTGCCGATGCCCGGCCGCCACAACGTCTCCAATGCGACGGCGGCGATCGCTGTCGCGCATGAACTCGGCCTGTCGGCCGAGGCGATCAAGAAGGGCCTGTCGTCCTTCGCCGGCGTCAAGCGACGCTTCACCCATACCGGTTCGTGGAATGGCGTCGAGGTGTTCGATGATTATGGCCATCATCCGGTCGAGATCACCGCAGTGCTGAAGGCGGCGCGCAGCGCCACGGACGGCCGCGTCATCGCCATTGCCCAGCCGCACCGCTTCACCCGGCTGCATGATCTGTTCGACGAGTTTTCCGTCTGCTTCAACGATGCCGACACGGTGATGGTGGCGCCGGTCTATGCGGCCGGCGAAGAGCCGATCGACGGGGTGACCTCCGAGGCGCTGGTGTCGCGCATCCGCTCCGGCGGCCATCGCGACGCGCGCTACATCGAAGGCCCGGCGGCGATTGCGCCCGTCATTCGCGATCTGGCGAAGCCCGGCGATTTCGTCGTCTTCCTCGGCGCCGGCAACATCACCCAATGGGCCTATGCGCTGCCCAAGGACCTTGGCGGTACCGTCTCATGATGCGCGGCCAGGCCTTGATCGACGGACTTGGCGACCGGCTGGCCGGCCTGCGCGGCCGGATCACGCCCAATGCCGAGATGGACAAGATCACCTGGTTCCGCGCCGGCGGGCTTGCCGAGGCCCTGTTCCAACCCGCCGACGAGGACGATCTCGCCGCGTTCCTGAAGGCGGTTCCCGAAGACATTCCGCTGACCGTCGTCGGCGTCGGCTCAAACCTTCTGGTGCGCGATGGCGGCATTCCAGGTTTTGTCATCCGGCTTTCGGCCAAAGGCTTTGGCGAAGCCGAGATTATCGGACCGACGACGATCAAGGCCGGCGCCGCCACGCCTGACAAGCGCGTGGCCGCACTTGCCTATGAGGCGGGCATTGGCGGCTTTCATTTCTACCATGGCATTCCGGGCGCCGTCGGTGGGGCGCTGCGGATGAACGCCGGCGCCAATGGCGTTGAGACGCGCGAGCGCGTCGTCGAGGTGCGGGCGCTCGACCGCAAGGGCAGCATTCATACGCTGAGCAATGCCGATATGGGCTACGCCTATCGTCATTCGGCAGCACCGTCCGGGCTGATCTTCACGTCGGCCGTGTTCGAAGGGGCCCTGGAAGACAAGGCGGCGATCAAGGCTGCGATGGACGCCGTGCAGAACCATCGCGAAACGGTGCAGCCGATCCGCGAGAAGACCGGTGGCTCGACCTTCAAGAATCCGGACGGCACGTCGGCCTGGAAAGAGATCGACAAGGCCGGCTGTCGCGGGCTGATGATCGGCGGCGCGCAGATGTCGCCGATGCATTGCAACTTCATGATCAACACTGGAACCGCGACCGGCTACGACCTCGAATATCTGGGCGAGACGGTGCGCGCCCGGGTGCTCGAAAAATCCGGCATCCGGCTGCAGTGGGAGATCAAGCGCATCGGCAACTTCCGGCCTGGCCATGAGGTGCAGGAATTCCTCGGGCTACTGCTTTAGCGCAAGCTGAAGTTCATGTGATGCTTTAACTTCAAGCGGCCTGAAACAGCCGCACGACCGTTGCTGCAAAGACTCAACAACGCGCTTTTTACGGTCGTTTTCACGGAAAGTGAATCTCTCGGAATCGTAAGCACTTGCCAGCGAATCAACTCTCTGATTCTCTGCCTTCAAGCGTTTCCTGATTTGAGTCGTTGCGACGCGTCACTCGCGTTTTCCGTCTGGGGGGCAACCTGCCGGAAGACTCGGACTCAATGTCGCGAAAACAGTGTTGCGGGCCCGCCGTATTAGGGGATGACGGGAAATGAAAAGTAAGCATGTGGCTGTTCTGCTGGGAGGATTCTCGTCCGAGCGGCCCGTGTCTCTGTCCTCGGGGAAGGCGTGTGCCGATGCGCTCGAGACTGAAGGCTACCAGGTCACCCGCGTCGATGTTTCGCGCGACGTCGGATCCGTGCTTGCCGAGCTCAGGCCTGATGCTGTCTTCAACGCGCTGCACGGCCCTTTCGGCGAGGACGGCACCATTCAGGGCATCCTCGAATATCTCGCCATTCCCTACACTCATTCCGGCGTGCTCGCTTCGGCGCTTGCCATGAACAAGGAGCAGGCCAAGAAGATCGCCAAGGCCGCCGGCGTTCCGATAGCGGAATCCAAGGTTACCAACCGCTTCGCCATCCAGAACAAGCATCCGATGAAGCCGCCCTATGTGGTCAAGCCGGTCAATGAGGGGTCGAGCTTTGGCGTCGTCATCGTCCATGAGGGTCAGTCGCATCCGCCGCAGGTGATCGGCTCGTCCGAATGGAAGTATGGCGATACTGTCATGGTCGAGCGCTACGTCCATGGACGCGAGCTGACTTGCGCCGTGATGGGCGACGTGGCGCTTGGCGTCTGCGAAATCATTCCGACCGGCCATTCCTTCTACGACTATGATTCAAAATACGTCGCGGGCGGATCAAAACACGAATGCCCTGCAAAAATTTCACCGAATATTTACCAAAAAATACAGACACTGGCGCTCAAGGCTCACCTAGCTATCGGCTGCCGGGGCGTTTCCCGGTCGGACTTCCGTTACGATGACCGTCACTCCGAAAACGGCGAGGTTGTCTGGCTCGAGGTCAACACCCAGCCAGGTATGACGCCGACGTCTTTGGTGCCGGAAATCGCCGCGCAAGCGGGGCACTCGTTCGGCGATTTGTTGAGTTGGATGGTGGAGGACGCTTCGTGTCTGCGTTGAAATGGGGACAGGGCAAGACAGGCGCGGCCGGGCCGGCGCTGTTCGGCGTGCCGTTGTCGTTCGACCATTTCGTGCTGCCGCGCCTGCTTCGCCGGCCGGTGCGCGTGCTGGCGCGCCTTGGCGGCGGGGAAGTTCAGGTGCCGCGTTTCTGCGCCACCATCATGTCGGCCGTGCTGATTGCCTCCAGCTGCGCTTACGGCGCCTATCTCTCGGGCGATACCGACGAGATCGTCCAGAGCATCACCGCCCGCACCGGTTTTGCCGTCGACCAGATCAAAGTGGTCGGCAATCGCGAAACATCCGAGATCGACATCCTGGACAGGCTGGAACTCGATGGCTGGACGTCGCTGATCGGTTTTGACGCAGAGGCCGCGCGCGCGCGGATTGGCACGCTGCCCTGGGTCGAAGTCGCGGCGGTGCGCAAGGTCTATCCGCACACGCTGGAGGTGCGCGTCGAGGAGCGCGAGCCGTTCGCGCTCTGGCAGCAAGGCTCAGAGCTGTCCGTCATCGAACGGTCCGGCGCGGTTATCGCGCCGTTCTCGGGTGGCAAGCAGGCATTGCTGCCGCTGATCATTGGCACCGGCGCGCCGGCGAAGGCGCCTGATTTTCTCAGCAAGATCAAGAAATATCCCGAGCTTGCGGCGCGGGTCAAAGGCTACATCCGCATCGGCGAGCGGCGTTGGGACCTGAAGCTGGAAAACGGCATCACGGTCAAGCTTCCCGAGGATGACGAAGATAAGGCGATCGCCGATCTCGTCAGGATGGACCACGACAACGGGCTTTTGACGCGCGACATCGCCGCCGTCGACATGCGCCTGTCCGACCGCCTGGTCGTCGAGTTGACGCCGGAAGCCGCGACCCAGCGCGAAGCCGCGCTCAATGAAAAGCCGCAAAGCCTGAAGCGCAAGCCGGAGACGAAGATATGAGCTGGCTTGGCGGCAACAGCGATGCCTCGTCGCGCCGGTCCGGCACACTGACCGTGCTGGATGTCGGCTCGAGCAAGGTTTGCTGCATGGTGGCAAAGCTCAAGCCGCGCGATGACGGCAATCTGCTGCGCGGCCGTTCGCACCGCGTCCAGGTGATCGGCATCGGTCACCAGAAATCGCAAGGCGTGAAATCGGGGGTCGTCGTCGATCTCGACCGGGCCGAGCACGCCATCCGCCTCGCCGTCGACGCCGCCGAGCGCATGGCGGGGCTGACAGTCGATTCCCTCATCGTCAACATGACGGCCGGCCGGCTGAAGAGCGAAACCTTCTCGGCCACCATCAACCTTGGCGGCCACGAGGCCGACGAGGCCGACATCAAGCGCGTGCTCGCCGCCGGTGCCAAGCAGGCGCTGAGGACAGAGCGCGAGGTGATTCATTCGCTTCCCGTCGGCTTTTCGCTGGACGCCGAGCGCGGCGTGCGCGATCCGCGCGGCATGGTCGGCGATCAGCTTGGGGTCGACATGCATGTGCTGACCGGCGACGCGGCCCCCTTGCGCAACCTGGAGCTCTGCATCAACCGCTCGCATCTGTCGGTCGAGCGCATGGTGGCGACACCCTATGCCAGCGGGCTTGCGGCCTTGGTCGACGACGAACTCGAAATGGGCGCGGCCTGCATCGACATGGGCGGCGGTACCACGACGATCTCGGTGTTTTCGGAAGGCAAGTTCGTTCATGCCGACGCCATCGCCATCGGCGGCAATCACGTCACGCTGGACATGGCCAAGGGCCTGTCGACCTCGCTCGACGCCGCCGAGCGGCTGAAAGTGATGCATGGCTCGGCGCTGCCCGGCAGTGCCGACGACCGCGACCTGGTTTCGATCCAGCCGATCGGCGAGGATGGCGACGTGCCGTTGCAGATACCGCGTTCGGTGATGACGCGCATCATCCGCGCCCGCATCGACGAAACGCTGGAACTGTTGCGCGACCGGCTGAACAAATCGAGCTACGGCAATGCCGTCGGCAAGCGCGTCGTGCTCACTGGCGGCGCCAGCCAGCTTGCCGGCCTGCCGGAGGCGGCGCGCCGCATTCTGGGGCGCAATGTACGCATCGGCCGCCCGCTCGGCGTGGCAGGCCTGCCCGAAGCTGCCAAGGGGCCGGCTTTCTCGACCCCGGTCGGGCTTTTGATCTATCCGCAGATGGCGAGCTTCGAGAGCCGCCCGGCGAAAGGTATTTCCGGCCTCAGGATGACTGGTACGGGCGGAAAACTGCATCGAATGAGTCAGTGGTTGAGAGACAGTTTCTAAAATTGACGGGGACAGCCCCATAGGCGGCCGCGGCGGCGAAGCGGCGGGAAAGGCAAAGGACGGAGACAATGACCATCAATCTGCAAAAGCCGGACATCACCGAGCTCAAGCCGCGCATCACCGTGTTCGGTGTCGGCGGCGGTGGCGGCAACGCCGTCAACAACATGATCACCGCCGGTTTGCGCGGTGTCGAGTTCGTCGTCGCCAACACCGACGCGCAGGCACTGACCATGTCGAAGGCCGATCGGCTGATCCAGCTCGGCGCGCATGTCACCGAGGGCCTCGGCGCCGGGTCGCAGCCCGAAGTCGGGCGCGCGGCGGCCGAGGAGTGCATTGATGAGATCATTGATCATCTCTCCAACACGCATATGTGCTTCGTCACCGCCGGCATGGGCGGCGGCACCGGCACGGGTGCGGCTCCGGTCGTTGCCCGCGCTGCCCGTGAAAAGGGCATCCTCACCGTTGGCGTCGTCACCAAGCCGTTCCATTTCGAAGGCCAGCGCCGCATGAAGACGGCAGACCTCGGCATCGAGGAGCTGCAGAAATGCGTCGATACGCTGATCGTCATCCCCAACCAGAACCTGTTCCGGCTGGCCAATGACAAGACCACCTTCGCCGATGCCTTCGCCATGGCCGACCAGGTGCTCTATTCCGGTGTTGCCTGCATCACCGACCTGATGGTCAAGGAAGGCCTGATCAATCTCGACTTCGCCGACGTCCGTTCGGTCATGCGCGAGATGGGCAAGGCGATGATGGGCACTGGCGAAGCTTCGGGCGAGGGCCGTGCGATGGCCGCCGCCGAGGCCGCGATCGCCAACCCGCTGCTCGACGAAACCTCGATGAAGGGCGCCAAGGGCCTGTTGATCTCGATCACCGGTGGCCGCGACCTGACCCTGTTCGAGGTCGACGAAGCCGCAACCCGCATCCGCGAAGAGGTGGACCAGGATGCCAACATCATTCTCGGCGCCACCTTCGACGAAGAACTCGAAGGCGTGATCCGGGTTTCGGTGGTCGCCACCGGCATCGACAAATCGGCGGCTGAAATCGCGTCCGCGCCGATCTCCATCCGCGCGGCGCCGCAGAAGCCGGTCAGCCGCCCGTCCGTGCCGGTCACGGACAGCCGTCCGCCCGTCCAGCAGGTGATCTATGAGCCACGCGCGGCCGACCCGGTTGCCGAGGCCATCCAGCTTGCCGAGGCCAATGCCGCGGCGATGGCGCAGGCTCGCCCGGCGCCAGTTGCCCAGGCCGACGACTTCCGGCCGCAGAGCAAGATCTTCCAGGCGCCGCCGGCCCAGCCGCAGCCAATGGTACAGCAGGTGATGCAGCCTGCGCCGCAGCGTGAAATGCCGCAGCCGATTGCCGCGGCACCCCAGCGCATGCCGCGCGTCGAGGATTTCCCGCCGGTGGTCAAGGCCGAAGTGGAAGCCAAGAGCCGTCCGGCCGACCACGAGAACAGCGGACCGATGGGGCTGCTCAAGCGGCTGACCAACGGCCTGACGCGACGCGAAGAGGAGCCTGCCCGGTTGCAGCCGGCGCAGCCGCGCGAACCGAAACTGCGCCAGGCGGCACCCGAAATGCGCCGCCTTGCCAGCCAGGACCCGCAGCTCTACGCACCGCGCCGCGGCCAGTTGGACGATCAGGGCCGGCTGTCACCGCAGACCAGGACAATGCAGGAAGACGATCAGCTGGAGATTCCGGCATTCTTGCGCCGCCAGGCCAATTGACCGTTAACGGTCCGTAACAATTGTTAACAGGCAAGCAGGAGACTGTTTGCCTGTTAACGTTTAAAACGATTGCAAAACAACGGTTTAGCGAACCGTTGGCATTGCTGGTCGCGGTTACAGAGAGTAAGAAACCGTGATTTGGAGACTTTCTGCCGGACCACTATCTTCCCGAGACTAAGGTCGGTGTGCCGGGATTCGGGGAGTTGGCCCAGCCTGCCGTTCAAATCAAGAGCCGCGAGCCCTTGGGGCTGAGGAAGCGGACGTAGGCAGTTTGGGCTATGGGGTTTGTCTTGCACGACTATCAGACGACACTTAAATCGCGTGCGACGCTGACGGGTACCGGCGTTCACAGCGGCAAGCCCGTCACCGTCAATTTTCTGCCGGCGGACCCCGATACGGGTGTCGTCTTCCAGCTTTTGAATGGCGGCGAGGGCCGTGAGTTTCGCGCACTCGTTTCCGAAGTCGGCGCCACCGACTTGTGCACCATGCTGGGTGATCCCTCGGGCGAGCATATCGCCACCGTCGAACATCTGATGGCGACACTTTTCGGGCTTGGCATCGACAATATCGTCATCGAGATCGACGGCCACGAGGTTCCGATCCTCGACGGCAGTGCCGTGTCGTTCGTGGAGGCCATTGACCAGGCAGGCATCGAGACGCTGCCGGTCAAGCGCCGCTATATCAGGGTGGTCAAGCCGGTTCGCATTGAGAACGGTGCCTCCTGGGCGGAATTCAGGCCCTATAGCGGCACGCGCTTCGAGGTCGAGATCGATTTCGAAAGCCCGGCGATCGGCCGCCAGCTCTTTGCATCCGATATCAACCCCGACATTTTCCGCCGCGATATCGCGCGGGCCCGCACCTTCGGTTTCATGAAGGACGTCGAGCGCCTGTGGGCAGCCGGCTATGCGCTCGGCTCGTCGCTGGAGAACTCGCTGGTGATCGGCGACGACAACCGCGTCATCAACGTCGGCGGCCTGCGCTATCCCAATGAGTTCGCCCGCCACAAGACGATGGACGCCATGGGCGATCTGGCGCTGGCCGGCGCCCGCTTCATCGGCTGCTTCCGCTCTTATCGCGGCGGCCACAGGATGAACGCGGCTGCCTTGCGGCGCCTGTTGTCCGACCGTTCGGCCTTCGAGGTCGTCGAAACCACGCGCCGCGAGCGCGGCCGCACCGCCGAGATGAGCGCTGTCACCGGGCCTGTCTTTGCGCCCTGGGTGATCTGATTCTTAACAATTTTCAGGCTCATATTGCGACCGATTGGTGTTGCATGAATGCATCACCGATGGGTGAAATCACATTGCTTTTGGGGTAACGTCAAACCGCCACAAAAATGCGCGATTGGCCGGAGATAGCGTTGCCGGGCAAGGCGATTATGGTTTATGGCTGCTGCCGTCGACTGAAAAATGACGCCGAAAGGGCGGAATCCAATCATGTTCTTTAAGCGAGTTGGTCAATCGAAAGCGCCGTATCGGGCTGTTTTCCTGGCGCTTTCGGTGGTTGTTCCATCGCTCTTCCTGTCGGCCTGCATGTCGTCCGAGAAAGATGTCGATCTGTCGACCTATGTCGACCAGACGGAGCCGGCTGACGTTCTCTACAACCAGGGTCTCGCCAATCTGAATGCCGGCCGTCTGGATGAGGCGAGCAAGAAGTTCGATGCCGTCGACCGTCAGCACCCCTATTCGGAATTCGCCCGCAAATCGATGGTGATGGGCGCCTTCGCCGATTACCGCGCAGGCCATTATGACGAGGCGATCGGCTCGGCCAAGCGCTACCTCACGCTCTATCCGTCGACCGACGATGCGGCTTACGCCCAGTACATCATTGGGTTGAGCTACTACCGGCAGATCAAGGACGTTACCCAGGACCAGAAGGAAGCGCGCCAGACCGTGCAGACGATGCAGGATCTGGTGACACGCTGGCCGACCTCGGAATATGTTGACGACGCCAAGGAAAAGATCCGTTTTGCCACCGACCAGCTGGCCGGCAAGGAAATGCAGATCGGCCGCTATTATCTCGAGCGCCGCGAGTACATCGCCGCCGTCAAGCGGTTCCGCAATGTGGTGGAAAACTATTCCAACACGCGCCATGTCGAGGAGGCGCTCGCGCGTCTTACCGAAAGCTACTATGCGATGGGCCTGACCTCTGAAGCCCAGACGGCCGCCGCCGTGCTTGGCACCAACTATCCCGACAGCCCATGGTACAAGGATTCCTACAAGCTCCTGCAGAGCAACGGGCTTGCGCCGCGAGAGAATGCCGGATCGTGGATATCCAAAGCCGGGAAGCTGATCACCGGCGCTTGACCCGAGAGGATTGGTCCGAAGCGTGTTCAGCGCTTTTTCGGATTGATCCGATGCCAAAACAAAAAGATAGTGCGGCGCTGCGATTCCAACGGATCGCGTGCCGCATTTTGTTTTCGTGCATGTCGTTGTCCCAACACCGGGTCCACTCTTGGGCGACAGGCAATAGGTCCGGGTTCTGATGCTTTCCAGACTGTCGATCCGCGATATCGTCCTGATCGAGAAGCTGGATATCGACTTCCAGCCCGGCCTTTCGGTGCTGACCGGCGAAACCGGCGCCGGCAAATCCATCCTGCTCGATGCCCTGTCATTGGCGCTTGGCGCGCGGGGCGATGCCTCGCTGGTGCGCCATGGCACGGCGCAGGGCCAGGTCATCGCCGTGTTCGACGTGCCGCGCAACCATCCCGCCCGCATGCTGCTGGTCGACAACGCCATCGAGGACGACGGCGACATCATTTTGCGTCGCGTGCAGACGGCGGACGGCCGCACGCGCGTCTTCGTCAACGACCAGCCGTCCAGCGTCACATTGATGCGCGATGTCGGCCGCGCGCTGGTCGAGATCCACGGCCAGCATGACGAGCGCGCTTTGGTCGATCCCGGCGCGCATCGCGAACTGCTCGATAGTTTTGGCGGTCATCTCGGTGCCGTGCGCGCGACCGGCGAAGCGTGGCGCTACTGGCGCAATTGCGAGCAGGAATTTTCGCGTCACCGCGCCAAGGTCGAGGCGGCGGCGCGCGAGGCGGACTATCTGCGCGCCGCGGTCGTCGAATTGACCAAGCTCGACCCGCAGCCGGGCGAGGAGAGCGACCTTGCGGAATTGCGCGCCTCGATGATGCGGGCGGAAAAGATCGCCTCGGAAATCCACGACGCGCAGGATGTGCTTTCCGGGCCGTCCTCGCCTTTGCCGCAACTGGCCAGCCTACTCAGACGCCTACAGCGCAAGGTGACGGAGGCGCCCGGCCTGCTGGACGACGTCGTCAAATCGCTCGACGAGGCGATGCTGTCACTCGACGCGGCGCAGTCGGGCGTCGATGCGGCACTTCGCGCCACCGAATACGATCCGCAACGGCTGGAGAAGGCCGAAGAGCGGCTGTTTTCGCTACGCGCTGCCTCGCGCAAGCACGCGGTGGCGGTCGACGACCTGGCGCAGCTGCGCGACACGATGGTCGCCGATCTTGCCGATCTCGACGCCGGCGAGGAGCGCCTGCACGCGCTGCAAAAGCAGGCCTCTGCCGCGCGCGAGGCCTTCGATATTTCGGCGGCACAGCTGTCGTCGCTTCGCCATGCGGCGGCGGCCGGACTGACCAAGGCAGTGATGGCCGAACTGCCGGCGCTGAAGCTCGAACGGGCCGAGTTCATCGTCGAGATGGCAAGCGATGCCGACAACCGCATGGAAGAAGGTATCGACCAGGTCGAGTTTTGGGTGCGCACCAATCCCGGCACCAGACCGGGGCCGATGATGAAGGTGGCATCCGGCGGCGAGCTTTCGCGCTTCCTCTTGGCGCTGAAGGTGGCGCTCGCCGACCGCGGCTCGGCGCCGACCTTGGTCTTCGATGAGATCGACACCGGCGTGGGCGGCGCGGTTGCCGACGCCATCGGCCAGCGACTGGCGCGGCTGTCGAAGCGCGTGCAGGTGCTTTCCGTGACGCATGCGCCGCAAGTCGCGGCGCGCGCGGCAACGCATTTCCTGATTTCCAAATCCGGCGGTAGCGACCGGGTCGCTACCGGCATTGCCGAGATGGACCGGGCGGCGCGGCAGGAAGAGATCGCCCGCATGCTTGCCGGCGCCACCATCACCGACGAAGCCCGCGCGGCGGCCGAGCGGCTGCTGCGCGAGAACATTGCTGCCGCCTAGGATATGCTGATATTCAGGTGAGGCCGGCCTGCGAAGGGCGGCTTTCTGCGCTTCCGGTGCTCACGTACCCAAAGTACGCTCCGCTCCGGTTCTCGGAAGCCACCCTTCTCGACTCGGCCTGACCTGAATCTCAACATATCCTGAGCGCTACATTTTTCGTGTCCGGAAAAGAGTCAGGATATGGCTCCATCCCGCTGTTCGGGAATGATTTTTCCGAAATCCTGATTTATGGTGTCGCGCCACTGTCCAGGGACCGCTGCATGTCTGAAAAACCAGTCGAATCGTTGAGCGAAAGCGAAGCCGCGGATGAGCTTGCGCGGCTGGCGGAGGAGATCGCCGGCCACGACCGCCGCTATCATGCCGAGGACGCGCCGACGATCACGGACGCCGAGTATGACGCGCTGCGGCGGCGCAACCTTGCCATTGAAGAGCGTTTTCCCGATCTGGTGCGGGAGGATTCGCCGTCGCGCCGGGTAGGTGCTGCGCCGGCGGAAGGTTTTGCCAAGGTTCGGCATACCGTACCGATGCTCAGCCTCGCCAAGGCCTATACCGACGAGGACGTCACCGATTTCCTCGAGCGCGGCCGGCGATTCTTCGATCGCGACAAGGATCTCGACATCGCTTTTACGGCCGAGCCGAAGATCGATGGGCTGTCGGCGTCGCTGCGCTATGAGGGCGGCGTGTTCGTGCAGGGTGCTACGCGCGGCGACGGCGCTGTCGGCGAGGACATCACTGCTAACCTGAGGACGATCGCCGACATCCCGGCGAAGCTGAAAGGCTCGGGCTGGCCCGACACGATCGAGATACGCGGTGAGGTCTATATGACCTATGCGGAGTTCGAGGCGCTGAAGGCGCGCTCGGCGGCGGTTGGCGGCCAGGATTACGTCAATCCGCGCAATACGGCTGCCGGCTCGCTGCGCCAGAAGGATGCCTCGGTTACCGCCAGCCGCAATCTCCGGTTCTTCGCCTATGCCTGGGGCTACACGACGGAAGATCCGGCGCCGACCCAGTACGAATCCGTGCAGAGGTTCAAGGATTGGGGGTTCCAGATCAGCCCGCTGATGGTGCGGGCGAAGTCGGTCGAGGATCTGGTCGCGCAGTATCGCCTCATCGAGGCTCAGCGCTCATCGCTTGGCTACGATATAGACGGCGTCGTCTACAAGGTCGACCAGCTGGAATTGCAGCGCCGATGGGGGTTCGTTACCGGCGAGCCGCGCTGGGCCATCGCCCACAAATTTCCGGCCGAACAGGCGACGACGACGGTGCAGAAGATCGACATCCAGGTCGGCCGTACCGGTACGCTGGCGCCGGTTGCGCGGCTGGCGCCGGTCACGGTCGGCGGCGTCGTGGTCGAAAACGTCACACTTCACAATGAGGACTACATCAAGGGCCTCGACAGCACCGGCCAGCCGATCCGCGACGGCATCGACGTGCGCATCGGCGATACGGTGGTGATCCAGCGGGCAGGCGACGTCATTCCGCAGATCGTCAGCGTCGTCATCGACAAGCGTCCGGCCGATGCCGTGCCTTATGAATTCCCGCACATTTGTCCGGTCTGCGGCTCGCCGGCGACGCGCGAGATCAACGAGAAAACCGGCAAGGAAGATTCGCGCCGGCGCTGCACCGGTGAACTGATCTGCGCGGCGCAGGCGGTGGAAAAGTTGCGCCACTTCGTGTCACGCGGCGCCATGGACATCGAAGGCCTTGGTGCGGAGAACATAGACACTTTCTTCAATGCCGGATTGATCAAGACAGCCGCCGATATCTTTACGCTCAAGGATCGCCGTCCGGCCGTCACCAAGGCGCTGGCCGAGCGGCGCGAGGAGCAGGCGAGGCAGCGCGAGGCCGCATCGGGCAAGACGCGCAAGAATGTGCGCAGTGTCGAGGACCGCAACTACGAAGGCCTCGACAAGCTTTTTGCTGCCATCGACTCGCGCCGCGAACCCGAGCTCGACCGTTTCATCTTCGCGCTCGGCATTCGCCATATCGGCGAAACGACGGCCGCCGTGCTCGCCCGGACCTTCTCGACCATCGAGGAGTTGATCCGCGTCGGTAAGGAGACGGCGGCGGCCGCCGATCCGCACAGCGTTTTCCCATCGGTCAACGGCATCGGCGATACCGTGATCGACGCGCTGCGCGATTTCTTCGGCAATGAACGTAATGACGACGTGCTTGACGCGTTGCTCGCACAGGTGAAGCCGAAGCCGTACATCGTCACCGTCTCGGCCGACAGCGAGGTTGCCGGCAAGACCATCGTTTTCACCGGCTCCCTGGAAAAGATGACACGCTCCGAAGCCAAGGCGATGGCCGAACGTCTCGGCGCCAAGGTGGCAGGTTCGGTGTCGGCGAAAACCGATCTGCTAGTAGCCGGGCCTGGTGCCGGCTCCAAATTGAAGCTGGCCGGTGAACTCGGCGTCGAAGTCATCGACGAGGACACCTGGTTGCAACGGGTCGGCAAGGCGTGATGGCTGGCGGGTTCAAAGGGTTTGGGCAAAAAGCCCTTCCGTTTCTGAAGGCGCTGGATTTCCATCAGAGCCGGGAGTGGTTCCAGGAGAACCGCGCGCTTTACGACAGCGAGCTGCATGAGCCGCTCTGCGATCTGGTGGAGACGCTGACGGAGCGTTTCGCGACAGCGGGGCTCGGTCTGCGCGGCGATCGCAAGAAATCGCTGTTCCGCATCAACCGCGATGTGCGCTTCGCCAAGGACAAGCGGCCCTACAACCGGCACGTCTCGGCGATGCTGTCACCGGATGGCACCAAGATGGAGCAGGGCGTGTTCTATGTGCATATCGGGCTGGAGCGTTGCTTTGCCGATATCGCCTGGTGGAATCCGGAGCCGACGCTGCTGCTGGCGATGCGCAAGGCGATTGCGACCCGGCCGGCCGAATTCCGCAAGCTGGTGACGGCGTTGAAGAAGAACGGTTTTGAGCTCGAAACGGAAGGCCGCATGAAGCGTGCGCCACGCGGCTTCGAGGAGGTCGCGGACGCCGATCTTGCGGCGGCCGTGCGCAACCGGCATTTCTATGTGCAACACCTCATCGATCCCGCGACGATCCATTCGCCGGCGTTGGCCGATGAGCTGGTTGATTTTACCTTGCGGGCAAAGCCGTTGCTCGACTGGGGCAGGGCGATCCAGGGCACGGTGCCACGCAGTTAGTTTTCCGGCCTTTGGGTTGCGACGGCTACATCCGCATCAAAAGCCCGCCATCGACGGCGAGTTCAATTCCGGTGATGTAGCTCGCCGCGTCGGAGAGCAGGAACAGTGCGGCATTGGCCATGTCCTGCGGCGTGCCGATACGGCCGAGCGGCGTGTAGTCGGCAACTGCCGCACGCTTCTCCTCGGTATCCCAGCGCGCCTGCAAGGGGGTGAGCGCCATGCCCGGACAGATGGCGTTGGAGCGGATGCCCTCGCTCGCAAGCTGCATGGCCAGCGATTTCGAAAGGGCGCAGACGCCAGCCTTCGATGCCTGGTAGGCATCCTGCGGCTTCGGGTCGCCGCGATACCACTGGATGGTCGAGAAATGCACCATGGCGCCACCGCGCCCGCCCGTGCGCATCTGCGGAACCACAGCACGCGCCGTGTGCACGAAGGATTTTAGATTGATGTTGAAGACCTGGTCCCAGACATCGAGGTCCATGTCGAGGGCGGACTTGTCGCGGCCGAACCACAGCACCCCGGCGACATTGGCGAGATAGTCGATGCCGCCGCGCTCGCGGCCGGCCGCATTGATGGTCTGTTCGACAAAGGCAGCGTCGGTGAGGTCGCCCTGAGCGAAGGTGAGCCGGTCGTCGTAGGAGGCAAACGATGCCGGACGCGGCTTGATGTCGATGGCCGTGACCGAGGCGCCTGCTTCGAGCAGCGCCAGCGCGATCGCCTCGCCCATGCCGCCGCCAGCCCCGGTGACGACCGCATGCCTGCCGGTGAAATCATAAACGATCATCCCACAACCCTTTGCTTTCATGACCCGTGACATCAGTTTCGCTGATCTGTTGGCTCAAATGAATTCGTCTGACTTTTCAGCCGCTGGAACCTACATATCAGCGCAATCTGGGAATGTGACATGTCAGTAGAGATCTTGAGCGAAAATTCTGCAGCCAGCGAGTTCTGGGACGGCGTGCGGTTGTCGATGCCGGTGGTCGTCGCGGCGGCGCCGTTTGCGCTGCTGTTCGGCGCCATTGCCGTCGACAATGGCCTTTCCGTTCTCGAAGCTACTTTGATGAGCGCGCTGATCTTCGGCGGTGCCAGCCAGATGGTCGGCATCGAACTGTTCGGCCAGCATGTCGCGCCATGGCTGATCGTGCTGTCAATCTTCGCGGTGAACTTTCGCCATGTGCTCTATTCCGCAGGCATCGGCCGCCGCATCGCGCATTGGCCTGTCATTCAGCAGGCGCTGGGTTATTTCGTGCTCACCGATCCGCAATTCGCGGTGGCCGAGCGCAAGGCCGAGGCCGGCGAGACCGTTGGCTTCGCCTGGTATATGGGGCTTGGCCTGCCGGTCTATGTGTTGTGGGTGATCGAGAGCGCGCTGGGTGCGGTGTTCGGCAAGCTCATTCCCGACACGCATGCTCTCGGCATCGATTTCCTGCTGCCGATCTATTTCCTCGGCCTGGTCATGGGTTTTCGCAAGCGGCCGCTGTGGCTGCCGGTGGTCATCGCCAGCGCTGCTGCCTCGATCATCGCCTACAAGACGGTGGGGTCGCCGTGGCACGTCTCCATTGGTGCGATTGCCGGCGTGCTGCTCGCCGTCATCCTGCCGCCGCATCACAGCGGCGTCGAGGCACGGCCATGAGCGCGACCTTCTGGATCATCATCGCCGGCGCGGTCGCCACCTATCTCACCCGCATTGGCGGCCATCTGGTCATCTCGCGCTTCGACAATATCCATCCGCGCGTCGAGGCCGGGCTGAACGCCGTGCCGGCGGCGGTGCTGACGACGCTGGTGGCACCGGCGGCGCTCGGCGCCGGACCGGCGGAATGGGTGGCGCTAATCGTTGCCGCGATTGTGTCGTTGCGCGGCGGGCTGATGGTGATGTTTTTGGCCGGGGCGGCGGTGTTGATTCTTGCGCGGCAGTTTGTCGGGTAGGAATTCTGCCGGCGCGATTGGTTTTGGACCGCTGGCGCTGCCCCTCATTGCCCTGCCGGGCGTTCGTCACTCGAAAAGCCAAGCAATTGGCTTTTCGTCCGCTTCGCGGACCGCTCCTCAACTCCCCGTAGAACGGGGAGAAAGAGGCTCACCTCAAATCTTCTGGTCGTGCGGCAGCGGTGCGGTTGCTTTTTCCAGCCAGGCCAGCGTCTCGCCGTCGAGCATCGGTCCGATCTCGGCCAGCACCCGCGCGTGATACGCGTCGAGCCAATGCAGTTCGTCGCGCGTCAACAAATCGGTGCGCACCAGCCTGACGTCGATCGGCGCCAGCGTCAGCGTCTCGAAGTCGTGCATGGCGATGTCGCCGCCGTCGACCGCCTCGGCCGGCGTCACCAGGACAAGGTTCTCGATGCGGATGCCGTAGGAACCTTCCTTGTAGTAGCCGGGCTCGTTGGACAGCATCATGCCGGCGAGCAGCTTTTCGGTGCCGGTGCGGGCGATGCGCTGCGGCCCTTCATGCACGGCAAGATAGGAGCCGACGCCATGGCCGGTGCCGTGGGCGAAATCGCAGCCGTGCTTCCACAGCGCCATGCGGGCGACGGCATCGATTTCGGAACCGCGCGTACCCGCGGGGAAACGAAGCATTGAAATGCCGATCATGCCCTTCAGCACCAGCGTGAAGCGCTCGCGCATCTCGTCGGTCGGCTTGCCGATCGGTACGGTGCGGGTGATGTCGGTGGTGCCGTCCTGGTATTGGCCGCCGGAATCGAGCAGGAACAGCTCGCCATTCGCCAGTTTGCGGCTGGTGGCGCGGGACACGCGGTAGTGCATGATGGCGCCGTTCGGGCCGGCGCCGGAAATGGTGTCGAAGGAGATGTCGCGCAGCGGCATCTGCGTTTCCTCGCCGGTGGCACGGCGGGTTTCCTCCAGCCGGGTGACGACGGCGATCTCGTCGAGCTTGCCGGGCCTTTGGCGCTCCAGCCAGCACAGCAATTTGGCGATTGCCGCACCATCGCGGCGGTGCGCGGCGCGGCTGCCGGCGATTTCGGCTGGGTTTTTGGTGGCGCGTGGAATGCGGGCAGGGTCGGCCGCTGATATCACGGTGCCGCCATTGTCCTCGATCAGCATTTTCAGCCTTTCCGCCGCCAGCACCGGATCGAGCGCGATCTTTGCGCCGCTCTTGGCAAGGGCGACGATCGCCGCCTCGAATTCACCGGGCTCATGCAGATCGGCGAGCTGGGTGAGATAGGCGGCGACGGTGCGCGAGAACTTGCGCTGGTCCATGAAAATCTGGTGCGAGCCATCGGCGGCGAGCACGGCGAAGCCGAGTGCCAGCGGCGTGTGCGGCACGTCACCGCCGCGGATGTTGAAGGTCCAGGCGATGGAAGAGGGGTCGGTCAGCACGGCGTGGGTGGCGCCATCCTTGGCGATCGCCGCTGCCAGCCGTGCCAGCTTGTCCTTCGCCAGTTCGCCGGCAAAGCCGATCGGATGGATCTCGACCGGCGCCAGCGGCGGTTCGGGCTGATCCTTCCAGATGATGTCGATCGGGTTCATGTCGAGCGGCACCAAGGTTGCGCCCGATTGTTCGGCCGCGGCATTCAGCGCCTTGACCTCGCCCAGCGTGTGCAGCCACGGGTCGAAACCGAGCCGCGCGCCCTTGCCGAGATTGTCCTTGATCCAGCTGGCCGGCGGGTTGTCGACCAGGCTTTCGATCGAAAAGATGTCGAGATCGACCTCGTGGCGCACCTGCAGCGTGTAGCGGCCGTCGACAAACATGAAGGCGCGGTCGGCAAGCACGATGGCGACGCCGGCCGAACCGCTGAAGCCGGTCAGCCATTTCAGCCGCGCCGAGCGGTCGGCAACGTATTCGCCCTGGTGTTCATCGGCGCGCGGCACGATGAATCCGTCCAGCCCGTTCGCCGCCAGCCATTGCCGCAGCAGCGCCACGTGCGGCTTGCCGACTGCGGGGTCGCCGGCGGAATCGAAGGTCTGGAACATGGTGGCCTCCTCGGGTGCTTGGCGGCGAGCGTAACGCATGAGCCCGAAAACCGGAATCGATTTCCGGACGTTCCAGACCGGCAATTCATAGGTCTGATTTGGTCCAGATCAGCGCTTGAGGTGGATCGTCACCCAGCCCTCGCGGTGCGAGGTCCTGACATGGCGAAACTGCTGGCCTACATAGGCCGAAACCACGGCGTCGCGCTGGCGGTCGAGGATGCCCGACAGCACGATCGAGCCGCCGAGGCTCATATGTCTGGCCATCTCCGGCGCCAGCCGCATCAGCGGCCGCGCCAATATGTTGGCGACGATGAGATCGAACGGCGCGCGCGCGGCAAAGATCGGGTGGTGGAAGCCCGGCGCGGTCACCGTTTCCACCAGCGATTTGACGTGGTTGAGGCGAGCGTTGGCGGCGGCGACCTTGACGGCGACCGGATCGATGTCGGTCGCCAGCACAGGAATGTGAGAAAGCTTGGCCAGCGCGATGGCCAGCACCGCGCTGCCGGTGCCAAGGTCAAGCGCGTTGCGCGGGTGCTCGCGCCGCACGACCTGTTCTAGCATTTCGAGGCAGCCGGCGGTGGTGCCGTGATGGCCGGTGCCGAAGGCCAGCCCCGCCTCGATCTCGATGGCGAGTTCGCCGCTGTGGCGCTTCCGGCGGTCATGCCCGCCATGGACGAAGAAGCGGCCGGCGCGTACCGGCTTCAGCCCGTCGAGCGAGTGCGCCACCCAGTCGATATCGGGCAGGGATTCGCGCTCGATCGGCTTCGACAGAGCGAGGCCGGCGAGAATGTCGTTGACGCGTGCCTCGACGGCATCGACGTCATCGTCGGCGTAGAGCGACACTTCGTGGATATCGCGGTTTTCGTCGACCTCCAGCACGGCGATCGGCAGGCCGTCATCCTCGAAAGCCGCCTCAAGGGCTGCAAAGATGCGGTCGGCGTCGATCTTGCCGGCGGTGAAGTGGAGACGTGTCTGGGTCATTGACTGTGTATCAGCCTTCCGCCGCCAGCCGCTTGAGCTTGGCAATGGCGGTCTCCGGGCTTTCACCATAGGCAATGGTGCCGGAGAACTCACCCTTGGCGTTGAGCAGCAGCACCGAGGCGGTGTGATCCATCGTGTAATCGCCGTCGCCCGTCTCGACCTTTTTCCAGTAGATGCCGAAAGACTTGGCCATGGCGTGGACCTTGTCCGGATCGCCTGAGATGCCGACGATGCGGTCGGAAAAATTGCTGACATAGGTGTTCATGAGCTCGGGCGTGTCGCGCTCGGGATCGACGGAGACGAAATAGGCGTGCAGGTTTTTGCCGTCGTCGCCCATCGTCTTCAGCCAGCCGGCCAGTTCGAACAGTGTGGTCGGGCAGACTTCCGGGCAATGGGTGAAGCCGAAGAAGACGACGCTGGGATGGCCTCTGAAGGCGGCTTCGGTGATCGGCGCGCCCTTCTGGTCGACCAGCGTGAAGGCGGCGCCGAACGGCTCGCCACCATAGTGCCCGCGGTACCAGTCGAAGGTGAGCCAGCCGATGCCCGCCGCCATCAGGACGAGAATGCCGACCAGAATTGAACGCATCATCAGGGATTGTCCGTCGTGATTTTCATTGGGTGCTGGATCGCACCATTCGGCGAACACTCTTAGCGGGTTGCCCGTGCGCACGCAAAGATGTCGCGTTGCCGCAACCGGCCGTCGATACCGGCTTACCAAATCGTAATTTGAACGGTTTGGGCCCCTGCCTATTTTGATAGTCTGCGCTTTCGCAGCGGAACCAGCCAATGCCGGATACGCCTGTCGCCTTCTATTCAAAGACCCAGATCTGGCTGCACTGGAGCATTGCCGTGCTGATCCTGGTGCAATTCCTCGCCCATGACGGCATGGAGCATGTCTGGCGCGCCTTGCGCCGGGGCCAGGAGGCGTCGTCCGGCGATGTGCCGCTGGCTTACATGCATGTCGTGCTCGGCCTCGCTGTGCTGGCTCTGGCCAGCTGGCGGCTCTGGCTGCGCACGACACGCGGCGTTCCTGCGGTTTCGGGGATGGAACATCCGGCGCTGCGGCTGCTGGCCAAGGCGACGCATTTTGTCATCTATGGGCTTATCTTCATCGTGCCGCTGTCGGGCGCAGCCGCCTGGTTCCTGGGCGTGCCGGGGGCAGGGCTGGTGCATGTGATGGGCAAGAACATCCTGCTCTATGTCGTGCTGTTGCACACTGCAGGCGCGCTGGTTCAGCATTTTGTCCTCAGGAGCAACGTGCTGCGGCGGATGCTCGCGTTCGGCCGAGCCTAGCTTGCAAAGCGTCGCCGTTCGCCCCACCTGAGGTCGGCAAAACTCGAACCTCAGGAGGCTCTCTTGCAAATACCGATTGGGCGAAAACTGATCGGCGGCGCTTTGGCCGCATGCCTTGTCGTTGGCTCTGGTGCGGCGGTCGCCGAGGAAGTCGGCAAGGTCGGGGTCGACTGGGTCGGCAACGACATCATCGTCGAGGCGATCAAGGACCCGAAGGTCGAGGGCGTAACCTGTCATGTCTCCTACTTCGACCGCAGCGTCATCGACCGGCTGCACAAGGGCAACTGGTTCGAGGACCCTTCGGATTCCTCGATCTCCTGCCGCCAGACCGGGCCGATCACCATCGGCGATATCGACATGGGCGAGGGCGGCGAGGAGGTTTTCAAGCAAGGCATCAGCCTGATCTGGAAGAAGCAGGTGGTGAACCGCATCTACGACAAGGCCAACGAGACGCTGATCTACTTGTCGCATTCGCGCCAGGTGCAGGATGGCTCGGCGAAGATGTCGGTCACCACCGTGCCGCTCTATGGCCAGAATGTGGTGTGGACCAGCGGCAAGCCGAAATAGGACCTGGCAATAGCTGACGAATGATTGGTGCCGCTTGCGGGACCAATCGCTCGGGCGTAAATCGCCCGCATGGATCGTCCGGAAAACCTTGTCCTGAAAGACCCCGAACCGCGCATTCATCCGACGGCGGAGCTGAAGGCGTGCAAGCTTGGGCGCTACGCCTCGATCGGCGAGCGCGTCGTCCTGCGCGAAGTGACGGTCGGCGATTTCTCCTATTTCGAGCGCCATTCGGAAGCGATCTACACGACGATCGGCAAATTCTGTTCGATCGCCGCCAACAGCCGGATCAATGCGCTGGAGCATCCGATCGAACGGGTGACCCAGCACAAGGTCAGCTACCGGCCGAACGAATATTTTCGCTGGCTGGGCGTCGACGCTGCGTTCAAGGAGCGGCGGCAGGCAAAGGCGGTCAGCATCGGCCACGATGTCTGGATCGGCCATGGCGCGGTGATCATGCCCGGTGTGAGCATCGGCAATGGCGCGATCGTCGGCGCCAATGCGGTGGTGACGCGCGATGTGCCGGCCTATGCGATTGTCGCCGGCGTGCCGGCCAAGCCGCTGCGGCCGCGGTTCACCAGCGAGATTGCGGCACGGATCGAAAGCCTCGCCTGGTGGGACTGGACGCCGGAGAAACTGGCCAAGGCCGTCCCCGATATGCAGGCCATGCCGATCGAGGCTTTCCTCGACCGCTGGGAAAACGACGCCTCCTGAGTTCGTCAGGCGTGCATAGGATTGTTCACGAAATCCCTTCTGGCAGGGAACCCGGAGCGGCCGCCGGTTGTTTCTCCCCGGCGCGAGATGATCCCGGTCCGGGGTCACCTCGTCGCCGCCATTGTGGGATTTTTCGATGTTCGAGAAGGTTTTCACCAGGATTGCCAACAAGGTCGCCCACCTTGCCGGCCTGCCGCTGACCTTTGCCGCTTGTTGCCTGATCGTCGTGGTCTGGGCAGCCAGCGGGCCGCTTTTCGGCTTTTCCGACACCTGGCAGCTGGTCATTAACACCGGCACGACGATCATCACCTTCCTGATGGTGTTCCTGATCCAGAACACGCAGAACCGCGACGGTGCGGCGATCCAGGCCAAGCTCGACGAGCTGATCCGGGTCAGCGCAGGCCACAATCATTTCATCGGCATCGAGCACCTGACCGAATCCGAGGTCGAGGAGATTCGCGACCGCTGCGAACGCGCGGCCAAGCGGCATGACCGGGAGATTGCCGACATGGCCGCCAAGAAGGCCGTGGCGCAGAAGCGCGGCGCGAAAAAGCAGGCGGCTTGATCGTCAGCCTTTCATGAAGGCCGCGAAAGCATCCTTGTAATCAGGGTGCCAGCGCGACAGAGCAGGGCGGTTTTCGATGATGTCGCCGATCGCCCAGGCCATGCGTTTCTCGTCCATCGGCCGCACTGCCTCGTTGTCTGGGCACAGAATGTAGAAGTCGCCGCGCAGCAGCGAGGCCAGCATGAAGTCGATGACCTGTTCGCCGGTCCAGGCGCCGGCCGGCTTTTCCGTGGCACCTTCGGTCAGGCCGGTGAAGGTGAAGCCCGGGATCAGCAGATGCGCACTGATTTTGGCGCCGGGTTCGTTGCGCAACGCGTGCGCCAGACCTTCGGTGAAGGTTTTCACGCCTGATTTGGAGACGTTGTAGGCGAGGTTGCCGGGCGGCGTGGTGATGCCCTGCTTGGAGCCGGTGTTGACGATCAGGCCAGGTTTTCCCGATGCCAGCATGCGCGGTGCAAAGGCCTCGACGCCATGAACGACGCCCCAGAAATTGATGTCCAGCAACTGCTTCCAGGCGCCGCGGTTTTCCCAGGGTTTGCCGGGATTGTTGCCGACGCCGGCATTGTTCATCAGCAGCGACACATCGCCGAAGGCGGCGAATGTCTTTTCGGCCAGCCGGTCGAGGTCGTCGCCCTTCGCAACGTCGGTGGCAATGGCAAGTACTGCATCGTTGCCGGCAATCGCGGCGACGGCACGGCCAGCCTCGTCGAGGCGTGCGCCGGCGATATCGGCGAGCACGATCTTCATGCCCATCGCCGCCAGCCGCTTGGCGGCTGCAAGGCCGATGCCGCTGGCGCCGCCGGTGATGACGGCGACGTTGCCTGGGCTAAGGGCGGGCAGAGCGGTCTGGATCTCGGCATCGGCGGTCATGATTTTTTCCTTGGTTTGGGTCGCGCCGAACTTAGCGCGGGATGCGCTTCATGCAAGGCCGTCCAGCGTGTTCGGGTTGACCGCGTCCGCGACGGCTGCGCATGTTGCGGCTGAATAGGGAGACTGCCGATTGACCGACTGGGTCGCGATCTTGAAGGAGCAGACCGCCACCGGCGACCAGATGGGTCGCGAGGTGCCGCAAATGCTTGCCAATCCCGAAATCAGCGAGGCGCAGGTGAAGACGCTGTTTTCGGCGCTCGAAAAGCAGGCCGAGTTCGTCGAGAAACTGCGCATGGCGCTGGAGAAATTCGGCCATGATTTTTCGATCATCAAGGCGGCCGAGCGGCTGGAGGAGCGCTATGCCGACCTTGCCGCGTCGGTCGCCGAAAAGCTAAAGGCGATGCGCAAGTAGCGCCCGCTACTTTTCGATCACTCGCGAAAACCGCGTATCCGGCACGAACCAGACGGCAGCCACCAGAAAGTAGATCGCGACGCCGATCCACTGGTTGACGAAGGTCAGCAGCACCGCAGCTATGTATAGCGCTACCGAAATCTTGCCCTTGCGGTCACTGCCCAACGCCTTGGCGAAGGCTGTTTCGTTGCCATGCAGATGGTGCAGCTTGGTCACAAGAATCCTGTAGGCGACCCCACAGAGCACGAGGTCGACGCCATAGACGGCGACAGGTACCGGCGCGAAATGATTCTCGCCCATGAAGGCCGTCGTTGCCGGAATCAGCGACAGCCAGAACAGGAGGTTAAGATTTGCCCACAGCACGCGGCCGTCAACGCGCTGCACGGTGTGGAACATGTTGTGCAGATTGTTCCAGTAAATGCCGACATTGATGAAGGACAAGACATAGCTGAAGAAGATCGGCCACAGCGGCGCCAGCGCGGAAAGATCCTCGCCATGCGGCACTTTCAGTTCCAGCACCATGATGGTGATGATGATGGCGACGACGCCATCGGTGAATGCCTCGACCCGGCCTTTGCCCATGATTCCTCCCCCGGTTGTCGGGTGATATCTATGCGATGGCGGGACGTGCGGCTACCCGCCATATGGCTGGGCGAACAGGCGGGCGCGCCAAAACCTTCAGCCGTTCGGTGTCTCCAGCGTCATGTTGGCGCGCTGGCGCGGCATGCCGAGGCCGGTGTCCGGCGGCTCGCCTGCCGCCGGCCTGTCCTCGATCATGTGCGTAGTGCGCCAGCGGCCGAAGCGGTAGTAGGCGGCGGCCAGCAGCAGCGAGGTGATCGATCCCGCCGGAAAGCTCCACCACAGCGCTTCCTCGCCGATCACGCCGCGCATGAAATAGGCAAAGCCGGTGCGCACGATAAGCACCGAAATCACCAGGATGATCAGCGGTGGCATCACAGCACCGGTGGCGCGCACGGTGGCGAACAGCACGATGGTGATGCCGAACAGGATGAACGACCAGGAGGCAATCTTGTTGATGTGCGCGGCGATGTCGATCGCCACGCTGTCGCTCGAGAGGAACAGGCTGAGCACCGAGCGCTCGAAGACGAAAAGCACGGCGACCAGGGCGCCGGTCAAAACCAGGTTGAAGCCGACGCCGGAAGCCGCGATGCGGCCAGTCCGGTCCCAGCGTCCGGCGCCAACATTTTGCGCCGCCATTGAGGACACCGCCGCACCAATGGCTAGCGCCGGCATCTGGATATAGGTCCAGCTGCGCGGCGATGCCGTAGGCGGCCGCGACCTGCGAGCCGTAGGAGTTGACCATGCCCATCACGGTCAGCGCCGCTGCCGAGATGACGATCATCTGCAGGCCCATCGGTACGCCCTTGAAGACGACGATGCGCAGCAGCGTCGGATCCGGCCGCAGCAGGGCCAGGTTGGCGCCGGCGAGCCTGAGCGGGTGCTTGCGCGCATAGAGCACGACGAGGATGGCGATCACGCTCACCGTCTGGCCGATCAGCGTCGAGGTGGCCGAACCGGCAATGCCGAGTTCGGGGAAGGGGCCGATGCCGCGGATGAGCAGCGGGTTCAAGACGATGTCGAGCACGACGGCGAGCGCCATGAAAAAGAACGGCGTGCGCGAATCGCCGGCGCCGCGCAGCACCGTCATGACGAAGGACAACAGGTTCATCATCGGAACGGCAACGAAGATGATGCGCAGATAGGAGCGGGCGAGCGGCAGCGCGTCGGCCGGCGTGCCCAGCGTGTTGAGGATGGCGTCGACCCAGATCCAACCGCAGACCGCGAACACCACCGAGACGGCGAAGAAAAAAGTGGCGCTGGTGCCGACGATGCGGCGGGCCTCGGCCAGGTCGCGGGCACCGACCGACTGCGCCACCAGGATGGTCGCCGCCATGCCGATGCCGAACACCGTGCCGAGGATCAGAAACAGCACTAGATTGGCGTTGGACGTCGCGGTCAGCGCGGATTCACCGAGGAAGCGGCCGACCCAGACGGCGTTGATCGAGCCGTTCAGCGATTGCAGCACGTTGGAGCCGAGCACCGGCAGGGCGAACAAAAGCAGCGTGCGTGGGATCGGGCCGCTGGTCAGGTCGCCGGTGCGCCGGCGCGAGGGCATTTTTTCGTCCATGGCGGGCACTCGGCGAAGGCTTGTCTCAAGTCCGGTGGGCGATGATTGCCGATTTAACGAGACAGGCCGATCCGGTGCCGGAAAATCCCGCTTGGCGTGCTGTGAGCTAATCATGTTCTCAAAGCCTGCGGAATGGGATATTGGTCGTCGCGGCGTGGGGCCGCATTCTTGCGATATCCAATGGACAAGCCGGGGGGATAATGTCTGACAATCCGCTGCTTTTTGAGCGCCTGAACCGGCGCGCGTTTCTCGGTGCATCCGCTATCGGCGCGGCCTCGGTCGCGCTTTCGGCATGCACCACGACGGAAGTGGTGACGCCACCAACACCCGCTCCGGCGCCCGAACCGGCTTTGGGCGATGCCGCAAGCATGTATGCGGCGCGCACCGACGAGGGCTTTGCGCTGCCGGCCATCCCGATATCCAAGCTCGATCCGAAGTTCGTGCGCCAGATCGTGGACGATCCGACCGGAGAAAAGCCCGGCACCATCGTTGTCGATACGTCGGAGCATTTCCTCTATCTGGTGCGCGACGGCGGCAAGGCGATGCGCTACGGCGTCAGCCTCGGCAAGGCCGGTTTCGGCTGGACTGGCAACGCTGTCGTCCAGGCGCGCAAGAAGTGGCCGGTCTGGACGCCGCCGCCGGAAATGATCCAGCGCCGGCCGGAACTGGCGAAGTACAAGGATGGCATGCCGCCGGGACCGCAGAGCCCGCTAGGCGCCCGGGCGCTCTATCTGTTCCGCGACGGCAAGGACACGATGTACCGGCTGCACGGCACGCCGGAATGGGATTCCATCGGCAAGAACGCGTCGTCCGGCTGCGTGCGCTTCATGAACCAGGACATCATCGACCTCTACAGCCGCGTCAACGGCGTCACGCAGGTCTTCGTGCGGCCGAACCTGTCGGCGGCCGGCAAGATCACGGCCGTGTCGAACAAGACCGCCGAGCCGATCGATGCGGGCGTGCCAAGGGATGCGGAAATCCTGAAGTAAGGGCCCTCACGCCATCGCTGATCGTCGCAGTTTGAAGGCGGACGCGTTCGGCGCGTCCGCCTTTTTCGTATGCGCCTACTTCTTGGCGAGGCCGGGAAGCGTGACCTGATAGACCAGGAACATGGTGTCGACATCGGCGCCGTCCTCGGCCTTGTAGGGCGCGCCGACCTGGAAGCCGTCCTGGGTGAGGAAGTCGTTGTCGTTGGCGACGAACAGGAAATAATCGTCGGGCAGTTTCGGATCGAGCACGCTGACCACCGACATCGCCTCCCACTTCTCCGAGAGGTTGTTCTTGTCGTTGGGCGCGCCATTGTGCAGGCCGAAGCGGCCGAGCTCGCCCTTGTCGTTGATGTCGATGAACGGCGTCAGCTTGGCCGGCGTCACCGAGGGGTCGAGCACGCCCTTGGGCGCCACCGGCTTGTCGGCAGCGTCGAAGGCGCCGCCAGCAATGTCGGTTGCGGCGGAGAGATCGACGATGTTGATCAGGCGCAGAAGCGAGGTGTCGCCCTTCACCCCCTGGCCGTTATTGCTGTCGCGCGTGATCATCAAGAACGTCTGGTCGGACAGCGCCACGATCTCGCTTTGCGCGGCGATCTTGGTCTTGCCCTTGGCGTCGGTGAACACCGGCAGCGGCACGATGTATTCGTGCGCCAGTTTCAGATGGGCGAGGTCGGAGGCGTCATAGACCAGGGCGCGGGTGTTCTGGCGCGTCGAGCCGGAATCGCCGCCATCCTGGCGCGGTGCCGATTGCAGCACGGCGATGAGGAACTTGCCGTCCGGCGTCAGCGCCATGCCTTCGAGACCCTGGTTGTTCTGTCGGCCGGTATCGGGATCTTTTGGATCGGGCTCGGCCGCACCAGGCCCCGGATTGTCGGAGGCGAAGTTCGGCGCGCCATGGCGCATCGGCACCAGGGCCGCCGGTGGCTGCGTGGCCGACAGAAGGTGTCCGTCGGCGGAGAAGCGATAGATGTTGGGACCGTATTCGTCGGAGATGAACATGGTGCCGTCGGGCAGCCGCGCGATCGCCTCGTTGTCGAGCGCAAGCTTGCCGTTGGCTTCGGGCAGGATCGGCAGGTCGCCACTTGCCGCGCGCACGCCGTTGAGCGGGTCGAGGCCGGTGGCGTCAGCACCCTTGTCGTCGGTCAAAAGCATGGTGTCGGCGAGCGTCGCCTTGACGCCGGTCTGTTCCTGTCCGGCGGCAGGCGCGGCACCGGGTGCTACCGGCGCAAACTCGATGCCGATCGTGTTAAGGCGCGGCCGGTAGTCGGTGGTGCCGACGACATTGTAGCCGCGATCCGGCAGCAGCCACAGCGAGCCCTTGTAGCCGTCGGCGCCATGCGTCCAGCCAGCGGTGTCGATCGACATGCCGGAGCCGGAGCCGAAAGTCTCGCCGAACTTGTCCTTCAGGCTGGCCGGGATGCGGCCGACGCCGACCAGACCCTTGTTGACGAGGCCGCCAACGGTGGCGGTGCCGTCGGCCAGCGCCGGCGTCAAGGCGGTGAATAGCGCCAGCGCGACGCCGAGCGACAGGGTTCGGTGCAGATTTTTCATGATTATCCTCTTTGCGACAAAGCCGGAGCGGCCGAAACCCGAAAGCGCTCCACGTCGCATCGGACGATGCCGCGAGCCCTCGTTCGACAAGCGGTCTAGGACGCGAAGATGATAGTTGCGTGACAGGGGCGGCACTCGCCTGCGGTCGGAACCATTCTCCGTTCTGATCCGTTGCAACGAAGCCCAGGTGCCGCTTCGCTTGATCGGCCGGGCTATGGGATCAGGAAGGGACAAAATGGGTTTCGATCAGTATCACGAGCCACCGGAAGAGTTGTCGCAGAAGGTGCGGACCTTTGCCCGCATGATCACTTCGCTGATCGAGGAGGCGGAGGCGATCGGCTGGTACGAACAGCGCATGTCGGTGGAAAAAGACCCTCAGGCCAAGGCGATCATGAAGAACGCGCAGAGCGAGGAGTTCAAGCATTTCGGCATGGATCTGGAATTCCTGCTGCGCCAGAAGAAGGACTGGCGGGCGGAACTGAAGGAAATCCTGTTCACGACGGGCGATATCGTCAAGGCCGGCGAGAGGGGCGAGAAGAAGGCGGATTGAGGGCTAATAGTGAACCAAGGGCCACTTTGGTCGGTGTGATCAGGCAGAACCCGCGACAGCAGTTTCGGCCGCAAGCACTCTGGTTCCTATCTGAGCGACTTCGTGCAAGGCAGCGAAACCAAAGCCTTCGTTTGATGACTGTTCTTGCAACGTCCCTACAACCTCATTGATCCGTTCGATCTGCTTTTCGTTGATGAGCGGACTTTCCGACGACGGAGAAAACAAAATCATCTCATGTCGCCGTGGCTCAAATAGGCCACCATCCTTGTCACGTCGAACCTTCAGATCGAACATCTTCCGCTTAATGCGATCGACAACATGAGCTGGGGCTGAAGGCGCAAGAGTGGCGAAATTAGCGACGAGTTGAGAGCCACTGTAGTCGATGCTAATTCCAGCGATACCGGACGATGTGCGCCTGCGACGTCGCAGTCGTATCTCCTCGCTGAAATATCCTGCGAGTGCAGGGTTCACCGAGTTAACGTGGTCGAGAACCAGCGCGGGTAAACGGTCCGCAAGAGCCGTCTCCTGATCCTGATTGTCTCCTTGCATGTCATCGACCGCTTCTGGATGAAATTTATACAGTGATGAGAGCGCCGACATCCACATTCGACCGATTTGCTGCAGACTCTGTGCCTCACCTTCTGAAACTTCGCCTAAGTTCACTCCTGAAAAAACCAAAGCGCCAGGCCTGAGCGCATCGGGGCCTTTCTCCGAAAGGGATTCCTGCAACTCATCCAACGCAACTTGCGCTGCGAAAATAGCGGTTTCGGCAGCGCGCCCGTAGAGGCAACTTAGGCGTCGCATTTCATTGGCCTGTTCAATATGAAATCCGCTATCGCCAGCGACGGCGACCGCAACGACAAGCCGCTCGGGAGAGTGCAGAATTGGTGAAAGAAATACCGGTGCCCAGCGAGCGCGCACTGACGCCTTTGGTTGCGGGAAGGTCGAGGGATTTAGCATATTGTCAAACCATTTGATTTATGCCGAGCGACTGCGCAGCCAAGCGAGGAACGTGCGGACACCTTCCTCTCAAGAACGCCAACACGGCATGTAGATCTGCTCCACTCAATAAATCTTCCATGTGGTTGGCGGTTGCGACGTCCGGTAAATCCAATCTTGCGGCGGCAGTCTCGATATTTGCAGCTTCCGAAGCCGTTTCTGCACGTCGCTTATTGTCCAACATAGGTGTCAACCATTCATTGAGACGGCTATCAAGCATTCTGTCCGGGAGCGCGAGGTCGCTTGGAGTCCAACTCGGGCCGGTAAAGCAGTGGCCATGATCAATCAACCAGACCTCCTGGTCGCCCGAAAAAAGCACATTGCCCCAGTGCCGATCGATATTCGCGACGAGCGCATCGAAACCGTACAAACTCCCAAGGTCGCGCCAGGCGGCGAGGCGCTCAAGAATCTTTCTGCCGCCTCCCTGATTGTACAACATTGCTACCTGAGGCTGTGCGACGTCGATGCTCGCGTAAACCAGCCGTCCGTCACCTTCTTTGCAGCAAGACGATCATTACCGGCCCAAGCGAGAACTGGCGCCGGGATTGGAAGGCCAAGCAGCAAGCCAACCGCGGCGCTCATCACTTCATTCGCGAGTTCTTTCGTTTCGAGATCTTTGATGATCGCGGTCTGAACCCCAAATTCTGTAAATACCGCACCACGGTATGTGTCGTTTATATTTCCGTTTTTGAACGGAGTTGCGCCAGCTAGAACACGTCCAAGCCTTACAACCGACGTCGCGTTCGAAGACATGATCCTCTCCAATCACCCCTCTGGAGCGATAGGGTCAGTTCTTTTTCTCGCCGTGCTTGATTATAAGCTCGGAAAGTTCTTTCCAAGACACTCTGTGATGCGCTTTCTTTGCTCCCTTGGCATAAAAGTCGACTGAGCCTTTGCTGAATCGAAATTCCCCTAGTTTATCATTGTCTTGTTCAACATCGATTATGAGATCCTTCTTGAGGACCTCAACAGCAGGCATCTGAGAAATTGTAAGCTTAGTAGCCATTTACCCCTCCCTTTATTGCTGCAAAATGCGCTCCACAGCTGCTATAAGCAAGCTCCCTCGCAAGAGGAAAGTTAGAAATGTGTTGGCAGGTCAAGGCATGTCACCAGCCAACCCCCACTCCCTTTCAGCCATGATCAATCGCTATCCCTTGCCACCAGCTCCAATGGCCAGACCTCGCGGATGATGCGCGGGCCGTCCGGGCCGGCGAAGGCCGGGATCGAGGCCAGCAGAATTTCGGCGAGCCTTTGGCCCATCGGCTCCAGCGCCGGGCGGAAGGCGGTCAGCGCTGGCGAGAAATAGCGACAGAGCGGCGTGTCGACGATGACGGTCACCGCCATGTCGTGGCCGGGCTTGATGCCCATCTCGGCCAGCGCCTTGCAGCCGCCAAGCGCCATCGCGTCATTGTTGAAGATGATGGCGGTCGGCTTGGAGCGCATGACCTGCGGTGTCACTTCGTAGCCGCCGGCCTCGTTGATGAAGCCAGAGGCGATCAGGGCGGGGTCGACCTCGATGCCATGCCGCCGCAGGGCCTTGCGATAGCCGTCGAGAAACAGATAGCCGAAATTGAGGTCAAGCGACGGGCGGATGGCTGCGATGCGGCGGTGGCCGCGCGCCACCAGCCGGTCGACCGCCTCGGCACCGGCCTTTTCGAAGTCGAGGTCGAGAGACGGGTAGGACTTGGCGCCGGAGCGGCTGCGGCCGAGCGTGGCGAAGGGGAAGCCGGCCTGGGTCAGGTAATCGATGCGCTCGTCCTCGCGCCGCGTCCAGGCCAGCACCACAGCATCGGCCCGGCGCGTTTCGACGACACGGCGCAGACGCTCCGACTGATAGTCGCCGGGCGCGCCCATCACCACAGTCAGGTCGAGCCCGCTCTCAGCCAGTTTGGCCTGCAGCCCGATCAGGAACGGAATGAAGAACGGCTCGCCATATTGCTGGTCGCCCGGATGCGGTTGCAGCATGAAGGCGATCGAATGGGTGGCGCCCTGGCGCAGACTGCGGCCGGACTGGTTCGGCGAATAGTTCAGCGTCTTGGCCGCCGCCAGCACGCGCTGACGCGTATCGGCATTGACGTCGGCGCGGCCGTTCAGCGCCCGCGATACGGTGCCGATCGAAATGTTCAGGTGCCGTGCAAGGTCGTGAATGCTGGACGCCAAAGGACAGTTCTCCCCCAACCCTCGCTATCACCGGCGGCCGCTCAGGCCAAGGCGATAAGACGATTTTTACGAACGGGCGATTGACATTCTACGCCATCGGGTGTGTTCTCGTAAACGTTTACGGAAAAACGTTTACGGTCAAGCCGTGAATGCCGTGAAGACCGGTCTGGAGGGGCCGAGAGGGAGGAGTGCTGGATGATCAACGTCGTCCTGGTCGGTTGCGGAGCTATGAGCAAGGCCTGGCTTGATGCAGCCAGGCAGATTGCCGGGCTCGCCATTGTCGGCCTTGTCGACCTTGACGCCGACAGGGCGAAGGCGAGGGCGCGCGAATACGACCTTGCCGGTGCCGTCATCGGCACCAGCCTCGACGCGGTGCTCGACCAGACCCGACCCGATGCTGTCTTCGATGTGGTTGTTCCCGCCGCGCGACGCGACGTTGCATTCTCCGCCTTTGCCCATAATTGCCATCTGCTGACCGAAAAGCCGCTCGCCGACACTCCGGAGAATGCGCGCGCCATCGTCGAGGCGGCGCGCAGTGCCGGGCGTATCCATGCCGTCGTGCAGAACCGGCGCTACGTCGCCAATGTCAGGCGCATCAGGCGCTTTCTTGATTCCGGCGCCATCGGAGCGCCAACCAGCATCCATGCCGACTTCTTCGTCGCCCCGCATTTCGGCGGCTTTCGCGAAGAGATGGCGCATGTGCTGCTGCTCGACATGGCGATCCACACCTTTGACGCCGCCCGCTACATGGTCGCCGGCGAGCCGGCCGGCGTCTACTGCCAGGAATGGGAGCCGGCCAATTCCTGGTACCGGCAGGGATCGTCGGCCAGCGCGGTCTTCGATCTCGGCGGCGGCAAGCGGTTCACCTATGCCGGCAGCTGGTGCGCCGCCGGCTTCCGCACGAGTTGGGAGAGCACCTGGCGCATCGTCGCCGAGCACGGCAGCCTGGTCTGGGACGGCGAGGAGGGGCTGAAGGCGGAAGTTGTGTTGTCGGTCCGCGAGGGCCTGTTCGACAAAATGGAGCCGATCATCGTGCCGCCACTCGATCCCGCTGACCGCATTGGCGGCCATCTCGGCATCATCCAGGATTTCATGCGCGCCATCGAGACCGGCACCGAGCCGGAAACGCGCGGCTCCGACAACATCAAAAGCTTGGCCATGGTTTTTGGCGCCATCGAGAGCGCCGAGACCGGGCGCCGGGTGGCGATCACTTCACAGGAACAACAATGATGCCAAACCCGCTTCTCGACATCAGGATCGGCACAATGGTGCGGGCCAATCTCGAAGACCCGGCCGCCTATATCAAGGCGATTCTGCCGCTCGGCTTCGAGAGCATCCAGCCTTTCTTCTGGCAGACGCTGGGCGGCAAGGATCTGCCGCGGCTTGCCGGTGAGATTGCCGAGGCGATCGGCGATGCCGACGTCACGGTCTCCTCGCTCGGCGTGTTTGGCAATCCACTGGAAAGCGGCGATGTCGATCGCGGTGTGCTCCAGGCCTGGGAAACAGTGATCGACAACGCGCATCTGTTCGGCGCCTCAACGGTCAGCGGTTTCACCGGCCGCCTTCGCGGCAAGCCGCTGCCGGAAAGCCTGCCGCGCTTCAAGGAGGTTTGGGGGCCACTGGCCAGGCGCGCCGCCGACAAGGGTGTGCGCATCGCCTTCGAGAACTGCGCCATGGACGGCAATTGGGCGGCGGGCGACTGGAACATCGCCCACAATCCGGACGCCTGGGAGCTGATGTTCAACGAATTGCCCAACGATAATCTCGGCTTGGAATGGGAGCCCTGCCACCAGCTCGTCTATTTGATCGATCCGATGCCGCAGATCCGCAAATGGGCGCCGCGCATCTTCCACGTGCACGGCAAGGACGCGACGGTGCGCTGGGACGTGATCAGCGAGCATGGCGTGTTCGGCCGGCTGCCATTCGTGCAGATGCGCACGCCGGGCTTCGGCGACAGCGACTGGACGCGGGTGATCAGCGAATTGCGGCTGGCCGGCTACAAGGGCGCCATCGACATCGAAGGCTGGCACGATCCGGTCTATCGCGACGATCTCGAAATCACCGGCCAGGTGCGGGCGCTGGACTATCTCAAGCAATGCCGGGGAGGTGCCAGCTTCTTGCCGAATCCGGTGTGAGTGCGGGCCGGCGGGAGGTGCCGGCCAGCGAAGATTGCGGCGTATTGCCGATCGTCGAAACCCCTCGGCTTGCGAGGGAACAAAGGGAGGATAAGTGCATGAGCATGACGATGAGAAGGACACTTCTGCGCTCGACCGTCGTGGCCGCCGCCACGGCGCTCGCCGCTGCGATCTCGACCTTGCCCGCGCAGGCGCTCGACGCCAAATGGTGCAAGAACGTCCACATCCGCTTCTTCGTCGGCGGCGCCGAGGGCGACGCCTTTGGCACCATCGTCTATAATGGCGCCAAGCAGGCCGAGGCCGATCTCGGGCCGAAGGTCGATTACATCTTCTCCGGCTGGGACGTCGAAAAGATGGTGCAGCAACTACGCGAAGCGGTCGCGGTCAAGCCTGGCGGCATCGCCATGATGGGCCATCCGGGCGACGCCGCAATCATGCCGCTCGCCGAACAGGCGCATAAGGACGGCATCAAGATGATGTACCAGAACGTGCCGGTGCCGACGGTGACGGCGGCGTTCGGCGGCGGCTATGTCGGCGCCCAGCAGGAGCAGCAGGGACGCGCGCTCGGCGCCGAGGCGTTCAAGTTGGCCGGGCTGAAATCCGGCGACAAGGCGATCATGATCGGCCCGTTCGAAAACGAGAGTCGGGGCGCACGTGAGCGTGGGACGGTCGCCGCACTGAAAGAGGCCGGCGTCGATGTCGTCCAAATCAACTCTCAAACCGAATGGGCAGCCGATCCGAATCTGGCGATCCCGGTGATCACCGCCGCGCTGCTCAACAATCCCGGCGTCAAGGCGGTCGGCTATCCCGGCGGGCAGATGCTCGGCAATGTGCCGACCTACATGCAGGCCGCAGGCAGGAAGGCGGGCGACATCTTCAACTTCGGCTTCGACACCAGCCCGCAGATCGTTGAGGCCTTCAAGGGCGGCTGGGTACAACTGACCGCCGACCAGCAGCCTTTCATGCAGGGCTATCTGCCGATCCTCAGCCTCTGCCAGCAATTGGTGCTGGGTCTGGCGCCGATGAATGTCGACACCGGCGCCGGCTTCGTCACACCTGACAATTACGAGATCGTCGCCGAGCTGGCCAAGCAGGCGCTGCGCTGACCTCCCAAGGCTGCCGGCCGGGATTTCGCCCGGCCGGCGGGGCCGCCGGCAAAGAGGCCGGCAAGCGACAATCAAGCGAGGATACGATGGCCGAACGCATTATCGAACTGCGCGACATCAAGAAATCCTATGGCCAGGTCTATGCGCTGGGCGGGGTCAATCTCAGCGTCGATCGCGGCGAGGTGGTCGGCCTGATCGGCGACAATGGCGCCGGCAAGTCGACGCTGATCAAGATCCTGTCGGGCGTGGTCAAGCCGACCAGCGGCGAAATCCTCATCCGCGGCAAGCCGGTGACCGGGTGGAGTGCGGCGCGCTCCCGCGAGGCCGGCATCGAGACGGTGTTCCAGGACCGGGCGCTGGCCGTGCAACAAACCATCGTGCGCAACATCTTCATGGGCCGCGAGCTCACCGGCTTCATGGGTTGGCTCAAGGTCAACAAGGAAATCGAGGAGGCGAGCCGGCTGATGCGCGAGATCGGCTTCACCTCGAAAGTGTTCACGCCGCAGTCGATCGTTGGCCAGCTCTCGGGCGGCGAACGCCAGGGCGTGGCGATTGCGCGCGCCATCTACAAGCAGGCGGACCTGATCATCCTCGACGAGCCGACGACGGCGCTGTCGCTGACCGAGACAGCCAAGGTGTTCCATTTCGTGCGCCAGGTGCGGGCGAGCGGCCGCTCGATCCTGTTCATCGGCCACAACATCCATCATGTCTTCGACATCGCCGATCGTTTCGTGGTGATCGATCGCGGCAAGGTCGCGCTCAGCGCCGACCGGCGCGAGGTCAAATCGGCCGAAGATCTCATCAACTTCATGGAAGACGTCGCGCATCCGGGCGGACTGGCCGGATTGCGCGACGCTGGCGAAGCGGAGCAGGCAACACGATGAGCAAGACCATGGAGCCCGATCTGCACGAGCCGTCGGCCGGCATTCCCCTCCAGGGCAACCCCCAGAAAGAATGGAAGCACCCATCCGATCAGTGGATGCGCGGCTTCATCCTGGACAACCGCGCTTCGCTCGGCACGCTCGGCGTGTTCGTGGTGATGATGGCGGTGTTCATGGCCGCCAACCCGGCTGTCTTCACCACCTGGTATCTCTACAGTTCGGTGCTGACCACGCTGCCGGTGGCGCTGTTCGTGGTGGTGCCGCTGGTCTTCGTCGTCACTTGCGGCGAAATCGACCTGTCGTTTCCAGCGACCATGGGCTTTGCCTCATGGGTCTTCGCGCTGGTGGTGCAGGCCGGCTACGATCCGTTCCTGGGCATCGCCGCCGCACTGGTCACCGGCATGCTGCTCGGCTTCCTGGTGGGGTCGCTGGTGGTCTATGGCGGGCTGTCGTCGCTGATCGCCACGCTCGGCATGAATTTCCTGCTGCGCGGCCTGATCCAGATCATCAACGAGGGCAGGTCGACGGCGCTGACCAGCCTTGCCGACAGCTGGGCCTATAAGATCTTCTCCAGCCAGATCTACGGCATCCCGGTGCAAATCTTCTGGGCGATCGCCTTCGTCGTGCTGTCGGCGCTGCTCTACAACAGGCACCGCTTCGGCGCACAGGTGAAAGTGGTCGGCGACAACCCTGACAGCGCCCAGCAGATGGGCATCGACGTCAAGCGCGTGCGGGTGAAAGTGTTCGTCTTCGTCGGCATCGGTGCTGCGATCGCCGGCACATTTTCGGTGATGATCAACTTCACCTGGTGGCCGACCTCGGGCGACGGCTATCTGCTGCCGGTGCTGGCATCGGTGTTCGTCGGGGGAACGCCGACCTGGGGCGGCATCGGCACCGTCGTCGGTGGCGCCATCGGTGCGGTCACCGTGTCGTTCATCCAGACCGGTGTCGTGGCAGCGGGCCTGAGCGGCTTCTACGTCCAGTTCTTCAACGGCCTGATCATCATCCTGTCGCTGCTGGGGCATAAGTGGAACCAGGCGCGGTATCGGTGAGAGCGGTTGTTTGTAGCCGAGGTGGGAATGAAGAGTTTGGCAGGGCGTCACACAGCCGCGACAAACCCGTCCAGGACACGTTTCTGGCCGGCCTTGTCGAAGTCGATGGTCAGCTTGTTGCCTTCGATGGCGGAAATATTGCCGTTGCCGAATTTCTGGTGGAAGACGCGGTCGCCAACGCTGAAGGCCGATGGCGTGTCGGCGACGGATTTGGCGACTAGTTCGCCGTCGATGGTTCGGCCTTTGACGCTGGTGCGGCCGGCGCCGTAGCCCGAGTCCGTCTCGCCATAGCCGATGCGCTCGACCTGGTGGCCGGAGCGCGAGCCCCAGTTGCGATCGGTCGCCTCGGTGCGGTTGGCCTGCGCGCGCTGCCAACCCGGCGTCGCATAGGTGTTGGAGAAGGCGCCGGATTTTTCGGTGTCGGCGCCAACATTGTCGAAGCGTGAGGCGCCGTAGGGGTTCTGTCTTCCTGCCCCTTGGCCACCACGTCCCGAGGCAAAGGAACCACCGCCATAGGAATTGCCATAGCCGCCGTAGGAGTTGCCGCTTTCGGCGACCTCGATATGGTCGTTCGGCAACTCTTCGAGGAAGCGCGACGGGATGGTCGACTGCCAGAGCCCGTGGATACGGCGGTTGGAGACGAACCAGAGGTGCAGGTTCTTCTTGGCGCGGGTGAGGCCGACATAGGCGAGGCGGCGCTCTTCCTCCAGCCCGGAGCGGCCGCCTTCATCGAGCGCGCGCTGGTGCGGAAACAGGCCTTCCTCCCAGCCGGGGAGAAAAACGGTTTCGAATTCGAGGCCCTTGGCCGAATGCAGCGTCATGATGTTGACGGCGTCGAGCTCGGCATTCTGCTCGGCATCCATCACCAGCGCGACGTGCTCGAGGAAGGAGCGCAGCGATTCATACTCCTCCATGGAGCGGATCAGCTCCTTCAGGTTTTCCAGCCGGCCGGGGGCTTCGACCGAGCGGTCGTTCTTCCACATGTCGGTGTAGCCACTCTCCTCCAGAATGGTCTCGGCGAGCTCGGTGTGCGGCGTGGTTTCCAGCGCCTTCTGCCAGCGCTCGAAATTGGCCGATACCTCGCGCAGTGCCGCGCGCGGCTTTGGCTTCAGCTCGTCGCTTTCGGCGAGTTTCGTCGCCGCCTCAAGCATCGGGATGCGCAGTGCGCGCGCGGTGTCATGGATCTGGCGGATGGTGGCTTCGCCCAGACCGCGCTTCGGCACATTGACGATGCGCTCGAAAGCGAGATCGTCGGCGCCTTGCGCGACAACGCGGAAGAAGGCCAGCGCGTCGCGGATTTCGAGGCGCTCGTAGAAGCGCGGGCCGCCGATGACGCGGTAGTTGAGGCCGAGCGTGACAAAACGGTCCTCGAACTCACGCATCTGGAAGGAGGCGCGGACAAGGATCGCCATGTCGTTCAGATTGTGCTTGGCGCGTTGGTAAGACTCGATGGTCTCGCCGACGGCACGCGCCTCCTCCTCGGAATCCCAGGCGGCATGGACATGCACCTTCTCGTCGTCTTCGGCGATTTTTTCGGTGAACAGCGTCTTGCCGAAGCGGCCCTCATTGTGGGCGATGAGGTGAGAGGCGGTGCCGAGGATATGCGCGGTGGAGCGATAGTTTCGCTCCAGCCGGATGATGGTGGCGCCGGGGAAATCCTTGTCGAAGCGCAGGATGTTGTCGATCTCGGCGCCGCGCCAGCCGTAGATCGACTGATCGTCGTCGCCGACGCAGCAGATGTTAACAGCTGACCTGTCGCGCGAGGCGCCCCCCTCTGTCCTGCCGGACATCTCCCCCACTTGGGGGGAGATTGGCTTGCCTTCCGGCCGCTGCGCCAGCAGCCGCAGCCACATGTATTGCGCCGTGTTGGTGTCCTGGTATTCGTCGACGAGGATGTATCTGAAGCGCTTGTGGTATTCCTTCAGCACATCCGGATTGGCGCGGAAGATGCGGATCGGGTGGCACAAAAGGTCGCCGAAGTCGCATGCGTTCAGCGTCTTCAGCCGCTCCTGATAGGCCTTGTAGAGCTCGCGGCCCTTGCCGTTGGCGAAGGCGCGGGCGTCGCCCTCGGGAATGTCGGCGGGGCCAAGCCCCTTGTTCTTCCAGCCGTCGATCATCTGCGCGAACTGCTTGGCCGGCCAGCGCTTGTCGTCCAGTCCCTCGGCCTGGATCAACTGCTTGATCAGGCGCACGACATCGTCGGTGTCGAGGATGGTGAAATCGGATCTGAGCCCGGCGAGTTCCGCGTGACGACGCAGCAGCTTGACGCCGATCGAGTGGAAGGTGCCGAGCCAGGGCATGCCTTCCACCGCTTCGCCGACCAGGAGGCCAATGCGCTGCTTCATCTCGCGCGCGGCCTTGTTGGTGAAGGTGACGGCGAGGATCTGCGACGGGAAGGCCTTGCCGGTGGCGAGGATGTGGGCGATGCGGGTGGTCAAGACACGCGTCTTGCCGGTGCCGGCGCCGGCCAGCACCAGAACCGGGCCTTCGGTGGTTTCCACCGCCAGCCGCTGCTCGGGGTTGAGGCCGTTCAGATAATCGGGCGCATTGTTGTGGCCGCTGCGGGCCGCCATGGCGCGCGCGGCTATGCCCGACGGGGCCGTGGGCCGCGCGTTCGGTTCGTCAAAAAAAGGCATGTCTTCCGAAAAGCCGGACATCGCCCCCGAATGTAGTGATTCGGTGGCGAAAGGCCAGAAGTGTCTACGTTTTGTTCTGGTTTGGAAGCCAGATTCCCGGGCGCCGTGCGAATATTGTCGCCCCGGCGCCCGGCAAGCTGTGCAAAACCCGCCCGGCCTTACCTCGCGGCCGCCCGCATCCGTTCGCTGATCTTGTCGGCGACATAGCCGGCATCGCGTGCCGCGCCATGGATCATGGTGGAGGAGGTCGAGTGCTGGAAGTGCAGGCCGCAGACATAGAGGCCGGGTTCGCCCTCCACAGCGCCGCGATACTGTTTCACCCGGCCGTTGCCGTCGAAGATCGGCAGTTTGATCCAGTCCAGACCGGCACGGAACCCGGTGCACCAGATGACGTTCGAAACGTCGAGGGTCTGACCGTCGTCGAGCAGCGGTTTGCCGTCGCGGACGCCGGCAACGCGGGCGACCCGGCGCACGCCGGCGGCATCCAGATCCCGAGGTTTGACCCGGATCAGCGGCAGGCCGTGGGCGAGCTGCCCAGGTTTGGCCTTGCGGCCCATTGGCGTATCGACCGTGAGCAGCCGGTGGAAGACGATGCGGAAGACGATCGGCAAGATCAAACGCATGGCGAAATACCCATTGTAGGCCACCGGGATGTTGCCGGGATGCCGTCCGGCCAGCCAGACCTGATGGGTAGAAGCGATGTCGATGGCGATTTCCGCACCCGAATTGCTGGCGCCGACCAATAGCACGCTGCCCGGCTTGAGCTGCTCGGGGTTCTTGTAAGCGACCGAATGCAGTTGCCGGATCGACGGATCGAGCGACGCGGCAAAATCCGGGATCTTCGGTTTCTGGTAACTCGAGGCCGCGGTCACGACGTGACTGGCGATGTACCGGGTCCGGCCAGCCGTCACGACGTAGCGGCCGTCGATGCGGGTCACCTCGTCGACCTTGACGCCGGTGCGCACCGGCAAGGAAAACTTTCTTGCATAGGCTTCAAGATAGTCGGCCATCTCGTCCTTTGTCGGGAACGAGTAGCGGGCGGCGGGGAAGGGCATGCCGATCAGGCCGTCGAAGCGCGCCGGTGTGAACAGGCGCAGCGAATCCCAGCGCGAACGCCAGATGTCGCCGACGCGCTCGCGCGTCTCCAGGATGACGAACTTCACGCCTTTGCGGGCGAGGTGATAGCCGACGGAAAGGCCATTCTGTCCGGCGCCGATGACGACGACATCGACATGTTCCTCTCTCGGCACCGGTCGCGTTTCGTCGCCGATCGGCGCCTGGCTTGCGACTGCCTGCAATGCGCCGGCTTCCAGTGTCATGAATGCCACCCCTTGTTCCAGCAGCGCCCCGGCGCGCGCCCTGGTCTCGGTGATGCCGACACGGCGGCTATGCGGTTTCGCCACGTTGCTTGAAGTCGGGCCAGATATCGAAGTCGGGTTCATCATCGTCTCCATGCGGTTTCGTCAATCATGGAGCGAAAATAGCGAACCGGCACGGCGGCGCTTCGGGGCGATCCCTCACGAGGCAAAAGAAAACGCATGGGTATTTCCCCCCATGCCGTGGCGTCAAACCAGGCCGTTCTGGAAGGCGTAAGCGGTCGCGCCGGCGCGCGAATTGACCGCCAGCTTGTCGAATATGTTGCTCAAATGCCGGTCGACGGTCTTTTCGCTGAGGCCCAATTCGGTTGCTATCAGCCTGTTGGTCTTGCCGGTGGCGACTAGGCCAAGCACTTCGACCTCGCGCCGGGTCAGGCCGTGCGAACGCGAATTGGTTGGTCCGATCAGCGCAGTGACGCTGGCGAGGTCGGGCGCGGCGCCAAGTTCGGTGAAGACCGCCCGGGCGGCATCGAATTCAAGCCCGGCGCCGTCCTCGTCGCCGAGCCTGCGGCAGGCCTGCCCGGCCAGCAGGCGCAGACGTGCCTCCAGATAGGGCGCGCCGGCACGCTGCCAGGTCGTCAGCGCGGCGCGGAAATGGCCGAGCGCTGCCGCCGGGTTGTCTTCCACCAGTTCGATTTCGCCTTTCGCCTGCGAGGCCATCGCGGCAAGAATGTCGGTGGCGAAGCGGTTGGAGATCGCCTGCAATTCCCCGCAGGCCTCGCGCGCCTCGTCGACCGCGCCGGCCGCGATCATGATCTCGACCAGCGCCGGCAGCAGGCGAGCCCGGCTCAGCGGGGCCTTGGTCGTGGCCAGCACGCGGCGAATGGTTGCAGCCGCCTGGTCGGCATGGCCCTGCATGAGACGCAGCAGCGCCATGCCGGGCTGCGGTTCGAGGCCGAGCCGGCTGGCGGTACGGTAGAGCTTCTCGGCGGCGGCGCCTTCGCCGCGCAGCCGATGGATTTCGGCCTCCTGGTAGGCTGCGCCAGCCGCCATCTCGTTGCCGATAGCATGGGTCAGCGACAGCGTCGCGCGCCGCGCCTCGGCAATGGATTCCTGCCAGGCGCCGTTCAACTCCAGGATCTCAGCCCGGTGCAGCATGCAGATGCCGTGGAACTGAACCAACTGCGGCTGTGCTCCGCACCAGTCCGACAGCGCGTCGGTCCATTCGCGCGAGCGGTCGAGCGCATAGACCTGCCGGCACGCAGCGATGACGTTGCAGTAGATGAGGCCAGTGACAATGGGCGAGAGCTTGCCTTCGGCAGCCGGCAGCATGGCCTCGTCGAGCGAGGCGATGCCTTCCTCGATGCGGCCTTGCCGCACAAGGGCACGGCCGAGATAGCATCTCGCGAAGGCAATCAGGCCGGTGTCGCAACAGCGTTCGCCGACCGCCAGTGCCTGTCTTGCCAGCACTGCCGATGCCGGATCATTGCCGGTCATGAGCTCCTTTTGCGCGGCCAGCAACACCAGGTAGCCATGCGCCGCACACTCGCGGCCGAAGCCATCCGCCAGGCGTTGCGCCTGCTGGATCATGGCCGTTGCGTGGCCTTCCTCGCCCAACGCGAAAAGACGGAAGCCACGGAAGAATGCCCAGTAGGCAGCGAGGTCGTCACGGCCGGCTTCGATATGCATGTCGTAGAGACGCGCGCCGGCGGCGAAGGTGTCCTCATCGCGGTCCAGCATGCCCGCCGACCAGAGCAGCCGTTCCAGGTCGTCCGGGCCCAGCGGCGCGATTTCGTCCGTCGCCTGCAAAAGTTCGAATGCATCTGCCCATGCGCGCCGCCCATAGGCATTGCGGGCCTGTTCGAGCAGCGAGGCGGCATCGGCTTTCATCGGCAAAGCATAGCATTGCCCGGTGAGCGGCAGAAGAATGCCAGGCGAGAATCCGGGCTCAAGAGCAGGCACGAGCTGTAGGGGTTGCATCCAAGGAGCATTAGCCTCTCCTGATTTGACAGCGCGTAGCAGCGGACGGAAAACTGCGGCCGCGGATGAAATAGAATCGGAAGCGGGGTACGTTTCCATTTCATGGTGGCGGTTTTAGGCCGCTCGCCTGTTGCGCCCGAAGGAGTGTCGTCATGGCAACCGTCCTTACCGCCCTCATTCTGGCTGTTATCGGACTGGTGATTGGCGGCGGCGGCATCCGGTTGGCGATGCTGGGCGGCAGCTGGTATTACGTCATCACAGGCATCGCCTTCCTGATCGCAGCCTGGCTGCTCTACAGGCGCAAATCCACGGCGCTGTGGCTTTATGCGGCGATCGTCATCGGGACGCTCTGCTGGGCGGTCTGGGAAATCGGCTTCGACTGGTGGGAACTCGGCCCGCGCGGCGGCATCATCGTGCTTTTGGCGCTGTGGCTGTTGACGCCGTGGGCGCGGCGCGGCCTTACCGGCCCTGACGGGCGGGCGCCGCTCATCCTGGCGGTGCTGGCCTCGCTCGCCGTCGCCGGCTACTCGATGACCGCCGATCCAAAGGACATGGCCGGCGAACTCAGCAGCGACAAGGTGACCCCGACGGCCGATCTCGGCGGCAACGTGCCTGCAGGCGAATGGCACTTCTATGGCCGCACGCAATATGGCCAGCGCTATTCGCCGCTCGACCAGATCACCCCTGACAACGTCGCCACCCTGCAGCCGGCCTGGACCTACCGCACCGGCGACGTGAAGGGCCCAGACGACATTGGCGAGACGACCTACCAGGTGACGCCCTTGAAGATCGGCGACGCCCTCTACATCTGCACGCCGCACAATTTCGCCATCGCCATCGATGCCGCGACCGGCAAGGAGAAATGGCGCTTCGATCCCAAGGTCAAGCTCGACAAGGACCGCCAGCACCAGACCTGCCGGGGCGTGTCCTATTATGCCGACGCCAAGATCACCGCCGGCCAGCCATGTGCTGCGCGCGTCTACCTGCCGACATCCGACGCGCGGCTGATCGCGCTTGACGCCGCCAACGGCCAGGTCTGCCCGTCCTTCGCGGAAGCCGGAACGCTGAACCTGCTCGCCAACATGCCATACCCGAAGTCGGGCTATTATTATTCGACCTCGGCGCCGCTGATTTCGGGCGGCAAGATCATCGTCGGTGGTGCGGTCAACGACAATTATTCGACGCAGGAGCCGTCAGGCGTCATCCGCGCCTTCGACGTCGACACCGGCGCATTGGTGTGGAACTGGGATTCCGGCAATCCAGACCAGACGACGCCGCTGGCGGCGGGCCAGACCTACACCAACAACTCACCCAACATGTGGTCGACGGCGAGCGCCGACGAGAAGCTCGGCCTCATCTACGTGCCGCTCGGCAACCAGACGCCGGACCAGCTCGGCATGGGCCGCAGCGCCAATGTCGAGAAGTTTTCGTCCTCCATCACCGCGCTCGATCTCGCCACCGGGCAATTGCGCTGGGTGCGGCAGACCGTGCATCACGACCTCTGGGACATGGACGTGCCGGCGCAGCCGACGCTGGTCGACATCACCACCGCCGCCGGCGTCGTGCCGGCGCTGGTCGGACCGACCAAGCAGGGCGACCTCTATGTGCTCGACCGGCGCACGGGCGAGCCGATCGTTCCGGTCAAGGAAGTGCCGGCGCCGGGCGGTGCCATCGAGGGCGATCATGCCTCGCCGACACAGCCGGCTTCCGACCTCAGCTTCAACCCGAAGCCGCTGACCGGCGCCGACATGTGGGGCATCACCATGTTCGACCAGCTGGCCTGCCGGATCGAACTCAGGAAACTGCGTTATGAGGGACGCTACACGCCGCCTTCCGTGCAGGGCTCGCTGATCTATCCCGGCAATTTCGGCACCTTCAACTGGGGTGGCGTCGCGGTCGACCCGGTGCGGCAGGTGATGTTCGGGATGCCGACCTATCTGGCGTTCACGTCCAGGCTTGTGCCGCGCGCGGACGTGCCGCCGCCCAGCGACACCAAGGGCAGCGAACAGGGGCTCAACCGCAACGAGGGCGCGCCTTATGCAGTGGTGATGGGGCCGTTCCTGTCGCCGCTAGGCATTCCGTGCCAAGCACCGCCCTGGGGCTACGTCGCGGGCGTCGATCTGAGGACCGGCAAGATCATCTACAAGCACCGCAACGGCACCGTCTACGACATGACGCCGCTGCCGCTGCCGCTCAAGGTCGGCGTGCCGGGCATTGGCGGGCCGATGATCACCGCCGGTGGCGTCGCCTTCCTCGGAGCCGCTGTCGACGACTATGTCCGCGCTTATGACCTGACATCAGGCAAGCAGCTCTGGCAGGCGCGGCTGCCGGCCGGAGGCCAGTCGACGCCGATGACCTATACGGTCGCCGATGGGCGCCAGTTCGTCGTCATCGTCGCCGGCGGCCATGGCTCGGTCGGCACCAAGCCGGGCGACTATGTGATGGCCTACGCGCTGCCGAAATAGGTGCACTGAATTCAGGTGAGGCCGGCCTGCGAATGGCTCGGCCCTGCGCTTCCAGCCTTCGCCGACCGAAGCCATTTATGAGAGTTGCGTGTCAACTAAGGCTACGGCCGGTTACTGCGTCAGTTTGAATTCTCGTGCCTGAAGACGCGGGTCGCTCCTTCTTCGGGCTCGATCACCAGCACGACGTTTTCTGGGTTTTGCCAAGGCAGCGACATCACGTAGGCCGCAAAGTCGTCTTCAGGGAAATGGTTGAAGCCGCCGCCGGCTACAAACATTTGCGGGTGCTTGCTGCCGCCAAAGCTATCCTCGACGCTGTTAAGTTGTTGGAAGGGGCCGGCGCGCTCCGCCAGCCATTCCTGTATGCGCTCAAAGAGAACGGGCTGACCGTTCGGGCTCGAACAGTCTTCGGCAGAGGATGTACAAAGCACCACACCGCTCACGACACTCACTTTGGTTCCTCCGGGATAACCGCGCCTTTCCCAACTACACGTGGCCTGCCACAAATCGCCTCGGATTCCGAGTGGAAACTGACGCACTACCTACGGCCGGCGCAAGCCGGTTCTCGGCCCCACCCTTCTCGACTCGGCCTGACCTGAATCTCAGCACACCTATAGCGTCAGGCGACAGCCTGACGAGACGACGGCTCGGCAGGCACCACCCTGATCGCAAAGGCGGCATGGTCGCCATGCGCCAGCGCGAAAATTTCGCAAAAAGGCGCCGGCCGTCCAAGAAGAAAACCTTGCGCTTCGTTGCAACCTTCGGCGCGCAGGATCGACAACTGGTTGGGCGTCTCGACGCCTTCGGCCAGGACCGGGATGTCGAGGCTCTGGCCAAGCGCCAGCACCGCGCGGATGATGGCCTTGGCCTGCGGACTGGTCTCGACCTCGGACATGAACGACCGGTCGAGCTTGATCTTGTCGAACGGAAAGGCGCGCAGCGTTTCCAGGGACGAATAGCCGGTGCCGAAATCGTCGATGGCAATGGTGACGCCCAGCGCCTTGATCCGCCGCAATATGTTCAAGGTGCGGTTCTTGTCGGCGATGATGGTGGATTCGGTGATTTCCAGCTCCAGCCGGCTTGGCCGCAGGCCGGTCTCGAGCAGGATTTCATGAATGAGTTTCGGCAGGTCCGCATGAGCGAACTGGACCGGGGAGAGATTGACCGCCACCTTGTATGGGTGCTCCCACGAGGCGGCCTCCCTGCAAGCGGTGCGCAGAACCCATTCGCCGACAGGCAAAATGAGACCGTTCTCCTCCGCCAGCGGAATGAAATCGAGCGGCGGGATGTTGCCGCGTGTCGGGTGCTTCCAGCGCAGCAGTGCTTCATAGCCTCTGATGTCGCCGGTCGGGACCGAGGTCTGCACCTGATAGTGCAGATCGAGTTGTCCGTTTTCCACGGCATCGCGCAGATCGTTGGCCAGCGCGCGGTTGGCACGGACGGCCTCGTCCATGGCTTGCTCGTAGAAGCAGACAGTCTGGGTCATATTCGCCTTGGCGCGGTACATCGCCAGGTCGGCGTTGTTGACGAGGATTTCCCTGTTGTGCGCATCGTTGGGATAGATCGCGACTCCGAGGCTGGCGCCGGTCGCGGTTTCGAAGTCGGCGATCCTGAGCGGCGCGGATAGCGCTGCCTCCAGCCGCGACACGAAGTCGACGAGGTCCGACTGGCCTTTCATGCGTTTGATGCCGGCAAACTCATCGCCGCCCAGACGCGCGACGAATTCGCCTTCCTGCAGCAGCGCACTCATGCGTCCCGCCAGGGTTTTCAGCGCCAGATCGCCGGCACCGTGGCCCCAAAGGTCGTTGATCTCCTTGAACCGGTCGAGATCGATGCCGACGACCGCCACCTTGCAACCAAGTTCCTTAGCGCGGTCGATCTCGCGGTCGAGATAGTCGTTGAAGTTGGCCCGGTTCGGCAGGCCGGTGAGCGCATCGTTCATCGCCAGATGGTGCAGCCGCCGAAAGGCGTCGGAGCGCGTGCGATCATCGATCAGATAGCTGGCGAGGCCGGTGCCGACCACCATCATCCCGACAGCGGCGGCGCCAAGCGCCATGGCATGCAAGGCAGCGGGATCGGTATAGTCGCCGCGCATGGCCATCGGCGTCACCTGCAACGCCGCCATGGCGGTGAAATGCAGACTGACGATGGCCAGAACCAGAATGGCCGCCGCCAGATATTTGTGGCCCGATATACGGTCGTTCAGGGCGACGTTGATCGCCAGGCAGGAAAAAACCACCGCCAGCAGGATCGAGGCCACGAGATAGGTCATGTCCCATTCGACCAGGCCGTCGACGTGGTAGGCCGCCATGCCCGTATAGTGCATGCCGGAGATCGCCAGGCCGACAATGGTGCCGCCGACGATGGGGGCAATGCGCGGGGCGTGGCCCGAAGCGGCGATGAAGCCAGCGGCCGTTCCGGCAATCGCGATGAATAGCGATGCGATGGTCAACACCGGATCGAATGTGATGGGTGCGCCCGGATCGTAGGCCAGCATGGCGACGAAATGGGTGCACCAGATCGACGATCCGGCACAGACCGCGGTCAGGAAATGCCAGCCGACCTGTTGCAGGCCGGTGGCCTCGTGGGCGCGCAGGAACAGCCGGATCGTCGCCCAGGAACCGGCGCTGCAGACCACCGCCGCGACGAGCACCAGCCAGAGGTTGTGTTCCATTGCCACGCAGGAGATGACACGCATCATGAGCGGATGCTTCCTTCGATCTCTGTGGAGGCATTGCCTGATCTTCTGCGTCGATCAAACCCTGGCCCGGCTGTCACGAACGACTGGCATGCCGTATCCGAAGCGGGTTTGACATAGGCGAGAAAAGGCAACTGCCCCCAAAAACAGGACTACCGATAGTTCAATCCTGACTGTGGTTTTCTACTTCTAATAGGTGGTTAATTGCCCTGGTAAGGGCTTGTGCCTTCTCCGGCCATGGTTTCCGGAAAGTGTAGAATCTCCTCATATGGCGTATAATATCGATATTATTGACGGCAGCAGACCGCCTGCTTCAAGGCGATCCGCCGGTCTTTCACCGGCCGCTGAACCTTGACACTGACAATCCGCGGCCGACCAAATCGCCGGCGCGGTGCGCTGGATTTTAGGGAGAGAAGGCGGGATCAGAGCCCGAGATGGCTCTTCAGGCTGGGCACCGAGCTGAGCACCTTGTTGGTCAAGTCGGGACCGGCGGCGGCTTCCGCCTGCTGAATCAGGGTCGTGCCGGCCTTCTGGATCTGCGTCATGTCGAGGCCGGATGCCTTGAGCGCGGCAACGCCGTTGATCAGCGCGCCGGCCTTTTCGCCAAGCACACCGCCGAGCGCACCTTGCAGCGACGACAGAAAGCCGCCGCCGCTGGTGCCGCCAGCAGCCATGACGTCGTATTTCTGGGCGAGGGCGCCGGCTCCAGGAATCTTGGCGAAGAACGAGGAGGCGCTGGTGCCTTCCGCCTCATGCTCGAGCACCGAAAAAATGGTGCCGACGACCTTCTCCGTCGTCGCCTGGTCAAGGCCGGCCTTCTGGGAGACGGTGTTCACGATGTCCTGGACGTTCATGGTCTTCACCTCGGCCTTGGATTTCAACCGTTGGTTTTCGAGCGGCGGCCTGCGGGCCTGGGCCGGTTGCTGCGGACCTTGACCATCGATCGCTTCGTGGCAGTCAAAGCGGCGGACCGCAATGCCAGCAAGGCGGCGCCGGCAAGCATGAACGCACCGGCGAGGATCGGAGTGGGGAAGGTCATGGGCGTTGTTCCTTCTTGGTCAGAATAAGCACAACTGCAGGGCAGGGACGAGACCGCCACCGGCAGCTTCCCTCTATATTGTGGCAGCTGCATCAAGATTTGCCGGATATGACCAAAATGTGATTAAGGCCCTCGTGTCAGGGCTTTTTTGCCGACACCAGCAAATAGGCCTTGCTGACCGCACCGAAATACCCCGAAATCAGCCGGCAGACGGCGGCCGTGCCAAGGCTGGACTTCAGGCTCATGGCGCCTTTTCTTCGTTCCGATGCCGGCCAGGCAACGAGGCTGCGGCGGAAGCCGCCGAGGCAATCGTCGGTTGCGTCTTCCACCTTGACGTCCTGAAAGCCGGCAGCGGCGAAGAACGTCCGATAGGCCGCAATGTCGGGCACGAGATTGGCTTTCGGAACGCCCAGCCGATCCGAGATCGACGATGTGAAGCCGCGAAACAGAATGTCGGAGAGAACCAGCCCGCCACCAGGCTTGAGAACGCGAAACGCCTCCGCGAGGAATGCCGCGCGCGTGTCGAAATGGAAAGCTGCTTCCACGCAGATCACCGCGTCAAAACTTGCATCGGCAAAGGCGAGCTTGACCGCATCCATTTGAAGCACTGTTGCACCCGGCGCGTTCTGGCGCGCCGTTGCGACCTGGGCGTCGGAGATGTTGATGGCGGTGACGGTCTCCGGCGGGTAGGAGAGCAGCAAGCGCTTCGTCGACGCGCCGAGCCCGCAGGCGACGTCCAGTATGCTGCCGGTCTTGTTCGGCAGGCGCGCCAGCAATGTGTCGACAAGGGCTTCGCTGGCCTCGCGCTGCGATGTGGCGTCCTTCGCCCAATAGCCGAAATTGTAGAAGCCGCTGCCGCCATAGTAGCGGCGCTGCTTGCTGCTTTTCATGACCCGATCGTAGATGCGGACCATTTTCTGCTGCGCGGTCATCGGCAGTCCTTATGTCAATGCGGGAAGGTCGACGAGTTCGAGAAAGCGGCCGATGGCCCGTCCCGGGTGAACGGATTGGCCGCGCTGGCGCATGATGACCTCGACGTTGCCGATCGGCGCCAGCGTTACACGGGTTCGATAGGCGATCCGCGCCTTCGGCGCCAGTTCCACGGTGCGCGTCGACAGGATGGTCGCGAGCGCGATCTTCATCATCTGCATGCCGAAGGTGACGCCCGGGCACATGTGGCCGCCGGCCCCGAACACAGTGTATTGAAACGGCGACGGCTTGATCGTCGCCCAGCGTCCGGGCTGAAAACTGTCGGGGTTGGGGTAGAGTTCGGGATCACGATTGATGGTCATGGCGCTGATCAGCACAAGTTCGCCCTTGGCAATCCGCTCATCACCCAAAGTCGTCGGGCGTGTCGCCTTGCGCATTTGCAGCGGCACCGGTGGAAACAGCCGCATCGCCTCCCGGATCGTGGCGTCGAGCACTGGCAGCGTGCCGATCCTGTCCATGGTCGCGGGCTGGCCGCCGGTGGCGGCGTCGATTTCGGCGACCAGCTCCGCCATCGCGTCGGGATGCTGGGTCAGCAGGATCAGCGTCCAGGCGAGCGCGTTCTGGCAGGTGTCATAGGCGGCGCCGAAGACGAAGCTGACGATGCCGCCGATCAATTCGACAGCAGGCGGATTGCCCTTTTCATCGGTGTTGTTGACCAGGATCGAGAGGATGTCCTGCGCATCCTTGTTGCCGCGCTTTTCCTCGGCCCATGACAGGATGGCGCGTTCCTGGCCCTCGGCCTCCCGCAACCAGCGGAAGTAGGCCGGGGTGGGAAGGATCCAGCTTGCCTGCATGGCACGCGCGATCATTTCGGCGATCGGCATGGCGCGTGCGTGGTCGTCGCCAAAGAGAAGGCCGATTGCCAGGTGCTTGGCCATCGTCTTGGCGGCTTCGGTCAATTCGAAGGGCGTACCGACGGGCCAGGTTGCAACCTGCTCCGCGGCGATCCTCGCCATTTCAGGGCTCATCGCCATGACCGCGGGGCGCTTCAACGGCGGTGCGAACAACTTCCGGTAGTGCTCATGGCGCTCGCCGCGCAGCCGCGTCATGCCGTAGGACAGCCGGTTCGAGGCGCCCGATCGCTTGCTGGTCGCACTGATCTGCACGTTGCGCCAGGTCTCTGTGTCGGACAGCATGGTCCGATAGAGCCCGGCATCGGCGATCATGAAGACACGCCTGGGCTTTGCCGTCGTCGAATGGGGGTATTCGGCGCGAATGAAAGGGCCGAGAACCCGGTGTGCGTCACGCGCTGCGGTCAGCGGTTCAGCCGCGAAACGGGCCATCAGCCCGAGCGTGCGCCATTTACCCACCTTGCGTGCAAGCATGCCACCCCGACGCCCATCTCGGCGCAAATTCGCCTGTTCCTCGAAGACGTCACCTTACGGACATCCCTTCATCGGTCCATAGGCTTGATCGGCAAAAAGGGCAACGCGCCGGTCTTGCACGTGGCGTCTCACTCACCCGTGACTGGACCATGCGGACCTCGCCCCTATCTTGCGCGGCAGGCATGTCCGAACTCGAGGAGCGCATCATGACGGAAACCGCCAGCACCAAGCCTGCCATTACCCAGGCGATGATCGATGCCTATGACGAATACACGCATATGACGCTCGACCGCCGCCGCTTCATGGAACAGCTGACAAGGCTGGCCGGATCGGGTGCCGCGGCCGCCGCGATTGCGCCGTTGCTTGCCGCCAATTCCGCGCAGGCGGCGATCGTCGCCGACGACGATCCGCGCGTGAAGGGCGAAGACATCACCTATCCCGGCGGCAGTAGTGAGATGAAGGGCTATCTGGTCAAGCCGGTGGCGCAGACCGGCAAGCTCGGCACGGTCATCGTCGTGCATGAAAACAGGGGGCTCAACCCGCATATTCGCGACGTGGCGCGACGCGTGGCGCTGGAAGGGTTCGTGGCGCTGGCGCCGGATTTCCTGTCGCCGCTCGGCGGCACGCCAGGCGACGAGGACAAGGCGCGCGACCTGTTCGCCAAACTGGACCCGGCACAGACAGCGGCCAATGCCGTCGCAACAGTCGCTTTCCTCAAGGCCGACAAGGACGGCAATGGCAAGGTTGGCGCCGTCGGCTTCTGCTGGGGCGGCGGCACGGTCAACACGCTGGCCGTCAACGCGCCCGATCTCGCCGCCGGTGTCGCTTATTACGGCATGCAGCCGAAGGCCGAGGAGGTGCCGAAAATCAAGGCGGCGCTGCTGCTGCACTATGCCGGCCTGGACGAGCGCATCGATGCCGGCATCGACGCCTACAAGAAGGCGCTCGATGCGGCGCATGTCGAATACGCCGTCTATGTCTACGACGGCGCCAACCATGCCTTCAACAACGATACATCGGCCGCGCGCTACGACAAGAAGGCTGCGGATCTCGCCTGGGGGCGGACGATCGCGTTCCTAAAGGAGAAACTGGCCTAGTCGATCCGCATCAACCGGGCGCCGGCTTGTGGAAGGCGACGCCGGCGACCACCAGCGCGATGCCGATACAGTCGCTGAGGCTCGGAATCTGGGCGAGCACGACGATGCCGATCAGCGTTGCGGTAACCGGCAGCAGCGACAGCATCAGCGCGAAGCTGGAACGCGGCAGGCGCGACATTGCGAGCTGGTCGCAGATATAGGGAATGACCGACGAGCAGATGCCGACGCCGATGGCGGCAAGCAGCAGCGGTGGTGAGACAAACGCCGGCAGCGCATCGGTGAAACCGACCGGCAGCACGACGAGAAAGGCGACCGCCATGGCCGCACCGAGGCCGGCAATGCCGTCGCCGGCGCCGGCACGGGCGACGCGGTGGCCAAGCACGATGTAGCCTATGAACAGAGCGCCGTTGAGAAAAGCCCAGGACAGGCCGATCGGGTCGCTTGCCCATTTGACGTCGATGAGCAGCAAGGTGCCGGCAACGGCGACCGCAAGGGCGGCGAGATTGCGCGGGCTCCTAAGGCCGATCAGCGCGACACCGATGGTGCCGACGAATTCGATCGCCGCGACCAGCGAGATCGGCAAGCGGTCGAGTGCGAGATAGAACGAGCAGTTCATCACCGCCAGGCAAGCGCCGAAGGCCAGAAGCAGCAACCGCGTCCGCCGGTCAGCGCAGGCAAAGACCGTCCAGGGCCGCGTCAGGGGCGCGAAGACGAGGGCGGCGGTGGCGATACGCAGCCATGCCATGCCAAGCACGCCGACATGCGGAAACAGTAGCACGGCGAAAGCCGGCCCGAGATAGTGGAATACGGCGCTGACGCCGAACCAGACATGCGGTGGCAGCGAGCTTGCCAGGTTTGCATAGACAGAGCGGGCGGGGTTGGCGACGGGTGCTTGCGCTTGATCATCCATGCGATCAGTATCGCAGGCGATTTCCATGATTTATATGGGCGATGGTTGGCCAATGCGGTCGTCTTCTATCTGGATACAAGGATTTTTCCGTGAAACGCCTTCGAAATGAAATTCCGGATCTGGATGCAGCGGATCTCAGGATTCTGCGCCTGCTGGAAAAGGATGCGCGCACCAGCACCGCGGAACTGGCACGCGCGGTCGGCCTGTCGGCGCCGAGCGTGGCCGAGCGCATCAAGCGGTTGCAGGAGAGCGGCGTCATCGAGGCCTATACGGTGCGGATCAATCCGGCTGCGCTTGGCATGAAGCTGTCGGCATGGCTGCGGATCAGGCCGGTGCCGGGGCACCTGGCTGTCGTGGCGGAGATCATCCGCGACCTCCCGGAAATCGCGCAATGCGACCGGGTGACCGGCGAGGATTGTTTCATCGCGCTGGCGCATGTCGGCTCGGTAGGCGAACTCGAGCGGGTGATCGACCGCATCATCCCTTACGCGATGACCAACACGGCGATCATCCAGTCGTCACCGGTGGTGGCGCGTTCGCCGCTGGAAGCCGTGCTTAGCGGGCGCTGATTCTCAGGCGCGGCCGCGCTTCATGCGCGCCTGTTTCAGGATGGCGCGCCAGCGGATCATGTCGAAGGGTATCGGCTCGTTGCTGTTGGCGATGTGAAAGATCTCGTTGTTGACGTTCTTCAACGAGCGCCAGAAATCATAGTCGGTGATGCGCGGATCGGCGGCCAGCCTGTCGACCTCGACCTTGATGTCGGTTTTCATGCACTTCCCTCGAACCGGCTTCCGCCCTGCCGCCCGCATCGCAACCCCGATGCGAACGGTTTCTACCGCCGCGCTGAGTCGTTCAACGCCTCAATTCGCTTGTTCACGTTAAAACCCCAGTAAGGTTAACGGCGGTCGGCTCCGGGTTCAAGATGTCTTGCGGCGAATACCGATCGAGCGGCCGGCGCGCTCCGGCATTGGCAGCACGGCATGGGCGGCGCGCGAGGCCTCGACCTTGGCCAGCACATCGGCGGGAAAGGGCGCTACCTTGGGGCCGGACATGTCGACATGCAGCGACAGCGTTTCGGAGGTGGCGGCAAGCCAGCCATCGACATGGCGGATTTCCTGATAGGCCCGCAGCCGCTTCTCATCATGGTCGATGAGCTGGAAGGAGACGACGACCTTGTGGTCGAGGTGCAGTTCCTGGACGTAGCAGACGTGGACTTCGGCTGTGTAGATGGTCAGCCGCCGCTGCTTCACATAATCCAGCCCCATGCCCATCGCCTCGAAGGCTTCGTCGGAGCAGCGATCGAACAGCACGTTGTAGTAGGCCATGTTGAGATGGCCGTTGTAGTCGATCCAGTCCTTCTCGATGTCCATGGGCTTTGAGACGAAGGGGGCGGGGATGGGCATGGAAGGCTTCCTTTTCGTCTTTGCTGGACAGAGCGTGGCTGGTGAGACTACGCATCCATAGATGCATAACAAGCGTGGACGCTGGTCCATTCGCGGAGGAATTCATGGCTCTGAGCGACCTCAATCCGGTCGAGCGCAACGAAGAAGGCATCGCGGCCGTGCTTGGCATCCTCAAGCAGCAGCTTGGCGAGCGCTTCCAGACCGGCCAGGCAATCCGCGCCCAGCATGCGCACACCACCACCTATATCCCGACGCAGGCGCCGGATGGCGTCGCCTTTCCGGAGACGACTGAAGAGGTGCAGGAGATCGTGCGCGCCTGCGCCGCGCATCGCGTGCCGGTGATCGCCTTTGGCGTCGGCTCCTCGCTGGAGGGTCACACCAACGCGCCCGGCGGCGGCATCTCGGTCGATACGTCGCGGATGAACCGCATCCTCGCGGTCAATCCTGGGGATCTCGATTGCACGGTCGAGCCTGGCGTGACGCGTGAGGATTTGAACCGGCATCTGCGCGACACCGGCCTGTTCTTCCCGATCGATCCAGGCGCCAATGCCTCGCTCGGCGGTATGGCGGCGACGCGCGCATCGGGCACCAATGCGGTGCGCTACGGCACCATGCGCGAAAACGTTTTGTCGCTGACGGCCGTGATGGCCGACGGCGAGACGGTGACCACCGGCAAGCGGGCGAAAAAGAGCTCGGCCGGTTATGATCTGACCCGGCTGTTGGTCGGCTCGGAAGGCACGCTCGGCATCATCACCTCGCTGACCTTGAAGCTGCAAGGCATTCCGCAGGCGATCTCCGGCGGTGTCTGCCCGTTTCCGAGCGTCGAGGCTGCCTGCAATGCTGTCATCGCAACGATCCAGATGGGCATTCCGGTGGCGCGCATCGAGCTGGTCAATGCGCTGCAGATGCGGGCGATGAAGAATTATTCGAAGCTCGATTATCCCGAGAGCCCGTGCCTATTCGTCGAATTCCACGGCAGCGATGCCGGCGTTGCCGAGCAGGCGGAAACCTTCGGCATGATTGCGGAAGAAAATGGCGGCGGACCGTTCCTGTGGACCAGTGTCGCCGAGGAGCGGACGAAACTGTGGAAGGCCAGGCATGACGCCTACTGGTCGTCGCTGACGCTGCGGCCCGGCGCCAAGGGCCTGTCGACCGATGTCTGCGTGCCGATCTCGCGCTTTGCCGAATGCGTCACCGAGACCGAGGCCGACATTGCCGAAATGGGGCTGATCGCGCCGATCGTTGGCCATGCCGGCGACGGCAATTTCCACGTGCTGGTGCTGATGGACGTCGAGAACCCACAAGAGATCGCGCTGGCGGAAAAATTCGTCGCGCGGCTGAACATGCGGGCGATCGCCATGGACGGCACCTGCACCGGCGAACACGGCATCGGCCAGGGCAAGATCGGCTTCCTGCGCCATGAACTCGGCCATGGCGTCGATATCATGCGTTCCATAAAAAAAGCGCTCGACCCGCAAGACATCATGAACCCGGGCAAGATACTACCTGCATAGCCGAAATGTGAGGAGCGGCAATGCGATACGGGACCGAGACTATGGAGCCCCTGGTGATAAGCGCATCGCGCGGCAAGACACTGTTGTTGCTGTCGGCCAGCCTTTTCTTTGTCCTGGCCTGCGCTTTCCTGATTTATGTCTCCAAGGACGGCGACACTGCCGGCCTTTGGTTGTGTATGGCCTTTTTCGGGCTGGGCGCGTTGGTATTTGCGTGGCAGCTTGTGCGCCCGCAGATTCTGGTGCTGAACGGACAAGGTTTCAGTCTCGGCGGCGGTCTTGTTCGATCGCCCAAGGTAGTCCCCTGGAAGGATATCGAAGGCTTCTTCGTCGTCCATCGTCGGCGCAGAATCGGCGATATGATCGGCTACAATTTTGCACCGGGGGTCAAGAAAAGCTCCGTCATGCGCAGCGTCACCAAAAGCCTGGGGGCCGAAGCCGCATTGCCCAAGGGCTGGACATTGTCGCCCGAGGAGATGGTAATGCTGCTGAACGAATATCGCCAAAGGGCCATAGCGGGATAATTCTGCAGAGCGCGAGAAGCTGCGTCGTTGCCGAGGGAGGGCCAATAGATGCCGGCATCGGAGGCTCTGATACCGATCGACGTGCCGCTGTCGTCCGCCGGCGCGCCTTTGCCGCATGTCTTTGCCGATGAGGGCAGGCTGCTCATTGCCTATATTGCCCACAGCGCGGATCCGTCATTCGACGGCACGAATCCGCGCTCGATTTCGTCCGCGACACGCGGTCAGTCGATCGCCATCCTGACGGCGGATCCTTATCTGGTATTTCAATTCGGCCTGCCAAACGACGAAGCCATTCACGGGCACCGCTTGTATGGGCTGGGACTGCGGCCGTATTCCGCGTTCGAAGTCCTCAATTCTTCCTGGATCGGGTCCCTGGAAAAGGCAAATCGGGTTCACTCATCTCATACACCGGAGCTGTTTTCCGGCTATCGGCACTTCATCTTGACGTTCCACGATTCGACGCTGGAATTCATCGCCGAGGGCTTTTCGGCGAACCTCCATGAGGGAGCTGTTCTAACGGCGTTGATAGAGACGATCGGACGTCGGTGATCGGGCGCACCGCCTCAGGCCAACCGCAATGTGTTTGCTGAGGAAATTGCCTCTTTATCGACACGCTGATGCGGGTAGAGTGCGGCTGGTTTTCAACCAACCCAACTGGAGCTGATGCTCGCACGCCTGTTCGTGATCTTCGGTGGTCTTTTGGTGCTGGTGCTGTGTGCGGCGCTGGTGGTGCCGTATTTTATCGACTGGACCGGCTACCGCGCAGAGTTCGAACGCGAGGCGAGCGCCGTCCTGGGCCGCAAGGTCACCGTCGAGGGTGACGCGACGGCGCGGCTGTTGCCGTTTCCCTCGGTGACGTTTTCGAACGTCACCGTCGCCGGCGGTCCGGGCGGCCAGCCGGCAATGACCGTCGAGACGTTTTCGATGGATGCGGAACTGGCGCCCTTCCTGCGCGGCGAGGTGCTGATCTTCGACATGCGGCTGGTGCGGCCGAAGGCGACCATCGACATCGCCGCCGACGGCACCGTCGACTGGGCGATGCGGCCGTCCTCGCCCTTCGACCTCAACCAGATCTCGATCGAGAAGCTGACGGTGACGGAAGGAGAGATTGCGTTGAGCCATGCCGCCGGCGGGCGCAGCCATCTCATTTCCGAGATCAATTCGACGATCTCGGCCAAGTCGCTGGCCGGGCCATGGCGGATGGATGGATCACTGCGGCTCGACGGGTTGCGCACCGCGATCACCGCTTCCACCGGCAAGGCCGACGGCACCGGGCAGATGCGGCTCCGGCTCAAGGCCGATCCGGATGCCTATCCAGTGATCATCGAGAGCGACGGTAATGCCGGTATCGTCAAGGGGGCCGCGGTCTATTCGGGCCAGTTCAAGATTTCAGGCGCCGACAAGAATTCGGCTGCGCTGCGCGGCACCGATGGCGAAACGGTCAAGGTCAGCGCCGGCAAGCCAGATCCTGGCTTCCGGTTGAACGGCAAGTTTTCGCTCGACCACCAGAAACTCGGTGTCGATGAATTCCGCTTCGAGACCGGGCCGCTCGACAATCCCTATACCGCCGACGGCAAGGCAAGCGTCGACCTTGGGCTGAAGCCGCGCTTTTCGATCGAGGCCAATGGCGCGCAGGTGCAGTTCGACGAAGCAGTGGGGGCCGCGGCCGGCGCCGGGCTGACGCTGTCCAAGCGCGTCGCAGCACTTGAGCAGGCGCTGCTCGATTTGCCGAAGCCGAGCATACCCGGCACCGTCGAGGTCAAGCTGCCGGCGGTGGTGGCCGGCGACACGACGGTTCGCGACGTGCATCTTTCCGCCGAACCGACCGATGGCGGCTGGTCGGTGAAGTCGCTCGCCGCGACGCTGCCCGGCCGCGCCACGCTGGAAGCCAATGGCATGCTCAGCGTCGAGGAAAACTTCAACTTCACCGGCTCGCTGCTGCTGGCCGTGGCGCAACCTTCCGGCTTTGCCGCCTGGCTGTCGAAGGATGTCGACGAGGCGATCCGCCTGCTGCCCGCCGCCGGCTTCAAGGCCAAGGTCGATCTCTCAGAGAAGCGCCAGGCCTTCAGCGATCTCGAACTCATCCTCGGCAAGGCGAAATTTTCCGGCCGCATCGATTCCAGCCAGCCCGACGATGCCAAGCCGTCGGTGCTGATGCGGCTGCAAGGCGGCGAACTCGACGTCGATGGTCTGGCGGCCTTTGCCTCGATCTTCGTCAGCGACAAGGGCGCCAACCGTTTTTCCGACCGCGATCTCGATTTCCAGATCAAGGCGGGGCCGGTCAGTGCCGGCGGGTTGACCGCCGATACAGTCGATACGGCGTTGAGACTGCGTGACGGTCTGCTCGAAATCGACCGGCTTTCGCTCGGCGGGCTGGCTGGCGCTTCGATCAGCGCCACCGGCCGGATCAAGGATTTTCCGGAGAGCCCGACGGGCAAGCTCGATGCCTCCGTGGTCGCTGTCGACCTCAAGCCGTTGATCGATGTGGCCGCGCAGCACTATCCCGACAACGCCATGCTAAAGGGGCTCTCGGCGCGCTCGGCGGCGTACCCCGACCTGTTCCAGGACGCGCGCATCGATCTGGTGGCAAGTGCCGCCGACAATGGTGACGGCACCACGGGGCTCGCGGTCAGCGGGCAAGGCAAGGCCGGTGGCTCGGCTTTTTCGGCGTCGCTGTCCGGCAAGGGGGCGCCCGATCGGCTTCTCGATGCGCCGCTGGCACTGACCTTCAATGCCAAAAACCCTGACGCCACGGTACTGATGGCGCTCTATGGTTTTCCGGCGCTGCCGCTTGGCATGCTCGGTCAGGCAACCACGGATGTCTCGGCCAAAGGCACGCTTGGCGGCGGCCTGGCGACGAGCGTCAGTCTTGCCGCCGACGACTTCAAGGCCGGCTTCGACGGGACTGTCGCCGACACGCCGCAAGGGGCCACCGCCAAGGGCAAGGTCAGCCTCGAGGCCACCGACATCGAGCCATGGCTGATGACGGCCGGCGTCGGGCTGCCGGGCATGGGGGCAGGCATGTCGACGTCGCTTACGGCCGATGCCGATTTCGGCAATGGCCTGCTGGTGCTCAGCGGGCTCAGCGGCGCCATCAACGAAGCGGCGGTTGCCGGTGACCTCAACATCGATGTGAAGGACGGGCTGCCGCATCTTGCCGGCGCGCTGACGCTCGACGAACTGGACCTCGACCCGATGGCGGTGACGCTATTCGGCGACCAGGCTTTCCTTGGTGAAGGCGGGGCCTGGCCGACGGCGCCTTTCAGCCAGAAGTCCAGCCTGCCGTTCACCGCCGACCTCGACCTGACCACGGCGGCCCTTGCCGCCGGCTCGTTCGCCTCAGCCTACGACGCGGCCTTTACGCTGAAGCTGGACCAGGAAGGCATTCGCGTTTCGGACCTCAAGGCCAAGCTCCTGGGTGGTGCGCTGACTGGGCTGTTCGAATTGAAGAACACTGACGGCACCGGGCTTTTCACCGGTCAGATGAAACTGTCGAGCGCAGATCTGGCCACCGTGCTGCCGGACGCCGGAATGACGGGAAGCGGTGATTTCTCCACGTCGCTTTCGACCAGCGGCAAATCGGTCGATGGCATGGTGGCGGCGTTGTCCGGCTCCGGCACGGCAGTGCTGAAAGGCCTGATCATTGCCGGCGTCAATCCTGATGCCTTCGGCGCCTTCATTGCCAAGGCCGATGCGATCGGACGGGATATCGATGCCGCCAGGACCGCGGATTTTGCGCCGCAGATTGCAGGGGATGGCAGCTTTCCGGCGCAGGACACGGATGTTGCCTTCGCGATTGCCGGCGGCATGCTCAGGGCACCGCCGGTCAAACTCGAAAATCCGCAGGCGACCTTGTCCGCCGACGTCACAGCGGACCTGAATGCCGGCACCGTCGCAGCAAAGGGATCGATCGCCTACAGGCCCGGCGACGAGGCGCTGGTCGGCTCCGAACCGACGATGAATTTCAGCGTAGACGGACCACTCGGCGCGGCGAAACGTCAGTTCGACAGCGAACCGCTGGCGCAGTTCCTGACCCAGCGTGCGCTGGAGAAGGAACAGCAGCGGGTCGAGGCGATGCAGGCGGCACTGCTTGAAAAGCAGCGGCTGCGGCGCGAGGTGCGTTATTACGCGGCGCTGCAAACCGAGCGCGACAGAGCGGCCGAGGAATTGCGCAAGCAGGAGGAGGCGGCGCGGTTGCAGGCTGAAGCGGACGCCAGGGCGAAAGCGGAAGCCGAAGCCAAGGCTCAGGCCGAGGCCGACGCAAAGGCCAAGGCCGACGCCGAAGCAAAGGCTGCGGCCGAGGCGAAAGCCCAGGCGGAAGCAGACGCAAAGGCCAAGGCGGATGCCGATGCAAAGGCTCAGGCCGAGCAGCAGGCTGCCGAGGAAGCAGCGAAGGCTGAAGAGCAGGAGCGCAAGAAGGCGGAAGATGCGATGCGCATTGCGTCGCAGGAAAAGGCCAAGCTCGAAGCTGAACGCAAGGCTGCGGAGCAGGCGCCAAAGGTCGACCGGTCGCTCCCCGGCGTCAACGACAATCCACCGCCGGCCCCGCCGAAGCCGAAGGCCAACCCGTTCTCGGTCGACAATCTGCTGAAGTCGCTGGGTGGCGGCTAGGCTCCCATCCCGCGCTTTGCCCAGTCCAGCACATAGAGCCTGAGCGCCGAGGACAGGTTGGCGTCGCGTGGACGGGTTTCGTCGATTTCAGCGACCAGCGCCGCCAATGTCAGTTTTCGCGCAGCCGCGATGATGACGAGGTCGTCGTAAAACGGCTTTTCAAGCGAATAGCTGGTGCGGTGGCCGCGAATGGTGACCGAACGTTTTTCGACCGGGCTCACATTCGCTCCTGTCTCTTTGTTCAAGCATCGGATTTTTCCGAAAACCGCTGAACACTTTTCGGCTCGATGCCTAGTCCGGGTCGGCGGACTTGTCGCGACGATGGCCGGCGACGAACTTTTCGGCCTTGTCGGCGCTCAGGCGGTCACGCTCGCGCTCGGCCTTGGTGCGGCCGTGCAGTGCCCGGTTCTGGCTGGCCAGACGGTCCTTCTCAATCCGCGTCTTCTGCTTGCGCGCCTGGCGAAGATTGACGATGTCGGCCATCTCTTTCGCGACGACCCGTCAGGTCACTTCTTGCGGAAGGCGTCGAGCGAGACGACATCGGCGCCCTTGCCGGCGGCGGCGTCGGCCACGGCAGCCTTCTTTTCGGCCTCGGCGGCAGCCTTCTTCTTCGTCTCCGGCTTTTTCTCGGTGACGATGGCGAGCGGCTCTGGAGCAGGCTTGGCCGTTGGTTCGTCCTCCGCGGGCGTGTCCGTCTTGACGTCGAATTCGAGTTCGAAGTTGACGGACGGGTCGTAAAAGCCGCGCACGGCCGAGAACGGGATTTCCAGCTTTTCCGGCACGTCGGAGAAGGACAGGCCCACTTCGAAGCCTGTATCGGTCACTTTCAGGTCCCAGTACTGGAACTGGATGACGATGGTCATCTGTTCGGGATAGCGCTCGCGCAGGCGCGAAGACACGCGTACGCCCGGTGCCCCGGTGAGGAAGGTGATGAAGAAATGATGGTTGCCTGGCAGGCCGGTGCGCGCGACCTCGGCCAGGACCTTGCGCATGACGCCGCGCAACGCCTCCTGGGCCAGAATGTCGTAGCGGATGTGGTCGTCGGCCATGTGGCGGTCGGGTTCCGTTGAATCGTCCGCATAGCTGTAATCAAGCTTGAGGGCGGCGTAAACCGGATATAGCGCTCGACTTCGCAGATGCGAGGGGATGATGCCTGCGAGTTTGATCGCTCAGGCGCCGGCAAGGGCGCTGTGTTTGTCGGCGCGGACCGCCTGCCGCTTGCCGAAAGCGCGCAGGAACGTGCGCACGCCGTTGGTTGCGGACTGCAGAACCTCATCATCGCCAGGCGAGCCGCCGAGCATGAAGGTTGTCTGCAGTTCGGCGTTGGCCAGCGCCAGGAACTGGCGCGCCGCGACATCGGGATCGTCGATCGTCAGGTGCCCGGCATGGGCGAGGCGGGCGAAACGGGCGGCAAGTGCGGGCCATGTCCTGCCTGGCCCCTGGTCGCGCCACTCGGCAAAAAGCTCGGGATAGCGCTCGCCTTCGGTCTGGATCAGCTTGCGCAGGAATTTTCCATCGCGGTTGCAGATGCAATTTCGGTTCATGCGCACCGCAAAGCCGATCAGGTCGGCCTCGAGATCCCTGGGCTGGTCGGGGAAGCTGGCGAAGGTGGCGAAAATGCCGGCATTGCAGCGCTCGGTGAGATCGCGCACGACGGCAACGAACAGCCTCTCCTTGTCGCCATGATGATTGTAGACGGTCTGGCGCGAGACACCGGCCTCGACCGCGATCAGGTCAATATTGGCACCGGCAAAGCCTTCCCGGCAAAACACCGAGGCTGCAGCATCAACAATCGATGTGCGCTTGGCCTCATGGCCGCGTGGCGGGAAAATGTCAGGAGTGACGTGCAGCTTCATCAAAATCTATATAGAGGTGATTGACGAATTAGACAAGACTGTCTAAATTTGTGGACATAACACAAAGAGATTTCGCTCCGGAGAGACGAACAGAAGTCGCTCTTGGAGAGACGAATCTATTCGCTCTGGAGTCGGAATTTCACGGGATGGAACGTCCTAAGGTTGGACGCCGCTCTGCGGTGGCAACCAGAATTTGAAAGAAGCCATTATCATGAGTCCCAAATTCCTCCGCATCGCGGTCGTGCTCGGTTTGTTGTCCGCCATCGGCCCCTTCGCCATCGACATGTATCTGCCTGCGCTGCCCTCGATCGGCGAGGATCTGCACGCCGGCACCGCGGCCGTGCAGATGAGCCTGTTGATCTTTTTTCTGTCCATGGGCTTTGGCCAGATTGTCGTCGGGCCGATCTCCGACATGGTCGGCCGCAAGCTGCCGCTCTATGGCGGCCTCGTGCTGTTCATGATCGGTGGCATCGGCTCGGCAATGGCGCCGACCATCGAGTGGCTGATCGCCTTCCGCTTCCTGCAGGGCCTTGGCGCCAGCGCCGGCATGGCGGTGCCGCGCGCCATCGTGCGCGACCTTCATACCGGCACTGAGGCCGCCAAGCTGATGTCCTTGCTGATGCTGGTGTTTTCAGTGTCGCCGATCCTGGCGCCGCTGACCGGCAGCCAGATCATCGAGAATTTCGGCTGGCGCGCCGTGTTCTGGACGGTGACCGGTGCGGCGCTGCTCGCCACCATTCTGCTCGCGACCTCTCTCAAGGAGACACGGCCGGTGGAAGAACGCGTCGGTTCGTCCTTCGGCACCGCGCTTGCCGGTTACCGTTTGCTGATGGGCGACCGCAACTTCCTGGGCCTGGTGGCGATCGCCGGCTTCGGCATTGCCAGCTTCTTCGTCTACCTCTCGAGCTCGTCCTTCATCCTGATCGACCATTATGGGCTGTCGCCTTCGGTCTACAGCGTGTTCTTCTCGATCAACGCCGTTGCCTTCATCGGCATGTCGCAGCTGACCGGATTGCTGGCCGAGCGCTTTGGGCTGCGGCGCGTGGTGCGGGTCGCGGTGACCGGCTATGCGACGACGATGGTGGTGCTGTTTGCGGTGATGGCAACCGGCGTCGACCGGCTCGACGTGATGGCGGCGCTGCTGTTTGTCGGCTACGGCTTCCTCGGCCTCGTCATCCCGACCACGTCGGTGCTGGCCATGGAAGAGCATGGCGAGATCGCCGGCACGGCGTCGGCGCTGATGGGCACGCTGCACTTCGCCATCGGTGCGGTCGCCATGGGTGTCGCCGGTGTGTTCTTCGACGGCACACCGCTGCCGATGGTGGCCGGCATCACGCTTTGCGCGGTTATCTCGTTCACGCTGGCGAAAGTGACGCTTGGCCGTTCGCGCGACGCCGTTGAAGCGCCGGCAGAATAAGCAACACCACCGAGATCGAAAAAGGCCGGGTCAGTCCCGGCCTTTTTCATGCGCGCATTTCACCTTGCATCGCCCTTTCAAGCACCGAGAAGATGCGCGGATCCGATGATTGCGCAACGTTGAAGCGCAGAAACCCGGTGGCGGATTGCGCCAAGCTGAAGGCGTTTCCCGGCGCCAGCACAATGTTTTCAGCCAATGCCCGCCGCGCAATATCGGCGGCGTCCAGACCCTCGGGCAGCGTGCACCACAGGAACATGCCGCTCCTGGGCTCGATCCATGGCTTGATGCCCATGGCCTTCAACCGCGCGCCCGTTTCCGCCATGGCGCGGGACAGGCGATCGCGCAGGCCGTTGATATGTTTGCGGTAGGTTCCATCCCGGAGAATGCCAAGGACAAGCTCGGCGGCAATCGGGCCGCCGCCGAATGAGGTGGCGATTTTCAGGTCGATCAGCCCGTCGGTCCAGTCGCGCCGCGCGGCGATGAAGCCGCACCGCGTCGCCGCCGACAGCGTCTTGGAAAAACTGCCGATGTGGATGACCCGGTCGAGCCCGTCAAACGCGGCCAGACGCGGCGCCGGCTCATGCTCGAAGTCGGCGAAAATATCGTCCTCGATAATGGTCAGCCCCGATTGCTCGGCGAGCTTCAGCAGCCGGTGCGCGGTGACAGGCGAGAGCGTCGCCCCGGTCGGATTGTGGATCGCCGAATTGGTGATGTAGAGGCGCGGCCGATGCTCGCTCAGCGCTTGGCCGAACAGCTCCATGTCGGGGCCGGAAGGCGTGTAGGGAACGCTGACGACCTTGGCGCGATGGGCGCGCAGCAAGGCAAGAAAATTGAAATAGCAGGGGTCGTCGACAAGCACGGTGTCGCCCGGCTCGAGCAGGAACCGGCACAGCAGGTCAATCGCCTGCGTGCCGGATTCAGTCAGCATGATCTGGTCGGGTGCTGCCTCGATGCCGCGCTCCGCCATGCGCCGCGATAGAAGCTGGCGCAGCGGCAGAAGGCCAAGCGGCGTGCCGTAGTCGGTCAAAGCAGTCGCATCGGCACGGGCAAGGCCGCGCAGCGACCGGCGCAAATCGGCTTGCGGCATCCATGCGGCGGGCAGCCATCCGCAGCCCGGCTTCATTGTGTCGCCGCCGGCTTCCAGCGATTGCCGCGACACCCAGAACGGATCCACCGCGCGATCCAGGCGCGGACCGATTTCGGCGAGAGCCAGCGGCGGCAGGTGGCCGGCGACATAGAAACCCGAACCGCGCCGCGACTGGACGACGCCTTCGGCGACGAGCCGGTCATAGGCTTCGACCACGGTCGACTTCGAAACGTCCATGACTTTGGCAAAGCCACGGATGGATGGCAGCTTTGCGCCCGGTGCCAGCGTTCGTCCGACGATGCGTTGCCGAATCGCTGCCATGACGCGCTCGACAAGCGTGCCGGCATCGTTCGGACTATCCAGCCTGGTGTCCATCCGTACTGCTCCTGCAGCCATTACAGTTTGCTAAAACTGTCATGCACTGTCTCTTAGAAATCGGCTCGACGCAACCGATACTGGCGACGAACAGGACAGGTGTGATGGACAAGGCGACCAGCGGCTGGATCAACGGCTTTCTCGGGGTGCTGATCTTCAGCGGATCGTTGCCGGCGACACGGGTGGCGGTGGCCGCCTTCGACCCGGTGTTCCTCACCGCTGCCCGCGCGGGCATCGCCGGCGTGCTGGCACTCTGTCTGTTGCTGGCTTTCCGCGAGAAGTGGCCGGGAGCAGGCGATGTCGTTTCACTGATCGTCGTCGCGCTTGGCGTCGTCGTCGGTTTTCCTCTGCTGACGGCGCTGGCGCTCAAGCATGTCACCTCGGCGCATTCTATTGTCTTCATCGGCCTGCTGCCACTGGCGACGGCGATTTTCGGGTTGATACGCGGCGGCGAGCGGCCGCGTCCGGCCTTCTGGCTGTTCTCATGCCTCGGCAGCAGCCTTGTTGCCGGATTTGCACTAACGCAGAGTTCTTCTGTGTCGCCGGTCGGCGACATGCTGATGCTCGCGGCCGTCGTCGTTTGTGGTCTTGGCTATGCCGAAGGCGCAAAGCTGTCGCGGACGCTCGGCGGCTGGCAGGTGATTTCCTGGGCGCTGGTTATCTCGTTGCCGATCATGGCAACGCTGGCCATCTTCATCATGCCAAATTCGTTCGCGGGAACGGGGCAGGCGGCCTGGATCGGTCTTGCCTACGTCTCCCTGTTCAGCATGCTGATCGGCTTTATCTTCTGGTACAGGGGGCTTGCCCAGGGCGGCATTGCCGCCGTCGGGCAATTGCAGCTGCTGCAGCCGTTTTTCGGACTGACGCTCGCTGGGACCTTACTGCATGAAGCCGTGAGTTGGGCCATGGTCGCCGTCACTGCCGCGGTGGTCCTCTGTGTCGCCGGCGCCAAACGCTTCGCCAAATGATGCATGCCGCTCCGAAATGGCTTCGGGCCGCAGCGAAAACACGTGAGGAGAGGGGGGAGAAGTGGAGGTTTCTGTTGCCAGGTACCTCCGAACCCCGCCTAGAAGTGCGAACCTCTAGGGCTTGAATTGAAGCTATCGCACCGCTTACGCGGCGAGACGTGCTTCCGCATAGTTGTCATTTGCAACTACAGGTTTAGCCCGATGACGGTGGTACCATGCCGGGCAAAAGTACGATCTTTACACCTTCGTCGATCCTATTTCGCCCCCATCAACAGCCGCCCTAAATGACAGAGCGGTTCTTGGTGGAGGCGCCGGGTACCGCCCCCGGGTCCGAACGGCTTATTTCATCGCCCATTTATCGCCATAGTCGGTCAAGCCGACAAAACGAATATAGGGGTGCATCGCAAAAAATGAAAGGCCGCATTGATGCTTTGTGCCCGCGTCAAACTGTGCCCCAAACGGCGACACGAAGGGTTGACTTGCAAACGGTCTCAACCGAAGCTTTGCGGTGGTGAGGAGTTGACGACCTAGCGCACAAGTTGCGGCAGCGCGCCACAGCCCTCATCGATCGGATCCGTGGCGCCGACGTGGGGAAATCTGATGGCCGACTATCTCGCAGACGTGAAGAAATACGACGCCGCGGCAAGCGCCGACGCGGTCGCCAAGATCGTCAAGCACCTGGGCATCGCGCTCAGGAACCGCGATTCCTCGCTGGTGTCCTGCACCGATCCCAAGGAACTCGATCGCGTCAAGGCGGGTTGGGTTTCCAAGAAGCTCGGCATCACCGACGGCAGCAAGGCCGATGCCTCGATCGAAAAGGTCTGCAAGGCGATGGCGGCCGACAACACCAAGAGCCGGGTGACCTTCTACTATCTGGTCGCCAAGGACCTGGGCAAGCTCGGCTCCCTCTGACGAACACCCTATAAGATGCAGACGCCGGCGCGAATTTCGCGCCTGCTTCTGTTGCCGGATTCGGCTATGATCACCGGCAACCCCGAATCGAGGCGAAACCGATGCGCCAATATCTCGACCTGTTGAAGCATGTGCTGGAAAACGGCGCCGATCGCGGCGACCGCACCGGCACCGGCACACGTGGCGTGTTCGGCTACCAGATGCGCTTCGACCTGGCGCGCGGCTTTCCGGTCACCACCACCAAGAAGCTGCACCTGAAGTCGATCGTGCATGAGCTTTTGTGGTTCCTGGCCGGCGACACCAACATCAAATACCTGACCGACCACGGCGTTTCCATCTGGGACGAATGGGCCGACGAGAACGGCGACCTTGGTCCTGTCTATGGCAAACAGTGGCGCTCCTGGCCGGATGGCCATGGCGGCGGGATCGACCAGATTGCGAACCTTCTCAAGGAGATACGCAAAAACCCTAATTCGCGCAGGCTGATCGTTTCGGCCTGGAACCCGGCCGAGGTGGAAGCGATGGCGCTGCCGCCCTGCCACTGCCTGTTCCAGTTCTATGTCTCGGAGGGCAAGCTCTCCTGCCAGCTTTACCAGCGTTCCGCCGACATCTTTCTCGGCGTGCCGTTCAACATCGCTTCCTACGCGCTGCTGACGCTGATGGTGGCGCAAGTGACCGGGCTGAAGCCGGGTGATTTCATCCATACGCTCGGCGACGCGCATCTCTACTCGAACCATTTCGAACAGGCGCGCGAACAGTTGCGGCGCACGCCCAAGGCGCTGCCGACGCTATGGATCAATCCCGACGTGAAGGATCTTTTTGCTTTCCGCTTCGAGGATTTCCGGCTCGAGAATTACCTCGCCGACGCGACGATCAAGGCGCCGATCGCGGTTTAGGCCGCAGCAGGCTCCGATCAGTCAATGCCGACCATGACGTCCGACGCCTTGATCACGGCATAGGCCTGCTTGCCCTTTTCGAGCTTCAGATCGGCGACGGCCTCGTTGGTGATTGAGGCGGTGACGACGGCGCCGCCGCCAATGTCGATCCTGACATGCGAGGTGGTCGCTCCCTTGGCGATCTCGACGATCGTTCCCTTAAGGATGTTGCGGGCGCTGATTTTCATGGGGACGTCTCCTTCGATCTTTATTTCGCTGTATCCGATCGAAATCATCGCAGGCCGCGACAGCTTGAAAATACAATGGCGACGTGGAGCAAAAGCCTTCCCTTGTTATGTTCATCCGGATATATCGGTCGGCAGGCTGCGAGCCGATCGGATTTCAAACCCAGGGAGAGTTTCATGCTGACGCGCAAAGGTTTCGGATCGAGGGCGATTGCGATCGGTGGTTTTGCGGCCATGCTGGCGGCTGCCGTGCCGGCGGCGCATGCCGAAGACAAGGTCGTCGTTTTTGCCGCGGCGAGCCTCAAGGACGGCCTCGACGCCGTCAACAAGGCCTGCGAGGCCGATGTCGGCGAAGCGGCGACCATTTCCTATGCGGCAAGCTCGGCGCTGGCCAAGCAGATCGAGGGCGGCGCGCCGGCCGATGTCTTCATCTCGGCCGATCTCGACTGGATGAAATACCTCTCAGACAAGAAGCTGACCAAGCCTGACACCGAGGTGAAGCTGCTCGGCAACCAGATCGTGCTGGTGGCGCCGAAGGATTCGAAGGCCGAAACCAAGATCGAGAAAGGTTTCGACCTCGCCAAGCTGATTGGTGACGGCAAGCTTGCCATGGGCGATTTCAAGGCGGTGCCGGCCGGCAAATACGGCAAGGCCGCGCTTGAATCGCTTGGCGTCTGGTCCTCGGTCGAGGGCAAGGTGGCGCAGGCCGAGAATGTGCGCGCGGCACTCAAACTGGTCTCGACCGGCGAAGCCGCGCTCGGCATCGTCTACGCCACCGACGCGCATGCCGACAAAGGCGTGAAGGTGGTCGGCACCTTCCCCGAGGATTCGCATCCGCCGATCATCTATCCGGTTGCCCAGACGGCCGATTCCAAGGACAAGGATACGCCGGCATTCCTGAAGTGTCTTGAGTCCGCCAAGGCGGCCGAACTGTTCAAGGCACAGGGCTTCACGATCCTGGCGCCGAGCAACTAAGGCAACGCCTGACGCATGAACTGGCTGCTGGACCTCACTCCCGACGAATGGAATGCGGTCCGGCTGTCGATCAAGGTGGCGACGGTGGCGATGCTGGCCAGCCTGCCGCCGGGCATATTGATCGCGCTGGTGCTGGCCCGCGGCCAATTCTGGGGCAAGACCTTGCTCAACGGGCTGGTGCACCTGCCGCTGATCCTGCCGCCGGTAGTGACCGGTTATTTGCTGCTGCTGACCTTCGGCAAGCGTGGACCAGCAGGTGCGTTCTTGGCCGAACATTTCGGCATTGTCTTTTCATTTCGCTGGACGGGCGCCGCACTCGCCTGCGGCATCATGGGCTTTCCGCTGATGGTGCGGGCGATCCGGCTGTCGATCGAGGCGGTGGATCGCAAGCTGGAGGCGGCGGCCGGGACACTTGGCGCCAATCCTTTGTGGGTATTTGCCACCATCACGCTGCCGCTGATCCTGCCTGGCCTGATCGCCGGCGCCATCCTGTCGTTTGCCAAGGCGATGGGCGAGTTTGGTGCAACGATTACCTTCGTTTCCAATATTCCCAACGAGACGCAGACGCTGCCGTCGGCGATCTACACTTTTACGCAGGTGCCGGGCGGTGACGCCGGCGCGCTGCGGCTGACGTTGATCTCGATCGTCATCTCGATGGCGGCACTGGTCGCTTCGGAAGTGCTGGCGCGGCGCGTTGGCCGGCGGATGGACATCGAATGAGCGTTCTCGTCGACATCAGCCATCGCCTCGGCGATTTCGGCATCGACGCCCGCTTCGAGAGCGCCGGGCGGCTGATCGCGCTGTTCGGGCCCTCGGGCTCCGGCAAGACGACGCTGATCAACCTGATCGCCGGGCTGATCCGGCCGGACAAGGGCCGTATCGCTGTCGATGGCCGCGTGCTGGTCGATACGGATGCCGGCCTGTTCGTGCCCAAGCACAAGCGCCGGATCGGCATGGTGTTCCAGGACGCGCGGCTGTTCCCGCATCTGAGCGTCGCCGGTAATCTGCGCTACGGCCGCTGGTTCACGCCGACGGCGGAACGCTATGCGGACATCAATGCGGTGGTCGACCTGCTTGGGATCCGTCATCTGCTCGACCGGCGGCCGGCAAAGCTTTCCGGCGGCGAGAAACAGCGCGTGGCGATCGGCCGGGCGCTGCTGGCCAGTCCAAAACTGCTTTTGATGGACGAACCGCTGGCGTCGCTCGACGAAGCCCGCAGGGCCGAGATCCTGCCCTATATCGAGCGGCTGCGCGACGAGACGAAAATCCCGATCGTCTATGTCAGCCATTCCGTTGCCGAGGTGGCGCGGCTGGCGAGCGACGTGGTGGTGCTGGCGCACGGCCAGGTCGTGGCTTCCGGCCCGACCGGGGCGATCATGCAGCGGCTCGATCTGCTGCCGGCTGAGGAGCGCGGCGAGGGTGGTGCCGTGCTGGACACCAGCGTGCTGCGCCACGACGAGGCGTTCGGCATGACTGTGCTTGGCTCGGCAGCGGGCGAGATCCGCGTGCCGCGGCTGGCAATGGCGGCCGGTGCGCCGGTGCGCGTCCGTATCCGCGCCCGCGATGTGATGATCGCCACCGAGCAGCCGGTGGGGCTCAGCGCACTCAACATTTTGCCGGGCACCATCATTGCGATAAAGCCGGGCGAGGGGCCCGCGGTCGAAATCGGCATCGACTGCAATGGCGCCATCGTGCTTGCCCGCATCACCGAGCAGTCTCGGCAGGCGCTGAAATTGCGGCTCGGTGGAAAAGTCTTCGCGGTGGTCAAGACGGTGAGTTTTGACCGGGCGAATACCGGCGCCGGCCTGCCCGTCGAGGCCGACGGGTGACCAAAGGACAATAGCGCTATGTCGGTTTGGAATAGCGCTAGAACTGCCGAAGGGCTAATCTGACCGCGGAGGACAAGACATGCCGTCGCTGAGCTTGCGCATAAACCTCGATCCCGACGGGCGCATCGGACCCGGCAAGGTCGAGCTTCTCGAGCAGATCGCGGCCTTCGGCTCGATCTCGGCCGCGGCGCGCGGCATGGAGATGTCCTACAAGCACGCCTGGGACCTGGTCGAGGACATGAACCGGGTGTTCGGCAAGCCGCTGGTCGCAGCACAAACCGGCGGCCGCAAGGGCGGCGGCGCCCAACTAACGTCTGTCGGGCTTGCCGTGGTCAGCCGCTTCCGCGCTATCGAGCGGGCGGCGACGTCCGCGGCGGCGACGCATATGGAGGCACTGCAGGCGGAGATTGATGCGGCTTGAGGCAGTAGGGCAGTAGGGCAGTAGGGCCTAGTCGTCTTCACCTGGCTTGCGCAGCAGGTAGGTGTCCATGATCCAGCCGTTCTTTCGGCGGGCTTCTTCGCGGGTTCGCTCGATCTCGGCGCCGACATCGCCGAGGCGGCCGGAGATGAGGATTTCGTCCGGTGTGCCGAGATAGGCGCCCCAGTGGATGATGAGGTCCTTGTCGGCCAGCGTGTTGAAGGCGCATTTGCCGTCGAGCATGACGACGGTGCTGCCGGCATTCTGCGGCATGCCTTCTTCGGTCAGGCGACGGCCGGTGGTGACCAGGATGGAATCGCCGATGCGGTTCAGTGCCATTTTATGGCCGGCGGCCAGGGCCTGGACAGCGGTGATGCCGGGAATGACTTCCAACTCGAACGCTACATTGCCCCTCAGGCGCACCCGCTCGAGAATGCGCAGCGCGCTGTCGTAGAGCGAGGGATCACCCCAGATCAGGAAAGCGCCGCAACCGTGTTCGGCAAGCTCGTCGCGGATCAGGCCTTCGTAAATTTCGGCGATCGCCTCGTGCCAGTCGTCAACGGTCGAGCGGTAGGACGGCGCCGGCTCGGCGCGCACCGGCACGTCGAACTCGACCCGGCGCGAGTTCGGGTTGGTGACGAAACGGTCGCAGATATGGCGCCGCAATTCGGCGAGGTCGTTCTTTTTCGCGCCTTTGTCGGGGATAAACAGGACGTCCGCCCGGTTCAGGCCGTCGATGGCCTGGACCGTCATGTGGTCGGGATTGCCGGCGCCGATGCCGATGACGAGAAGCTTGCGCATGGGCGAACTCCTGCCCGATCGCAACGTCAGTGTCCAGACAGCCATGAGATGTGCGCAAGCCTTCGCGAGCATGCTGAAGGGCTTTGAAACGCCACATTGAAACGGCTAGTGTCGCCACGGCATTTTTGCCGAGGGGGCTTCCATGTTTCGCACCATCCTGACCGCGGCGCTGGCGCTTTCTGCCGCACCTGCATTGGCCAATGATTCGGTCGCCGAACTCGGCACCGGCGGGCTGATCCTGTCGCGCAGCGACGCGGTGGCGATGGAAAGCGAGGACCTCTACATCTCGCCGGAAAAGGTGACGGTCGACTATGTCTTCCGCAACAACACCGACAAGGATGTCGACGCGATCGTTGCCTTCCCGATGCCCGACATCTCGGGCGATCCCGAGGAGAGCCCGGCGATCCCTGAAAATCAGAGCGACAATTTCCTCGGCTTTGAGGTGACGATCGACGGCGTGGCGGCAAAGCCGCAACTGGAGCAAAAAGTGTTTGCGCTTGGCATCGACATCGGCGCCGATTTGAAGGCGCAAAACGTGCCGTTCAATCCATTTGGGGACGCGGCCAAGGCGGCGCTGGCAAAACTGCCGCCAGCCGTTGCCGACGACTGGGTCAACCGCGGCATCATCATCCAGGACTCGTCCGACGACGATGCAGGCGCGAAACCCGTCTACGCGCCGTTCTGGCAATTGCGTTCGACCTATTGGTGGCGTTCAACCTTCCCAGCCAACAAGGCGGTCAAGGTTTCCCACCGCTACAAGCCGAGCGTCGGCGGGACATCCTCGGTCAGTTTTTTCTATGACGGCCAGTTCCAGGGCCAGTACGCGGCCTACAAGCCCCGCTATTGCATGGACAACAATTTCGAGAATGCGGTGCGCAAGGCGGCCAAGGACGATCCCGACGGCTATCCGAAATATTTCGAGAGCCGCATCGCCTATGTCCTGACCACCGGCGGCAACTGGGCGGCGGGCACCATCGGCAAGTTCAAGCTGACCGTCGACAAGGGCAATCCGAAGGCCCTGATCTCGTTCTGTGGCGATAACGTCAGAAAAGTCGGGGCGACGACATTCGAGATGACGGCCAATGATTTCTATCCCGAGCATGACATCGACATCCTGATCCTCCATCCGTCGGACAGCGATGGCGGGAACGGCGGCTGATGGACATCGCGATCTATGTTGCCATCGCCGAGAATGGCGTGATCGGGCGCGATGGCGGCTTGCCGTGGCGGCTTTCCACGGATCTCAAGCGCTTCAAGGCCGACACGATGGGCAAGCCGATCATCATGGGCCGCAAGACCTATGAGGGCATCGGCCGGCCATTGCCGGGCAGGCTGAACATCGTGGTGACCCGCGACAAGGTCTGGCGCGCCGAGGGTATCGAAATCGCGCATTCGCTCGACGAGGCAATCAAGCTGGCGACGGTGCGCGGGCGCTGCATGGCCGGCGCCGACGAGATCTGCGTCGTCGGCGGCGGCGAGATCTATGCGCAGGCGCTGCCGCTGGCCGACCGCCTGCATGTCACCCATATCCTGGCCAGTGTCGATGGCGACGCGCATTTCCCTGACATCGACCCGGATTTGTGGCGCCTTGTCAGTTCGCAGGACGTTCCGGCGGGTGAAAAGGACAGCCATGCGACGCGCTATTCGGTTTACGAGCGATGCCGCGACGTGCATTGAAGGCGATAAAGGGTCGCGAACGGTCCAAAACGGACACGCTCGGCAGCGGATCGCGTTGAAAGCGCGCCTGCGCATCCCTATAGAAGAACTACTGGATTTTGCGCCGCAACGCCGGCGCCGAGGGAATTCCAAGCGAAAGGACATTCATGCCCTGGAACGACAAAAGCGGCGGTGGCGGCGGCCCATGGGGCGGCGGCGGCAACAATCAGGGGCCCTGGGGGCAGGGACCAAAGGGACCGAGCGGTCCGCAGGGCTCGCCTCCCGATCTTGAAGACATCATCCGGCGCGGCCAGGACAGGCTCCGGCGCGCACTGCCGGGTGGTGGCGGCGCCAGCCCCGCGGTCTTCGCACTGATCGCGGCCGCATTGGTCGTGCTGTGGGCGTTCAAGGCGGTCTATACCGTGCAGCCCGATGAGGTTGCGGTGGAGTTGCGCTTCGGCAAGCCGAAGGCCGAACTCTCGCAGCCCGGCCTGCATTTCCACTGGTGGCCGATCGAAACGGTCGAGACCGCCAACATCGCCGAGCAGCTCGTCGATATCGGTGGCGGCAACACCAGCGGCAACGGTCTGATGCTTTCGGGCGACCAGAATATCGTCAACGTGCAGTTCTCGGTGGCCTACCAGGTTTCCGATCCGCGGGCCTATCTGTTCGACGTCTCCGATCCCGAAGGCATGCTGCAGCAGGTCGCCGAAAGCGCCATGCGCGAAGCCGTCGGCCGGCGACCGGCGCAGGACATCTTTCGCGATGACCGCCAAGGTATTGCAGCGTCGGTGCGCGAAATCATCCAGACGACGCTGGACGGCTACAAGGCCGGCCTGAACGTCAACGCGGTTTCGATCGAGGACGCGGCGCCGCCGCGCGATGTCGCCGACGCGTTCGACGAGGTGCAGCGCGCCGAACAGGACGAGGACAAGTTCGTCGAGCAGGCCAACCAGTATTCCAACCAGAAGCTGGGCCAGGCGCGCGGCGCGGCGGCGCAGGTCCGCGAGGACGCTGCCGCCTACAAGAACCGTGTCGTGCAGGAGGCCGAAGGCGAGGCGCAGCGCTTCATCTCGGTCTATGACGAATACGCCAAGGCGCCGGATGTGACGCGCAAGCGGCTTTATCTGGAAACCATGGAGAGGGTCCTGAAAGACTCAAACAAGGTCATCGTCGAACAGGGCAACGGGCAAGGGGTCGTTCCCTATTTGCCGCTGCCGGCATTGCAACAGAAGGCGCCGGCGCCTTCTGTCCTGGGTGCGACCACGGGAGCAGCCCAGTGATGGCCAACCGTCTCCCCATCCTCGCGGTCGTCGCCGCGGTCATCCTGTTCCTGATCTATTCGTCGGTCTTTGTCGTCAACGCACGCCAGCAGGCGCTGGTGCTGCGCTTCGGCGAGATCGTCGACGTCAAGAATGAGCCCGGCATCTATTTCAAGGCGCCTTTCGCCTTCTTCGATGCCGACAGCGTGCAGCTGATCGAAAACCGGGTGCTGCGCTTCGATCTCGATAACATCCGCGTCCAGGTTTCGGGCGGCAAGTTCTATGAGGTCGATGCTTTCATCGCCTACCGTATCTCGGATCCGCGGGTGTTCCGCGCCGCCGTATCCGGTCAGATCGGACTGGCCGAGGCTCGGTTGCGGACGCGTCTCGATGCGGCACTGCGCCGTGTCTACGGTCTGCGCGACTTCGAGGCGGCGCTCTCGGAAGAGCGTGCGGTGATGATGCGCGAAGTGCGCGATCAGCTCAGGCCCGACGCCACCTCGCTCGGCCTGCAGATCGAGGATGTGCGCATCCGCCGGACCGACCTGACGGCCGAGGTTTCGCAGCAGACATTCGACCGCATGAAGGCCGAACGTCTGGCCGAGGCCGAGCGGCTCAGGGCGCGCGGCAAAGAGGCCGCGCAGCGCATCACCGCCCGCGCCGACCGCGAGGTGGTGGAGATCGTTGCCGAGGCGCAGAAGGAATCGGAGATCCTGCGCGGTGAGGGTGAAGCCCAGCGCAGCGCCACCTTCGCCGATGCCTACAAACGCGATCCGGCCTTCTTCGATTTCTATCGGTCGATGAGCGCCTATGGCACGGCACTGGACAATAGCGGCACCACGATGGTGCTGTCGCCGAACTCGGAGTTCTTCCGCTTCTTCCGCGACCCCGACGGCAAGGCAGCACCGACGGCGCCGCCGGCAGCTCCCGCTGCACCGGCAACACAGCCAAGCACCGGCCAGTAGCGGCCGGTGCAGGATTTCCTCGCGGCAATAGGCCTGGTCCTCGTCATCGAGGGCCTGGTCTATGGCGGGTTTCCGAACCTCGCCAAAAAACTTGCTGGTGAGGTGCTGTCGATGCCGGAGAATGCGCTGCGCATTGCCGGGCTGGCCGCGATCGCCATCGGTGTCGGCATCGTCTGGCTGGCGCGTGGCTGGCTGTAACGGAGGATTTATCCTCTGCCGGTAGTCATAGCCGCAAACGTGCCGTATTTTTTGCCAACATGGCGCGACGCGGCATTTGCCGACGCGCTTTACTTTTTCAAACACCGGGAGGCTTCTCGATGACATCCAACACCCTTCTGCGCGCAGCGAGGCGGACGTTCATCGCCGGCGCAGCCGCACTTCTCGTCGGCGCCGTTGCCGTCCCGTCCTTCGTGACTCCGACAGTGGCCGCGGACGGGCCTGCTTCGGTCGCCGACCTTGCCGAGGGCCTGCTTGGCGCGGTGGTCAACATTTCGACCTCGCAGACGGTGAAGGGCACGGAAGGCCCGGGCGCGGTGCCGATGCCTCAGCTTCCCGAGGGCTCGCCCTTCCAGGATTTCTTCGACGATTTCTTCAAGAACCGTGGCGGCGACAAGGATGGCGGCGCGCAGAAAGTGCAGTCGCTGGGTTCCGGCTTCGTGGTCGATGCCGAGCAAGGCATCGTGGTGACCAACAACCACGTCATTGCCGACGCCGACGACATCGAGGTGAATTTCTCCGATGGCATCACGCTGAAGGCGACGCTGGTCGGCACCGACACCAAGACCGACGTTGCCGTGCTGAAGGTCGATCCGAAGGGGCACAAGCTGACAGCGGTGAAGTTCGGCGATTCCAACAAGATGCGTGTCGGCGACTGGGTGATGGCGATCGGCAATCCGTTCGGCCTCGGCGGCACTGTGACGGTCGGCATCGTCTCGGCGCGCAACCGCGACATCAATTCGGGACCCTATGACGATTTCATCCAGACCGATGCAGCGATCAATCGCGGCAATTCCGGCGGACCGCTGTTCAACAGCTCGGGCGAGGTCATCGGCATCAACACGGCGATCATCTCGCCGTCGGGTGGCTCGATCGGCATCGGCTTCTCGATTCCCTCGCAGCTTGCTTCGGGCGTCGTCGACCAACTTCGCCAGTTCGGCGAGACGCGGCGCGGCTGGCTTGGCGTGCGCATCCAGCCGGTGACAGACGACATCGCCGAAAGCCTCGGCATGGCGACGGCCAAGGGTGCGCTGGTCGCCGGTGTCATCAAGGGCGGACCGGTCGACAACGGCACCATCCTGGCCGGCGACGTCATCATCAAGTTCGACGGCAAGGACATTCATGAAATGCGCGATCTGCCGCGTGTCGTGGCGGAAAGCCCGGTCGGCAAGGCGGTCGACGTGATCATCGTGCGCAAGGGCGTCGAGCAGACCGTGAAAGTGACGCTTGGCCGGCTTGAGGACGGCGAGAAGCTCGCCAGCGGCGAAGACGGCACCACCGACGAGGACAAGGGCGGCGACAAGGCGCCGGCGGTTTCGACGGCTTCGGTGCTCGGCATGACCGTCGGCGAACTCAACGACGAGACGCGCACCAAATTCGGCATCGCCGCCGATGTCTCCGGCGTCGTCATCACCGACGTCACCAAGGATTCGGCGGCCGCCGAACGCGGCATCCAGGCCGGCGAGGTGATCACCGAGATCGCCCAGGAATCGGTTGCCACGCCCAAGGACGTCATGGACCGGATCGGCGCACTGAAAGAGCAGGGGCGCAAGAACGCGCTTTTGATGCTGGCGTCGAAGACCGGCGAGTTGCGGTTCGTGACCATCCGGATGGATTGAATCCGGAAGGGCCAGTAACGCTCTGATCTTGATATGAAAAAGGCGGCTACCCAGCCGCCTTTTTTCTTGCCTGCCAGTCGTTGCGCGACAGCCGGTAGAGGACATGCCGCTTGAGATGGGGGTGGCTGTCCGGGATGTCGGGATGATCGAAGTCTCTCGATGGATCGGCGCTCATGCCAAGACGCTCCATGACGGCCGTCGAGCGGCGGTTGGCCGCGACGGCGAAGGAGACGATTTCGTCGCGGTCAAGCGTTTCGAAGCCAAAGGTGAGCCAGGCTTCGGAGGCCTCGGTGACGTAACCGTTGCCCCAGAATTCCGGCGCCAGCCGCCAGCCGATCTCGATCGTATCGGAAGGCATGGACGGCACGTGATCGGTCTCTAAGAGGCCGACAAAGCCAATGCATTCGCCTGTCGCGGCAATCTCGGCGGCGGCAAAACCAAAGCCGTCCTCGGCGATCCAGCCCCGAAATTCGTCCATCTTGGCATCCGTCTCGGCACGGTCACGGCGAAACGGAAAGAACTCCATCACCTGTTCGTCCGAATTGATGCGATGGAACAGTTCGCGGTCGCGATCTTCCCAGTTGCGCAGGATGAGGCGTTCGGTTCGGATCGGCTTCATTGGAGACCTCTTGATAATTCTACTCCGGCGGACATCTGACGCAGCTTTCTGCGCTTCCGGTGCTCACGGACCAAATGTCCGCTCCGCTCCGGTTCTCGACAGCTACGTCACCTGTCTCGCCGGAGCGAATTCTTAACAGGCCTCACAAGACAAACTCGTCTTGCCGATAACCCTGGAGGTAGAGCAGCGCGGTCAGGTCGGCATGGTCGATGCGCACCTTGGCCTCCGCCGCAACCGTGGGCTTGGCATGCAGGGCGACACCGGTGCCTGCCAGGCGGATCATGTCGAGATCGTTGGCGCCGTCGCCGACGGCGATGGCATCGGCAGGCGCCAGACCGAGGCGGGCCGAGATTTCGAGGAGCGCGTCGGCCTTGGCGGCGCGGCCAAGGATCGGCTCGGCGACCAGCCCGGCAAAGCGGCCGCTCTCCTCGATCAGGCGGTTGGCGCGGTTTTCCTGAAAACCGAGCATGGCGGCGATGCGAGAGGTGAAGATTTCGAAGCCACCGGACACAAGGGCTGTCCAGGCGCCATTGGCGCGCATCGTCTGGACAAGGGCGCGGCCGCCGGAGGCCAGTGTCAGGCGATTGGCGATGATGCGGTCGACCACGGCGGCGTCGAGACCTTTCAGCAACGCCACCCGCTCGCGCAGAGCCGGTTCGAAAGCGATCTCGCCATTCATCGAGCGCGCCGTGATGGCGGCGACGCGATCCTTGACGCCGATCTCATCGGCGAGCTCGTCGATGCACTCCTGGTCGATCATGGTCGAATCCATGTCGGCGATGAGAATCTTTTTTCGCCTGCCGTCAGCTTGCTGGACGATCAGGTCGACCGGTTCGGAAGCCAGCGCGGCGCGCAGGCTGGCGGTCGTGTCGGCGGCTTTGGCCGCTTCGGGCAGGACGAGATCGCAAGCGATGCCTTCGGCCAGCCAGCGAACAGCGCTTGCGCCGGCCGACCGTGACGCCATATTCGCAAGCGAGGCCGACAATGAGCGGCGGGCGGGATGGGACACAAGCGTGGCGATCAAGCGTGTGGAGATCGGGGGCATTGAAAATTCCGGCGAGCAGGCGGGCGAGGGCCGCGTGAAGAACGCGATCCTGATAGCCGGGCCAACCGCCAGCGGCAAGTCGGCGCTGGCGCTCGATATCGCCGAGCGCAAGGGCGGGGTCATCGTCAACACCGATTCCATGCAGGGCTATTCGGTGCTCGACGTACTGACGGCGCGGCCGCGTGCAGCCGAACTCGCCCGCGCGCCGCACTTTCTTTACGGCCACGTTCCTCCATCCACCGCCTACTCCACCGGTGCCTGGCTGCGCGACGTGATGAAGCTGATCGACGACGGGACGCTTTCCGGGCGCCCAGATGGCACGTTCTTCGAACGGCCAGTGATTTTCGTCGGTGGCACCGGGCTTTATTTCCGGGCGCTGGCGGAAGGCATTTCGGAAATGCCGGATATTCCGCAGTCGGTCCGCGACCGTTGGCGCTACGAACTCAAGGAGCAAGGCTCGGCCAAGCTGCACCGCATCCTGCTGCATGAGGATTCGGCGGTTGCCATGACGCTGAAGCCGACCGACGGTCAGCGCATCGTGCGCGCGCTCGAAGTGCTCGACGCGTCGGGCCGCTCCATCCGGGAATGGCAGGCGGCGCGCGGCCGGCCGCTGATCGACCGCGACAGCGCAAGATTCCTGGTCATCGAGCCGGACCGGGCGGCCCTGGTGGAACGCATCGAGGCGCGGTTCGACCGCATGCTCGACCAGGGTGCGCTGGATGAGGTCAAGCAACTGGCGGCGCTCGGCCTCGATCCTGATATGCCGGCGATGAAGGCGATCGGCGTGCGCGAACTGCAGGCGGCGATGGCCGGAGATATGAGCTTTGCCGAGGCCATCGAACGGGCCAAGATCGCGACACGGCAATATGCCAAGCGGCAGACGACCTGGTTCAGGCACCAGTTGGGCTCGCAATGGCGCAGATTGCTGCCCGGCGATATCTCGGAAATCGCCATCTGAGCGCACGCTTCCCAGCCAATCTTAAAAGTTGACGTTAATTGTAGATTTCCCGTCGAGGTTGTCCTAATTAACGCTCCGTAAGGCCCTGCATGCGATAAGGTCTGCGGGCACTTTTCCAACGGGGAGCAGATGCGTTTCCACAAGGCGGAATCCGCATTTTTCGTCTTTATCTTCGTGATCCTCGCCGCGGGCCTGGTGACGCTTCATGCCTATGGACTTCTGCAAGCCTTTGCCGAGGAGGTCCATACGCCTTCAAAGGCCGAGGAGATCGCCTATCTCAACAAGCTGTTGCTGGCGACCGGCGTGCTTCTGGCGACCGCATTGTTCTTCGGTATTTTCTTCATCTATCCGATGATCCGCAGGCAGGCTGCGGAAGAGGGCAAGCTGCGCGCCATGACGGTCTCGCTCAGCGCCCGTTCGGATTCGTTGGAGCATGCAGCGCTGACCGACGGCCTGACGGGTATGCAGAACCGGCGCTATTTCGACGATGCGCTAAAGGAATATCTCGAGGAATTCCGCCGCATCGAAAAGCCCGTCGGGCTGATGATCCTCGACCTCGACCATTTCAAGCAGGTCAACGACACCCATGGCCACGATGTCGGCGATGAGGTGCTGAGAGCCGTTGCCGGTTGCCTGAAGGGCATCACACGCTATCACGATGTGGTGGCGCGGCTGGGTGGCGAGGAGTTCGCAGTGGTCACGCCCAATATGGACGCCGAGCTTCTGGCCAAATTCGCCGAGCGCATCCGCAAGGCGGTTGCCAACATGTCGGTGCTGTCGGGCAATGTCCGCCTGAAGGTCACCACCAGTGTCGGCCTGGCGGTCTGGGACCGCAAGGAAACGGCCGAGGATTTTTACCGCCGCGCCGATCGCCAGCTCTATGAAGCCAAACGGCAAGGACGCAATCGCGTCTCCGCCTAAATCCCGTCATTGAATTCGTGATGCTGGCCGCCTGGCGCCGTTTTCTGCGCTTCCGGTGCTCACGGACTTAAATGTCCGCTCCGCTCCGGTTCTCGAAAACGACGCCATCCGACTCAGCCTGACGAATTCCTTGACGGGATTTACCCAAGCGAGCCAACGAAGCAGAGCCCTTGGATGCTTGACGTGGCTTCTCGATCGGTCGGCAGGATGATGTCGAGCCTTAGGCTCAGTCGTTCTGCGGGCGCAGGCCGAAGGTTGCGGGCTTGAGGCCGTAGCGCAAGTCGAAATCGTCGTCCGGCTGGATGCGTGTCGCGGGCGGCTTGCGGTAGTCGGGATCGCCGGCCTGCCGGCCCGAATCGACGACTTCAGCAAAGGCCATCGCAGATTGCGCCTTTGGCACGTTGCGCAGCCGTTCGACGATCGCGGCGAGATCGACATCGCCGCCGGTTTCGGACTCCAGGTCATCACGCTTGGCGGTGCCGGGGATCAGTTCTTGTGACAGTTTCTCGAATTTCAGCCGCATGGTGGTCGCTACGCCTTCACCGAAGGCGATGGCTTCGCGCTGGCCCATGGACGACAGGAACGCCAGCGTCGAGGCCGAGGAATCGGCGATCGCCGAGCGGATGATCGCCTGATCCTGTTCATTGGCCAGCCGCATGGCAAAGAAAGTCGAGCACTGCGACAGGATGGTTGGGTCGAGTTCGCCAGGGCGCTGGGTGACGACACCGAGATAGCAGCCATATTTGCGGCCTTCCTTGGCGATGCGCGACAGCGCGTGCCGGGTCGGCGCGAAGCCAAGGCGAGGATCGGCCGGCATGTAGCGGTGGGCTTCCTCGCACAGCAGGAGCAGCTTCAGCCGTCCTTCGCTCCACAGAGCAAGGTCGAAGGCCAGGCGCGCCAGCACCGAACAAACGGAGTTGACCACTTCGGACGGCATGCCCGCCATCTCGAAGCAGGTCACCGGCCGGCCGTGATGCGGCACGCGGAAGATGTTGCCGATCGTCTCGTGGATGGTGTCCTCGATCAGGCGCGAATTGAACATGAAGCGGTAGCGCGGATCGGATGCCGCCGATTCGATGCGCGTCTTCAGCGATTTCAGCGTGGGGCGGTCGTTCTTGCTTTCCAGCAACCCCATGCGCTCGTCGATCTGCTTGATGAGATCGACCATGCGATAGGGCACAGGTGTGTCCGCGGTCAGCGCATCGCTGCCACGCTTGATGTAGGCGCCGGAATTCGGATTGCGGTACAGGTTCTTGGCGGCCGGGATCAGGTCACGCAGGACGTCGACTTCCTCCGGCACGGTCTCGCGGCCGCGAAACAGCACTTCGGCGAATTCCTCGAGCCTGAACATCCAGAAGGGCAGGTCCAGTGTCTTTGAATCGACCCTGACGCAGTATTCGGGCAGCGAGGCCGCGAATTCATTGTGCGGATCGAGAATGAGGATGCGCAGGTCGGGCCGGGCGGCGATCGACTTGCGCAACAGCAGCGAGACGGCGGTGGATTTGCCGACGCCGGTGGTGCCGACAATGGCGAAATGGCGCGCCAGCGTATCGTCGATGGCGATGTTGGCGTCGATCGCCTCGTCCTGCGACAGAGTGCCGATGGTGATCGAATGACGCCCGGCGAGATCGTAGACCGCCTGTAGGTCGCGGCTGCGGATGCGGTGGGCAATGGCGCCGATATGCGGATAGGTGGTGATGCCGCGGTCGAAAATCGGTTTGGCGCCGGGCTCGGCGCCGTCGCGGACCTCGCCGATAAGCTCGACGCTGACCTCGATCGGGTTCTGGCCCTCATTGCTCCAGGCACGATCCGACTTGCCGATCTCATAGACCAGGCCGACGGTTCGCGACGTGCCGAGATTGATGGAGATCATCTTGCCGACCGTCCACAGGCCGGTTATGGCGCCCTCGATGTCGTCGGCATAGGCGCTGATGGTGGCGCGCGCGCCATCGCATTGCACGACATTGCCCAGAATGCGCTTGTCGTTCTGCTCCGCTTGGCGGCGCTCCTGCGATGTCGGTTCTCCGACAGAGGCTTCGCGTTCGACGAACATCAATAGCCGATCCCCATTTCCCTGAGCGTCGACCCTACGCAGATGGGGTTAAGGTGGGGTGTGGTCGGATGGTGTAGGTGGCGTTAAGCGATCAGTGAAAATTGACTCGATCGACCTCTTTTCTTGCCTCATAAATTCGATATATTGGACGAATGACTGATATAACGAATGATATCTCCTCGACCATCGGCCGAAGAATACACGCCGAAAGGACCTTGCGGGACTGGTCCCTGGCTGAGCTCGCCGACCGTTCCGATGTGTCGAAAGCCATGCTGAGTACAATAGAACGCGGCAAGACGAGCCCGACCGCGGCATTGCTCGTGCGCATCGCGGCAGCTTTCGGCATGACGCTTTCGACGCTCATCGCGCGGGCGGAACTGCAAGGCGGCGGCCTGCTTCGCGAAAGCGACCAGCCGCTGTGGCGCGATCCCGCCACTGGCTATGTCCGCCGGCATTTATCGCCGGTGTCGGACATGCCGCTCGAGCTGGTCAGGGTGCAGTTGCCGGCCGGCGCCAGGGTAAGCTTTCCGGCGGCATCCTACGCCTTCATCAAACAGCAGATGTGGTTGATCTCCGGCCGGCTTGAATTCACCGAGGGCGACGTCGTGCACAATCTCGAGCCTGGCGACTGCCTGGCGCTCGGGGCGCCGTCCGACTGCACCTTCCACGCTGTCGGGCCGGACGCCGCCGACTATCTGGTCGCGCTGGTCAGGGGCTGAACGCATGGCACGCCGTCCCAAACGCTCCGACAATGGAGGGCCGCCGCTCGACGACTACAAAGGGCCGCCATGGGGCAAGGGCGACCCTTACATCTTCCTCGCTTGGCAGGCCGCGCACGCCAAGGCGTGGAAGGCGCCGAGCCGCGAAGTGATGCTGATGCGGATGGAAAAGGCTGAGCGGCTGGGCCTGACCTATGAGGAGTACACGCTCGAAATCCTCGAACGCGGGCTGCATCTGCAGCCGCAGGACACCGATCGCATCGCTGCGATCAAGGCGACGCGAAAGCGACGCCGGGTCAGTCGTCTGGATTGAGGACGGCAAGGGATATGGCACGCATGGGCTCCATCGAAATCAAAGCTCTGACCGGCGCTGCCGCGACGCATGAAATGTTGGTCGACATGCTGATCGAGACGGTTGCAGCCGGTGGATCGGTCAGCTTCATGCATCCGTTGTCGAGGCAAGCGGCGGGAGCCTTTTGGGACAAGTCTCTCATGGCTGCAGAGAGGGGTGAGAGAGCAGTGCTGGGCGCGTGGCAGGACGATACTCTCGTCGGCACCGTGACCTTGCTGCTCGACTTCCCACCCAACCAGCCGCACCGGGCCGAGATCGCCAAGCTGATGACCCGTGTCGACCATCGCGGCAAAGGCATTGCGACCCGCCTGATGCGGGCCGCCGAAGACCTTGCGGTGGAGAAAGGCCGCAGTTTGCTGGTGCTGGACACAGCGAGCGATGAGGGTGCTTCCGGTCTCTACGAGAGACTTGGCTTCACGCTCACCGGCGAAATACCGGACTATGCCTTGAAGCCGCATGGCGGGCTGACCGGCACGCTCATTTACTGGAAGCGCATCGGCCAGTCTCGGTGACGCTTTTCTTGTTTGACCATGATCCTTTCCGAAAACCGGGTCCCACTTTTCGGGATCATGGTCTAACCCTTGTGATGCACCTGCTGCAGGCCGTAGACCGGCGTCGCGATGCCTTCATGGCGCGCCTTCAACTGCAGCGACAGGAACTGCGAATAGTGGCGTGACTGGTGCAGATTGCCGCCGTGGAACCAGAGCGCCTCCTGTTGCGTCGGCTTCCACATGTTGCGCAGTTCGCCTTCCCACGGGCCTGGATCCTTGGTGGTGTTGGAACCGAGGCCCCAGCATTTGCCGACCTTGTCGGCGACGTCCCTGGAGATCAGGTCGGCCGCCCAACCATTCATCGAGCCATAGCCGGTGGCGTAGACGATGAGATCCGCCGGCAATTCCGAGCCGTCGCTGAGCAGCACCGAATGCTCCTTGATCTCGTTGACGTCGACACCGCTTTTCAGCTTGATCGAACCGTCGATGATGAGGTCCGACGCGCCGACATCGATATAATAGCCTGAGCCGCGCCGCAGATATTTCATGAACAGGCCGGACTCGTCGTCGCCCCAGTCGAGCATGAAGCCGGCCTGTTCCAGACCCTTGTAGAACTCGGCGTCACGCTTCTTCATCTCGGCATAGGCCGGGATCTGGAATTCGTGCAGGATCTTGTAGGGCAAGGAGGCAAAGATGAGGTCGGCCTTGGCTGTGGTCATGCCGCTCTGCACCGCCTTTTCCGAATAGAGCGACCCCAGGCCGATTTCCATCAGCGTGTCGGATCTGGCGATATGGGTGGTCGAGCGCTGCACCATGGTGACATCGGCGCCGGCTTCCCAAAGTGCGGCAGCGATGTCGTGGGCGGAATTGTTGGAGCCGATGACAACAGCCTTCTTGCCGGCATAGGCGTCGGGGCCGGGGTGTTTCGAGGAGTGGTGCTGATCGCCCTTGAAGTTCTCCATGCCCTTGAATTTCGGCAGATTGGCCTTGCCAGATTGACCGGTGGCCAGCACCAGCTGCTTCGGCTTCAGCACGATGTCATTGCCGTCACGATGGACGACGACCGTCCATTCCTTCTTCTTGTCGTCATAGACAGCGCTTTTGGCTTCGGTCGAGGACCAGTAATTCAGCTCCATGACCTTGGCGTACATTTCCAGCCAATCGCCGATCTTGTCCTTGGGCGCGAAGACCGGCCAGTTCCTGGGGAAATCGATATAGGGCAGATGGTCGTACCAGACCGGGTCATGCAGGCAGAGCGACTTGTAGCGCTTGCGCCAGCTGTCGCCGGCGCGCTCGTTCTTTTCGACGATGATTGTGGGAACGCCGAGCTGCCGCAGCCGGGCGCCGAGCGCGATGCCGCCCTGGCCGCCGCCGATGATCAGCGTATGGGGCTGCGTCTTGAAGCCGAGCTCGGCGGCCTCCTTCTCGCGCTCCTCCTTCCAGGTTGGACGGTTCTTGCCGTGACCATGCTTGGCGCCGAGCGGGCGGTCGAAGCCGGCCGGTTCCTCATGGCCTTTCAGCTCGACCATGGTGGTGAGCAGCGTCCAGATCTTGCCGTCCTTGAGCCGGATATGGCCGAAGCCACGCGCGACCTCTGTTTCGAAGCTGATCCAGCCCTCCAGCAGCCCATCGCTTTCGCTGGCGTCTTCGCCTTTGGCAATTTCCCAATTCGATGGTTTTGTCTTCGCCAGCTGGCTCATCAGCATGGCGCGCACCTGGTCGCGGCCTTCCATGGTCTTGATGTTCCAGGTGAAGGTGACGAGATCGCGCCAGTAGCAATCCTCCTGAAAACACGCGACCGCATTGTCGATGTCGCCGGCGGCAAGTGCCGCGCCGAAGTGGTCGAGCAGGTCGGAAAGCTTCTTGTTGGGGGCTTTGTCGAGCATCAAGTTTCCTCCGCAATTTTTTGTAGCCGCTTGGGATGAGCGGAACCTGCCGGAGCTTGACGTCCGGCCTTGCGCAGTATCGCGGCAAACTAGGCGCCGCGTCACGTCGTCAAATAGTTTGGCGCGTTTTCAGCGGCTTATCGGGAAAATCGAGGGAGACTGACCCTGCCGGATCAATGTGAGGGGCGATCGCTCATGCGTTGAGCAAACACTGTCGCGAACCAGTGGCGGACATCGTCTTCAGCACGGCTGAGATGGGCGCCGGAAGGTGCGGTCAGATAGTGGCCGGCGCCGCTCGACAGGGCGAAGTCAGACAGGGTCACGAGCGATCCGTCGCCAAGTGCCGCGTCGGCCAGCGGGCGTGAGCCGAGCACTATGCCGGCGCCGTGTTTTGCCGCCTCCAGCGCAGTGACGAAACTGTCGAATTTGTGCATGGGGCCGATCGCTGGCGTCATGCGGGCGGCGGCGAACCATTCACCCCACATTTCGCGCGCGCCGACGACGCTTAGCATCGGCAGCTGGGTCCAGTCCGGCGCCTTGGTAAGGCCGGGCGCCGCCATCGGGATCAAGGTCTCGCGGGTGAGGCGATCCGCCTGCCGCCCGGCGAAAGAGCCGTTGCCGAAGCGGATGTCGAGCACGCCGGAGCGTTCGCCATAGTCGGCCGGCGTGTGGATGGTCTCGATTTGCAACTGGACGAAGGGCAGGGTTTTGGCCATTTCAGGCAAGATCGGCGCGATCATCAACACGGCAAACGAAATCGGCGAGCGTATCGTCACGCTCTGGATCGTCTTGGGTTCGAACAGGTCCCGGGTGCTGTTGCCGATCACGGCGAACGCCGATTGCAAATGCGGCAGGTAGGCGGCGCCTTCCGGGGTCAATTCGACGCCGCGCGCCAGGCGGATAAACAGCGGCTGTCTGAGCCGATCTTCAAGCGAACGGACATGCTGGCTAACGGCCGCCTGGGTGAGGCCGAGCTCGGCGGCGGCGGCAGTGAAATTTGACAGCCGCGCGGCGGCCTCGAAACTGCGCAGCCAATCCAGTGGTGGCAGTTTCTCTGATCGGAAGCCAGTCATAAAATTTCTATGGCCTAAGGTCGAAAAATGATAATTTGAATTATGCATGCGCGGGGATCACGGTGCAAGGGTGGAAGCCAGGCAGGGAACCCGATCATGCTGACCAATGTGGACATTGCCGACGACGGGCGAACAGTTGAACTGGGCTGGAGCGGCGGCAAGCGTTCCCGTTTCCATGCGATCTGGCTGCGCGACAACGCGCTCGACGACAAGACGCGCAGCCCCGGCAACGGCCAGCGGCTGATCACCATTCTCGACATTCCGGCGGAGACCCGGATCGGCCAAGCCACGATCGAACACGGCGATCTGCGGCTGCGTTTCCTGCCCGAAGGCAAGGAGGTGACATTCCCGTCGGCGTGGCTCAGCGCAAACAGCTATGACCGTGAGGCGCCCGACACGGCAGGCTGGACCGGCGAGGCCATCCGGCGCTGGACCAAAGCGACGATGCAGGACACGCTGCCGCTTGCCGGCTATGCCGCGGCGGCTCGCCATCCCGCGGTGCTGGCGGGATGGCTGGCGGCGGTCAGGAGCTATGGCTTTGCCGTGATGGATGGGCTGCCAACTGAATCCGGAGCGCTGTGCAAGGTCGTCGACCTGTTCGGCTACATCAGGGAAACCAATTACGGGCGCTGGTTCGAGGTGCGCGCCGAGGTCAACCCGAGCAATCTCGCCTACACCAATCTCGGACTACAGGCACACACCGACAATCCCTATCGCGATCCGGTGCCGACGCTGCAGGTCTTGGCCTGCATCGAAAACACCGTCGAGGGCGGTGAATCGAGCGTCGTCGACGGTTTCGCCGTTGCCGCCGCGTTGCAGGCCGAGAACCCCGAGGGGTTTCGTCTGCTGAGTTCATGTCCGGCCCGGTTCGAGTATGCCGGCTCCTCGGGTGTGCGGCTTCAGTCGAAGCGACCGATGATCGAGCTCGGCCCGGACGGCGAACTGATCGCCATCCGTTTCAACAACCGCTCGCTTGCCGCCACCACCGACGTGCCGTTCGCCGATATGGAAGCCTACTATTCCGCCTATCGGCGTTTCGCCGAACTGATCGAGGATCCCGCCTTCGAGGTGACCTTCAAGCTCGAACCGGGACAGGCCTTCATCGTCGACAACACCCGCGTCATGCATGCGCGCAAGGCGTTTTCGGGAACCGGCAAGCGCTGGCTGCAAGGGTGCTACGCCGACAAGGATGGGCTGCTGTCGACCCTTGCCGCGATCGAACACGGGTTCAAGGAAGCAGCCGAATGAGCAAGCAACAACCGACCACCGACACCATCGTCGAATTCATCGCCGACATCTTTGAAAGGCGCGGCGCCGAGTCCTATCTCGGTGAGCCGGTGACGATGTCCGAGCATATGCTGCAAGGCGCCTGGCTGGCCGAGCAGGACGGCGCGCCCGACGTGCTGGTCGCGGCGGCCCTGCTGCACGACATCGGCCACTACACCAGCGAGTTCGGCACCTATTCGCCCGACGATGTCGAGGACAAGCACCATGACGAGGCCGGTGGCGAGGTGCTGGCGCCGTTCTTCCCGCCGGTCATCGTCGAATGCGTCAGGCTGCATGTGTCCGCCAAACGCTATCTCTGCGCCACCGACCCGACCTATTTCTCAAGGCTGTCGCAGGCTTCGGTCCACACGCTGTCGCTGCAGGGCGGGCCGATGAACGCAGAGGAAGTCGCCGAGTTCCGCAAGAACCGGTACCATGAAGAGGCGGTGCGGGTCCGCATATGGGACGAGGGCGGCAAGGTCGCCAACATGAAGACGCGGGCGTTCCGCGACTATGTGCCGATGCTGCGGCGGGTGGTTCGCGACTTCAGCAAACGCGCCTGACAGCGGACCGGGACGAAACAGCCATGTGCTTCTGCTTTGATGGGGAAGGCGCAGTGACGCCATATAGACCGGATGGCTGCCGGGACCGCCTGCCAGCCGCAAGCACTCTCGACGCGCCGCTGGGCACCTCGCTTGGCGAGCCCGGCCACCTAATCGCTGCCGGTTCATTCGAATTCGTAGATGCCGACCACGTTCGCCGCCTTGCTGCTGCGCCTGTTCCGATGTATTAGCCGCGCCCACATGCGGCTTTCCCTTTGCCGCACCGTACCGGTCACACTTTCGATGGAGGCGACGATGAGATCTTGTTCACGCATTTTGCGCCTCCGCTGGCGGCGGACGGGCTGAGCCGCTTAACGGCTGATACCCACTTACTGACGATCTGAGCCGGCGCCCGTGACGCGTGGGGCAGTCACCGTTCGAAGGCGATTACATCGACACAGAATGCCCTGGCGAAGCCGTGGCAAACGGTTGGGGCCGAATGCTCCCACCGATGAGAGCGGCTGCCCAAAGGGCTGAGATGCGGCTTTGCAACAGTCGATCATGCTATTGTAAACATTGAAAGAATGACGCTTGCGCCAATGCCGTTGCGGGCGTAGTGACGCCGCCCATTCGTAATCGTTCATTCCTCAGAGGAGACCTGTCCATGTCACGGCAACCCAGATCGACACATTCCGTGCCGGCGCTGGAATTGCGCGCGGCTGACAGGGTTCCAATCGGGAAGAACGGCCATGGCAAAGTCCATGATCCAGCGCAGGCAGGACGCCGAGCGCCAACGCATTGAAGCATATCAAGCATCGCTACGGCGGGTTTCCGCCGTGCCGCGTCCCGCTCCGGATTTCGAGCAGGCGCTTGATGAGGCACGCCGGCAGTTTGCCAGCATAGCGATCCGTGACGGTGCGCTGTGGCGTCCGAAGCTGAAGACGCGCGACCCCGCGCGTCTGCGGCTGGCCGCGGCACGTCATCTCTACGCGATCTACCCTGTCCCTGCGGCGCTCGAAGCCATCTGGCTCGACAGTTCGGGGCTCGATGCCAACGAGATCAAGCTGCGCAAGGCCTGGTACATCGCGGCTGCGGGCGGCAACTCGCTCTACAAGGCGGGCGCCAGTGCGTGGCTGTCGCGCAAGGAGGTGCATTGCTTCCTGAACGTGTCCGCGGAGTTCGGCTTCGAGGAGGCGTTCTGGTTCGCGATCGTCCGGTCGTACACGCAGGATTGCGGGCTGGCGGCACGGCTTGCGCGCACCAAGATCGCGCGCACGCCACGCGGCGAGCTGGCCTTCTGGCGTGAGGTGGCGCGCTTCTTCTGCGAGCATCCGGCGTCGAAGGAGGAGATCGACGATCTCTGCGATTTCCTCGGCGCCAGGCACCGGCGCGATGCGGCCTACAGCCTGAAGGGCCGTACGCTCGCTTCGCTGCGCCGGCAGATGGTGGATTGGCACCGCGACCTTGCCGCCATCGAGCGCATCGAGGCGATGCGCCGCCGTGCCGCCGCCAGGGTCCAGCCGGTTGCCGGCGCACAGCCGCAGGTCGACGCCTGGGCCGGCTCGCGCCTGCAGGACTGGGAGTGGCGCCCCCAGCCCAAGGAGGCGAAAGTCTACGGCGAGGGGTTCTCCATCCGCCAGTTGAAGACGGCGGAGGATCTTGTTGCCGAGAGCCGGGCGATGCATCACTGCGTCTCGATGTATGCCGCCAAATGCATTGCCGGCTACGCCTCGATCTGGACGCTGCGGCGCAAGGCATTGGGCAAGACCGAGCGGCTGCTGACGATCGAGCTCGATCAGAAGCATCACGCGGTGCAGGTGCGCGGTTTCGGCAATCGCCTGGCCACGCCTGAGGAACAAAAAATCCTCGAGCGCTGGGCCAAGGCGAAGGCCGTGACGCTTGGCGCCTGATAAAAGTGAATCCGCGCGGCCGAAAAGCCGCGCGGATTGCCCGTTGACATCCGCGCAAAACCAATCCTATTGTCCGCCACCATGAAAATTGCACTCATTCTCGTAGTAGGAAAGCGCGTGGGCAAGGCGGTGTAACCGCCGGGCGGAAACCTCCCATGCGCAAGACACAGGCTCCCTCGGGGGCCTTTTTTATTGCCTGAAACACGACTAGACAACGCCCAGACGGCGACAGTACGGGACCAGACCGATGAGCAACGGACAGAACGAGCGGCGCGAAATGACGGGCGCCGAAATGGTGGTGCAGGCGCTGAAGGACAATGGCGTCAAGCATATTTTCGGCTATCCCGGCGGCGCCGTGCTTCCGATCTACGACGAGATTTTTCAGCAGGACGAGGTCGAGCACATCCTGGTTCGTCACGAGCAGGGCGCAGGCCATGCGGCCGAAGGCTATGCGCGCTCGACCGGCAAGGCCGGCGTCATGCTGGTGACCTCGGGGCCGGGCGCCACCAATGCGGTGACGCCGCTGCAGGATGCGCTGATGGATTCGATCCCGCTGGTCTGCCTGACCGGGCAGGTGCCGACCTCGCTCATCGGCTCCGACGCCTTCCAGGAATGCGACACCGTCGGCATCACGCGCCCCTGCACCAAGCACAACTGGCTGGTGAAGGACGTCAACGAGCTCGCCGCCACCATTCATGAGGCCTTCCATGTCGCCACCACCGGGCGTCCCGGTCCGGTCGTGGTCGACATTCCCAAGGACGTGCAGTTCGCCAGGGGTATCTACGTGCCGCCGCAGACGGCGCCGCGCACCAGCTACCAGCCGAAGGTCCAGGGCGATCTGGAAAAGATCAAGGCGGCGGTCGATCTGATGGCCGGCGCCAAAAAGCCGATCATCTATTCGGGTGGCGGCGTCATCAATTCCGGCCCGGAGGCGAGCCATCTGCTGCGCGAGCTGGTCGATCTCACCGGCTTTCCCATCACCTCGACGCTGATGGGTCTGGGCGCCTATCCGGCATCGGGCAAGAACTGGATGGGCATGCTGGGGATGCACGGCACCTATGAAGCCAACATGGCGATGCATGATTGCGACGTCATGATCTGCATCGGCGCGCGCTTCGACGACCGCATCACCGGGCGGCTGACCGCGTTCTCGCCGAACTCCAAGAAGATCCACATCGACATCGATCCGTCGTCGATCAACAAGAACGTCCATACCGAAGTGCCGATCATCGGCGATGTCGGCCGGGTGCTGGAGGATATGGTGCGGCTGTGGCGGGCGACCGCCAAGACCGACAAGAAGGCGCTGCACCCCTGGTGGGAGCAGATCGCCAAATGGCGGGCGCGGGATTCGCTCGCCTACAAGATGAACCACGACGTGATCATGCCGCAATATGCCGTCCAGCGGCTCTATGAACTGACCAAGCATATGGACACCTACATCACCACCGAGGTCGGCCAGCACCAGATGTGGGCGGCGCAGCACTATCATTTCGAGAAGCCGAACCGCTGGATGACCTCTGGCGGGCTCGGCACGATGGGCTATGGCCTGCCGGCCGCGCTCGGCGTGCAGATCGCGCATCCCGATGCGCTGGTCATCGACATTGCCGGCGACGCCTCGGTGCAGATGACGATCCAGGAGATGAGTGCGGCGGTGCAGCACAATGCGCCGATCAAGATCTTCATCCTCAACAACCAGTATATGGGCATGGTGCGGCAGTGGCAGCAGCTGCTGCACGGCAACCGGCTGTCGCATTCCTACACCGAAGCGATGCCGGATTTCGTCAAGCTGGCGGAAGCCTATGGTGGCCACGGCATTCGCTGCGAAAAGCCCGACGAACTGGACGACGCCATCAAGGAGATGATTGCGGTGAAGAAGCCGGTGATCTTCGATTGCCGCGTGGCCACGCTCGCCAACTGCTTCCCGATGATCCCGTCAGGCAAGGCGCATAACGAGATGCTGTTGCCGGACGAGGCCACCGACGAGGCCGTTGCTAACGCCATCGACGCCAAGGGCAGGGAACTGGTGTAGCCAACAAGCCGGGGCAGGGCTTTTCTGGAGAAGCCGTGCGCAAACAGAGAATTAGCTCAAAAGTTTGAAATCGAGATTCATGTCATGAACGCACAGCTACAGCCGACCGGCTCGGCCTATTTCATCGCCAAGGAAACGGAAAAGCCGGAGAACCACACGCTTTCCGTGCTGGTCGACAATGAGCCGGGCGTGCTGGCCCGGGTCATCGGCCTGTTTTCTGGCCGCGGCTACAACATCGAGAGCCTGACCGTCTCCGAGACCGAGCATGAAAAGCACCTGTCGCGCATCACCATCGTGACGCGCGGCACGCCGCATGTGCTGGAGCAGATCAAGCACCAGCTCGAACGCATCGTGCCGGTGCACCGGGTCGTCGACCTCACCGTGCGCTCGCACGAGCTCGGCCAGGAGCGGCCGCTGGAGCGCGAACTGGCGCTGGTCAAGGTCGCCGGCACCGGCGAAGCCCGTGTCGAGGCGCTCAGACTCGCCGACGCTTTCCGCGCCTCGGTCATCGACGCCAACACCGAGCATTTCATCTTCGAGATCACCGGCAAGGGCTCCAAGATCGACCAGTTCATCGCCATCATGAAGCCGCTCGGCCTGGTCGAAATCTGCCGCACCGGCGTGGCGGCATTGAACCGCGGCGCGCAGGGCATGTAGCCCTAAGCCTCGCGCCTCAGCTGGCCCCGCTGCGGGCCGGCTGTGGCCCTTTGTGCGTCTGGCGTAAAAGGACAATATAGCTGACGTATCTGGGAGGATAGCATGTCCCTCGACGCATTCCTTGCCCTGTTGGTCTACGCGTTGGTGACCTCGATCACGCCGGGGCCGAACAACCTCATGCTGCTGGCCTCGGGCGTCAATTTCGGCATCGTCAGAACCATTCCGCACATGCTCGGCATCAGCATGGGTTTCATGGTGCTGTTGCTGGCCGTTGGCTTCGGGCTTGGCGCGGTGCTGACGGCGTTTCCGGCATTGCATACGGGACTAAAGATCGCCGGCGGCGCCTATCTGTTGTACCTCGCCTGGAAGATCGCCATGTCGCGCTCGCTGAGCGGCAAGGGTGAGACGGAGACGCAGCCGATGCGCTTCATCGATGCGGCGGCATTCCAGTGGGTCAATCCGAAGGCGTGGGTGATGGCGATCACCGCCATGGCCGTCTATGCCAATCCCGAGCACCCGTTTCTGTCGGTGGCGCTGGTCGCCATCGCGTTCACCATCGTCAACCTGCCAAGCGTGTCGGTGTGGGCCGGTTTCGGCACGGCGCTGCGCGGATTTCTGTCGGATCCGGTGCGGCTGAAATGGTTCAACATCGCCATGGGTGTGTTGTTGGCGGCGACGCTGTGGCCGATGCTGCGCTAAGGGTGCATTGATTAGAGCCGGAAGATGACGGATGCGGCGATGCAGATCGCCGACTTGAATCTGATTTGCAGCCCCTTGGAAATCCCCCTGATTCAAGACAAAATCATACCGCTCTAGCCTTTTTGGGGGACTCGGATGGAAAGCCACGAGCCGTTTCTACGCGAGGCGATTGCGCTCTCGAAATCCGCAATGGAACGCGGCGACGAACCGTTTGGCTCGCTGCTGGTGAGGGACGGCGAAGTAATCTTGCGCGCCGAAAACAGCGTCTTCACGGGCCACGATATGACGAACCACGCCGAGATGAACCTGGTCAAACTGGCGGCGCAGCACTACGACACTGCTTTTCTCGCGGACTGCACACTCTATACCAGCACGGAGCCGTGCGCGATGTGCGCCGGGGCGATTTACTGGTCGGGTATCGGGCGTATGGTTTTTGCGTGCTCCGAGGCGCGGCTTGGCGAGATCGCTGGAATTGGCTTGAACGTGCCGAGCCGGGCGGTGCTGCAAACCGGTGCGCGCATCGTCACTGTGGTTGGCCCCAACCTCGAAGACGAAGCCGCCGAAGTCCATCAGGGATTCTGGCCGAAGCATCTGGGCAAGGCTTAGAGACCAGCTGCCGAGGCCCACGACAGGCGTCGGCCCGGGATCATGAGCCGGCTGCACATCCATTGTGCAGTGCACATTAAATCTTCGTAATGCCGTGTTTTGGCCCTTTTCCGACAAAGGCGCGTCCTATCTATTCGGCGAAATCGCGGCAGGAGCTTGCGAGTTACGCTAGAATGCGACCACCGGGTTCGGCGTGTCGGATAAAGAAGGCATGTTGTCGATGCGTGGAAAGATCGCTCTGGCGGTGGTGGCCGTGGCCTGCGTCGTCGCGGCCTGGCTCTATGTTTCGCCCACCGCCATGGGCAGTCTTCAGCAAATGCTGGCAGGCAAGCAAACGGCGGCGGCAGACAAGCCGGCAGCAGGCGCAAACGCTGCGCGTTCAACCTCGGTGCTTGCCGCCACCGCCTCTACCGCCGATTTCCCGATCCGGCGCTATGCCATCGGATTTGTCTCGTCGCCGGCCGTCGTCAGCATCAACGCCCGGGTCTCCAGCCAGATCGTGTCGATCGCCGTCAAGGACGGGCAGATGGTCAAGGCCGGCGATGTCCTGCTCTCGCTGGACGATCGGGCGCTGAAGGCGCAACTCGCCAAGGACCAGGCGACGCTGGCCAAGGACCAGGCGCTGCTCGCCAGCACGCAGTCGGATCTTCAGCGCGCCAAGGACCTCGTCGCCAAGCAGGCCGGCACGCAGCAAACCTACGATCAGGCGGTCGCGGCGCAAAAGGCGGCCGCAGCCACGGTCGACGCCGACAAGGCGACGCTCGATGCCGATATGGTCCAGCTCGGCTTTGCCACCATCACAGCGCCGATCTCCGGCAGACTTGGCGCGGTCAACGTCGCGGTCGGCGATCTCGTCACCACCAGCAACGGCAACAGCAGCACCGCAACGCCGCTGGTCACCATCACCGAGATGGACCCGCTGCAGGTCAACTTCAATCTTCCCGAAAGCGATCTTGCCTTGCTGCACAAGGCGCTGGCGACGCCGCTGGTGGGCGGGGTGACGCTGACCAAGGACGGCAACCCGGCGCCGATCGGCACCGGCACGCTCGACTTCGTCGATTCCAGCGTCGACACCGCCTCCGGCACGATCGCAACGCGGGCGAGCGTGCCCAATGCCGACCTTTCGCTGTGGCCGGGGCAGTATGTCAATGTCGTGCTCGATGCCGGCACCATGCCGCAGATGACGTCCGTGCCGACGGTTGCGGTGCAGCCCAGCCAGAAGGGGCCGTTCGTCTATGTCATCAAGGCCGACAGTACGGTGGAGATGCGGCCCGTGCAGGTGGCGCTGACCGAAGGCGGCAACAGCGCCATCAGCCAGGGCCTGAAGAGCGGCGAGCGTGTCGTCGTCGAGGGCCAGACCAGGCTGAAGAATGGCGCCGCTGTCCACGAAGGCAAGGCGACTGCCGCTGATGACCAGGCGGCGCCGAAGGTCGCGGAAGCAGAAAAAGCCGGTGGGGCCGACAAGGCCGGCGGGGCGCGTCCATGATTTCCGAATTCTGCATACGCAGGCCCGTTGCCACGCTGCTGATGTCGTTCGCGCTCGTTCTGGGCGGGCTGTTTGCCTACAAGTTCCTGCCGGTGGCGGCCTTGCCGAGCGCCGAGTTTCCGGTGGTCAATGTCTCGGCGTCGCTGCCGGGCGCCTCGCCGGAAACCATGGCGACCTCGGTGGCAACGCCGCTGATCAAGCAGTTCTCGACCATCGCCGGCATCGATTCGATCTCGACCACCAATTCGCTCGGCTCGACCTCGATCGCCATCCAGTTCGTGCTCGACCGCGACATCGATGCCGCGGCGGCAGACGTGCAGGCTGCAATCGCTCGCACCCAGCGGCAATTGCCGCCGGAGATGACCAGCCCGCCGAGCTATCGCAAGGTCAACCCGGCCGATGCGCCGATCCTGTTGATGTCACTGGTCAGCGACACGGTTCCGCTGACCGATCTCGATGCCTTCGCCGAGAACGTGATCTCGCCGTCGCTGTCGACGCTGGACGGCGTGGCGCAGGTTTCGATCTTCGGCCAGCAGAAATATGCCGTGCGCATCCAGATCGATCCGACGGCGCTTGCCGCGCGCGGCATCTCGATCGACCAGCTGCAGACGGCCATCGCCTCGGCCAACAGCAACACGCCGCTCGGCGTGCTGCAGAACGATCAGCAGCAGCTGACGATCACGGCCAACACACAGCTGACCAATGCCGCGGGCTTTTCCAATCTGATCATCGCCACCAAGAACGGCCATCCGGTGCGGCTCGGCGAGGTCACGCGCGTCATCGATTCGGTGCAGACGACAACGACGGCAAGCTGGTATGACGGCACCCGCGCGGTCATTCTGGCCGTGCAGCGCCAGCCAGACGCCAACACCGTCGAGGTGGTCGACCGCGTCAAGGCGATGCTGCCGTCCTTCGAGGAGCAGATGCCGGCGGCGGCCAGCATCAAATTGCTCAACGATCGCTCGACCTCGATCCGCGCCGCTGTCGATGACGTGCAGTTCACGCTGCTGCTCACCATCGCGCTGGTGGTGATGGTGATCTTCCTGTTCCTGCGCCGGGTCACGGCGACGATCATTCCGGCGGTGGCGGTGCCGATCTCGCTCATCGCCACACTCGGCGTGATGTTCCTGTTCGGCTTTTCCATCGACAATATCTCGCTGATGGGGCTGACGCTGGCCGTCGGCCTCGTCGTCGACGACGCCATCGTCATGCTGGAGAACATCTTCCGCCACATGGAGGAGGACGGGCTGTCGGCCATGGAAGCGGCGCTGAAGGGCGCGCGCGAAATCGGCTTCACCATCATCTCGATCTCGATCTCGCTGGTGGCGGTGTTCATCCCCGTGCTTTTGATGGGCGGGGTGATCGGGCGCATCTTCAACGAGTTCGCGGTGGTGGTGACGGTCGCCATCCTGGCATCGATGTTCGTCTCGCTGACGCTGACCCCGATGCTGTGCTCGCGGCTGCTGTCGGTGTCGAAGGCCGAGCGCGACGCGGCGCATGGCGAAGGCCGCAGGCATGACTTCGTCACCCGCGCCTATGACTGGCTGCTGACGTTTTGCCTGCGCCATACTTTTCTGGTTTTCCTGGTCTTCATCGGTACGGCGGCAGCGTCGGTCTGGCTGATCCAGATCTCGCCGAAGGGCTTCTTCCCGCAGGAAGATATTGGCCAGATTTCGGTGACGACGATCGCCCGCCAGGACATCTCGTTCGACGCCATGGTCAAGCTGCAGGGGCAGGTGGCGAATGTCTTTTCGCATTCGCCCTATGTCTCGCATGTGGCTTGGTCGGCCGGCAGCGGCGGCAATGCGCTGAACCAGGGCCAGCTCTATGTGCAGTTGAAGGACAAGAGCCAGCGCCCCAATATCGAGAAGGTGCAGTCGGACCTGCGCAAGCAACTGGCCAATGTCCCGGGCATCGAGGCCTATATGCAGCCGGTGCAGAATTTGCGTCTGGGATCGCGTTCTTCCGCCAGCGCCTATCAGCTCGTCGTGCAGGGCCTCGATACCGGTGCGACCGACATCTGGGCGCAGAAGTTGTCGGACGCGATGGCCGCGGATCACGCCGCCTTCACCGACGTCACCAACGACCTGCAGAACAACGCGCTGCAGGCGACATTGGTGGTCGACCGCGACAAGGCGGCAACGCTCGGCATCGACACTGATACGCTGCGCTCCAGCCTCTATGGTGGTTTCGGCACCCAGCAGGTCTCGACCATTTTTGGGTCGGCCGACAGCTATCAGGTGGTCATGGAGCTTGATCCGAAGATCGAGTGGTCGCCTGAGAGGATGCTGGCCATCCAGGTGAGGACGGCCAGCGGCAGCCTGGTGCCACTCGGCGCCTTTGCGCGTGTTGATCGAACCGCCGGCGCCTTGACCGTCAACCAGCTTGGCCAGCTTCCGGCGGTGACCATCTCCTACAATCTGCCGCAGGGCGTGGCGCTTGGCGACAGCGTCACGCATATCAACGCGCTGAAGGACAAGATCGGGCTGCCGACGACGATCTCGACCAGTTTCGCGGGTACGGCCAAGACGTTCCAGGATTCGCTGGCCAACCAGGGGCTGCTGATCGGCGGCGCCATCCTCACCATCTACATCGTGCTCGGCATCCTCTACGAGAGCTTCATCCATCCGCTCACCATCCTGACCGGCCTGCCTTCGGCGGTGCTGGGCGCGCTGGTCGCGCTGCGGCTGGCGGGTATGGACCTGTCGGTGATTGCCGTCATCGGCATCCTGATGCTGATCGGCATCGTCAAGAAGAACGGCATCATGATGATCGATGTCGCGCTGGAGCTGCGACGAGATGGAATGTCGCCGATCGACTCTATCCACAAAGCCTGCATCATGCGTTTCCGGCCGATCATGATGACGACTTTGGCCGCGCTGATGGGCACCATCCCGATCGCGCTCGGCACCGGCGCCAGCGCCGAACTGCGCCAGCCGCTCGGCGTGGCAGTGGTCGGCGGTCTCGTCGCCTCGCAGGCGCTGACCCTGTTCGTGACGCCGGTCATCTATGTCTACATGGAACGCTTCTCCGGCTGGCTGCTTGGCCTGTGGACGCCGCTACAGGGCGGCGAGCCGCTTCCGGTCGAGGCCGTCGACCAGCCTTCGCTGTTCGACGCCAAGGAAGAGCCATTGGACGAACCGCAAAGGGCCGCCGCCGAATAGCGACGGTCCTGGACCAAGCCGTCGTGCTTGCGGCCTTGCGCCCGCGACCGTAATTTGCGGCCATGGCACACGATCATGACCACGACAACGAACTCGACCCCTTTGCCGCGCGGGTGCGCGCGCTGGAAACGATCCTCACCCAGAAGGGGCTGATCGATCCGGCGGCGATCGACGTCATCGTCGACACCTACGAGACGAAAATCGGCCCCCGCAACGGCGCCAGGGTGGTGGCCAAGGCGTGGGTCGACGCCGACTTCGCCGCCTGGCTGAAGCGCGATGCGACGGCGGCGATCGAATCGCTGAGCTATACCGGCCGGCAAGGCGAGCACATGCAAGCGGTGTTCAACACCGATGAGACCCACAATCTCGTCGTCTGCACGCTGTGCTCCTGCTATCCGTGGTCGGTGCTCGGCCTGCCGCCGGTCTGGTACAAGGCGCCGCCCTATCGCTCGCGCGCGGTGATCGATCCGCGCGGCGTACTGGAGGAATTCGGGCTGATCTTGCCGGCCGACAAAAAGATCCGCGTCTGGGATTCGACCGCCGAGCTGCGCTATCTCGTGGTGCCGATGCGGCCCGAAAACACCGAAGGCTGGAGCGAGGAGCAGCTCTCCGAACTGGTCAGCCGCGACGCGATGATCGGCACCGCTGTGGCGAGGGTTGCATGAACGGGCCGCACGATCTCGGCGGGCAGATGGGTTTTGGGCCAGTCGCGCCTGAAACGGACGAACCCTATTTCCATGCCGCCTGGCAGAGGCGGGCGCTTGGCGTGACGCTCACCGCCGGCGCCATGGGCGCCTGGAACATCGATGAGAGCCGGCATGCCAGGGAATCGCTGCATCCGGCCGTCTATTATGCCTCCAGCTATTACCAGATCTGGATCAAGGCGCTGGAGGTGCTGCTCAAGCGGCATGGCTTCATCAGTGAGCGAGATCTGGCCGAGGGCCGGGCGGTCGATCCGGCAGCGACTCCCAAGAGGGTGCTGAAGGCGGAAAACGTGCCGGCGGTGCTGGCCAAGGGCGGTCCTTGCGACCGGCCGGTTGCGACGCTGGCGCGATTCAAAGCTGGGCAGGCCGTGCGCACCAAGAACTTCAATCCGACCGGCCACACGCGGCTGCCGCGCTATGCGCGCGGCAAGCAGGGAATTATCGAGGCCGTGCGCGACGGTTTTGTCTTTCCCGACAGCAATGCACGCGGGCAGGGCGAAAATCCGCAATGGGTCTATACGGTGGTCTTTGATGGTTCGGAAATCTGGGGCGAGGGAGCCGACCCGACGCTGACCGTCTCGATCGATGCCTGGGAGAGCTATCTTGAGCCGGCATGAGGCTGCCGGATTGCCGCCTGGTTTCGTCGATGAACCGGTGTTCGCCGAGCCGTGGCAGGCCGAAGCTTTTGCCATGACGGTGGCCTTGCATGACAAGGGGCTGTTTTCCTGGAGCGAGTGGGCGGAGGCATTGTCCGCCGAGGTGAAGAAGCCGGGAGCTGCAAGCGACGGCCACGATTATTACGAGCACTGGCTGGCGGCGCTGGAGAAATTGCTGGCGGCCAAGGGCGTCGCCGGCAAGGGTGACGTCGACACACTTGCCGCCGCCTGGGAACGCGCCGCGCATGCAACGCCTCACGGCAAGCCGATTTTATTGGAGAACGATCCGGGGTTTGGTGAGGGATGAAGTCCCCGTCGCGTTAGCGCTGCCCCTCACCTGCCTGCCGGCATCCTCTCCCCGTATAGAGACGGGGAGAGGGGAGCTGTCGCCGAAGCCATTGCCAGTCGCCTGCGTTGGATAAGTTACGCCGAGGCCGCGGCCAGCCTTTTTCTCCCCGTCACTATACGGGGAGAAATGCCCGGCAGGGCAATGAGGGGCAACGCTGACGGTTTGTCCTTTATCTGAGGCCATTGCCTGGCCATGTTTGTTCCCTTTACGTTCCAATTCAGCCCTGATAGCTTGAATGCTTGAGGCATTGATGGTGGCGGCCTTGTCTTTCCCTTGCGAATCCGGTCTCTCGCGCTGATGGAATTCTCTCCCCAACAGGATGAGGCGCTGCAGGCGGTTGCGCGCTGGCTCAAGGAAGGCCGACCGCAACTGTTCCGGCTGTTCGGCTATGCCGGCACCGGCAAGACGACGCTGGCGCGCTATTTTGCCGAACATGTCGACGGCCAGGTGCAGTTCGCCGCCTTCACCGGCAAGGCGGCGCAGGTGCTGCGTTCCAAGGGCGCGGTCAATGCCCGCACCATCCATTCGCTGATCTACAGGCCGAAGGGCGAGGAATCGGTGTCGGACGAGGTCACCGGCAAGACCTCGATGACGCCGACCTTTTCGCTCAACCGGCAAAGCCCGATCTCGCGCGCCAAGCTCGTCGTCATCGACGAGTGCTCGATGGTCGACGAGCAGCTCGGCCGCGACCTGATGAGTTTCGGCACGCCGATCCTTGTGCTCGGCGATCCCGGCCAGTTGCCGCCGATCTCCGGCGGCGGCTTCTTCACCGACCATGAGCCGGATATCCTGCTCACCGAAATCCACCGCCAGGCGCGCGACAATCCGATCCTGCGCTTGGCGCTCGACGTGCGCGAGGGCCGCGAGTTCATGCGCGGCGACTATGGCACGGCGCAAGTGATCGGCAAGGAGGACGTCACCCAGGAGCTGGTGCTGAAGGCGGACCAGGTGCTGGTCGGCACCAACCGCACGCGGCGGCGCTACAATCAGCGCCTGCGTGAACTCAAGGGCTTCAACGCCGACTATCCGCAGGCCGGCGACAAGTTGGTCTGCCTGCGCAACGATCCGGCCAAGGGACTACTCAACGGCTCGCTGTGGAAGGTGATGACCTCGTCGCGCGAAACGGTGAAGCCCGGCATCAACCTTCTGGTGTCGCCGGAAGAGGACGATCCGGACCGCGGCGTCGCCAAGATCAAGCTGCTCAAGTCGGCGTTCGAGGATCCGGATGCCGATATTCCCTGGCAGCAGAAGAAGCGGTTCGACGATTTCGACTATGGCTACGCGCTCACCGTGCACAAGGCGCAGGGCTCTCAGTGGAACGAGATCGTGCTTTTCGATGAAAGCTGGGCGTTCAAGGAAACGCGCCAGCGCTGGCTCTACACCGCCATCACCCGCGCCGCCGAGCGGCTGACCATCGTCAGGTAGGCTGTTCTATCGGCCGGGCGCCGAGCCATTGCCAGGCCACCGATTCGTCCTCGACTTTAAAATGCCTGAGCTCCAGGGCGGATGACGCCGGCATGAATTCGCGCGCTGCCGGTATCCAGTTGGGGTCACCGACCGTCGCGCAACGGCTAATATGCTGCAAGGCATGGACGGTGCCCTGTTCTAGCGTCTCGTCTTGTATGTTGGCCCACTCGACGCCTTGCGGGTCTATCACGCGCACCAGCACATCGATCCTGTCATGCAGCAGGTAGGCTGCCTCCAGCAGGCCGAAAAGGTTCTCTGCGTCGGCGGCCGTGACATGGCCAACGACGTCGACGGCGAAAAGGTCATCGCGGTTGGTGTCGATGCGGCGGATCGCGGGCACGGTGTCCAGAAAATTCATGGCTGTCCTCAGCTTGCAGGGCATATACCCGACTGGAACACCCGAAACCCCCTGTCTGTTCCCATCAAAGCCAGTATAGATGCGCTGCTAAAAGAACCGGACCCGAAGCCATGCCTGCAAAGCTTTCCGTCAATCTCAATGCCATCGCCATGCTGCGCAACCGGCGCGACCTCCCATGGCCGAGCGTGATCGGGCTCGGGCGCCTTGCACTTGCCGCCGGCGCGCATGGGCTGACGGTGCATCCGCGTCCCGACGAGCGGCACACGCGGCACTCCGACCTGCCTGAGATCAGGGCGCTGATCGACGACGAGTTCCCCAAGGCGGAATTCAACATCGAGGGTTATCCGAATGAGGATTTTCTGGCGCTGGTGGAAAAGCACCAGCCGGAGCAGGTGACGCTGGTGCCAGACGATCCGGCGCAGGCGACCTCCGACCATGGCTGGAACTTTGTCGCCGAGGCTGCGTTCCTCACGCCCATCGTCAAGCGCCTAAAAAAGACGGGCATTCGCGTGTCGCTGTTTTCCGACTCGCATCCTGAAGGCATATCGGCGGCGCGTGATACCGGTGCCGACCGGATCGAGCTCTACACCGGTCCCTATGGCAGCTGCCATTCCGATTCCGCCAGGGCGGCCAAGGAGCTGGAAAAATTGGGAAAAACCGCTGACGCAGCGCTTGCCGCCGGACTCCAGGTCAATGCCGGGCACGATCTGGTGGTGAACAATTTGCCGGCGCTGGCAAAGCGCATCCCGGCCTTGGCCGAAGTGTCAATTGGGCATGGGTTGACAGCCGATGCGTTGGAGTATGGCATGGCCGGCACGGTGGGGCGGTTTCTGAAAGCCTGCGGGTGGTAGAGGGAGAAACCCTGGCGTTACGGCATGGCAGCCATTACGTGAGGGCACTTGATATTGCATCGCAGCAAGCGTAGAGCACCGCGCGCTTATCGGAGTGTCGTCCATGGCCCTTGCCAATACTGGTAGTGAGGCAGAACCCGTCGAACAATCGAGCCATCCAGAGATCGAACAGCATAGCACCAAGGTGTTGATGCTGGGCGCGCTCGGCGTGGTCTATGGCGATATCGGCACCAGCCCGATCTATGCGTTCCGCGAGGCATTGCATGCTTCGGCCGGCGGCAATGTGGCCGAACGGGGCGATATCCTCGGCGTGCTGTCGCTGATCATCTGGTCGCTGACGATCATCGTCACAATCAAATACATCATGTTCGTGCTGAGGGCCGACAACCGCGGCGAGGGCGGGGTGCTGTCACTGATGGCGCTGGCGCGCGGCAGTTTCCCGACGCGCTCGGCGTTGATCCTCGGTATCGGCATGGTTGGCGCCTCGCTGTTTTACGGCGACGCCGTCATCACGCCGGCGATCTCGGTGCTTTCGGCGGTCGAAGGCATGAATGTCGTCACGCCTGCCTTCCAGCCCTATGTGGTGCCGCTGACACTGCTGATCCTCGCCATAGTGTTCGCGGTGCAGCGTTTCGGCACCGGCGGCGTGGCGCTGGTCTTCGGCCCGGTTACGGCGGTCTGGTTCCTGGCCATCGGCCTGTCCGGCCTCAACCACATCATCGGCGATCCTGAAATCCTGCTGGCCATCAGCCCGCATTACATCGTGGCGTTCCTGATCCATTCGCCCGACGTCGCTTTCGTCACCATCGGCGCCATCTTCCTGGCCGTCACCGGCGCCGAGGCGCTGTATGCCGATCTCGGCCATTTCGGGCGCAAGCCGATCGTGCTTGCCTGGCTGTCGATCGTGTTTCCCTGCCTGCTGCTCAACTATGTCGGCCAGGGCGCCTTCGTGCTGGCCAATGGCGGCGTCGTCGGCCATCCGTTCTTCGAGATGAACGAAGGCTGGACGCTGATCCCGATGGTGGTGCTGGCGACCGCCGCCACCGTCATCGCCAGCCAGGCAGTGATTTCGGGCGCTTTTTCGCTGACCCGGCAGGCGGTGCAGCTCAACATGCTGCCGCGCCTGGAAATCCTGCACACGTCGGAGAAGCAGTCCGGCCAGATCTACATGCCGCGCGTCAATCTCTTGCTGGCGCTGGTGGTGATGCTGCTGGTGGTTGGCTTCGGCGAATCCAGCAAGCTGGCCTCGGCCTACGGCATTTCGGTGACCGGCAACATGCTGGTGACGACGGTGCTGCTCTATGTCGTGATGTCGCGGATCTGGAAATGGCCGTCCTGGCTGTCAATCAGCCTGACGGCGCTGTTCGCCTTCATCGATGTCGGCTTTTTCGCCTCCAACATCGTCAAGGTGTTCGAAGGCGGCTGGGCTTCGCTGGCAGTGGCCTTCACCATCGTTCTGGCCATGGCAACCTGGGTGCGCGGCAGCCGCTACCTGTTCGACAAGACCCGCAGGAACGAGATCCCGCTCGATTTCCTCGCCGGCAATCTTTTGAAGAAGAAGCCGCAGCTGGTGTCCGGCACGGCCGTGTTCCTGACCAGCGACCCGCAAAGCGCGCCGACCGCGTTGATGCACAGCCTGAAGCACTACAAGGTGCTGCATGAGCAGAACGTCATCCTTTCGGTGGTCACGGCGCCGCAGCCGGTGGTGCCCGACAGCGACCGCGTCAAGATGGAGACGGTCAACGAGCTGTTCATGCGGGTGACGCTGACCTTCGGCTATATGGAACAGCCCAACATTCCACGCGCGCTGGCGATCTGTCGCAAGCAGGGCTGGAAGTTCGACATCATGACGACGTCGTTCTTCCTGTCGCGGCGCTCGCTCAAGGCTTCGCCCAATTCCGGCATGCCGGTGTGGCAGGACAGGCTGTTCATCGGCCTGGCGCGCACGGCGGCCGATGCGACGGAGTATTTCCAGATCCCGACCGGACGTGTGGTCGAGATCGGAACGCAGGTGGCGATCTGAGGGTCTCGAACAAATAGTTTTTGAGGGGGCGGGCATGAGCGGCGAATTGGTGCTTGTTACCGGTGGCTCCGGCTTCCTCGGCGCTCACTGCATCCTGGCTCTGCTGGATGCAGGCTACCGCGTGCGCACGACGGTGCGCTCAGCCAAGCGGGAAGCCGATGTTCTGGCCATGTTGAAGGTCGGCGGTGCCGAGCCCGGCGAAGCGCTTTCATTCGCCTATGCCGATCTGACGACCGACACGGGTTGGCCTGAAGCCGTCGCCGGATGCGAGTATGTTCTTCATGTCGCTTCGCCGTTCCCGCCCGACATGCCCAGGCATGAAGACGATCTGATCATCCCGGCTCGCGAAGGGGCAATGCGCGTGCTGCGGGCGGCAGGCGATGCCGGCGTCAAGCGCGTCGTGCTCACCTCGTCCTTCGCCGCCGTCGGCTATGGCCAGGCGCCGGTTGCCGGCCGTCCGTTCACCGAGGAGAACTGGACCAATCTGGCGGAAAAGGTGAGCGCCTATGTGAAGTCGAAGACCTTGGCCGAACGCGCAGCCTGGGACTTCATTGCCGGTCAAGGCGGCGCATTGGAGCTGGCGGTCGTCAATCCGGTCGGGATCTTCGGACCGGTCCTGGGACCGGATCATTCGACCTCCACGGAGTTCATAGGACGCTTGATGGATGGCGCAATGCCGGGCCTGCCGCGCATGTTGTTCGGCGTGGTCGACGTCCGGGACGTGGCGGACCTGCATGTGCGTGCCATGACCAATCCCCTGGCCAAGGGCGAGCGGTTCCTGGCCATCAGCGGCGATTTCATGACGATGCTGGAGATTGCACAAACGCTGAAAGCCCGGCTGGGCACTGCGGCGTCGCGCGTTCCGACGCGGGTGCTGCCGGATTGGCTGGTGAGGATCGTCGGACTGTTCGACGGGCAAGCAGCCCAGATCGTGACGGAACTGGGCAAGGCGAGGAACGCGACGGGGGCCAAGGCCATGCGTATGCTCGGCTGGGCGCCGCGGTCGCGTGAAGAGGCCATCGTTGCAACCGGCGAAAGCCTGATCCGGCTGGGATTGCTCAAGAAATCGATATAGTGGTGCGGGAGGCCGAGAAGAATTCGGCTCCCCGCAGCGTAGGCTTCAGCCGGCCAGGGCGACCTTGTTGGCCTCGAGGAACTGCTTCAGCGTTTGCGGCTTCCTGCCGGACAGCGTCTCAACCGCGTCCGTCACCAAGTCGATGCGGCCTGAGCGCGTGTTGGTGTCAAAGGAAACGATGACGCTGGCGAACTCCTCGGGAACGCCGGCCGCTTTCACGCCTTCGATCAGGGCCTCTTCGGGCAATTGGATGACGTCCAGCTTCTTGCCGGTAACTTCGCTGACCAGGGCGGCGATCTCGGCAGTCGTATAAGCTTGCGGGCCGGTCAGCGTGTAGGTCTTGCTGTCAGTCGAGCCGGAAGCAAGGCCTGCGGCTATGGCAGCTGCCATATCGTCGCGCGCACCATGGGCGACGCGGCCGTCGCCGGCGGACGTGTACCACTGTCCCGAGGCAATGGCGTGCGGCAGCGCCAGAAACAGGTTCTCCTGGTACCAGCCGTTGCGGAAGATCGTATGGGCAATGCCGCTGGCCTTGATCGCCTGCTCGGTGCCGTAGTGGTCGCCGGCAAACAGCACGGGTGAACCCGGCTCCGGATTGGGCATCGAGGTGTAGAGCAGATGTGAAACGCCTGCCTGCTTCGCAGCGGCTACCGCTGCCTGATGCTGCTTCAGACGCCTGCCGGTTTTGATATCGAGATCGCTGGTCGAAATGATCAGCACCCTGTCGGCGCCCTTGAATGCGCTTTCCAGCGAGGCCGCGTCGTTGAAGTCGGCGGCCCTGACAACGACGCCGCGCGCCGCCAGATCGGCCAGGCTTTCGGGATTGCGGGTGGTGGCGATGATGTTTGCCGGCGGAACCTTGTGCGTGTCCAGGAGATGGTGGATGACGCCGCGGCCGAGCTGGCCGGCGGCGCCGGTGACGAGAAGGGTTTCGGTCATTGGGAGATCCTGTCGTTGCGCCGAACCGGCGAGTGCCTATATGCGAGTCTCAAAAAGAGACCAGCACTAAAATAGGAATTGACCGACCCCCGTAAAGAAGGCAGTTTTACGGGAGGTAGGCACAGGCAAGGAACCAGCCGTGGACAGCAGCATCGTCAATCTGAAGTCGAAACTCGAGATCTACAAGGCGCAGAGCGGCGGCGGAAATCTTGCCGATTGTCCGGTGCGCGATGTGATCCAGGGTATCAGCAGCCGATGGAGTTCGCTGTTGATGATGGCGCTTGCCGAAAAAACCTATCGCTTCGGCGAGTTGCGCCGCCTAGTGCCTGATATCTCGCAGCGCATGCTGACCCAGACGCTGCACGATCTGCAGCGCGACGGCTATGTGCGTCGCCAGGTGTTTCCGACCAAACCGCCAAGCGTCGAATACAGCCTCACCGATCTCGGGCGCTCGATGTTCGGGGCCTTGCATCAGCTGATCCAGTGGGCCGAGCTCAACCACGATGCAGTGCGCGAGGCGCGGACTGTTTTCGATACCGACCACGCGTGAAAGCCCAGACCGCAACTTGATTTGGCGACACCGCTGAAGGATTGTCCGGCTGGGGCAAGACTTGGCGGGCAATGGGCATTTCTCTCGACATCGCGATTGCCGGCGCCGGGCCGGCCGGATTGGCCGCCGCGCTCTATCTGCAGCGCGCCGGGCACCGGATCACCGTCTTCGAGCGCTTCGAGGAGCCGAAGCCGGTCGGTTCCGGGCTGATCCTGCAGCCGACAGGGCTGACGGTGCTTGCCGATCTTGGCCTGCTCGACGACATTCTGGCGCTGGGCAGCCGCATCGATCGCCTGCACGGCGCTGACGCCAGTACCGGCCGCACCGTGCTCGACGTTCGCTACGATGCGCAGCGCGGCCGCCGTTTCGGGCTGGCGGTGCACCGTGCCGCCCTGTTCGGCGTACTTTTCCGCGCCGCCCAGCGCGAAGCGGTTCCCATCGAAACCGGCGTCGAGATCGAAACGCTGGAGAGCGGCGAACAGGCGACGCTGGTGTTTGACGATGGTCGAAGGGCAGGGCCATTCGACTTGGTGGTCGATGCCAGCGGCTCGCGCTCCAAACTGCGGCAGCACGTGAAAGGCTCAGGTGAGCCGCAACCGCTGACCTATGGCGCATTCTGGGCGTCGCTCGGCTGGCGGGGCGATGGTTTTGACGAGCACGCGCTGCTGCAGCGCTACGACAAAGCCAGCGTCATGGTCGGCGTGCTGCCGATCGGCCGGCCTGAACCGGGCGCTGAAAAGATGGCGGCCTTCTTCTGGAGTCTCAAGCCGGCGGACGCCGATGAAGTGCGCACCCGCGGCCTGGACGCCTGGAAGGCGAAGGTGGTCGGGCTGTGGCCCGAAAGCGAGGCTTTCACCAGCCAGATCGACAGTTTCGACCAGCTCTCGCTGGCGCGCTACGGCCATCACACGATGAAGCTGCCGGCCGGCCGGCGATTGGCGGTCATCGGCGACGCGGCGCATTCGACCAGCCCGCAACTCGGGCAAGGGGCGAACATGGCGCTGCTCGACGCGGCCGCGCTCAGCCATGCGCTTGCACGGGCGGGCAGTGTCGATTCCGCGCTGGAGGCCTATGCCAGGGCGCGGCGATGGCATGTGCGCATCTTCCAGGCGCTGTCGCTGGCTTTCACGCCATTCTACCAGTCGGACTCCGTGGCGCTGCCCTTCATCCGCGACAGGCTGGTGGCGACCATCGCAAACATCCCGCCGGCGCCACAGTTGCTCGCCTCGATGGTGGCCGGCACCGTGATCGATCCGTTCAGGCGGATCGGGCTTGTGGAAGCGCAGTGGGATTTTGGCCAGAATCCTGATCGTGATACGACTGCATCATAGAGTTTTCGCCTCAGATCAGCGTGAACACTGTCATGTCCCTAGTCCGAAAACCGCGAGACCTGATGTGCGTCGTGGCGATGTTAGCCATCGCGCTGCCCCTGGCGAAGGCACAAGCCCAGACGGCAAGCCAGTCCGGACAGCAGCAGCCGGCGGAAACGGAAGCCTCCCTGACGGCCCGGATCAATGCCGCCTACAAGCTGATGACGGAAGTCGGACACTTCGACGAGGGCTATGCACAGTTGCGGGCAGCGCTGCTCTATGCCGCGAGAAGCGACCTCTATGAGTTTACGGTCGTCAGCTACTCGAATGCCGGCGCGACATTCCTGAACGACCAGTTTCTCGAAGAGGCCGAAGCGATTTTTGCCGAAGGCCTGAAGACCAGGGCGATGCAGCAGGATGTCGCGAAGCGCGGCGATTTCTATCTCAATTATGCGATGCTGAAGCAGGCCGAGAACGACCATCGGGGCGCTGTTTCAATGTTCGCCGCTGCGATTAGTCTCTACGACCATTATTATGGCAAGGACTCCAGGGAGCTCATTTATGCCACCGATCAGATGACGACGGCGGTTGCGGCAGTCGGCAACATCGCTTCGGCCATCAACATCGAGCAGGGCAATGTGGAGACAGCTGAGCGCGCGCTTGGCAATGACGACCCTCTCACCTGGACGCTGCAGAACAATCTGGCGGATCTGCTGCGCCAGATGGGCGCACCCACACGCGCCTTGGAATATGATCTGGCGGTGATTGAGAAGCGCACCGCTTACTACGGCGCAGATCATTTCTACGTCTTGGTCAGCGCCAGCAACACGGCACAGGACTATCTCGACCTCGGCAGCTACGACCAGGCCTTGCGCTATCTCCAGCAGTACCGGGACATCGCCGTCGCTCTCAAGCAGCAAGACAATCTGGTCGAACAGGCCGATGCGTGGCTGCTCTACACCAGGGCGCTCTCCGGCGCGCAGCCCCTGGACGAGCCGACGATCGCACATTTGCAGTCGCTGACCCCCGACCAGGGCTATCCCGAAATACTGGCAATCAAGATCGCCAATCTGCTCGCCGCGCATTTCGATGCCACGGGGGATTTGGAAAGCAGCATGCGGCAACTCGATCAAGCCTACCGCATCGCCCGGTCAAAATTCAACCTACCGCCTCCGCTGGAGTTTGCCGCACGACAGGCGATGGCCAATCTCAAGGCGAAGGCCGATCCGGTGGCCGCGGCGGCTGATTTCGCCGCTCTCGACGATGACATGTTGCGGTGGAATTCGATGCAGGTGAACTCGGCCGGCAATCCCATCGTCGCCGAAGCCAGCCGCGCGATGGCCGACGACATGCTCTACGACTACGCGCGCTTCGCGCAAAGCAATGCATCGGCAGTGCCGGCCTTCGCCGATGCCGTGCGCCGCTGGCCGACGCTCGAAAATGGCAAGCGGGATACGCTGCGCAAGCTCTTGCGAATGATCGATCCGAACGACACGGAGACGCGACATTTGATCCAGACCGCGATGCGGCTGTCCTTCGCCTATCAGGAGGTTGCGTCCAGCGGCGACGATATTGAACATACGGGGGCGATGCTGATGGGGCAGCTTCAGTCGATGGACGACACTCTCAACACACGGCTTTCGGCGAAGTACGGCTTCGACGAGAAGGCAATGGAGAAGCCGCTGCCGACGGCTGCGACATTGCTGAAGCCCAACGAGGCGCTGATCGACTACTTCATCACCCGCAAGTGGCGGGCGGACCGCGAGAGCGACGATCCGCTGGAAGACGAGCGCCTCTATGCGATCGTCACGCGCAAGGATCAGCAGCCTCGCCTTTATGATCTCGGCGATCCGCGCCGGATCATTCCGGCCGCGCAGACAACCCGCATGGCAAACCTTCGGTCGAGCCGTTCCGCGCAGGAGCGCGGCGCCGTGCCGCTGGTCGATCTCGACGCCACGTTTACCGGACTTTACGCCGGTCTTCTGGCGCCCCTGGAACCGTCGCTCGCAGGCGCGGATACACTTTTCGTGGTGCCCGACGGCAAATTGTTTTCGGTGCCGTTTCCGTTGCTGCAGGACGGCAAGGGTGTGACGCTGGACGACCGCTTCATGGTGCGCATGCTGACGCGGCCGGAATCGCTGTTGAACGCAGGTGTCGATCAGAGCTTTCCAAAGAACGGCAAGGCCGTGCTCGCCGGCGGGCTCGACTATGCACGTGGCGCGGAGAAGGGCGCCGAGCCATTACCGGGCACCCGCAAGGAGGTCGATGCAATCGCCTCGATCCTGCGCGGCGACCAGTATTCGGTCGACATGCTCACCGGAGCGGCGGCCGGCGAGCGGGCATTGCGCAAGGACATGGAGCAGGCGACGGTCGCGCATCTGGCCACCCATGGCGCCTACCGCGACGAGGAGGAGGGCGGTGTGAGTGCCGTGAATGCGCTTTGGCAGAGCCAGGTCGTGCTGTCGCAGTCCGGAGACCGGCAATCAATGAAGCGCGACTATGACGACGGCCGGCTCTACGGCATGGAACTGATGAGCTGGGATCTGTCGGGCCTCGACCTGCTTGTCCTGTCCGCCTGCGAGACGGCCCGTGGGCAAGAGACGTTCGTTGGCGGCTTGCGCGGCCTGCCGACAGCGATCAACATTGCAGGCGCGAAGCGATCGCTGTTGGCACTGTGGCCCGTGGATGATGCGGGTACTGCCGCCTTCATGGTCGGCTTCTACGACCATCTTGCCGCGGGGCAGACCTACTCGCAGGCACTGCGCCAGACCCGTCGCGACGCCCGCGACGGCAAGATATCTGGCGCGAAGGACCCGCGCGTGTGGGCGGCCTTTGTCTTGTTCGAAAACTGAGAAGGCATTGCGGTCTGGCGATCGATCCGTTCAGGCGGATCGGGCTTGTTGAAGCGCAGTGGCCGGATCGTTTCGACGGATGAGGGCCGACAGATGCGAGCCTTTGGCCAGCAGGAAGGCATCAAGGCGCTGCGGATAGTCGGGGGCGACCGCGCTCTTCACCGACTGGCGTTCGGCCAATGCCTTGCGCCAGGCCTCGACAAACGGCTTGCCGTTCAGGATGCCGAAATCGGCGACGCGGTCGAAGGCGTCGAAATAGCGGAAGATCGGCCCGTAGACCGCATCGACGAGTGAAAAGCGCTCGCCGGCGAACCATGGCCCTGACCGATCGATACCATCCGCCAGTTCGGCTTCAAGACGATCGAACATTGCCGACAGCGCTTCGCCTTCGGCAAGCAGAGATCCTTGCGTCGGCGCCGAATAGAAGCGGCCGATGGCGTTCAGGGTTGCCGAGCCGAATTCGACCCAGGCGCGGTGCCGGGCGCGGGCACAGGGGTCGGCAGGGTGGAGCGGGTTGGCCTGTGTTTCCTCGAGGAATTCGAGGATAACAGCCGATTCGAAAATCACCGTTTCGTCGCCGTCATGCCTCACGATCAGCAGTGGCACCTTGCCGAGCGGCGACATCGCCTTGAACCAGTCCGGCTTGTTGGCCAGATCGATGGTGATGCGTTCGAACGGCACGCCCTTCTCGGCCAGCGAAATCGCAGCACGCTGCACATAGGGACAAAGATGATGGCTGACGAGGATGAGCTTGTCGGTCATCTCACTCTCCCCAGACATAGTTCAAGGCGCCGTCCTCGACGCGGGTGGAGAGGAACATCAGCCGGGAGGTTTTGGGCGCCGGGCCTTCGAGGCGATCGCCGCTTTCCATATCGAACGAGGCGCCGTGCCACTGGCAGACGAGCTTGCCGTCCTTGCAGTCGAGCGGTCCGCCGAAATGCAGACAGACATTGGCGGCGGCGCGGATGCGGTCACCGCTGCGGTAGACATGCACCTCGCGGCCGAAGAACGGCGCGATCAGGCTGCCTGTTTTCGGGATGTCGGCGAGTTTGCAGATTTCGTGTTTCATCGGAATTGCCCTTCGAGTTAATGCAATTGCATCTATATAGATGCATCTGCATTGATCGTCAAGCTTGATGCAATTGCATCTATCGCCTAGGATGCTGGCATGACAGAGAAAGCCACGCCCTCGCCCGCGGCCATCAAGGGCTGGGCCCGCCTGATGCGGGTTTCACGCCAGCTGGTGGAAAGCGCCGAAGAGGCGTTGAAGGCCGGCGGCCTGCCGCCGCTTGCCTGGTACGACGTGCTGCATGAGCTTGCCGAGGCGGGCGAGGGTGGGCTGCGGCCGTTCCAGCTGATCGAGCGCACTCTGTTTGCGCAATACAACATCTCGCGGCTGCTGGCGCGGCTTGAGGCCGACGGGCTGGTCGAGAAGCTTAGGGTTGCCGACGACGGCCGCGGCCAGACCATCCGCATAACCGGCAAAGGCCGCGAGACCCGCCGCCAGATGTGGACTGTTTACGGCAAGTCGATCACTGAGCTGGTCGGCGCCAGGCTTTCGCAGAACGAACTCGACACCCTGTCGGGCCTGCTTGGACGGCTGCGCCTTTCACCCGCAAGCGACTGAGCCAAGGCCCTAGCGGGCATTGTGCGTCTGCAGTCGGTGATTTTTTCCGTATCGGCTCTTGCACCGCGAGCCGGATTGCGCAATATGCCGAACCGTAACGTACGGTACGCCTTCGGGCGAAACCTTAGATATCATCGGACAGGAAACAGGTTTGTTGCAGGCAAGCGCCGACATCGACAGCAGCGAAGCGCTGACAGAGCGGCAGCAGGCCGTGCTGGATGCCGCACTTCGCCTACTGGTCGAGGAGGGCGATCATTTGACCATGACCGCCGTGGCGCGGCGGGCGAGCTGTTCCAAGGAAACGCTCTACAAATGGTTCGGCGACCGTGACGGGCTGTTGACGGCGACCGTGCAGTGGCAGGCTTCGAAAGTGCGGGTGGCACAGGTCGACCGCAAGGGGCTTGATCTCGCCTCGCTGACGGCGAGCCTCGAGCGCTTCGCCTGCGATTGGCTCAAGGTGATTTCGAGTGATACTTCGATCGCGCTCAACCGCGTGGCGGTTGGTCATGCGGGTTCCGGCAAGGACGATCTCGGCGCCATCGTGCTGGAGAATGGCCGCTTCGCGCTCGCCAGGCGGCTGAAGCCGGTGCTGGAGGCCGGCAAGCAAGCCGGGCTGCTCGACTTTACGGATGCCGAAACGGCGTTCCGGACTTTTTTCGGGCTTGTCGCCCGCGATGTGCAGATCCGTCTGCTGCTCGGCGACCGGCTGGAATCGACTGACGCGGCAATCGGCGGCGATGCCGCCCGGGCGACGCAGCAGTTTCTCGCTCTCTACGGAGCAAAAACCGGGCCGAAAGGCCTCTGATCTTCAAACGGGAAGGAAGCAAAAGATGCGTGTTTATTACGATCGCGACGCCGATCTCAACCTGATCAAGGGCAAGAAGGTCGCCATCATCGGCTATGGCAGCCAGGGCCGGGCGCATGCGCTCAACCTCAAGGATTCCGGCGCCAAGGAGATCGCCATCGGCCTCAAGGCCGGCTCGGCGACCGCCAAGAAGGTCGAGGCCGACGGGCTCAAGGTGATGAGCGTGGCCGACGCCGCCAAATGGGCCGACCTGATGATGATGGCGACGCCCGACGAATTGCAGGCCGACATCTACAAGAACGAAATCGCCCCGAACATCCGCGACGGCGCGGCGATTGCTTTCGCGCATGGCCTCAACGTGCATTTCGGCCTGATCGAGCCGAAGTCGACCGTCGACGTCGTCATGATCGCGCCGAAGGGCCCCGGCCATACGGTGCGCGGCGAATACCAGAAGGGCGGCGGCGTGCCGTGCCTGGTCGCCGTCAACCAGGACGCTTCGGGCAACGCGCTTGATCTGGCTCTGTCCTACGCTTGCGGTGTCGGCGGCGGCCGTTCGGGCATCATCGAGACCAATTTCCGCGAGGAATGCGAGACCGATCTGTTCGGTGAGCAGGTGGTTCTCTGCGGCGGTCTGGTCGAGCTGATCCGCGCCGGCTTCGAGACGCTGGTGGAAGCCGGCTACGCGCCGGAGATGGCCTATTTCGAGTGCCTGCACGAGGTCAAGCTGATCGTCGACCTGATCTATGAAGGCGGCATCGCCAACATGAACTACTCGATCTCGAACACCGCCGAATGGGGCGAGTATGTCTCGGGTCCGCGCATCATCACCGCCGAGACCAAGGCCGAGATGAAGCGCGTGCTGAAGGACATCCAGACCGGCAAGTTCACCTCGGAGTGGATGCAGGAATACCGCGCCGGCATGTCGCGCTTCAAGGGCATCCGCCGCAACAATGATAGCCACCAGATCGAGGAAGTCGGCGCCAAGCTGCGGGCGATGATGCCGTGGATTTCCAAGAACAAGCTGGTCGACAAGGCGAAGAACTAGTTCGCGATCTCACCACTGCACAAGAAAAGCCGGCGGAGCGATCCGCCGGCTTTTTGCCGTCGTGCCATTTCGGCACGAAGAGACTGGCACAAAACTCGCTTGGCTGTCATCACCGAGAACGGGGGCTGGAACGATGCAGATGACGGTTGACAGCAACGCGATCAGCGAACGCCGCGCGGATCGGCGGCGGCGTGCGCTCAAGGGCGCCACGCTGCGCTTCAACAGAGGCTTTGGCACGATGGAAGGCGTCGTGCGCAATGAGTCCGAAAATGGGACGCTGCTGATGTTCGGCGATGCAACCGGCGTGCCCTCCGGGTTCGAGTTGGCGGTCAACGGTGCCGAGCGGATTCGTGCGGCGCGCGTGTGCTGGCGCTCGATGACGTTTGTCGGCGTCGAATTTGTCGACTAGAGCCTGTTCCATCCCGATGGAATCGGGATGGGGCTCTATCTCTTTGTTCGAGCATGATCTCTGGACAAAACGGTTCCCGTTTTTGTCCGAGAAAACCGGTTCCCACTTTTCGGGATCATGCTCTACGCGCGATCTCTCCAAGGTTTTGAACAGACGTGTTGTTCTCGCCATCCGTGCTATGCGTGTGCAGGGTAGGACCAATCGACTGCCGATTGGTCCTTGGGCACGCGGTGCCAGGGGGTGAGTGTTGGATATCAAGTTTCTGCTGATCGGGTTCGCATGCCTGGTCGCCGGTGGGCTCAGCCTTGTGACGTTGTTGAAGTGGCGAGAGGTGCAGGCGGCCAGCCGATGGTTGCCGACGCCGGGCAAGATCATCTCGTCACGGGTGGAGGCGCGCGAGGTGACCAGTTCGGGATCCGGTTCGGACAGCAGGGGTTCGACCGAGATTCGCAATTTTCCGGCGATCACCTTCCAGTACAAGGTGGACGGCAAGTCCTTTCAAAGTTCGCATTACAGCTTGCAGGAGAACCTCGGAAATTTCGAGGTGCCTGAAACCCTCGCGCGGTTTCCCAAGGGGGCCGCAGTTACCGTTTTTTACAACCCACGCGACCCGGCCAAGGCCGTGATCGAGCGCACCATGCCTGAAGGCGCGTTCAAGTTCATGGCCACGCTCTCGGCGGGGCTGGTGGTTGGCGCCCTCGTGCTGGTGTTCTCCGTCGGCGGTGCGCTGGATGCGATCGGGCCGCATTTGCCCAAGCCGCAGAATCTTGGCGCCGCGGTGCTGTTACTGGTCATGGGATTGTTCATCCTGCGCATGGGCTTTGCCCAGAAGTCGCTGGCCGAGGAGGCGGCCAAATGGCCTGTCACCACTGGGCGCATCGACACCTCCGGCCTGCAGGAATTTCAAACCCGCAACAGCAGTTACCGCTCCTGGCGCACGGTCTTCAAATCCCGCATCGTCTACAGCTATAGCGTCGCCGGCCAGCGCTACAGCGCCGATCGCGTCGCCTTCGGTGCAACACTGACGGCCACGCTTCCAAGCCTCGTCGGCGGCCAGTCGAAGCGCTACATCGAGGGCAGCAAGGTCGATGTGCACTATGATCCCTCAAATCCCGCCGCCGCCGTGCTCGAATGCAAGGTGTGGGGGCTCTGGATTCTCTGGGTCTGCGCCGCTGGCTTCCTTGGCGGGGCAGCACTGCTCGTTGGGTTTATCTAAGGTCGACTGTCTTCAGCATCGGACCAGTGGTCCGCTGTCGAAACCAGGCCAGGTCAACCGCATCACTTTGCCGTCGGTAACGATATGAATGACACGGGAGAACGGCTCTTCGGCTGATGGATCGGCGCCGTAGCATTGGCTTGCCCGCACCAGCCAGCCTGTCGCCGTTTTGCGGAATTTCGCCTTTTCGCAGCCGAGATCGGGAGCGGAAAGAGCTTTCCGGTATAGAGTGTAGACGGCCTGGCGCTGGACATCGGCGGCAGCCGTGCAGTTCAGTCTATCGCGGGACCAGGTGCCGACATAGGGCTCGGCGCCGAGGGCAGGGCCGCTGAGAAATGCGCCTATCGAGATCATCACCATCAGACGCCGCATCACCGGATTTTCTTTCCCTTTGGCCACGACCCTGGTCGGATGCTACACGCTTGATGCTTCACGGGGGAAATCAATGATCATCCGCAAGGTAGGCCTCGTTGTTCTGAGCATGCTCGGCCCGTTGCAAACAGCGCATGCAAAGAACTGTCTGTTGAGCCACGCGACCTATCGCGAACCGCGCTCGGGGGCGACCATGCAGTTCCGGCCCATCGCCAACGAGCCGGCGGCACTGACCACCGAGGTGTTCTCTCTGACGGTGCCCAATACCGATATTCGTTTCCCTTCCGACATCACCTGGACCAATGGCAAGAATTCTTTTCCGCTGGGCACGATCCGCCATCCCTGCACGGATGATGACCGTGACGCCGGCCGCGAAGATGGCAGCGGACTCTGCCGGGTGTGGGAAGGGCAGGTCTATGCCTTGAACGCAGGGGGCGCCGAGCAATTGAACGCCCACGAGGCGTCGCCGGCGCCGACCGGGCTGTTGCTGCCGGATTTTGGTGCGACCTTTGTCGAATGGCCCGACTTTGCCAATGCCAATCCCGACAGCGCGGCCTGGGATGCCTTCACTTTGACTGGATGCAGCGATGAATAGAAGCATGCGATTGTTCGCCCGGATTTTTGCCCTGCTGGCGCTTATGGCCATGTCTGGCGGGGCTCATGCCGCCAAAAGCAAGCCGTCGCGTCCACCTGTCGACAAATGCAGCTGGGAAAGGCTGGCCGACCAGGGCGTCGGGCTTGCCGCCTGGGTACAGCGCTGCGATTTCGGCTTTCGCCAGATCCATTTCGAGTTTGTCGGCACGGCACTAGCCATCAAATACAGCGATGGCGGAGCTGCCGATCCTCTGGTCGAGGTCTTCGATGTCTCGCACGGTGAAGCCGCCGAGGCTGCATTGCAACGCATATTCCTGGGAAAGACCGACAAGGCTGTCGCCAAACGCTGCGACCTCACGCGTTACACGGAAGGGGCCACGCCCGCGGGTGTCACCCGGTACACTTTCAGCCCCAACGCCGCCTATGCCAAGGAGTTGAAGGCGCTCGCCAATCCCGATGAGGTCGGTGAGCCGCCTTGCGGCGAATGGGGTGAAGCCCCCGACGGCATCCAGTATTTCGAGCTGCAATCGTCCGAGCCGGATAGACTTCTGTTTGTTCGCGTCGGCCAGGACGAACCCTTGTTTGACGAGCAGACACTGAAAATCCTGCCGCCGGGCTAAAGGCGCGTTCTGCAAAGAGCGCGCTTCCCGGGCGTTCAGCCGTAGTGCCAGTGAGGTTTTGGCTCGGTGCCGGCGAACACTACCCCGATGCGGTCGTCCCGGCGCCAGCGGACCACGGCCTTGTAGCCGATGCCGTCGGTTGGAACGTAGAGCAGGAATTCGTCCGGCACGCGCGCGTCTACCGCCACTTTCAGCTCGGCGCCGCCGGCATGCATGTTGCGCACCGTGCACTTGACCTCGGAATTGGTCAGGCCGGTCAGGATCGTCGCGCCCTTGAGGACGCGCTGCCTGCGTTTGTCTCTGTGTTCGTCGTCGGCCATCGCACAAAAATCCCGGGCGATCGTCGCATGGGGAGCGGTTTGATCGACAGATCGATAGACCTGCCGGATAAACATAGCGTTAGCGTCGATGATGCTGCGCAGATTTTCTGGTGCCGGTTGACGAAAACGGCGCCGCGATGCGCGGCGCCGTAGGGAATTCGCCAGGCTGCCTTGCTCAGCTATAGGGCGACCAGCACTGCTGGCGTGGGCCGTTGTAAGGCTGGAAGCTGTTGTCCCAGGCGCGATACGACCGGTAGCGATCGTAGCACCACTGGACATGGGCGCTGGAAAGCCGCTGCGTCCGATAGTGGCGGCGCGGTGCCGGCTCAACATACTGATAGTTGTTGTAGTACTGGTAGGCGGGTATCCCGAGGCCGAGGCCGAAATAGATCGAGGAATCGTTGAAATGACGGCGATGGTGGTGGCGCCGCCAGCGCCAGTCGTCATTCCAGTTGCCATTGTCCCAATCGTTCGACCGGGTGAAACGGCGCTCACCGAAATTGTTGGACCACCGACGGCCATCGTGACGGCGCCAGCGCCAATCCTCCTCGATTTGCCTGTTGGGGCCGTCGCCGGCCCACCCGTCGCGGACAGGTGTGATTTCCGGCGCCGCGGCATTGGCCGGGACCGATAGATCGGGTTGCAGGATAGGCCCGGCCAGGGATGGGGCCGCCAGGCTCGCCAAAAGACCGAGGGTCATTACCCCGGACCGGACAGAAGACAAAAAGAGCGAGTTCATCGCACTCTCCTAGAGATACAGGCCCCACGCCCAGAATACCCCGGGGAAGAACCCTATTGATGGAACTTCTCGTCTGAACGGAGGATGAACGGAAAGGTTCCATCAACCATGACGGGCATGGAAGCAGGCCCCCTTGTCTTCGTGCCCGCTTGTCTTCGTGCCCGCGTGCAGGCAAAGGTCACGGTCATGTCGCTGCGCCTTGCCACCTTCAACGTCGAAAACCTGATGAACAGGTTCGATTTCTCCGGCTATCGCAACCAGCTCAACGAAGATCGCACGCTGGCGCTTTTCGATATCCAGAGCGAGGCCGAATACAAGATGCTGGAGCAGGCCCGCGCCATCGCGCAATCCGACGACACGCGACAGCTGACGGCGCTGGCCATAGCTGCAACGCGCGCGGACATCATCTGCATGCAGGAGGTCGACAATATCGAGGCGCTGAAGGCCTTCGAATATGGCTACCTGTTCAAGATGGTGGGGCAGGGCTACCGGCAGAAATACACAACCGCCGGCAATGATTCTCGCGGCATCGACGTTGCCGTGATGATGCGCAACGAGACCGCGCAGGGCCAGCCGATCGAATTTGTGCGCATGACCAGCCATGCCTACGTCACGTTCGAGCAGTTCGGCCTGCACACGCCGGAGCTGGCGGCACTCGGAAACCAGGCCAATGAGCGCATCTTCCGGCGCGACTGCCTGGAAATCGACGTGACCGTGGGCGGCGTGCCACTGACGCTCTATCTCGTGCATTTCAAATCGATGGGCTCGCCGCGCAACGGTCTCGACGGGCGCGAGGCGACAATGCCGGTGCGCATCGCCGAGGCGCAAGCGGTACGCCGCATTATCGAGGAGCGTTTCAGCAAGGACCACGCCGCCGACAAGCGCTGGGCGATCTGCGGCGACATGAACGATTACCGGCAACGGGTGAAGATCGAGGGCGACAATATCGACGGCTACCGCTTCACGGTGATCGACGAGAGCCAGTCCTGCCTCAACGTGCTGACCGCCGGCGGCTTTTGCGAAAACGTCGTCGAGCGGCGGCCGGAAATGGACCGCTGGAGCTTTTATCACACACGCGGACCGGAGGAGCGGCATCTGTGCCAGCTCGACTATATCCTGCTGTCAAAGGGACTGGCCGCCAGCAACGCGGCCGCCGTTCCCGACATCATTCGCAATGGCCAACCCTGGCGCACCATATTTCCAGCGGGACAGGCGGTGGAGCGCTTTCCGCGCGCTGGCTGGGACCGGCCGAAGGCGTCCGACCATTGCCCGGTGGCGATAACCCTGGACATGGTCTGAACGTGAGCTTCGACCTGCCGCGCAATGTCATCCTGCCGGTCGACGAAGTCGACGTCCGGCTCGACCCCGGCCCGCATCCTTTCGAGCGCGACAATGCGCAAGCCATTGCCGATAACTGGCGGTATGAGACAGCGGCCAAACCGGCTCTATTCGACGGCACCGTGGTGCTGCTTTCGGCGCTCGCCTGGCGCGACAACCGTCTTGCCGGGCGGTGCCACGCGGTCAAGTACTCGACCTTCATGCTATGGCGCAAGAACCGGCAGGGGACCGGCGCCGAGCATGCCTATGGCCACGCCATGCTGGTCGCTGGCGACAATGCGCTGGTGGCGATCCGCATGGGCCAGCACACGGTGGGTGCCGGCAGTGTCTACTTCGCCGCCGGATCGTTCGAGCCGATCGATTTTCGCGACGGCGTTGTCGACGTCGATTTCAACATGATCCGCGAAGTGCGCGAGGAGACCGGGCTTGACTTGACGACAGCTGCGCGCGGCAAGCGCTACCATGCGCTGTCGACCGAGACCGGCACGGTCCTCTTCCGCCGCTATCACGTCGATGAGCCCGCCAAAGAGATTGCGCGGCGCATCAACGCCTTCGTCGCGACCGAGACGGATCCGGAGATCGAGGGGCCGGTCATCATCCGTCATGCCGCCGACTTGCCGGACGCGCTATCGCCGCACATGAAGCCGCTGATCGAGTGGCATTTTGCGAGTGGTGAACAGGACCCTGACCTGTGATGTCGCCGATCAGTGATCCGTCGTCAGGTTGATCGCCTGAATCGAAACCGAACTACGGAAAGAGCGGTGGCAGCGCGTCGTACTGCGCACTCTCCGGGATGCGAGGTTCAACCACTGGGACCACCGCTTGTTTCGGCCGGCCCGGAAGGCTGGCGCCATCGTCCTTGTAGTAATAGCTGTAGCCGTTGATGGCCGGGGCGCCGCCGAGATGGGCGTAGAGAACTCTGGCACCCTCGGGGAAGAAGCCTTTCCTGGTCAGGTCAATCAGGCCCTGCATCGACTTTCCCTCGTACACCGGATCGGTGATCATGGCCTCCGTGCGGGCCGCCAACCGGATCGCGTCATTCGTGGCTTCCGACGGAACGCCATAGGCCGGATAGGCATAGTCGGGATTGATCACGATTTCGTCGTCGCGGACGGCGCGGCCGAGCCCGACGAGAGCGGCGGTGTCGTCGACGATGCGGCGGACCTGCGCGCGAGTCTGGTCCAATGTCCCGGAGGCGTCGATGCCAATCACCCGGTCGGCGCGGTCTTGTGCGGCGAAGCCAACGATCATGCCGGCCTGCGTCGAACCGGTCACGACGCAGACGATGATGTAGTCGAAGGTGAAGCCGAGCTCGGCCTCCTGCCTGGCGACCTCCTCGGCGAAGCCGACATAGCCCAGCCCGCCGAATTTGTGCACGGAGGCGCCGGCCGGGATCGGATAGGGCTTGCCGCCTGCGTCCTTCACCGACTGGATCGCGTCCTCCCAGCTCTTGCGGATGCCGATGTCGAAGCCGTCGTCGACAAGACGGCTGTCCGCGCCCATCAGGCGCGTCAGCAGGATGTTTCCGACCCGATCGTAGACCGCATCATAGTGGGGCACCCACTTCTCTTGGATCACCACGCATTTCATGCCGATCTTGGCGGCCGTCGCGGCGACCATGCGCGTATGGTTCGACTGGACGCCGCCAATCGACACCAGCGTGTCGGCGCCGGAGCGAATAGCGTCAGGCACGATGTATTCGAGCTTTCGTAGCTTGTTCCCGCCCATGGCGAGCCCGGAATTGCAATCATCACGCTTTGCGTAAACCTGTACTTTCCCGCCCAACGCCGCGCTCAGCCGTGGCAGATGCTCGATAGGCGTCGGGCCGAAGGTCAGCGGATAACGTTCAAACTTTGCGAGAAGCGACATCATATCAGTCTCCTCCGTGGTCGTTTTCTATGGGCTCATTATGTGCGAACTCATGCGAAAGGTGCTCTCGAACTTGCTTATGAAATTTGCACACATCCCATACAGTTGCAGTATGATTGGCCTGTTCGTCCACTTGAGCGCCTAAAAATGGAAGAATCTTCCACCGAAGCTCTCGACCGCATCGATCTCAAGATCCTGCGCGCCCTTCAGGCCGAGGGACGGCTGACCAATGCCGATCTGGCGGCCCGGGTGAATGTCAGCGCAGCCACCTGCCATCGGCGCACACAACGCCTGTTCGATGAAGGCTACATCACCGGAGTCAGGGCGGAGATCGCGCCCGTTGCAGTCGGACTTGGCGCTCTGGTCATGGTCGGCGTCGTGCTCGACCGTTCAACGCCTGACAGCTTCGCTGCCTTCGAGGCGGCCGTGAACGAACTTAAGGAAGTGCTGGATTGCAATCTCGTGGCGGGCGACTTCGACTATCTGTTGAAGATAAGAGTTCGCGACATGGCGGATTTCAACAAGCTACACGGGCAAAAGCTGATCGCGTTACCCGGCGTTCGGCAAACCCGGACTTTCTTCGTCATGAAGGAGGTCAAAGAGAACGCGCGGCTGCCGTTTTGACAGACCGCTTGTCCCCTGTTCAGATGTGGCTGACGGTCAGCCTTGCCCCTTGTTCTGCGCCGCCTTGCGGTCGTTGCGAGCGGCGACAAAGAACAAAATAACGCCGAGACCGAGCAACCCGCCCATCGCCATTCCCATCGTCTGGCCGACGACCTGCTGGAAATCGGCATGGACGCGATCGGGATTGGCCATGCCGTAGCCGGCAAGATACCACCAGAGGCCTGCCAATGCGGCCTCGATGATGAACATCACCAAGATCAGTCGTGCCTTCTTGCTCATGCGTTGTTCGCCCCTGACCAGAGATATCTTGCCTTAGGGCCTGGAGATCGCCAAGTCGATCGAATCTGCATCGAAATGGTGTCGATTTGCGAGCGAAGGCGGCCGGCAACGCAGCACGCGCTCGGCCTCCCCTTGCATGCCGCCAATCCGTCTGCTAGATACTGAACCACATGGTTCAGTATCATCGCCCCCATCTCGATACTTCGTTCGCCGCGCTCTCGGACACCACCCGACGCGGCGTTCTGGAGCAGCTCGGACGTTCCGATGCTTCGATCACGGAGCTCGCCGAGAAGTTCCACATGACCCTCACGGGCATGAAGAAGCATGTCGGCGTCTTGGAGCAGGCGGGGCTCGTCACCACGGAAAAGGTCGGGCGCGTTCGGACCTGCAAGCTCGGCCTGCGCCGACTGGAGGAAGAGGCGGCATGGATCGAGAGGTATCGCCAGGTCTGGGACGCACGCTTCGACGAGTTGGACAAGGTTGTCGAGGAATTGAAACAGAAGGAGAAAGCCGATGGACGCCAGAAGAGAGAGTGAGCCCATGAACAACCGCACGACGGTCGAACGGAAGTCCGAGCGAGAGCTGGTCGTTACGCGAACCGTCAACGGCCCGGCGCGCATCGTGTTCGAGGCGTGGACCAAGCCCGAGCTGTTCATGCGGTGGTGGGCGCCGAAGTCGATGGGCATGTTCCTGCGTTCCTGCGAGATGGATGCTCGTACCGGTGGCACGTACCGTCTGGTGTTCGGCCACGATGCCTCAAACTTGACGAGTTCTTCGGCAGGTATGTCGAAGTGATACCGCACTCGCGCATCGTCTGGACCAATGACGAAGGTGGTGACGTTGGACCCGTCACCACGGTGACCTTCGAGGAAAAGGGTGGCAAGACGCTGCTGGTCCTGCACGAACTCTATCCCTCGAAGGAAGCTCTCGACGCTGTCGGGACCGGGGCGGCGGATGCGATGGGCGAGCAGTTCGAGCAACTGGATGAACTTCTCGTCGCCCTGGGCGCGGGCGGGGGAGGGTCATGAAGTCGTCCACGCATGGAGCAGCGTTGACCGGTCGCTGATCGGACGGCGACAGCAAACATCCCAAGCTTGTGGATGGAGGTCCCCGTCGAGCTGGCCTCGGCTTACTCGTGCCGCAGCGCGTCGATCGGATCGAGCCTGGCGCCGCGCAGTGCCGGGAAGAAGCCGAACACCATGCCGATCAGCGCGGAAAAACCGACGGCAAGCAGGATCACCGCCGGGCTCGGCGCGAAAGGGATGGCCAGCGTCACCGAGGCGAGGCCGGCCAGCGCCAGGCCGATCAGGATGCCGATGATGCCACCGAGCAGCGACAGCACCGTCGCCTCGACCAGGAACTGAATGAGGATATGTTTCTCGTGCGCGCCTATGGCGAGCCTGATGCCGATCTCGCGGGTGCGCTCGGTGACTGACACCAGCATGATGTTCATGATGCCGATGCCGCCGACCAGTAGGCTGACGCCGGCGACCGCGCCCAGCATGCCGGTCATGGTGGTGGTGGCGCTGGCCATGGCGTCGGCGATCTGGGTCATGTCGCGGATCGAGAAATCATCCTCGCGGTCGGGCGTGATGCGGCGCGTGTCGCGCAAAATATCCTCGACGCGGGTCTGCAATTCGCTGGTCGGCGTCCTGTCATCGGCGGCGACATAGATGTTGTCGATGTCGCGATTGCCGGCGATGCGGCGCTGGTAGGCGGCAAGCGGCATCAGCACAACATTGTCCTGGTCCTGGCCAAAACCGGTATAGCCCTTGGGCTCGAGCAGGCCGATGATCTTGCAGGAGGTGCGGTTGACGCGGATGATCTCGCCTTCGGGGTCGCCGGCGCCGAAGAATTGCTGACGCACCGTCTCGCCGATCAGGCACACGCCGGTGCCGGAGCGTGTCTCGGAATCACTGAACGGCCGTCCCGAAATCAGCTTCCAGTCGCGCGCATCGAGATAGGCGCTGTCGGTGCCGGTGACGCCCGAGGTCAGGCTTTCGGTGCCGAAGATGACGCGGACCTGCTTTTGCGAGGCCGGTGAAATGGCGCGCGCGCCGGTGAGATGCGCAACGAGTGCGGCAAGATTCTTTTCGGCCAGCGGCCGGACGATTTGGTCGAGCCCGCCCGGTCCGCCGGGACCGGCCGGACGGCCCGAGCGGACGACGAGCAGATTGCTGCCGAGCTTGGAGATGTCGGCCTTGACCTTCTCGGTGGTGCCAGAGCCGATGGTCAGCATGGCGATGACGGCGGCGACGCCGATGACGATGCCGAGCAACGTCAGGAACGAGCGCAGCACGTTGCGGCGAATGGAGATCAGCGAGAGGCGGACAGTTTCCCAGAGCATGGTTACGCCACCTCAAATTTCATCGTGTCAGAGGCGACATGGCCGTCGAGGAAGCGGATCGTGCGCTCGGCATAGCCGGCGACATCGGCCTCGTGCGTGACCATGGCGATGGTCAGTCCAAGCTCGGTGTTGAGCCGCGTCAACAGCTCCATGATCTCATGCGTGCGGGCGGTGTCGAGATTGCCGGTCGGCTCGTCGGCGACGAGCAGCGTCGGCCTTGTGACGATGGCGCGCGCGATCGCCACGCGCTGCTGCTGGCCGCCGGAGAGTTCCGCCGGCGTATGGTGCTCGCGGCCGACGAGCCCGACCTGCGCCAGCGCCTGCATGGCGAGATCGCGGCGCTCACGGCTGGCGACGCCGCGATAGATCAGCGGCAGCTCGACATTTTCCGCCGCCGTGGTGCGCGGCAAGAGATTGTAGCCCTGGAAGACGAAGCCGACATAGAGATTGCGCAGTGAAGCACGGCGGTTGCGGTCGAGCCGGCCGGCGTCGACGCCCATGAAGGCGTAGGTGCCAGCGGTCGGCGTGTCGAGGCAGCCGATGATGTTCATCGCCGTCGACTTGCCGGACCCGGACGGACCCATGATAGCGACGAACTCACCGCGGCGGATGGCGAGGTCGACGCCGGCCAGCGCATGGACCCTGGCCTCGCCCTGGCCATAGGTCTTCCAGACCTTGTCGAAGCTGATGAGGGTCGCGCCGGCCGCCACGGCCTTAGCTCCGCTGCTGCGATGCGGTGATGACCAGTGCGCCTTCGCCAAGGCCTGACGTGATCTCGGTCAGTTCGCCGTCGGTGGAACCGATCTTGACGTTGACCGGTCGCGGCCGGCCGTTCTCCAACACATAGAGCGTGCGCGAGCCGTCGGTGGGCGGTGTCGGCTGCTGGCGCTGGCGATTGCCGCCCGGCCGGCCCATGCGGCCGGTGAACAGGTCGCTCAGGCTCCATGTGCGGGCGGCTTGTTGCGCCGGGCGATAGCGGAAGGCGGTGGACGGCACGGTAAGCACGCCCTTGGCCTGCCTGGTGACGACCGAGACAGTGGCGGTCATGCCGGGCCGCAACAAAAGCTCGTTGTTGTCGACCTCGAGCCGCGCATTGTAGGTGACGACGCCGTCGGTGGTGACCGACGCAAAGGAAATGTCGCGGATCTCGGCGTCGAACGGCCGGTCGGGGAAAGCATCGACGGTGAAGCGGGCATGCTGGCCGGTCTTGACCGCGCCAATGTCGGCCTCGTCGACCGCCGCCACCAGTTCCATGTTCCGGAGATCGGCGGCGATGATGAACAGCACCGGCGCCTGCAGCGAGGAGGCGACGGTCTGGCCGGGGTCGACCGAACGCGTCAGCACGATGCCATCGATCGGGGCATAGATGGTGCTGTTGGCGAGGTCCGTCTGCTGTGATTTCAGATCCGCATTGGCGATGGCGAGATTGGCCTCTGCGCTATCGAGCGCCGCCTTGGAGCGGTCGCGCGTCGCGGTTGCGGCTTCGAGCGACTGGTCGGTCGCCATGCCGCGCCTGGTCAGCTCGGCCGCGCGCACCAGCGCCTTTTCGTTTTCGGTAAGCGTGACCGTCGCGTCCTCGACATTGGCGGCCGCCGCCTTGGCGGAGGCCTGCGCCCGTTCGATCTGCACCTCCAGCTTGGTGGTGTCGAGCGCGGCCAGCACATCGCCCTTCTTGACCTGCTGGTTCTCGTTGACCGAGACCGAACGGACGACGCCTGAGAGTTGGCTGGAAATGTCGACCTGGGTGAGGGGCTGCAGCGTGCCGGTCGCCGACACCGCGACGGTGAGATCGGCGACAGCGGTCGGCACCGTGGTATAGTCGATCTTGGCGGGAGACCCCGCATACCACTGGTATCCGGCGAGGCTTGCGGCGATGACGATCAGCGCCAGCAGGCCATAGAGCCAGCCACGGCGACGTGTCTTGCGCCGCCCTGTGTGATCAAGGCCGAGCGCCGTCTCGATGGCGGAATCCGATTCCGTCTTTGGCAGATTGACAATCTGGTCCACGCCGGACCCCTATAATGCGCGATGTCCCTATCAGTGCACAGATCAGGCTTACTGGTTCGAATATCAAATTAAATTTCGCCCATGTTGGGATTGAGGCAAGAATGAAAACCCGGAACTACTTGCTCTACGACGTGTTTACGACCGATCGGCTGGCCGGCAATCCGCTGGCCGTCGTGCTGGATAGCAAGGGGCTGGATACCGCCGCCATGCAGGCCATCGCGCGCGAGTTCAACCTGTCCGAATCGGTCTTCGTGCTGCCGCCGGACAATCCCAAGCACCGAAACCGCATCCGCATTTTCACGCCCGACTACGAGATGCCGTTTGCCGGCCATCCGACCGTGGGTTCGGCGATCGCGCTCGCCGAGCTGGCAGGCGAGGGCGGCGCCGGCATCTTTGTGCTGGAAGAGAATATCGGCCCGGTGCGCTGCGCCGTCAGCAAGCACGATGGCGCCACCTTTGCCGAATTCGACCTGGCCAAACTGCCGGAGCCGCTGGAATTGTCCGCCGATCCGGTGGCGATTGGCGCAGCCCTTGGCCTGGCGCCGCATGAGATCGGCTTCGAGAATCACCGGGTGTCGTTCTGGTCGGCCGGCGTGCCCTATGTGACCATCCCCGTCGCCAATCTGGAAGCGGCGGCGCGGATCAAGCTGGACAACCAGGCGTGGTCGGAACTGGCGCCGCGCAAGAGCGAATGGGCGTTCGCCAGCCCGTATGTCTATTGCCGCGAGACGGTGAACCACGAAAGCGCCTTCCATGTCCGCATGATCGTGCCGGGCACGCCTTCCTATGAAGACCCGGCGACCGGCTCGGCGGCAGCCGCCTTCGCCGGCGCCATCATGCATTTCGACGCCCCGACGGACGGCATTTCGCAGCTGTGGATCGAGCAGGGCCTGGAGATGGGCCGTCCCTCGCGCATCCGCCTCGAACTGACCGTACAAGGCGGAAAACTGGCCTCGGCCCGCATCGGCGGCCACGCCATCAAGGTGGCGGAAGGCAAGCTCTTCGTCTGACCATCTGCGGCACTTCAGCGATTTGTCGGGAAATGATTCCGGCAGGGCTGGACATGACCGGTATCGGCGGCTATATGCCCGCCAACACCGGTTTTGCCGGTCGAGTGGGTGCGTAGCTCAGTTGGTAGAGCAGCTGACTCTTAATCAGCGGGTCCACAGTTCAATCCTGTGCGCACCCACCAAAAATCTCCTGGATTTGGTGGAAAGACCTTAGGAAAACGGCGACATGAGCCGGTTTTGACTTTGTCGAGACCGTGTATCGCCGAGGTGCCGCATCCTGATGCGACACCTCAAGGCTTGTCCGATTACTTCTCCGAAACACCAGCCTCGGCAAAACTCGCCATGCGGGCGTGACATTCCAGCGCCGAACGAACGATGTTGACGGCGAGGCAGGCGCCGGAGCCTTCGCCGAGCCGCATGCCGAGATCGAGCAGCGGCGGCAGGTCGAGCGCTTCGAGCAGGCGGCGATGACCTGATTCTGCCGTGGGCGGCGAGCGCGTGGACGAGGCCGGTTGGGTGCAGCTTTGCCAAGGATAGCGGCCAAAGCCGACCCCTACAGCGCTACAACCATGCGCATCGCCCCAAGTGGGTGGGCGGCGCGCTGAGTACGCGCTAAGAGGTCGCCGCCACCCTATAGGTTTCGAGGGCGTCAGCGCGCAACAGTTCTTGGCAAATGGAAAGCAACATGTACTCCAAGTTAGGACGACGGTATGCCGGATCCAATTCCGCAATATGGTCAAGAATTGCTACTGCGTCGGGACTGCGCTTAACGTACTGGTCGCCTTGAGCATGCACGTAGCCGACGCGATACGCGGCATATTGTATTATGTCGAATCGGTTGATCGTTTTGCCGCCATGGCAGGCGACTGGACTTGAGAAATAGTCCTTGAAAGTACGGTCTCGCTCGACAAAAGGGTCCACACCGCCAATGTCGGTACCGCGGGATGTTATAGACCAAGTCTGTGCCACTGAAGGCATCTCAACAGTTCGACCGTCGTCGGTGGTTCCAACGGCAATCGATTGCACCATCCCGGCTATTCCGGCTCCCCCATACGTAGGAAGTTCCTCGCCACCAAATAGCAAAGCTGTCACGTCGGCAGGAAGAGGGTCCCACTCGAGAGCGTAAGCCGTGATCATCGGCTCCCCGCTGAGACCAACATACTGCCAGAACTTGCCAAAGTTCTGGTATATGTCGCGAAGCCAAACCGTTGCAGCCTTCAGCTGCGAGGCTGAGACTCCAACTGGAACCAGTTCCTTCAGATCTGAAATCCGGTCTGCCAAATTTCGAGCATACCGTGCGTTCTCTGTGACCATATGACCATCCCGCGCGTTGACATTGGGGTACTCGGTCAACGGCATCGGTGTATGGGGCAATTGGTGCAATGACAACTGCCAGTCGCTCTACAGCATAGGAATAATATCCTAGTCCTGTATTGATCTCCATGCGAGAGGATCAATGTCTCTCATATAGGTCAAGATGACGTTACTTCTTTGGTTCAACAAAGCAAAAGTGTTTAGGGGTTCTTCTACTTCTCCGAAACACCAGCCTCGGCAAAGCTCGCCATACGGGCGTGGCATTCCAGCGCCGAGCGAACGATGTTGACGGCGAGGCAGGCGCCGGAGCCTTCGCCGAGCCGCATGCCGAGATCGAGCAGGGGCGGCAGGCTGAGCGCTTCGAGCAGGCGGCGATGACCTGATTCTGCCGAGACATGGGCGGCGATCGTGTGGGCGAGGCCGGTCGGATGCAGCCTTGCCAGCGGTGCGGCGGCTGCGGTGCAGACGAAGCCGTCGAGCAGCACCGGCACGCCGAGACGGCGCGCGGCCAGCGTGGCGCCGAAGATGGCGGCGAGCTCACGGCCGCCGAGCGCTGCGGCGATGCCGAGCGGATCGGCCAGCGCCTCGGCGTGGCGCTTGAGGCCGGCCTCGATGGCCGTGACCTTGCGCTTGAGGCCGGCGTCGTCAACGCCGGTGCCGCGTCCGGTCCATTTTTCCGCGCCGCCGCCGAACAGCGCGGCTGAGATGGCTGCGGCCGGCGTGGTGTTGCCGATGCCCATCTCGCCGAAGCAGACCAGGTCGATATCCTTCGTCACCGCGTCATAGCCGGCCGAGACGGCGGCGAGGAACGCCTTGTCGTCCATCGCGGGCGCCTGCGTGAAGTCGCCTGTGGGATGGTCGAGATCGAGCGGGATAACGTCGAGTTCGGCGCCGGCGATGCGGGCGAGCTGGTTGATGGCGGCGCCGCCGCCGGCGAAATTGGCCACCATCTGCACGGTGACCTCAGACGGGAAGGCCGATACGCCTTGCGCCGTAACGCCGTGATTGCCGGCGAAGACGAAAACTTTGACGCGGTCGAGCTTGGGCATGTCGCGGCCCTGCCAGCGGGCCAGCCAGGCGGCGATGGCCTCCAGCCGGCCGAGGCTGCCTTGTGGCTTGGTCAGCGTGTCCTGGCGGCGGGCGACGGCATTGGCGGCAGTGTCGCTGCCGGAGGGCAGGTCAAGGCAAGCGGCGCGCAGGTCTTCGATTGATTTGAAGGGCATGGGGGCAAAGTCTCCGAAAGAGAGTCAGGATAGGGAAACGGAAGCGACGAGCAGGATTGCGATCTCGGCCAGCTGCTGCAGCGCGCCGACCGTATCGCCGGTCTGGCCGTCGATCTGGTTGAGGCAGAGCGCGCGGAAGGCGAAAAACAACAGGCCGAGCAGGATCAGCGCGAAAACCGCACCGCCGAGCCCGAGCAGGAGGAGTGGTATCGCGCCGAGCACGGCGCCGACTATGGCGGTTTCCCGCGAGACCGTGCCGGCGCCGGCGGAGAGGCCATCGGACCGTGCGGGGTGAAGCAGGTGCATGAAGGCGCCGAGCAGGCCGCGCGAGGCCGCGTGTGCGGCCAGGAGCGCGAACAGGGCCTGGTTGGGATCGGCGAATTGCGAAAGCGCGCTCCAGCGGATCAGCAGCGACAGGCCAAGCGCCGACGCGCCATAGGCGCCGATGCGGCTGTCATGCATGATCTCCAGTTTGCGGCCGCGTGACTTGCCACCGCCAAAGCCATCGGCGACATCGGAAAGCCCGTCCTCGTGCAGGCAGCCGGTGGTGAGCAAGGTTGCGGCCAGAGCAAGTGCCGCCGCCGGTCCCATGGCGAGGCCAAACCTTTCCGCCGTGGCGTAGACGACCGCGCCGATCAGGCCGACGACGAGCCCGGTGATCGGTGCGGCCCAGATCGCGGCGGCAAGGCTGCGGCCGCGAAAATCGAAGACGGGCAGCGGCAGCCTAGTGAAGAAGGCCAGGCAAAGTGCGACGTCGTCAACGACCTGCCGCGGCGAAAGGTTCATGTTCGGGAGCTTCATTCGCCCCTCGCAATGGCATGGAAGAACGTGCCGCTGACATGGCCGCGCCGATAACCGGAGGCGCCGAGCGGATTGCCTTGGCCGTCGGCGAGGTCGGCCAGCGGCTCGTCATTGCCGGTCGCAATCATTTGCGCATAGTGGAATTCATGGCCGCGGATCAGCGCGCCTCGTGATCCGAGCGGGCAGTCGGCGCGCAGCCGCGCTTCGCGGTAGCCGAGGTTCATCTTGCGCTTGGCAAAGCTGGTGGAATGGCCGAGCAGGCCGAGCATTTTGTGCGTCTCGGCAGCCGCGTCTTCCAGTGCTTCGCCCAGCACCATGAAGCCGCCGCACTCGCCATGCACCTGGTTCGTCGCGGCAAAGCTTGCCATGCCGGAGCGGAAATTTGCAGCAGCAGCGAGCTTGCCGGCGTGAAGCTCGGGATAGCCGCCGGGCAGCCAGCAGACATCGCAGCTGTCATCGGGTGCTTCGTTGGCGAGCGGCGAGAAGGGCACGATCTCAGCACCAGCTTGGCGCCAATGCGCGGCGACATGCGGATAGAGGAAGGTGAAGGCGGCGTCTTCTGCCAGAGCGATGCGCTGGCCGGGCGGTGGCAGCGCGTCGCCGAAACTGCCTGACGCCGGCGTAAAGGGCGCTGCCAGCGCCATGATGGCGTCGAGGTCGAGCGAGCGCTCGACCATGTCGGCCAGACGGTCGAGATGCGCCATTAGGTTGTCGTACTCGCCAGCCTGGACGAGGCCGAGATGGCGCTCCGGCAGGTTCAGCGAGGGATCGCGCAGGATGGCGCCGACAACCGGCAGGCCGAGCGCCTCGATGGCCTCGCTGCACAGTTTGCGATGGCGTTCGCTGCCGAGGCGGTTGAGCACGACACCGGCCATGCGCACATCCGGATCGTACGTGGCAAAACCCTTGGCGACGGCCGCCGCCGTGGTCGATTGTCCAGAGACATCGAGCACCAGCAGCACCGGCAGGCCATAGAGGCGCGCGAGGTCGGCGGCCGAGCCGGTGCGGCCCGGAGCGGCGGGAATGCCGTCAAACAGGCCCATGGCGCTTTCGAGGAAGACGAAGTCGGCATCCTCGGTGGCGTTGCCGGCCAGCGCGTTGAGCAGTGCCGGCGACATCGCCCAGCTGTCGAGGTTGACGCCGGACAGGCCGGTGGCGGCGGTGTGGAAACCGGGATCGATGTAGTCGGGTCCGGACTTGGCGCCGCGCACCTTCAGGCCGCGCCGGGCGAGCGCCCGCAGAATGCCGATGGTGACGCTGGTCTTGCCCGAGCCGGAGCGCGGCGCGCCGATGATGATGGCGCGGGTCATTGGTTGCCCGCCAGTGCCGCGCGCATGGCGACGATGCCGCCGACGACGATCAGCGCCGGCGAGGCCAGCCCGGCTGCCGCGGCTTGCTCGGCGATGGTGGCGAGCGTGGCGACGACGATGCGTTCCTGCGGTGTCGTTGCGGCGACGATCACGGCTGCCGGCGTCGACGGCGCCAGCCCGCCCTCGAGCAGGGAGGCTGCGATAACAGGCAGATTGGCCATGCCCATGTAGATGACGATCGGTTGGCCGGTGCGCGCGATTGCCCCCCAGTCGAGGTCGTCATCGGTGCCGGCGGCGTGGCCGGTCGCCAGGATCACCGCCTTGTTGATGCCGCGCATGGTGGCCGGAATGCCGGTCGCGGCCAGCGCGCTGAGCCCCGAGGTGAGACCGGGCAGGACGCGGAACGGGATTCCTTCACGCGCCAGCGCCAAAGCTTCTTCGCCGCCCCTGCCGAAAATATAGGGATCGCCGCCCTTCAGCCTGACGACGCGGCGGCCCTCACGCGCCAGCCGGACCAGCAAAGCGGTGATGTCGTCCTGCTTCATCGACGGTTTTCCGCCGCGCTTGCCGGCATAGAACAGTTCTGCCCCTTCGGCGACGGCGACAATATCGGGCGAAACCAGCGCGTCGTAGACGAGGGCGTCGCACTGCCCGAGCGCGGCCAGCACTTCCAGCGTCAGGCAACCGGGATCGCCGGGGCCGGCGCCGGCCAGCCAGACATGGCCCGGCTCAAGCTGGCGCGGCTTGAAGTTCAGCCGGGCCAGCGCCTGCTCGACCGTGCCGTTCCCACTTTTGTTTTTGGCGCTGCCGCTCACAATCCGTCCCGTCCGCGAAAACGCCGCTGGTAGTGGGCGTCGTACAATGAGCTCTCGCCAAAGCCTTCCACCGCCAGCGAACGGCCGACGAAGATGATCGCCGTGCGCTCCATCGGGTCGGCGGCGAGCAGCGCTTCTATGGTCGCCAGCGTGCCGGTCAGCACGCGCTCGTCCGGCCAGGAGGCGCGGAAGACCACCGCCACCGGGCAATCGGCGCCATAGAGAGGCGTCAGCTCGGTGACGACGCGGTCGATGGCATGAATGGCCAGGTGAATGGCGAGCGTCGCGCCGGTGCGGCCAAAACCGGCAAGCGTTTCACCGGGCGGCATTTTTGAGGCGCGGCCGGAGATGCGGGTCAGCACCAGGCTTTGAGCGACTTCGGGAATGGTCAGTTCGCGACGCAGCGCTGCGGCGGCAGCAGCGAAGGACGGTACGCCCGGCGTCAGCGTGTAGGGGATGCCGTGCTTTTCCAGCCGGCGGATCTGCTCGGCAACGGCGCTCCACACCGAGAGGTCGCCGGAATGCAGGCGGGCGACATCCTGGCCGGCTTCGTGGGCCGCAACATATTCGGCCTCGATCTCGTCGAGCGACATCGGTGCGGTGTCGATCAGCTTTGTGCCGGGTGCGCAGTGCTGTAGCAATTCGGGCGCGACGATCGAGCCGGCATGGAGGCAGACCGGGCAGCTTGCGAGCAGCCTCGCGCCACGCAAGGTTATGAGGTCCGCAGCGCCAGGGCCGGCGCCGATGAAATGGACGGTCATGGCGCATCTCCACTGATGGCGATGGCACAGGTGACCGCGCCAAGCACGGTGCGCGGCCCGAGCAATCTTGCACCGGCGCCGGCGACGGCAAGGGCCGAGGCTTCGGAAACCGATGGCGTTCCGGCGAGACGCTGCGATAGGTCGGAACGGCTGAGTGCGCCCGATAAGGCCACCTTGAGCGCCTCGTCTTCGACAACGATAACCGGAAGGTCGAGCTCGCGGCCTGCGGCAAAGATTGCGTCTTCGTCGCGCTTGAGAGGGGCGGTGGCCAGCGCCGAAAGCGCCGTCATTGCCAGCCCATGCACTTCGAGCGCGGTCTCGATCGCCGCAAGCACTTCACCTGCGCTGACGCCCTTCCGGCTGCCGATGCCCGCGACCATCATGGCTTCACCCAGCTCCACTGGGTGACCGGCATCGCCGGCCGCCAGGCCTGCATCGAGCCGACCGGTGTCACGCGTGACAACGCGATGCGGGTGAGATCGCCGCCGAGCGACGCATGGCGGGCAAGCAGCAAGGTTTCCATCTCCAGCGTCACCGCATTGGCGACGAGGCGGCCGCCGGCGCGCAGCGCCTTGATGGCGGCGTTCAGCACGCCTGAATCACTGCCGCCGCCACCGATGAAGATCGCGTCGGGCGTTGCCAACCCGGCCAGAGCCTTCGGGGCGCTGCCTTCCACCACGACAAGGCCGGGAACGCCGCATGTGGCGGCATTGCGGCCAATACGGGCGGCGCGGGTCGGGTCGGCCTCGATGGCGATCGCGCGCATCGAGGGATGAGCCAGCATCCATTCGATGCCGATCGAGCCGGAGCCGGCGCCGATGTCCCACAGCAACTCGCCGCGCCGGGGGGCCAGCGCCGACAGCGTGATGGCGCGCACTTCGCGCTTTGTGATCTGGCCGTCATGCTCGAACAGATGATCGGCAAGGCCCGATGTCAGCGGCAGGATGCGGGCTTGCGGACTTGATTCAATTTCGATGGCCAGCACGTTGAGTGGATTGATGTTTGTGAGGTCGAAGGCATCGGCGCGGCTCGAACGCAGCTTCTCATTTGGGCCGCCCAAAGCTTCCAGAACCGTCAGCTGCGAGGCGCCGAAGTCGAGTTCGGCCAGCAGGCGGGCGATCGCCGCCGGCGCTTCGGCGTCCGAGGTCAGGGCCAGAATGTGGGCGCAGGGCTGCAGCAGCGGCCGGATCAGGTCGAGCGGGCGGCCGTGCAGCGAGATAATCTCGATGTCCTGCAGCGCCCAGCCGAGGCGGGATGCGGCCAGCGAAATGGCCGATGGCGCGGGAATGACGTGCATATCCTCCACCGCGACCTTGCGGGCGAGGGTGACGCCGACACCGTGGAAGAACGGATCGCCGGAGGCGAGCACGCAGACCTTTTTGCCCGCAAGCGCCAGCACGTCCCGCATTTCGGCATCGAAGGGGGTTGGCCAAGGCCGCGCCTCGCCTTTGGCGAACGATGCGACCAAAGCGAGGTGGCGCTTGCCGCCGAAGATCACTTCAGCGTCGGCAATGCGCCGCTTGGCCTCGTCACCGAGACCCGCTAAACCGTCCTCGCCGATGCCGACGACAGTGAGCCAGGCGGGGCGCGAATGACCTTCAGCAGGCATGATGACCCACCGCATTCTGATCCTTGGCGGAACCACCGAAGCCCGGCAACTGGCGGCAAAACTGGCTGCGCGCGATGATCTGTCGATCACGCTGTCGCTGGCCGGCCGCACCGAAAATCCTGTCGCGCAGAACGTGCCGACAAGGACCGGTGGCTTTGGCGGTGCCGGCGGGCTGGCGGCTTACCTCAACGACATGCGCATCGATCTGCTGATCGACGCCACGCATCCCTATGCGACGCAGATCTCCGCCAATGCCGCGGAAGCGGCGCGCCAGACGGGCATGCCGATCGTTGCGCTCAGACGACCTGGCTGGGAGCAGGTGGAAGCTGACCGCTGGATCTCGGTCGACAGCTTCTTCGGCGCGGCCAAGATACTCGGGATTGTGCCGCTTCGCGTCTTCCTTTCGCTCGGCCGGCAAGAGGTCGCGGCCTTCGAGGCGGCACCGCAGCATCATTACTTGATCCGCAGCGTTGATCCGGTCGAGCCGAAGCTGGTGGTGCCCGACGCGACCTATCTGCTGGCGCGCGGGCCGTTTCGCGAGGCCGATGAACGCGCGCTGCTCGAAAGCCACCGCATCGATGTCGTCGTGTCCAAGAACAGCGGCGGCGCGGCGACCTACGGCAAGATCGCCGCGGCACGGGCGCTGGGCATAGACGTGGTGATGGTCCGCCGACCGGCCTTGCCGGACGTTCCCTCCGCCGAATCCGTCGAAGCGCTCGCCGCGATGGTCGATCATTTTCTTGCGCCCGTTGCCGAACGCGGCGTGTAGACCAGCGACGGCCTGTCGCCGCGCTTGATGATCCTGGTTTCCGGCGAGCCGATGATGATGCAGGTCGCCATGTCGGCCTTTTCAGCCTCGACATCGGCCAGCAGATAGACCTCGATACGCTCATCCGGGCGCCCGGCGGCCCGGCCGAAAATCACCGGCGTTGTGCCCGGCAGGATCGCGGTGAGGCATTCGAAGGCGCGGCCAAGCTGCCAGGGGCGCGCCTTGCTGATCGGGTTGTAGAGCGCGATGACGAAGCCGGCGCCCGCCGCCGCCAGCAGGCGCAGTTCGATCAGCTCCCAGGGCTTCAGATTGTCGGACAGCGAGATGGCGCAAAAATCATGGCCAAGCGGCGCGCCGATGCGAGCGGCGACGGCGAGCATCGCGGTAATGCCGGGCACGACGGCGACATCGACGGCGCGCCATTCGACAGGACCAGCCTCGATCGCCTCGCAGACGGCGGCGGCCATGGCGAAGACGCCGGGGTCGCCGCCGGAGACGACGGCGACGTCGTGGCCTTGCGCAGCTTTTGTCAGCGCGTCCTTCGACCGTGCAAGCTCCTCGCGATTGTCGGAGGCGACGCGGGTCTGGTCAGGACGCAATTCCAGCCGGTCAAGATAGGGTTTGTAGCCGTAGAAGAACTTTGCCTCAGCCACGGCGCGGCTGGCTTCCGGCGTGACCTGGTCGGCATTGCCGGGTCCCAGACCTATCACGGTGACGCGGCCGCTCATGCTTCGCCCCCCGATACCGGCGGACGGCCGGACCAGCCAGCCACCAGCACGATGGCGAAATAGGGCGCCTTGTCGTCCGGCTTGTCGGCAAGCCGCATCGAGACGCTGCCCGGCATGGTGCCGCGCTCGACATAGACCGCGCGCGTCAGCTTGCCGGTCGCCTGTAGTGTCCGCCTGATCTTAGGCAGGTTGCGACCGACCTTCATGATGACGGCGGCGTCGGTATCGGCTAGGCGGCGGGTCAGTTCGAATTCGCTCATCGTGCCCGGCAGCACGGTCAGCACGTCATCGCCCTGGACGATCGGCAGGCCGGTCGCCGACCAGCAGCCGGACATGGCGGTGACGCCGGGAATGACTTCCGTGGGGAAACGATGCGCCAGGCGCACATGCAAATGCATGTACGAGCCGTAGAACAGCGGATCGCCTTCCGACAGAACCGCGACCATCCGGCCGGCATCGAGGTGCTCGGCGACCCTCTCGGCGGACTCTTCGTAGAAGGCCGTGATCTGCGAGCGGTAGTCGTCGTGATCCTTGTCGATTTCGGTGGTCACGGGATAGAGCAGCGGCAGTTCGGTCATGCCCGGCCGGAACTGCGCTTCAACGATGGCGCGCGCATTGCTGTTGTTGCCACGCTTGGCGAAATACGCCACGACATCCGCTTCGGCCAAGGCCCGCGCGGCCTTCAGCGTCAGCAGTTCGGGGTCGCCGGGACCGGTGCCGACGCCAACCAGACGGCCTTTTGCAATCGCGTTCACAGGCCCGGCCTCGCCAATGCGTTGAGCGCGGCGGCGGTCATGGCGCTGCCACCCAGCCTGCCGCGCACGACGGCATAGGGCACGCCATAGGAGTTTTCGGCCAGCGCATCCTTCGATTCAGCGGCACCGACGAAACCGACCGGCATGCCGATGATGGCCGCCGGTTTGGGGCCGCCATCGCGCAGTTTTTCCAGGAGATAGAAGAGCGCTGTCGGCGCGTTGCCGATGGCGACGACCGAACCGGCCATGCGCTCACCCCAGAGGTCGATGGCGGCGGCCGAGCGGGTGTTGCCGATTTTCGCGGCGATGTCGTGCGTGCGCGGGTCGCGCAGCGTGCAGATCACCTCGTTGCCGGCCGGCAGCCGGGCGCGGGTGACACCATGCGAGACCATCTCGGCGTCACAGAAGATCGGTGCACCATTACCCAACGCAGTGCGCGCGGCGGCGACGAAGTCGCTGGAGAAAGCGAAGTGCCGCGCGGCTTCGACCTGGCCGCAGGCATGGATCATGCGAATGGCGACATCAGCCTCTGAGTCGGAGAAGCGCGACAGGTCGGCCTCGGCACGGATGATGGCGAAGGAGCGCTCGTAGATCGCGTTGCCGTCATGGATGTAGTCGTAGGCGGCCATGTTCATTCCTGTCGGTAAGCTTCGGCGATTGCCGCCGGCCCGAGCCGTATCAGGCAAGCGGCGGCTGTTTCGCCCTGAAATCGTGCGCTGCGGACCATCGCGGCGACGCGACTGACGCCGCGCGCGGCGTCATAGCCCGGCCTGTAGCCGGCAGGAAGGGCCTTTGCCGTCGCGTTCACGACAAGTCCGGCTCCGTTTTCGCCGCCGACCAGTGTGAGTGCGGCCGGGCCCGGGTGAGCGCAGCCCTTGGCACAGCCGGAAATGTGCAAGGTGAAGTCGAGGATGTCGGCGTTTTCAGCGGCGATCGACTCGGCGATGTCGCGGGTTGCGATCCGGCCGGAGGCGCAGGCCGGGGTTCCGGGGCACGCGGCAATGCGCGTGCGCGGGTCGGTGGGGGAGGTGACGAAGCCGAGGGAGGCGGCTGTATCCTGAAGGGGTTGATTGGCGGCCGGTGGCTGGCCGAGGAAGAGCACGGCACGGCCCGGGGCGAGGCGGATTTCGGTGGCGCCATGGGCGAGGGCGCTTTGGGCGAGGGCAATGAGCTTGTCGGCCGGCATGCTGCCATAGGGCAGGGCTATGCCGAGGGCGGTGGCGGCGTTGGTGAGGTCAAAGGTTCCGATAGGCCGGAGTTCCTTCGCGCCCCCCTCTGTCCTGCCGGACATCTCCCCCACGGGTGGGGAGATTGGCAGCTCAGGCGGCGGCTCTCTTCCAGGGGCGCTGGAGATCGGCGAAACCGCAGATGACAGAGCAATCTCCCCCCTCGTGGGGGAGATGTCCGGCAGGACAGAGGGGGGCGCGAAGGAATGCCAACCGGCGAGAGATGCCAGTTGCCTCTCCGACAAATCCCTCGCGTGGGCCTCACGGCCTTTTTCGGCGACCATCCTGAGCACCGCAACAGCAATATCGCGCGCTGCATCTTCCTCGACCGTCGCAACCAGGTTTGCGCGTTGGCCGTCGCCAGCGACAGCTACAACCCAGAGGGCGCCAGCGCCGGCAGACACAGCACCCAGCCTGACATCGGCCGTCACCGCGTCCATCGTCAGTTGCCCACCGCCGTCGACAACCACCGAAACCTTCGGCCCGAGCCTTCCCGTCAGCCCGGCTTCCTCGACCGCCGCCCTGATCCGATCCGCCAACTGCCGGGGATCGGCGATCGCCTGCGGATCAATACCGGCCAGCGGCCCTGTCTCGACCGGCACACCCGTGCGCACGGCAATGCCCAGCGCGTCGACCTCCGCCGCCAGCCGCGTGGCGCTGTCCGCCGTCAGCCCCCGGATCTGCAAACTGCCGCGGGCGGTGACTTCCATGATGCCGTTGCCGTGCCGCAGGGCGGATTCGGCTAGCCCGATCAAAAGCTTCGGCGACAATCCTCCCGCCACCGGGTTGAGTCGTACCAGCAGCCCATCGCCGGTCTGCATCGGCGCGGACAGAGCAGGGCAGGCGCCACGGCGCGAGAAGGCGTTCATGCCGCCACCCCGAGCGCCTGGGCTTCGGCAATCAATGCCGCCAAATCGTCGTCGATGGAATTGCGCAAGGGATGCCATAGACCGCGTCGCCGCGCCGACAGGAAACGCTCGGCGATGACTTTGGCGGCGGCCGGGTTCTCGCGCAGGATAAAAGCACGCACATCGGGGTCGCCGACATAGGCGTCATGCACGGCTTCGATCAGCGCGCCTGAAATGGCGTGCGTGGTTTCGGCAAAGCCGACGAGACGGTCGACGGTCTCGGCGAATTCCGACGCGCCGCGCGGGCCGTGGCGCATCTGGCCAGCAATGAAGCGGGCATTGACCGCACGTGCGCGTACGACGCGGGCCACCGCCTCGCCAACCGAGCGCGGCTTCGGCTTCTGCGGGTCGGTGGTGTCAAGCACGATGACGTCGGCGTTCTTGCCGAGGGCGGCCAGGGCTGCCGAAAAGCCGCCGATGAAGGCGACGTCGGCGGAGCCTTCGAGGATGTCGCGGCCGGGGTCGTCGCCGGTGTGGACGAGAAGATCAGCCTCGGCGATGCGGGTTTCGAAGGCGCCGGGCGCTGAAACGCCTTCGCCCTCGGCGCCGCCATAGGCATGCGACGTGGCATTGAGATAGGCGCGGCCGATTTCTTCTCGCGCGCCCCAGTCGCCGCTTGCCAAAAGATCCTCGACGCCGGCGCCGTAGGTGCCGGGCGAGGTGCCGAAAATGCGCGGGCTGATCTTGCCGTCGGCGCGGGTTTTGGCGGCGAGCGGGTTTTCCGAATCCTCCTCGTCGCGCGCGGCGACGGCGTTTGCGGCGGCGTCGATCAGCGCGATCTGGGTCGGGAACATGTCGCGGAACAGGCCGGATATGCGCCAGGTGACATCGACGCGCGGGCGTCCGAGGGCAGCCGGCGGCAGCACCTCGATGCCGGTGATGCGGCCGGTCGCCGAATCCCATTGCGGCCGGCAGCCCATCAGCGCCAGGCCTTGCGCGATCTCCTCGCCACCGGTGCGCAACGAGGCCGAGCCCCAGAGGTCGATGACCAGCGAGCGCGGCCAGTCGCCATGCGATTGCATATAGCCGCGTACGACCTCTTCCGCCGCCGCTCTGCCCAGATTATAGGCGGTCGGCGTCGGCATGGTGCGCGGGTCCGAGGTGAAGAGGTTGCGGCCGGTGGGCAGCACGTCACGTCGGCCGCGCGCTGGCGCGCCGGCCGGGCCGGCCTTGACGTGGCGGCCGTCGAGCGCCGCGAGGAGAGCAGCCTTCTCGGCCGCAGCGCTTTGCCGGCGCATGGGGTCGGCCTCGCCCTCGGGCGCGCGGCCATAGATGTGCAGGCCGTCCTTGATGGCGAAATCCTTGAGGTCGCAGAGCCAGGCATCGATGCGGCGCAGCGCCTCGTCGGGCGCGTCGCTCTTGGCAACGCCGGCTTCTGAGGCGAGGCCAGTCTTTTGCGCGGTCTCGACGATCAGCTTGGCCAGCCGGTCGCGGCGGCGGCGGTCGAGCCCGTCGGCCTGGGCATATTCGTCGACCAGGCGTTCAAGCTTGTGCTGGTTCTCGTCCAGGCCGGCGCCCGCCAACGGCGGCGGCAGGTGGCCGAGAGTGACGGCTGCAATACGCCGCTTGGCTTGCGCTGCCTCGCCCGGGTTGGAGACGATGAAGGGATAGATGACGGGCAGCGGGCCGGTGACGATCTCGGGAAAGCAGTTTTCCGAGAGTGCAACGGTCTTGCCCGGCAGCCATTCCAGCGTGCCATGGGCGCCGACATGGATGAGGGCATGGATGCCGAGGGATTTGCGCAGCCACAGGCCGAAGGCGATCAGCGCATGGCGCGGCGGCAAGGTCGGATCATGGTAGTCGGCGCGGCGGTCGGCAGAGCGGCCGCGATCGGGGGCGAGGGCTACGGTGATGTTGCCGAAGGTGGCGGCTTGGAAGGGGAAGTGTTTTTCGCCAGCGCGTGGCGAAGGCCGGCGTTCTGTCGCGCCCCCCTCTGTCCTGCCGGACATCTCCCCCACAAGGGGGGAGATTGGGCCGTCATCGGCGCTTTCGCCAATCTCAAACGTTGCAGGAAGGGAGCCGGCAGCGGAGCTGCCAATCTCCCCCCAAGTGGGGGAGATGTCCGGCAGGACGGAGGGGGGCGCCTCGCGGAAACCTGTCTCTTCCGCCTTGCCCCATGCGGCATCTACCGCAGCAATTGCCGCCGTCGGCAGCTCCCTCGAAAGAGCGAGATACTCCGCTAGCCCCAACCTATGAGCGCTCCGCTCCAGCAGATCCAGCAATTCCCGCGCCGTTTGCGGAATCCCCTCAACCACGTAGCCCTGCTCCCTCAAGTCGTGCAGCATCGCCAGCACGCTGGACGGCACGTCGAGGCCGACGGCATAGCCGGTGCGGCCAGGCGCACTCGGATAGTCGGGAATCAATATCGCGAGCTTGCGCGTCGCGCGCGGTGTCTGTTGGAGTTTGATGAAAGCCGCAACGCGGTTCGCCACCTGCGCTACGCGGTCGGGCTCCGGCCGGTTGGCGAAGGCCCGGAAGGCCAATGCCGGGTCGGTCTCGCTCTCGCCCTTGAAGGAAATCGCGCCGGCGAGGATGCGGCCGTCGAGTTCGGGCAGCACGACATGCATGGCGAGGTCGGCGGGCGCCAGGCCGCGCTGGTTGTTTTGCCAGATGTCGCGGCGGGTGGTTGCGACGATGACCTGGAAGACAGGCACGCCGGCGCGGTCGAACAGGGTTTCGACACCCGGCTCGGCGCCGGAGGCGAAGGCGGTGGCGGTGATGATGGCGGCAGGGTTCAGGGAGGCCAGCGCGGTTTCCACGAAGGCCAGGGATGCCGGGTCCTTCAGGCTGGAGACGAAGATCGGGACGGGGGCCATGCCGCGTTGGCGGAGCGCTTCCAAAAGCGCGTCGATGGGCGCGACGTCGGCAGCGAGCAGCATCGAGCGATAGAAGAGAATCGGCACGACCTTTCCCTCTACCTCGAGGGGGAGGGGGACGACGCCATGGCCCGGCTCGTAGTAGCCCGCTTTAGGCACGCTGACCGGCTCGGCAGCCGCAACCTCGGACCCAGCCAACCCCGCCAGCCTGTGCATCAGCCCGCTCATATTGGCCGGGCCGCCCTCGCGGAAATAGCCCAGCAATGCATCGAGCTCTTCGCGCGGCAGCGTCGAGGCTTCGATCAGGCGCAGATCCTCGTCGTGGCTCTCGCCGGGCAGCAGCGCCAGTTTGATGCCGCGTGCGCGGGCGGTGGAAGCGAGCTGGTCGCAGCCATAGCGCCACCACTCATAGCCGCCGAGAATGCGAACCAGAATGATCTTGGCGTGGCGGGCGACGCTGTCGACCCAGAGGTCGACGGACATCGGATGGCGCAGGTCGCGCAGTGCCACCAGCCGCATCGACGGCAGGCGTGCCGCGTCGGCCTTCCACGCTGCCGCCAGTCCGGCCAGATCGCTATCGGTAAAGGACAGCGCTACGACATCCGCCGGCGTCTGCCGGAGATCGACAGGCTCGGCGAGATCGTCGAGCGAGGCGGATGTGGTGGTGAGGATGTGCATCGCGGCTCGTGCCTGAGATCAGCCGGCGAGTATACGCTCGATTGCCGGGCGGTTCAGCCCCTTCAGACCGATGACGACCAGGCGCGAGCGGCGGTCGTCTTGAGCGGTCCAGGCGCGGTCGTAGTAATGATTGACGCGCGGACCGACGGCCTGCAGCAAAAGCCGCATCGGCTTGCCGCCGACCTCGACGAAACCTTTTACGCGCAGTACGTTTTCTTCTTCGGCGGCGGTGGCGACGCGCTTTGCCAGCTCATCCGGATTGGCGATCGAGGCAATGTCGACGATGAAGGTGTCGAAGTCGTCGTGCTCGTGGTCGAATGCGCCGTCATGATGCGACTTGCGGTTCTCGATGTCGTCCTCGACGGCGAGACCGAGGCCGAGCAGCACCGAGGGATCGACCTTGCCATGCGACGTCGGCACGATTTTCACGGCGCGGGCGGAGTGTTCGTTGATGATGGCGTTGGCGCGGGCCGAACCGGCGGCGTCCATCAAATCGCTCTTCGACAGGATGATCAGGTCGGCGCAGGCGATCTGGTCCTCGAACAGTTCCTCGACCGGGTCGTCATGGTCTAGCGTCTCATCCTTGGCGCGCTGCGCCTGCAGGGCGTCCATGTCGTTGGCGACACGGCCCTCGGCCAGCGCCGGGCCGTCGACCACGGCGATGACGCCGTCGACAGTCACCCGGCTCTTCACGCTCGGCCATTGGAAAGCCTGGACCAGCGGCTTGGGCAGCGCCAGGCCCGAGGTTTCGATCAGGATGTGGTCGACCTTCGGCGTCAGCGCGAGGATCTGGTCGAGCGCGGGGACGAAATCGTCAGCGACGGTGCAGCAGATGCAGCCATTGGCCAGTTCGACGATGTTTTCCTCCGGGCAGGTGTCGATGCCGCATCCCCTAAGGATCTCGCCGTCGATGCCGATGTCGCCGAACTCGTTGACGATGATGGCAATGCGCTTGCCGCCGGCGTTTTCCAGGAGATGGCGGACCAGCGTCGTCTTGCCGGCGCCGAGGAAGCCGGTGACGACGGTGCAGGGAACACGGGAAACGGAAGCGTTCATGGTCAGTCCTTCAGCAGGTCGAGAGGAGGGATGCGGGCAACGAGGCCGCGCTTGAGGCTATCGGGGCGGCCGCGCCAGGGGATAAGGCCGTCGGTCGAGGTGGCGAAGAGTTTGGCGCCAGCGACGAGATCGGCGCCGCTGGTCAAGGTCAGGTCGCCGAAGACATAGCTCCAGCAGCCGTCGCGCAGGATGGCGGCGCTGAGGCGTCGCTTGCAATTGCCGAGGCATTCGACGGTGCGGATGCGGATATCTTCATTCGCTGCGGCACGGCGCGTGTCTTGCGCGAGCAGTTCGCCGGCGCGGGGGTGGGCGTCGGAGCCGGTCTCGTCGCGGCACGAGGCGCAGACAATTACAGTGACGCCGGCCAACGCGTCGCTGTTGCCGGACAAAATATCCGCTGTTTCAGCCGAAAAACTGCTGTCGCGTTCCAAATCATGCTCCTTGCCCGGAAAACCCGCCAGGCGATCGGATACTTTATGTCCTAGACGGCAGGTCTCCTGGCTCGCGGGTCATCGCCTTGGGTGCCGCCTTCCCGGTGTTACCCAGTGGTTTTCGGCCCAGGCTCGTCGCTTACAGTTGCGGGGACAGCCGCGGATTTGAGATCGAAATCCCGCACCGCATTCCCTCTTGGCTCCTCCCTTTGAAGAGAAGAGACCGTCTGAACCGGATTTAGGCTTGTGTATGCAGGCGTGTCAACGCGCGTCTACGACGCCGCGATGTCGGCGAGCGGCTGGCCGAGATCGCCGGCGGGTGTCACTTCGATACGCTCAAGGCCGAGCCAACCCTGCATCAGCTTCAATTCTTCGAACAGTTCTGCTGCGGTTTCGGCCGGTGCGCCGGGCTCGGCGTAACCGGCATGGACGCGCAGCACGCTGGCGGGGCGGTCGGCTTTGAGGTCGACGCGGGCGACGATCCTGTCGCCAAGCAGGAACGGCAGCACGTAGTAGCCGTACTGGCGTTTGTCGGCCGGCGTGTAGATCTCGATGCGGTAGCGGAAGTTGAACAGGTTTTCGGTGCGTGTCCGCTCGAAAACCACCGGATCAAAGGGTGCCAGCAAGGCACGCGCCTCGATCCGCCGGGGCAAACGGGCGTCCTTGTGGAGGTAAGCCGGCTTGTCCCAGCCCTCGACGCGCATGGGCAAAAGTTCGCCGGTCTCGACCAGTTCCTCGAGGCGGCTCTTCATATCGGCGGGGGAAAGGCGGAAGTAGTCGCGCAGGTCGCTGGCTGTTGCGATGCCGTGGGCGCGAGCGGAAATGCGCAACAATTCGCGGTGCGAATCCTCGGCGGCGGGAACGGCCAAGTCGAGGATCGCCTGTGGCAGCACGCGTTCGGGCAGATCATAGAACCGTTCGAAACCGCGCCGCGACGCCGTGGTGATGCGGCCGGCCCAGAACAGCCATTCGAAGGCGTGTTTGGCGTGGCTCCAGCCCCACCAGCCGCCAGAGCCTTTCTGGCCCTCGAGCGCCGAGGCAGCAATCGGACCCCGGTCAACGACCTGGCGATAGATCTCTTCGATATAGGCGGCGTGTTCGCGGCCCCATTTTGCCAGGCCCAGATACATCTCCCCGCCGCTCTCGGCTCGCTGCATGCGCCAGCGCATCAGCGGGTATGTCTCGACCGGCAGGAAGGAGGCTTCGTGGGCCCAGTACTCGAAGACTGTGCGCTTGCGGGTCACGGCGGCGTTGTCGAGCAAAGCCAGCGGGTAGGGGCCGAGGCGCGAGTAGAGCGGCATGTAATGGGCGCGCACCACGGCGCTGACGGAATCGATCTGCAGCAGGCCGGTGCGGGAAAGCACGCGGGCGAAGTGGCGGCGGTCGGGCGTGCCGGCGGGGCGGGCATCATTGAATCCTTGAGCCGCCAACGCGATGCGGCGGGCCATGGCGAGCGATATCTTTTCCTTCATGGGAGACGGGACTCTGATGATTTTCGAGCAAAAGGAGCCGGTGATTCCGCGTCATGCTAGCAGGGTTTTGGCGAGATCCATGTCAGGAGAGAAAAGTGGAGTAGAAAGTGAAGGAAATCAAACAGGAGCGGAACGGACCAGTTTCTTCCGAAGTGCCGTCCAGCACCGTGTTTTGAACAAGGTTTGACTTGCTTCGCCGAAAGCGCTGCGCTAACCCTCGCCGCGTTGCAGCATAGGCACTTAAAACGGTTCAGCGGTTAAACTGTCACGCTTCCGCATTAGGGTTCGTTGCTGTAATCAGAGTGGATTGGCCGCCAACGGAAAGCTGCTGCATGACCGCACTTTTGAGTTCGTATCTGCCCATCGTCCTGTTCATCGGCGTGGCGCTGGTCGTCGGCCTGGCGCTGCTTGTGGCGCCGTTCCTGGTGGCCTACCGCAATCCCGATCCGGAAAAGCTCTCCGCCTATGAGTGCGGCTTCAATTCGTTCGACGATGCCCGCATGAAATTCGACATCCGCTTCTACCTGGTGTCGATCCTGTTCATCATCTTCGATCTGGAAGTGGCCTTCCTGTTTCCGTGGGCGGTCTCCTTCTCGAAAATCGGCATGCTCGGCTTCTGGTCGATGATGGTGTTTTTGGCGGTGCTGACCATCGGCTTTGCCTATGAATGGAAAAAAGGAGCGCTGGAATGGGATTGAGCGACAATTCCGGCACGCTCGTCGCGCCCAGGCCCAAGGGCCTGATCGACCCCAATACAGGTCGACCGGTCGGTTCCGACGATCCGTTCTTCCTCGAAATCAACAATGAGCTGGCCGACAAGGGCTTTCTCGTAACCTCGACCGAGGCGCTGATCACCTGGGCGCGCAGCGGTTCGCTGATGTTCATGACCTTCGGTCTCGCCTGCTGCGCGGTCGAGATGATCCACACCTCGATGCCGCGCTACGACTCGGAGCGCTTCGGCGTTGCGCCGCGCGCGTCTCCGCGCCAGTCCGACATCATGATCGTCGCGGGAACGCTGACCAACAAGATGGCGCCGGCGCTGCGCAAGGTCTACGACCAGATGCCGGAGCCGCGCTACGTCATCTCGATGGGCTCCTGCGCCAATGGCGGCGGCTATTATCACTATTCCTATTCGGTGGTGCGCGGCTGCGACCGCGTCGTGCCCGTCGACATCTATGTGCCCGGCTGCCCGCCAAGCGCGGAAGCGCTGCTCTACGGCATTCTTCTACTGCAGAAGAAGATCCGCCGCACCGGCACGATCGAACGGTAGGCCCAATGACTGCATCCCTGAGCGAACTGTCGACTTATCTGAGTGAAAAGCTGGCCGGCCGGATCGGCGATACGGTGTTCGCCTATGGCGAACTCACCGTCGCGGTCGAGCCGGGCGATCTGATCGAGGTGGTGACCTTCCTGCGCGACGATGCGCGCTGCCAGTTCATTTCGATCATCGACGTCTGCGGTGCCGACTATCCGTCGCGGGTCAAGCGCTTCGATGTCGTCTATCACTTGCTGTCGCCGAAGCAGAATGTGCGCATCCGCCTGAAAGTTCAGGCCGACGAGGAAACCATGGTGCCCTCGATCACCGGCGTGTTTCCAGGCGCCGACTGGTTCGAGCGCGAGACCTACGATCTCTACGGCGTTTTGTTCTCCGGCCATCCCGACCTTCGCCGGATCCTGACCGACTACGGCTTCGAGGGTCATCCGCTGCGCAAGGATTTCCCGCTGACCGGCTTCGTCGAAGTGCGCTACGACGACGAGGCCAAGCGCGTCATCTACGAGCCGGTTGAGCTCAAGCAGGAATTCCGCAATTTCGACTTTTTGAGCCCATGGGAGGGAACCGACTACGTTCTTCCCGGGGATGAAAAAGCCAAGACGAATTGAGGCGCCAGAATGGCTGAAACCTCCGTCCGCAACTTCAACATCAATTTTGGACCGCAGCATCCCGCCGCGCATGGCGTTTTGCGCCTGGTGCTGGAGCTCGACGGTGAGGTGGTCGATCGCGTCGATCCGCATATCGGGCTGTTGCATCGCGGCACCGAAAAGCTGATCGAGCACAAGACCTATCTGCAGGCGGTGCCCTATCTCGACCGGCTCGACTATTGCGCGCCGATGAACCAGGAGCATGCCTTTGCACTCGCCACCGAGCGGCTGCTCGGCATCGAGGTGCCGAAGCGCGGCCAGCTCATCCGGGTCCTCTATTCGGAGATGGGGCGCATCATGTCGCACATCCTGAATGTGACGACGCAGGCGATGGACGTCGGCGCGCTGACGCCGCCGCTTTGGGGCTTCGTCGAGCGCGAAAAGCTGATGGTGTTTTATGAGCGCGCTTCGGGCTCGCGCATGCATGCGGCCTATTTCCGGCCCGGCGGCGTGCACCAGGACCTGCCGCAGAAGCTGGTCGAGGATATCGGCAAATGGATCGATCCGTTCCTCAAGTCGATCGATGACCTTGACCAACTGCTGACCCCCAACCGCATCTTCAAGCAGCGCAATGTCGATATCGCCACTGTGTCGCTCGCCGATGCCTGGGCCTGGGGTTTCTCGGGCGTCATGGTGCGCGGCTCGGGCGCTGCCTGGGACCTACGCAAGTCGCAGCCCTATGAATGCTATTCCGAGATGGATTTCGACATTCCGATCGGCAAGAACGGCGACTGCTACGACCGTTACCTCGTGCGCATGGAAGAGATGCGCCAGTCGGCGAAGATCATGCGCCAGTGCGTCGATCTTTTGCTTGGCAAGGAACTCAACGGCCCGGTGTCGAACCTCGACGGCAAGGTTGTGCCGCCGAAGCGCCAGGCGATGAAGCGCTCGATGGAAGCGCTGATCCATCACTTCAAGCTCTACACTGAGGGTTACCGTGTGCCGGCCGGCGAGGTCTATGCGGCCGTCGAGGCGCCGAAAGGCGAATTCGGCGTCTATCTGGTCTCCGACGGCTCCAACAAGCCCTATCGCTGCAAGCTGCGTGCGCCAGGTTTCGCGCATCTGCAGGCCATGGACTTTTTGTGCCGCGGCCACATGCTGGCCGACGTCACCGCCATATTGGGTTCCCTCGACATCGTGTTTGGTGAGGTCGATCGCTAAATGTCAGTCCGCCGTCTCGCAGAGCAAGCCGTCCAGCCAGCCTCCTTCGCCTTCAACAGGGCGAATGCGGCAGCGGCGAAGCAATGGATCAAGAAATATCCGAAGGGCCGCGAGCAATCCGCGATCATCCCGCTGCTGATGCTGGCGCAAGAGCAGGAAGGCTGGGTGACCAAGGCGGCGATCGAGACCATCTCCGACATGCTCGGCATGCCCTACATCAGGGGGTTGGAAGTCGCGACCTTCTATACGCAGTACCAACTGAACCCGGTCGGCACGCGCGCGCATATCCAAGTCTGCGGCACCACGCCTTGCATGCTGCGCGGCTCGGAAGCGCTTATGGACGTGTGCCGGTCGAAAATCCATCACGACCAGTTCCACACCAACGACAAGGGTACGCTGTCGTGGGAAGAGGTCGAGTGCCTCGGCGCCTGCGTCAACGCGCCGATGGTGATGATCTTCAAGGACACGTTTGAAGATTTGACGCCGGAACGTCTTACCGAAATCATCGATCTCTACGGCGCCGGCAAGGGCGCACAGGTCCAGCCAGGACCGCAGAACGGCCGCACCACGTCGGAGCCGATCACCGGTCTGACGACGCTGAAGAGCGAAAAGGCGATCCTCAAGACGACCCGCGACAAGGAAGACAGGGCAGCCGCCAAGGCAGCTCAGGATGCGGCGTCGGCTGCTGCACCGGCAGCCCCGGCGCCGGCTGCACCCGTGGCACCGTCGAATGCCGGCAAGCCGAAGACCGATGCGCCCGAAACCAGCCCGGCGCTGAAATCGCCTTCGGCAACGAAGGTTGCCCCGGCTGTGGAGAAGGCGGCGAGCGTTTCGGCCCCGCTGCATTCGGCCGCCAACGCCAATAAGGCAGCACCCGAGGTCGAAAAGGTCACTAAGCAGCGCAATGGTCCGAAGGCCAAGGCCGAGCCGGCTGCCGCCTTCAAGGCGCCGGAGGCCAAGGCTGCACCGGCGAAAGCTGGCGCCAGCGCCAAGCCGGCAAAGCCGTCGCTCGAGGACAAGAACCGTCCGGCCGGAATCGAAAAGCCGGCGCTGGTCGACGATCTCAAGCTGATCTCCGGTGTCGGGCCGAAGATCGAGGGTATCCTGCATACGCTCGGCATCTTCACCTTTGCGCAGGTCGCTTCCTGGAAGAAGGCCGAACGCGAGTGGGTGGACGGCTATCTCGCTTTCCACGGTCGCATCGACCGCGACGACTGGGTCAAGCAGGCCAAGGCGCTCGCCAAGGGCGGGGTCGCCGAATACATCCGCGTCTTCGGCAAGAAGCCGGTCTGAGGGACGAACAATGCTTCAGGACAGAGACCGCATCTTCAACAACATCTACGGCCGCTTCGACAAGTCGCTGGCCGGCGCGATTTCGCGCGGGGCCTGGGACAACACGCCCGGCCTGATCGCCAAGGGGCGCGAGTGGATCGTCAACGAGATGAAGGCCTCGGGCCTGCGCGGCCGCGGCGGCGCCGGCTTCCCGACCGGACTGAAATGGTCGTTCATGCCCAAGCAGAGCGACGGCCGGCCGAGCTATCTCGTCGTCAATGCCGACGAATCCGAGCCCGGCACCTGCAAGGACCGTGACATCCTGCGCCACGACCCGCACACGCTGGTTGAGGGCTGCCTGATCGCCGGCTTCGCCATGGGTGCGATCGCCGCCTACATCTATGTGCGCGGCGAATTCATCCGCGAACGCGAGGCGCTGCAGCGCGCCATCGACGAGGCCTATGCGGCCAAGCTGATCGGCAAGAACAACACATCCGGCTATGACTTTGATATCTATATGCATCACGGCGCCGGAGCCTATATTTGCGGCGAGGAAACGGCGCTGCTCGAAAGCCTCGAAGGCAAGAAGGGCCAGCCACGGCTGAAGCCGCCATTCCCGGCCAATGTCGGCCTCTATGGCTGCCCGACGACGGTCAACAATGTCGAATCGATCGCTGTCGCGCCGACCATTCTGCGCCGCGGAGCGTCGTGGTTCTCGTCCTTTGGCCGGCCCAACAATGTCGGCACCAAGCTGTTTTGCATCTCCGGCCACGTCAACAATCCGTGCACCGTCGAAGAGGCGATGTCGATCCCGTTCCGTGAGCTGATCGAGACGCATTGCGGCGGCATCCGTGGCGGCTGGGACAATCTTTTGGCGGTCATTCCGGGCGGCGCTTCGGTGCCGCTGGTGCCGGCAGAGCAAATCATCGACGCGCCGATGGATTTCGATGCGCTGCGTGACCTGAAGTCGGGCCTCGGCACGGCGGCCGTCATCGTCATGGACAAGTCGACGGATGTCGTGAAAGCGATCGCGCGGCTTTCCTACTTCTACAAGCACGAAAGCTGTGGCCAGTGCACGCCGTGCCGCGAAGGCACCGGCTGGATGTGGCGGGTGATGGAGCGGCTGGTGCGCGGCGAGGCGCAAAAGCGCGAGATCGACATGCTGCTCGACGTCACCAAGCAGGTCGAAGGCCACACGATCTGCGCGCTGGGCGACGCGGCGGCATGGCCGATCCAGGGCCTGATGCGGCATTTCCGCGGCGAGGTGGAGCGGCGCATCGACGAGTTTTCACGCAACGCGCATCGGGCCGAACCGGTGATGGTGGCGGCGGAGTAGAAGAAGAGTTCGAAGTACGGGCCGAAACGCCCGAGACTGAAATACCGGGGCGGGGCATACGAAGAAACGACCAGGAGATACCGATGGCGCCGTATTCGATACCCTACCCGTTGATGCCCGACATGGACCAGTTCGAGAAGATGAACCAGGATTTGACCAGGATGATGCCGAAGGAGATGGCCAGCGCCGTCAACCTTTTGGCGCACCCTGTCGCGGGTGCCGCCGCAATGTCGGCGCTCGGCATCGGGCTGGCCAACCACGCTTTTGGCGTCTGGATGGGTGCGCTTTCAGGTGCCGCCGAGGCCTCGCAGCGGCTTTTCCAGCCGATCGTCGATGATTTCGAGGCAAGAAGCGAACGCTTTTCGGAAGCCACGACAAGCTCGTCCACCAAGGCGCGCGCGGCGACCAAAACCTTGATAGCCGAGGCGCAGACCTTCGCCCAAGACGTGACCGACATCGCCGCCCGTACCGTGAGCGAGGCGCCGGCAGCACCCGATACGAGCGCTGTCGTCGGCAATGCTGCGAACGGGCTGTTGCCGGACGATTTCAGGCAGCCCAAGGGCATGGACCGGCCGGACAAGCCGTCGGATCTCAAGGCGATAACGGGCGTCGGACCGAAACTGGAAAAGGTGCTCAACGGCCTCGGCATCTGGACATTTGCCCAGGTCGCCGCCTGGACGCCGGAAGAGATCGCCTGGGTCGAGGATTATTTGTCGCTCAACGGCCGCATCGGCCGCGATGAGTGGGCCCGTCAGGCGGCGGCACTTGTGCTGGCCGCCAAGGCCAAGAAGTAGGGGCGGGGCAAATTGAAGATAGAAACGCTGAGATCGCCGGCATGATGATGAATGGCATCAGGTTGAGCGATCTTTTTCAGGCAGATGAGACGGCGAAAACCGCCGGGGGCAATTGATGGCAAAGCTCAAGGTCGACGGGAAAGAGATCACTGTACCCGACCACTACACGCTGCTGCAGGCGGCCGAGGACGCTGGCGCGGAAGTGCCGCGCTTCTGCTTCCATGAGCGGCTGTCGATCGCCGGCAATTGCCGCATGTGCCTGATCGAGGTGAAGGGCGGGCCGCCCAAGCCGCAGGCTTCCTGCGCCATGGGCGTGCGCGATTTGCGCCCCGGCCCGAATGGCGAGCCGCCGGAAATCTTCACCAACACGCCGATGGTCAAGAAGGCCCGCGAAGGCGTGATGGAATTCCTGCTGATCAACCATCCGCTGGATTGCCCGATCTGCGACCAGGGCGGCGAGTGCGACCTGCAGGATCAGGCGATGGCCTTCGGCGTCGATTCCTCGCGCTACAAAGAGAACAAGCGCGCGGTCGAGGACAAGTATATCGGGCCGCTGGTCAAGACGGTGATGAACCGCTGCATCCATTGCACGCGCTGCGTCCGCTTCACCACGGAAGTTGCAGGCATTTCCGAACTCGGCCTGATCGGCCGCGGCGAGGATGCCGAGATCACCACCTATCTCGAAAGCGCGATGACCTCGGAATTGCAGGGCAATGTCATCGACCTCTGCCCGGTCGGCGCGCTGACCTCGAAGCCGTTTGCCTTCCAGGCACGGCCATGGGAGCTGACCAAGACCGAATCCATCGACGTGATGGACGCGGTCGGTTCGGCGATCCGCGTCGATTCGAGAGGCCGCGAAGTGATGCGCATCCTGCCGCGCGTCAACGAGGCGGTGAACGAAGAGTGGATTTCCGACAAGACCCGCTTCATCTGGGATGGCTTGCGCACGCAGCGCCTGGACCGCCCCTACGTGCGCAAGGACGGCAAGCTGGTTCCGGCGAGCTGGGCCGAGGCGTTTGCGGCGATCAAGGACGCGGTGTCAAAGGCGGCGCCCGAGAAGATCGGCGCCATATCAGGCGATCTTGCTGCCGTTGAAGAAATCTATGCGCTGAAGCAGCTTATGGCCGCGCTCGGCTCGAAGAATACCGATTGCCGCCAGGACGGCGCAGCGCTCGATCCGTCGCTCGGCCGCGCCAGCTACATCTTCAACCCGACCATCGAAGGCATCGAGCAGGCCGACGCGGTGCTGATCATCGGCGCCAACCCGCGCTTCGAGGCGTCGGTGCTCAATACCCGCATCCGCAAGCGCTGGCGCATCGGCAATCTGCCGGTTGGCGTCATCGGCGAGATCGGCGACACGCGCTACGACTACGAACAGCTGGGCGCCGGTCCGGAATCGCTGAAGGATTTGGCCGACGGCAATGGCAAGTTCTTCGAGGTGCTGAAAAAGGCGACGCATCCTCTGATCATCGTCGGCCAGGGCGCACTGGCGCGCTCGGATGGCGCGGCCGTGCTCGGCCAGGCGGCCAGGCTGGCTGGCGCCGTCAACGCCTCGCGTGCCGATTGGAACGGCTTTGCCGTGCTGCACAATGCGGCGGCCAGAGTCGGCGGCCTCGATCTCGGTTTCGTGCCGGGCGAGGGCGGCAAGAATGTCGCCGGCATGCTGGGCGAGATGGATGTCCTGTTCCTGCTCGGCGCCGACGAGATCGACATGGCCAAGACCGGCGGCGCGTTCGTCGTCTATGTCGGCACGCATGGCGATCAGGGCGCGCACCGCGCCAACGTCATCCTGCCGGGTGCTGCCTACACCGAAAAGTCGGGCACCTATGTCAACACCGAAGGACGCGTGCAGCAGACCAACCGCGCCGGCTTCGCGCCGGGCGATGCGCGCGAGGACTGGGCGATCTTAAGGGCACTGTCGGATGTGCTGGGCAAGAAGCTGCCGTTCGATTCGCTGCCGCAATTGCGCGCCAAGCTCTATCGCGACTACCCGCATCTCGCTCGCATCGACCAGGTTGCGGCCGGAAACGCTGACGACATCGCCAAAGTGGCGAAGCTCGGCGGGCGGCTGAACAAGGGTACGTTCACCTCGCCGGTCAAGGATTTCTACCTGACCAACCCGATCGCGCGGGCCTCAGCCGTGATGGCGGAATGCTCGGCGCTGGCGAAAAACGGCTTCAGGCAGGCGGCGGAATAGACATGGACACCTTCTTCTCCATCTACGTGCTGCCGGCGCTGATCATCCTGCTGAAGTCGGTCGTGCTGATCGTCGTGCTTTTGATCTTCGTCGCCTACATCCTCTACGCCGACCGCAAGATCTGGGCGGCGGTGCAGTTGCGCCGCGGACCGAACGTGGTCGGCCCGTGGGGCACGCTGCAGGCTTTCGCCGACCTGTTGAAATTCGTCTTCAAGGAGCCGGTTATACCGTCCGGCGCCAACAAGGGCGTCTTCCTGCTGGCGCCGCTTGTGTCGGCGGTGCTGGCGATCTCGGCCTGGGCGGTCATCCCGGTCAATGACGGCTGGGCCATCGCCAACGTCAATGTCGGCATCCTCTATGTCTTCGCCATCTCCTCGCTAGAGGTCTATGGCGTGATCATGGGCGGCTGGGCGTCCAATTCGAAGTATCCGTTCCTCGGCGCGTTGCGCTCGGCGGCGCAGATGGTGTCCTACGAAGTCTCGATCGGTTTCGTCATCGTCACCGTGCTGCTTACCGCAGGCTCGCTCAACCTCACCGATATCGTGCTGTCGCAGCATGACGGGCTTGGCACGCGGCTTGGCCTGCCTAACACGTTCCTCGACTGGAACTGGCTAGCGCTGTTCCCGATGTTCATCATCTTCTTCATCTCGGCGCTGGCCGAGACGAACCGGCCGCCTTTCGATCTGGTGGAAGCCGAATCGGAACTGGTCGCCGGCCACATGGTCGAATATTCGTCGACGCCGTTCCTGCTGTTTTTCCTCGGCGAATATGTCGCCATCGTGCTGATGTGCGCGCTGGCCACCATTCTGTTCCTCGGCGGCTGGCTGCCGCCCTTCGATTTCGCGCCGTTCACCTGGGTGCCGGGCGTCATCTGGTTCGTGCTGAAGGTCTGCTTTGTGTTCTTCGGCATCTCGATGGTGAAGGCGTTCGTACCGCGCTACCGCTACGACCAGCTGATGCGGCTTGGCTGGAAAGTGTTCCTGCCGATCTCGCTGTTCATGGTGGTCGCCACTGCAGCCTTCCTCAAGATCACGGGGTTTGCGTGATGTCCGCTCTTGGCCAAGCCGCCAAATCGCTGCTGCTGCAGGATTTCGTCAGCGCCTTCTTCCTGTCGATGCGCCAGTTCTTCGCGCCGAAGGAGACGATCAACTATCCGCACGAGAAGGGGCCGACCAGCCCGCGTTTTCGTGGCGAGCACGCGTTGCGCCGTTATCCCAATGGCGAGGAACGCTGCATCGCCTGCAAACTGTGCGAGGCGATCTGCCCGGCGCAGGCCATCACCATCGAGGCCGGCCCGCGCCGCAACGACGGCACGCGGCGCACCGTACGCTACGACATCGACATGGTGAAGTGCATCTATTGCGGCTTCTGCCAGGAAGCCTGCCCGGTCGACGCCATCGTCGAGGGGCCGAATTTCGAATTCGCGACGGAGACGCGCGAGGAGCTCTACTACGACAAGGACAAGCTTTTGGCGAATGGCGACCGGTGGGAGCGCGAACTGGCGCGCAACATCTCGCTGGACTCGCCCTATCGCTGACATTTGACGCATGGACGGGGCGAGGGGCCTCGTCTAAGGAACACGCAACTTGCCGACCGGAGGCGGTCGCAAATATCGAACAGGACGAGCGTCCTGTTTCGGACAGGAACCCGGGGGATCCCCAATGCTGAGTGGACTAGAGGCGGCCTTTTTCTACCTCTTCGCCTTTGTCGCGGTGGCATCGGCGTTTTTGGTCATTTCGTCGCGCAACCCCGTGCATTCGGTGCTGTTCCTGATCCTGACCTTCTTCAATGCCGCCGGCCTGTTCATGCTGACCGGCGCCGAGTTCCTGGCGATGATCCTGCTCGTCGTCTATGTCGGCGCGGTGATGGTGCTGTTCCTGTTCGTCGTCATGATGCTCGACGTCGATTTCGCCGAGATGAAGGAAGGCGCCCTGCAATATGCGCCGATCGGCGCGCTGGTCGGGCTGATCCTGGCGGCGGAGCTGATCGTCGTGCTCGGCGGCTATACATTCGCGCCGCAGCTGGCGTCGACGGTCTCGAAACCGATCCCCGATCTTGCCGCACGGACAAACACGGCCGCGCTCGGCGATATTCTTTACACCGACTATCTCTACTATTTCCAGATTTCGGGCCTCGTGTTGCTGGTTGCCATGATCGGCGCCATCGTGCTGACGCTGCGCCACAAGCCGGGCGTCAAGCGGCAGTCGATCGCGGCCCAGGTCGGCCGCACGCCGGCGACCGGCATGGAAATTCGCAAGGTCAAGACAGGCGAGGGACTCTGAGATGGTCGTCGGCATCGCACATTATCTGGCCGTATCGGCGATCCTGTTCACGCTCGGTGTGTTCGGCATCTTTTTGAACCGCAAGAACATCATCGTCATCCTGATGTCGATCGAGCTGATCTTGCTCGCCGTCAACATCAATTTCGTCGCCTTCTCGGCGGCACTCGGCGATCTCGTCGGACAGGTGTTCGCGCTGTTCGTGCTGACGGTCGCGGCGGCTGAAGCCGCAATCGGTCTTGCCATTCTCGTCGTCTTCTTCCGCAACCGCGGCTCGATCGCGGTCGAAGACGTGAACATGATGAAGGGTTGACGGGAACCACCATGTATCAGGCCATCGTCTTCCTTCCACTGCTCGGCTTCCTGATCGTCGGCCTGTTCGGCTCGTCGCTTGGCGCCAAGGCGTCGGAATACATCACCTCCGGCTTCCTGGTGATTTCTGCCGTACTGTCGTGGGTCGCCTTCTTCTCCGTCGGCTTCGGTGACGGCGAAGTGTTCACCGTGCCGGTGATGCGCTGGATCCAGTCCGGCGGGCTCGAAGCCTCATGGGCGCTTCGTATCGACACGCTGACGGTGGTCATGCTGGTGGTGGTCAACACGGTGTCGGCGCTGGTCCATATCTACTCGATCGGCTACATGCACCACGACCCGAACCGGCCGCGCTTCTTCGCCTATCTGTCGCTGTTCACCTTCGCCATGCTGATGCTGGTGACGGCCGACAATCTGGTGCAGATGTTCTTCGGCTGGGAAGGCGTTGGTCTCGCCTCCTACCTGCTGATCGGCTTCTGGTACAAGAAGCCGTCGGCCAATGCCGCCGCGATCAAGGCCTTCGTCGTCAACCGTGTCGGCGATTTCGGCTTCGCGCTCGGCATTTTCGGCGTCTTCGTGCTGTTCGGCTCGGTCAATCTCGGCACCATTTTTGCCAATGCGGCGACGTTCATTCCCGCTGAAGGCGCTCCGCAAGGGGCGGCCGTGCTGACCTTCCTCGGCCATGCGCTCGACAAGCAGTCGGCGATGACCATAGTCTGCCTGCTCTTGTTCATGGGCGCCATGGGCAAGTCGGCGCAGGTGCCGCTGCACACCTGGCTGCCGGACGCCATGGAAGGCCCGACGCCGGTCTCGGCCCTCATCCATGCCGCCACCATGGTGACGGCCGGCGTGTTCATGCTGGCGCGGCTGTCGCCACTGTTCGAGCTGTCGCATTCGGCGCTGACGGTGGTCACCTTTATCGGCGCCTTCACCGCCTTCTTCGCGGCGACCGTCGGCCTGGTCCAGAACGACATCAAGCGCGTCATCGCCTATTCGACCTGTTCGCAGCTCGGCTACATGTTCGTGGCGCTCGGCCTCGGCGCCTATGGCGCGGCGATCTTCCACCTGTTCACGCACGCCTTCTTCAAGGCGCTGCTGTTCCTGGGCTCCGGCTCGGTCATCCACGCCGTTTCCGACGAGCAGGACATGCGCAAGATGGGCGGCCTCAAGGCACTGATCCCGAAGACCTATTGGATGATGGTGATCGGCACGCTGGCGCTGACCGGCGTCGGCATCCCGGTGACGGTCATCGGCACCGCTGGCTTCTTCTCCAAGGATGCCATCATCGAGGCTGCTTTTGCCGGGCACAATTCGGTCGCCGGCCTCGCCTTCATTCTGCTGGTCATCGCCGCCTGCTTCACCAGCTTCTATTCCTGGCGTCTGATCTTCATGACCTTCCACGGCGAGCCGCGCGCGAGCCACGAGGTCATGCACCACGTCCATGAATCGCCGCCGGTCATGCTGGTGCCGCTGTTCATCCTGGCGGCAGGCGCGCTGTTTGCCGGCGTGATCTTCCATGGCGCCTTCATCGGCGAGGGCTATGCCGAGTTCTGGAAGGCATCGCTGTTCACGCTGCCGGACAATCACATCCTGCACGAAATCCATGAATTGCCACTGTGGGTGGAATTGGCGCCGTTCATCGCCATGCTGATCGGCTTTGCGATGGCCTGGAAATTCTACATCCGCTCACCGGAATTGCCCCGGAGCGTCGCCGCCAACCATCGCCTGCTCTACGCCTTCCTGCTCAACAAATGGTATTTTGACGAGCTCTACGACGTCCTGTTCGTGCGGCCGGCAAAGGCGCTCGGCCACTTCCTGTGGAAGACCGGCGACGGCACGATCATTGATGGCCTTGGTCCGGATGGCGTTTCAGCGCGCGTCGTCGATGTCACCAACCGCGTCGTCAAGCTGCAGACCGGCTACCTCTATCACTATGCCTTCGCCATGCTGATTGGCGTTGCCGCACTCGTCACCTGGATGATGCTCTGATGACCGGCTGGCCAATCCTCTCGCTCGTTACCTTCCTGCCGCTGGTTGGTGTGCTGTTCATCCTGCCGATCAATGACGACAGCCCGAATGCGCGCCGCAACATCCGCGCCATCGCGCTGTGGACGACGAGCATCACCTTCCTGGTCTCGCTCTCCATCTGGGCCGGCTTCGACAATTCGCAGGCCGGCTTCCAGTTCGTCGAGAAGTTTGCCTGGCTGGATTCCGGCATCTCCTACCATATGGGCGTCGACGGCATCTCGATGCTGTTCGTCATCCTGACCACTTTCCTGATGCCGCTCTGCATCCTGGCGTCGTGGGAATCGATCGAGAAGCGGGTCAAGGCCTATATGATCGCCTTCCTGCTGCTCGAAACGCTGATGATCGGCGTGTTCTGTGCGCTCGATATCGTGCTGTTCTATGTCTTCTTCGAAGCCGGCCTGATCCCGATGTTCATCATCATCGGCGTCTGGGGCGGCAAGCGGCGCGTCTACGCCTCGTTCAAGTTCTTCCTCTACACGCTGGCCGGCTCGGTGCTGATGCTGCTCGCCATCATGGCGATGTTCTACCAGTCCGGCACCACCGACATCCCGACGCTGTTGACGCACCAATTCCCGGCCAGCATGCAGACATGGCTGTGGTTGGCCTTCTTCGCCTCCTTCGCGGTGAAGATGCCGATGTGGCCGGTGCACACCTGGCTGCCGGACGCTCACGTCGAGGCGCCGACCGCCGGCTCGGTAATCCTGGCCGCCATCCTCTTGAAAATGGGCGGGTACGGCTTCCTGCGCTTCTCGCTGCCGATGTTTCCGCTCGCCTCGGAAATGTTCGCGCCGCTGGTCTTCACGCTCTCCGTCGTCGCCATCATCTACACCTCGCTGGTGGCGCTGATGCAGGAGGACATGAAGAAGCTGATCGCCTATTCGTCGGTCGCCCATATGGGCTTCGTCACCATGGGCATCTTCGCCATGAACCAGGAAGGCGTGCAGGGCGCGATCTTCCAGATGCTGTCGCACGGCCTCGTCTCCGGCGCGCTGTTCCTGTGCGTCGGCGTCATCTACGACCGCATGCACACGCGCGAGATCGACGCCTATGGCGGGCTGGTCAACAACATGCCGAAATACGCCACCGTGCTGATGGTCTTCACCATGGCCAATGTCGGCCTGCCCGGCACCAGCGGTTTCGTCGGCGAATTCCTGACCATGCTCGGCGTGTTCCGGGTCAACACCTGGGTGGCGTTCTTCGCGGCCACCGGCGTCGTCCTGTCGGCCGCCTATGCGCTCTGGCTCTACCGCCGGGTGATCTTCGGCGCGCTGACCAAGGAAAGCCTGAAGGGCCTGCTTGACCTGTCGACGCGCGAGAAGGTGATCATCTACCCGCTGGTCGTGCTGGTCATCTTCTTCGGCGTCTACCCGGCGCCGGTCTTCGACGCGACGGCCGAATCGGTCAAGACGCTCGTCACCAATGTCACCGCATCCATCGGCTCCGCGCAGACCGCGGCAGCGAATTAACCCAAGGGTTTTGCGAACCATGACGCCAGACCTTCTCTCCAGCCTGTCGCTCTCGACGCCAGAGCTGATCCTCGCCATCGGCGCTTTGGCGCTGTTGATGGTGGGTGCCTATTCGCGCGCCAACACCACCACGACGGTGACCGCTCTTGCCGTCGTCATCCTGGTGGTCGCCTGCGCCTGGATGGTGTTTTCCACCGGGCAGGGCAGTGCCTATGGCAACGCCTTCGTCCAGGACTCCTTCGCCCGCTTCATGAAGGTGCTGTCGCTGGTCGGCTCGGCAGTGACGCTGATCATGTCGATACGCTTCGCCAAGGCGGAGCATTTCGACAAATTCGAGTATCCGGTGCTGATCCTGCTCTCAACGCTCGGCATGATGCTGATGATCTCGGCCAACAGCATGATCGGGCTCTATCTCGGCCTCGAACTGCAATCACTGGCGATCTACGTGCTGGCGGCGATCAATCGCGACAATCTGCGCTCGACCGAGGCCGGCCTGAAGTACTTCGTGCTGGGCGCGCTGTCGTCGGGCATGCTGCTCTACGGCATCAGCCTCGTTTACGGCTACACCGGCAACACCGGCTTCCAGGAGATCGCCACGGCACTTGGCAGCGGCGAGCGCCAGCTTGGGCTCGTCTTCGGCCTGGTCTTCGTACTGGCCGGCCTTGCCTTCAAGATCTCGGCGGTGCCCTTCCACATGTGGACGCCCGACGTCTATGAAGGCGCGCCGACGCCGGTGACGGCTTTCCTGGCGGCCGCGCCGAAAATGGCGGCAATGGCGCTTCTGGTGCGCGTCACAATGGGTGCGTTCAAGCCGATCGCTTCGGACTGGCAGCAGATCATCGTCTTCATCTCGATCGCCTCGATGGCGCTCGGCGCCTTTGCGGCAATCGGCCAGACCAACATCAAGCGGCTGATGGCCTATTCCTCGATCGGCCATATGGGCTATGCGCTGGTCGGCCTTGCCGCCAACAGCCAGGCCGGCGTGCGCGGCGTCGCCATCTACATGCTGATCTACCTGGTGATGACGCTCGGCACCTTCGCCTTCATCCTCGCCATGCGGCGCAAGGAAGGAAATGTCGAACAGATCAGCGATCTTGCCGGCCTGTCTTCGACCAATCCTGTCATGGCGACGATCCTCACCATCCTGATGTTCTCGCTGGCCGGCATTCCGCCGCTCGCCGGCTTCTGGGGAAAGTGGTACGTGTTCCTCGCCGCCATCAACGCCAATCTCTACACGCTGGCGATCATCGGCGTGCTCGCCTCGGTGGTGGGCGCCTATTACTACCTGCGCATCATCAAGATCATGTGGTTCGATGAGCCGGTCGGTGGCTTCGTGCCGATGGCGACGGAACTGCGTGTCGTGCTCGGCGTCTGTGGCGCCTTCGTGCTGTTCTATGTGCTGATCGGCGGGCCGATCGGCACCTATGCCGAAGCCGCCGCCAAGACCTTCTTCTGACGGTGACGTTCAGGCTGGCTCCAACCGCTGAGACGGAAGGGTTCCGGCTCGAGTCCCATGACAGCGTCGGCTCCACAAATGCGCTGGCGCTGGAGCATGCGCGGAAAGGCGATCCGGGAAAACTCTGGGTCGTTTCCAAAAAACAGGAAAGCGGGCGGGGCCGGCGCGGCCGGGTCTGGGCGACGCCCGAAGGCAATCTGGCGGCGACGCTGCTGGTCATCACCACCGGAGAGCTTCGGCTCGCCGCGACGCTCGGCTTCGTTGCCGGCCTGGCGCTGGCCGATGCGCTCGACGCCGTCGTGCCGAACGGCAAGGTCGCCATAGGCCTAGACGGTGCAAGCCAGGGCAAAAACCGTTTTGAGCTGAAATGGCCGAACGACGTGCTGGCCTCCGGCGCCAAGCTTGCCGGTATCCTGCTTGAATCGGCGATCCTCGACGGCGGCCGTTTCGCGGTGGCGGTCGGCATCGGCGTCAATGTGGTGGCTTATCCCGAGGATTTGCCTTATCCGGCGATATCATTGCGCGCGCTGGGCGCGACATGCGATGCGGAAACGCTGTTTCTGGCGCTGTCGGATGCCTGGAGCGACAATGCGCGGCTGTGGAACGACGGGCGCGGACTGTCGGCCGTCAGGCAGCGCTGGCTGGCGCGCGCGGCGGGACTTGGCGGCGAGGTTGCTGTCAGGATTGACGGTAATGTGGTGCGCGGTACCTTCGAGACCATTGACGAGGACTGCCGTTTCGTGATCCGCGACGATAAAGGCTCGGTTCTGACGATCGCCGCCGGCGATGTACATTTCGGCGCGGTTGCGTCCGCCAAAATTTGACCGGCTTGGGTTTGACCGGGCAGGAGAGGGAATATCATGGCGAAAGCTGACAACGCCGAACTCGTGTTCGTGCCGCTGGGTGGTGTCGGCGAGATCGGCATGAACTTCGCCCTCTACGGCTATGGGCCGGCCAGTGCGCGCGAATGGATCATCATCGATGTCGGCGTCACCTTTCCCGACGCGGCGCATCCGGGTGTCGACCTCATCCTGCCCGACACGCGCTTCATCGAGGAGAACCTCGCCAATCTGCGCGGCATCATCATCACCCACGCCCATGAAGACCATTATGGCGCGCTGCTCGACCTCTGGCCGAGGCTGAAGGCGCCGGTGTGGATGACGCCGTTCAGCGCCGGACTGCTGGAGGCGAAGCGGCAGGGCGAGCAAGGTGCGCCGAAGATCCCGCTGACGATCTACCGTGCGGGCGAAAAATTCACCGTCGGTCCCTTCGAGATCGAGGCCATTCCGGTCGCGCATTCGATCCCCGAGCCGATGTCGCTGGCCATCACCTCGCCGGCCGGCACGGTGATCCATACCGGCGACTGGAAGATCGATCCGGAGCCGACGATCGGGCCGAAGACCGACGAGGCGCGCTTCCGCTGGTATGGCGACAAGGGCGTGCTGGCGCTGATCTGCGATTCGACCAACGCGCTCAGGGAAGGCGAGTCGCCGTCGGAAGTGGCGGTCGGCGAGGGGCTCAAGGGCGTCATCCAGAGCGCCAAGGGCCGTGTCGCGGTCACCACCTTCTCCTCCAATGTCGGACGCATCGTTTCCATCGCCAGGGCGGCGCGCGATGCTGGCCGCCAGTGCCTCGTGCTCGGCCGCTCGCTGAAGCGCGTCATCGATGTGGCCGGCGAGCTTGGCTATATGGACGGGCTGCCTGAGTTCATCGCCGAGGAGGATTTTGGTTTCGTCCCGCGCGAAAACCTCGTCATCATCTGCACCGGCAGCCAGGGCGAGCCGCTTGCCGCATTGGCCAAGCTGTCACGCGACGAGATGAAATCGGTGTCGTTTACAGCCGGCGACACGGTGGTGTTTTCCTCGCGCACCATTCCCGGCAACGAGAAGGCGATCCTCGAGATCAAGAACCGCCTCATCGATCTCGGCATCAAGATCATCGAGGACGGCGATGCGCTGGTGCACGTCTCCGGCCATCCGCGGCGCAGCGAACTGCGCAAGATGTATGAATGGGTGCGGCCGCAGATCGGCGTTCCCGTGCATGGCGAGGCAGCGCATCTGGTGGCGCAGGGCTCGCTGATGTCGACGTCCGGCATCGGCCAGGTGGCGCAGGTGCGCGATGGCGATATGCTCAGGCTTGCTCCCGGTGCGGCCACCATCATCGACCAGGTGCCGTTCGGCCGCATCTACAAGGATGGCCGGCTGATCGGCTCCGACCAGGCGATGGGCATCCGCGACCGGCGCAAGCTGTCCTTTGCCGGCCATGTCGCGGTCAATGTCGTGCTGGACGACAAATACGAGCTCGCCGGCGATCCCGATCTGGTCGCCATTGGCGTTGCTGAAGCCGACGCCAGCGGCGAGAACCTCGAAGATTTGATGATCGACGCGGCAGTCGGCGCCGTGGACTCCATCCCGCGCCAGCGCCGAAAGGACCTCGACCTGGTGCAGGAAGCGGTGCGGCGCGCCGTGCGCGGTGCAGCCAACGAGGCCTGGGGCAAGAAGCCACTGGTGACGGTTTTCGTCACCAGATAGAGGGCGGGAATAGCTAGAAATTCAGCTGGTAGCTGGCGGGGAGCCAGCGAAAGCTCCCGTCCAGCCGCTCGACGTGCCCGAGACCCGGAAACGGCATGTGATAGCCGGCGACCAACAGCCGGTGGTCGGCAGCCATTGTCAGCAGACGCTTGCGGGTCTCGACGGCCTGCTCTTTCTCGTCGTCGAGATCGGCATGCCATTCCGGGTGCTGGATAGACACGACTGAGTGCAGGAAGGCGTCCGACCAGACGAGCAATTGCTGGCCGTCGCTTTCGACGTGGAAGGCCAGCAGCCCCGGAGAATGACCGGCGGCATCGATGGCGGTGATGCCCGGCACGATTTCGTCTCCCGGCGCTACGAATGTCGCCCGGTCGGCAAGGGGCGTGCAGACGCGGCGGAACAGGTCGCGGTTGCTCAACCTGGCTTCGCGCACCGCATCCGCCTCCGTCCAGAAGACGAATTCGGCGGCGCCGAAGACATAGCGCGCCCGGCTGAAAACGGCTTTGCCATTGTTCATAAGGCCGCCGATGTGGTCGGGGTGCCCATGCGTGACAACAACCATGTCGATGTCGGCGGGCTGGAGCCCGAGGTCCTGCAAGCATTGCAGAAGCGAACTGTCGGCGTCGCCGAATCCGGTGTCGAAGAGGATTTTTTCCACGCCGGTGTCGATCAGCGTTGGGATGAAGCAATGCTCGTATCGATTGGGATCGATAAAGTTCGAGATGGCGAGTTCCTGCACGGCGCCCGGCGATTGTCCGGGCGCGAAAGCTGCCGCGAGATTGTCTCTGATATCGACGGCGTCGAGCAGGGCGGCGACCTTGAATGAGCCAAGATAGAAGCTGAAAACGCGAGGGCGGGCAGGATCCGGCATTGCCGTTTGTACTTCGCTGTTGTCGATTGGAACAGGCCGGTGGTCACCGGAGTGCGACCTTGCGCGCCTCGCGAGAGGCTATTGATATCGGCCGATTTGACGTAAGACGCCAGGCATCGAAGCTGGAGGTTTCATGCTGGGACGCCTGAACCATGTCGCGCTTGCCGTGCCGGATCTGGCTGCGGCGATCGCCGCCTATCGCGATACGCTTGGCGCCCGGGTGACCGCGCCGCAAGCGTTGCCCGAGCATGGCGTCACCGTGGTGTTCGTCGATGTCGGCAACACCAAGATCGAGTTGCTGGAGCCGCTGGGCGAGGGCTCGCCGATCGCGGCCTTCCTGGAGAAGAACCCCTCGGGCGGCATGCATCATGTGTGCTACGAAGTTGACGACATCCTGGCAGCGCGCGACAGGCTCAAGGCCGGCGGCGCCCGCGTCCTGGGTGACGGCAATCCCAGGATTGGCGCACACGGCAAGCCGGTGCTGTTCCTGCATCCCAAGGACTTTTTCGGCACGCTGGTCGAACTGGAGCAGGCATGAGCTGGATTTCGTTTGCGGCGCTGTTCTTCATCACATGGTGGCTGGTGCTGTTTGTCGTGCTGCCGTTCAGCGTGCACACGCAGGATGACGATCACGACGTGACGCTGGGCACCGTTCCCAGCGCACCGCGCGGGCCGCATATGTTGCGCGCCGTGATCCGCACCACCATCGCTACGGCTGTTGTCATGGGCATTTTCTACGGCTTGACGCGGGGGCTTGGTCTCAGCCTCGACGAAGTCCCGCACATCATACCGGAGTTCAACCAGGCACCGGCGCAATAGGCCTGGTTCGTCCTGACAAAATCGGGACTCACACAGCTGACGCTAGGTCATGTGGTTTGGTAATCTTTGGCGCTAAGCGGGTGATTGCACAAAAAAAATGCAAGGCACAAGGCCTTGCAATTTAAACGCGTCCGATCTGTTTCCGGTTTCCGGCGGCAGCGAGTAACCGCGCCTAGATCGCATCCTCCCAAGACTTTGACCGCGTAGGAGAGCAGATTTTTCTCTACCCTCTCGGTTATCGGGGCACACTAGCCTAAGCCAGATGAAATTGTCACGCGGAATTTTGCCCGGAAACAGGCATTCTCGTGCTGCAGTGCACAATAGTACGGCAGGCTTTGCTTGTGAAACGATCAACAGGCCGGATGCGGCATTGTTGCCGGCCGAATCGCTGCCCATCCCTGGATGTGCACAGGACGCTCCAGCACTTTGAAGCCAAGCATCGTGCTGGTCCAAACCGAGGGTCTGCAAAGTAAAATCGATTTTTCCGATTTCGCGCCGATGCGGCGGGTCGGGTTTCCATTCCGCCATGAAATGGCTATGAAGCCGGGGCAAGCAGCCAGTGACGCGCCGATTCCGGTGCGGCTATCCTCTCTCACGGACCAGTCCATGCGTTTGTCGCGCTATTTCCTGCCTATCCTCAAAGAAAACCCGCGCGAGGCCGAAATCGTCTCGCATCGGCTGATGCTGCGCGCCGGCATGATCCGCCAGCAAGGGCAGGGCAGCTTTTCCTGGCTGCCATTGGGCAAGCGGGTGCTGGACAAGGTCTGCCGGATCATTCGGGAAGAACAGGACCGCGCCGGTGCGCTGGAGATTCTGATGCCGACCATCCAGTCGGCCGAGCTGTGGCGCGAAAGCGGCCGCTATGACGACTACGGCAAGGAGATGCTGCGCATCAAGGACCGGCAGGACCGCGACATGCTCTACGGTCCGACCAACGAGGAAATGGTCACCGAGATCTTCCGCTCCTATGTCAGGTCCTACAAGGATCTGCCGCTCAACCTCTACCACATCCAGTGGAAATTCCGCGACGAGGTGCGGCCGCGTTTTGGCGTCATGCGTTCGCGCGAATTCCTGATGAAGGACGCCTATTCCTTCGACCTCGACTATGAAGGCGCCAAGGCGGCGTACAACCGCATGTTCGTTTCCTATCTCAGGACGTTCACGCGCATGGGGCTGCAGGCGATCCCGATGCGGGCCGACACCGGACCGATCGGTGGCGACCTCAGCCATGAATTCATCATCCTGGCCGATACCGGCGAGAGCCAGGTTTTCTGCCATCGCGACTATCTTTCGCTTGCCGTGCCGGGAGCCAGCACCGATTTCGCCAACGGCGCCGAGATCGCCGACATCGTCAAGACATGGACGACGCCTTACGCCGCCACCGATGAGATGCATGACGAAGCGGCGTGGGAAAAGGTCGGCGAGGGGGACAAAGTCTCTGCGCGCGGCATCGAAGTCGGCCACATCTTCCATTTCGGCGACAAATATTCCAAGCCGATGGGCGCCAAGGTGACCGGGCCCGATGGCAAGGACAGTTTTGTCTCGATGGGCTCCTATGGCATCGGACCGTCGCGGCTGGTCGCGGCGATCATCGAGGCCAGCCATGACGACAACGGCATCATCTGGCCGGAATCGGTGGCGCCCTTCGATATCGGCCTGATCAACATGAAGGCCGGCGACGCCGACTGCGACCGCGTCTGCGGCGAACTCTATGCAGCGCTTGTCGCGGCCGGCAAGGATGTGCTCTACGACGACACCGACCAGCGGCCGGGCGGCAAGTTCGCCACCGCCGACCTGATCGGCCTGCCGTGGCAGATCATCGTCGGGCCGCGCGGCGTTGCCGCCGGCGAGATCGAGATCAAGAACCGCAAGACCGGCGAGCGCGAGACGCTGCCGATCGCGGACGTTAGGAAACGCTTCGGGATTGCCGCATGAGCGAAGCGGCCGCAGCCAAGCGTACGGTCGCCAAGCCCTTGGTCGCTGGACCATTTTCCATGTTCGAGCGCATGGTTGCGTGGCGCTATCTGCGCTCGCGGCGCAAGGAGACGGTGATCTCGGTCATCGCTTCGATCTCCTTCCTCGGCATCATGCTGGGCGTCGCCACACTGATCGTCGTCATGGCCGTGATGAACGGGTTCAGAGCTGAGCTTTTGACGCGCATCCTTGGCGTCAACGGCCATCTGATCGTGCAGCCGCTCGATTCGCCGCTGGAGGACTATGCGCAGGTTGCGAGCCGCATCAACGCTGTAGCAGGCGTCAAATACGCCATTCCGCTGATCGACGGTCAGGTGCTGGCGCAAGGCAATGTCGGCGGCGGCACCGGTGCGCTGGTGCGCGGTATCAGGGGTGATGATCTCGGCAAGATCGCCATCGTCGCCAACAACATCAGGCAGGGCTCGATCGCCGGCTTCGACACAGGCGAGGGCGTTGCCATCGGCAAGCGCATGGCCGAGAATCTTGGCCTGGTGCTCGGCGACACCATCACGCTGATTTCGCCCGACGGCGACGTGACGCCAATCGGCACGACGCCGCGGATGAAGGGCTATCCGATCACGGCGATCTTCGAGGTCGGCATGTCGGAATATGACACGTCGATCGTCTACATGCCGTTTTCCGAAGCGCAGCTCTATTTCAACATGGACGGACGGGCGCAGACGATCGAGATCTATGTCGACAACCCCGACGACGTCGACGCGCTGAAACCGAAGGTCGAAGAAGCGGCGCAGCGACCGATCGACATGGTCGACTGGCGCCAGCGCAACGAGACATTCTTCTCCGCCCTGCAGGTGGAGCGCAACGTCATGTTCATGATCCTGACGCTGATCGTGCTGGTGGCGGCGCTCAACATCATTTCGGGCCTGATCATGCTGGTGAAGGACAAGGGCCACGACATCGCCATCCTGCGCACCATGGGCGCGTCGCGCGGCGCCATCCTGCGCATCTTCCTGATGACAGGAGCGGCGATCGGCGTCACCGGAACGCTGGCCGGCGTGCTGCTCGGGGTGCTCATCTGCACCAACATCGAATCGATCCGCCAGTTCTTCTCCTGGATGACCGGCAAGGTGCTGTTCAATCCGGAGCTCTATTTCCTCAGCCAGCTGCCGGCAAAGATGGACCCGCGCGAGACCACCTACGTCATCCTTATGGCGCTCGGCCTGTCCTTCCTGGCAACGGTGTTTCCGGCATGGCGGGCCGCCCGCCTCGATCCGGTCGAAGCCTTGAGGTACGAATGATGGCCGAGGCCATTATCGAGCTGAAGAGCGTCGAGCGGCACTATGTGCAAGGGCCGCGCAAGCTCACCATTCTGAACGGCGCCGACTTCTCGCTGAAGCGCGGCGAGATGGTGGCGCTGGTGGCGCCGTCGGGCACTGGCAAGTCGACGCTGCTGCACACGGCTGGCCTGCTCGAGCGGCCCGATGCCGGTGACGTGATCCTGGCCGGACGTGCCTGCGGGCGGCTTTCCGACGAGGAACGCACGGCGATCCGCCGCAACGATGTCGGCTTCGTCTATCAGTTCCATCATCTGCTGCCGGAGTTCTCGGCGCTGGAAAACATCATGATGCCGCAGCTGATCAAAGGGCTGTCCCGCAAGGAGGCATCGGAGCGCGCGGCGCAACTGCTCGACTATATGCAGATCGGCAAGCGCGCGTCGCACCGTCCGTCCGAACTGTCCGGCGGCGAACAGCAGCGCGTCGCCATTGCGCGCGCCGTCGCCAATGCGCCGCTGGTGCTGCTGGCCGACGAGCCGACCGGCAACCTCGATCCGGTGACGGCCTCCTACGTCTTCGAAGCACTGGAAGCGCTGGTCAGGCAATCGGGCCTGGCGGCACTGATCGCCACCCACAACCATGAGCTGGCATCGCGGATGGATCGGCGGGTGACGTTGCACGAGGGTAAGGTCGTGCCGCTTTAGGGCACGGCGATACTCAGGTGAGGCCGGCCTGCGAAAGGCGGCTTCCTGTGCTTCCGGTGCTCACGTACCCAAAAGTACGCTCCGCTCCGGTTCTCGGAATCCACCTTTCTCGACTCGGCCTGACCTGAGTCTCGACATGCCCTGCGTCGGCGCCGGAAGACGGGCATCGCGCCTGCTAACCTTTCTTTAACCCTGCCCAAACCGGCTGTCAGGATTCGTCGGCATGCCGCTTTCCGATCGTTGACATTCGAACAAAATTAGAACAAATTATGAACATAGCAACAACAGGAGTGAGTTATGACCGATTTGGTTCAGGACGTCGTTTCGCTGGTGTGCATGAGTGCGTTTCTCGTTTCCATGGCGATGTGGATCGGCGCCATGTGAGGACCTGCGGTTTCGCCGCAGTGTTTTGAGGCGGGCAGGAGGGCGGTTGTGCCGTTAAGCCTTTCTTGCCGCCATGACGCTAGGGTGCCCTGAGGACAGGAGCAACACCGGTGTCGCCGATCGTGACGGCCATCCTCGTGGCCAGCAATCTCGGGCTGATCTTTCTGCTGATGACCGCGCCGCTCGGTCTGCGCACGGTCAAGCTCAGCCGGCTGGTGTCAGCGGACCGTCAGCGTCTCTGGCAGGCGCTGTGGCCACTTGGCAGCGATGCCGGCTGGTCGGGCGAGATCCTCTCCGCCGAGGCGCTCGACAATCAGGGCATGGCTCGCATCATGCTGTCCTGGGAAGGCCGCGACGGCCAGCCAATCGAGCGCATGTCACGGTTCGAAGATGTTGTCGAAGGCAGTCGTTTTTCGATGCGCGTCATCGAGGATACAGCGCTTGATGCTTCGTTCTGGAAGGACTTTTGCGAGACCACCGAGCTTGTCTCGGAAGGCAGTGGGACGCGGGTGAGTCTCAGCCAGACCGATCGCTATCGTGGCATCGCATTCCTGGTTTTCCGTTACTTCGCCATGCGCCGCGAACTGGGCAAGCTGGAGATCTGGGCCAGGACTGGAGAGTACCGCAAGGGCGGCTGGTTCGAGCACCCGCTCAGCCAGGTCGGCTTTGCCGTTCTTTCGGCATTCATCCTGTGGCCGTTCTTCGGGCTCAACCTTGGCGGCCTGGCGCTGGCGTCGATCCTGACCTCGGTGGTGGCCCTGCATGAGCTTGGCCACATGGCAGCCTTCCGGCTGGCGGGGCATCGCCAGGCACGGATGATCTTCATCCCGCTGCTCGGCGGCATCGCCATTGGCGGGCGGCCCTATGACAGCCGTTTCGAAGTGGCTTTCGTGGCACTGATGGGCGCCGGCTTTTCGGCTTTCCTGGTGCCGCTGCTGATCGCCGCCAGCGTGCTTGCAGGCGGTGAGGGGCATCGGCTCGCCGCTGGATTGCTGGCGACGCTTGCCGGCTGCTCTGCCCTGTTCAACATCGCCAATCTGGTGCCGGTGTGGAAGTTCGATGGCGGTCAGGTGCTGCGCCAGATCTGCCCGGGTCCGATCGCCTTGGCGCTGGCGTCGTTTTCCCTGCTCTCCGCCTTGCTGGCAGTTGGCTGGCTGGCAGGCTTTTCCCCAAGCTTTCTGCTGGTGGCGGGTGCTGTCTTTTCGATTCTCAGCCTGCTGACCATGGGCAGCGCGGTAAAACCGCGCCACGAACTGAAGCCGATCCGCACCTTCGATCGTTTCGCCATGGGCGGCGCACTGCTGGCGGTCTTTTCAATTCACGGATACGGCCTGTTGTGGGCCTCCGCGCGCCTGCTCTGAAGCAGCGTGTCAGCCGGCCTTGCGGGTTGCCTCGACCGGCGGAGCTGCAGCCTGACCGAACACATCCTCGAAGGCGGACTTCAGCGCCAGGTCGAGATCGGCCATGGTCACGGGCAGGCCAAGATCGACAAGGCTGGTGACGCCGTGATCCGAAACACCGCATGGCACGATGCCGCTGAAATGGCTGAGATCCGGCTCGACATTGATGGCAATGCCGTGAAAGCTCACCCAGCGCCTAAGCCGGATGCCTATTGCGGCGATCTTGTCTTCGGCGGGAGATCCGTCGGGCAGGGAAGGGCGATCCGGCCGCACCACCCAGACGCCGACACGATCCTCGCGGCGCTCGCCGCGCACATTGAAGGCGGCGAGCGTGTCGATGATCCATTGTTCGAGCGCCGCGACGAAAGCGCGGACGTCCTCGCGCCGCCGCTTGAGGTCGAGCATCACATAGGCGACCCGCTGGCCCGGCCCGTGATAGGTGTATTCGCCGCCGCGCCCGGCCGCAAACACCGGGAAACGGCCGGGGTCGATCAAATCCTCGACGTGAGCGCTGGTGCCGGCGGTGTAGAGCGGCGGATGCTCGACCAGCCAGACCATCTCGCCGGCAGCGCCGCTTCTGATCGCATCGGCGCGCGCCTCCATCACGGCGAGCGCGTCGGGGTAGGTGGTCAAGCCGGGCTCGATCCGCCATTCGACCGGCGCGGAACCGGGCAAGGGCAGGAACGACGTGGCGATCTGGCTGCGTTCTGGCATGGCGTATCTCGTCTAAAGCGCGATGCGCTTTAGATGTTTGTTTTTGTGCATATCGTGATCCCAAAACCGCTGCGCACTTTTGGGCGACATGCATCTGCCCTTCATATGGCGGCAAACAATCAAAACGTCCAGTTCCGGGCGCGTTCAGGGCCTTTGCTGTCTTATGCCAAATCCCCGGCGATTATTGCGCTGCGCGCCCTTGTTTCGCCGGAAACGATTTGCTACACGCCGCGAGCCGGTTCGTTCCGGCTCCTACCACGTGCGGTCGTGGCGGAATTGGTAGACGCGCAGCGTTGAGGTCGCTGTGGGGCAACCCGTGGAAGTTCGAGTCTTCTCGACCGCACCAAAAGCCGTTCTTGATCAGTCGTTTTTGGCGACAAGGCGATCGAGACCGCCGCCATCCAGAGCCCGCAACCGGCATCGTCCCGGCAGGGCGATGCGTTGTCCTATCAGCGCAGCTCATCCGTCCTGGAACGGTTTCTCACCCAATTGAAAGCTTCGCCATAGCCCTCCCTGGCAAAGCCTGTACGATTTAGCATCGGCCATCGCTGGCGCTGCATGCCACCGCTAGCTGCGAGAAGGCGCTTGGGCAGATGGCATTTTTCTCCCAGCCGCTGAACTTTGAAAGACTTTTTCTATGGAATTTGTAGAATTATGTTTTGATATGATCCCAGCACTGCCCGCCAAGTTCTGACGGGCCTTCGCCTCCTCGGCGAAGTTGCGCCAGTGGTTTTAGAGAATGGAGACTCCCATGACCAAACTCGTCGACCAAATCATCCCGGAAGCCGATATTGTCCCGCTGACGGGACGTGTCGGCGCCGAGATCAGGAACATACGGCTTTCCGGCGATCTGCCGCAGCAGACGGTGGCGGCGATCAACCAGATCCTGTTGCGGCACAAGGTGGTGTTCTTCCGCGACCAGGCGCATCTCGACGATGCCGAGCAGGAGCGCTTCGCCCATCGTCTCGGCGACCTGGTGCCGCATCCGACCCAAGGTCCCATCAAGGGAACGGCGTCCATTCTCGAGCTCGATTCGAGCCGTGGTGGCGGTCGTGCCGATCAGTGGCATACCGACGTCACCTTCGTTGACGCCTATCCGAAATTCTCTGTTCTTCGCGGCGTCGTCATACCGCCGGCCGGCGGTGACACCATCTGGTCGAACACCGCCGCGGCCTACCAGGACCTGCCCGCGCCGTTGAAGCTGCTGGCGGACAATCTCTGGGCGGTTCACAGCAACGCCTACGACTATGCGGCGGTCCGGCCGCGTGCGAGCGCTGCGGAAAAGAAGCATTTCGAGGAGGTCTTCACCTCAACGGTCTACGAGACCGAGCATCCCGTCGTCCGCGTCCATCCCGAAACAGGCGAGCGCACGCTTTTGCTCGGCAATTTCGTGCAACGGCTGATCGGTCTTTCCAAAAGCGATTCAGCGCGGCTCTACGAAGTGTTCCAGTCCTATGTCACCGCGCCGGAGAACACTGTCCGCTGGCGCTGGAAAGCCGACGACGTGGCGATCTGGGATAACCGGGCCACGCAGCACTACGCAGTCAACGATTATGGCGATCAGCACCGCGTCGTCCGTCGCGCCACCGTCGACGGCGACGTTCCGGTCAGCGTCGACGGTCGTCGCAGCGCCACCCGCACCAAGGTCGCGAAGCCCGCGACAGACAAGGCCGCCTGAGCGCGGTCGAACCTAGGGAGCCGCTGTAGCCCTGGGCGATGACGGGGTAGCTCGGCAAAAGCCGGGCCTAACCCGTCCACCCAAGGCCAGCCGAGATGCAATTGATCGATACAAGCAGAGCGTCGGTCGCCCGTTTCTGATCCGCTGTCCCGGTATTTGTACGAACTTCACGCAGCAGGTCGACCTGCAGCCGGTGAATGTCATCCATCTGCCGCCGCAGATTGTCAAAACGCCGCTTGAACATCGGAAAGCGCGCGGAAAGATCGCCTCCCGTGAGGTCACCGATCAGGCGTCGCGTCAGCTCGTATTCGGCGCCGATGCGAGCGTAGATTCTTGCCGCGGCATCGCTGTCGGACACCAGGCCGGCGTAGAGCCGCGCGATCTCCATGTCGGACTGGTAAAGCGTCTTCTCGGCCTCGTCGACGATCAGGCGGAAGAAGCGCGAGTGCTCGAACATGCGGGCCAGAAGTTCGCGCCCGGCCTCGCCGCGCACCGTGACGAACGAGCTGAGCGCGCTGCCGATCCCATACCAGCCGGTCAACAGATGACGGTTCTGGCTCCAGGCGAACACCCATGGAATGGCGCGCAGGTCGGCAATGCCGCTGGCGCCGAAACGGCGATCCGGCCGTGAGCCCATTTTCAGCAGCGCCAATTCCGCCACCGGGCTCGCCTGGTTGAAATAGTCGAGGAAGCCGGGCTCGGCCATTAATCTGGCATAGGACGCCTGCGACATGCCTGCCAGCGCTTCCAGCGCTTCGTCGAACTCGGGTGTCTGCGTCGTTTCGACGTCGCCGGGCGATGCGGCGCTGTGACCCAGCACGGCTGCAGCGAGAACCTCGAGCTGGTTGAGGCCGGTGCCGCGATTGGCGAATTTCGACGATACGACCTCGCCCTGTTCGGTCACCCGCATGGTTCCGGCGACAGTGCCTTGCGGCTGTGCCGCGATCGCCCGGCCGGTCGGCGCGCCGCCACGGCTGACCGAGCCGCCGCGACCGTGAAAGAAACTGATCCTGATCTTATGCTTGCGTCCGACGGCAGCGAGGCGCTTTTGCGCTTTTGCCAGTTCCCAATTGGAAGCCAGGAACCCGCCGTCCTTGTTGGAATCCGAATAGCCGAGCATGATCTCCTGGCGCGCGCGAAAATCCCGTACCGTGCGCCTCACCAGCGAAATGCCGAGCAATTCATTCAGGATGGCAGGGGCGGCCTGCAGATCGGCGATGGTCTCGAACAAGGGCACAATCCGCAGCCTGATCGTGCCGCCGCCACCGGGCGCGGTTGAAAGTCCGCAATATTGCGCCAGCAGATAGACCGCGAGCAGGTCGTCGACCGAGCGGGTCATGCTGAGAACGAAACAGCCGACAGCGTCGGCATCCGAAGTGGAGATGTGCCTGGCGATGACGGAGAATGTCGAAAGCAGTTCACCCGCTTCAGGCGAGAGCCGCCTCGCGTCGATCTCCAGCCGCTCGCCGTGGCTGAGGCCTAAGCGAATGCGCGCCGACCATTGCGGGGTGCCGGCCGTGACCGGCTCGGCGGGATTTGTCAGCGCAAACAGCTCGGCCAGCACCCGGTTGACGACCGTGGAGTTCTGCCGGACGTCGAGCGAGACGGTGCGGAAGCCGAAGCTTCCGACTTGCCAAAGCAGAGGCTTGACGAAACGCCTGGCGACCGCGCGCCCTCCGATCGCTTCGAGAACGCAAGACAGCCCATTCAGATCGGCACGAAACGCCTCTGCCGAGAGGTACGCCGCCGCACCGCCGTCTCGCGTGGCCACCAGCCGGGCATACAGGGCCGATGCGAACTGGCGCAGCGGTTCGTCAGGGTTGCGGGCTGCGATCAATTGCGCCTCTCCGCTTCTATCAAGTGCTGCTTGCAGCACCGGCTTGAAGCTGGCCGGCAGGTCGATGACGTTCGAACTGGCGCTGAGCACCGTCACCAACCGCTGAACCTGCGTCAGATACCAGCCTATGGCGGTGTTGCGGTACTCGGCCATGGCATGGTCGGTGACTGTGGCCGTCACATTTGGATTGCCATCGCGGTCGCCGCCGATCCACGAGGCATAGCGCATGAAGGCGGGAATTCTGATCGGCTTTCCCGGATAATGACGCTCGAAGGCGCCTTCGAGCTTGCCATAGAGCTGCGGCGTTGCCTCGAAGAGGACTTCGCGAAAGAAATGCAGGCCCCAGGCGATTTCGCGTTCGACCGTCGGGCGCTCCAGCCGCAGTTCGCCCGTCATCCATAGAAGCTCGATCTCGCTTTCCAGATCGGCGACCAACAGGTCGCGTTCGCGCGGCGCCCAGCGCGGCTGGTCGAGCTCGGTCAGCTTGCGATAGATGCGGCGGTGGATCTCCAGCACCGTGACGCGTTTGGCCTCAGTCGGATGGGCGGTCATGGTCGGACCGACGCAAAGTTCGTCGAACGCCGCCTGAACTTCGTCGGCCGACTGACCGTTCGCTGCCATCTGCGCGACCACGCTGGCGAAGGACCCGGGCACTTCGTCGACCCCCGCGCCTTGTTCGAGTTCGCGACGCGCCCGCATGGCAAGCAATTCGTCGGCAATCGCCAGCAGCTGGAACCATACGCCGCTCGCCTGAAGCGCCGGGATGCGCTGCTCCTGGGCAAGCGAGACAAGCGACCTGCGTCCGCTTAGAACGGCGGCGATCTCGGGCTCACGCGCGCTTGCGACCTGAAGCAGCAGGCGCAACAACAGGCTGCGCTCGTCCTCGCGAAATTTGATGCGTCTGCTCTGTTCCAAAGCCGCTTCCTCGTCCGCATCGATTGCAATTGCAGCCGCGCCCTGGAGCGAGACCGGCGCCGGCTGTCAGGCGACCCGGTTGGGCACCGGACGACCCTCGAAGAAGGCGGTCAGGTTCTCCACCACCTTCATGCCCATCGCCACCCGCGTTTCCTCGGTCGCACTGCCGAGATGCGGCAACAGCACGACGTTTTCCAACCGCTTCAGCGCCTCCGGAACGGCCGGCTCCTCGGCAAAGACGTCGAGACCGGCGCCTGCGATCTCGCGCCTTTCCAGCGCACCGATCAGGGCATCCTGGTCGACGACGTCGCCGCGCGCCGTGTTGATCAGGAACGCGCCGCCTTTCATCAGCCGCAGGCTGCGGGCATCGATGAGATGGCGGTTTTCCGCGCCGCCCGGACAGTGCAGCGAGACGAAGTCGGATGCCGTGAGCAGCCCTTCCAGGGTCTGCATCTGCACCGCGCCCATGGCGCGCGTCTCGTCATCATCGACCGGCGACCGGTTGAAGAACACGATCTTCATGCCGAAGCCGAAATGCGCGCGCCTGGCTGTCGCCTTGCCGATGCGCCCCATGCCGACAATGCCCAGGGTCTTGCCCGATACTTTGGCGCCGGCCATGTGGGTCGGCGACCAGCCACGCCACTCTCCGGCCCGCAATTGCCGCTCGCCTTCACCGGTCCGGCGCGCGACAGCCAGGATCAGGCTGAGCGCGAGGTCGGCGGTGCAATCGGTCAGCACGCCCGGCGTGTTGGTTACCACGATGTCGCGGTCGCGCGCCGCCGTGATATCGATATGGCTGAAGCCGACGCCGAAATTGGCGATGATCCGGGCGCGTGCGGCGCTTTCGGGAAACACCTGGGAAGGCAAGCGGTCGCTGACCGTTGCCAGGATCGCGTCAAAATCCGCGAAGGCGGAAGTCATCGCAGCAGGGCTCAGCGGCGTATCGCTGGCGTTGAACGTCGTGTCGAAGCGCTCGGCAAGGATCGCTTCAACGGCGGCCGGCCATCTGCGGGTGACAATCAAACGCGGTTTCATCTGATATCCTGCCAATCGGAGGGCGGCGATGCTTGCGCCGACCCGAAACAGATTTCACATCTTGCGCGATGCGGCGTTCGCCGCTCGACTGATCACGCCGCCTTCTTCGCTTGCGCCAGCGTGTCGGCCACGACTTCGCCGAAGGAGGATGGCGTCGGCACGATGACGACGCCGGCCTCTTTCAGGATTTCGACCTTCTCCTGTGCCGACTCGCCAAAGGCCGAGATGATCGCGCCGGCATGGCCCATGCGGCGGCCTTTCGGCGCGGACAGTCCAGCGATATAGGCGATCAGCGGCTTGCGCATGTTGTCGCGCGCCCAGAGCGCGGCTTCGGCTTCCTGCGGTCCGCCGATCTCGCCGATCATGACCACGGCGTCGGTGTCGTCGTCCTGCTCGAACAGCTTCAGAATGTCCTTGAAGGACGAGCCGTTGATCGGATCGCCACCGATGCCGACACTGGTGGAAACGCCGATGCCGAGCGCTTTCATTTGCGACGCGGCCTCGTAGCCGAGCGTGCCCGAACGCCCGACAATGCCGACCCTGCCGGGAAGGTAGATGCTGCCGGGCATGATGCCCATGAGGGCCTGTCCGGGCGTGATCATGCCGGCGCAGTTTGGCCCGATCAGCCGCATGCGGTCCTCGAAGCGATAGCGCAGCATGTAGCGCTTGACCTGCATCATGTCCTGCGAAGGAATGCCGTCGGTGATGCAGATGCAGAGTTTTATGCCGGCGTCCGCTGCCTCCATGATCGAGTCGGCGGCAAAGGGCGGCGGCACGAAGACGATGCTGGCCTCGGCGCGGGTTTCGCGCACCGCGCCTTTGACGGTATTGAAGACGGGCAGGCCGAGATGCGTCTGGCCGCCCTTGCCGGGCGTCACGCCGCCGACAAGTTTGGTGCCGTAGCGTTTCATGTCCTCGGCATGAAAACTGCCGATCTTGCCGGTGAAGCCCTGGACGATGACGCGGGTGCTGCGGTTGAGCAGGATTGCCATTTTTTCGACCTCCCTCAGGCTGCTTTTTTCTTGGTGGCCGCGCGCCAGGCGGCGACGGCTTTCTCGGCGGCTTCGGCCAGCGTGTCGGCGACGATCACCGCCTCGCCGGAATCGGCCAGGATGCGGCGTCCTTCCTCGACCTTGGTGCCGGCGAGCCGCACCACCAGCGGCACGTTGACGCCGACTTCGCGGATCGCCTTGATGACACCCTCGGCGACCCAGTCGCAGCGGTTGATGCCGGCGAAGATGTTGACCAGGATGGTCTCGACATTCTTGTCGCCAAGCACGGCGCGGAACGATTTCGCAACCCGCTCGGGCGAGGCGCCGCCGCCGATGTCGAGGAAGTTGGCCGGCTCGCCGCCGGCGATCTTGATCATGTCCATCGTCGCCATGGCGAGGCCGGCGCCGTTGATAATGCAGCCGATATTGCCGTCGAGGCCGACATAGGAAAGGCCACGGTCGCTGGCAAAGGTTTCGCGCGCGTCTTCCTGGCTCTTGTCGCGCAATTCGGAGATTTCGGGCCGGCGAAACAGCGCGTTCTCGTCGAACGACATCTTGGCGTCGAGCGCGACGAGGTTGCCGTCGCGGGTCACCACCAGCGGATTGATCTCCAGCATCGAGGCGTCGTAGTCGCGGAACACCTGGTAGCAGCCGAGGATGGTTTCGGTCGCCTTGCCGATCAGGTTCTGGTCGAGGCCGAGCCCGAACGCGATCTCGCGCGCCTGAAACCGCTGCATGCCGACGCCGGGATCGACCGTGGTGCGGATGATGGAATCCGGAGCCCTTTCGACGATGTCCTCGATCTCGATGCCGCCGGCGGCCGACGCGACGATCATGACGCGCTCCTCCTTGCGATCGAGCACGAAGCCGACATAGAGCTCCTGCGCGATGTCGACGGCTTCCTCGAGGTAGAGCCGCGAAATCAGCTTGCCGCGCGGGCCGGTCTGATGGGTCACCAGCTTGCGGCCGAGCATGGCCTCGGCGGCTTCCGCGATTTCCTCGTCATTGACGCACAGCTTGATGCCGCCGGCCTTGCCGCGCGCGCCGGAATGAACCTGCGCCTTGACGACCCATTTGCCGCCGCCGATCTCGCGGGCGCGGTAGGTCGCCTGCTCGGGGCTGTAGGCGAGGCCGCCGCGCGGGATGTGGACTCCGTGCCGGGCGAGCAGTTCCTTGGCCTGATATTCGTGAATGTCCATTTTGTCCTCCCGGGATCCTCAATGCGCAGCAGCGCGCGGCTGACCGGCGCGTTCGATTGCCTCGTTGACCACCAACACGTTGCGCGCCATGCGTTCCGACGCCGCGTCGATCATCTTGCCGTCAAGCGCCGCCGCTCCCTTGCCCTGCGCCTCAGCCTCCTTCAGCACTTCGAGGATGCGCCTGGCGCGCGTCACTTCCTTCTCGGGCGGTGAGAAGACCTCGTTGGCAAGCGCGATCTGCGAGGGGTGGATTGCCCATTTGCCTTCGATGCCAAGTGCCGCCGCACGCCTGGCGCCGGCGATGTAGCCTTCCGGATCGGAGAAATCGCCAAACGGTCCGTCGATGGCGCGCAGGCCGTAGGCCCGGCAGGCGACGGTCATCCGCGACAGGGCAAAATGCCACTGGTCGCCGGGATAGTCGGGATTGAGGCCGCCAATGTTGACGGTGCGCGCCTTGTTGCTGGCGGCATAGTCGGCGACGCCGAAATGCATGGCTTCCAACCGTCCCGGGAAAGCCGCGATCGCCTCGACATTGGCCATGCCTAGTGCGGTCTCGATCAGCGCTTCGAGACCGACGCGGGTCTTGAAACCCTTGGCCATCTCGATCTGGTTGACCATGGCTTCGACCATGTAGAGATCGGCCGGGACGCCGACCTTCGGCACCAGGATGGTGTCCAGCCGGTCGCCGGCCTGCTCCATCACGTCGACCACGTCTCGATACATGTAGTGCGTATCGAGGCCGTTGATGCGCACCGAAACCGTCTTGCCCTTGGCGTGCCAGTCGATGTCGTTGAGCGCCTGGATGATGTTCTTGCGTGCCCGCTCCTTGTCCGGCGGAGCGACCGCATCCTCGATGTCGAGGAAGATGAAGTCGGCGGCGCTGTTCGCCGCCTTGTCGATCATCTCCGGGCTTGAGCCGGGAACGGCCAGTTCGCTGCGCTGCAGCCGGAGCTTTCTGAGGTGGTTGATTGTGTGGCTCATGGTGCGCTCCGGGATCAGGCGGCTTCGGCGATGGCGGACTGCTGCGAGCGGCGGAAATGGCCGATCGCAGCGCCGACGCCGGAGCCCGGCGCCAGCTTGACGCCGCAGTCGAGCAGCGCCATCTCCGCCGCCGACAGCGAGGCCAGCACCATCACCTCGTTCAGCCAACCGAGATGGCCGATGCGGAAAACCTTGCCGAACACCTTGTTGAGGCCGCCGCCGAGCGAGGTCTGGTATTTCTGGTAGGCCTGCTTGACGACGTCGCCGCTATCGATGCCTTCCGGCACAAGGATGGCGCTGACGGTGTCGGAGTGCCACTTCGGCGCCTTGGCGCAAAGTTTCAGGCCCCAGGCGTCGACCGCCTTGCGCACGCCTTCGGCGAGGCGATGGTGGCGGGCGAAGATGTTCTCCAGCCCTTCCTCGGCGATGAGGTCGAGCGAGGCGCGCAGACCACGCAGCAATTGCGTCGCCGGTGTATAGGGGAAATAGCCGGCATCGTTGGCGCGGATCATGTCCTCGAAGGAGAAGAAGCAGCGCCGATGGGTAGCGGTCCTCGAGGCGACGAGCGCCTTCTTGCTGACCGACAGGAAACCGAGACCGGCGGGCAGCATGAAACCCTTTTGCGAGCCGCTGACCGCGCAGTCGACGCCCCATTCCTCCTGGCGGAAATCGATCGATCCGATCGACGACACCCCGTCGACGAAAAGCAGGGCAGGGTGGTTTGCGTCATCGAGTATGGCGCGGCAGCCGGCGACGTCACTGGTGACGCCGGTGGCGGTCTCGTTCTGGGTGCAGAACACCGCCTTGATGCGATGCGCCGTGTCCGCCTTCAGTTTTTCTGCATAAAGCTCGAGTGGAACACCGGTTCCCCATTCGCAGTCGATCGCATCGACCTCGAAGCCGAGACGTTCGGCCATGTCGATCCACAGATGCGAGAACTGGCCAAAGCGCGACATCAGCACGCGGTCGCCGGGGCTGAGCACATTGGTCATCGCTGCTTCCCAGGCGCCGGTGCCCGATGACGGGTAGATGAAGACGCGGCCGGTTTCGTTCTTGAAGACTTTTTTGATGTCTTCGAACAGCGGCAAGGTGAAATCGGGGAACGTCCCGGCGCGCATGTCCTCCATCGGCAGGTTCATTGCCTGCCTGACCCGTTCGGGAATGTTGGTGGGTCCTGGGATGAAAAGGTGGGTGAACCCAGCCATGTGCGAACTCCTCCGATGCTTCGACATTGTGGAGGGAGTGTCGTTTGGACCGCGTGGTGCAACAACACCTTGCCGGGTAAGTAATCGCGGCGCGCGGGTAGGACGAACCTACCCACTTGGCCTACCCACTTGGCCTACCCGGTCGGCCTACCCGAAAGGGTACGACGCTTCTCGTTCGAATAGAGCGCCACCGCCATCGCCCGGTTGCGGACGTCGAGCTTGTCGTAGAGATTCTTGAGGTGGTATTTCACCGTATTCTCGGAGATCCCGGTGCGGGTCGCGATCTGAAGGTTGGTCCAGCCGTCGGAAAGCACCGCCAGCAGTTCCCGTTCGCGGACGGTGAGCTGCGACAGCGGCGTGTCGTTGACCTTGTTGATGTCGATGTACGGGATGCAGATACGTCCATGCGCGACCGCCAGGATGGTCTCGAAAATCACCGGCGGGTCGTCGAACTGAAAGCAATATCCCTGCGCGCCGAGGCGCACGCACTGCTTCAGGATGCCGATATCGTGGTCGTTGGAAAAGACGGTGACGCGCACGTCGAGCTTGCGGTTCTGGATCTCGGCCAGCACATCGGCGCCGTCCATGTCGACGAGCTTCCAGCCGATAACGGCGACGTCGAATTCACCCGCCATTGCCAATTCGAGGAAATGCTTGCCGCTTCGCACGGAGCCGAAAAACTCGAAACGCCCGTCGCACTGCAGCATTTCACGCAGTGCCGACACAACGAGCGGATTGCGCTCGGCGACGACGACGCGAACGCGTTGCCCTGCGATTGCCTCGGTTGTTCTCTCTGACGTTGTGTTCAAGGGCTTCCGGTTATCTTGGCCACTTTACGGGGCACAGGCGGATGCGGTTTTTTCTGCAACTTACACGACGGCAATTCTGCCCTAACCGCGAATGGGTGCTCTTTCCCCAGCGACATGCGCTGTCGCGCCGTCTGAAGCCCGGGCAGCGTCGTTCTTTGATAGAATCGCCCCGGTGCCGCATGCAGGGCAGGGCGCATTTCGTTTGATATTCCCGTGCGTTGCGCGCTAGACCTGACAGGCACCTTTTCCGGAATTCCGATGGCGGGAGGCGCTGGTGGAACGCCAGGGCGAACAGACTACCGGCGCCAGAGCCGCTGAAGACAGCCACGCCGATATCTATGGCGAGGACGGCGTCATTCTGTCGTCATTCCTGGCCCAGATCGGTGCGGCGATCGCCGATCGCGACACGCTGACGCTGAAGCGCGAAGTCGACGATCTGCACCAGTCGGAACTGGGCGACCTGCTCGAAGCGCTCCACCCCGAACAGCGCCGCGTGCTGGTCGAACTGCTGGGCGCCGACTTCGACTTTTCCTCGCTGACCGAGGTCGACGAGGCGATCCGCATGGAGATCGTCGACAATCTGCCCAATGCGCAGATCGCCCAGGCGGTGCAGGAACTCGATTCCGACGACGCGGTCTACATTCTCGAAGATCTCGAAAAGGAAGACCAGGACGAGATCCTGTCGCAACTGCCGTTCACCGAACGGATCAGGCTGCGCCGCTCGCTCGACTATCCCGAAGAGACCGCCGGCCGCCGCATGCAGACGGAGTTCGTCGCGGTGCCGCCGTTCTGGACCATCGGCCAGACCATCGACTACATGCGCGAGGACAAAAACCTTCCCGACCGCTTCAGCCAGATTTTCGTCATCGATCCGAGCTTCAAGCTGCTTGGCGCCATCGATCTCGACCAGATCCTGCGCACCAAGCGCTCGGTGAAGGTCGAGGAGGTCATGCATGAGACAAGGCACGCCATTCCGGCCACGATGGACCAGGAAGAGGCGGCGCGCGATTTCGAACAATACGATCTTCTGTCCGCCGCCGTCGTCGACGAGAACGAACGGCTGGTCGGCGTGCTGACCATCGACGACATGGTGGACGTCATCCAGCAGGAGGCCGAAGAGGATCTTTTGCGCATGGGCGGCGTCGGCGACGAAGAGCTGTCGGACAGCATTGTCTCGACCTCGCGGTCGCGCGTGCCCTGGCTGCTCATCAATCTTCTCACCGCTTTCCTGGCGGCGTCGGTGATCAGCCTGTTCGACCATACGATCGAGCATATCGTGGCACTTGCCGTGCTGATGCCGATCGTGGCCGGCATGGGCGGCAATGCCGGTTCGCAGACCATGACCGTCACCGTGCGGGCGCTGGCCACCAAGGATCTCGACATCTACAATGCCGGCCGCATCATCCGTCGCGAGATGGGGGTGGGCTTCATCAACGGCATCATCTTCGCCATCCTGATCGGCATCGCCGCGGCGGCCTGGTTCTGGGATCCGAATCTCGGCGGCATCATTGCGGCGGCGATGATCATCAACATGTTCGTGGCAGCCCTTGCCGGCATCCTGATCCCACTGCTGCTCGACCGGTTCAAGATCGATCCGGCGGTGGCCTCTGCGGTGTTCGTCACCACGGTCACCGACGTCGTTGGCTTCTTTGCCTTTCTGGGGCTCGCCACCTGGTGGTTCGCAGTGCCCTGAAGCGCGAACCATGGGTGAAATTTGCCGGAATGCGATATGCATCTCCGCTGTTTATAGACGATCTTTACGAGAAGACGGGCGCGGTTGCGCCGAAACCGGCAAGCACGTCATTACAAAAGCCAGTCGCTGTATGAACAAGACAATCAAGATGCGTTATCGCGAGGACAGGCTGATCCGTGTTGGGATCCTCGCGCATGTCCTCCCGGCTCAACTTTTCAGCTTCTATGAAGAAACCTGGAAAGAGTACGAGAACGATGGCACCGGAGAACCATACGGCCTCTGGCTTCCAACATACGGCTCTGGATACTATGACAGCGCTGAAGCTGCTGAAGCAGATGCCTGCTCAGTTTTTCCTTGGTTCGCTGCCGCAATGATGAACTGAGACTACTGCCCGAAGCCTCAATTGACTTTTACGTAAATGCCGTGCGAGGCTTGCGCGGGGCGCCACGTCGATTCCGGCATGGCATGGGTTTGGTTCGGGACAAAAGGGCGACGCCGCTTGGCGATCGCCCGGGATTCCGGCATCTGGAGTGACAATGCGGGAATATTACTCGATCACCGAACTCACTCGCGAATTCGAGGTGTCGACGCGGACGCTGCGCTTTTACGAGGATGAAGGGCTGGTGCAGCCGGTGCGGCGCGGCCGCACAAGGCTGTTTCGCCCATCCGACCGGCATCTCATCCGCCAGATCATGCGCGGAAAACGGCTCGGCTTTTCGATCAACGAAATCCGCGAAATCATCCAGATGTACAAGGAGCCGCCCGGCGAGGTCGGTCAACTCAAGCTGATGATCAAGCGCATCGAGGAAAAGCGCGAGGATCTCAGGCAGAAGCGACGCGACCTCGAAGAGACGCTGGCCGAACTCGACCAGGCTGAAGAGTCCTGTGTAGAGCGATTGGTGGAGCTCGGCGTCAACACCTGAACGCCGTCGCCCCTTTCCACGGCCTTCTCAAGAGCTGAGGTGAATCACCGCGCAGCCATAGGCTTCAAGCTGCAGGGGGCCCGCAGTCGGGTGACCGGTCAGCAGATCGGTACCCAAGGGGACGTCCGGCACGGTGACCGGAATTTCCGTGGTGTTTTGGATGAACATCAGCTGGCGGTCTTCAGCCTCGCGGATCGACACTTCCACTCCGGCGGGCAATTCAGGAAGCAAGGGCGCGACACCGGCCTGGGCAAGAACGATATCGGCAATGGCTTCGGCAAGCTCTGAAGTAAGATAGGTGCCGGCATAGACGACGCGGCCCTTGCCGAGTTGCCGGGAGGTGATCGCCGGCTGTCCGGCGCAAAAACGACCTGACCACGTGCCGAGCACCTCGGTGTCCGGCTCGATCTCGAGCAGTTCGTAGAGATGTGCGGCCTCGAACTGCCTGTTGCCGAACGTGAAGTGATACTTGCGCTCCGCCGATGAGGCCGGCAGAGGCGTTGGCGGCACATGGGCGCCCATCGCGGCCTGGCGGAACAAGGGAAACAGTCCCGTGCCGCCCGTCGGGACGAGGCGACCGAATTCGGCGACCCTGACGCCGCTGAGCGCCGAAAGATCGTGCCCGGGTGCCTGCTCTCGAACGATGTGGTTGTTGTCGTCCCTTGTGCCGGTCAAGGCCGACAGGATCAGCGTGCCGCCGTTGCGGACAAAAGTCTCGACCGCGGCATTCCATTCCTGCTTCCACATCACCCAATGCGGAACATAGAGCGCCTTGAGCCGCGACAGATCGTCTTCGGGGTGGATGAAACCGCAGGCGATGCCGTTGTGGTAGCAGTACCGGTGCAGCAGCGTGGCGTCTTCCAGCGGGCTCGGCAATCCCATCGGATAGGTCTTGTGCGCTTCCTGGTTGTCGAAATCGGCGCCGGCGATGCCGATGTCCATCCGCACGACAGTACCAAGGATCCGGTCCTTGATGCCGGCGATCTCGTGGAAGAACCGGCTCGCCTCGTCGTAACGGCGGCGGGGCACATCGTCGTGATCGATGACCCCCATCCAGTAAATCTCGGCGCCGAAATGCGCCGGGCGCCAGCGGAAGAACATGATGCCGTCGGCACCACGCGCCACTGACGTCATCGCCATGCGGCGCATCTCGCCCGGCTCGGGGGTCATGGTTGAAAAGCCCGGTTGGCTGCCGAAGCCCGAGGCCTGTTCCGGCACGATGAAGTTGCCGGAGTATGCGCGGCAGACGTCGAGATGCAGCGCTTGCGTGGCGGCATGGCCGCCGGTGCGCCGCATTTCGTCGTACAGCATCGGGTAGATGTCGAAGGCGATGAAGTCGAGGTCCTGTCCGAACTGGCCGCGGAAGTCGATGTCGACGAGCTGGCCGAGATTGTGGAAGATGAACCAGTTGGGATTGGTGGCGCGCAGGATCTCGACCTGGTCGTGCTGGAAAGCTGCCGTCGCCGCAGCCAGGAAGCGATGGTAATCCTGCACATGGCCGGGGCTCGGATAGGACGGCATCAGCGGCCGCGGCAGTTCGATCTGGGAGAAATCATCATAGGCTGTCGCCCAGAAATGGCCGCCCCAGGCGAAGTTCAGCGCATCGATCGCATCATATTTCTGCTGCAGGAATTTCTGGAACTCCAGCCGTGTTGCGACCGAGTAGGATTCCGAGACAGTGGTGTTGAGCTCGTTGTCCGTCTGCCAGCCGATGACGCGCGGATTGTTCATGTAGTGCCCGGCCATGGCGCGCGTGATGCGGCGGCTGTGGGCGCGGAACACCGGGCTGGTGGTGTCGGCGTGCTGACGCGATCCATGGCTTGTCGGGTGGCCGTTGACGTCGACCCGCAGCACCTCGGGATAGTTGACGGTCAGCCAGCGCGGCGGCGTCGCGGTTGGCGTGCACATGATGGTGTCGATGCCCGCGGCACCTAAAACCTCGATTGCCCGGTCAAAAAGCCCGAAGTCGAACTTGCCCTCGCGGGGTTCGAAAATATGCCAGGCGAATTCACCCATGCGAACAGTGTTGACACCGGCGGCGGCCATGCGCTCGGCGTCGCGTTGCCACGAGCTTTCGTCGACATGTTCGGGGTAGTGCGGTGCTCCCAACAAGAAGCGGTCGAGATTGAGTGGTCGCCAAACGGAAAGCGGAGCCGGTTTCATGCGATGCATCGTCGATAGGCTTTCAAATTCAGGGGTCAGGCTGTTGGCAGTGGTTTGCGCGGTGTCAGCGTGCGGCCATCAGGACCGAACAAATATGCGTCGCCGATCGTGAAGCCGATCTTCAAGGGAGCTCCGATGCTCACCGGGGAGACCTTGTTGAGCTGGACTGTAAAATTCCCGGTGCCGCTGTCCGAGTTAACCGTCTCGAGGGGAGAGGCGTCGAGATAGAGAACGGTTTCCCGGCCCAGATGTTCGGCCAGCCGCACCTCGCCGCCAAATATGGCCGCTTCCCCCGCCGGTTGCTCGACGATCCGCAGATGCTCCGGTCGAACGCCAACTGTCGTCTTCTCGCCGACCGAGAGACCGGTTGTGTCGGCGCTTTCGAACGAGAATGCCGAGGCGCCCTCCAACGTCACTTTGACGCTGCTCCCGCGAATGTCCGCCACCCGCGCTTCGACGAAGTTCATGCGCGGGGCGCCGAGAAAGCCGGCGACGAAGATGTTCGCCGGATTGGCATAGAGTTCGAGCGGCGAGCCGACCTGTTCAATCTGGCCCTTGTTCAGCACCACGATGCGATCGGCCATGGTCATGGCCTCGACCTGGTCATGGGTGACGTAGATCATGGTGGAACCGAGCTGGCTGTGCAGCGTCGACAGTTCGACGCGCATCTGGGTGCGCAGCGCCGCGTCAAGATTCGACAAGGGTTCGTCGAACAAGAAGACCTCCGGCGAACGCGTGATCGCACGGCCGATCGCGACGCGCTGGCGTTGTCCGCCAGACAGTTGCTTCGGGCGCTTGTCGAGCTGTTCTTCCAGGCGAAGGATCTGGGCCGCGCGATTTACGGCGGCGTCGATCTCCGGCTTAGGCCGCTTGGCCATCCTGAGACCGAACCCCATGTTCTCCGCCACCGTCATGTGCGGGTAGAGCGCATAGGATTGGAAAACCATCGCAATGCCGCGGTCGCCGGGTTCTTCCCTGGTGACATCGCGGCCGTTGATCACGATCTGGCCGCTGCTGATGGTTTCAAGTCCGGCGATTGTTTTCAGCAGCGTCGACTTTCCGCAACCGGACGGTCCGACCATGACGACGAACTCGCCCTTTTCGATCTTCAGGTCGATAGTCTTCAGGGCGTGATAGCCGACATAGTGCTTGTCGACCTTGCGCAATTCCACGCTGCTCATTGCCAGGCGCCTTTCCGTGTTTGCGGGTTGCGTCCCATGCCACCCGATGTGGATTTCCGGCCGTTTCCAGACATCACCCCTTCACCGCCCCCATCGTCAGGCCGCTGATGAAGTGCTTTTGCATCAGGAAGAACATCACGACCGGGGGCAGGGCGACGAAGATCGTTGCCGCCGACACGATGTTCCAGGCGGAAGTCCATTCGCCGCGCAGATTGTTCAGCCCGGCCGTGACGGGTTTGACCGCGTCGCTCTGGGTCAGAACAATCGCCCAGAAATAGTCGTTCCAGACAAAGGTGAAGGTAAGGATGGCGAGCGCCGCCAGTGCCGGCCGTACCAGGGGAACCACCACATGGCGCAGCACCTGGTATGGCGACGCGCCCTCGGCGCGTGCCGCCTGGAACAATTCGCCGGGCAAGGCGGCGATGAAGTTGCGCATGAAGAGCGTCGCAAAGCCGGTCTGGAAGGCAACGTGGAATATGATCAACGCGTAGATGGTGTCGTAGAGACCGAGCCTCACCATCAGGTCGCGCACCGGGATCATCATGACCTGGGCCGGCAGGAAATTGCCGCCGACGAACAGGGCGAAAATGAGATTTGAACCGCGGAATGGATAGCGGGACAGAACGAAGCCGGTCAATGTCGACAGGATCAGGACGCCGATCACCGCGGGGATGGTGATCAGCAGGCTGTTGAGAAAGAAGCGCAGCATCGCGGTCTGCTCGAAGACCGCGGTGTAGTTCTCGACCAAGCTGAATTTCTGCGGCCAGCCCCAGTAGTTGCCCGCCATCAACTCCTCGTTGGAGCGGATCGACGTCAGCATGACGGCAAGCAGCGGCACCAGCCAAAGCGCGACGACGAGGGTTACGCCACCGACGTAAAGAGCACGCTTGATTTTGGCTTCTTCGGGAATTGGGCGCGGATACATCAGGCGTTACTCCGTTCGGCCTTGATGAGGCCGTGCAGGTACCAGGCGATGAAGGCGGTCATGATCACGAAGAGAACGGTGGCGATCGCCGCGCCATAGCCGAAGCGATAGGAAAAGATCGATTCCTCGTACATCTGGTAGGCGAGCACCGTCGAAGAGCCGTAAGGGCCGCCACTGGTCATGACGGCGACCATGTCGAAAGAGCGCAGGGCGCCGATGACTGTCACCGCGATCGCAATGAACCCGACCTGCGACAGTTGCGGCAGGACCACATGGCGCAGCATGGGCCAGCCGCGCGCACCATCGACGCGTCCGGCGCCGATCAGGTCGTCGTTGAGATTGTTCAGGCCCGCCAGGAACAGCACCATGCAGAAGGCGATCTGCGGCCAAAGGCCTGCGGCGGCAACCGCGAAAGTGGCGAAGTTCTCGTCGGACAAGAGCGCCGGCGCGGTGCCGCCGAACAGACCGAAGATCAATTGCAGCAGGCCATAAGTTGGATCATAGACCCAGCCGAAGACGACGCCCACGGTCACCGTCGCCAGCACCAGCGGGACAAAGAACAGCGACTTCAAGATGCGCATGCCGCCGATCTGCTGGTTGACGATCAACGCCAGCGCCAGGCCGATCGGTGGCGCCAGCATGAAGATCACCAACCAGATGACGTTGTTCTTCAGCGAGACGTAGAATTGCGGGTCGTCGGCCAGCTCGACATAGTTGGCGACACCGACCCAGATCTTGGGGCCGATGCCGTCCCATTCGTGCAGGGAGATCCAGATCGTCTCCAGCGACGCCGCGAGGATCACCGCGCCGAACAAAGCGAGGCCTGGCAGGAGGAACAAAGCCGGCGTCAACCAATGACGATTTCGGCGCCAAAAGTGCTGCATTGGATTCATCCAAAAAAGGGGCGGGAACAGCCATAAAGCGCGTCGCGTTGAAACGGACTCAGCCGACGCGCTTTAAGTCTTTGCTTTGTGCATGTCGTTGTCCCAAAACCGCTGCGCACTTTTGGGCGACATGCATTGGACTGCTCCCGCCATGCCCCGGGAGGACTAGCCGAAAATTCTCTTGCGGGTCTTTTCCAGCCGCGTGAGAATCTGGTCGCGCCGTTCAGGCTTGACCATGAATTCCTGAAGCCCGGTCATGCCTTCCTGCGCCATGTCAGGATCGGTATCACGATCGTAGTATTGTGACGTGCCGACCACTTTCTTCAGCTCCTCGACGGCGGCATTCACCAGTGGATCCTTGCTGGGTGGGCAGTCGTTGCGTGGCGGGATCGCTCCTTCGGCCGCGAGGAAAGCCGCCAGGTTTTCCGCCTTGTAGAAATAGGCAAGGAATTCGCGCGCGCCTTGCTTGTTCTTGGCATTGGCTGGGACATGCACGGAGTTGACCGAAAAATCCTCATACCTGGCGACGCCGGGGACGATTTCTGGAAATGGCGCGTAGGCGAGTTGCGGGAGATCTGCCTCCGGGAAGGCGGACCTGACGAAACCGCCGAGATCCATCATGGCGGCTTTCTTCTGCGCCAGCGCAGCACCTGCCTGTTCCCAACCGAACGAACTGTGGTTGGGCGAGAAGAAACCGGCCTTGAGCAGGTCGTTCCATTTGTCGAAGACGGGTGTCAGCATCGGATCGGTGTATTGGACCGTGCCGTCCATCAGGGCGATGTGCTTGTCGAGGCCGTTGATGCGCAGGTTCATGTGGTCGAACCAGCCGCCCGCAGGCCAGAGTTCTTTCGTGCCCATGCTCATCGGGATCATGCTTGCGGATTTCGCAGCCTCGCCAAAGGCGAGAAAGTCGTTCCAGGTCTTCGGCGGCGTCCAATTGTGTTCCGCAAAGACGTCCTTGCGGTAGAAAAGGCCCCAAAGCAGGCCGCCCATCGGCAGGCCGTATTGCTTGCCGTCGACGGTGACCGCATTTGTCGTGGCGCCAAGCACGTCCTTGTAGTTCTCGTGGGCGAACAGGTCGGAGATGTCGTCGAACAGGCCTTTCTTGACGAAGGCCTTCATGCGGTTCCCGGAAAACCAGAAGCAGATATCAGGCGCACCAACGACGAGGTAGCTGCGGATCGCCGTCTTGTGCGCCTCGTGATCCATGTTGTTGATGGTGACTTTGGTGCCAGACGCCTTTTCGTATTCGCCTGCCAGCCGCTGCAGCACCTCGCGCTGAGCCGCGTTGCCAATATTGGAGATGATGGTGATTTCCTGCGACTGCGCCAGAGCCGGCAAGCAAAGGCTCCCGGTGGCGGATGCGGCGAGAGCGGCGCCCGTGCCCTTGAGGAAGCGGCGCCTTGTCGTGGACAGACTTGTAACGGTGATGGCCATGGCTTTTATCTCCTCCCTGAGAACAGCCGGATTCCAATTGAACCGAGGCAAGTCGTAGCGTATGCAGGCGAAGCAGGTCAATACTTAATTTACAAAATTAACAATGAGGCGGGAATGAAACTCAAAGGTGACCAGCAGACCTCGCGTTCGATCAATCGTCGACTGATCCTCAACCTGCTGCGCAGGGAAGGGGCGATCAGCCGCGCCGAGATCGCCGCGATCACCGGATTGAGCCCGGCGGCGGTGACGTTCGTCGTCTCCGACCTGTTGACCGAGAACATCCTGGTCGAGGGAGAAGCCAGCGTCGGAGCGCCGGGGCGGCGGCCCATCCCGATCAACATCAACTATGCGGGCCGCCTCGTCGTCGGGTTCAAGCTGATGGTCGGTGCGATCGATTGCGTGCTAACCGACCTCGCCACGACGCCTCTTGTCACCAAGCAGGTCGCAGTGCCGGATCAGTCACCACAGAGCGTGGCCGATGCCTGTGCAGCTGCCGTCAAGGTATTGCTTGCGGACCGTGATGCGCCGATCGGCGCGCAGCTTAGCGGCATCGGCATCGCGGTGCCCGGAGTTATCGACAATGGCGTCTGCCGGCTCAGTCACCGGTTCGGCTGGACCGACGTGCCGATAGCGGCCATGCTCGCCGACCTCGTGAATGTGCCCGTCTGGGCCGACGACGACACCAACGCTTTCGCGCTAGCGCAGCAATTGTTCGGCCTCGGCCGGCATCACCGCACTGTCGGCGCGCTGGCGATCGGCGCCGGCATCAGTTGCGCGGTGGTGGTCGACGGCGCCGTGCATCACGGCGCGAACGGGGCCGCGGGCAAGATGGGGCACTCCATCTACGATCCCAACGGGCCACTATGCGAGTGCGGCCGCCACGGCTGCCTTCAAACGTTTTTCTCCGAGCCGGCATTGGTCAAGCGGTGGCGTGAGGCGAAAGGCCTCTCACGCGACGTTGACCGCTACGACATGCTCGAAGCGGCCAAGGCCGGCGACGAGACGGCGGTGAATTTGTTGCGTGAAGCGGGCGAAGGCATCGGCAGGTTTCTGGGCGGCTTCTGTAACATCATCGATCCGGAAGTGATTGTCGGTGGCGGCGAAGCCGTCAGCTTCGGCGACTATCTCTTCGAGCCTATGCGCAACGCGCTGGGACGTTACGCCATGTGGGCACCGCCGCCGATCACGCCAGACTGGGCCGACGATTCCTGGGCGCGGGGCGCTGCTGCCCTTGCTACCCAGAGGCTTTTCGACTTCGAAAGCCGGCCAGGCGAAATCAGGGTCGTTGTTTAGGCGAGGAACCTGTTAAGTCTGGCAGCGGCGGCCTGGGCTGTTCAAATCCAGCGCCGCACTCTTTTGGCGTAGTCGCGGTACTTCTTGCCGAATTTAGCCGCCAGCACCTTTTCCTCGCCCTCGATCGCGAGTTTTTGTGTTGCGAAGGCCGCGATCAGGGCCAGCGGCAGAAACCATGCGATGCCCGTGACGAAGGCGACGCCGATCAACAGCAGCGTGTTGGCCAGATACATCGGGTTGCGCGTGATGCCGAAAGGGCCTGACGTCACCAGATGGTCCGGCACGGCGTTCGGGTTGAACGTCGTCTTGGCCCGTATCATGCTGCGGATGGCGGTGAACCAGAGTGCGGCGACGCCGAACAGCGCCACCCAGCCGGCGGCGAAAAGCAGGTCGCCCGCAATGTCGCCGATCCATGGCAGCGGGTAGAGCAGGCCGAGCGCGATGCTGATGGCGATAGCAGCGACATAGATCAGCGGCGGCCATGGTATGTGACCGGGTTTCGGCTGGCTGTCGGTCATTGTTGCCCTCCCTCCATCATCGAGCTCTCGGTCTTGGCGGTGCAGGTGCCGGCGAGATCGCCGAGATGCGCCTTGAACTCCGGGGTCTGGTCGCCATTGTAGAGCCGATCGAATGTTGCCTCGCTTTGCAGCGTATCCAGCATGCACACACAATAGCTGGCGCAGAACTCCGTGTCGCGCTGCTGCTCGCAGGATACCTGGCACTCTTTCAGGAAGGTCACCTCCCTGGTTTCCACCGGCGCCGGCATGATCTGCGAGAACAGCCAGACACAGCCAAATAGCAGCGGCTGATGGATCAGATAGAAAGCCAGGCTGTGACGGCCGATGAAGATCAGCGGGTTGGCCCATCGTCCGGGCGTGAGCGTTGCCAACCGCGCCAGCACGCCTGACGTGGAAGCGAGCTTTGCTGCGGCGATGCCGATGAGCACGGCGCCGAACCAGGGCAAGACGGGCACATAGTCGTTGGAGCGCGGGTTGACCGCCGACAGACCAACCCACCACAGCGCCGGATGATCGAAGGCTTCGGATCTGAGGTAGATCGGCGCAGCGATCACGATCGCCGCCACGACAAGCGTCAGCAATGATGGCAGGCGCAGGAACAAAAGGCCAAGCAGGCTGGCCAGCGCTATCTCGTGCAAGATGCCGAAGAAGATGAAGCTGTCCGGCGTGACGAACCAGGTGACTGCCGATATGGCGATCGCCGCCACGGCGACCATGGCAAAGCGTTTCCAGAAGCCGTTCCAGCGGATCTGCCTGCCATGGGCGAGAAACAGGCTGACGCCGACCAGGAACAGGAAGGTCGAGGCGATGCAGCGCGCGTAGATCTTCCACCATCCGAAGGCGGTGAGACCGGGATCGGTGTAGTGGAAATTCTCCAGATCCCAGGTGAAGTGGTAGCTGGCCATGGCGATCAGCGCGATGCCGCGCACGACGTCGATGGCGACAATGCGCTTCGGTTGATCCGGGACGGCGGCGGTATGGATGCTCATGGTCTCGTAATTCTGATTCAGCCCTCAAGACGACTAGCACGGTTGCACCGGACAAAAGAAGGCAGGCCGAGACACCGCATCAGGGCCTGCTTTAGGCCAGCGCCGGAAAGCCTTTGGCCGGCTTCGCTTTTTGCCGTGAACGGGTCGGTTTCCTGTTACCGACACCTGGATGGCCACGCCAGATTGGCCTCGCGAATCTGCTTCGGGGAAAGCAATGTCCACCCATGTGCGCCATCCGATCTGGCTTCCGGCCTTGCGGCCGGCGGATGCGCGCACTTTTGCCTCGCTCTATACGGTCGAGTCCTTCGCGCGCGCCACGGTGTCGAGCGTCATCCCGATCCAGGCCTACGAGATCTTGCACAACGAGCAGATCGTCTCGATCCTCTACACCGTCGTGGCCATGCTTGGCCTGTCGGTGACGCTGTTCATGCCAATGCTGATCCGCCGCTTTGCCCGGCGCTGGGTCTACACGGCAGGCGCCTGCCTGCTGGCCATAGGCTCGCTGTTCTTCGTCACCCACACGCTGGCCGGGCAATTGGCGGGCATGCTGTGCCGCGTCATGGGCGCCAGCGCACTGTCGATCACGCTCAACCTCTACATCATGGACCACATCCGCAAGACCGACTTCATGCAGGCGGAATCGCTGCGCATGGCATGGTCGATGTTTGCCTGGACCGGCGGGCCGACGCTCGGCATCTTTCTCTACACGCGCTTCGGCATCTATGCCGCGCATGGCGCGGTTGCTGTTTTTGCCATGATCCTGCTGGCGCTGTTTTGGACCTACCGGCTTGGCGACAACCCATCGATCCGCCCGGGCAAAACGCGGCCGGCCAATCCGCTGGCCAATATCGGCCGCTTCGTCGCCCAGCCGCGGCTCAGACTCGCCTGGCTGATCGCCTTCGGCCGCTCCTGTTTCTGGACGACGTTCTTCGTCTACGGGCCGCTGTTCATGGTCATCACCGGCGAAGGCAAGTTGGCCGGCGGCCTGCTGGTGTCGGCAGGCAATGCGCTTTTGTTCATGGCGATCTTCTGGGGCAAGGCGGGCAAGCGCTTCGGCGGTCGGCGCACCATGACGTTCGCCTATTTCGCCATGTCGGCGATGCTGTTGGCGGCGGGCGCGGTCGGCGAAACCGTGCCGCTGCTCACCGGCGCTTTTTTGCTCTGCGGCGCGTTCTTCACCATTGCGCTCGACGCACTCGGCTCTACCGCCTTCATGCGCTCGGTGCGCTCCTATGAGAGGGCGCAGATGGCGGCGGTCTATCGCACCTATCTCGACTTTTCCGAGCTGACGCCGCCGCTGGTCTATTCGGTGGTGCTGGCGTTCTTCGGCCTAGGTTCGGTGTTCGCGACGCTCGGCCTGCTGGCGGTGGTCTGCGGTTTTGTCACGTGGCGCTATCTGCCGAAATCGCTTTAGTCGGCCTTGATAATTCTACTCCGGCGGACATCTGTCGCGATTTTCTCCGCTTCCGGTGCTCACGGACCCAAAAGTCCGCTGCGCGCCGGTGCTCGAAAACCACTCCATATGCCTCGCCGGAGCGAATTCTGAAGGCCGACTAGGCGGTTGTTCCAACCGCTGCGTGCTGCTCACGCACCCAGTTGTGGAAGCGGTGCAGATCGTATTCCTCCGGCATCAGCACGCCGGCCTGGTGGCGCAGCGAGCGCAGGCCTTTCTGGTTGACCTCGCAGATCGCGGCGTCTTCCTCCAGCACCTGCCGGCCGAAGGCGACGATGTTGTCGATATCGGCCTGGGGTGCCGTCAGCGCTTCGGGCGAAAAAAGCCATTCGGCGGTGAGTTCGGTCTGTTCGGGGCCAAGCGGTACCAGCCGCACGGTCCTGATATAGTCGACATGGCCGACGATGAACATCGATGGCAGTGACGTGGCGTAGGTCTGGCCGGCGGCGCGCTCGGCCGGCGTCAGCCCGGAAAACACCGGTCCATGCGCCTGCCCGTCACGCGACCATGTCTCGGCGCCGGCGCGCAGGCCGCCGGAAAATTCCGGCGCGTCATTGTCGGCATGGCGAACCCAGTCCGGGTCATCGTGCCTTCCCATCAGGCCGCGGCCATAGATCGGCACCAGCCGCGACAGGTCCTTGTGGACGCCGGGGCAGTGCAGGCACTCGTTGAAGTTCTCCCAAAAAATCTTCCAGTTGCAGTTCATCACCTTCTTCAGCACGTGGCCGCTGACCAGCGTTTCCAGCGGCCAGTTGCCGAGATTGCCGGATGCGGGATCGAAGGATGCTTGCGCCGAACCGTTGGCGTCCTCCTGCAAATTGACGAAGACAAAGCCGCGCCACACCGACAGCGCCACGCGGTAGAGCGGATGATCGGCCTTGTCGAAACCGTCGGGCAGCGATTTCGAGGGAACGCGCACGAGATCGCCGCGCAGCGAATAGGACCAGGCGTGATAGGGGCAGGTGATCAGCCGCGCCTTCAGCCGGCCCTCGCTTTCCTGGCAAAGCTGCGAGCCGCGATGCCGGCAGGTGTTGTGGAAAGCGCGCAGCACGCCGGTGTCGTCGCGCAGCACGACGATTTCCTGCGTGCCGACACGGAATGTGCGGAACGCCAGTGGCTGGGCAAGATCGGTCTCGCGGCAGACCAGCAGCCAGTTTCTGTACCAGATGGCGTCTAGATCGCGCTGGTAGGCGTTTGCATCCCAATAGGCCGACGACGGCAGCGTCGATTCGGCCCGGGTCAGGCCGTTATAGGGATCGCGCTCGCCGGGGTTGGGTTGCATGGCTGGCTTCCTGTGATGTGCCAGCCGACACCCCGGCAAATCTTTTGTCAATTCTAGTGACGGCATTTGGCACGGCGCCGCATTGCCGGTTTCGACCGCGATGCCTAATCATGTCCTTGAACAAGAGGATTGAGAATTGTCTACACGACAGATGTCGCTCACGCCGGAACTGGTCGCGCGCTGCTGGCGCGCGATCGAGGATACAGGTCCGGATCCGGATGCAGGGCACCTGGATGATGCCGACTATGACGCGTTGGTGGACGCATTGCAGGCGGAACTCCCTGACTCGGAACCGCTGTGGCTGTTCGGCTACGGCTCGCTGATCTGGAAACCCGAAATCGATCATGTCGAAGAGCGGGTGGCCTTGGCGCGCGGTTGGCACCGCTCCTTTTGCATGAACATGACCCGCTGGCGCGGCACCAAGGACAGCCCCGGCCTGATGATGGCGCTGGACCGTGGCGGACAGTGCAAGGGCGTCGCCCTTCGGCTTGGCGACGCGGATCGGCGGCAGCAGCTGGGCAAGCTTTTCAGGCGCGAAGTGACACTAAAGCCGACAAGCTACCATCCCCGCCTGCTCAACCTGGGAAGCGACAACGGCCCGATAAAGGCGCTGGCGTTCGTCATCAACCGCAATGGCCTCACCTATTCCGGACCGCTCGCCGAGGAGAGGGTCGTCGAACGGCTGGCGACGTCCTGTGGACACTGGGGCTCAGGCGCGGACTATCTCTATAACACGGTGAAAAACCTGGAAGAGCGCGGCATTCACGATCGCCATCTATGGCGGCTGCAGCGCCTCGTGGCCGAGCGGATCGCCGCGTCCGCAGCTTAAGGCCAGGGTGGCGCATTCACGCTGGTAACCGGCGGAATTTGGTTTGCCGGGCGCTGCGATTTTGCCTATAGTCGCTAGCTGTCGTCGGTTCCGTTTGGAGCCAAGAGGGAATGCGGTGCGGGCTGAGTTGTTGCCCAATGCCGTGGCTGCCCCCGCAACTGTGTGCGGTAGTCCTCTCCATATGCCACTGAAGATTTTTCTTCGGGAAGGTGGGGAAGGGCGCTGATCCGCGAGCCAGGAGACCTGCCGGCGACAGGGACACTGACTTCTATGCCCTCGGGTGGAGGGCGAAAGGACAAGATATGAATACCGCTTCCGTCTCTATCGGCGCTTCCGTCTCCTCGCAGTCGCGCTTCATGCAGCTGGTGCTCACTGCATTTCTCGGCCTGTTCGTTGTCGGTGTTGTCGGCTTCTCGCATATCGAGGTGGTCCACAACGCCGCGCACGACTATCGCCACTCGATGGCGTTTCCCTGCCACTGACGAGGAATTGACATCATGAACCTGTTTCGCAACGTCGTGTTCATCGCGGCGATCGCCGGGCTCGTGGCTGGCGTCGTTCTCGCCTGCATGCAGGCCTTTGCTACCGACCCCCTGATTTACCAGGCCGAAGTTTTTGAGAAGGCTGGCGGCCACCAGCACGATCATGCTGCGGCACCAGCCGCCAGCACCAACAATGCCATGAGCAGTGCCGCACCGGCGGAAAACACCATGAGCTCAGCCGCACCGGCGCCGGCCGAAGCGGCGGCTCCGGCTGAAGACGAAGGCTGGTCGCCGGCCGATGGCTTCGAGCGCTTCGCTTTCAGTGTCGTCGCCAATATCGTCACCGGCATCGGCTTCGCGCTGATCCTGGTCGCGGTTTCCGAATTCGCCGGCGGCATTGGGACCTGGCGTCAGGGCTTGTTCTGGGGCCTGGCCGGCTTTGCCGTGTTCACGCTGGCGCCGGGGCTCGGCCTGCCGCCCGAACTGCCGGCAATGCCGGCAGCCGACCTCATGCAGCGCCAGATCTGGTGGTGGGCAACGGTGGCGGCGACAGCGGCTGGCCTGGGCCTTCTCGCCTTTCGCAAGTCGCTGCCGTTGGCGATCCTTGCCGTGGCTTTGATCGTGGCGCCACATATTGTCGGTGCGCCGCAGCCGGACAGCTTCGTGACAGCAATCCCGGAAGGCCTACACCATCAGTTCGTGGTGGCGGTTACGGTGACCAATCTGGTGTTCTGGCTGGTGCTTGGTGCTGCCGTCGGCGTGGTGCGCGGACGCTTCACGGGAACGGCAACTAGCCTGCGCGACAGCTTTGCCTGATCGTAAAGAACTGACCTTCATCATCGGCGGTGCGCGCTCCGGCAAGAGCGCGCATGCCGAAAAACTGGTGACGGCAGGTGGGGCGCAGTGGGCCTACATCGCCACGGCGCAAGCCTATGACGACGAGATGCGCGAGCGCATCGCGCTGCACCGCTCGCGCCGCGGCGAGGGCTGGACGACCATCGATGCACCACTCGATCTTGCCGGCGCGATCGGGGCGCTGCCCGACAATCAACCTGTCTTGATCGACTGCCTGACGCTGTGGCTGACCAACCATATGCTGGCCGAGCATGACCTTGACGCCGAATGCCGAGGGCTGGCGGATGTGCTTTCGCGACCGCGCGGACCGTGGTTTGTTGTTTCCAACGAAGTCGGCCAGGGCATCGTGCCCGACAATGCGCTCGCGCGCCGGTTTCGCGATGCGGCCGGCCGCCTCAACCAGCAGGTCGCGGCGGTCGCCGACACGGTGCTGCTGATGGTGGCGGGATTGCCGCTCAAGGTGAAATGAAATGACCGAGATCGATGCCAAGGACGAAGAGCGCCACCGCGCCAAGATGGCCAAGCGCAAGGCGGTGCAGGATGCCGAAGTCGCGGCCAAAACGGTCGAGAAGGGGCTTTTGATCGTCAACACCGGCCCCGGCAAGGGCAAGACCACGGCCGCCTTCGGGCTGGCGCTGCGCATGCTCGGCTATGGCAAGCGCGTCGGTGTCGTCCAGTTCATCAAGGGCAAATGGCACACCGGCGAAAAGGACGCCTTTGCCGCCTTCGGCGATCGCGTCGTCTGGCACGCGATGGGCGAGGGGTTTACCTGGGAGACGCAGGACCTGAAGCGCGACATCGCTGCCGCCGAGGCTGCCTGGGCCAAGGTGCTCGAGCTGATGGGCGACGCTTCCATCAGCCTGCTGGTGCTCGACGAGTTGAACATCGCGCTGCGCTACGACTATCTCGATCTCGACACGGTGGTCGCGGCACTGAAGGCGCGGCGCGAAGGCCTGCATGTCGTCGTCACCGGCCGCAACGCCAAGCCGGCGCTGGTCGAGGCCGCCGATCTGGTCACCGAGATGGGCGTGACCAAGCATCATTTCGCGGCGGGTGTGAAAGCGCAGCAGGGGATAGAGTTCTGAGGGTGACGCCGCTCAGAGCGTCACCGCGATAAGGATCGCCGAGAGCAATCCGAACAACCCAATCAGCAGATAGTCGGCGATTTGATAAAGCCTCAGCGCCCGTCTGATATCCAGGCTATCCGCCTCGCGCCGTCCGCCTTCGCCCATGAAGGCATCTTCGACGATGACGCCGCCGTAGCTGCGCGGCCCAGCCAGCGCCAGGCCGAGCGCACCGGCCATCGCCGCTTCCGGCCAGCCGGCATTGGGCGAGCGATGTCTTTTCGCGTCGCGCCGCATGGCTGTCCAGGCGTTGCGGGGATCGGCGTCCTTAACCAGAAAGGCGGCGAGCACGATCAGCAGCGCGGTCAGCCTGGAGGCCGGCAGGTTGATGAAATCGTCAAACCGGGCAGCCGCCCGGCCGAAGGCCTCGTGGCGCGGCGTGCGGTGACCGATCATCGAATCGGCGGTGTTGGCGGCCTTGTAGGCGACGCCGCCCGCCAGGCCGCAAACACCGGTCCAGAAAGCGGGCGCGACGATGCCGTCGGAAAAATTCTCGGCCAGGCTCTCGATCGCGGCGCGGGCCACGCCCGGTTTGTCGAGCCTTTCCGGATCGCGGCCGACAATGCGCGCAACCGCGATACGACCCAAGGCCAGACCGCCGGTGTCGAGCGCATCGGCCACCGCTTCGACATGCTCGGTCAGGCTCTTCTGCGACAGCAGCGACGTCGCCAGAATGGCGGTGACGACCATTCCGGTGGGCAATATCTGCCAGAGCACGATTTGCAGCACAAAGGCGATTGCCGCCGGCACCAGCACGATGACCAGCAACGCCAGGACGCCCCGCCGGCGACGCAGCGCGTCGGAATCAGTGGCGCGGTTGAGCCTGCGGTCGAGAAAGGATATCAGCCTGCCGAACCAGGTGACGGGATGGCCGATGGCGCGGAACAGCCAGTCCGGGTAGCCCAGGACACGTTCAATGGCCAATGACAGGAAGGCGATCAGGATCGACATGAAGCTTCTTGAAGGAGCGATTGCTGCCGTGGATCACGGCGGGAGCCTTGGCCGGGCGAGCGCGCTCTTCCCTCACGCGCCACAGCCTTTTGTCGACCTCTCGACAGGTATCAATCCGCACTCCTACCCGCTTTTCGAGCTGCCCGCCACCGCTCTGTCGCGATTGCCGGAAGCCGCGCGCGCCCATGAGCTGGCCAGGATCGCGGCGAGTGCCTATGGCGCGCCGTCCGCAGCCAATATCGTGCTGGCCCCCGGCACGCAGATCCTGTTGCCGCGCGTCGCGTCGCTGGTCAGCCCCGGCAAGGCACTGGTGCTCGGACCGACCTATGCCGAACATGCGCGGGCAGCCGCGATCGCCGGCCATTCGGTCGTGGAGGTCGAAGATTTCGAGGTGCTGGCAGGTGCCGACCTCGCTATCGTCGTCAACCCCAACAATCCGGACGGGCGCGTCATAGATCGCGAAAGGCTGCTGCAGCTTGCGGCAAGATTGCGAGCCAAGGGCGGGTTGCTGGTCGTCGACGAGGCGTTTATGGATGTCGGTCCGCGCACTGAGAGCCTTGCCGGCGATGTCGACCAGGGCGGGATCGTCGTATTGCGCTCCTTCGGCAAGTTCTTCGGCCTGGCCGGCCTGCGGCTTGGCTTTGCATTGACTGATGTACGAACGGCCGAACGGCTGGACGCACAATTCGGGCCGTGGGCGGTTGCTGGCCCGGCGCTCGAATATGGCATCCGGGCGTTGGCCGATAGTGGTTGGCAGGCCGCGATGCGCGCGACGCTGGAGACGGAGGCACAGCGGCTGGATGCCTTGTTCGGCCGTTTCGGCGTTCCGGTCGTCGGCGGCACTACGCTGTTCCGCTCTCTCAGGCTGGTGGACGCTGCCGGCCTGTTTTCGGCACTTGGCGAGCGCGGCATCCTGCTTCGCCATTTCACCGACCGGCCGCTAGTGCTGCGCGCCGGCCTGCCCGGAAGTCAGGAGGAATGGCAGCGGCTCGAATCCTCCCTTGCCGAATGGGCGCACAAGCGCGACGCTGGCGCCAAGGAGATCGCGCGATGATGATCCATGTCTGTTCGCTGGCAAAAGTCGATGAAACCGTGACTAAAACTGGCGCCGAGCGGCTGCTTTCCCTGCTGGCCGCCGGAACCGAAGTGGTGCGCCCGGCCGCTATCGCCAAGGAAAATCACCTGCATCTGGTCATGCATGACATTGCGGCGGCGCAGGACGGCATGACCATGCCGGGCGAGGAGCACGTGCGCAATTTGCTCGATTTCGCCCGTCAATGGGATCGCGTGAAGCCGATGGTCGTGCATTGCTATGCCGGCATCAGCCGTTCGACCGCCTCGGCCTACATCATCGCCGCAGCACTGGCGCCGATGCGCGACGAGGTTGAATTGGCGCAGACACTGCGCGCGCTGTCGCCGTCGGCGACACCCAACCCGCGGCTGATTGCGGTCGCCGATGCGCTGCTCGAGCGCAACGGCCGCATGATCGAAGCGATCGAGGCGATCGGGCGCGGCGCTGACGCCTTTGAAGGCACACCCTTCGCGCTGAGAATTGACGGCTAATTTACGCCAGCCAGTCGGAAAGCTTTGCCTTGCGCACATCCCGCAAGAGGCTGATGAAACCGTCAGCTTGATGCTCTGATGTCAGCCGGCCTTTTTCGGCGGTGGCAATGCTGGCGTCGCCGACAACGCCGTTCGGGTTGAGGTCGCTGGCGATCCAGGCGAAGGCATGCGTTCCGGTGTGGCGCAGCAGCGAAAATTCCTTTTCGGCGCTGGCGACATTCGAAACGAAATTGTCGGCCTTTGCCATGTCGACGAGGTCCGGCCGGAAATGCAGCATCAGCGAGGTCTCGACATCGCCGCCATGAATGCCGTGGCGGTCCTCAAGCTCGGTGTACATGCCGACCGGGCGGCCAAAGCGCTGCCAGCTCGTCTTCACCGCCAGCATCTTGGCGCGCACCCGCAATTCGCGGGTGATGATGCCCATGATCTCCTCATTGCCGCCATGCGAATTGACGACGATCAGTTTTCTCACGCCGGCGCGTGCGATCGACAGGCCAAGCTCGGTCCAGGCCTCGACCAGGGTCGTCGCCGGCAGCGTGAGCGTGCCCGGTGCATGCAGGTGCTCGTTCGATTTGCCGACCGCCTGGACGGGCAAGATACGGATGTCGAGATCGCCGGGCAGGCGCGCGATCACCGTTTCAAGCATGCCATTCATGATCGAGGTGTCGGTCGAGACTGGCAGATGCGGGCCGTGCTGTTCGATCGCCGCCACCGGCAGGACGGCGATCGTAGCCTCCGGGTCGATCGCGGCGTATTCGGTGGTTCGATAGTCGCCCCACCACACGCGTCTCTTGGCTGCGGTCATGTCATGTCTCTCAGATGTTTGAGCCAGACCTAGCGCGGGAAGGCCGGCCTGTCGATCACCCAGCCGCGATGACCTCGATCTCGACCTTGAATTCCGGCCGGGCGAAACCGGAGACGATCATCAGCGTCGAGGCCGGTGCCGGGCTGGCGAACAGCCGGTCGCGGACGTCCATATAGGGCCGCAGGAAGGCGCGGTCGGTAACGTAGGCGTTGATGCGGATAATGTCGGAAAGGCCGAGCCCGGCCTCGCCGAGAATCGCTTCGATATTCCTGAAGCAGAGTTCGGCCTGTGCGCCGGCATCCTCCGGAATCTGATCGTCCGGTGTGATGGCGACCTGGCCCGAACACAGAACCAGCCGCTTGCCAGGCGGCACCTCGACGCCGTGGCTATAGCGGGCAAAAGGTGGCTTGATCGACTTCGGCGTAAGGAATTTGAACATGACAATCTCCGGTTTGTCGGCAGCCTAAGACTGAACCGCCGAGACCTTCAAGATGGCGGTGCATGGCATTGGCGCCATTGTGGACAGGCGTTCAAAAAATAGGCACGATGCCTTCCATGCAGCATGACCCGTCCGGCCTTCGCGCGCGACCTTGCGCAAGCGGGCGGTCCCGGCGGTGGCATGTGTCTTGCTTCTTGAACCAATGGTGTCGAGCCCGGCGCGGAGCGCGCCGGAGCAAACAGAAGGTGGTGTTGATGTACGGAAAACTGACGGTTTCGGTGGCGGCGATCGCCATGCTTGCTTCGAGCGCGCTGAGCGCGGCAGCAAACGAAAAGGTGACGTTCGGCACCAACTGGCTGGCCGAGCCAGAGCATGGCGGCTACTACCAGGCCGTGGCAGACGGCACCTATGCGGCCTGCGGTCTCGACGTGACCATCATGCAGGGCGGCCCGCAGGTCAGCGGGCGGCCGTTGCTGCTCGCCGGCAAGCTCGATTTCTATATGGGCGGCAATCTGCTGTCGGCGTTCGATGCCGTGCAGCAGGACATTCCGATGCGCGTGGTGGCGGCGGACTTCCAGAAGGATCCGCAGGTCATCATGTCCCAGCCCGGCCAAGGCCTGGACAAGTGGGAGGACCTGAAGACCGCCGACCAGTACATCCTCGGTGACGAGGGCGTGCAGACCTTCTTCCAGTGGATGGTGACGGAACTCGGCTTCGATGCCGCCAAGCGCGTGCCCTACACCTTCAACTCGGCGCCCTTCATCGCCAACAAGAAGTCGATCCAGCAGGGCTATGTCACCTCGGAGCCATTCGCGGTGCAGAAAGAGGGTGGTTTCCTGCCGAACCAGTTCCTGCTGGCCGACTATGGCTGGGACACCTACGCGACCACGGTTGAGACCATGCAGGCGACGATCGACAAGCGGCCGGAGGTGGTGCAGTGCTTCGTCGATGGTTCGGCCAAGGGTTGGTACAATTACCTCTACGGCGACAACAAGGCCGCCAATGAGATGATCAAGAAGGACAATCCTGACATGACGGATGCCCAGATCGCCTTCTCGATCGAGCAGCTGAAGAAATTCGGCGTCGTCGATTCCGGCGATTCGGAAAAGCTCGGCATCGGCGCCATGACCGACGCGCGCATCCAGAGCTTCTACGACAAGATGGTCAAGGCCAAGGTCACGCCGGCGGGTATCGACATCAAGAAGGCCTACACGCTTGCCTTCGTCAACAAGAGCGTCGGGCTGGAGCTGAAGAAGTAGGCCGGTCTGCCGGACATGATGCAGGAGAAAGTGGCGCAAACGCCGGCAAGCGCATCGGGCGAGAGTCCGATGCTGCTGGCGCTGCGCGGCGTCGGCAAGGTTTTTTCCAACGGCGTGACGGCGCTCAGCGACGTCAATCTGACGATCCGGGAAGGCGATTTCCTCAGCCTTCTCGGGCCGTCCGGCTGCGGCAAGTCGACTGCCTTGCGCCTGATTGCCGGCCTGTCGACGCCGACTTCCGGCGTGCTGGATTGGCGCGGCAGCGGCTCGCTCGACCGCTCGAAAATCGGTTTCGTCTTCCAGGAGCCGACGCTGCTGCCGTGGGCCGATGTCTTCGACAATGTCTGGCTGCCGCTCAGGCTGAAGGGCGTGTCGCGGGCCAAGGCGGCACCGGCGGTGATGGAGATGCTGGCGCGGGTTCATCTGACCGGTTTTGAGAATGCCGTGCCGCGTGAGCTTTCCGGCGGCATGAAGATGCGCGTCTCGATCGCGCGCGCCATGGTCACCAAGCCACGCGTGCTGTTGATGGACGAGCCGTTCGCCGCGCTCGACGAAATCACCCGCTTCAAGCTCAACAACGACCTTCTGGAGCTGTGGCAGGACGAGCGCTTCACCGTCGTCTTCGTCACCCACAGCGTTTTTGAAAGCGTTTTCCTGTCCAACCGCGTCGTTGTCATGGCGGCGCGGCCGGGCCGGGTGTTCGGCGAGCTTGCCGTCGATGCGCCCTATCCGCGCGACGAGGCTTTTCGCACCTCGCCAGACTATGCAGCGCTCTGCCGCCAGGCTTCGGACGTCCTGGTCAACGCCATCAACTCAACCGCCGGACCGCATCATGACGGCCATTGACCAACCTGCCGTAAACCTCGATCCGGAGGAGGCGCGCCGCGTGCGCGAGGAGCGGCTGGAACGGATCGGCAAATGGCTGCTGCCGCTGGCGATCATGATCCTGGCCATATGGTTGTGGGACCGTGTCTGCGTCTGGAACGAGATCCCGAAATACATCCTGCCACGTCCTGGCGTGGTGCTGCAGACGCTCTATGACGATGCCGGCCTGCTGTTCTCCTCGCTGCTGGTGACGCTCAAGATTACTTTTCTCAGCCTGGCGCTCGCCGTCATCGGTGGCGTCGGGCTGGCGGTGCTGTTTGCGCAATCGAAATGGGTGGAGATGTCGTTCTTCCCCTTTGCCATCGTGCTGCAGGTGACGCCGATCGTCGCCATTTTTCCGCTGATCAACATCTATGTCGACAACCAGACAACGAAACTGCTGCTTTGTGCCTGGATCGTCGCCTTCTTCCCGATCCTGTCCAACACCACGCTCGGCCTCAATTCCGTCGACCGCAATCTGCGCGACATGTTCAAGCTCAACGGCGCGACCCACTGGCAGCAATTGCGCTATCTCAGGCTGCCAGCAGCGATGCCCTATTTCCTCGGCGGGCTGAAGATCGCCGGCGGCCTGTCATTGATCGGCGCTGTTGTGGCCGAATTCGTCGCCGGCGCGCAAGGTCAGTCGTCGGGGCTTGCCTCGCGCATCATCGAGGCCGGCTACCGGCTCAACGCGCCGCGGCTGTTTGCGGCGCTGATCCTGATTTCGTTCACCGGCATTTTGATCTTCCTGGTGCTGTCGCTGATTTCGCATCTGATCCTGCGGCGCTGGCACGAAAGTGCATTGAAGCAGGAGCGATAGGGTGCCGGAAGCCATCAGCATTCCCGAGGACAGTTCCTATGTCCTCACCAACGTCCGGCTTCATGCATCGCTGACGCCCGGACTTGCCGCCGCCTTCGACGCCGATGGATTTGCGCTGGCCGATATCGCCGTCGCCGACGGCAAGATTTCCAGCATCGTCGCGCATGGACGAGCGAAGGCACCGGCAGGCGTTGACCTTGGTGGCCGCATCATCCTGCCGTCCTTCGTCGATTGCCACACCCATATCGACAAGGGCCATATCTGGCCGCGAAAACCCAATCCCGACGGCACTTTCATGGGCGCGCTGAACGCCACCGGTGCCGATCGGGCGGCGCGCTGGAGCGCCTGGGATGTTGCCCGCCGCATGGATTTTTCGCTGCGCTGCGCCTACGCGCACGGCACCAAGGCGTTGCGCACCCATCTCGACAGCGTGCCGCCGCAGGAAGAGATATCCTGGCCGGTGTTCGAGACCATGCGCGAGAAATGGCGCGGTCGCATCGAGTTGCAGGCCGCCTGCCTGCTCGGTATCGAAGGCGTGCGCGAGAAAAAGTGGTTCGAAAGACTGGCCAAGCGGGTCGCCGCGGCCAAGGGCGTGCTCGGCGTCGTCACCTATATGGTGCCCGACCTTGAGGAGCTGCTCGACAAGGTGTTTTCCGAGGCGATCAAGCACGGGCTCGACCTCGATTTCCATGCCGACGAGACCGACGATGTCGCGGCGATCTCGCTGAAGAAGATTGCCGAGGCGGCGCTGTGGAACGGCTTTGAGGGCAAAATCCTGGTGGGGCATTGCTGCTCGCTGGCGCGCCAGCCCGACCTCGATGTGCTCGACACGCTGGACAAGGTGGCGAAGGCGGGGCTTGCCGTGGTCTCGCTGCCGATGTGCAATCTCTATCTGCAGGACCGGCGGGCCGACAACACCACGCCGCGTTGGCGCGGCGTGACGCTGCTGCATGAGATGAAGGCGAGGGGTATTGCGGTTGCGGTTGCCTCGGACAACACGCGTGATCCGTTCTACGCCTATGGCGATCTCGACATGCTGGAGGTCTACCGCATGGCAACGCGCATCCTGCATTTCGATCATCCGGTCGCCGACTGGCCGCAAGCGGTGACGGCGACGCCGGCCAAGGTGATGCGGCTCGACGGCTTCGGTACGCTTGCTTCTGGCGGTGCCGCCGATTTCGTCGTCTTTAGGGGACGGAGCTGGACGGAATTGCTGTCGCGGCCCGAATCGGATCGCATCGTCGTGCGCGGGGGGCGCGCGATCGATCGTAGGCTGCCCGACTATGCCGAACTCGACGATTTGATGGTGACATGATGGATGTTTCGGCACTCAAGCGTGACCTCGAAGGTCTGAAGCTCGACGACCATCCGGCGATCGTCCAGCAGAAAAGCCGTGACTTCTACTGGTACAGCCCGGTGCTGAAACAGCAGCTCGACCATGTCACCGGCGACCTGATCGTGACGCCGAAGAGCGAGGACGAAGTCATCCGTGTGCTCGCGGCTTGCCACAGGCATGGCATTCCGGTGACGCCGCGCGGCAGCGGCACCGGCAATTACGGGCAAGCCATGCCTTTGTCTGGCGGCGTGGTGCTCAATCTTGCCGAAATGAACGCGGTCAAGGCCATCGCGCCCGGCCGGGTCGTCACCGGCCCGGGTGCGGTTCTCGCCGACATCGACAAGGCGACGCGGGCACATTCGGGCCAGGAACTCCGTATGTCGCCATCGACCTACAACACGGCCTCGATCGGCGGTTTCGTCGCCGGCGGCTCTGGTGGCATTGGCTCGATCCGCTGGGGTGGCTTGCGCGATCTCGGCAATGTCATCCGGCTACGGACCGTGACCATGGAGGCGGAACCCCGTATCATGGACCTGACCGGCGAGGACGTGCTCAAGGTCATGCACGCCTATGGCACCAATGGCATCATCACCGAAGTCGAGATGCCGCTGGCCGCCAGCTATGACTGGATCGACGTCATCGTCGGCTTCGACGATTTCATGGACGCCGCCGGCTTCGGCAACGACCTCGCCATCCAGGACGGCATATTGGCGAAGCTGATCACGCCGATCGCGGCGCCCATCCCCTACGATTATTTCAAGCGGCATCAGAAATTCTTCCGGCGCGAGCAGAGCATTGTCGTGTGCATGATCGCGCCGCACGCGATGGACGCCTTTGTCGCCTTGACAGCGCACAGCAAGGGCCAGATCGTCTTTCGCGCCGACAAGGAGGCCGATCTCAAGGGCCTGCCGCCGGCCTTTGAACTGACCTGGAACCACACGACGCTGCGCGCCATCCGGGTCGATCCCTCGATCACTTATCTGCAGACGCGCTACCCGTCGCCGGATCATCTCGCCCACGTCAAGGCGATGGTCGAGCGCTTTGGCGACGAAGTGCCGGCGCATCTCGAATTCATCCGCTTCGACGGTGCGATCGGCGCCGCCGGACTGCCGCTGGTGCGCTTCACCACGGCGGAGCGGCTCGACGAGATCATCCGCATCCACGAGGACAATGGTTGCTGGATCTTCAACCCGCACCGCTACACGCTGGAGGAGGGCGGCATGAAGCAGACCGACGCGGTGCAGCTTGCCTTCAAGCGCGAGACCGATCCGCAAGGGCTGCTCAATCCCGGCAAGATGATAGCCTGGGAAAATCCTGACTACGACTACCGCTCGGGCAAGTCGTTCCTGTTCAAGGGTTTGCAAAAGGCGAGCTGATGAACATCCTCGTCCTCTATGCCCATCCGGTCGAGACCAGCTTCAATGCCGGTCTGCACCGGATGATCGTCGAGCGACTGACGGCGGCCGGCCATGCGGTCGACGATTGCGATCTCTACGCCGAGGGCTTCGATCCGCGGCTGACGCGCACCGAGCGGCTCGGCTATCACAACGAGCGCGGCACCGGTGATCCGGCAGCGCCCTATGTCGAGCGCTTGCTGCAGGCCGAGGCGCTGGTGCTGTCATACCCGGTGTGGAATTTCGGTTTTCCGGCCATGCTGAAAGGCTTTCTCGACCGCGTCTTTCTGCCCGGCGTGTCGTTCAGGCTGGTCGACGGCAAGGTGCAGCCGTCGCTGCACAACATTCGCAAGCTGGCCGCGGTCACCACCTATGGCGGCAGCCGCTTCCGTGCCATGCTGATGGGCGATCCGCCACGCAAGCTGGTCAACCGCATGCTGCGCGCCACCATCAAGCCCGGTGCCTCCGTGTCCTATCTCGCGCATTACTCGATGAACCTGTCGACCGATGACACGCGCAAGGCCTTCATGGCCAAGGTCGCAGCCAGGATGGATGCGTTCTGATGCGGGTGCTGGTGGTCTATTGCCATCCTGTGCCGGAGAGCTTTTGCGCGTCGATCCGCGACAGCGCCATCGAAGTGCTGACGCGAAGAGGCTGTGAGGTACGGCTGCTCGACCTCTATGCGGAAAACTTCAATCCGGTCATGGGCTGCGATGAGCGGCGCTTCTACAATGACCGCGCCCCTGAGGATCCGGCGCTGAAGCCGCATTTCGAGCATCTCGCCTGGGCGCAGGCGATCCTCTTCGTCTATCCGACATGGTGGTACGGGCTGCCGGCGATGCTGAAGGGCTGGCTCGACCGGGTGTGGGCGACGGATGTCGCCTTCAAGCTGCCGGCGGGCAAGGGGCGGATCAAGTCGCTGATGACGCATGTGACCAAGGTCGGCGTCATCACCACCTGCGGCGCACCGACCTGGTGGAGTGTCGTCGTCGGCCAGCCCGGCCGCAAGACCTTGCTGCGCGGCATGCGCGCGCTGTGTGCTCGCCGCTGCCGGACGTTCTTCCTGGCGCATTATCTGATGGATGCCTCGACGCCGCGGACGAGGGCGGCGTTTCTGGCGAAAGTGCGGGCGAAGCTGGAAAGGTTTTGAGGGATTAGCGTCCTTCTCTCCGTTCTACTGGGAGAAGATGCCGGCAGGCAGATGAGGGGCAGCGCGAACATTGCAGAGGCTGGCGCCGCCCCTCATCCGACCCTTCGGGCCACCTTCTCCCCGTGAACGGGGAGAAGGCAAGAGGGCGCTACATCTTCGTCCGTTCCGCCTTCGGATCATACATCGGCTTCAGCGACGCTTCCGCCGCAAACCGTTCGCCGGCGATCTCGATCTCGTAGGACGATCCCAGCACATCCGCCTCGCTCTCACCCTTGCACGAGACGTAGCCGAGCCCGACGGCGCCGCCGAGATGATGGCCGTAATTGCCTGAGGTGATCGGGCCGACGATCTTGCCGTCGCGCAGGATCGCCTCATTGTGGAAGAGCAGGGGCTGCGGGTCTTTCAGGCGGAACTGCACCAGCCGCCTGTTCAACCCGGTTTCCTTCTTCTTCAGCACGGCATCGCGGCCGATGAAGTCGCCCTTGGCGGTCTTCACCGCAAAGCCGAGGCCGGCCTCCAGCACATGGTCCTCGTCGGTGATGTCGTGGCCGAAATGGCGAAAGGCCTTTTCGATGCGGCAGCTGTCCAGCGTGTGCAGGCCGCAGAGTTTCAGGCCGACATCCGCACCCGCCTCGTCGATGGTGTCGAAGACATGGGCTGCCTGGTCGGTCGAGACATAAAGCTCCCAGCCGAGTTCGCCGACATAGGTTACGCGGTGGGCGCGGGCGAGGCCCATGCCGATTTCTATCTCTTGAAACGTCCCGAACGGATTGGTTTCGTTGGAGAAATCGTTCGGGCTCACCTTCTGAATCAATTTCCGCGCGTCCGGACCCATCAGGCAGAGCACGCTTTCGGCCGCAGTGACATCGGTGATGACGACGAATTCGTCAGCGAGATGTTTTCTCAACCAGGCGAGGTCGCGCTGCAGCGTGGCACCTGGCACGACGAGGAAATAAGCGGTTTCCGAGAGCCTGGACACGGTGAGGTCGCTCTCGATGCCGCCGCGCTTGTTGAGCATTTGCGTGTAGACAATCTTGCCTGGCGCCACATCCATGTCGTTGGCGCAGAGCTTTTGCAGGAAGGCGCAGGCGTCGCGACCCTCGACACGGATCTTGCCGAACGAGGTCATGTCGAACAGGCCGACACCGTTCCTGACCGCCAGATGCTCCTCGCGCTGGTTGTCGAACCAGTTTTGGCGCTTCCAGGAATAGCGATATTCGCGCTCCTGGCCCTCACGCGCGAACCAGTTGGCGCGCTCCCAGCCGGCGACTTCGCCGAACACGGCGCCGCGCGCCTTCAGATGTTCGTGCAGCGGCGAACGCCTGACATTGCGCGACGTCGCCATCTGGCGATAGGGGAAATGGTCGGCGTAGAGCAGACCGAGCGTTTCGGAGACGCGCTCCTTCAGATAGCGGCAGTTCTTCTGGAACGGCTGGGCGCGGCGGATGTCGACTTCCCACAGGTCGAAGGGCGCTTCGCCGTCATTGATCCATTGCGCCAGCGCCATGCCGGCGCCGCCGGAAGAGACGATGCCGATCGAATTGTAGCCTGTCGCCATCCAGTAGCCTGACAGCTCCGGCGCCTCACCGAGATAGTAGCGGTCATCGGGGGTAAAACTCTCGGGACCGTTGAAGAAGGTGTGGATGCCGGCCGTGGCCAGCATCGGCATGCGGTTGACGCCCATTTCGAGGATCGGCTCGAAATGCTCCATGTCTTCGGGCAACTGGTCGAAGCAGAAATCCTCGCGGATGCCGTCCATGCCCCAGGGTTTTGCCACCGGCTCGAAAGCGCCGAGCATCATCTTGCCGGCGTCTTCCTTATAGTAGGCGCATTCGTCGGGAACGCGCAGCACCGGCAGGCGGGTGAGACCGGGTATCGGCTCGGTGACGAGATAAAAATGCTCGCAGGCGTGCAGCGGAATGGTGACGCCATTCTGGGCGCCCAGTTCGCGCGCCCACATGCCGGCGCAGTTGACGACGATGTCGGCCTCGATCGTGCCTTGCTCGTCGCCTTGCGCCCAGGAAACGCCAGTGACGCGGCCTGCTTTCGTGTGGACCTTGGTGACCTTGACGTTCTCGACGATGGTGGCGCCGCGCTGGCGCGCGCCCTTGGCCAGCGCCATGGCGATGTTGGCGGGGTCGCACTGACCGTCGAGCGGCAGATGAACGGCGCCGACGACATCCGAAATGTTGAGATGCGGATACATCTCTTTGACTTCGTTGGGCGAAATCTCGCGCACGTCGACATCGAAGGCGCGGGCGAGAGACGCCTGCCGATAAATCTCGTGCTTGCGTTCTTCGGTCAGCGCCACGGTGATCGAACCGACCTGGCGCATGCCGGTGCCGACTTCGGTTTCGGCTTCCAGTTTGACGTAAAGGTCGGCCGAATATTTCGCCAGCCGGGTCATGTTCTGCGAGCCGCGCAACTGGCCGATCAGGCCGGCGGCGTGCCAGGTCGTGCCCGATGTCAGTTGCTTGCGCTCGAGCAGGACGATGTCCCAGCCGAGCTTGGCCAGATGGTAGGCGACCGAGCAGCCGGAGACCCCGCCGCCGATGATGACGGCTCTCGCCTTGGTCGGGATGGGTTTGGCGGTCATGCCGCCTCGCGGCGGTAGCTGGAGGCAAAGCGGCGCAAGCGAAGGGCTGCTTCCTGCAAGACAGGCTCAGGCTGGCAGAGGCTGATGCGGATGTGGCCGGCAGCGGCCTCGCCGAAGCTGGAGCCGGGCATGACGCCGACCTTTTCCGCGTCGAGGAAAGCCCAGGCGAATTTCTCGTCGTCGGGTTCGACATCAGATATGTCGAGCATGACATACATGCCGCCTTCCGAGCCGCGCACGCTGACATTGTTCATGCCGCGCACCGCGTCGAGCAGGATTGTGCGCCTTCCGGCATAGCGTTCGGCAATCTCCTTGACGCCATAGCCGTTTTCGAGCGCCTCGGCGCAGGCAAGGCTGATGAAGGCCGGCAGGCCATAGGTCGTCACCAGATTGAGGTTGGTCAGCAGCAGGATCATCTCTGCCGGCCCGGTCAGCCAGCCCATGCGCCAGCCGGTCATGCCATGGCTCTTCGACATCGAATTGATGACCAACGTGCGCTCCGCCATGCCGGGCAACGAGCGCGGCGAGATATGCTCGCCGCCGCCCAACGTCCAGTAGACCTCGTCCGACAGCAGCCAGAGGTCATGCTCGCGGCAGATTTGCGCCAGCTCTTCCAGATGCTGGCGCGAATAGACAGCACCCGTCGGATTGTTCGGCGTGTTGATGAGGATGGCGCGGGTGTTGGGCCGAAGCGCTGCGCGGATGTCGGCGGCTCGCGGCTGGAAGCCGTCCTCGGCCGGTGTCTCGACCACGGTGAATTCCGCACCCGCCGCGCTGAAGGTGTTGGGGTAAGTGGCATAGTAGGGCGCGACGACGATGGCATGATCGCCCTGGTCGAGAACGGCCTGCACCGCCGCGTAGAGCGCTGCCTGCCCACCTGGCGTGCCGATGACCTGGTCGGAACTGGTCGCGATGCCGGTGCAAGCGGTCGAGGCTGCAGCCATGGCCTTGCGCAGGCGCGGAATGCCGGGAAGCGGCGTGTAGTGGTGATTGCTGGCGCGAACCGCCGTCACGCAGGCTTCGATGGTTTGCGTCGGCGTATCGAAATCATGGTCGCCAACCGACAGCATGATGATGTCCTCGCCGGCAGCCTTGCGGGCCCAGGCGGCGGTATGGACCTCCCAGCCGTCCTTGCCCGAAGGCACGATGCCGGAAATGCGCGATGAGGGTCTGGGCATCAGGATACTCCCGAGATTTCGTAGCCGGCCAGTTCGAGCCGGTCGCGCAGGGCGGCAATATGGGCGGGTCCGACTTCGCAGCAGCCGCCGACAATGCCGGCGCCGGCGCTGACCCAACCGAGCGCCTGGTCGGCATAGGCATCCGGGCCAAGGTCGTGGCGGGCGTGCAACACATCGACGGTGCCGCCATGTTTGAGCGCTTCGGTGGAGGTGAAGCCGTTGGCATAGGCGCCGACCGGGCCGCCGAGATCGATCAGTTCGGGCAGGGCTGCGGCGATCGCTTCCGGCCGGCAGCAATTGACCAGTCTGGCGGCGACCGCCAGGCCATCGAGCGCGCTCGCCGCTGCCGCTATTGTCTCGCCGCTGCGCAGGCGCGGCGTGCCGTGATCGGCAAGCGTCCACGACACCCAGACAGGCTTGCCGATTTCGGCTGCAGCAGTGACGGCGGCGCGGCCTTCCTCGGCCGAGGCCATGGTCTCGCACAGGAACAGGTCGACGCCGTCGGCCTGCTCGGCGACGATGCGGCGGTAGATATCCAGCGTCTCCTCATAGGAGATGGTCAGTGCCGGCGCATAGCTGCCGAAGAGCGGCGACAGGCAGCCGGCGATCGCTGTTTCGCCGGCCTCGTCGCGGGCTTGTCTTGCCAATTCGATGCCGCGCTTCTGCAATGGCTTGAACAGGTCTTCCGCCCCCTCGCGTGCCAGACGTTCGGGTGTGGCCGAATAGGTGTTGATGGTGATGACGCGGGCGCCGGCGCGAATGAATTCGGCATGCAGGTCGCGCACCAGATCCGGCTCGTCGATCAGCACCCTGGCCGACCATAGCGGCGTCGGTTCGGAACTGCTGCGGCGCACCAGCTCCTGGCCCATGCCGCCATCGGTGAGGATGACTTTTTTCATGCTCTCAATCTTTCGTTTTTTGGATCCCATAGCGGTTCGTCCTTCTGCACGATCGCTTTGAAGCGGTCGCCGAAGATTTCGATCTCGATGGCTGTTCCCGGCTCAGCCAGATCGGCGCGCAGCATGCCGAGCGCGATCGATTTTTCGATGCGATGACCCCAGCCGCCTGACGTTGTTTCGCCGACGATCTTGCCGTCATGCCACAGCGTCGAGACGGATGGCGCGTCGCAATCGCCCGGGTTTTCGACGACCAGCGTGACGAAGCGCTTCTTCACGCCTTGCTGTTTCTCGCTCAGCAGCGCTGCCTTACCTGGGAAATCGGCCTTTTCCCATTTGACGAAGCGCTCGAGCCCGCCCTGCAGGATCGAATAGTCGGTCGAAAGATCGCCCTTCCAGGTGCGGTAACCCTTCTCGAGCCGCAGCGAATCCAGCGCGTACATGCCGAACGGTTTTAGCCCATGCTTCTGACCTGCGGCCCAAACAGCGTCGAAGACGACTGACGTGTCGTCCACCCTGGTGTGGATTTCCCAGCCGAGTTCGCCGGCGAAGGAGACGCGCACCAGCTTTGCCCAGCGGCCGGCGATTGTCGTTTCCTGATGCGTCAGCCAGGGCAAGGTGAGGTCGGCGGCGCAGACATCGGCGAGGATTTTTCGCGAGTTGGGGCCGGCGAGGATCTGCGTGGAGAACTCTTCCGTGCGGTCGATCAGCTTGAATGAAGCATCCCTGGGCATGCGCGATTTCAGCCATTCGAAATCGTGCCACTGCGCCACTGCGGCGGTGATCAGCGTCATCAGGTTTTCGTCGTGGCGAACGACAGACATTTCGGTGACGATGCGGCCCTTGTCATCGGCAAAGTAGATAAGGCCGATGCGGCCCGGCTTCGGCACCAGACCGGTCACCTGTTGGCTCAGCCAGTCGGCAGCGCCGGGACCGTCGAGATTGAAGCGCGAGAATCCGGGCAGGTCCAAAATGCCGGCGGCGTCGCGCACCGCCAGGCACTCTTCGCGCACGCGATGCTGCCACGGTCCGTCGCGGCGGAAGGTCAGTGTCGCTTCCTCGGAGATATCGTCGCCGTCTTGCGCGTACCAGGTGGCGCGCTCCCAGCCATTGTAGGCGTCGAAGCGGCCGCCGAGTGCCTTGATGCGATCGTGGATCGGCGACAGTTTGCGGTCGCGCCCCGCGGGCCAGGCATGGCGCGGGAACTGGATGGCGTATTCGTTGCCGTAGATCTCCATGCCCTTGGCGACGCAATAGTCAGGGGCCGCGGCAAATGAGGTGAAGCGGCGCGGATCGCAGGACCACATGTCCCATTCCGTCCGGCCTTGCGTCACCCATTCGGCCAGCACCTTGCCGGCGCCGCCGCCCTGGGCGATGCCGAAGGTGAAAACGCAGGCCTCGAAGGCATTGGGAACGCCAGGCATCGGCCCGATCAGCGGGTTGCCGTCCGGCGTGTAGGGGATCGGGCCGTTGATGACTTTCGACAGGCCGGCGGTGCCGAGGATCGGCACGCGGGCAACGGCGTCGGCGAGATAATGCTCGAGACGGTCGAGATCGTCAGGAAAAAGCTGGAACGAGAAATCGTCGGGCATCGGGTCGTTGTGGCCAACCCAGTGCGCACGGCAATTGCGCTCGTAGGGGCCAAGATTCATGCCGTTCTTTTCCTGGCGCAGATAGTAGGAGGTGTCGACGTCGCGCAGCAGCGGCAGTTTCTTGCCTTGCTCCTTCGACCATGCCGCCAGCTCGGGGATTTCCTCGAACAGGATATACTGATGGCTCATCACCATCATCGGCACGTCGCGGCCGAACATCCTGCCAACTTCCGCGGCGCGATAGCCGGCGGCGTTGACGACGATTTCGCAGCGGATCTCGCCTTGCGCTGTTTCGACCACCCATTCATTGTTCTCGCGGCGCACGCCTGACACCGGACAAAAGCGGATGATTTTCGCGCCCAGGTCGCGCGCGCCCTTGGCCAGCGCCTGGGTCAGCTGTGCCGGGTCGATGTCACCGTCACTGGGATCGTAGAGCGCACCCTTCAATTCATGCGTTTCGAGAAAGGGGTAGCGGCGCTTGATCTCGTCGAGCCCGACGACATCGATGTCCATGCCCTGGTAGCGGCCCATGCCCTTGGCGCGCTGGAACTCCTGCATGCGCTCGGTCGTATGCGCCAGCCTGAGCGAGCCGGTGACGTGGTAGTTCATGGGATAGTCGACCGCGTCGGCCAGGCCGCGATAGAGCTCGGTCGAATAGCGCTGCATGTTCATCAGCGACCAGGACGAGGAGAAGGTCGGCACATTGCCAGCGGCATGCCAGGTCGAGCCCGAGGTCAGCTCGTTCTTTTCGAGCAGCACGCAGTCGGTCCAGCCCGCCTTGCAAAGGTGGTAGAGCGAGGAGGTGCCGACGACACCGCCTCCGATGATCACCACGCGTGCCGTGGTCGGCAAACCGGCCATATCTAAAACCCCTCGTTCAATAGACAGGCGGCGAAACCACCCAGATGATCACTGCCGGCTCGGTGCCGGGATTGCGCCAGCGATACGGCTTGCGCTCGAACCGAAAGGAGTCGCCTTCGACAAGCCGGTGCCAGACGCCTGCTATCTCGATCTCGAAAGTGCCCGATGCGACATAGCCGGCCTCCTCGGTCGGCCGTAGCTGCTGGGTCTCGAGTTCCGCGCCTGGTGCGAAGATCGAGCGCACCATCTCGAAACTACCGCCGAGATCGGGCGACAGAAGCTCCTCCACCAGGCCGGATTCGCTTGTGCCAAGCGTGCGCCGGCTGCCGGCGCGCACGACAACGCCGCGCTCCTTCTCGACCGGCACGTCGTGGCTGAAGAACAGGCTGAGCGGCACGCCGAACAGGTCGGCGAAGGCCCTGAGATCGCCGAGCGAAGGGATCGACAGGCCGCGCTCGACCTGGCTGACCCAGCCGACGGAGCGGCCAAGCTTGAGCCCGATCTCGGCCAGCGTCAGCCCGCGCGCCTTGCGCAGCGCTCGAATATCGCTCGCCAGCAGGCGCTCGTCAGGTCCCTGCAATGTTCTGGCGGTCGCTAGGGTCAAAACGCTCACTTGGTGAAAATTCCGAGGTGAATTTCATGAGAAAGCACGCTCGTGAAAAAATCAAGAGGATTTTCATGGGGCCACAAGATTTGCTTGCGCGATTTTGGCGGTTCATGCAAAGGCTCGGCCCACGAACGGCGAGTGTGGGGTCGTCCGGTCGGCGGCCAATGTTTGGAATCTGCGCATGATCTTTTTCCGGAGGCCGGTTCGGTTTTCGGGGCACCTGCGCAAAGGGACGGCCCATGCTGGAGAATGACACAAGGATTGCTGACGATGCGGCGATCGTCGACGAGGCGATCATGTCGCGCCGTTCGGTGCGCGCCTTCCTGCCCGACATGGTCGACGACGAGACGATCCGCGCCATTCTGGCCGTCGCCGCACGCGCGCCTTCGGGCACCAACATGCAGCCCTGGCGGGTCTATGTCACCAAGGGCGATATCAAGCAGCAGATATCAGATGCCATCCTCAATTCCGGCATCCGCGCCGAGAAGGCCGATTGGGACGAGTATCGCTATTACCCGACCCAGTTCTTCGAGCCCTATCTCACCCGCCGGCGCGCCAATGGTTTTGGACTCTATGGCGCGCTCGGCATCGGCCGCCGCGAGGTCGACAAGATGCGCGCCCAGCACGACCGCAACTTCGTCTTCTTCGATGCGCCGATCGGCATGATCTTCACCATCGACCGGCGGCTGAACCAGGGCTCGTGGATCGACTACGGCATGTTCCTGCAAAACATCATGGTGGCGGCGCGAGGCAGGGGTCTGCACACTTGCCCGCAGGCGGCCTTTGCGCCCTATCACCGGCAGATCAGGCCGGTGCTCAACATCCCCGACGAGGAGATCGTCGTCTGCGGCATGGCGCTCGGCTATGAGGACACGTCCAAGCCCGAAAACGATTTTCGCACCGACCGCGTGCCGCTGGAAGAGTGGGTGACGTTCAGCGAGTAGGCCACCGCGGTTCGGCTTGGCTAGTCTAAACTCACCTGCGATCCATGACCGCTGATATGGGCGCCGTCCTGCGGCGTCAGCCTGAGATAGGCAAACAGCGCGCACAGCGTGATGACGCCTTCGATGACGAACAGGATGCGGAAATCGTTGACGCTGGCATGGCCGCCGCCAGTCAGGAGCGACAGCAGTGCCGCCGCCAGGCCGACGCTGATCGCCACCGCCAGCTGCCACAAAATGTAATAGAGCGCGCTGAAGCGGGCGAGTTGCTCGGGCGCAATGTCCGAATAGGACAGGTTGCCGGTAGAGGCCCACTGCGCCGAGCGGAAGACGCCGAAGATGAAGATATAGGCGAGCACGATCCAGACCGGCGTGGTAGCCTGCATCAGGGCAAAGCCGGCGACCAGGCAAGCCACAACAGGCGTGTTGATCACCAGCACGCGACGGAAGCCGAAGCGGTTGAGAACCCGCGGCATGACGAGGCGCGTCAGCAACGAGCCGACCGCCGCGACGAAAGTCAGCGATCCCGCCTGCACCGCACTCATGCCGAAGCCAAGCTGGAACATCAGCGGCAGCAGGAAGACGACAGAGCTGAGGCCGATCGTATCCAATCCGCCGCCGGTCAGGAAACTGACGCGAAAGGTGCGGATGCGCAGGAGCTTCAGATCGAGCAGCGGATTGCGGGCACGCAAGCAATAGAAGGAGGCGACGGCGAGGATGGCGATGGCCGAACCGAGTTCAGCGGCGATCAGGCCGCCACCCGCATCCTTCGCGGCAAGCGAGTCCATGCCGAAGACGAGCAGCGCCATACCGCTGCCGACAAGGGCAAAGCCCGGAAAATCGAAGGGTGTGCGAACCGCCTTGGTTGCCGAGGGAAACAGCGAGGCGGCAAGCAATGCGGCAATGAGCGCGAACGGCACGTTGATGAAGAAGATCCAGCGCCACGAGATGTAGGTGGTCAGCGCGCCGCCGACGAGCGGACCGACCAAGGGCCCGGACTGGCCGGCCAGCGAGATGTACATGTTGATCTTCAAAGTGCGGCTGCGCGGAAAGCTCTGCAGGATCACGACCTGGCCGAGCGTGCCCATCAGCGCGCCGCCGAAGCCTTGCAGCGCGCGCGAACCGACCAGCATCCAGATGTCTTCAGACAGGCCACACAAAGCCGAGGCCACGGCGAAGACGAGCAAGGCAAAGCAGTAGACGTTGCGCAGGCCGAAACGATCAGCGGCCCAGCCGCCGACCGGCATCGAGATGATCAGGCTGGCGACATAGACGGTGATCAGCAGGCCAAGCTGGCTGGGCGGGCGGGCGAGGCTTTCGCCAATGCCGGGGAGCGCTGTGACCACGACATTCTGGTCGAGGCTGGTCATGAACACACCGCAAGCGACTGTGAGCGGCAACAGCAGCGACACCTCGCCCGCCGTGCCGAAGCGCGTTGGGGCCGTCGCCGAAGTCTCTGCGGTCATGGAAGGATACGGTCGTGCTGGTTGCCTGGACGGGCGGTCGCTATGGCAAGAGCCCGTGATTCCTTATCTATTGTCCGTGCTGGCCCAAGGCTCAAGCGACAGATGAGGCGGTCCGTAGTGCCAGGCAGATTCAAGGACCAATCGATTGGTCCTGTTTGCTTCGACGCGATACCAGACGGAAAAACGCTGCGCACTTTTCCTGGAATTGCTCTACTGCACCTCGTAGCCGACTTCTTCGCTGGCATGGCAAAGCGCTTTCCAGAACGAGCGTGCAAACGAGCGGAACACGTAGATGTCGAACTGGTCGGCGCCGGTGCGCTGGATCTGCGCGAAGACGTCGTGATGGGTGGTCGAACGGCCGGCACCGATCGGGAAGGCCGGCAGCGCGAAGTCGATGGCGAAGAATTTTGCCAGCACCCATTCGGCCTTCGGCCCGGCGATGCGAATGGCGGTGCGGCCATGCGACAGGTCGGTAACCGTGCCGATTCCAGGGGTGACGACATTGGCAAAGGCCGAAGCCAGGTTTTCCGCTTCATCGACCACGGTGAATTTACCCGGCGCAAAGCCGAACACCGACCGGACGCCGTCAGTGCTGCCGCCGCCGGCGCCGTCGGCCAGAGCAAGGCCAGTAACGGTACGGATGGCTGCCATCAGCTGCTTTTCTTCGCCCGGCCATGCGGCAAGCTGCAGGATCGAGCCGGGTCTGGTTTCGGAGAGGATAACTTCGACGCCGTGCTCGAAATTGCCATGCGAGCCGGCATGCAGCGCCGGCTCCAGCGGTGATTGTCGCTCAACCATGCATGCGGCTCCCGTCCGGATCGAAGAAGTGGTTGGAGACGATCTCGACCGGCCCGAAGCGCTTGCGCAAGGGATCGGAGACATAGGCGCGGGTGCCGTGCCGTGTCTTGCCGCCCTCGACCAGAGCCAGCGCGATGTGCTTGCCGAGCGCCGGCGAGTAGCAGCAGGCGGTGATGTGACCGAGCGAACCGTGCGGGTTGGCTTCGTCCAGCTCCGCGACGATGTGCGCGCCGCCGTTCAGTGGCCGGTTGTCGAGCGCAATCAGGCCGACGAGCTGGAGACGATCGGAGGCGATCAGGCCTTCGCGATCCATCATCGCCGAGCCGATGAACGGCTTTTTCTTGGACAGCATCCAGTCGAGATGCAGGTCGCGCGCGGTGGTGCGGCCATCGATCTCGGCGCCGGTGACGTGGCCTTTCTCGATGCGCATCGTGCCCAGCGCCTCGAGCCCGTAGGTGACCAGCCCGAACGGCTTGCCGGCCTCGATCAAGGCTTGCCAGACATGAGTGCCGTAGCCGGCGCCGGAATAGACCTCGAAGGCCATTTCGCCGGAGAAGGAGAGCCGGCAGATCATGACCGGCACGCCTGCTATCTCGGCGCGCACGATGCCCATGAAGGGCAAGGTTGTGTTGTCGACGGCGGTGCCGGTGACGCAACTGGCGAGGATTGCGCGCGCCTTCGGGCCGCCGATCGCAGCGCCCGCCCATTCATCGGTCACCGAGGTGACATGGACCTTCAGCTCCGGCCAGATGACATCGAGGAAATATTCGAGATGCTGCATCACCTTGCCGGCATTGGCTGTGGTGGTGGTCATCAAAAAGTCCTGGGCGCCGAGCCGCCATGTCGTGCCGTCGTCAAAGGCCAGGCCATCCTCGCGCAGCATCAGCCCGTAGCGCGCCTTGCCGACGGCAAGCGTGGAAAACATGTTGGTGTAGACCCGGTCGAGGAACTCGGCGGCATCAGGGCCTTGCACGGCGATCTTGCCCAGCGTCGAGACGTCGACGATGCCGGCGCTCTCTCTGGTAGCCTTGGCTTCGCGCACATAGGCCTGCTCGATCGTCTCGCCTGAAAGCCCGTAGATCATCGGGCGGTACCAGAGGCCGGCCGAATACATGGTCGCGCCATTGGCGATGTGCCAGTCATGCATCGGCGTCAGCCGCTCGGGCTTCAAGTCGCCGAAGCGTTCGGCGGCCAGCGAGCCGATCGACACCGCCGAGAAGGGTGGACGAAAGCGGGTCGTGCCGACTTCGGGGATCGGCTTGCCCAGCGCCTCGGCCATGATGGCGAGGCCGGGTATGTTGGAGCTCTTGCCCTGGTCGGTCGCCATGCCGAGCGTGGTGTAGCGCTTGAGATGCTCGACCGAGACAAAACCTTCGCGATGCGCCAGCCGCACGTCTTCTGCTGTCACGTCGTGCTGGAAATCAACGAAGCTCTTGCCCTTGGCCCTGATCTCGAACACCGGCGCCGGATCGGGATCGCCGGGGGCGGCTTCGACAGTCGGCAGCGCCGATGGTGTGCCTGATGCGCCCGCTGCCGAAAGACCGGCGGCACGGCCCTCGGCGATGGCCTCGGCGGTGGAAAAACTGCCGGTGAAGGCGCCGGCGCCGATCCATTTCTGGGTCGGCTTGGGCGGCAGGAAGGCTTGCCGGGCGGCGTTCCATTCCGCCTTGGCGCCGGCCTGGCTGGCGAGATGGATGGTCGGCGACCAGCCGCCCGACATCAGCAGGCAATCGGCGTGGATGCTGCGCGCATCGCCACTCAGCGCGCCGGTGATCATGTCGAAGCGCTGCACCTTGACGCCGGACAGTGCCTTGCCGCCTTCAGTGGCGACCACGGCGTGGCCGGAAAAAATCTCGGCCTCGGCTTCGTCAGCCAGTTTTCGCATTTCGCTCGACAGTTCAGGGCGCACGTCGACGATGGCAACGATCGCGGCACCCGACCGCTTCAGCGCAATCGCCGAGCGATAGGCGCTGTCATTGTTGGTGAACAGCGCGATCCGCTCGCCTGGCAGCACGCCATATTCGTTGGCATAACGCTCGGCGGCATGCGCCAGCATGACGCCCGGCCGGTCATTGCCGGGGAACACCAGCGGCCGCTCGAAGGAGCCGGTGGCCAGCACCACCGATTTGGCGCGAATGGCCCAGTAGCGATGGCGCGGCTCGCCCTTGCCGGATGTTTCCTTGTGGTCGGTGACCCGCTCAAGTGCTGCCAGCGTGTTGCCGTCGTAATAACCCCAGACCGTGGTGCGCGGCAGCAGGCGGACGGTGTCATAGCCTTCAAGCTGGCCGACAGACCGCGCCGCCCAGTCGGCAGCCGGCATGCCATCGATCGTTTCGGCCGACCAGTTGGCCGAGCCGCCGAAATTCGGCTCGAGCTCGGCGAGGATGACCCGGGCGCCCTGGTCGGCGGCGGCCTTGGCGGCGGTCAGCCCAGCCGGACCGGAGCCGACCACCAGCACGTCGCAAAACGCGTTCATGCGCTCGTAACGCTCGGTGCCGGCAACGATGCCGGCCTTGCCGAGGCCGGCGGCGCGGCGGATGAAATGCTCGCAGAACATCCAGAAACGGGTGCCCTTCAGCGGGCCGACCACCGGTCCCATGAAAGTCTTGTAGTAGAAGCCGGCCGACAGCAGCTTGCCACCGAGCTGGTTGATGGCGTTGACGTCCCAGGCAAGCGAGGGGAAGCGGTTCTGGCTGACGGCCACCAGCCCGTCATAGATCTCGACCATTGTCGCGGCGATGTTGGGCTCGCGAACCTCGCCACGCAGCACGGTCACCAGCGCGTTCGGTTCCTCGACGCCAGCGGTTAGAACGCCGCGCGGCCGGTGATATTTGAACGAGCGGCCGAACAGGGTGACGCCGTTGGCCAGCAGCGCCGAGGCCAGCGTGTCGCCGGCATGGCCAGTGTAGGGCGTGCCGTCAAAGGTGAAGCGGATGGTGCGCAGCCGGTCGATGCGGCCGCCGCTCTCGATGCGGCGCGGGCTCATGACTTGCCCTCCGTCTTGTGGCGGGCGGCCGCCTTGTGGTCGCCGCGCACGGAGGCAGCGCTGGAGATTTCGTGCGTCAGCGTGTTGCGCACCACCCTGAGATGGGTGCGGCAACCGCCGGAATGCTGCCAGATCTCGTTGTGGTCGCCGGCCGGGTTCAGTCGGTCGTAAACATAGGCGTTCCAGGCGTCGAGATTCTGCGAGGCCGGTTGCGGGCGTTGGCGGTTGCCGTCGCCCTGATAGGTGAACTCGATGACGTCGCGCGGGCCGCAATAGGGGCAAGTGATGAGCATTCTTCTTTACCCTAATGCAGCCGAGGCGTTGCGCCCTGGCCTTTGTCATCGATCACCAGGCCGCGATAAAAGCGGTCGAGCGTGAACGGCGCGTTGAAGTCATGTGGCTCGTCCTTGGCGATGGTCCAGGCAAAGCACCAGCCGGAGGCCGGCGTCGCCTTGAAGCCGCCGTAGCACCAGCCGCAGTTGAGATACATGCCGGGCAGCGGGCCGGTGGTGATGATCGGCGACCCATCCATCGACATGTCGCAGACGCCGCCCCAGGAGCGCAGCATGCGGACACTGGCCAGACCCGGGAACAGTGCCAGCATCTCGCTCATCACCTCGTCGACGATGGGTAGATTGCCGCGCTGGGCGTAGCTGTTGTAGCCGTCGATGTCGCCGCCATAGACAAGGCCACCCTTGTCCGACTGCGACATGTAAAAATGGCCCATGCCGAAGGTCAGCACGGTGTCGATGAACGGTTTCAGCGATTCCGTCACGAAGGCCTGCAGCACATGGCTCTCGATCGGCATCGTCTCGATGCCGGCAAGCTGCATGACCCGTCCGGTGCTGCCGGCCACGGCCACCGCAACCTTTTTGGCGCGGATCTCGCCGCGCGAGGTCGAGACGCCGGTGATGCGGTCGCCGTCGCGCAGGAAGCCGGTCACTTCGCAGTTCTCGATGATGTCGACGCCACGGCGGTCGGCGCCGCGCGCATAGCCCCAGGCGACGGCGTCATGGCGAGCCGTGCCGGCGCGCGGCTGCATCAGGCCGCCGACGATCGGGAAGCGTGCGTTGGACGACATGTCCAGCGCCGGCACCAGACGCGCGATCTCGGCTGTGCTCATCAATTCGGCGTCGACGCCGAGGTGGCGCATGGCGTTGCCGCGCCTTGCATAGTCGTCGAACTGGGCCGGCGTGTGCGCCAGGTTCAGGCAGCCGCGCTGCGAGAACATGACGTTGTAGTTGAGCTCGTGCGAGAGGTTCTCCCACATCTTCATCGAGTGTTCGTAAAAACGGGTGTTGGCGGGCAAAAGGTAGTTGGAGCGAACGGCCGTGGTGTTGCGGCCGACATTGCCTGATCCGAGCCAGCCCTTCTCCAACACCGCGACATTGGTGATGCCGTGTTCCTTGGCGAGATAATAGGCCGTCGACAGGCCATGGCCGCCACCGCCGATGATGATGACATCATAGGACGCCTTCGGCTCCGGCTTGCGCCAGGCCGGCTTCCAGTCCTGGTTTCCCCTGAGCGCGTTCGCGAGAAGCGAAAAGGCCGAATATTCCGCCATTCTTCATGCCATCCTTGGTGCGATGCGGCAGACTATAGAGCAGGGCGGCGCCGCAAAGCCAATATTGCGCCATGGCTTTTCGACTGACCGACTCCCGAAAGACGGCCAGACCGCGACGGCTTGCCCCATGGTGGCAGCGTCTTTATCAAGGGCGGGTCCTAGAACCGGCCTTAGCCGTCCGCGAGTCGCCAACCGATTATGCTTTTTCGATTGCTCCGCCTGATCCTGATCCTTGCGCTCGTTGTCTCGGCGCCGCCTTCGTTCGACGCGATGGCGCAGGCGCTCGGCCAGGGTGCCGCTGGGCTGATCACCGACCAGCAGAAGGTGATCCAGGGCCTGACGGCCAAGACCGACGATCTCGAGAAGAAGATACAGCAAAGTGTCGAGGACGATGCCGCGTTGGTGGATATTCGCCTGCAGCTGGAGGATTTGTCGCGCGCTGCGCTGAACAGCGCGCTGGCTTTCCGCTCGCGTGTCGGCGACATCAATGCGCGGGTCGAGATGCTGGGTCCGGCGCCCGCCGCGGGTCAGCCGCAAGAGCCGGATATCGTGACCGGCGAACGCCAGGCGCTGGCGTCCGAAAAAGCCGAAATCAACGCGGTCGTTGCCAGCGCGCAGAACCTGTCGATCCGCATCAATGGCCTGATCGACAAGATCGGCAACATGCGCAGCGACCTTTTCCGCAATGTGCTCACCAAGCGCTACGTGCTGTCCGATGCGCTGAGCCCGCAGGTCTTCTCCGACGCGCATGATGAATACGCAAACTTTTACAGGGCAGTGTCGTCCTGGCTGAGCTTTGCCTTCAAATTCAAGTTCCAGGCGATGCTCGCGGCGACCTTCATGGCGCTTGTGCTTGCCGCGGTGCTGCTGGTCGGCGGCCGTCGTCTGTTCGGACGCGTGTTTGAAGCAGACGCTTCTGTCGAGGACCCGTCCTATCTCAGCCGGTTGTCGGTGGCGTTCTGGTCGACCCTGCTGCCGACATTGGCGGTCGGCGCCTTCCTCGCTTCGACGGTTTTCCTGTTCAACTATTACAATGTCCTGCGCGGCGATATCGGCGTCTTCCTCAACGCGCTGGCTGCCGTCATCGCCGTGGTGTTCTGCGTCAACCGGCTGACCAATGCGGCGCTCGAGCCGCGGCTGCCGAACTGGCGCCTGATATCGGTCGAGACAGGTCCGGCACGCTGGCTGGTGCGGCTGACCACCGCCATGGCGGTGGTCATCGGCGTCAACAATTTCCTGGCGGTGGTCAACGACAAGATGGGCTCGCCGCTGTCGCTGACCATCGCCAGAAGCTTTGTCGCCACCATCATCGTCGGCGTCATCCTCATCCTGATGGCGTTGCTGAAACCGTACAAGGCGGCCGACGGAAGCTGGCGGCCGTGGCCGGCCTGGCTGCGCCTCACCTCCATTGCGCTCGGCCTTTTCACCATCGCGGCGGCGCTGTTCGGCTATATCGGGCTGGCGATTTTCGTTTCGCTGCAGGTGGTGGTCACCGGCACCATCCTGGTCACCGCCTATATCGGCTTCCTCTCGGCGCGCGAGATCGGCGAGGAGGGTGGCTTCGCCGATACGTCGATCGGGCGCTGGCTGTCGACGAATGCGAGCTATGAGGAGACCGCGCTCGACCAGCTTGGCCTAGCCGTCAGCGTTGCCATCAACGTCATGATCGTGCTGGTGTTCCTGCCGCTGATTCTGCTGATGTGGGGGTTTCAGCCCGGCGACATCCAGGCCTGGGGCTACAAGCTGGCGACGGGCCTGACCATCGGCTCGGTGACCATCTCAGTCACTGGCATCCTCTCCGGCATCCTCGTCTTCGTCATCGGCTATTTCATGACGCGCTGGTTCCAGGGCTGGCTCGACGGCTCGGTGATGGCGCGCGGCCGTGTCGACACCGGTGTGCGCAACTCGATCCGGCTGGCGGTCGGCTATGCCGGCGTCGCACTCGCAGCACTCGTCGGCATCTCGGCTGCGGGCATCGACCTGTCCAGCCTGGCGCTCGTTGCCGGCGCGCTTTCTCTCGGTATCGGTTTTGGCCTGCAGAACGTCGTCTCCAACTTCGTCTCGGGCCTGATCCTGCTGGCCGAACGGCCGTTCAAGGTCGGCGACTGGATCGTCGCCGGCGACATCACCGGCACGGTCAAGAAGATCAGCGTGCGTGCCACCGAGGTAGAGACGTTCCAGCGGCAATCGGTGATCCTGCCCAACTCGAACCTGATCAACAACGCTGTCGGCAACTGGACGCACCGCAACAAGCTCGGCCGCATCGATATCAAGGTCGGTGTCGCCTATGGCAGCGACGTCAAGCGGGTGCATGCGATCCTGCTCGAAATCGCGCGCGGTCATCCGCTGGTGCTGAAGAACCCGGAACCCTTCGTGCTGTTCGGCAATTTCGGGCCGGCAGCACTCGAGTTCGAAATCCGCGTGTTCCTCGCCGACGTGCTGAACGGCAACATAGTGCAGAACGACATCCGTTTTGCCATTCTCGAAGCGTTCAGCGGCGAGCATATCGAGATTCCGTCGACGCCGCGCGCGGCGGTCGAGGTCAAGAAGTCCGCGGCATGGCCGATCGACGACGAACAGGCCGAAGTCGAATTCGCCGAGCGGGAGCAGGCGGAGGCTGAAGCCGCGGCCGAGAAGAAGCGCCTGGCCAAGACCGGGCGGAAGGCCCGCAAACCCGATCCTGATTAGGGTCTATCCGTATTCGGCCGATGCCGAAAACCAATTGCGGCATGAATGCGGCATTCAGTTGCGGTTCAGCTTCCATCTCATATAAGCTTCCATGCAAAGGGCGAGAATGCCTTGCGAAATGCAACAAGAGGCGGTGGAAACACCGATATTGCAAAATGTGGAAGTCGCTCGTCGTCGCCATCGCTTTTACTGCAGCGAGTGGTTCGGCCTTCGCCGCCAGCGCGGTCAACAAGGATGCCGAAACGCGCACGCTGATCGTGACGGAAGGCGGTGGCAAGACGGAGCTGGCGCTGGCCGCCGGCGAAACCGTGGAATTCTGCCCGAATGGCTGTTTCGTCACCTTGCCCAATGGTGACCTCGAGGCCCTGACCGGCTCGGAAACGGTCGAGATTTCGGGTGGCGTCGCCCGCATCAAGTAAAGGTCGGCGGCATCGTTTGAAAGGCCGGGCATTGCCCGGCCTTTTATTGTTTGCGGTAATGGTTGCTTAACAATGACGCCGGAAATACCGCAGCGCCCGCCGCCTGCAACCAGACGTTTTAACGTTCGCTACGCCGTTCCCCGCTATAGCCATCCGAAGACGCCGTAACACGGCACGACGGATTCAGGCAGGGCAGCACGAAATGGACGCGCGGTCGGACAGGAACGCAATTCCACTTGCGGTCGATCTCGACGGCACGCTGATTGCAACGGACCTTCTGTGGGAAGGCCTGTTCATCCTCATCAAGAAGAATCCGCTGTATATTTTCCTGGTGCCGTTCTGGCTGGCCGGCGGGCCGGCGCGGCTGAAGCAGGCCATCGCTGACCGCATCGACATCGATCCCGCATCGCTGCCCTATCGCGAGGTGCTGCTCGATCGCATGCGCACCGAACATGGCGAAGGCCGCAAGATCGTGCTGGCGACCGGTACGCCGCGCAAATTCGCCGAGGCGATCGCCGCACATCTCAATATATTCGATCATGTGCTGGCGACCGACGGCCCGCACAACATGACCTCGGGCCGTAAGCGCGCCGCACTTGTCGCCGCCTATGGCGATGGCGGCTTCGACTATGCCGGCAACAGCCGGCACGACCTCAAGGTCTTCGACGCCGCGCGCGCGGCAATAGTCGTGGCGCCCGACCGCCACGCGGCGCGCTGGCAGGTGGCACACGACGCTGAAATGGTGCCGGTGCCGAAGCCGACCTTGCGGACTTTCGTCAAGATGCTGCGCGTGCATCAATGGCTGAAGAACTCGCTGATCGCGGTGCCGATGGTGCTGTCGCACGAGTACTTCAACGCCAACATGATCTGGCAATGCCTGCTGGCGTTTGTGTCCTTCAGTGCGGTGGCTTCCGCCATTTACATCCTCAACGATTTCTTTGATCTCGCTCTCGATCGCAAACATCCGACCAAGCGCAACCGGCCTTTCGCCAGTGGCGCATTGTCGATCCCGTTCGGCCTTGGCTCGATGGCAGCGTTGCTCGCCACCGGCATCGCTGCAGGGCTGCTGCTGCCGATCGAATTCCTCGGCGTGCTCGGCGGCTATATGGTCGTCACCACGGCCTATTCGCTGTCGCTCAAGCGTATGCTTCTGGTCGATGTACTGACGCTGGCCGGGCTCTACACGATCCGCGTGCTGGCCGGAGCGGCGGCCACCGGCGTCGACGTCTCCTTCTGGCTGCTGGCCTTCTCGATCTTCTTCTTCCTGTCGCTGGCGCTGGTGAAGCGCTATGTCGAGCTGCGCACCACCGCCATCCCGGCAGGCGAGCGCATTGCCGGTCGCGGCTACCGCACCGAAGACCAGGAGATCGTTGCCCAGGCCGGCATGGCCTCGGCCTTTTCCTCTGCCCTGGTGCTGGCGCTCTATATGGACAGCATGGCCGTGCGCGAACTCTATCCGCATCCCTGGCTAGTCTGGCCGCTGGCACCGATCGTGCTTTACCTCACTATGCGCGTCTGGATCCTCGCCCGCCGCGATGAGTTGCATGACGATCCGGTCGTCTTCATCATCCGCGACTGGCGCAGCCAGATCGTCGTGCTTATCGGCGCATTGCTGCTGGTTGCCGGGGGCTGGTAGGCATGGCCGAACGGTTCCAGAGTTTTGGTCTCGCCACGCCGCCGGCGCCGCGCAGCATTCCCGCGGATGACGCCATCGCCCTGATGAAGAGCGGCAAGGCAAAGAAGAATGCGTTGCTCGCCTATGGCAATGGCCGTTCCTATGGCGATTCCTGCCAGAACGAAGCCGGCACCGTCGTCGACATGCGGCCGCTGAACCGCATTCTCGCCTTAGATGCCGAGACCGGTCTTCTCGAGGCAGAAGCCGGCGTGCTTCTGTCCGACATCATTGCCCATGCCGCACCTTACAGTTTTTTCCCAGCGGTCGTGCCAGGCACGCAGTTCGTGACGCTTGGCGGCGCCATCGCCAACGACGTGCATGGCAAGAACCATCACCGGCGCGGCACCTTCGGTTGCCATGTCGCGTCCTTCACGCTGCTCAGATCAGACGGGCGGACCTATCATTGCTCGGCCACCGACAATGCCCGCCTGTTCCAGGCGACGATCGGCGGCATGGGGCTTACCGGCCTGATCCTGTCGGCGTCGATCCGGCTGATGCGGGTGTCTTCGCTCGACATCGTCGAGAAGGCGACGCCGTTTCGCGATCTCGGCGAATTCTTCGCGCTGGCCGAAGCCGCCGATCAGGCCAATGAATATGCGGTTGCCTGGATCGATCAGCTTGCCGGCGGCCACGGCCGTGGACGCGGGCTGCTGTTCACCGGCAACCATGCCGAGCATGGTTCGCATACGGCCGCTCGTTCTGGCGGACGTCTCTCAGTGCCTTTCCAGCCGCCGTTCAATGTGCTCAACCGGCCGTTCCTGACGGCATTCAATGCTGCCTATAGGTGGAAGAAGGGACGCTCGTCAGCGCCGCGCCGTGTGGGTTACCAGGGCTTTTTCTTTCCGCTCGACGGCGTTGGTGACTGGAACCGGCTCTATGGGCCGAAGGGCTTGTTCCAGCACCAGAGCGTGGTGCCGGAACAGGCTGCATACCAAGCGGTGCCGGCGCTGCTCGAGGCGGCGAGACGGGCGGGGCAGGGGTCGTTCCTCACGGTGCTGAAGCGTTTCGGCTCGATCCCTTCGCCGGCGCTGCTGTCGTTCCCGCGGCCGGGATACACGCTGACGCTGGATTTCCCCAATCGCGGCGAGACGACGCTGCAGCTGCTGAACGAGCTTGACCGCATCACGGTCGAGGCCGGTGGCGCGGTCAATCCCTATAAGGATGCGCGCATGGGCGCGGCCACCTTCGCCGCGTCGTTTCCGGATTGGCAGCAGCTGGAGGCGCTGCGCGACCCCGCCCTGCTGTCGGACTTCTGGGCGCGGACGGCGAAAAAACTGGACGTGCGGCGCGGGACTGTCGAGGCGGCGGAATAGATAAAATTTGAGTAATTCGTGGTGAATGATCCGTTAACGCCGGGGTTTACTCAAAACGTTGTTGTGACTTCACGAAATCTTTGCAGGTCTGTAGTAGGACCGCTGCAGGGCGGGTGCGAAACATGAAATACATCGTCTTCATTCTGTTCACTGTCATGACCAATGCTGCCGCGCAGCTGATGCTGAAGCAAGGCATGATGTCGCTCGGGCCGATTTCGTTCGAGGGTACCAATCCCCTGGTGAAGCTGTTGCAGATCGTCTTCAGCCCGTGGGTGTTTCTTGGCCTCTGCACCTTCGTCATCTCGATGGCCTCGCACCTTTATGTGCTGTCCAAGGTCGAGCTCTCCTTTGCCTATCCGTTCCTCAGCCTCGCCTATGTCGCCGTTGCGATCTTCGCCTATTTCCTTTTCCGCGAGGACCTCAATGCCTGGCGCATCTCCGGTATTGCCTTCATCTGCGTCGGCACGGTGCTGATCGCCCAAAGCGGGCGCGGCCATGACGAGGAAACGGCTTCCCTTTCGCCCGACAAGATCCACACCAGCGAGACCGTTCGATGAGACATGTGATTTTCGGTGGCGACGGCTTCGTCGGCCGCCACCTTGCCCCGAAACTTGTGGCCGATGGCGAAGAGGTTGTCGTTGCCGACATCGTCAAGAGCGACCTGCCGCATTACCGCTCGGTCCGCTTTGCCACATGCGACGTGACTGATAAGGCCTCGGTTGCCTCAGTCGGGCTCAAGGCCGACGACATGGTCTACAATCTGTCGGCGAAGATGCTGTCGCCGATCCAGGTGCGCGCCAAGCGCCACGACTTCTTCTTTCCGGTGAATTTCCACGGCACCGAGCACATCATGCAGGCGATGGACAAGGCCGGCGCGCCAAAGCTCGTCCACTACACGACCGACATGATCTACGGCCATACGGTGACGCAGCCGATGACCGAGGAGCATCCGGTGGCGCCGCTTGGCGAATATGGCTGGTCGAAGCAGAAGACCGAGGAGCTGGCGGCCGAATGGCGCAAGCGCGGCATATCGATCTCGCTGTTTCGGCCACGCCTAATCATCGGTCCCGGCCGCCTCGGCATCCTGGAGAAGCTGTTCAAGCTGATCGACTGGAACTTTCCGGTGCCGATGATCGGTTCCGGCAAAAACCCCTATCAGTTCATTTCTGTTTTCGATTGCGCGGAAGCTGCCCGCGCGGCCTGGAAGGCTGGCGTGCCGAACGAGGCCTATAATCTCGGCTCGCTCAATCCGCCACCGGTGAAGAAATTGCTCGGCGACCTGATCAAGCATGCCGGGTCGAAATCGCTGCTGATCCCGACGCCGGGCTGGGCGGTCAAGCGCACGCTTGACCTGCTCGACCTCATGAACCTGCCGATCATGGATCCCGAGCAGTATCTGATCGCCGACGAGGAATGCGTGCTCGACGTGTCCAAGGCCGAGCGCCAGCTCGGCTGGGTGCCGCAATATCGCGACGAGGACATGCTGATCGCCGCCTACAGCGAATACCGCGCCAAGAAGGCCGGTCATGCCGTCGCCACCAAACATGTGCCTGCCGAATAGCCGGCTCGCCGAACAGTTTTCGTTGCGCACGACCCTGGTCATGCGCGCAGACAGGAGATTGAGATGACCGTCATGGCCAAGCCCGAGCAGACGAATACGCGTACCATGGTCAGCGCGCCGGCGCTGTCGCCCGCCAGCATCGCCAAGCCCAACCTGATCAGCGTCGAGCAGGCGAAGGCGATGGACGTGGCGCGGATGACCGACCTGTTCAAGGCGCATCTCAATCCCGGCCAGCTGCATTTCATGAAGCTGCTCGGCTTCCACAAGATCAAAATCGAACGTGCCGAAGGCATGTTCTACATCGACCAGAATGGCCGAAAGATCCTCGATTTCTTCGGCGGCTTCGGTTCGCTGGCTTTTGGCCACAACCATCCGCGCATTCTCGAAGCACGCCGCAAGTTCCAGGAGGAAAAGCGCCAGGAGATCGCCATCGCCTTCATGTCGCAATATGCGGCAGCTCTGGCGCACAACATCGCCAAATGCTCGCCCGGCGATCTCGACATGGTGTTTTTGGGCTCGTCCGGTTCGGAAGCCATGGAAGCGGCGGTCAAGCTTGCCGAGCGCGCTGCCGGCCCGAAGCGGCCGAAGATCGTCTATGCCGAGAATTCCTTCCACGGCAAGACCAAGGGCGTGCTGGGCATCACCGACGGCCAGCTCTACCGCGCCGACTTCAAGATGGCCGAGAATACGGTCCGCATTCCATTCGCCGACATCGAGGCCGTCGAGCGCCTGTTCCGCTCCGATCCCGAGGTTGGCGTCATCGTGCTCGAAACGATCCAGGGCGGCGGCGGCATCATCCAGGCGCCTGCCGAATACTGGCAGAAGCTGCGCGCGCTGTGCGACCAGTATGGCGTGCTGTGGGTCGCCGATGAAGTGCAGTGCGGCTATGGCCGCTCCGGCCGCTTCTATGCGTTCGAACACTATGGCGTTGTCCCTGATGTGACGGCGTTGGCCAAGTCGCTCGGCGCCGGCAAGGCGGCGGTCGGCGCCATGATCGCCCGGCGCGAGGTCTATATGAAGGCCTATGGCACGCCGAAGACGGCGATGATCCATGCCATGGCGACCTTCGGCGGCATGGGCGAGGCCTGCGTCACCGCGATCGAGGGCCTCAATGTACTCTATGACGAGGGGCTGATCGACAACGCCGCCTCGACCGGCGACTATCTGCTGCAGCGCCTGCAGGCGTTGAAGGAGAAATACCCGAAGATCATCAAGGATGTGCGCGGCAAGGGTTTTATGGTCGGGCTGGAGTTCCACGACTTCTCGCAGACCTTGCCGATGGTGCTGCGGCCGATCGTCAGCGTGCTCGACGACAAGCTCAAGGGATCGCTGTCCGGCTTCGTCGGCGCGCTGCTGTTGCGCGACTATGACGTGCTCGTCGCCTTCACCGAATACAACCGCAACGTCATCCGGCTGGAGCCGCCGCTGATCTGCCAGCGCGAGCATGTCGACCGCTTCGTCGATGCCTTCGACAGTCTGTTGTCGCGCGGCATCGTGTCGATCGTGAAGGATTTCGTCAAAAGCCAAGTTCGCTGAGCGCAACGATGCTGACCAGGTCGCCCGCTTCAAACACTCTGCTCGACCGGCTCACCGCGGCCGGTCTGGCATGGGGCGAGGGCACCTATGGGCGGCTGGCCGCGCCGATCGGTGCGGCGGCCTTTGCTCTCTACATCTTTCTGACGGCGGCGACGGCCTGGTTCATGCCCGACGCCAATTGGGACATGCTGCCCTATCTGGCTGTTGCCGAAGAAGGCACCTATCCCGATGCGCAGGCCTTGCATGACTATGCCTATGGTGCGGTCAAGGCCGGGGTGTCGGCCGGCGACTACAAGACGCTGACCGACGATGGTGACGGGTTCCGCAGCCACATGAGCGAAAATGCCGCCGATTTCCATTCGCTGCTCGGCATGTACCGGATCAAGTTCCTTTATGCCGAGATCCTGTCGACGATGAGTTCGGTGATATCGCCGGTCGAGGCGATGCGGCTGGTATCGGTGTTCTCGGTGCTGCTGTTTGGCGCGATCGCGCTGCTCTGGCTGCGGTCTCAAAATGCGCTGGCGCTGGCGCCGATTGTTGGCGCGGTGCTGATCATGGCCGATTTCGGCGAAGTGGCGCGGGCCTCGACGCCGGATCTGTTGTGCTCGGCGCTGTTTCTCGGCGGGCTGTTTGCCTATGTGCGCGGCCGTGATGTGGCGACGGCGCTCCTGCTCTTCCTCGCCTTCATGGCGCGACCCGACAACATCGTCTTCCTCACCATCTTCGCCGTACTGCTGGTCGTTTTCCGGCAGCGGGCGTGGGGCGCGCTGGCCGGCTTTGCCGCCTCCTTCGTCGCCTATTTCGCCATCTCGCACTGGGCCCACCATCCTGGCTGGTGGCCGCATCTGTGGTTTTCCAGCATCGAGCAGCACTACAATATGGACGGTTTCGATCCGCCGTTTTCGGTTGTTGCCTACCTCAAGGCGTTCGCCGCCTCGCTGGTTCGCGCCATCGCCCTGAACAGCTGGGTCGGCGTCTCGGTGCTGGCCCTGGCCGGCTGGTATGCGTTGAGCCGCGCCGGCTTTCGGCTCGACCGCCGCGCCGGCATCTTGCTTGCCGCACTTGTGCTTGGCGTGCTGGCGAAATTCACCGTCTTTCCGATCCACGACAGCCGCATCTATTTTCCCAATCTGATCCCGCCGTTCCTGCTGCTCGCCGGCCCGATGATGGCTCTCTGGGCATCGGCAAGCCTGAACGGGCGACGCGCCTTGCACGTCATATCTGGAGATAAGCCATGAGTTCCGTTTCCAGCCTGGCGCGCATGGCCCTGTCGCTCGGTCTTCCCACCGGCGTTCTCGACCGTAGCCCGTCGCTGCACGGCACGAAATTCCTGGCCAAGGCGGCGCTGAAGGCGCGCCTCAGTGGGGGCAGGCGACCGTTTCAGATGGTCAATGTCGGCGCCTGCGACGGCGCGCTGTTCGACGATGTGACGCCGTGGCTGCACCGTATTCCGCGCGCCCGCGCCGTGCTGGTCGAGCCGATCCCCTACAATCAGAAACGGCTGCGTGCCAACTATCCCGATACCGAGCGCTTCGTCATCGAACCCGTGGCGGTGACCAAGACCAAGGGCACGATCACCGTCCACACCTTCGATGCCGCCGCACTCGAGGCCGGCACGTTGCCGATCGAATTCATCGGCTGTTCGTCGGTCACCGACACCAATCTGATGTCGGGCAAGAATGCCTGGGGCGAGGCCGATGCCAATTTCAACAAGTTCGCGCCGCACCTCAGGGATATCGAGGTGCCGTCGGAGACGCTGCAGACGCTGCTCGACCGCAACGGCATCACCTACATCGACGCCTTCCTGGTCGACTGCGAGGGCGCCGACTGGATCGTCTTCGAACAGCTCGACCTCAAGCGCTACCGTCCCGGCATGATCAAGGTCGAGGTCGGCGCGCTGCCGGCGGCGGAAATCGGCCAGGTCGTGGTCAAGCTGAAGACATCAGGCTACCAGGTCGGTTTCCAGGCCGAGGACGTCTGGGCCTTCGCCTGAGCGTCTTTCCACGGGCCGACGCGAAGCCATTCTATCGTCTGGTCGCTCGGCTTTTTGCCAATGTCGCAAACAGGCTTCATCCGCGCCACCGCTCCGCCCTATAGTCCGCGCGCTTTATCACTTTGGAGTCGCGGGCAATGGCAGAGTTTCCGAAACAGGCGAAGGTCGTCATCGTCGGCCTTGGCGGTATTGTCGGCGCGTCGATCGCCCATCACCTGATCGAACGCGGCTGGACCGACATTGTCGGCATCGACAAATCGGGCATCCCGACCGATATCGGCTCGACCGCGCACGCCTCCGACTTCTGCTACACGACCAGCCATGACTTCCTGTCCTGCTGGACGACGATCTACTCGATCGATTTCTACGAGAAGATGGGTCACTACGCCCGCATCGGCGGCCTGGAAGTGGCGCGCGTCGGCGATGACGCCCGCATGGAAGAAATCAAGCGCAAGATCGCCTCGGCCAAGGCTTTCGGCACGCGCGCCCGCCTGATCGAACCGGCCGAGATCAAGGAAAAATTTCCGCTCATCGAAGAAGCGATGGTGCAGGGCGGCCTGTGGGACCCCGATGCCGGCCTCGTCATTCCGCGCTCGCAGACCGTCGCCGGCAAGCTGGTCGACCAGGCGGAAGCTTCGGGCAAGTTGAAATCTTTCGCCAACACGCCGGCCAAATCCCTCATCGTCGAGGACGGCCGCATCAAGGGCGTCGTCACCGACCGCGGCACGATCATGGCCGACTATGTCATCGTCTGCGCCGGCATATGGGGGCGGTTGATCGCGGAAATGGTCGGCGAAGACCTGCCGGTGATGCCGATAGACCATCCACTGACCTTCTTTGGCCCGTACAACGAGTTCGCCGGCACCGGCAAGGAGATCGGCTGGCCGCTGCTGCGCGATCAAGGCAATTCCGCCTATATGCGCGACACCGGCGACCCCAAGACCGCCGAGGGCGGGCAGATCGAATGGGGTTATTACGAAGAAAACAATCCGCGCCTTTGCCATCCGCGCGACCTCCTGGAGAAGGATCAGGCCCGGCTGTCGCCGTCGCAGCGCGACCTCGACATGGAGCAGATTCTGGCGCCGCTCGAGCGCGCCATGGAACTGACGCCGATCCTGGGCGAGCTCGGCTACAATGAAAGCCATTCCTTCAACGGCCTGCTGCAGGTGACCGCGGATGGCGGCCCGTCGATGGGCGAAAGCCAGAAGGTCAGGGGTCTCTGGTATGCCGTCGCCATCTGGGTCAAGGACGGCCCCGGCATGGGCAAGCTGATCGCCGACTGGATGACGGACGGCCGCACGGAAATCGACCACCACGCCATCGACTATGCGCGCTTCTATCCGCACCAGACGAAGGAGCAGTTCATCTGGGACCGCTGCACCGAGACGGCGATGAAGGTCTACAATCCGGCGGTGCATCCGCGCGAGCCGTTCTCCAAGGCCCGCAACATAAGGCGCTCGCCGTTCTGGGAGCGCGAGAAGGAACTCGGCGGCTACTTCATGGAACTGGGCGGCTGGGAACGGGCGCACGGCTATGCCGCCAACGAACACCTCCTGGAGAAGTACGGCAACCGGGTGCCGGTGCGTGCAAACGAGTGGGACAACCGCCATTTCTGGCGCGTCTCCAATGCCGAACATCTCGCCATGAGCGAGGATTGCGGCATCGTCAACCTGTCGCATTTCGCCATGTATGACATCGAAGGACCGGACCATGTCGCGCTGCTGGAATGGCTGTGCGCGGCCAAGATCGGCGGCGACAACAACATCGGCAAGGGCATCTACACCCACTTCCTCGACGAGGAAGGCATGGTGCGCGCCGACTTTACCGTCATCCGCATGGCCGACCGCTGTCGCTTGATCGACGGCGCCGACGCCGGCCCGCGCGACTTCCAGTACATGCGCCGCACGGCACAGGACAAAGGCTTTGATGTCACCATCACCGACGTGACCGAGAAGTATGTGACTGTCGGCATCTGGGGCCCGAATGCGCGGACGACGCTGCAGAAGGTGGTCGAGAATCCTGATGGGCTCTCGGTCGAGAATTTCCCCTTCGCGGCAATCAAACAGGTTCGGATCGGCGGCAAGGATGTCACCGCGTTCCGCATCTCCTATGTCGGCGAGCAGGGCTGGGAACTGCATATGCGCTACGAGGACGGCCTCGCCGTCTGGGACGCGTTGCGCTCGACCGGCGTCATGCCTTTCGGCGTCGAGACCTATGCCAACACCCGGCGCATGGAAAAGAGCCTGCGCCTGCAAAACGCCGACCTACTGACCGAGTACAATCTGCTGGAAGCCGATCTCGCTCGCCCAAAGGTCAAGGAGAACGATTTCTGCGGCAAGGCCAAACATGTGGAATACCGCGAACGCGAGCACCAGCCGGCCATGCTTTGCACGCTGGTGGTGACCGACAATGTCGATGCAAAGGGCGTTGCCCGCTATCCCGTCGGCATCATGCCGGTGATGGACCCGAAGACGGGCGAAACGCTGGTCGACGAAGTCGGCCGCCGGTCGTTCACGACGTCGATGGCCTATGGTCCGACCATCGGCAAGAACATCGGTCTCGCCTATCTGCCCTGGGCGTATGCCCAGGAAGGCCGCAAGCTCATCATCGAGTATTTTGGCGAGACCTATCCGGTGGAAGTGGCCGCCGTCGGCTACAAGCCGCTCTACGACCCGGAGAACCTCAAGCCGCGCAGCTGAGTGATGATGGGTCCGGCCGGTAGGCGGCTGACCCGCAAAGATGTCTGCAAAGCCCGGCGCAGCGCCGGGCTTTTCTCTTTGTCGATCCGTGATTCTCGCTTACCCTTGCGGCATGTCTGCTTTTGCCTGTGCAAGACATTTGCTTTCGGGCTGCGCCGCGCTGGCGCTGCTGCTCTGGCTGACGCCGGCCTCCCTCTCGGACGAGCCTGTCGATATCGAGCTGGTGCTGGCCGTCGATGTTTCCCTCTCCATGTCACCGGATGAGCTTGAGATCCAGCGCCACGGCTATGCGGCGGCGCTGACGCACGATCATGTGCTGCAGGCGATTGCCGACGGCACTTACGGCAAGATCGCCGTCACCTATGTCGAATGGGCCGGAACGACCTGGCAGCATGTCATCGTGCCGTGGACGGTGATCGCCAACCGTGCCGATGCCGAACGGGTGGTCGCGCAACTTTCCGCCCATCCGCCGGGCAGTGCGCGTCGCACCTCGATTTCCGGTGCACTTGAATTCGGCAGCGATCTTTTCGCCGAAAGTGGCTTTCAGGGCGTCAAGCGGGTCATCGATATCTCGGGCGACGGTCCCAACAACCAGGGCGCCCCGGTCGATATCACCCGCGACGGTCTGGTGAAGCAAGGCATCATCATCAATGGGTTGCCGCTGATGACCCGCGGCGGTTTCACCGGTGCCTTCGACGTCAACAATCTCGACCGCTACTACAGCGACTGCGTGATCGGCGGACCCGGCTCCTTTATGATCCCGGTCAACGACTGGACACAATTTCCCGAAGCGATCCGCCGTAAGCTGGTGCTGGAGCTTGCAGGCTCTGCCTCGCCGCAATGGGCGGCGGAAGAGGCCGATCACCCGCCGGTGGTGCTGGCGCAGGATGGCCCGCCCGTCGACTGCCTGGCCGGCGAGAAAATGTGGCGCGACCGCAGCTGGATGTTCGACAGCCGCTAGAGCGCAGTGTGTCGCCTGGATGCACAAAGTGCGACGCGCAGGTCTGCCCGACCTTGCCTCGTTGTCGCAAGCAATGGCAAACTCGCCCGCGCGATGCGGGATCAAGCTGCCGGTCGCGACGCGGTCAAAACGAGGGAAGTAGCATATGAGAAATCTTGTGATCCTGACGATTGTCGCGTCGGCGCTTTGCGTCGGCAGCGCCAGCGCCTACGATGACGAACCCGCCTGTGTCATGTTCGAGCATGGGAATTTCCGCGGGCGATCGCTGGAGATGAGCGCCGACGATTCCGTGAATTTTCGCGCAGGCCAGTTCTGGAACGACCGCGTGTCTTCCGTGTTCGTGCGTCGCGGCTGCACCCTTGTCGCCTATGAAGATTCACGCCGGCGGGGCCGTTCGATCGAAATCACTCGCAGGATTCGCGATTTTCAGGGCAGCGGCTGGAACGACCGCATCTCGTCGGCCGAATGCTATTGCGACGGGTATTGAACCAGTCGCAGGCCGGGCGTTGCCCGGCGATTCCCGTCCGCAGCAATAGGGGCGCCAGGCATTTTTTTGAGAAATCAGGCCGCGAGCAACTGCTTGCGGTCGACGCGCTCCTGCTGCGGTGAGCGGGCGTAGAGCTCGCGGTAGCATTTGGAGAAATGCGAGGCCGAGACGAAGCCACAGGCGACCGCCACCTCGACCACCGGCATCGACGACTGGATCAGCAAGTGCCTGGCACGGTCGAGTCGGATTTCGAGATAATAGCGGGCAGGGGACCTGCCCATTTCGGTGCGGAACAGCCGCTCGATCTGTCGGCGCGACAGGTCGACATGGTCGGCGATCTCGATCAGCGACAGCGGCTCGGACAGATTGCCTTCCATCAATTCGATGATGGTCAGCACCTTGGAATTCTGCACGCCAAGGCGGGCGCGCAGGGGCAGGCGCTGGCGGTCGGTCGGGCTGCGGACGCGGTCAGTCAGCACCTGCTCGCACACCCGGTTGACCAGATTTTCGTCGAAATCGTCGCCGATCAGCTTCAGCATCATGTCGAGCGCGGCGGTGCCGCCGGCGCAGGTGTAGATGTTCTGGTCGATCTCGAACAGGTCGGCAAAGACATTGGCCTTGGGGAATGCCTCGGAAAAGCCCGGCAGGTTCTCCCAATGGATGGCGCAACGCTTGTTGGAGAGCAGGCCGGCGGCTGCCAGGATATGGGCGCCGGTGCACAGGCCGCCAACGGCAACGCCGCGATTGTACTCCTCGCGCAGCCAGGCGAAGGCGGATCTGTTCTGGTAGCGCTCGACATTGACGCCGCTGCAGACGATCGCCATGTTCGGCCGCTCGGGCCCGGCCATCTTCTTCCGCTCTTCCTCGAGCGAGGTGTTGACAGCGCATTCGACGCCGTTCGAGGCGCGCACCGGCTTGCCGTCGATGCTGGCGAGGCGCCAGCGATAGGCCTCGTAGCCAAGCATGCGGTTGGCCGAGCGCAGCGGGTCGAGCGCTGTCGCAAAGGCGATCATGGTGAAATCGGGGATAAGGAAGAATACAAACGATCGCTTGATCGGGTGCTTTACAACGGCATTCACGGGGAAACCTCACGCGGGCCATGACGCGAACAGGATGTCGCGAACAGCACAGCGTCATCAGGAAAAACCATTCCTGTCAATCGGGTAGAGGGCGTAGAGGCAACTATATTTGCGACATGGGTCGCAAATGGGCAATCGCCCAGGCGATGGGCTCAAAATGCTGATCGGTTAAGCAGACCTGGCCGGCGTGGCTACGGCACAGACGAAAACGCCGCCCCGGCAAACCGAAGCGACGCTCGGATCAACTTCGAAGCAGCGGCAGGGGACGCTGCCTTCGCAAGCTGTTATCTCAGGCGACGAAGCCGAGGCGCGCTGCATTCATGGCGCCGGTCTGGCCGGGCATGGTGTTGGCGAGACGCTGGCGCTCAAGAGCGGTCGTCAGGTTCATTTCGCGGCGGGCAAAGAGGCGGGCAAAAAGCTTCATGATCATCTCCATTCGGTTGCTCAGACGGGTCGCCTTCGCTTTATGGAGTGGGGCAGCTCGTTTGCTGACGCTGATATAGGCTTGTGCGAGGACAAACTAAATCGCAAATGCGAAGCGCTTGATATGAAATGCGACACCGATTGCGACATTATTGGGCAGACTGCCCAGAATTTACCATTATTTACAAGGCGTTAATTGGGAATTCGCGCCGCTATGCGGCTTGCTCATATGCGCCATGCAGCGGCGACATGGCTCCAAAATTCATTTGAGTGCAAATAAAACTGAGAAGGCCTGCCGGGCATGGTCTGCGCGGCAGGCCTTCATTCTTTGCTACACACGGTTTACTTCGCTCCAGCCCAGGATCCGACGCCGTGGCGTGCACCGGTCTTGGTGTCGGCAGCTTCAGGCCAGCCAATGTCCTTCTGCAATTCGATCGGCAGCGAGTGAATGGCACGTTCGGTCTGGTAGCGGGCGCGGGCCGCGCTGAATTCGGTCGCGAGGCGACCAATGGATGACAGGATAGACATTTTGTTCTCCTTCGTTTGCGGTGGGAGGATCCGCCGTTGAGGCGTTACATCCGGTTTCAGCTTCATTTCATGTCGATTGCAGGTCTGTGTCGTGGTCGTTTGGTGGCTGCTTCGGTAGGTCCTGCTTCGATGGAGTTGACTATCCTCCCATTCTGATGTTCAATCAAACGAAATGGAATGATGGTTTGCATCAGAAAAATTGAAGGTCGATCCCGATGAACGCCCCACTCAATCATCCGCTGCCACTGCTCGATCTCGATGTCCTGCGCACTTTCGTAGCCATTGCCGAGACCGGCAGCTTCACCACCGCGGCCAATGCGGTCTTTCGCACGCCGTCTGCCGTCTCCATGCAGATCAAGAAGCTGGAGGACATTCTCGGCCGTTCCGTCTTCGCGCGCGACGCGCGCTCGGTAACGCTGACCACGGATGGCGAGATGCTGCTCGGCTACGCCCGCCGGCTTTTGTCGATCAACCGCGAGGTGGTGTCGAAGTTCATCATTCCCGACATTGTCGGCGTGGTGCGGCTCGGTTCACCGGACGACTACGGCGAACGCGTGCTGCCGCATGTGCTGAAGCGTTTTGCGCAGTCGCACCCGTCGATCGCCGTCGACGTTACCATCGACCAGAGCAGCAATCTGCGCCGGCGCATGGATGACCGCGCGCTCGACATCACGCTGCTGACCAATTCCTACAAGACCAGCGCGCTCGGCGCCGAAGTGCTGCTCACCGAACCGATCGTCTGGGCCGGCGCCAAGGGCGGCTGCGCGCATCTGCGTGAGCCGCTGCCAGTATCGCTGTGGGAAGAAGGCTGCGCCTGGCGGGCCGGGGCGCTCGAAGCGCTCGGCCGCGAAGGCCGCAACTACCGCATCGCCTATATGAGCGCGCACACGGCTGGCCAGCGCGCCGCCATCATGTCCGATCTCGCGGTGGCGCCGCTGCCGAAATCGTTCCTCGGCAACGACATGGTCGAGCTTTGCCCGAAGGACGGCATGCCCGACATCGGCACCTACAATCTGGCCATGGTGGTGGCGCCGGACGCCAGCGCGCCGGTCAAGGCGGTCGCCGACCACATTCGCGCGACCTTCGAAGTGTTCCGGGAAACCGGCAAGTTCTGAGCTTTGTGACGATCAGAGCCCGTCCCGACGGGATCGGGGCGGGCTTTTTTCGTCCGCAATGGCTGCCGGTAAGAAATCAGGTCGCGATCTGACCCTGCAGCGACCATCCGCTGGCCGCAGTGCGGCGTGGTTTGGCTTCACCGCTCAAGAAGGTCACGATGCTGTCGCGCGCGCGGCGCGCCTCGGGCATGTCAATCAGCGGCCAGACATGGAACATGCCTTCCTCGTAGACGACGTCAACCTCAACGCCTGCGGCACGCGCTTTCTCGGCGAAGATCAGATTGTCGGGGCTGAGCAGGTCGTGCGAGCCGGTCAGAAGCAGGGTCTTCGGCAGCACCGAGAGGTCGCCGTAGAGCGGGCTGATATGCCAGTCGCTGCGAGCGAAGCCGGCGCTGTACATGCGGATCGCTTCCAGGCCGCCTGATATACCCAGCCACGGATCGTTGCGCTCCGCCTCGAACACTTCGGGGTTGGAGAGCGACATATCGAGGCCGGGTGAAATCAGCACATGGCGCGACGGCAAAGGCAGGGCGTCTTCGGCGGCCATCATGGTCAGCACAACGGCCATGTTGCCACCGGCGGAATCGCCCATGAAGGTGATGTCGCCAGCCTCGGTTTCGTCGAGCATTTGGCGGTAGACCTCGCCGACCATGCCGAACATGGCGTGGAAATCGTGCTCGGGGGCGATCGGGTAGATCGGCACCGTGATGCCGAAGCCGAGCCGGTCGGCCATTTCGGCGATCAGCCCCCAGTGATAGGACGTGATTTGAAAGACAAAGGCGCCGCCGTGCAGGTAGAGAATACGCCTGCGCTCGCCGGTCCTGGGCGCGATCTCGTAGACTGGAAAACCCTCGACGCTGCGCGTCGTAATGTCGAGCCGCGATCGCATCGACGCGAGCGGCTGATGGTCCTCGGTCTTGCGCGCATAGGCAATCCAGCGCTGCAGGTTTTCCGGACTGGAAAAGGCCTGCTTGCGGCTATGCCTGAGGACAAACGAAACGACGTGGCTTTTGAAGCTGGGCATGCGGATACACGAACTTCGGCTGGAGCCGACTAAGAGAATTCTCCCTGCCTTCGAAGATCGTGCCTCGGCCAGAAATGTCAAGTTTTGCGTGGTGGTCAACACGGTTGTGTGATCTGGGGCCGCAACCCCAAGGCAGGTTTCCCAGCCTATTAGGACACCGCAACAGCGTTCAACACCGAGGCAGAAGTGCCGCGCGCAGCTTTGTATCGGTTGTCGCCGGAGCCGTATCGCGGCTCCGGCGTTTGGCCAGCAGCTTGCATTTGTCGGCGAAGGTCATCAGCGCGCCGAGCCCAGGAGCAAAGCCGACAGGGTGGCCTGCGGGTCATTGCGCGGCGACACCGGCCAGCCGATATCCTTCTGGATGTCAGAAGGCAGGCTGTTCAGCGCGCGGACAGACCTGTTCCGGTTGTGGGCATGCTTGATGGCCGCACCATAACGGCCGAGGCTTTCGAACATCGACATCTTGATCTCCCTTGAAGGATCGCGGCGGTTGGGAGCGATTTCCCGCCTGCCGCTTGATGCCGATTAAATGCGCCGCGCATGTATCTGGCGGATTTCACGAAAACAGCGGTTTCGTTTCCAGATCGACCGATCTTGAAACATTTGCATACAAATGAAATTGGAGGCGTTTGACGCTCTATTGCGGGCGGTCTATTCCCGCCCGCGCCTTGCCGCGTGGCCTTCTCGCGAACGCCGGCGCGGGGCGGCGTCGCCGGCAACACCGTCCTCGCTGACAGTTTTGCGTGGCGGCAGTTTCACTGCGGCCGAGAGTTTCGGGAAGGGGTCGACCTTGTTCGGCAGTGCCATGGCGTAGACGAAATGCTCCTGGAATTTCGGCTCCAGCGCCGTCTCGATCTTCTCGATCTTGCTGACCGTGTCCTCGATCTCGCGGCGGTAGCCGCGATTGAGCAGCGCCATGCGCGCACCGGCGCCGGCGGCGTTGCCGACAGCGGAGACCTTGTCGAGGTCGCAATCCGGGATCAGGCCCAGCACCATGGCATATTTCGGATCGATGAAAGAGCCGAAGGCGCCGGCGAAGTGGATGCGGTCGACATGCTCGGTGTGCTGTTTTTCCATCAGCAGCTTGGTGCCGGCATAGAGCGCTGCCTTGGCGAGCTGGATGGCGCGCACGTCGGTCTGGGTAATGGTGATCTTCGGCTCGCCTTCCTTCAGCACATAGGAGAAGGTGCGGCCATTGGCGGTGACGCGCGGTGAGCGCATGCCGAGCGATCCGTCGATGACGCCATCTTCCGAGATGATGCCGGCGAGATACATTTCGGCGACCACCTCGATGATGCCGGAGCCGCAAATGCCGGTGACGCCGGTCGCCTGCACGCTGTCGAGGAAGCCGGGCTCATCGGACCACAGTTCCGAGCCGATGACGCGATACTTCGGCTCCAGCGTGTCGGCATCGATGCGCACGCGCTCGATGGCGCCGGGGGCGGCGCGCTGGCCGCCGGAGATTTCCGCGCCTTCGAAGGCCGGGCCGGTCGGAGACGACGCCGCCACGACGCGCTGGCGATTGCCGAGCACGATCTCGGCATTGGTTCCGACATCGACGATCAGCATCATCTCGTCCTGGCGGTGCGGACCTTCCGACAGCGTGACCGCCGCCGCATCGGCGCCGACATGGCCGGCGATGCAAGGCAGCATGTAGAGCCGGGCACCCTGGTTGAGCTTGAGGCCGATATCCGACGCCTTGATGTGCACCGCGCCCGAGATGGCCAGCGCGAAGGGGGCGCCGCCGAGCTCGGTCGGATCGATGCCGAGGAACAGATGGTGCATGATCGGATTGCCGACGAAGACGCTGTCCAAGATGTCGTTGCGCTGGACATTGCCTTCGGCGCACACCTTGTCGACGAGGCCGGAGATCGCCTCGCGCACGGCAACCGTCATGCCTTCGCGGCCGTCCGGGTTCATCATCACATAGGAGACGCGGCTCATCAGATCCTCGCCGAAGCGGATCTGCGGGTTGGAGGTGCCCGACGACGCGGCGACCCGGCCCGACAGTAGCGACACCAGATGCATGGCGATTGTGGTCGAGCCGATATCGCATGCCAGGCCATAGGCCTCGTTCTTGAGGCCGGGCCACAAGGCGATGACTCGCGCGGTCTCGGTCTCGGTATCCTTGTAGATGGCAGCAGTCGCGGTCCAGTTGCCCTTGCGCAGGATGCCTTGCACCTGCGGCAACAGATGAAAATCGAAATCGAGGTTTTTCAGACCCCAGTCGTGCATCAGCGCGATCTTCAGGCGATCGAGATCGCCGAGCGGCTTGTGCATGTCGGGCTCTTCGATCTCGACATAACACATGCGGACCGCCGAATCGCGGGCGATGACCCTGGTGTCAGCGTCCTTGCGGATGGTCTGCGCGTTGATGACCGTGTCCTGCGGCACGTCGATGACGAGATCGCCGAGGATCTGCGCCGAACAGGACAGGCGGCGCCGTTCGGGCAGGCCGCGCACGCGTTCGTAGCGCTCTTCCTTGGCGCCCTTGGGCGTGATGTGGTCGTTGGAGGAAATGATCTTGTGCTTGGCGAAATTGCCTTCCTGCACTTCGATCTGGCAGCGCCCGCAGGTGGCGCGTCCGCCGCAAACGCTTTCGACATAGACGCCGAGCTGGCGCGCGGCATCCAGCACCGGCGTGCCCACAGGAAACCGCCCGCGCTTGCCCGACGGCATGAACAGCACGAGCGGATCGGTGATGTTGGCAGGCGAGTTCACGATTGCGCGCTTATCCTCGACCCATCCGGGCTTCACGGCCGCCACGGCGGCGACCGCCATTGCCGGCGCCATCGCCCGGCGCGTTGACCGCGGTCGGGGCGGCAACGGCCTGGCCGCCTTCTGCCGGCTTGTAGTCCTTGTAGGTCCTGATCCAGTTGGTGCAGTTCTCGTCGGTGCCGTTCAGCACATTGGCGCCGCGCACGGCTTCCATTTCCTGCGGACGCACCGGGTTCATGATCGCCGAGGTCATGCCGGCGCCGATCACCATCGGGATGAAGGCGGCGTTGATGCCGTGGCGATGCGGCAGGCCAAACGAGATGTTGGAGAGGCCGCAAGTGGTGTTGACCTTCAACTCTTCGCGCAGGCGGCGCAGCAGCGCGAACACCTGGCGGCCGGCATCGCCCAGCGCGCCGATCGGCATGACCAGCGGGTCGACGACGACGTCATGCGCCGGAATGCCGAAATCGGCGCAGCGCTCGACGATCTTCTTGGCGACGGCGAAGCGCACGTCGGGGTCCATCGAGATGCCGGTCTCGTCGTTGGAGATGGCAACGACCGGAACGTTGTATTTCTTGACCAGCGGCAGGATGGCTTCGAGCTTTTCTTCCTCGCCGGTGACGGAGTTGACCAGCGGACGGCCCTTGGCGACCTTGAGCGCGGCTTCGATTGCCGCGGTGACCGAACTGTCGATCGACAGCGGCAGGTCGACCAGTCCCTGGACGATCTCCAGCGTCTGCACCAGAAGGCCGGGTTCGGTCTCGTTGGGGTTGACCGAGGTGACGCCGGCATTGACGTCGAGCATGGTGGCGCCGCAGGCGGCCTGTTCCAGCGCGTCGCGGATGACGGTCTCGAAATTGCCGGCGATCATCTCGGCGGCCAGCTTCTTGCGGCCGGTCGGGTTGATGCGTTCGCCGATCACGCAGAACGGCTGGTCGAAGCCGATAATGATTTCTCGTGTCGCCGAGGCGACGATGGTACGGGTCATGAAATCTCTCCGTCGTGATATAAAGAGTTCTTTATATCGTTATCTGATTTCGATCAAGCGAATGGTGAGCAGCCGCGCCGTCAATGCGCGGTCTTCACCATGTCCACCTGCGTTTCGGTAATCTCGTCGTGCAGTATGTGGTCGAGCCGGTCGGCAACGAGCTGGTCGTCGCGGCGAATTTCGCGCTTCCACGGCTGGCGGCCCTTGAGCACGCCCGATTCATCGACGATCTCGGCGACATATTCTTCCTGGCGATAGGCCATCACATGGACGCCGGAAACGCCGGGAATTTCCTTCACCTCGTTGATGATGTCGATGCAGAGTTGCTTGCCTTCCTTCTTTTGGTCCTGCGCGCCTTCCAGCCGCTTGATGATAGTATCGGGGATGTGGATGCCCGGCACGTTGGAGCGGATCCACTTGGCCGTCTTGGCCGAGGCCAGCGGGCCGACGCCGCACAGGATGAACACCTTTTCGGTGTGGCCGAGATCGCGCGCCTTCTGCATGAAGGTTTTGAACATCGGCACGTCGAAGCAGTACTGCGTCTGCACGAACTGCGCGCCGGCGGCGATCTTCTTGCCGAGATGGATCGGGCGGAAGTCGAAGGGCGGCGCGAACGGATTGACGGCCGCACCCAGGAAAATCTGCGGCGGCGTCGTCAGCTTGCGGCCGGACAGGAACTTGCCGTTGTCGCGCATGATGCGACAGGTCTCGAGCAGCGACATGGAATCGAGGTCGAACACCGGCTTGGCGCCGGGCTGGTCGCCGGCCTGCACACCGTCGCCGGTGAGGCACAGCATGTTGGCGACGCCCATCGCGGCTCCGCCCAGAACGTCGCCCTGGATGGCGATGCGGTTCTTGTCGCGGCAGGCGATCTGCATGATCGGGGCATAGCCCATGCGGGTCAAAAGCGCGCAGATGCCAACCGAGGACATGTGGCAGTTGGCGCCGGAGGCATCGACGGCATTGATGGCGTCGACCCAGCCGTCGAAGATTTTCGCGCGGTTGTAGACGTCTTCGGGATCGGCGCTGTCGGGCGGGTTGAGTTCGGTGGTCACCGCGAACTCGCCGCGCCGCAAGACGCGCTCCAGCCGGCCGCGCGAGGTGTGGCCGGGCAGGGGATCGAGCGGCAGGTGGATGCCGGCCGGGTTTTCGTCGAGCTGGCGGCCGATCATGCCGAAGCTCCGGTCTTGGGTGCTTGTGCGGCTTCGCGCGTGGCCGCCGCCTGCGCGGTCACCCGCAGCCAGGCCGAGGTTTCGCGCAGAGACTGGTCGACAGGCTTCTGCACGTCGAGGATCTTGTCGCCATGCACCATGTTCTGCGAACCTTCCCAGGCCTTGACCCAGACGCAGGGCATGTTCGGCTCGACCTCGCAATTGCCGTTGGCGCGGACGCCGCCGCAGGGACCGTTGCGCAGTTGCTTGGGGCAGTTCATCGGGCATGACATGCCGGTGGAGGACAGCACGCACTGGCCGCACATGCGGCAGTCGAACATAAAGCCCTTGACGCGCTTCTCGACGAATTTGATCGGCCCCTCGACACGGCCGTAGCCGATGCCCTTCCACAGGGGATGGAGGAGCAGGAACGCGTCGGCGAAGCGGGAATAGAACCATTCGAGCAGCCGGGAATGGCGGATCGACCACAGCCGCACCGCAAAGGAGCGCTGCACGCGCCGCTGCGGCGACACGTCGGCCGGCTTGTAGTCGGATTTCGGCGCTGCCTTCTTGTTGAGAGTGGCCTGCGTAACCGCCGGGCCACCTTTGGCAGGAGTTGTTTCAGACATTTTCTTTCCCGCCCGCCTTCACCAGAGCGACCAGCCGCTCGCGGTCGTATTTCGTATCGAGGTCCTGAAAAGCCCTTTCGACCTCGGCTTCGAGGTCGTCGCCGACCGCAATCGGGTCGGCCTTGCGCCATTCGGCGAGGTAATCGTCAGTGCCGCCGGCGCCGGTGCGCATGGCGCACATGTCGATCGCCTCGGTGAAGCGCAGCGGCAGTTCGCGCTTGGCGTTCTGCCGGCCCTTCTTGACGATGACCTGGGCGGGGATGTCGCGCCAGTAGACGACGATCAGATCGGCCATGAATTCCTACTCCTCGTGATTTCGAGCATTGCCGCAAGCGCAGTTGGGCCGCTTGTTATGGGACGACGCGCGCGCATTCAAAAGCGACGCAATTGGCAGTCGCAAAAATAAAGACGAAAATCCTTGGGATGGCGGGTCTACCAGACGCCGCTTTTGACGCCGGTCCAGAGGTAGAACCAGATCGTCGGATGATACCATTGCTTCGAGGGCAGGCCGGGATCCGAGGTGGCAAGTTTTCCTGCAAGCGCGTCCCGAACCGCCTCGACGCAGACCTCGCGCGAGAATGCCGCCTGGCGCAGCGCATAGGTTGAAATGGTGTCGCCTGGTTCCGGCCGGCCGCGCGCCTGCCGCAGCACGCCGCCGGTGTCGACGCCGGCATCGACCAGATGCACCGTGGTGCCGAAATTTTGCGCGTCGCTAGAGGCCAGCGCCCAGTAGCCGCCATTCATGCCGCGGTATTTCGGCGCGATGCCGGCGTGGTAGTTGAGCACCAGGCACGGCATTTTTGCCAGCGTCTGCTTCGATAGCAGGCGGCAGCCGGCAAGCAGCACGACGCCGGGTTGGATTTCCGCGATCGCCTGCAAACACTCCGATGCGTTGGCCGAGGGGACATGGATGATCGTTTGTCCGGGCTTCGGTTCGGTCTGCAGTTTCTGTTGCGCGATCAACCGTGCCGCGTGCCTGGCGAAAAACCGTTTGCCGAGCCGCGTCAGCACCATCGTGCCAAGCTGTCCGACAGCGGAAATCCAGCCCTGGCGGCGGGCGCGGCCGAGCAGCAATTGCTTTTTGGATTCAGGGCTTTCGAGGATGACGCTGACAGGACCTAGCTCGTCGGCGATGGCGTTGACGATGGCCCAGATATGCGGGCCGCCTTCGGTGACGACGACAATCGGCCGTGGATTTGAGCCCTGGGGTTCCATGGTTCGCGACGTGCCCGGAAGATGCGGCCGGATGCCGGCCAGAAGCTCGGGATGCTAGGCCGTTCGGGTTAATCCTTAGTGATCGGTGTGGCTGTCACCGGACTGTAACTCAGCGCTTGAATTCCATGATGTCGAGCTTCGATTCGTAATAGGGCGCCGGGAATTCGATGCGCCATTCGCTGGCGCTGTTGCGGAAGGCGTAGCCGACCTGGTCGCTTTGCGGACCGCTGCCATAGGGCTTTGCCGGGTCGTCGTTGACGGAGAGCGAGCCGAGATAGATGGCGCGCTTTTCGCCATCGTCGAAGAAGCGGCCTGTGGTGCGCTGCGAGCCGCTCACCTTTTGCAGCCGCCAGCCGGAGCCGTCGTCGCTCACCTTGCATTTGAACCAGCCATAGATGACGAGCGGGCCCAAGCCGCCGGCCTTAATGGTGCGGCATTTCCAGTTGCCGGTCAGGTCCTTGTCGGAAAAGGCGACGAAAGGCTTTGCCAGCAAGGCGTCGAGCTGCTTGACGTCGGCGGGATCGCCCGCCTTGGCTTCAGCAAGCGCTGCCTTGCGGGTCTCGCCATATTTGTCGAGCCGCACCTTGTCGGCAGGCGTAATCAGCTTCTGCACCTCGCCGTCGGCGTAGGCGGGCAGGGCGAAGCAGAGAAGGCCGAGAACGGCAAGCAGGGGGCGGATGATCATCGGTGCGTTCCCGGTTTCTTGGCTGAGAGCAGCTTGTGTGTGCGTCTGGGGGCACAACTTACCCGATCGTGGCGGCCTGTCATCCGGGCTTGACGACGTTGCGGTGAAGAATTGCTTCAGGCGTGGGCGGCGGCTTGCGCCAGTTCCGCCGTCAGATCGCCATAGCCCGTCGAGCGGCGCTCATAGGCGAGGCCGAGCATATTCGCGGCCTTCTCGGCAACCTTATCGAGTTCCGGGTCGTCGGTCTGGGCGATATAGACCAGTCGCTCGTAATTGCCGAAATAGTCCTTGATCAGCTCCGGATGCTTGTCGAGGCCGAGCGGCTTCATGAAGAAGGCGTCGAACTGGCGGCACAGGAAGTCGGTCATGTAGAACGACATCATGTCGTCGTCGGCGACCTTCGCATAGGCATCCATGCCCTGGTAGAAGGCAAAACAGTGCGGCCCGGCCATCCGCTCGACGCCATGCTTCTCCAGCACGCGGTCGAGCAGGCCGCCGGTGCCGCAATCGCCATAGCCGACGAAGATGTTGCTGTAGCCTTCGGCCTTGGCCTTCTCGATCGCCTTGTCCATGGCCGGCGCAATGCGATCCGGATAGAAATGGAACTCCGCCGGCAGGCAGGTCAATTCGAGGTGATCGAGCCCCAGCTGTTCCTTGACGGCCAAAACCTCGCGCGCAATCATCCCGCAGGCGATGACAAGCAGCCTGTCGGTTTGATTCGGTTTGGTTTTTTGTACCTTGGCCATGGAACCTGTCGAACTGGCCTCCGTTGCTGTGGGGCGAATCTATCGAGAGAGGGATAAACCGTTCATGAAACTTTCAACCACTGTGCCGATTGCCATTCTTGCTTGCGCCCTGGCGCTGTCGGCCTGCGCCAACACGGTGCGCGGCGTCGGCAGGGATGTCAAATCGACGGCCAAAGCCGTTGAGGATACCGTCACCAAACCCTGACCCGCCGCGATCTGTTTCCAACATCTGGGAACAAAAAAGCCGCGCTGCAAGGCGCGGCTTTTATTGTTGGCCAAACGCCTTGCGTAGAGATCAGGCTGAAGCGCGGACGTTGTGCTTGCGCTTCATGAAGTCCTTGGCGGTTTCGACCGCCACGGCCGCATCGCGGCAATAGGCATCGGCGCCGACGGCCTTGCCGAATTCCTCGTTGAGCGGCGCGCCGCCAACCAGCACGACATAATCGTCGCGAATGCCCTTTTCCTTCATCGTGTCGATGACGACCTTCATGTAGGGCATGGTGGTGGTCAGCAGTGCCGACATGCCGATGATGTCAGGCTGATGCTGTTCGATGGCGTCGAGATACTTCTCGACCGCATTGTTGATGCCGAGGTCGATGACGTCGAAGCCGGCGCCCTCCATCATCATGCCGACGAGGTTCTTGCCAATGTCGTGGATGTCGCCCTTGACGGTGCCGATCACCATCTTGCCCTGCTTGGGTGCGCCGGTGGCGGCGAGCAGCGGCCGCAGGATGAACATGCCGGCCTTCATCGCGTTGGCGGACAAAAGCACTTCGGGAACGAACAGGATGCCGTCTCGAAAATCCTCGCCGACGATGCGCATGCCTTCGACCAGCGCCTCGGTCAGCACCTTGTAAGGCACCCAGCCGCGCTCGAGCAGGATGTTGGTGCCTTCCTCGATCTCTTCCTTCAACCCGTCATA